>CAYFFG010000001.1:0-17971 GCA_964342355.1 uncultured Hyphomonadaceae bacterium
TTTTACAATTCCTCTCCTTTCCCGTTTTTCGTCGTCATTGTTCGACAGAAAAACCACATCTGAACTAGCGCGATCTGGTTATCCCATGTAAGCAATTTGGCATAAATGACAATGATCCAACAAATAGCGCCAAATGAAAACCGTAGCCTTTTTAATCTTTCCTGATTTCCAGTTGCTGGATGCGGCGGGCCCAATTAGCGCATTTGAAATGCCAACACGTGGGATGGAGCCTGCGCCATACCAACTACGCATTCTTGCAAGTGAGGCCGGCCCTGTAAAAAGCTCAAGCGGGGCATTGCTTATGGCTGAAGCGATAGATGATAAGCCCGTCGACACACTCTTTGTTGCAGGCGGTGAGGGCACAGAACAGGCGTTGAAGGACAAGGCTTTTATGGATTTCGTCAAAACCGCAGGAACGCGTGCTCGGCGCACATGCAGTGTGTGTTCCGGGTCTGTGTTTTTGGCGGCGGCGGGACTGCTGGATGGTCGCTCAGCGACAACTCACTGGCGGCGGTCTGACGAGGTGCAAAGGGCGTTTCCCAAAGTAAACTTCGATGCTGAGCGTATCTGGACAAAAGATGGAAAGTTCTGGACTTCCGCCGGTATTACAGCAGGCATTGATCTGTCGCTCGCTTTGATCGCTGACGATTTGGGAGAAGGCGTCGCTCAACGTGTGGCGCAGGAATTAGTGGTCTATTACCGGCGCCCCGGCGGTCAGTCGCAATTCTCGCCTTTGATCCGGTTTTCTCAGACCAACGGAAAATTTGCCGACCTGTTGTCCTGGGTGCGCGTCAATTTGAAAGCGCCGTTGCATGTGACTGACTTGGCTGAACAAGCCGGCATGAGCCCGCGCAATTTCTCGCGCCTGTTTTTAGCGGAAACTGGCGAAACGCCAGCGCGCGCTGTTGAAAGGCTGCGCCTGGACACGGCGCGCACGCAGGTTGAGGCTAGCAATCGGAAAATGTCCGAAATCGCAGACGAGACTGGCTTTAACGACCCAGAGCGTATGCGCCGCTCATTCCTGCGCGCGTTCGGCGCATCGCCTCAGACATTACGTCAGATCGCGCGGGGCGCTGGCTAGCAACACCCTCCAACTGGCGCAGCGCTTGCCGCTTCCTGATTGCCAGCAAACACATCAGGGGCCGCACAGCCTGGGAATGGACCAAAATGTGTCTGGCCATCGCCTAACAACTCAAAATAGGACGCAAAGCGTGTTTTCATGAGCATAGCGGCAGTGTTGCCGCAGACAGGGAATACACGGCCTTTTTCAATGCGGTGTTCCACGTCCAGCTCAAAGACATTCTCCATGCCTTCAACACCGCCTTTATAGATAACCGCCTGTCCGTAGTCTTCACAGGCCGTATCTGCGTCCGTCAGCTTAAACAGGCGTGTGGTCACAGATGCAAAGCGAATGGGGGACAGCATGGCTTTGATCTGAGGATCTAACAGCGCCAGCGGACGGTGTGTGACTGTACGCGGATCAGCAAAGCCGGATTGTTTGGCGATGGCCAGGAAGTCGGACCAGTAGAGCGCACCTGAGAGACATTCACCATAAAGGATCGGGTCTTTTGTAAGTTCCTGCGGCACCCGGCGATCAGAATACACATCCGCAAAGTAAAGTTCTCCGCCCGGTTTTAAGAGTTTGTGCGCCGCTTTGAAGACTGCAGGCTTGTCCTCACACAGGTTGATCACACAATTTGAAATGATGAGATCGAAGCTTTCAGGCTCAAGGTCGAGTTCATCCAGTTTTTCAAGATAACCCTCGATAAAGCGCGTGTTTGGTTTGTCATAGCCATAAGCGTCTGCGTGCCATTGCTCATGCTCACGCGCGACGGCCAGTTGCTCTGGCGTCATGTCCACCCCAGTCACAGAGCCGTTCGGCCCGACCAGTTTGGCAAGCGCATATGCGTCGCGCCCGGAACCAGAGCCCAGATCGAGCACTTTAAGACCTTCAAGACGTGATGGAATGGCGATGCCACAGCCGTAATAGCGCATTTTGACAGTCTCATGCACGCCGGCGATGGCCTGTGCGACATGGCGTGGCGGCGCAGCATCTGTGCAGCAGGCGTCAGTCTTCAGGTCGGCGGACTGTGTGAGGGTTTGTCCGTAATAGGTTTTGACGTTTTCAATGGACATGCTGGGCTCTTTGACTGGATTCCTTTTTCAGAATGACACTTAACGTTTGCGCAAAAATACGCTAGTGGACGGATGATAATGATTGTTCACACTCGCGTGTGCGCACTTGCTAGTAGGCAGCGCACCTAAAAACGCAGCGCGAGATTCAAGTTTTTCGCAGGAATTCGAACGTTTTAACCGTTTCATCGTGACGATGTTACCGCAAATTCATGTTTCTTGTGCTAAAGACTTGCTGGTTTATGTTGCACCTGCGAAGATGCATGTGTGCTATTGCAAAAAAGCAGAGATAGCCGTAATAGCGGCGATCCACAGTGATGTAGGGACTTTATTATGCTCCTGACGATGTTGAAAGCTAAGCTCCACCGTGCCGCAGTTACGCAATGTGACCTGCATTATGAGGGCTCTATATCAATCGACAAAGATTTGCTGGACGCATCCGGCATTCTCGTCAACGAGCGCGTGGACATCTGGAACATCACCAATGGCGCACGTGTCTCTACTTACGCAATCGAAGCGCCACGCGGCTCAAAAACATTTGGCGTCAACGGCGCAGCCGCCCGTTTCTTTCAGCAGGGCGACCGCATTATCATCGCATCCTGGGGACAGGTTGAAGAAGAACTTGCGCGTCAGCACGCCCCGACTGTTGTCATGCTGGACGAGCACAACAACGTCGTCCCACACGTCGCTTAAAGATATGACACGTCGCGCACCTGGCGGATCAACCGGTGCGCGTCCTAAAAAACGCCTCCCATTTTATAAACAGGGCAAACCGCATTGGCAGATTGCCGCTGCGATCGTTGTTTTGGCGGTATTCTTTATCTGGACATCAGTCCGCTGAAACAAAACGCGCGAAACATAGGTTCCGCGCGTTGTTTGCAAACTTAAGCTCGATTATTGCGTCAGCTCGAACACAACATTCATTGAAGCGGAATAATTCACTTCGCCTGCCGCGACCGGAGTGAAAGATGCGTCAGAAGCTTCAGCGCGCATGGCTTTCATCGGCATGGGTTGAGGGTAATACCCGCCAGCTTCATTCATTGTGATAATACGTTTAACCTTCACACCCGCAGCGGCTGCATAAAGCTCAGCTTTCGCCAGGGCGTCTTGAACAGCTAGTTTTTGCGCTTCAGCTTGGGCTTCAGCAGGGTCATCCAGGCTGAATGACACAGAGTTGATGGTGTTGCCGCCAGCATCAACAACCGCGTCCAGCGTCGGACCCAGCTTATCCAGGTCGCGAACGATAATGTTCACCGTGTTTGACGCATTATAGCCGATCAGCTTGGGCGGGCTGTTATTGCGCGAGGAATAATCATAGCGCGGATTGAGCGAGATATTGCCGGTCTGCATGTTCTTCGCGGCAATGCCAGCTTTCTTCAGGGCGTTAAACACGCCTGTCATCTGTGCAGCTTGCTGTTTCATTGCAGCGCTTGCTGTCTCTGCATCCACGCTGACGCCAAGTGAGATGCTGGCAATGTCTGGCGCGACGCTGACTTCGCCGCTTCCTGTTAGCGAGAGGGTGGTTTCTTGCTGGATCGTAGGTGTTTCTATCACCGGGCCAGCCACCTGCGCGCCAGCAGAAAACGGTGTCGCCGCACAAGCTGTGGAAAGCGCCAGCATTGCGCCTGCGATAGATAAGCGGGTCATATTCATTGATCCTTTTCCCGTGTTTTGCGTTTTTATTCTTACGTTTAACGCAGGTCATTGCGGCGGGTTCATGACAGAAACGGCATAATGTGCATGACAGCAATTATTGCACGCTTGATCATTTCTTGCGGGTGCGGGGCTTCACCTTCAGACGAATTTTGGTACAAGGTGTCGCTTCACCGCTGGGGGCCTGTAGCTCAACGGTTAGAGCAAACCGCTCATAACGGTTTGGTTGGGGGTTCAAATCCCTCCGGGCCTACCAATTTCAGCGTGTCTGATGACTATCTATCATAACGTAAAATCACGTCCTGCCGGCTTGATAGTCGAAGTGATTGTTTCCATAACCGTCCGTGAAAACATATAAAATAGCTTCGGGGACGACATGACGGCTTCACAGAACGACCTTGCTGGCGGCGAACTTTTTGGTTTCCCGCATTCTTATTACACTGTCATCGCCAAATCCTATTTACGCAAACAGGGTTATGCGTTCGCGGACATTTCTTCGCGCACGCCGGAATTTGCAGAAAACATTGTGCCCAAAATCGGCCGCGCGATCATTCCGGTTTACCGTACGCGTGTCGGCGACCTGATTCAGGACAGCCTCGATATTATCGAGCGGTCTGAAATCTCCGGTCCTGGTCTTGCGTTCACACCATCCGGTCCAAAACAGAAGCTTATTTCTGCGCTCCTGTTTCAATATGGCAGTCAGGCGCTGTTGAAGCCTGCGATGCACTATCGTTGGTCCTATTACGATCAGCAAAGCGCCTTTCTAAACTATGCGTTTGGCCTTTCAGAGCAAAGCCCGCAAGCAGGCAAAGTCATGGACCGGATGCGCAGTTATTTGCCGGTTCTGGGCGTAACGGATGACACCATCCCTGCGATCGAAACAGGGTATGAGACATTGCTGTCTTTATTGGACGCCCACTTTGATCAGCACCCATACCTTTTGGGCGGACGCCCCTCCGTCGGGGATTGTGGCATGTTCGGCCCATTGTTCGCGCACTTGGGGCGTGACCCTGTGCCGGCCAACATCATGAAAGTTCAGGCCCCGCGCGTTTATCGCTGGACTGAGCGCATGTATGCGACGGGCCAGGATGCGATGGAATTTGACACGCCTTATGATTTCGTTGCGGACGATAAAATTCCGGACACGCTGATGAAAGTGATCGAATTCATTGGACAGGAATATGGTGATGAAATTGAGGGACGAATGGATTTCATCCGCCATTGGCTAAATGAGAACTCACCAGAAGATGGTCAGCCAGTCACAGACAAACCGGCTAATCGTGCGCTTGGTTTTACCGATCTCAACTATCGGGGCCACAAAGTCACCATGTCAGTTCAGCCATATATGCTTTATTGTCAGCGCCGGATTGAAGCAGCTTTCAGAGAGATGAACGCGAAGGATCAGGAATGGACGCGCGACCTGTTTGGCCGTATCGGCCTTTCGGCGCTGATCAATCCAGAGCTATCCATGACGGTCGGTCGACGCAATAATATCGAAGTCTGGGAAGCAATTTAGCCAAAACCTTTTGAACATGCGTTTTCTGGCTGGAAATTCAGTCTCGGTTAAAGAATGATGTCTTCTATGACGGTTCAAACGCCCTGAGAGGGGCGCCAAGCCATATTTCCGACGGCCGACCATTGACCCGGCGGCCAAGGCGTCTCACCTATCTATGAGACGATTCCATCCCGATTGCCCTGGGAGCATTCTATACACATGACATACCGACTGGATGATGAAGAAACGGATGACAAGCCGCTGGGCGAGCCAAACGCGTTTCTGGAAGAAGCGCTGTTTAAGGCGCGCACCATTATTCTGACTGGCGGCATTGACGATAAACAGGCTCGCCGGGTCTGTGAGCGCCTGTTGGCGCTGGCGTCTGAAAGTGATGACCCGATTTTGCTCGTGCTGTCATCTCCGGGCGGCCACGTTGAATCTGGCGACATGATCCACGACATGATCAAATTCGTGTCTGCGCCGGTGAAAATTCTTGGAACGGGCTGGTGTGCGTCTGCAGGCGCGCTCATTTACGCCGCCGCCGAGAAAGAAAACCGTTTCGCACTGCCAAACACACGCTTCCTGCTTCACGAACCACGTGGCGGTGTAGGCGGTCAGGCGTCAGATGTTGAGATTCAAGCGCGCGAAATCATCAAAATGCGCCAGCGTTTGAACAACATCTTTGCTGAAGCCACAGGTCAGCCAGTTGAGAAGATCAAGGAAGACACAGATCGTGACTTCTGGATGGCGGCCGAAGACGCCGTGAAATACGGTTTGGTCGGCAAGATCGTGACCTCTCAGAAAGAAATCAAATAAAGCCAATCTGTTTTAGAGCAGACTGACAAAATCTGACCATTTTTCATGAAGAAAGTCGCGCCGGTCTTATCGGCGCGATTTTTTTATTTGGGATGATTTTTGCACGCTCTTGCCAGCATTCACGCGAATTGGGATCGCGCGCCTTCACCCCGAGTAATGGCGGTCATTCTCACGCTGAGCGTTCATGTTGTGGTGTACTGGGCCATATCATCGACCTGGTCGGATGTTGATCTTATTAACGTCATTCAAGATCAGGATATTGATTACCTTCCAATTGAGCTGATCAGCGTTGAGACGAACTCACCAAGCGAAACCATCGAACACGACAAAGAAGAAGGCATCGCCTCTGAGGAAAATCCTCCAATCGCAACCTTGGATGTTGAAGATGGGACTGAAGACATTGTCGATGAGGCGCCAATCAGTATTCCAGATAAGACCGTTGCGAATGTCCCTGCAGAACACCGGTCCGACAAAGCTGTCACTTTTGCACCTCCGCCTTTAACGCCGATGCGAGAGATATTAAAAAGTGCTGATTGTTTGGGGCTGTCATCAAAGACGTCGCGACGTACAGATTGTGCCCCATCGGCTAGCAGGGAAGGCGGTGCGGACTTGCGGCGGACCTGGGATGGTGAATGGGGCAGGCAATTCGGGCCAGCTCAAAAACGATCCATACAGGGGTTTGCCGGTGACACATTCAGGCGTCCACAGGTTTTCGGCGCAGATGAGCATCAACAACGCATGGGTGACCAGCTGGGCGTCAGTCTGCCAACGCTACACCCGGACAAAAGCTTCATTGATAAAGACTGGTCCGATCGACAGCCACCTGACTGACCAAATGATCTAATAGCCGTCCTGGAACGATTTGCGTTTCACACCCTTGGCCGCACCGATCGGCACCGTGATGAAAGCGGCAATCGGAAAGAAGAAAACAAAAGCCATCAGCGGCGCAAAATAGATGGCGTCGCCCACGGCAACTCCATCTTCGCCTTCAACTGTGGTCATGCCCCAGGCAATCAACCCAGCAATTGCAAGGCTTACGCCCATGCACCAATTGGTGACTGAGTCGAAGTATTTGACCGATTTCCGCTTTGACAGCCGGCGGCCGACAACGATCAGGAAACGGCCCAGGATTAAACCGAGTCCGCACATGAAAAAGGCCAGTATTCCAAATCCTAACAACAGTTCGATATGCCCCATGTCGGCAATGTTTTCGTCTTTTTCCATGAAAATGGCGACAAAACCCATCGCAGCGGACAAAATGGCGGACACCACAAAACTGGTCAGCCAGAAGGTTTTAAGGAAAGAGCGCTGTTTTTTCTCTTCCCGCAGGATTTTTGCAATCGGTTTGTTGTTCGGTTGTGCGTTCACACCGGCCAGAATTTTGTGGACGCGCTCAGGCGAGGCTTCCAGTTTTGGCGGCGCGCTTGGTCGTGTTTTCGCGCGGGGCGGCGCCGGTGGGGCGCCAGCTGCTTGAGGTTCGGGCGCAACTTCCAAAGGTCCGCCAAACGGGTTTGTATCAGGCGCTGACGTTGGCGCTGCGCTGGCCGCTTCAGACTGTCCGCGTCCGCCATGGACCAGGCCTTCAAGGCCGAGCCACAAATCCTCAAGCGGCTCATCCGATTTGCCGTCCCAGCCGTGCAGGAAGACGGTATGAAGCTGGCGAAACCCTAAAGGCGGCTGGCATTTGTCGATGACGATTGGCAAAAGCCGGTTCCGGTCGCGGCCAACAGCAGCTTCATCGCGCACCCAGTATGATTTTCGGGAAATGTCTGACCAGAGAACAATGACAGCTTTAGCTTCGTCCAGCACGCCTTCAATGACGGTGGTATAGTCATCGCCGCCAATCAGCTCACGGTCCCACCACACATTATAGCCTTTGGCTGTAATGGTATCGGCCAGCATCCGCGCAGCTTCTTTGTTCTCGTGCGAGTACGAGATAAAGACGTCCGCCATTTTTCCGCCCCTCTGAAGCAAAGCTCCTACAGGCGCGACACTATAATAGTAAACGGCAATAGCAAGCATGTTTGATAGTGCTTGTGCGCTTTAAGGGGGAGGCGTATGGACCTTCCTCATGAATTACCGTCACGCATTTCACGTTGGCAACTTTGCTGACATTCTCAAACACTTTGTTCTGACCTTCGCGATTGAGCGTTTAAAGGGCAAGGACAAGCCGTTTCGTTATTTCGACACTCATGCGGGGATCGGGCTTTATGACCTGACCGGCGATGAAGCCCGCCGCAGTCCTGAATGGCGCGAGGGTATTGGTCGGTTGTGGGACGTGGCGCCTGCCCCGGAGATCGCTGAATTGATTGGTCCGTTCATGGACGCTATTCGCGACTTTAATCCTGATGGCGAACTAAAAGCCTATCCTGGATCACCTGCGCTGGCCGCACATTTAATGCGTGAACAGGATGCCTTGCGTCTCACAGAAATGCATCCGGAAGACTCTCAAACCTTGCGCTATTATTTCCGCCGCGATGAGCGGGTAAAAGTAGAAACACGTGATGGATACGAAGCGCTTGGCGCCTATATGCCGCCGCCAGAACGCCGGGGTGTGGCGCTGATTGACCCACCATTTGAACATCGTGATGAGCTAGCGCACATGGCCAAGGCCGCCATGAAAGCGATCGAGCGCTGGCCTTCTGGCACTTTCATTTTCTGGCGTCCGTTGAAAGACATGGAAACCACCGAAAAGTTCGATGATGGTCTTGCAGAATGGCTCATCGACGACATGGAGTTTTCGCCCGAAAAACTCCTGCTTGCTGATATGTGGGTTCAGGAAGTCGTCGAACCCGGCCCGTTGTGCGGGGCAGGCGTTGTCGTGGTCAATCCGCCTTATGGGTTGGACGCAGCGCTGTTGAAGCTTCTGCCATGGCTCACCGACACCCTCATGCAAGGCAAGGGTGCCGGTTGGCGATTAAACACGCCTGAACTTGCCGTCGATAGTGACGAACCAGAAATCAATCTCGACGATCTATAATCGCTTAAGCAAACGCGTAAGGCCCGCCTTTTTCAAGTGCGGTCTTGTAGGCCGGACGGTCGTGAATACGCGCCAGGAACGCTTTGATCGCCGGATAATCTGATGCGCCTGCGCGGTTGGCTGCTGCCTCTAACGGGAAGCTCATCATAAAGTCCGCGCCAGATAGTTCGCCGCCGACAAACCATTCCACATCCATCAATTCGTCATTGATGAAAGACAAGTGCGTGTTCAGCTGGGGATTGAGGAAATTCTGTTTCACTTTACCAGTCGCTGCTTTTACGATTGGTCGGATAAGTGCTGGCGCTTTGGTTTCCATGCTATCGAGCACTAGCTTGATCAGCAAAGGCGGCATGGCGGAACCTTCCGCATAGTGCAGCCAGAATTTGTAACGCAGCTTGTCGACTTCTTCTGCCGGCATGAAACGTCCGCCGCCAATGGTCTCCAGAATATATTCCACAATCGCGCCGGTCTCTGCGATGACATGGTCGCCATGCGTAATAACTGGTGACTTGCCAAGTGGATGGATGTCCTTCAGTTCCGCAGGCGCTAGATTCGTGGTTTTGCTGCGCTTGTAGTGCTTGATTTCGTAGTCTGCGCCCAATTCCTCTAATAGCCAGAGAATGCGCTGAGACCTTGAATTTTCAAGGTGGTGGACGGTCAGCATGATGCTGTTTCCTTTATGTCTTCTATGTTAGTTCTTATAGGCGCCTTACGCGTTGGCGGATCACTTGTTGGCGTCAAATAATTCAAGTGTGCGCTGCATCGCCAGATCTGTAGCTTCCGCATTGTGGTCGTTGGAGCGTTGCGACACAAACCCATGTCCTGCTGCGTAAACGTGCGAAACGATTTCCGGGCGATGTTGCATGAATTTTTCCACCTCATCCATTGGGATATGCGGATCATTATCGCCCCAATGCAGAATGATCGGGCATTTAGGTTGTTCGTCTGGAAGGTTGAGGATTGTGCGGCCGTAATAACCCGAAGCCGCCGCCAGGCCTTCACATCGCGCTGCGGCCAGCCAGCTGACAAAGCCGCCATAGCAAAACCCGGTGATATAGACCGGACCGTCATCCTTCAATGCGTCGATACATGCCTGCACGTCGCCGACAATTTCCTCGACGGGTTTGGAGTAAGCATAATCACGCGCTTTTGCGAGGCCGTCTTGGGTATCGTGTGGGATCTCAACTTTGACTTCTCGTCGATCAAACAAGGATGGGCAAAGCACGTCATACCCTTTAGCAGCAAAGTCACCGCATACGCGCTTTAAATCCTGTGTGACGCCGAAAATCTCCTGTATCAGCACCAGGCCGCCTTTGCGCGCGCCAACAGCCGGAACACGAAAGGCGTTAAATTCAAACCCGTCCGTTGGCCCTGTTAAACTTACCCATTCCCCTGAAGACATGTCCGTTTCTCCCTCTCGTCCCTAAGGTGGATTTTTATTTATCGGTCAGTTTTCGTCCTGACCTGAATGAAACAACTTGCCGCGCTCAGTGAACAATACCAGCCCGAATGCACACGCGAGGCAGATTGTATTTCCCAAAAAGATGGGTGAGGCGTTGCCATTATAACCGCCCGCGACAATCGCGCCTAAAAAGCCCGCAAGGAATGTCGTTAGCGTGCCATAGATCGCAGACGCTGTTCCCGTGAGTTTCTGCATTGGCTCCATCGCAATCGCTGAGAAGTTGGAGCCAATAAAACCAAGGCACAGGAATGATCCCATCATCAGGACATAAAAGACGCCAAAACTATACATTTCTGTTGGTGCGATGAGCGCGTGCAGCGCGTTGACCGCCAGCATCCCAATCAAAGCAGCATGCGAAAGGCGGCGCATACCTAACTGTCGCACCAGGCGTGAGTTTGTGAAGTTGGACACGGCCATACAGGCGGCAACACCTGCAAACCACAAGGGGAACATGTCGCCCGTGTGGAAGACTTCGTGGAATAATTGTTCCGACGAAGCGATATAGCTGAACAGGCTGGCGAAAACAAAAGCGGACGCTAGCGAATATCCGGTGAACTCACGCACACTCAGCACACTCTTGTAAGAATGCATGATCTCTTTGGGATTAAACGCGGGTCTTTCACCGTTTGACATGGTCTCAGGCAGACGCAGCAGCGTCCAGCCGCCGACGACAGCGCCATAAACAACAAGGCTCCAAAAAACCACTTTCCAGCCGCCAAATACCAGCATCACCAATTGTCCGATACCTGGCGCAAGAATAGGGGCCGCCATGAAAATCATCATCGCAAGGGACATGATCTCCGCCATGGCGCGGCCGGAATAAAAGTCTCGCACGACAGCTTGTATGACAACACGAGTTGCGCCAGCCGCAGCACCTTGTATGGCGCGTGCAAACAGAAGAGCGCCATAAGTTGGCGTAATTGCACAGGCGATACCGGCGAGCACATACATGCCAACCGCGACCCGCAGCACTGGCTTGCGGCCAAAACGGTCAATCAGAGGCCCATAAAAGACCTGCGAAATACCCAGGCCCATCACATACCAGACAACAACAAGCTGGCGCTGATTATTGTCTTCAAATCCAAAAGCTGCTTGCATTTGAGGAAGGGCGGGCAACATGATGTCGATTGCCAACGCATTCAGCGCCATCATGCCGGAAATAATAAACACCAGCTCCCATTTTGAAATCGGCGCGCTCTTTTGTGAAGGCGCGTCGGCTTCGATGGGCGGCGTTGTGGCCTGATTTTGAGACATGGGTGACTTACCTGAAGGTGTGATCGAATCTACAGTAAAAGAACAACGACAATAGCACGCGCTTTTCAGAACGCATGCTGTTGAGCCCAACTGAATTTTTAAAGAGGGGAATCCCCGTGCAACCCCTGATATGCGCATGTATACAGCTTCGCTCAACCGATATCATTTCAGTGAATATTCAAAATGCGCGAACGCTCATCGGCGAGGCCGCGCAAAAAGGCGCGCAATTCGTATCGACTCCGGAAGTCACTGGCTTCATGGATATCCGCCCCGGAGGCACACGTTCCAAGGCTGTTTTTGAAGCTGAGGACGAATGTCTTTCTGCAATGCGTAAAGTCGCGCAAGATCACAAAATATGGCTTCAGATAGGATCACTTGCCATCAAAGTTGAAGGGGAGGAACGCTTTGCCAACAGATCATTCCTGATCAATCCGCAAGGGGAGATCCGTGCGCGTTATGACAAGATCCACATGTTTGATGTGGATGTTGGCGATGGCCAGGCATATCGCGAATCCAAAGCTTACCGTCCCGGCGAACGCGCCGTTCTGGCAAACACTCCGATCGCTAATATTGGCATGACCATTTGCTATGATGTGCGTTTTGGCGCGCTTTATCGCACGCTGGCTCAGGCAGGCGCACAGATTATCACCGTGCCGGCTGCTTTTACGCGTGTGACCGGTGAAGCGCATTGGGAAGTATTGTTACGCGCACGCGCTATTGAAAATGGTGTGTTTATCGTGGCGGCGGCGCAAGGTGGCAAACACGCAGACGGTCGCGAGACCTACGGTCATTCCATGATCGTCGCGCCTTGGGGCGAGGTGCTTGCAGAAGGCGGAACAGAACCTGGCGTTATCCTGGCTGAGCTTGATCTCTCACGCGTGGATCAAGCGCGCCAGCGTGTGCCGTCGCTAAAACATGACCGCATGTTTTCATTGGATGTGATTGAGGCTGATTAGGCCGCCAGACACCAAAGACCTGTGCAAACGCCAAAAATGAACTGGATGCCCAGGTCCAGCAGGGCGCCGATAAGCAAAATCGGTATTCCAATCCACTTCACAGCCAGCCAGATCGCCATTGGCGTAATGCGCGGTTCCTTCAGTTTATAACCAGCAATCGTCTGAACTTTTCCGCGGGCCATGTCTTTGCCGTCATATTGCTTGTTTAAGTCGGATCGACCAGACGTTAACCATAATCCCCTAACGTTTTGCTTATGTCTGAAATGCTCAACATCTCCTGGAATGACATCGCGCGTGAAGACTGGGATCGTGCGCTTGAACACGTGTGCGCAGCTTACCAGCAGGATTGGGCCTATGGAGACCTGATGCAGGGTGTTGGCGCAAACGTTATGCGCGCCTCTATCCGCGATAATCAGGGTGAGTTGGTGGCGTTGGCGCAGATCATCGTGAAACCTTTTGCGCTGGTTGGGCGGTTCGCATTGAGCACGTTCGGGCCGATCTGGCTCAAGCCACTGTCCAATCGCGACAAGGAAACAGCTTACAAACTTCTCAAAACAACACCCCCAATCAGCCCCCCAAGACTGCAGGTATTCACACCTGAAGACACCCAGGAAGTCTACCAGGAT
The DNA here is from genome assembly GCA_964342355.1 of uncultured Hyphomonadaceae bacterium. Classification (GTDB taxonomy): domain Bacteria; phylum Pseudomonadota; class Alphaproteobacteria; order Caulobacterales; family Hyphomonadaceae; genus Hirschia. The sequence goes on from CAYFFG010000001.1 coordinate 13,376, forward strand.
AAAACAGGTGGCCTGCGGCGGTTAAAGCGTGTGATGACGGGCGCCGCTACAGTGCGCATAGATCTGACGCAAGATGCTGAATCAATGAGAAAAAATCTTGATCAAAAATGGCGAAATCGTCTCAATGCAGCGGAAAAATCAGATCTCAAATACGTAAAGGGCGGGGTCAAACCATCCCAATTTAACTGGCTTTTGAATCTGGAAGAAAAGCAAAGAGAAAAACGCGGTTACCGCGCTTTGCCAGCGGAACTGACATTGGCCTGGCAAGAAGCAAAATCAAAAGCGAAAGGCGCACCGAAAAATACAGGGGTTGCGCTTTATCGCGCTGACTTGGGCAAAGACACAGCGGGCGCAATGCTGGTGCTGATTCACGGGTGTGCGGCGACCTATCATATTGGATGGACATCGGACGACGGACGCAAGCTGGGCGCACACAATCTGTGCCTATGGAATGCGTGCCTCGACCTTAAGGAAAGAGGCGTCAAAAGCTTTGACCTGGGAGGGGTCAACACGCAAAGCGGCGCTGGGATTGCGCGATTCAAAATCGGAACAGGCGGCGCAGTGATTGAGCGCGCTGGTGCGTTTGTGTGAGTGATTTACGCACTTTATCCAACAAAAACAGTCCATTTATTTGGAAGTGTTAGAAAGAAGGTAAAACAGGTCGTTGGAAGTTTAAGGAACCGATCTGTGATTTAATAAGATCTCTGACCTAATCTGATCTTGGTTGAGTTTGGGGGAGCAGGTTTAGGATGCTAACAGCGCAGAAACGCGAACAAAAAACAGCGACACGCGAGGGGTATATCCGCTTAGCGGCTCTATTTGTTATTTTGAGCGGCGTTACATTTGTATTGGTCAACAAACTTACGGCGCGTTCGCCTCAGGAGTTCTGGTTTTGGGGCGTTGCACCTGCATTGGTGGCGTTTTTATGTGCGTGGTTCGTATTGGTTTATCTGCGCAAAAGCATTGAAGAAGACGAAGCAGAAATGCAGCTTTATGGCGAGTGGTTGGTCAATGAAACGCCATACAATCGGTTCATCCGTGTCTGGCGCAAATACAGCGCTTACATCGAACCTGTACAGCGCGCAGCATTAGAGCATGAGCTTCCTTGGCGGTTTGAAAACATGACCTTGGTTGAGTTTGAGGCGGACTTGCGCCGGCGCACCGGACCAGTGCCTGTCGAAAACTAATCCTACATGTTGGCTTTTTGACGTATTGTGCGTGTCTGTGTCCGTTTGCTGGACGTGCGCAGGTTATAAGACAGATCATGTAAATAAGCGTCAGCCGCATGCTGACCTTTATCGAACAGATCTGAAACAATACGCCGGGTCGGGCTGCTGGTCAGTTTTGCTTCGATCTCATGGTCATCAGCATTTATTTCGTCGGGCAATTGCTGCTTGGGGTTTTCAGAAAGGCGCAGCATGTCATTGCGCAAAGGGCGGGCGAACATGAGGCGCTTTAGATAAAGTTCGATATCTGCGTCGCGTTTGGGCGCTTCTTCGGCGCCAGCGCGGATGAGACGCACCAGAAGCGTGCGGTCTGAACGATGGTTATAAAGGGGCATCAATGGCGGATTAGAGGTAAAACCGCCATCCCAGTAGGGCGCGCCATCAATCCAGACCGTCGGATGGATGGACGGAAGACAGGCTGAGGCCAGCAGCACATCAACGGACATTTCCTTGTTCGTGAAAATACGTGTGTCCGCGGTCATGACATTTGTCGCTGAAACAAAGAGCTTGGGCGCTGTTGGGTATTTTAGGGCGTCAAAGTCAACATGGTTCTCAATGACCTGCCGCAGAGGATTGTAATTCAACGCGGAATTTGCCATCGAGACGCCTGCTTTGAACATTGCGCCGAGCATATTGAAATCGCCGCCAAAATTAAGGGGCGCGAGCAGTAATTGGGATTGTGTGGCGGAAGAGGAGATATCATTCCAGAAAGCGTCCAGATGTTCTTTTGCACCCTCTGTGCCGCCATTTAGATATCCGGAGACAAAAACAGCCGCATTCAGCGCGCCAGCAGACGCGCCACTGATTGCTTTAAACTGAAGCTCAGGCCGCTCACAAAGTTTGTGCAACACACCCCAGGTAAATGCGCCCAGCGCGCCTCCGCCTTGTAAAGCGAGGTTCAATCGGGATGACGGCAAAGAAGGCGCAGATTTCAGTTTAAGATCTGAATGCGTGCCACGCGCATTTTTACCGGAAGATTTTGTGTTCAACCAAGACAAATTAACAGCCGTTTTATATTGTCGCCCTATCGTATTGTCCCTTGTGAAGGTCGTGTCGCGCCCTCATCAAACAGCGCCCCATCGGCTGTAGGAAAGACCGTTTCAGATTTTAGGCTGGGGTACAATCGAAAACAGCGCTAAAAAAGCTTACGTTTACGTCAGACATTGAACTTGAACAGCATGACATCGCCATCTTGTACAACGTATTCCTTGCCTTCTTGGCGGACTTTTCCAGCTTCTTTCGCGCCTTGTTCGCCCTTGTACAGAATATAGTCGTTGTAAGCGGTCGTCTCAGCGCGAATGAAGCCTTTTTCAAAATCGCCGTGAATGACGCCCGCAGCCTTAGGCGCCGTACATCCGACTGGAATTGTCCATGCGCGCGTCTCTTTGGGACCGCAGGTAAAGTAAGTCTGAAGGCCTAGGAGCGTGTAGCCGGCATGGATGACCCGGTTCAGACCAGGCTCTTCCAGTCCGAGGGTTTCAAGGAAATCAGCCTGTTCTTCATCGTCAAGCATTGCGATTTCACTCTCGATTTTGGCGGAAATCACAACAACTGGCGCACCTTCTTTTTGCGCGTGTGCTTCAACAACTTTGGAAAACTCATTGCCCTCGCCAGCGCTGTCCTCGTCGACATTACAGATGTAAAAGACCGGTTTGGTCGTCAAAAGCTGAAGCATACGCCAGGCTTTTTGGCTCTCAGCGTCTTCAGGCACATCTGCCATGCGCGCAGGTTTGCCGTCTTCCAGTTGCTCCATCGCCAAAGCGATCAGATCCAATGTGACTTTGGCGTGTTTGTCATTACCCTTGGCTTTTTTCTCAAGCGCAGGCTTACGCTTTTCAAGGCTTTCCATGTCAGCCAGCATAAGTTCGGTTTCAACAACTTCATAATCGGCCATGGGGTCAATTTTGCCAGCGACGTGCGTGATATCAGCGTCTTCAAAACAGCGCAGAACGTAGGCGATGGCGTCGGTTTCGCGGATATTGGCGAGAAATTGGTTTCCAAGACCTTCGCCTTGGCTTGCACCCTTCACAAGACCGGCAATGTCTACAAAGTTCATACGGGCGGGGATGACGTCTTTAGACCCTGCAATCTCAGCCAATTTCTGAAGACGTGGTTCAGGTACGGCGACTTCGCCTTCATTCGGGTCAATTGTACAGAATGGGTAGTTGGCTGCCTGTGCGTCGGCTGTTCGCGTCAGAGCATTAAATAGGGTGGACTTTCCCACGTTTGGCAGACCGACAATACCGCACTTAAATCCCATGAAGGGTCTCCGGAAATTAAGCCGGGCGCGAGGGTGTCACGTCATCCGGCGCGCTTAAGCGCATGAAACACATTGGACCGGCATAAAGCGGGATTTTGGACAATTTGCAATGCCGATTGCTGGCAAGCAAAATAACTTTCACTCTGAAGACAGTCAGAGTTCCGTGCTAAGAACATGATGGACCGAAGAAATTGATTTCGGATACGCGGACGCAAAATGTTTATCCAACACACTGATGACCGCTCCTATAATGCTGTCATCGGGGTGGTGATGCCCAGCGATCGCATTGTTCTTTTTTGAATTCGGTCATGAAGTCTTTTATTGTTTCAGGTGTTTCCCATTTTTCAGATGGTGCCCATCATTCCTGTATTACTAGTCGTGGTAACGCATCTGCCAAAGGTGGTAGTATCGCCATTTGTTTGGCGGAACGCTTCGTTTCAATTGCGGAAGTCGTCAAACGTGTTGATCCACCAGAATAGCGTTCCCGTCTGGGTCTTTGATAACAAAGCTAGCAGGGCCCTTTGTTGTTTCGTCAGCTTCAGATTCAAAATCAACGCCATTGTTTTTAAGCGATTTCTGCAGTGTTCGGATGTCGTCGAAATTTTCAAGCGTTTTACACTCAGCATCCCAACCCGGATTGAATGTCATGATATTGTTCTCAAACATGCCCTGGAAGAGACCGATTGTGACGCTTGGCGATTTCAAAATCAGATAATTATGTTCGGAAGCGTCATGAAAAACTGAAAACCCAAGTTTCTCGTAAAATGCTTTTGATTTAGCGAGATCCTTAACCGCCAAGCTGAGTGAAAACGTTCCAAGGTCCATGCTGCCGCCCCTGTGAAATTGTATGCCAAAGTCTATTGGGCCAGTATTTAATCTAAATTGGCAACAGGGGATAAGTCGCGGTTACTATTCGGGTAACGGTATAAAATCTTCCTGATCATCTGGTGGGAGTGAAAAACGGCCATTTGTCCAGTCAGCTTCACGCCAGGCATCCTTCGCCGCTTCTAGTCGTTCTTTCGATGAAGCGACAAAATTCCACCAGATATGCCGATCGCCATCCATGGTGTCACCGCCGAGCGCAAGAAGCCTTGCGCCTTGGTCTCCTGC
>CAYFFG010000001.1:18071-28918 GCA_964342355.1 uncultured Hyphomonadaceae bacterium
TGGCGTCTTTGGGACGAAAGACCAGCATGCGCCCTGGCTCATATTGTTGACCAGCAACCGTTACTGACCCGCTGACGACATAAATGGCGCGATCTTCCTGATAGTCAGGCAAAGGTAATTTAGCGTGAGGAGCTAGATCAACATCAGCATAGAACATATCCGAGAAAGTCGGCACGGGTGATGTTGCGCCCCAGCCGCGGCCCATGATCAGGCGGAGTTTGGCGCCACTATCATTAAGGAAGGGGAGGTCTTGTTTAGGCACATGCGTAAATGATGGCGCTATGTCCTCTTGTGCTAGAGGTAATGCGAGCCAGGTTTGAATCCCGAACATGGGACGGTTCGCAGGCGTATGTCTCGATTCTTCAGGAGAGCGTTCAGAATGTGTGATTCCACGGCCCGCCACCATCCAGTTCACAGCACCTGGCTCGATATCAATATTGGTGCCAAGGCTGTCGCGGTGGCGCATCACGCCATCATAAAGGTAAGTTACCGTGCCTAGACCAATATGGGGGTGAGGACGCACATCTATTCCTGTCCCGGTCAGAAATTCGGTCGGCCCCATCTGGTCAAAAAATATGAATGGGCCAACCATTTGCTTTTGTGTGGTTGGCAAAGCCCGCCTTACCTCGAAATTACCAAGGTCTCGTGCGCGGGGAACAATAATCGTGTCCAGCTCATTTGGGATGCTCATCAGACAGCCTTTTCAAACTTGGATACCCGCCCCTTCAGTCAATTCTATTCGAAGGAGCTGGGTACCTGAAGTCGGCTTTTTATTCGACAGAAATTCTTTCTCCGCCGCGCGCTTCGACTTTATCCTGAGTGTTGTGTTCAAAGTCGCTAGCTGAGTGGCGTTCGTGAAGTTGTCCGCTCAAATCGCCGTAAGGTTTGTTCACCATCAGACCGCGTTTAACAGGTTCGCGTGCGTTAAGCTGATCAATCCAGCGTTTGATGTTTGGATATTCATGAAGGCTGAGGAATTCTTGAGCCTCATACGCACCGTTCCATACGGCATTATACCAACCCAAAATGGCCATGTCGGCAATTGTGTAAGTGTCGCCTGAAATGAATTCGTTCTTGGAAAGCTGTGTGTCTGCAACGTGCAGCTGTCGCTTCACTTCCATTGTAAAACGGTCGATTGGGTATTCCATTTTAAATGGAGCATAAGCGTAAAAATGACCGAAACCGCCGCCCAGATATGGCGCAGATCCCATTTGCCACATAAGCCAATTCATCGTTTCAGCGCGAGCAGGATACTCTTTGGGTAAGAAAGCGCCAAACTTTTCAGCTAGATAGAAAAGAATAGAACCACTCTCAAAAACGCGTGTTGGTGTTGGTGTGGAGCGGTCCACAAGCGCAGGAATTTTTGAGTTTGGGTTTGCTTCAACAAAGCCTGAGGAAAATTGTGTGCCTTCGCCAATGCGAATGAGCCACGCATCGTATTCTGCGCCTTCATAGCCAAGCGCCAACAGCTCTTCGAGCATGATTGTCACTTTTTGGCCGTTTGGTGTGCCCATTGAGTGTAGTTGAAGTGGGTGCTTGCCGACAGGAAGGTCTTTTTCATGCGTTGCGCCAGAGATGGGGCGATTAATGTTGGCAAACTGACCACCATTGCCGGGCTCCCACGTCCAGACTTTTGGGGGAACATAACCTGCAGGTTGGTTTTCCGGTGTCTCAGTTTCTGTGTCGGCGGCCATTGGTGCGATCCTCATCGATTGGGCAATGTTACAATCGATAGGTAGGAGGCGCATGCAATTTCTTGAATGCATCCACCTCTATTTTAATCATTCACAATATCGTGTGCGTTGATTTTAGGAAGAATTTTTAGTTGCTGTCGGAGGTTGTGTCACGACGCGATTGGTCGGCCTTGGGAGCGGGCGCAAGACGCATGACTTCGGCTTGAAAGCGCTCATCGTCGCCGGCGACCAGAAAAGGCAGTGCGCGGCAGCATGCATCGAGCATCGTATCGAACCAGTTTGTTTTGTCTGACTTGGAAAAATCAGATAAAACATGACTCTGCACTTTAGATTTATCGCCAGGGTGGCCAACACCCATGCGAGCGCGGCGCACATCTTTGTCTGCTTGGGCGATGATCGAGCGCATGCCGTTATTTCCGGAGTGCCCTCCGCCAACTTTCATCCGCAACCGTCCAGGCGCCAAGTCGATCTCGTCGTGGAATACAACAACACTTTCAGCGTGTATCTTGTAGAAGTTCATTGCTTCGCCAACCGATCGGCCACTTTCATTGTAGAAAGTCTGAGGCTTGAGTAGCAGTACTTTTTGCCGCCCGCCTTCTGGAAGGTCGACTAAACCTTCGCAAACCTTTCCTTGAAATTTATCGCGCCAGGGCCCGAAATTGTAGGCTTGCGCGATCGCGTCAACCGTCATGAAGCCGATATTGTGTCTGTTCCCAGCATATTTTTCGCCTGGATTTCCAAGACCTGTTATCAACAACATGCCTAATCTCCCTGTTTCCTTGTGCGATGAACTAGACCGGTTTTGGCGTGATGAAAACGTTGGAACTTTGATGGCCTCACAAAATGAAACGGCGCCAGATTATATCCAGCGCCGTTTGGTTGGTCATCAAGGTCAACAGAAGCTTATTCGCTCTCAGCTTCGCTTTCACCTTCTTCACCTTCAGCATCGCTGCTTGTCGTTACGATACGGCCAACGATCGTTGCGATCGTAAAGTCGCGGTCGGTGATTGTTGGTTCTGCGTCAGAAGGCAGGTCAATGTTTGAAATTTTGACATTGTCACCAATGTCCAGCTTGGACACGTCCGCTGTCAGGAACTCTGGAATGTGACCAGCAGGAACTTCCAGTTCAACTTCGTGACGAACGATGTTCAACGAACCGCCGCGCTTGATACCTGGAGAAACTTCTTCACCAGTGAAGTGAACAGGCACTTCAACTTTAATGCGCTGTTTTTCATCCACACGATAAAGGTCAACGTGAATTGCTTCGTCCGTTACAGTGTGGAACTGAACGTCGCGTGGGATTACAGATTGCTTCTCACCTTTGTGGTTGATTTGGACCATGTGAGACAGGAATTTTCCTGAGTTCAGCGCTTTCAGGATCTCGATCGCATCGAGATTGATTGAAACTGGTGCAAGGTCACCGCCATACAATACGCCCGGCACTTTACCTTGACGGCGAGCTTCGCGTGCGCCGCCTTTACCTGTGCGCTCGCGCACTTCTACGTTCAATACGATGTCAGCCATGTTTGTCTCCTTCCGTCCTGAAATCCACGTGCCCTATGCACGCAATTCCCAAACATCACAGGGCAGGTATCTGACTGCCCTTAGAGCTGAAGCGGCGCTTATAACGGTGAGGCGGTCGATGCGCAAGTACTGGTGCGCCAGCTAGAGAATTACTGATGCTTGACGCATGTGTGTTACATATGTAACGTGTTTGTCGTAGTTGTCGCACCCCTTGAAGGTGGCAGAATGAATCCACAACCAAACAAATCTGAACTGACAGTGTTGAAACACCTTTGGTCAAATGGTGGTCAAAGCGCCCGTGAGGTCCACGATGGCGTAAAACCGGAAACCGGATGGAGCTATTCAACAACGCGCACCGTCATCAATCGAATGGCTGATAAAGAGTGGCTTCATAAGCATGATGTCCATGGGATGACTGTTTTTGAAGCGGCTCTTTCTAAAGTTGAAGTTTTGGGAGGGATGGTGCGCGACCTGACTCGAAAAGTTTTCGATATTGAAGGTGATCTGCCTGTCTCCATGTTCGCTAAAAGTCCGCACCTGGACGAAACCGAACTTGATGCGCTCGATGCGTTAATTAATACCACGGCCGGCAAGGACGAGGATAAATAATATGACCATTACAATGATGCTGGTCCTGTCGCTTGTCTGGGGCGGAATAGTGGTTGTGGCCGCTGCGGCGCTTCAACGTGTCGGTTTAGGAGCTTCTATACGTCAAATGATGTGGCGCTTTGCAGCTGTATTGCTCGCAGCGCCGTATCTGGTTGCGATAGCTTACGCTGTTATTGGGCCAGAAATTATTGAACCAGCCTGGCGATATGGTGATGCAAGTGCGCCTGCGATCCCCGTCGTTTTGGATGCGTTGCCAAGTTTGTCGGCGCCTACTGTAGCGGAGAAGGCAAAGTCCTTTTCTTTGAATCCAACACTGATCATTGGTTTGATCATCGCTGCTGGATGGCTGGTACGGGCTGTGCGCGCACGTTGGGCTGCGAGGGAATTGGCGCGCATTACTGATCAGGCGCAGCCGGTTAAAAGTCATCGTGTGCTAGCCAGCGCTGAAAGGTGGAGTAAGAAATTTACTCTGTGGCGTCAGCCTGAGCTGAAACTCATGCCAAAGGATTTTTCCCCCTTTACCCAAGGCGTTGTGCGACCGGTTGTTTATTTTCCCCACGGCTTAGAACGTGAACTGGGTGAAAACGCCATGGACATGGTCGTTGGGCATGAGCTGATGCACATCAAGCGTATGGATGCGCTGTGGCGTCCTCTGGAGCGTCTGGTAGCGGATGTGTTCTGGTTCAATCCGTTTGCATGGTTTATCCGTGCGGAGCTGGACCGTTCGCGTGAGCTTGCATGTGATGCGGCAATGTTGAGAAACAGGGCGCCAGCACAGGATTATGCGCGTGCGTTGGTATCCATAGCTCGTTTTTCTGAGGGGCTATCCCGTCAGGCGCCAGCGGCTGCTATGTTTCCTTTTAACAAGGATAAAGAACTGGCGGAACGCGTGAAGATTGCTGCGCTGTCAGGCGGAAGCAAATCTTCCAAATTTGGCTTAGTCGGCTTTGCGCTCTTTGTGCTTGGCGGGCTTCCGCTCGCAGTGGCGCATGGAGCTGGCGGTCCGCGTGTTCGCGAACCAATTCCAGACTTTAGTCACACTGTCATCACGGCTGAAAAGGCCAAAGTCAGTTCTGGTTATGGGGAGCGCGAGCACCCGGTAACTGGGGAGCTCAAATTCCATAAAGGTGTTGATATTGCTGCGGCCGAAGGAACGCCAATCTATGCGCCTGCAGATGGGCGTGTGCAATGGTCCGGTGAGAAAGACGGCTACGGGCTGGCAGTCAAATTAGCCTTCAATGACGAATGGCGCGGTGTTTTTTCGCAGATGTCGAAAATCGAAGTCCGTGAAGACGAATATGTCAAAGCTGGACAGAAAATTGGCGAAGTCGGCATGTCTGGTAAGTACGCGACGGGACCACATCTGCACTTTGAGTTGTGGGGACCGGGTAAGTCGTTTGACGAAGATGGAGGTTTGCTCGCATGGGACCCAGCGCGTCTTGGCGTCGCCATGGTGCCGAGCATGGAACTCAACGCTGCTCAGATCCGTCGCCTGGGCGTTGTGTTGCCGAAAGGCGCAAGTGCGCCACCTGCGCCGCCTAAAACTTTGAATGCGCCGGTTCCTGCTCCAGCGCAGTTAGCTCCTGAAGCACCAGACGGTGGGGTTGTGGATGTGGCGCCAGAAGCTGTTGTTGTCTTTGTCGACGAGAATGGAGAGAAGCATGTTCTGATGGGCGCTGAGGCGGATGCTGACGGCGTTTCAAAAGATCAAAAAATCATCGAACACTCTGATTTTAAATTCGATGGCGATTTCCATTTTGATTTTGCCAACGATTTTGACGATATCGCAGAGGCTTTTGCCGGCGATGATTGGGAAGACTTTCTGGAAGACCTTGTTGAAGCTGGCCACAACGCCGCTGAAATCGCCGAAAAGCAGGCTGAGATTGGGCGTGAGCGGTCTGAGCGCGCCCGTGAAATGACCGAACGTTTGCGCGAATACACTGAAGAAGCACGAGAGCGCGCTAAGGAGCGGGCAGAACAGGCGCGGGAAGTTGCTCGCTCAGCCTTGATTGAACGCGAAAAAATCATCGAACTGGCAAGTCTGAATGCAAACCGGATTCGGTTTGAAGCTCTTGCAACAGCAGAAAATGAGATCTCCAATCAGATTGTCGAACTTGAAAAGCAACTGACCTGGGCTAACTCTGAAAAAGAAGAAAAAGCGCTCAGAAAAGTGATCAATAAGTTGACCAAGGCTCACAAAAAAGTCGCAGATCAGTGCGATGAAGCGAAATCTGAATTGGACAAGAATACGCTGGAGGGCGGCGAACATTAAACGTCTCAGGACGAGGACCCCCGAACCCTGGTATGGTTTGCCCCAATCCACGTTAGAAAGGCGCAGCAAGCCCATGCTGCGCCTTTCGCTGTTTTTTAAACAGCTTTTAATCGAAAAGTTTGGAGACGGATTCTTCGTTTGCCACCCGGCGAATGGCTTCCCCCAGCAATTCTGAGATCGACACGCGGCGGATCTTTTTCGCGTTTGCAACTTCGTCTGTCGCAGCGATGGAATCTGTGCAAACCAGTTCTTTCAGGCGTGATTTGTCGATGCGTTCAGCTGCGCCTGGAGACAGGACACCATGTGTGACGTAAGCAGAAACAGACTTTGCGCCCGCTTTGAGCATTGCGTCAGCAGCATTGACCAGCGTGCCGCCTGAGTCGGTCATGTCGTCAATCATGATACAGGCTCGATCCTTGACCTCACCGATAATGTTCATGACTTCAGATTCACCTGCTTTCGGCCGACGCTTATCGACGATGGCCAGGTCACATTCCAGCCGTTTGGCGAGCGCGCGCGCTCGGACCACACCACCAACATCAGGTGAAACTACCATGATGTCTTTGGAGCCATATTTTTGTTGGATATCGCGTACGAATACAGGGCCTGCGACAAGGTTGTCAGTTGGGATATCAAAGAAGCCCTGAATCTGACCGGCGTGCAGGTCGACAGTCAGGACCCGGTCGGCGCCCGCTTTGTGAATGAGGTTGGCGACCAGTTTAGCTGAGATAGGCGTGCGGCCATCTGTCTTCCGGTCCTGACGCGCATAGCCGTAATAGGGGATAACAGCGGTGATGCGGCGGGCAGAGGCGCGCACCAGGGCGTCACAGGTAATAAGCAATTCCATTAGGTGGTCGTTTGCCGGCGCAGATGTCGATTGGATCAAGAACACATCATGTCCGCGTACGTTTTCATTGATACGTACAAAGACTTCATTGTCCTTGAATGTCTTGACCTCTGCCTCAGTCAGCCTGGCGTCAAGGTAAGTTGCAATATCCTGAGCCAACGGTCTGTTGGAATTACATGAGATTAGTTTCATTTCGCCCATCGCCCGCATGTGTGATCAGTTTCCGTCCTGCATGAAACGTAATTTCACGTTTCCACAATCGTCTGTGTCATCTTAATGTCGCAAAAGCCGCCTTATGGCGCTTTCGTCAAGGTTGTTAAGGGCGTATCTCGCCAAAATGACGCGCCCGTTTCAAAAATACCTCACCCAACCAGCATGATTGCCGAGGCGTTGCGTCCATAATCTTTTTGTTTTTTTGCCTGAGATCTCCTGTAGGAGAAGAATTTTTCAGGTTGAGTGACCGTGTCATCTGCGAGCGCTTCGGATTTGCCTATGCCAGCTCTTACAAGACGGCCCAGACAGTATTGCTTCAGGTCGAACTGTAAACGGTCTCCTTTTCCCGGAACGAACAGATTTGTGCTCCATGGGGAAGTTTCCGCAAACTGTTCCTGGAATTCGGGACCCACTTCAAAACTTTCCTGGCTGATGCACGGACCAACAGCAGCGATTATATTCTGAGGGGATGCGCCCAAGGATATCATTTTTTCAATCGCGTCTTCCATGACACCGGTAAGCGCGCCTCGCCAGCCGGCATGCACAGCCGCAATGACGCAGGCGTGCGGGTCGCCCATCAATACCGGCGCACAATCTGCGGCCAGCGCTGCAATCACAATGTCTGGCGTGCTGGTGACGATAGCGTCTGCTTCCGGAGCCTGAGGCACTGAAATGGGAGAATCGATGATTACAGCTTTGTTGGTATGCGCTTGTCGCAGGGTCGACATCCGCCCAGGCAATGCGCCGAGCGTGATACAGATCCGATCACGGTTGGCCTTGACGCGATTGCCTTGATCATCGGACCCAGGACCTGTGTTCAGGCTTTTATAAACACCGGTCGAGACCCCACCTTCACGCCCGAAAAAACCATGTCGCCAGTGCATCGTAAAACCTGACAACGCCGGCGACTCCAGAAAGGGCGGACGTGTGTCTGTTGAGGCCATGTCTTGTCCTGTGAGCAGGTGGTGAGAGCTGAGTATGTCAGCTGTTTCCTTGGGTCAGCTATGGCTTATTCGCCGTGTAAGATCAACGCATTGCAGAGGTTTTAAGGCAGGTCTTTTTTCCACTGAATCGAAACACGCGCATCACCTTCGCCGCCAAATGTCGTACCGACTTCAACATTGTCCACAGGCTCCCATTCTACAGCCAGATCAGCATTGCCGGAAGCGCGACTTCTAAGTTCAAGGTAAACATCTTCGGACAGGTATTTCCCAGTTGCCAGTTCTGGCGCGCCTTCGCTGTCCTGAGAGATCGCAAGGCGGTCCAATCCTAACTCATCCTGTATCTGTCCGAGTGGCGTGAAGCCGCCACTGCCTGATAGACTTGCCGCTGCTGCGGCGAGTTGGGCCGCTTCTAGCGCTGTCAGTTCGCTTGGCGATCTGCCAAATAGCATCCGAGATATCACTTCATCTTCGGGTAATTGCGGACTTGAACTAAACCCAATCTCCAGATCGTCCACGGGGCCAGTCACGTTGAGTATTGTCGTTATGCCGTCAGAGGCCTGGCGCGCCTCCAGATTGACGCGTGTTTGAGCGGCTGTGCTGCCAAGATCTACCCGTCCAGAGGAAAAACGGAATTGGCGGCTCAGGAAGCTGAAACCACCCCTTACGATGTCGGCTCGGCCGCGCACATCCGGCTCGTTGATGTCTCCGCCAATGTGGGCGTCTGCAGACAGTTCAATGTCGAGACCTTTGCCGGTGACAAAGATACGGTTTGCTGCGGAAAGCGAAATATCCAGCAAAACCGGCACTCTGTCTTCTTCCTCTTCCGCGCCATCATCATTTTCAACTTCCGGGTCCTTAAACGTCACATCCACGGTCTCAACGCCTGATGAGCCAAAACTGGAGACATCCACGCTCGCGCGGTCAATATTCAGATCGCCTGTAATAGAGACGCCTTTAGGTTCTTTTTCCGCGGACAAAGGTCCGGATAGCTGAACTTCCATCCCGCTACGTTTGAGCGCCACGAACTCAGCAAATTTGAAAGACACTGATGACGCTTTTTGCGTGTCGAAATGCAAAATGCCTTCGCCGGATAGCGTACCCCCATGTGCGCCACGGGCGCTCAGCGAGGATAAATTGACTTGCTCGTCGTCGAAATCGGCTTCCAGATCCAGCCCACGCAAGTGCGCGCCGAGAGTTTCATGCTCGAAACTGCCATCTCTCAGCGTGAAAACGCCCACCGGTCGCAGCTCAGAGATCAAAGCTTTGTCACGCGCCTCCACATGGAATTGACCGGACAGGTCGATCGTTTCAACGCCGATGAGCGACCAGAGCGCAGCAAGTTCGCCATCTCCTGTCACGTCAATCGCCATTGGAACGCGTTGGTTTAAGGTCGGCAATCCGTTGGAGATTGTAATTCCTGCGGCGGTTTTTCCGCTTAGTTTCAGTCCATTAGCGCTGTTTGCATTTATATTCGCAGTCAGTTTGTGGGGGCCAAAATTACCGGTGAAGATACTGGTGCTGTTCTGGGAGGTATCCTGGTCAGTGTTCCTGGCGGCGTTCTGGTCGGTGTTTGGCGTTATCTCGCCAACAATATCTAATTCAATCTTTTCGGCATCTTCGCGGATCCGGCCGATGTCGGAGAGTGTTGCGCTAAACGCGCCTGTTCCATTTTCGCCCTGACCGTTCCAATCAGCGATTAGGCTGATGCGTCCTGTCGCGTCGTCGCGTCCGGCGAAGCTGGCAAGCTCGTTTAAGTTTACATTCTCAATGTTGACCTTAGCGGCGATGTCTTCCTGTCGGATAAATCCGCTTAAGTCGATGCCGCCGCCAAGAGCGCTCAAGGACGCGTTGATGCGGATGGCGTCGCCAAGTTCAAGCTCAACGGGTTGATTTGACTGAAGCGTGCGTCCGGCAAGGTCTCCAGAAACGCTGGAAGTTATGCGGCGGATATTGTCTTCATTCACAGCGCGCCCATTTAGCGCCAGTGTAAAAGGCGTATCCAGGCTGTTGAGCGGTGTTTGACCGCCTGTCTTGACGTCAAAAGCTGCGTCATCCGGCGTGCCTGTGACACGGGCGTTTAAGTTATCAATACGTGTGGCGCCAAATGCGACATTTGCCAGTTGTGCAGTGATGTCCACCTTGTCGTTTTCATATACGCCGGTGGCGTTTATGCGTCCCTGGGACTGGTTGAGGACATCAAGTGGCCCCTTGATGGAAAAGTTGGCTACGAGATCGCCATTAGACGGTTTTGCAGCGCGCACATTTGCGTTCAGATTGGACCAGGCGAGGTTTAGATCTTCGAGGGTGAAGCCATCCTCCAGCGCGTATCTGGCGTCAGCGTCCAGCGGTTCGCCATTTGCAATGGCGGTGAGGGCGCTTGTGCCGGTCAGGACACCTTTTTTCCACAATGCGTCCGCAGAGAGGCTAATGTCTTCAGCAATCAGGCCGGAACTTTCAAGCGCATTTATATCGCTGCGCGCCTTTAGAATGAGATTGTCCGTCGGCCCATTCGCGTTAAGCGATAGTCTGACGCCATTTGTCGTCACACCAGAATAAGACCAGTCACTAATCGCTGTGCGCACATTGGCGGCCAATACGTCGTTGTTGAGCGTGGCTCTAGCTGACAAGTCTGTGGGACCGCTTGCGGCATCAGCATTGATTTCAAGATCGCCTGAAGGTGCGTAGCTGGCTTTGATGTCGAACTGTGCTGTTGCGCCAATGAGGCTGGAAAGGGCGCTGGCGCC
>CAYFFG010000001.1:29018-116034 GCA_964342355.1 uncultured Hyphomonadaceae bacterium
GCTTTTAAGTCAAAATCAAAGCCGATGGTTTGATCAGATTGATCCACATCAAGCGTTGCGGTGACAAGGCGCGCAGATCGGCCAAACGCGTTTAGCGCATTGATGCTGAGATTGCCTGTTATGCCAATGTCATTGTCATTTACGAGGGCTGATCCGCCAAACCGCACCGTCTCAGCCTGGAGGTCCTTAACACCTGAAAGCTGAGAAAGCCTGGTTGTCGACGCCATAACCTGCCAGGTGTCACGTGGTTTGCGGTTGTTGATATTGACTGCGCCAGAAAGGTTTGCGGCAAGATTGGGCGCATTGAGCTTTAACGACACTGGCGTGTTGGCATAGCGGGCCATGTCGGCGGTAAGTTCGATATCCAGCGTGTCGCCGAGGCGTGTCGAGACCATGTCCAGAAGGGATGTAACCGTTGGATTGAGGGCGATAGACACAGCCGCTCTACGGTCCTCGCTGACACCTTCCAGTGTGGCCAAATTGTCTGCGCCGACTTTTATGTCACCTTGTCCAGTCCAGTCATCCAGATCTCCCTCGCCTTTAAAAGCAGCGACAAGGTCGCCTTCAAGCGGCTTTGGCAGGAAACCGGAGATAAAACCGTCCTGTTTAATGGTGATGTCGGCTTCGCCTACCAGGAGACGGGTCTTGTTCCATGAAAGGTTCAAGTCGACCGTGTCATCTTGCGGATTGGTGCGCAGCGCAAGTGCGAGTTCGCCATCTTTGCGATTGGCGTTTAAAGCCGCGTTCAGCGAGAGCGCTGTTTCTGGTGTCTGGTAGGCGTGGACTTGGCCCAAAGTCAGATTGTCCAGGATGACAGCTTTTAAAAAAGTGTCTCCCGATGCGTCTTGATCTGGCGGGTCTTTTTCGTCCGGGGCAGGTAAAATCGGTTCGCGCAGCAAGTCCAACCGTTCAATCGTAAAGGTGCGTACGCGCGCCTTGCCAAAAGCAAATTGCCAGGGGTTCCAGTCCAGGACGATGTTGTCAGCGGTTAGCCACACGCCATCCTTGTCTGCAACTTCCAGACGGGAAATTTGAAACTGACCCAGGAGATCGCCTGACAGATTATCCAGCAAAACACTTTGTCCGGCGATAACGCGGCTTTCCAATTGGGTTTCCAGTACGGCACGACCAATTCCTGAACCGATGATCAAACGCACAATAATGAGAAGGGCGGCGATAACCCCCAGTGCGATAAGCGCGTATTTTCCCACCTTGCGCCATTTGGATGGGGCTGGCGGAAGCTGTTGTGTCTCTTCCGGCGTGTTCGGTGGGATTGGCGTTAATTTCTGCATCAGAACGCCTGCCCGATGCTGATATAGGCCAGAATGGCAGGATCATCATCTTCCGGATTAAGTGGGGTCGCCAAGTCAACGCGCAAAGGCCCGAACTGGGTATAGTACCGAAAGCCAAGCCCGGCGCCGACGCGCAGGTCTGAAAAGCGCGGCGTTTCGATCTGACCGACTTCACCAGCATCAACAAAAGCGACAAGGCCCATATTTTTGCTAAAGCGCCAGCGCGCCTCTACGCTTGTTTCCAGCAGGCTGCGGCCGCCTAGTGGGTCGCCGTCATCATTAACGGGACCAACGGCTTGGTATTCATATCCGCGCACTGATCCGCCGCCGCCCGCGAAGAATCGCCGGGAAGAGGGCAAATCGTCAATCTCGGCGCCAAAAACTGTTCCTGATTTGATGCGGCCAGCCAGCACAAATTTGTCTTCGTTAAAGCCAAGATATGTGCGCGCTTCTGCGGTTCCGACGATAAAGGCGCTTTCCGCGCCGCCTAGCGTATAGGAAGGTTCTGCGGAGGCAATGATGCGTACGCCCTGCGTGGCGTCGAGAATATTGTCGGTCGTGTCATAGCGTAGACCGCCAGAGCCGGAGATGATCTCGTATTCCCGGTCGTTGATCCGGTCGACTTCAATACCGGTGACAGTTTCCTGTCCCACTTCAAATCCGACGCCGACAAACACATCCAATGTTTTTGTCCATGGCCGTTCATAAAGAGCGTCAAGGGCAAGAGCTGTTTTATCGAATGCGTCGGTTTCTTCCTGAGAGAGTGTGGCACCCAAAGTCATTTTGCGGTTTAGCGCGCCAAAGACAGGTTGGGTCCAGGTGACAGCCAGTTCCCGCTCCAGTTCGGCGACGCGCAGGTTGGCGCTGAGCGTGTCTACGCGCCCTGTAAAGTTTCGAAGTTCGTAACCAGCCTGAAGACCAAAGCCTTCAGATGTGGCGTAACTGGCGCCTGCGCTGACGGTGCGGCGGTTAGCGTCTTCAAGAGAGAGGATCACATCACGTTGTTCGCATTGATCCAGCTGGATGGCCGTTGATCTATCCAGCTCGATATTCGCGTAAGCAAAGACGCGCGTGTCAGCGATCCGACGACGAAAGAGTTCCATGTCGTCTGCGCGATAAATATCGCCTGTTTCGAATGGCGCCAGGCGATTAAAAATAACCTGTTTTGTGCGGCGATTATCCTTGGTGACAATCTCGCCCAGACAGATGCGCGGACCGCTTGTTATCAGGTATTCAACATCAATCGTGGCGGCGTCTTTATCGCCAAGCACGTTGCGCTCTTTCGCAGCTGCTTGCGGGTATCCTGAATTACGCAGTTTGCGAACGAGTTTTTTTTCTGCGTCAACAATGTCTGAAGCGGTCGCAAATTCACCGTCAGCGATTTGGGGAATGAAATTATCAATGCCGGGTGTGAGCGGTGGTGTGACGGTAGTTCGCACAAGGCCATATTTGAAACGTGTTCCCGCATTCACCCGCACCAAAGGTGTGAAAGGTTCTTCCGGCGTGACGCTGAAATCCACTTCAGCGCCGAAGTATCCATGCGAATTGAGCACATCATATGTGATTTCCGCCGCGCGTTTCGCCTGGCGGCGTGCCTCAAATCGGGACTGGGGGATATCAAGATCGCCAATAAGTGATCTGATCTGGCCTTCAACACCCTCAGGTAATGTTTCGCCTTCAAACGCTACCTGTTGCGCCAACATGGGTGCGGCGGTCGCGCTCATCATGCTGAGAGCGAGGAAAAGGCGTAAAATCAGTCTCATCGTGCGTCTTATGTGGTCCACAGGCTTTTGAGATACCACGAGTGTGTTTGTCAGATGTGCAGAATGTGATGCAATTTCGAGGCGAGTTTTTTCCGCTTCGACAAGAAATTGGCGTTTTGGGTGGCTCATTCCCATAATCTGTGCATGGGGTTGAGGCGTGATAAGGGCAAAAACAAGACTCTAACTGTGGTTCGGGGCAATCATATTTTAAACGCGCAGGACTTTCGAACCCGTCGGTGGATTTTAGCCGCAGGCGCATGCTTTGTGGGTGGGTGCGGATTTCGCAAAGATATGCAGGACCTGCGTCCTGGCGAAGAGGGACATGTGGTTCAGGTGCGTGATGGTGATGCGCTGGTGTTGAACACCGGGCTGGTTGTCAGGCTTGCTGAAATTGAAGCGCCACGCGCGGCCTGGCGAGATCGAAAAGCTGATGCTTATGGTGAAGACGCCAAAGCGCTATTGACCCAAGCTGCGCTTGGGCGTCGCGCTCAGATTTTTTATGGCGGTTTGACCCGCGACAGATATGAGCGTGCGATTACGCATGTAATTGTGAAGGATGAAACCGGTCGGGATATCTGGGCGAATGGGCTGATGGTGCGCAGCGGCGCAGCCCGCGTGCACAGCTGGGCGGATAATTGTACACGGGCAAGACAGTTGTATGCGTTGGAGAATGAGGCGCGCTCAGCTGGTCGCGGATTGTGGGCCTTACCTCAGTATGCGCCGATTTCGCCGAATGAAATGCCTGATCAGGGGCGTGGTTTGGTTCTGGTTGAGGGGCAAATAAGGCGACTCATTGAAACTGATGAAGCGGACAGTTTTTGTCGTTCTGCCTCTGATGCCGGATTAGAGCTTGAGTTAGGCCTCGTTTTGTCGCGGTCGCGGGGGCGCATACCGATTGAAGTGGGCGATAAAGTGCGTGTGCGCAGTGGCTTGCGGATAAGTGACGATGGGCGGCGGTTTTTGAAGTTGGATCATTGGGCTCAATTTGAGTTGCTGACAGCATGAGCAAAAAGAAAGCGCTTCCCCCGCAGGGAAAGCGCTTCTTCAATCTTTACATGATCTCGTCTTAAAGCAGCTTAAGCGGCTTTTTTCGCAAGAGACTTAGACAGACGCTCAACAGCTTCTGTGTGCGCAATGTTTTCAACAGCAGCCAATTCGCGCGCCATACGGTCCAGAGCGGATTCGTAAAGTTGGCGTTCGGAGTAGGACTGGTCTGGCTGGTCTTCAGCGCGGTGAAGGTCGCGAACGACTTCTGCGATGGAAACCAGGTCGCCGGAATTAATTTTCGCTTCGTATTCTTGAGCGCGACGTGACCACATTGTGCGCTTGATACGCGCGCGGCCGCCTAGTGTTTTCAGCGCGTCACCAACAACTTTTGTGGACGCCAGTGCGCGCATGCCAGAAGCTTCTGCGCGGGCAGTTGGAACGCGAAGAATGAGTTTGTCCTGCTCAAAAGAAACGACGTAGACTTCTAGGCTCATGTCGGCAACTTCCTGCGTCTCAACTGCAGTGATGCGACCAACACCGTGCGCCGGGTAGACGATGTGTTGTTCAACTTCAAACGTCGCCCCGGATTTTGTCTGTTTTGTCATTTCCGCTTGATCCTCTTACTCAACCCTACAGCCGAAAACGACCCGGTCCCTGAACCATATATTTCAGCGACGTGTCGGTGTTTTCGGCCTTGATTAAATTTACGCGCAACTGTACGCGAGACGAGGACATTAGCACAATTGTAACAATTGTCCAAGTGGGTGACGATATGTCAGGCGGATCAAGCCTTTAACCGCACCTTATCGCCTATTTTCCAGTGTTCAATCCCCTGAACCCGGCTTTGAAGAGAAATGTTGGTCGAATTTATCCTTAACGGTCGCCCATTCATCCGCATCTGCTGGCGGATCTTTACGAACTGTGATGTTTGGCCACTTGTCCGCGTATTCTGAGTTAACTTTCAACCATTTGCCGTCGGGGGTGTCTTCGGTGTCCGGCACGATTGCTTCAGCCGGACATTCTGGTTCGCACACGCCACAGTCGATACATTCGTCGGGGTGAATCACGAGCATGTTCTCACCCTCGTAGAAACAGTCCACAGGGCAAACTTCCACACAGTCTGTGTACTTACATTTGATACAGGCGTCGAGAACGATGTAGGTCAACTCGAGATACTCCGATTAGGTTCCGAGAGGCTCATTTAAAAATTTTAGTGCGACTGTCAATTGAGCAAAGCTTGAAGGGTCGTTTAGCCGCGATGAAGACTTAGTCATCCGAGATGGCATAACAAGACTGGGCCTCTGTTGCTGGACCACGCCGGTCCGGTAACTGTTTGATCGTCAGTGTTATGACCTGATTATTTTTCGTAATGCTTAACACATCGCCGACTTGAACTGACGTTGAGGCCTTGTCCACTCGTCTGACATTGTCGTCTCTAGAAAGTCGCAAACCTGATGAAACAGCGTCAGCAGCCGCGCTGCGGCTCTTAAAAAAGCGTGTGCGATATAAAAACAGATCAACCCGCATTTTTGTTTCGTCATTTGCGGCGGAGGAATCTGGTTTATGCGCCATATCAGCTCATGCTCATGAGTTGATGTTTTCTTCTGATGGAGAGACAGCGTTTTCAACTTCAGCTGCGGGCGCGTCATTGACCGCCGAGGTCTGAACGTCCTCTTGCGTGTTATCTGGCGTCGTATCTTCAGCTTGCGCTATTTGCGTTGGTTGCGCGTCTGTTTTTGCTTGCGCAGGCTTTGGCTTTTTCTTGCGCTTGCGCGGTTTGTGAGCAGGCGCTTCTTGTTGCGGTGTCGCTAAAGCGGCAAGCGCTGCAAACGGGCTGTCGCTGACAACTTTTTCCTGGCGGACGGCTTTTTTCTTTTCCTGCGTCTTACGCGAAGCAAACCGCCAGAGTTTCACAGCGTTGGTTTCTTTATCGCGTTCGGCGGGGATCATCCCCATGGCTTTCATGATTTCGATGAAATCATCCATAGGCGCCCCAACCAGTGCGGCGTGTTCTGGCGGAACAGGAAAAGCTGTGCCTTCAGACTTTTTACGTTCCTGGCCTAAAGTCCAAGACAGGCGCTCCGCCATGTCAGCGCGTACCGCGCGCGGGCCAAGGCGCACATAGCCAGCCGCTTCAAGATTTGTGCGGCCCCAGCCTTTTTCCGTCCGAAATGACGCAGAAGATGGAGGCTTCATTGGCGCATATTCTGTGCCGAGCGCTTTAAGCTTAAGGCTGAGATCAGCTTGAGCTGGTTTTAATAAACCGGGCAGATACGCAGCGATACGGCCCGTACGGACGCCAACTTCTTTGAGCGCGGCGCGATCATCGCGTGTCAGTGCGGCGGCGACTTCATCCTTGCGGCGGTCGATGGCAGCGCCTGCTTCAATCAACTGGTTCGCCACACCACGGGCAAGGCCACGCAAACGGCCTGATTTTAACGCTGTCTGCAGGCTGAATATCGGTGAAAGCACTTCGCGAATGTGTGCGATAATCCAAGTTTGTAGACGGTCTTCAGCCCGTGCGCGAATATGTGTTTCAGCATCAGGCGCGCCGATAAGTTCCGCAGTCGGAGATAACCAGTCGGCGCCTTTGCTGATGCGACCGATGACTTCCCCACGAAAGGCGATCCGGTCACTGTCGACCAGTGAGAAATTACCGTCTTCAGCGTCAGAAATCGCGTTCAACTTGTCCTCAATCACGGACTTTAGCGCTTTAAAGGCGGCATTGCGGATAGCGCGGCCTTCAAGGGTCTGGCTGCTTACGACGGGATTAAAGGTCAGGCCATCAAGGCGTCCCACATGGTGACCTTCCACCGTAATCTCACCGTCTTTTCCGACGCCAGCCTCCATGTCTTCCTCCGAGTTCAGGCTTTTCAAAAGCGCAGATGTTCGCCTGTCTACAAAACGCTGCATGAGGCGCTCATGTAACGCATCAGAGAGCTTATCCTCAATCTCTCTTGTGCGTCCGCGCCAGATTTTTGCATTTTCCAGCCAATCTTCGCGGTTGGCTGCATACGTCCAAGTTCGTATCGCGGCAAGGCGCGCCTGTAAAACATCTATATCGCCATCGACCCGATCTATACGTTCGACCTGGCCGTGTATCCACTGATCTTTAAGGCGGGCAGACGGGTTGATGAGTTTCTCTGCAAAGGAGTGGGCGAGGCGCACATGCGCATCCGGGCCGTGTTTTCGAAAGTCCGGCAAAGTGCATACATCCCACATACGCCGCACATGCGTGGGACTTTTGACCAGTTCGATAATGTCGCTCATGCCGCGCATGGCCTGAAAGGTAATTTCATCCAGCGCATCTGGCGCACGTCGTAACAATCGGTGCGGAGAAGGGCGGCGCAGACTATCGGAGAGCTT
Organism: uncultured Hyphomonadaceae bacterium; assembly: GCA_964342355.1. Lineage (GTDB taxonomy): Bacteria > Pseudomonadota > Alphaproteobacteria > Caulobacterales > Hyphomonadaceae > Hirschia. The sequence continues at coordinate 36,427 of CAYFFG010000001.1, forward strand.
GTCGAGGGATGAATAATCCAGCGCGGAGTTCCGCCAGTATAAAAATTCTACCGGATCGAATGTGTGATTTTCGATGCGCTCGACGGTTTCTTCGTCAAAGGTTTCACAATCGCCGGTTTCGCCAAACGAGCCGTCATCACGGAACCGGCCCGCGCGTCCGGCAATTTGCGCGGCCTCGTCAGCACGCAGTTCGCGACGACGGTGACCATCATATTTTCTACGGCTGGCGAAAGCGACGTGCACCACGTCCATATTCAGGCCCATGCCGATAGCGTCGGTCGCCACCAGATAGTCCACTTCGCCGGACTGGTAGAGTTCGACCTGGGCGTTGCGCGTGCGCGGACTGAGAGCGCCCATGACAACCGCTGCTCCGCCACGTTGGCGACGCAATAGCTCTGCGATAGCGTAAACTTCTTCTGCAGAAAACGCGACGATGGCGCAGCGCTTTGGCAATTTCGTGAGCTTAATCGGACCTGAATAGTGAAGCTGGGAAAATCGCTCGCGGCGCTCTGAATCGACGATGAGATCCAACGCATTGAGTGGCTGGCGCATGGTTTCTGCGCCAAGCAGCATGGTTTCGTGTGCGCCGCGAGCGTTCAAAATTCTGTCAGTAAAGACATGACCACGGTCTGGGTCGCGGGCCAGCTGGATTTCGTCAATTGCCAGAAAACTCACGGGGATAGACAGCGGCATTGCCTCTACCGTACAGGCGTAATACCGCGCTGTTTTGGGAATGATGCGCTCTTCGCCGGTGACGAGAGCGGCTGCCCGCTCGCCTTTCGCTGCAACGATTTTGTCGTAAACTTCTCGCGCCAGCAGCCGCAAGGGTAACCCGATCATGCCAGTTTCATGCGCCATCATGCGCTCAACAGCGAGGTGGGTTTTGCCGGTGTTGGTCGGGCCAAGCACAGCGCGCACATTGTCGGGGCGTGCGTTCATCCTGGCCTCCCTGGTTGCGGTGTGATCCTGCGCCTAGCACAGGAATCGGCGAAATCACCTTAAACCTAGGGCGTCAGGCGATTTCAACCAACCCAAACGATATGTATTTTGCGACCTTAGCCGTTGGAGGCGTCGCTATGGTCCAGCTCTGCGTGGTCCACATCCACTGGCAGCGTTCCATAATCAAGATCGGTGGCGACGATCGTCACTTTGCCGCGCTTGTTGGATCTGGCCTCGATTTTAATCGGAACGCGCAATTCGCCGGGGCCCATGTCAGCAAGTGTCATGGAGACCCAGCGCAGGTCTTTGGCTTCTTTGCGTTTCTGCTCAGCTGATTTCTTCTTGAAGCCTGCAAGTTCCACATATTGGATGTAGCAAATATACCCTGGGCCATTCCAAGCTTTTTCGCCTAGGTTTTTGCGGTATTCGCCAAAACTTAGTTTCAGGTCATAACGGCCCTTGCCGTCGAAAACACGCATGGAGCCCCGACAAGGGTCCTTCGCAGTCGCCTCTGGGCTAATGGCGAGGGCCAAAAGCGCAGAAATAGGGTCCATCGCTTCCAGTTTCTGTTCCAGGGTCGCCGCTGGGTCGCCCAGATTGCCGTGAGGTGGCGTGACAGTGACCTTCACATCATCTTCAGAATGGACGATCTGAGTGCGGCGGTTCTTTCGGCCTTCATCGTCTGTCGCAGAGTAAAAGCGCGGCGTGACGCCTTTTTCCGTGATGATGCCTTTAGACACCAGATGAGAGGAGTAATTGACGAACCAGTCGACAATACCGGCGGCGCGGGCGCGGGTGTCGATCCGGTATTCGTCAGGATAGACTTCAGCTTTAATTACGACTTTACCGCCTTTAATCTGCGGTAGCCAATTCGTTGGAGGGACATATCCGTCCAGTTCGACTTTGAACTGGCGCGCTTCGCCTGATGTGATGGTGTCGAAGGCGCGCACTTTTTCAACCGTAGCAGACGGCCTTGCATCCGCTGGCGCGACAGGTTCCGCATTCGCTGCGCCTGCTACACCCAGTAACACAAAGCTTGTGGTCAATGCTTTCAACGTCGACATTTATTCAACTCCCAGAAACTCAACTGGCTCTGACTAGGCGGTGAAAATAGTGGCGAATTCCCGTCAGGATAACCGTCTAACTGCGGCAGAAGGTTACTGAGGCGTTCAACAATCCGTCACACTTTGTAACAGATGGCGTTCGCGATGAACGCCAAATGAATAACCAGGTTTTCCCAGAGTGATAACCATGTTTATGCGTATTTCGACGCAATAAGTATGATTGGCGTCAGTTTCATTACGAATACGCCTTGACGTGTGTGTGCCGAGCCTGTAATCCCCGCGCTTCGTTTTTAACAAGTTTCCTGGTGTGCGCGTCATTTGGGCTGCGCCCCGCAAGACAGACAGAGCAGATCCTATGTCCCGCGAATGCGAGCTAACAGGTAAAAAACCGATGGTCGGTAACCTGGTCAGCCACTCCAACATCAAGACCAAACGCCGTTTCCTTCCGAACCTGGTGAAAGTAACCCTGCGTTCAGAGAAACTCGGCCAAGAATTCCGTCTGCGTATTGCTGCTTCAGCGCTGCGCACAGTGGACAAGCGTGGCGGCCTGGATGGCTTCCTTGCAAAAGCCAAAGATGTTGAGCTGTCTGCTAAAGCGCTGAAAATCAAGCGCGAGCTGGAAAAGAAAGCTGCTGCAGCTTAAAGCATAAAACGACCGTAAGGCGTTGGGAAAACATAGCGCGCTTCGACAAGCCGTCGAAAGCGCGCTTTTTCTTTTCCGGTCTGGGTAAGGTGCGGCGGTTTGTGTGAATTGCAATTATGGTTGATTGCTTTCATCTTGCAGGCCTTTAAAAGGCCAGACAGATGAGGGGTGTTTCAGCATGAAGCGCATATTCTTAATGCTTGCGACGCTGATAATGGTTGCGGCCTGCGCGGACAAACGTCCTGAAACCATCTACCTTGGCGGAACGATCTATACAGGCGTTGAGGGTCAGCCGACTGCCGAAGCAGTTGGCGTGATCGGCGCGCGCATCGTTTATGTTGGCGACGCGGACACGATCCTGAAAGATACGCGTGCGGGTGTAAAACTCGTCAATTTGCAAAACGCGGTGATGTATCCCGGATTTATTGACGGCCATGCCCACCTTGAAGGCGTTGGCCAGCGTGCGCTTGATTTTTCACTAGACGGTGTCGCTTCACTCGAAGCGATGGTTGCGCGCGTGGCTGATGAGGTGGAGGGCAAACCGCCCGGCATGCCGGTTGTGGGGCGTGGATGGATCGAAACACACTGGCCGGAAGGGCGCTTTCCTTCACGCGATGATCTTGATGATGTTTCAGATGAAAACCCGGTCGTCCTTATCCGTGCGGACGGACACGCGCTGGTGGCTAACTCGTTGGCGCTAGAGGCTGCTGGTATCAACATTGACACAAAAGACCCTGCGGGCGGCGCAATTGAGCGAGACGAGGCAGGACGTGCGACCGGCATGCTAATTGATAACGCAATGTCTCTTATTCCGTTCGGACCTGCTGACAGTAGCGAAGAAGCTGTGGTGTCGCGTCTTATCAAAGGCGCTGAGATTTATGCAGCGTCTGGTTGGACCGGCATGCACAACATGTCTGTGCCTGTTGAGCAGGTGAAACTGATGGAAACTGCCTCGGTTCAGGGATTGTTGCCACTGCGTGTCTATAACATGCTCAATCCGGACGGATTTGATCTTTTGGCCGAACAAGGCGGCGCCATCTCGCCGGGGGCGTTGATCGAAACGCATGGTGTAAAAATTTACATGGATGGGTCATTGGGTTCGCGCGGCGCAGCACTGAAAGCGCCTTATGCAGACCGTCCGGATCAAAGCGGTTTGTTGCTGCGCGACAAAGACGAAACACTCGACCTGATGACGAGGGCGCTTAAAAACAACATTCGTTTATCCATTCATGCGATTGGCGACAAAGCCAACGCGATGGCGCTGGACTGGATTGAAGAAGCGATGGAGGAGGCTGACCCTGGCGCAGACCCACGCTGGCGGATTGAACATGCGCAGATTATCAGCCCAGAAGATATACCGCGCTTTGCGGAGCTGGGTGTTATCGCATCCATGCAGCCATCCCATGCAATCGGTGACTTACACTTTGCCAAGGATCGGTTGGGAGAAGAGCGCCTTGAAGGGGCCTATGCCTGGCGCTCTTTAATTGATGCGGGGGCAGTAATCGCGGGCGGGTCGGATGCGCCAGTTGAAAAGGGAGATCCGCGTATCGAGTTTTACGCCGCGATCACACGAAAGGATTTAAACGGGTTTTCGGCTGATTACTGGCATCCAGAGCAAGCCGTTTCACGCGAGGAAGCCCTGAAAATGTTCACATCATGGCCAGCTCATGCGGCCTTCAGAGAACATGAACTGGGCAGTATTGAAGTGGGCAAGTTTGCGGACTTTTCCGTCTTTGACACTGATTTCATGACCGCTCCGCCTGAAGACATACTTGAGGCGGAGACAATCATGACTGTTATAGGCGGCGCACAGGTCTGGCCAAGAGTTGACAGCGTACGCTAAGCGAAGATCGTCACCATTTGACGGCCAGTCATGACGCATTGGCCTTTAGCGTTCCAGACATACATGTCCTGGCTGGAAAAACCGCCTTTAGCGTTGTCGGCGCGTGTGTGCACCATCCACCAACCGTCTTCAGTCGTGGGATTGTCCACCAGCATGTTGATCATCCAGGTCATGCTGGACATTGGTGCAGGTTCGCTGAGCGTGCGTGTCGCGGCAGGCGCCAAAACATCAGCCAGAGAGATGATGCCTGCAATGGAGTCATGCGCTTGTTCATCCCGGTGACGCGCCCAGCAAGTCAGATGAGCTTCGGTATCGCCACGGAATGGTTTTCCGCCCATTGGCGCCATTTCATAGTTAGAGATAAAAACAGGTCCAACGCCGTTTAAAGGAATACGCTCATCCTCATCCGTCGGTAACGGATAAGGTTGCGGTTTTGGTCCTGGTATTTTGAGTGAAGACTCTGGCCTTAAATCTGAGAACGTAAAGACGGTTTCATTTGCGGGCACATCATTACATTTCATTGTGGCGCGTACAGCAGCGGCCGTGCGGCCAGAGCGCAGAGTGGTCGCTTCCACTGTATAGTCTTCAAATGCTGGACCGACAAAATTGACCATTGCAGAACGAAGTGCGCGTGTTTCGCCGGACATACGACGCGCGGCCTCATAGACCAGCGCCGTGGAAATACCGCCATAGGCGGTGCGCCCTTGTCGCCAACTGTCGGGAATTTTTCCAAACAACTGCTCGCCATCAGGTGTCAGCTCGTTGAGGACCTCTGTGAATTTCATGGTGTTCTCCCTTATGCCGCAGTTGGCGCGCACTATTTTCCTTTTAAACTGAATCTAGTGCGTGCGCCGAAATGCGCAAACCCTCGAATGCAACCAAAAGTAGTATAAGGAGAACATTTTGGCAATAAACAATGTTCCAGATGGGTTTGAACCCCATTATCGCAAGTCGCCTTTTACAGATCCATGGGAGCCGCTTTATTCGCAAATCCTGCCAGACAGGGTGCGCATTGGGGTGGTTCTGGCTGAAGCGCACTGTAACTCGCGCGGCATGGTGCATGGCGGGTTTATTGCGTCTATGGCGGATAATTCCATGGGGCTGTCCTGCGGCGAAGTGATGAAGGCCGAGGGGCGTGCCGCTGATGGTCTGGTGACCATCAATCTAACCACAGACTTTATGGGCGCTGCAAAGCTGGGCCAATGGCTGGATGTGGATACGCATTATGTCAAAATTGGCGGCTCAGTGTGTTTTACAGATTGTTTTATCCGTGCTGACGGCGATCCGATTGCGCGGGCTAGCGCCACGTTCAAAATTCTAAAGGCGCGCCGTTAGGGTTTTGGTTTCATCTGTTCAAGTTTGCGGCCCATGGCGGCGTGAATGGCGTTGACTGCCTGAAGCGGGCGCACCATGACTTTAAAGTCGATAATCTTACCCTCATTGTTCCAGGTAATGATATCGACGCCATTGATATGTATACCGTCGATTTCAGAGACGAATTCGATCATGGCCTGATCGCCGCAATCAAGCTCGCGCACATAAGCGAAGTTTTCGCCGCCTAAGACTTTCTCAGCTGATGCAAGGTAAAGGAATGTGATCTTTTTGCCGCGTTGTGGGGTGTGAACGACTGGCGAGTGAAACACCACATCTTCCGCCAGCATGTCGGCGAGCAGTGCTTCATCGTGCTTTTCGATGAAGTTCATCCATCGTTGCAGGTTTGCTGAACGATTTGGCATGAATAATCCTCCCTTGTCCGCCGCTGATTGTCAGCATGCTTTTCAAGGGAGGGTATCAGTTAATTGAAAGCTGGATAGCCGGGACGAGCTTAAAACTCGTAAGCGGCTTTAAAGTCGGGGTCTTTTTCTGCGACTTGTTTAGCCAGGTCGACCATAACCTTTGCCTGTTTCCAGGTGGCGTCGTCCTGCATCTTGCCGTCGATCATGTGAACGCCGGTTCCGTCTGGCATCGCGTCCAGGATTTTCTTGGCGAATAGTACTTCGTCAACGTCAGGTGAGAACACCTTTTTAGCAATGTCGATCTGGTTGGGGTGCAGTGACCAAGCACCTGCACAGCCCATAAGGAAGGCGTTCTTGAACTGTTGTTCACAGGCGTCGAGGTCTGCGATGTCACCAAACGGACCGTAAAACGCTTTGATGCCGGCTGTACAACATGCGTCGACCATTTTTGCGACAGTGTAGTGCCAGAGGTCTTGTTGTGCTGCGATGCGGTCTGAACCGTCAGCGTGTGGGTCTTCGATTACACGGTAGAACGGGTGTCCGCCACCGACACGCGTTGTCTTCATGGCGCGCGATGCGGCAAGGTCGGCTGGTCCAAGCGAAATACCGTGCATACGCGGAGACGCCAAACAGATCTCCTCAACATTCTTCACGCCCTCAGCTGTTTCCAGAATTGCGTGCAGCATGATCGGACGTTTAACGCCTGCTTTGGCTTCAAGCTGTGCGACCAGCTGGTCAACATAATGAATGTCCCATGGCCCTTCGACCTTTGGGATCATCAACACGTCAAGCTTGTCGCCGGCTTTCATGACGAGTTCGGTCACATCATCTAAAAACCAGGGTGAGTTGAGACAGTTTACACGCGACCAGAAACCAGTGCCAGTTGCGGCAAAGTCTGTGATCTCCGCCATTTCAAGCGCGCCTGCGCGGGCAGCTTCTTTTGCGTCAGCCGGGATTGCGTCCTCGAGGTTGGCGAGGATCACATCGACTTTTTTCGCCATGTCCGGTGTTTTTGCACGCACTTTTTCAATGTGTGGCGGCACGAAGTGGATCATACGTTCCACGCGCACGGGCAATTCACGGTATGGCTCAGGTGCGCCAATCGCCAGCGGTTTAAAGAAACTGCGCGGTGGTTTGTAAGCGGACATCAGCCTTCGTCTCCCGAGATGTTATTGGATATTTGTCGGGAAATTACGTCTCATGTTGCAGTGCGTCAATTGCAATGCGTCAAGCACTTAAAAGAGGGCGCAAGAAAGTTGCCGCACGCCCTCTTAAAAGGTGGGGTTAGCCAAAGTTTGGCGGGCGTTTTTCAGAAAACGCGGCCATTGCTTCCTTGAAGTCGTCAGATTTGAGCTGAGCAGTGAAGGTTTTAAGTTCAGCCTGAATGGCTTCCCCCAAATGTTTTCTGCGTTCTGCGCGGATCAGCGCTTTGGACTCTTTAAAGGCGGATGGCGCGCAGGCGGCCATCGCGTGAGCGGCCTTCATTGTTTCCGTCATCAGATCGGCTTCAGAATAAATACGTGTGACAAGACCGATATCGAGCGCTTCTTTGGCTGACAATTGGCGCCCCGCGAGCAGGATGTCATTTGCCCACGCTGCGCCGACAAATTGTGTCAGCAGGAGAGAGGAGCCAAATTCAGGCACGAGACCCAAATTGACAAATGGCGCGCGGAAAGTGGCGCGCTCAGACGCGATAGCCAAGTCTGCCTGCAACATGACGGTCAGGCCAATACCAATTGCTGGGCCATTAGCGGCGATTATCAATGGCTTTGAAAATTGCGGACCTTCCTTGATCAGCGGGTTTAGTTCACGCTCTTGATTTGGGTTGGCGTTGACCGCAGCAAAATCGCCCAGGTCGTTACCTGCGGTGAAATAGTCGCCGGTTCCAGTCAACACGAGCGCACGCACGGAAGGGTCATTGTCAGCTTCGATGAGGCTGTCAGCGATTTTGCGGTACATTGCGACTGTCAGCGCGTTCTTTTTGTCGGGGCGATCAAGCGTGACGACCATTACTTTGCCGTCGCGTTCCACTTTGACGTGATCTGTCATTATCGTTTTCTCCTCATTATTTTTATTTGTCCGCCATCAAGGGCGAACTGACTTCAAGTATGGGGTGCATCTATGGATTTGGAAACGGTGACCTTGGGGCATTCTAAACAAAAAAGGACCGACATAGTGAGCCACACTGCATACGCAGGTCGTTAGATAAGCGCCTAGCGCTGCGCCATCGGATGCGCGGCTTCCAAGAGTTTTTGTAATTCGTCAGTCAAAACATGCGTGTAAATTTGCGTTGTGGAAATATCAGCATGTCCAAGGAGCATCTGAACTGAGCGAAGATCAGCGCCTCCCGACAATAAATGCGTTGCAAAAGCATGGCGAAAGGCATGCGGTGTGGCGCGCTTTGGGTCTACGCCGGCTTTGATCGCCAGATCTTCGAGGACTTGCGCCAGGCGTCGCCGCGTAAAGTGTCCCGTCTTTCCACGTGAAGGAAACACGTATTTTTCCGCACGCTTGCGATTTGCGTTTGTTGGCAGAAATTTCTCACGGATCTTTAGATAATCCTGTAGGGCGACACGCGCGGCCTTTCCCAGTGGCGCCAGCCTTTCATTATCGCCTTTGCCGCGGATGATGAGGGCGGTTTCCTTGCCTTTTGGAAGGGAGGCTATTGGCAGTTCACATACTTCGGATGCACGAAGGCCGGCGCTGTACACCAATTCCAGAATACATTTGTCCCGAATTGCGGATGGTGCGGCATTGTCGGCTGCCTCAATCATGCGCGCAACTTCATCCTTGGAAAGAACGTCAGGCGCTTCGCGCGTGATAGTCGGTCCGGAAAGACGAGAGGTTGGGTCGTCGTCCCGCTCACCTTCATCCAGTTCAAACCGAAAATAAGACTTTAAAGATGACAAGCGGCGCGCTTGTGTGGTGGCAGCCATGTCGCGCTCTGACAGGTCACGCAGATAGGCTGCGAGGCCTTCGCCATCAGCTTCAGCTAGCCCGGTGCCGACATCTGACGCGCTTAAAAAAGCTGATGCGTCTGACAAATCCCGTCGATATGCGTCCAGCGTATGAGGAGAGGCGCCACGTGTGGCGCTCATCATTTCTAAGAAGGCGTCGATGCGCCTCATATCGAGCGCCAGGCTCATGATCGGATAACCACTCCGTTATTTTTGCTTTTAAGAAGCAACAGCGCCCCAGGGTGCGATCATCTCAAGAGCTAGTCCGCGCGCCTGATCTTTTAGGCCTGCACGTGAAATCGCGCCAAGCGTGTCGGCCATCACGATGGGATTTCCTTCACGACCTTGCTCTTGGAAAGAGAGCAGCAGGGCGCGCATCATAGCTTCGCCCTTTGCGCCTGCGCGCAGACAGGCATTGATGCGTGACAGGCTGCTGGATGCGTCGTGGGAAAATCCACGCGAGTTGGCTTCATCGCTTAAGAGCGTGCGCGCTTCAGCTGACAAAGGATATCCCAGGCCGGAAAAGGCGCTCAAGATCTGTACGACGCCCGCTTGTTGCTCGATTGGCAGGGACATTAGGCGACGGGAGATATCCATGATGACAGCATTGCTGGCGTCATCGGAAGATAGCGCAATTAGTGAGTCTAGCCGAACCTTATCCCATTCTGAATGTTCAACAGGTGGTAGAATTTCGACTGAATTGGACGATGTCTCCTCGACAATTGGCTCTGGCGTTGGCGCTGGTTGTTGAGGGACGAGCAATTGAGGCCCAGAAGCAGGCTGCGCTTGCGTTGGTTCAGGGACGGGCGGTTTGTCGAATGGGTTGTCCATTGCGGCACGCCATTTTTTTGCCAATTCAAGGTCTTCAGCAGCCAATGCGATCTCAACATAAGATGGCGCAAAAAGCGCTGTCTCACGCTTGATAGGTATCGCTTTGATTTCTGGCAGCAGGACTTTTGTATGCAGTTTAAAGGCGCGAATGTCGTTGCGTGATCCGCTTAGCGCATCAACAAGCGCTTTTGCTTTAGTGGCGACATCTGTCGTGGGATCAGCGACTGTGTCCACAGCTGTTTCTAAGGGGGTGCGCAATGTGTTTTCAGTCGCGTCAGCAGGCTTGGGCGTCACCAAAGCGCGACGCGCTTTGTCTGGTGAAATGGCGCCTGCGCGCGCGGCAGTAATCAGGGCGCGCATCTTGAGCAGGTCCGGAGCGTCCGGCCGATCAGCGATCAGCAACGCGCGCTCAGGCGTCAGATTGACAAAAGTATCATTACCGGGCGGGAGCTTGCCCTGTATGGAAAGGGCCGTTTCAACACCATTGCCAAATCGCGCAGTTGGCCGCGTGTCAGCATCGGCGATCACAGCAGCCGAAACAGCGCTTAACAGCCACGGGTCCTCCACCCCTGAAGAGACCGCAAATTCGGCGGAAAGCTGTGCCGCGTCCAGACTACCGGCCAGCGCGTAACACGTTGCGCGGACTGACTGCCAATATGGATCTTCGCTGTTTGCGGTTTGCGCCGACGCACAGGCACGTTTGTTGTCACCTGAAGCAAGATCCAGGTCGGCGTCAAATTTTGCAGGATCTTCAGACCAGGCTTTATTTGGAAAGCGACTGTGAATATCTACAGCTTTGCGTTCTTCGCCCAACTGCCGCAGGAGGCGAATACGTTGTAGCATGGCGTTGCCTGTGTCGCCTTCAGGCGTGCGTCCGCCGGACAGCACAATGGCGCGCACCAATGCTTCTTGTGCGGGTGTTAGGACATTTACATCGATAGACCCGTATAAAAGCTCAACATCGTCGGCGTGAGTGGCTGTCCAAAGGTCAGAACCAAGTCCGCCATTGCGCGCGCCAACCCAGCCAACACCCCAAGGGTCAACTTGTGTCAGCGGTCCTGAGGCGGAAATCTGTGCGTGCGCGCCAAGGGCTGTTGTCAGCGCGATAATCGAAGCGGCAAAAACATTAGCGCGTCGTGACATTTTGCGCCTCCATACGCATTTCTGTCGGTTCTGGAGCTTTTTTCTCCGCCTGGCCAGCGAAATAAAATACGCCGCCAGTCAGGAAGGCCAGAATGACGAGTGCTATAATGGCCTTTGGAGCCAATGAAGATTTTTGTGAAGATGACCGCTTATATGACTGTCTGGGTCTACCCATTATTTGCTCCCACCTCACGCGTTGTATAAAGCGTTACTCAGATTCTCGACAGAGGTTTACTTAGTGACACACGGCGTACCAGTTGAAAACGACCAAATCGCGGCAAAAGGCGGCTCGAATGCAGCTAAACCGATCGTGCTTGTCGGATTGATGGGGGCTGGTAAGTCTTCTGTTGGTCGCAGGTTGGCGGCGGAACTGGATCTGCCGTTTTATGATTCGGACGATGAAATCGAAAAAGCTGCGGATATGACAATTCCAGAGATCTTCGCGCAGCATGGTGAAGAAGAGTTTCGCCGTGGGGAGCGCCGCGTCTTGGAACGTTTGATTACCCAAAGCCAGCGCGTCGTTCTGGCGACTGGCGGCGGCGCCTATATGGACCCGGTTACGCGTGACCTGCTAAGACAGCACGCCGTGACAGTATGGTTGAAGGCGGATCTGGACGTATTGTGGAAGCGGGTCAGTAAAAAAGGCGGACGGCCTTTGCTGGAAAAACCTAATCCCAAAAAGGTGTTGGCTGATCTTTTGCAGGAAAGAGAGCCTATATACGCACAGGCTGACTACATAGTAGAGACCTTTGAAGGGCCTCACGCTGATACGGTGAACGCAGTTCGCTCTGCTTTGAACATATAAAGATGACGATGACTTCTGACATGAACACTCACACATCCGTGGCGAATAAGACGGTGCGGGTAGATCTAGGCGATCGCGCATATGATATTCTGATTGGATCAGGGTTGATTGAGCGCGTGGGCGAGTTGATTGCGCCGCACCTCAAGCGTGATCGCGTATTCATTGTGACCGATGACAATGTTGCGCGGATTCATCTGGACAAGCTTGAATCGAATTTGAGCGCTGTCGGTATCCAGCCAATTTCATTTGTCTTGCCGGCCGGCGAAAGCACCAAAAGCATGCCGCAGCTGGAAAAGCTGATGGATGACATGATGGATAAAGGCGCGGACAGAAAAGACATTGTCATTGCGTTTGGCGGTGGTGTGATTGGTGATTTGACCGGGCTTGCCGCCGGCCTTTTAAAGCGCGGTATGAATTTCATTCAGATGCCGACAACTTTACTTGCGCAAGTCGATAGTTCGGTAGGGGGCAAGACAGCCGTTAATTCACGTCTGGGCAAGAACCTGATCGGGCTGTTCAATCAGCCTGTGCTCGTCATTGCTGATCAGGATGTTTTGCAAACTTTGCCGCCACGAGAGCTGCGCGCCGGTTTGGCTGAGGTCGTGAAGTATGGTCTGATTGATGATCCGGACTTTTTTGATTTCGTTGCAGCGAATGCAGACGCGTTGAACAACGCAGACCCTGAAGCGTTGGCTGAAGCGGTTCGTGTGTCTTGCGAATCTAAAGCCCGTATCGTCGCCGAGGACGAAACCGAGCAGGGCAAGCGCGCGCTTTTAAATCTGGGTCACACGTTTGCGCATGCGCTGGAACGGGCGAACGGATTTGGCGCACAACTTCTTCATGGGGAAGCTGTTGGATGCGGTATGGCGCTGGCTTATCGTTACTCACACGCGATTGATGTGTGCCCAGGCCAGGATGCAGAGCGCGCCGAACGCGTTATTGCATCGCTAAACCTTGAAACTGATGTGAAAAAATTGGCTGGCGGTCCTTACGAAGCTGAAGCTTTGCTGGAGTATATGGGACATGACAAAAAAGCTGATCAGGGCAATTTAACCCTGATTTTGGCTAAAGGGGTGGGCCAGTCCTTCGTTGAAAAACAAGTTGATCATACGACGGTTCTGGAATTTTTAAGGTCGGAGACCTAAGAGACACAAATGGGCGACATCGATATTTCATTGATCTGGCCACCAGCTGTCATACTGGTGTTGTTGGGGTTGTCTGGGTTCTTTTCCGGGTCTGAAACGGCGCTGACGGCGGCTTCGCGTGCGCGCATGCACACACTTGAAAAAGAAGGCAAAGCGGGTGCGAAACGGGTGACCCGGCTGATTTCCAATCAGGAAGGACTGATCGGTTCGATCCTATTGGGGAACAACCTCGTCAATATCCTCGCAACGTCTATCGCGACATCTTATCTGCTCAAGATGTTTGGGGAGAGCGGAGTTGCTCTGGCAACTGCGGCAATGACGATTCTGGTCCTCATATTCTCTGAAGTTCTGCCGAAGACTTACGCCATCAACAATGCGGATAAGTTCGCCATGACGGTGTCTGGGCCGGTTGGAGTGCTCGTCTATGTGCTTAAACCGGTTGTGCATTTCATTCAGCTCTTGGTGCGTGGCACGCTTGCGGTATTTGGCGTAAAAGCCGAGGCAAGCCCGCTGACGCCGCGTGATGAAATCAGAGGCGCGATTGCGCTACACGCTGAAGAAGGCGGTGTGGAAGCTGAAGACAAACACCGTTTGGGCGGTGTGTTGGACCTGAAGGAACTCACAGTCGCCGACGTCATGATCCACCGCAAGTCGATCAAGATGATCGACGCCAGCCTTGATCCGGAAGATGTTGTGCGTCAAGCGCTGGAAAGCCCGCATACGCGTTTGCCGCTTTATGAGGGTGACAAGGAGGAAGTTGTTGGCATCCTGCACGCAAAGGATTTGCTGCGCGCCATTCTGGAAGTCGATGGCGAGTTCAAAGATCTTGAGATTCTGAAAATCGTCAGAAAACCAAACTTCACGCCAGAAACGACGTCGCTGCAGGACCAGTTGGACACATTCCAGAAAGACCGGACTCACTTCGCGCTCGTGGTGGACGAATACGGCGCGATCATGGGCCTAGTCACGCTCGAAGATATTCTTGAAGAAATCGTTGGCGACATCCGCGACGAGCATGACGCAATCGTGGAAGGGGTGCGCCCTCAACCTGATGGAAGTGTGTTTGTTGATGGTTGGGCGCCCATTCGCGACTTGAACCGAGCCATGGATTGGGATCTACCTGATGAAGAAGCTGTGACTGTGGCGGGTCTGGTGATTCATGAGACGCAGTCCATCCCTGAGCCGGGAAGGCGATATGTTTATCATGGATACCAGTTTGACATATTGCGTAAGCACCGAAATCAGATCACTGGTCTGCGCATACGACGGTATGACACACTACCGTCACAGGAAAATAGCTAAATGCAACCGCGGGTCGATTAACTTAACTTGGTCAATCTGTGAGACTCTAATAACTGGGTATTAAATGGGGGGATGAGATCTTGGGTTGGTTCAAATGCCGATTATTGTCGAGGACGCTCTGTTCACCTTCTCTAACGCAGTAGACAACTGTGAAAACTTAGAAGAGCTTGGTCAGGCTTTTCAAGAACTTGTGGCGCCTTATGGGGCACGGGCAAGCGCGGCTTGGGCGCTCAAGTCGAAAGACCGAAAACTGCAAGGTGGGTTTGGCGCTGCGCCGTTAAAATGGGCGTCCCATTATTCTAGAAACAATTTTCTGCATAAAGATCCTGTGTTCAAGGCGATGCTACACGCTCAGCCGGGCGGTTATTGGAATACGCAGGTTGAGCAGGTACAAGTCACCCGCACGGGAGAGCGCGTTATGTCAGAAGCGCGCGACTTTGGTTTTTCAGACGGATATAGCCAACTCTACAGAACGCTGGGCGGCGAACTTTATTGCGTTTGTATTTATGGCGATAAACTTGATCGTGACCCGAAAGCGCGCCATGTTTTCGAACTGGCGGGCGCAAAATTTGTCACCTCTGGTGCGACGCTGGTCAAAAAGACTGATGCGCATGTTATTTTTAACGGTGGGCTGACCCCACGTCAGCGTGAAGCGCTCCAATACAAAGCTTGGGGATATACTGACCGCGAGGCCGCTATAGAGATGGGTATTGAAGTTAAAACGCTTGAACTCCATCTGAAAGGCGCGCGAGACGGCCTGGACGCCCGCACCACGTTTCAAGCGATCAATTTGGCGCGCGGTGCGAATCTAATCGGCTGATTACTCAGTCGGCAGAATTTTGATGGACAGCGCATGCAGTCCGGAATCAAACTCAGAGGAGAGAGCCTCGTTAATTTTTCGATGTGCTTCGACACGCGACAATCCATTAAAAACATCGGCTGCAATTGCGATGTTGAAATGCGATTCTCCTGCCGCCGAGGCGCCTGCATGTCCGGCATGCCGAGCAGAATCATCAGTGATTTCTAATTTTTTTGGTTGAAAAGCAGTTGTTAAAGCTGCTTGGATACGGTTCTGCCTGCTTGTCAATTCTTGTTCCTTTTTGCTTGAGAGGTCATGATAGCCCTCATGTCCGAGACTGACGAATCAAACGATCCATATCGCGTAAAGTTTGTTGACATACGCGTAAAGCCACCGGGCCGCCGGGGGCGCGGGAAAACACGTGCGTCCGAACCGCCATCTCAGCGTAAGTGTGAGCACAAAGGCTGTGACCAGATGGGTGAGCACCGCGCGCCAAAACAGACGGCTGCTGCGCTAAAGCGCAAGCGTAAACGGGACGAGGACTTTCACTGGTTCTGTCAGCGCCATGCGGCTGAGTACAACAAACAGTACAACTTCTTCGATGGCATGACAGAGGCGCAATACGCTTCGTTCCGCGCCTCAGAAGATGCAGGTCACCAGAAGACCTGGCGTTTTGGCACAGGGCCAATGGGCGGTGCAAAATCGGCAAACGCATTTGATTCGCGCAAGTGGGGCGGGCGGCACTTCTTTGACGAGGATGGCAATCATGTCCGTCCGTCACAAAAGGAAAAACCAGGCCGCACCCGTCTTCAGATCAAGTCTCTGGAGGAGCTTAACCTGCCGGCAGATGCGACGCCAAAAGATGTGCGTGAGACCTATTCCAAATTAGTGAAGGAATACCACCCGGACTCTAATGGAGGCGACCGCTCCATGGAACATCGACTTGCCAAGGTCATCCGGGCGTTTAAAACCCTCAAAGCAGCCGGTTTGGCTTAAGGGTTTCCTGTGCGGCGCGGAAGCTCTCTGCGTCAAAACGTGCAATTACAGAAATTCCTTGCCTTTTGGTTTGAAACCTCAAGCAGGCGGCTCTAAAGTGCGCGCTGTTTGAAACTCGAAAGATGCCTTCAAGATGTCCGATACTACTCAATCGACCGAATTGCTAAACGACACGCCGGACACGAAAGTGTCGATCCGTGACATGTTCAAAATTGACATGGACGGTGACGCGCCAGCGTTTTCGGAGCGGACAGCTTATGTGCCTGAACTGGACGACACTTACAGATTTGACCCACAGACAACGCGGGCCATTCTGGCGGGCTTTATGCACAACCGCCGGGTTATGGTGCAGGGGTATCACGGCACAGGAAAATCCACACACATCGAACAGGTCGCAGCGCGTCTGAATTGGCCTTTGATCCGGATCAACCTGGACAGCCATGTGTCGCGTATAGACCTTGTTGGTAAAGACGCGATCGTCCTGAAGGATGGTAAGCAGATCACTGAATTCCGCGAAGGCATTCTGCCTTGGGCGCTGCAACGGCCTGTGGCGCTGGTGTTTGATGAATACGATGCGGGGCGTCCGGACGTGATGTTCGTGATCCAGCGTATTTTGGAGGCGTCAGGCCAGCTGACATTGCTGGACCAGAACCGGGTGATTTCGCCGAACCCATATTTCCGTCTGTTTGCGACAACAAACACTGTTGGTCTGGGTGACACGACTGGCCTTTACCACGGCACACAACAGCTGAACCAAGGGCAGATGGACCGTTGGTCAATCGTTACGACACTCAACTATCTTGAGCACGATGCGGAAACCGACATTATCGCGTCAAAAACACCAAACTTGGACAAAGAGACTTTATCCAAAATGGTTCATGTCGCGGACATGACACGTCGCGCTTTCATTGATGGTGACATTTCAACTGTCATGAGCCCGCGAACCGTCATTACCTGGGCGGAAAACGCAGAAATATTCGGTGATATTGCGACAGCTTTCCGAATGACGTTTGTCAACAAATGTGATGAGCTTGAGCGTCCGGTCGTAGCTGAATTCTATCAGCGCGCATTTGGCGAAGAACTGCCGGAAAGCGCTGTAATCGCATCCGTAGCGTAGGGGAGGCTCGTTGATCCAGCCTGTTTGGCTGGATGTGTCGGGTATGCATGAGCAATAAACGTGAGCCCTTGGAGACATTCCGCGAAGCTTTGTCATGCGCGACGTCAGCGCTGACAAACAAGCAAGATGTGGAAGTGACATTTTCCGCTGATGGCGGATTTGCATCTGAAGACAAGGTTGTTCTGAGCAATCCGCCGCGCAAGCTTGATCCTTATTCCGCAGCGCTAGCGCGGGGTGAAGCAGACGCGCTTGCGCTGCGTGTTCGCCACCATGATGTAAGTGCCTTTCATAAAAACAGGCCGCGCGGCGAAGAAGCGTTCAAAATCTATAATGCGGCGGAAACGGCCCGTATCGAGGCGATTGGCGCACGCGCAATGGATGGTGTGGCGGAAAACCTGGATGCGACGCTGGAGGCGCGATGCGAAAAAGCTGGATATCTCGGCATGGAAGATCGAGGTGCTGGCGGTCTTCAGGTGGACGCCGTTGAGTTTTTGTTACGCGAACGCTTAAGCGGGCGCGCATTGCCGCCAGCTGCGGAACATCTTGCAAAATTTTGGCGTGAGGACATCAACAATAAAGCGGCAGGGGCAATCGACAAATTGGTTGAGCTGATCAACGATCAGAGTGCGTTTGGCGAAGCTGTGCAGCAATTGTTGAGCGATCTTGAATTAGGTGAAGAACCGGCGCCGGCTGAAGAAGATTCTGAGCAAACCGAACAGAATGACGAAGCGGAGCCAGAGCCGGAAACATCTGAAGAAAACGACAATCAGGGTGATGAACCCTCTGAAAGTTCTGGTACGCAGGAAACGAGCGACGAACAAGGCGAATCTGAAACTGAGTCTGAGACCACCATGGCGATGGAAGCAGACATGTCGGATGAAGATGACGACAGTTCCGAAAATGATGACGGCGCACAGCCTATTCGTCCGAATTTCCTGCCAAGCGATGACTTTGGCCTGATGAATTACAAGGCTTTCACCACCGTATATGACGAGGTGGCGTTGGCTGAAACGCTTTGCGACCCTGAAGAGCTGGGGCGTCTAAGAGCATATCTGGATACGCAGCTTCAGGGGTTGCAGGGCGCGGTGTCGCGTTTGGCTAACCGGCTACAACGCCGTCTGATGGCGCAGCAAAACCGTTCCTGGCAGTTTGACCTGGAAGAGGGCATTCTGGACACAGCGCGGTTGACCCGAGTGGTCGTGGATCCAACCTCACCGCTATCATTTATGCAGGAAGATGAATCCAATTTCCGTGATACGGTTGTGACACTGCTTTTGGATAATTCCGGCTCTATGCGCGGACGCCCGATTATGGTGGCGGCGCTTTGTGCGGACATTCTGGCCCGAACACTGGAACGGTGCGGTGTTAAGGTGGAAATCCTTGGCTTCACGACAAAAGCCTGGAAAGGCGGATTATCGCGTGAAGACTGGGTTAAGGCCGGAAAAGTAACATCCCCAGGCCGTTTGAATGACCTTAGACACATCATTTACAAGAGCGCAGACGCCCCATGGCGGCGGGCGCGGCGTAATCTTGGCCTGATGATGCGCGAAGGCTTGCTCAAGGAAAACATCGACGGTGAGGCGCTATTATGGGCGCACGATCGCATCATGGGACGGCCAGAGCAGCGCCGTATCATGATGGTGATTTCGGACGGAGCGCCGGTGGATGACTCAACCTTGTCTGTAAACACTGGCAATTATCTGGAAAAACATCTGCGTGAAGTGATCAAGCTGATTGAGACGCGTTCGCCTGTCGAGTTGCTTGCAATCGGTATCGGTCACGATGTCACTCGCTATTATCGACGCGCGGTCACAATTGTTGACGCGGAGCAATTAGGTGGCGCGATGACGGATAAACTGGCTGAACTCTTTGATGAAGAAGGTCCTGTCAAAGAGGTTCAGGCTGCGCCTCCACAATCACCTAAAAAGCGCGGAGCAGGGGCGAAGATTGATATGGGGCGAGGTGTGAAGACAACGACTTTCAGCGAAGTTGCGCGCGGTCGAAAATCGTAAAATTCCCGCATAGGTGCATTTGCCCCTGTTAGGAAACCCGCTACACATGACGCGCAAGCAAAGCGTTCTTTGGGTGGGTTAATTTTATGACTGTGAAACATTTTTTTGCAGGCGTTTTAGCGCTTGGTGTGTTTGGCTGTGCGTCGACGTCAGAACCGCCACAAGCAACTTCTTCCAATGTTGCAGAGGCCCTTGGGCCTTGGTCATTGGGACAAAATGCAAATGCCCTATATGCTGCTTCATGCCCGAACCGCTCTATTTTCATCCCACCGGAAACAATAGAGCTGAGCGCCAAGGAGGTTGAGCTTTTTAACCTGAACCGGGTTGAAGCCGAAGCAATTGAAAACCTGACAGGCGCAAAGCTGGATGGCGTTGAATTTGTGGCCGGATACCACCTAACAAGTGACGATCCCCGGTTTGGAGGATTGTCGGGACTTGCAAGCCTCGAAAATGGCGATCTGCTGTCCGTTTCCGATACGGGCGCATTTGTCTGGATTGAAATGGATGAATTTACGCAAACCCAGCCCGTCGGTGCGAAACTTTCGGACCTGAAGAATGCGGATGGCTCGCCGCTGACGGGCAAGATTGCAGCTGACTCTGAGGGCGTTACTTTAGCCGATGGTTTGGCGATCGTGTCCTTTGAACGTGAGCATCGTGTGGCGGCTTTTGATCTCGTGACATGCGGCGCAGCTGCGCGCGCTGCGCCTGTATACAGTCTTGAAAAGACCCGGGACGGACTGGATGTATTGGACGATAATGCGGGCATGGAATCCATCGCCATTACGGATACCGGGCGATTGATCCTGGGTGTGGAGGCGGAAGCAGACGACACCGTGCAAATATCGCTGGCGCCAGCTGACGTGCTCGCGGATTTTTCAACGCGTCCTAAAACTCAAAAAGGATTTAGCCTGACTGGGTTGGATTATTTGCCAAAAGGGCCTGCTGGAGGCGAGCTGTTCGCTGTCTTTCGTCATTTTTCACCTCTGACGGGCCCCAGAGCGTATGTCAAAAAGTATTCCGTATACAAATCAGGTGATAATTTTGAACTTGGTGAGGGCAAGTTACTCTTGAGTTTGCGTCGACCCTCAGCTGTTGATAACTTTGAAGGGATTGCGGTTCGTCGCACACAAGACGGTGTTGTTCGTTTATATCTTGTATCTGATGATAACTTTTCGCGTAATCAGAGAAGTTTGCTGTTTGTCTTCAATGTCTTGCAGATATTGAACTGATAGACTGGGGTCTTGCGTTGTCTTGCCAACGGGCTTAGGTCAAACCTAGCTAGTTTCGTATTTTCCGGGTGAATTGCGCTCATGTCTTGAGGACAGCGACGCGCAACGCCTCAAGAATAGGTCGTCTAATGTCTACGCCTTCTACTTATCTCGATTTTGAAAAACCAATCGCGGAGATGGAGCAGAAGATAGCTGAGTTAGAAGCTGCAGCCGAGCAGGGCGGCGCTTCCATTGATGACGAGTTGAAAAAACTGCGTGAAAAGTCAAAACGTCAATTGCGAGACATCTATTCTCACCTTGACGCTTGGCAAAAAACACAAGTTGCGCGCCATCCTGAGCGCCCACACTTCATGGATTATATCAATGCGTTGTTCACTGACTGGATTGAGTTGGCAGGTGATCGCAAATTCATGAATGACGAGGCGCTTTTAGGCGGTATTGCCCGTTTCAATGGCCGTCCGGTCGTTGTCGTCGGACATGAAAAAGGTCGTACGACAGAGCAGCGCATCAAGCACAATTTTGGAATGGCGCGCCCGGAAGGGTATCGTAAGACTTATCGTCTGTTTGAGCTGGCTGAACGTTTCAATATGCCGGTTATTGCTTTGATTGACACTGCTGGCGCATATCCGGGCCGTGGCGGTGAAGAGCGCGGTCAGGCTGAGGCTCTGGCAAAATCCATCGAGAAATGCCTCACACTGAAAACACCGTTGATTTCAGCCATTGTTGGCGAAGGTGGTTCAGGGGGCGCAGTCGCGCTTGCATCTGGCAACAGAGTTATGATGCTGGAGCATGCGATTTATTCTGTGATCTCTCCTGAGGGAGCGGCGTCTATTCTTTACCGCGACGCATCCCGCGCCAAGGACGCGGCCGAGGCGATGAAAATTACCGCAGGCGACTTGAAAGATTTGTCTATTGTTGACGAAGTAATTGAAGAGCCGATGGGGGGCGCGCATCGCGATCAGGATGCTTTAATGACACGAGTAAAAGATGCTCTGTCACGCGCGTTAGACGAGTTGGTGCCCATGACGGCCACAGAGCTGCGCCAGCAACGTAAAGAACGCTTTTATGCGATTGGGCGCGAAGGGCTTTCCTAGGTTCGGCGTCCAGCGTCGGTAGGGCGACTATTGCCGCCCTACGGTTTCAAATTACTGGTTCGAAAAAGCGTAAACCAGTGAAAAGCGCGTTGCTGTATCCAGCTTTTCAGTTGTCGCAGATGGGGGATCTGTGTCGTAGCGGATATCATATGAGAGCCGAGCAGACACGTCGTTGAAAAGATTGGCTGTCAAAGACAATCCATTGACGATCTGTGTTGAATTTTCGGCGTAAACTGCGTTGGTGTCATTTGCGAAGGTGACATTCTCGTTGAAACGATAGTTAAATGTCGACCCTGCGCGGAATGCGAAATTGTCTTCGCGGAAAGAAGGCTCGGTGACAACGCCATTGGCATCCGTTTCGGCAGACACCTTATCGAATTTCCAACCTGGACCTCCTTCAATCGTCCATGTCAGCTTGTCGCTGTCAAATGCGATGTAACCAACACCGCCACCGACAAAGAGCCTATTATCAAATCCTGAAAATTCATCTTGTTCGAATGTGGAACGACCGTAAGCGCTCCATTTGGGGTTTTCAAATTTGCGATCAAGTTGGAGCGCTGTGAACAAACGGTTTTTGTTCTCGCTACCGTTGTTTTCGCCATAATCGAACTTGAACTCACCAGATTGTCTCCAGCGGTCTCCCTCACGGGATAATTTCAACCCGATGCCAATATCTGTCGTTTCAGTGTTCCCGGTGGTAGTGCCAGCGCTAAAGGAGCCTTCTCCTTTGTATGTCGATTGGGCAAGGGCGACGGGAGACAGGAGGGCGCCGACGGCGAACAATGGCCAAAATTTCATGAGGTAAGGTCCCCTTCGGATACGCAACTAGTGAACATTCAGATCGTGACTTCGCCCCCCAGCGGCGAAAAGCAAATCAACCTCAAATTTTGCAGTGATGGCAGAGCAAATCAAGTTTATATGCGCGATGTAGCTGCATCGCGCATATAAAATTTTGTAAATGGAATCTCTAACGAGTCAGTTCTGGTCAGACATCAGCAATTACTGACACGGCGCCATGACAATGTTTAAACTTTTTACCGGATCCGCACGGACACGGCGCGTTACGTGGAGTGCGCTCCCAACCTTCAGGTAGGTTTTGTGAGGCGGCGTCTGTCACTTCATTGCGTCCGGTCGTCGGGTCGATGTGAGTTGCAACGATTTGTTTTGGTGGTTCAGCAGGCGCAATCTGGTTTTGATTATTGTCGCTTGCGATTTGCAGACGCATCAACATGGATGTCACCGATCCGCGCAGATCCAGCAACAATGCTTCAAACAGGGTGAAAGCTTCTGATTTGAACTCGTTGAGCGGGTCACGTTGTGCGTAACTCCGCAAGTGAATGACGGAGCGAAGCTGGTCCAGATGGGACAGGTGTTCGCGCCAACGTGTATCGACTTCCTGCAGCAGGATTTGTTTTTCAATCCAGCGCATGCGCTCTTCGCCAATACCGATGGCTTTTTTAGCGTAAGCGTCATCGCAGAATTCAATCAGCTTTTCAGCGACTTCTTCTGTTGCTGCACCTTCTGCATCAGCCCAGCTTCGAAGGTCAGGCTGCACAGCGAGCGATTCTTCAATTTCTTTAATCAGCCCATCTACATCCCACTGCTCGTGGAACGCCTTTTCGGGCATATAACGATAGACCATTTCGCCGACGCTGTGGTGGCGCATTTCCTGGATGTCCTCTGAGACGTCCTTGGCGCGCATAAACTCAATACGCTGTTCGAAAATGGCTTTGCGTTGGTCGTTGATGACGTCGTCATATTTCAGAAGGTTCTTGCGGATCTCAAAGTTGCGCTGTTCAACGCGTCTTTGAGATGTTTCCAGAGCCTTATTCATCCATGGGTGAACAATGGCTTCGCCTTCTTCAATGCCAAGCCGGCGCATAATTGCGTCCAGACGTTCGGCTGCGAAAATACGAAGCAAATCATCCTCAAGGCAGATGTAAAACTTGGATCGGCCTGGGTCGCCTTGTCGGCCTGTACGACCACGGAGCTGGTTGTCGATACGGCGACTCTCGTGTCTTTCAGTCGCCAGAACATAAAGACCTCCAGCTTCCAGCGCGCGTTCTTTTTTCACGGCTATGTCGGCTTTGACTTCAGATTCAAGCGCTTTGATTTCATCTTCTGTCAGCTCGCGGCCGAGCTTTTCAGCTTTTTCCGCGGTTTCCTGCTCAAGACGCATTTCCAAATTGCCGCCGAGTTGAATGTCGGTTCCGCGACCTGCCATGTTCGTCGCAACTGTGATGGCGCCAGGAACACCTGCTTGGGCGACAATCTGGGCTTCCTGCTCATGGTGACGCGCGTTTAGAACCTGGTGTTTGACGCCTTTCTGTGTGAGCAGCGTGGACAACAATTCTGACTTCTCAATGGAAACGGTACCGACCAGTACCGGTTGACCGCGATGCGCGCAGTCCTCCAGGTCCTCGATGATTGCGTTGAATTTTTCCTTGCTGGTGCGGTAGACGACATCATCATCGTCGATTCGCTGGACAGGGCGGTTTGTGGGGATCTCCACGACACCGAGCTTATAAATATCCATGAACTCGTTGGCTTCGGTGGAAGCCGTACCGGTCATACCAGAAAGCTTTTCATAAAGGCGGAAATAGTTCTGGAATGTGATGGACGCCAGCGTCTGGTTCTCTGGCTGAATTTTGACCTTTTCCTTCGCCTCAATCGCCTGGTGCAAGCCTTCAGAGAGGCGGCGGCCAGGCATCATGCGGCCGGTGAATTCGTCGATCAGAACGACTTCGTTGTTTTTGACAATGTAGTCGGTGTCACGGTTGAACAGTTTGTGTGCGCGAAGCGCCTGGTTAGCGTGATGCACGATCGTCACATTTGTCGGCTCATACATGGAGCCTTCCAGAAGACCCGCCTGATGGAGAAGTTCTTCGAGCTTTTCGTTGCCGTCTTCTGTGAAGACAACGGACCGCTGCTTCTCATCTTTTTCGAAGTCCTCATCTTCCAGACTTGGAATGATCGCATCGAGCTTCATGTAAAGTTCGGAGCGGTCATCTGTGGGACCAGAGATGATAAGCGGCGTGCGGCTTTCGTCGATGAGGATGGAGTCAACTTCGTCCACAATACAGAAATGATGTCCGCGCTGGACCATTTCCGCGAGGGAGTATTTCATGTTGTCGCGGAGATAATCGAAACCAAACTCGTTGTTTGTGCCGTAAGTGATGTCCGATGCGTAGGACTGACGACGCTGGCTGTCATCCATGCCGTGGACGATTGTGCCCCAGGACATGCCGAGAAAATTATAGACTTGGCCCATCCACTCTGCGTCACGTGAGGCAAGATAGTCGTTTACCGTGATGACATGGACGCCTTTTCCGGCAAGGGCGTTAAGGTAGACAGGACAAGTTGCGACAAGTGTTTTACCTTCACCCGTGCGCATTTCCGCGATTTGTCCTGAATTCAAGACCATTCCGCCGATGAGCTGCGTGTCGAAATGACGTAGGCCAATTGCACGTTTTGACGCTTCGCGAACTGTTGCAAAGGCTTCCGGCAGGATTTCATCAAGCGGCGCGCCGTTGGCGATTTTTTGGCGGAACTCGTTAGTACGGTCACGCAGAGCATCATCAGATAGTGCTTCGGTGACCGGCTCTAAAGCGTTGATCTGCTGTACGCGCGACCTAAACGGGCGCAATTTACGATCATTTACCGAGCCAAACAGCGAGCGGGCGAGTCCAAACATTTAAACATACACCGATTAACGGCCGGAAGCGGCCATTTTATAGATTATGATTCTAGCGCGCTGATCCGTCAAAAAACTCGAATCCGCACGGCAAAGGGGCGAATATGCATCTTCTTCCTTTGCAATCCTTGGACGAGAGGTAAGGACAGGGTTACAGGGTGTCAATGCAGTAAGGGCGCCTAGGCTGGCACAGACCGGGATGCGCGGTGTTTTTGCAACGATATGTAGGGCTTTTCACCATCGTTGAGCCAAATACTCGCCTCAATTTAACCTTCTGACTTCTTGATACGGACGTAATAGGAATGCAAAACACATAACAGAGGTGTTTTCCGTCACCCAATTGGCCCTGCAAGTTCACCCCGAGTAGGGCGCTTAAGTCACTAAGATCCAAAGCGTTCACGCTCAATTGAAGGATGCGACCCCGTTGCCCAAATTAACTTCCGGATCAAGATTGTCTCAAATTCTTGGCGCAGCTGTCATAATGTTCGGTCTGTGCGCATGCGAGCAAGCCCAATCTGCACTTGTAGAAACTGCGCCCACTGCGTCCAATGAGGGAGAAATTATCGCTGCGACGGTGGAAGGACACGCCATCTATGTCAGCGATGTAGAACTTGAAGCCGAAGCGCAGGGCGTCATCAAAGCGGGTGAGGAACTTGATCCTACCCGTCCGCAATTTACGCGCATATTGAATTCACTGATTGATGATCATTTGCTTGCCCAGGAAGCTGTGCGCCGCAATCTGGATAAAGATCCTTATGTACAGCATCGACTAAAAGTGATCCGTGACCGTTTGCTCGGAAATATGCTCTTATCTGAGGGCGTAGACGAAGCGGCAATCCAGAAATACTACGAGACATCGGTCAATTTAAAACAGATTCAACTTGGCGAAGAGTACGCTGTTCGCCAAATTGTGCTTCCGACACAAGAAGCTGCTGAGGCTGTTATCCAGCAAATGCGTGGTGACACTGATTTTGCTGTTTTGGCAGCTAATCGCTCGATAGATGGCGCAACGCGGCTTGAGGGAGGCTATCTCGGGTTCATCAACCCAGAGGCGGCAGACCCGGTCCTCGCTAATGCTATCCTGAATACGCCGATTGGAGGCGTCTCAAAACCGTTTGAAACGCGTCTAGGTTGGCACATTATCAAGGTTGAGGAAAAACGCCCGGAGCCTTTGCCTTCGCTTCAGGACCTGCGTCCGCAAATATATGACTTCCTGATAGCCAGCGAACTGGAACGTTTGCTGAAAAAGTTGCACAAAGACTCTTCAATCATACGTTCCTTTGAAGAGGTTGAAGGACCCGATGTCGACCCGTTTTTAACCCCGGCCGATGATGTGCAGGATTTGTTGGATCACGCAGAGGCAGCTCCTTCGCCGGGTGCGGATAGCAATGAAACTGAACCGAATTAAACGGTTAGATTTGGTTCCTGGAGAAAATCTATGAAATTGAAGCGTTCCCCTCTGGCGCCTGCTGCCTTTCCTGCGCTTCCGGACATAAAAGGCGTCACTTATGCTGTTGGCTCTATGGGCATGTATGGCGAGCGTAACGATGTCTTTGTTGCTAGGTTCGACAAACCTGCGGCCGCGGCAGGTGTGTTTACACGCTCTTTGACGCGGTCCGCTGATGTTGATTGGTGTCGAACCGCACTTGAAAACAGCGAAGGTCGTGCGCGGGTACTCGTGGTGAATGCTGGCAATTCAAATGCGTTTACTGGCGCTGCAGGGCTAGCAAAAAATAAGGCGACAGTCGAAGCAGCCACACAATTGTCTGGCTGTTCAGAGAACGAAGTTTATCTTGCTGCAACTGGCGTGATCGGCCAGCCGATCAAACCTCTTAGTCGTGTTGCCGATAAGATGAAAGACATCTGGCCAACGCTGGGTGAGGCGCGTATCGAAGATGCCGCGAAAGCTTTCATGACGACTGACACTTTTGCGAAAGGTTCGTGTGCAAGCGCCGAGATTGACGGCGACATAATTCAGA
Organism: uncultured Hyphomonadaceae bacterium; assembly: GCA_964342355.1. Classification (GTDB taxonomy): domain Bacteria; phylum Pseudomonadota; class Alphaproteobacteria; order Caulobacterales; family Hyphomonadaceae; genus Hirschia. The sequence goes on from CAYFFG010000001.1 coordinate 63,755, forward strand.
TTGCAGGCATAACCAAAGGCTCAGGCATGATAGCGCCCAATATGGCGACCATGCTGGCTTATGTTTTTACGGATGCAGCAATAACCCCAGAAGTTTTGCAAAGTCTGGTTTCCAAGCACGTTGAGACCACGTTCAATTCAATCACAGTCGACAGTGACACATCCACGTCCGACACGCTCATGGTTTTTGCGACGGGCGCCACGGGCCCTCTGATCGAAACCGTTTCAGATCCGCGACTGGAAGGTTTCTCACTGGCGCTAAAGGCCGTGTTGAAAGATCTCGCATTACAAATTGTGCGAGATGGAGAAGGCGCATCAAAATTGATCGAAGTAACAGTGATTGGCGCACAAACGGAAATTGTCGCCAAGACGATTGCGGCCTCGGTTGCAAATTCTCCCCTTGTGAAAACAGCTCTTGCCGCGTCAGACGCCAACTGGGGACGTATTGTTATGGCGGCGGGCAAAGCGGGTGTTCCTGTTGACCGTGATCAGCTTTCCATCCGTTTTGGCGATGTGGATGTGGCGCGCGATGGAGAGGTCGTGCCGGATTATTCTGAAGAAGCCGCTTCTGCGGAGTGTGCGAAAGAAGAAATCCGAATTGAGATCGGCGTCGGGCAGGGACTAGGTCGGGCCACGGTATGGACCTGTGATTTGACACATGGTTACGTCGAAATTAACGGCGCTTATCGAAGTTAATCTATCAGTCAAACGTCTTTTTCACTGGGATATGGAATAAATCATGACGGACAAGCCGTTGGTACTTGTATCCGCCGCCGCACTCGTTCGCGAGGATGGACGGTTGTTGTTGTCCCAACGGCCTGAAGGGAAAAGCATGGCGGGACTCTGGGAGTTTCCTGGCGGCAAGGTAGAGAAGGGCGAAGGTCCTGAAACTGCCCTCGTTCGCGAACTCCAGGAAGAATTGGGAATTCTAACAAGAACGGAAGATTTTGAACCGTTCACGTTTGCATCCCATGCTTATGATGCGTTTCACCTTCTGATGCCTGTCTATCTCTGCCGTAGCTGGCTGGGGGAGCCTGTTGGGTGCGAGGGCCAGGAGCTGGCTTGGGTATCTGCAGATGACATAGATTCTTATCCGACACCCCCAGCGGATGTTGGTTTGGTGGATTGGTTTAAAGACTGGTCAGGAGGCCGTTAGTGATCAGCTGGACGCAAGCTTTCAAAAAGCTAGGTCGCGATAAAAGCGGAGCAACCGCTATTGAGTACGGTCTCATCATGGCGCTTATGACGATTGGACTTTTAACAGCCACAACTATGGTGGGTGAAAACGTTGAAAGATCGTACACAGGGTCAGCTGCTCTTATTGAGGAAGCAACCAATCCGTCAGAAGAGGAAGAAGGCTAACCAAACCTAGGTTAGCCTTTTAAGTGATTTGGCCCAGCAGACTGTTCTTTAACGCCGAGCGCATCCGCTAGCCGAGCTTTTGCTGAGCCGGGTCTAAGTGGTTTCGGTTGGTTCGGGCCAGGTGACCAGCCGGAAGCCGTTATAATTTCGAAAGTTGCTTTTACGCGGCCATCTGGTTCGCCGTGTCTCTCAACGTACAACTCCATCGCGCGAAACAGAACTTTTCTTGGAAGTTTTCGATGCTCTTCTGACATGAAGGCTGATGTTTCCCCCATGCCGCGCAGATCCTGGAGGAGCGCAATTGGGGTTTCGTAGCGGACGGTAACTATGTCGCGGTCAGCGACGGGCATTTGGAAGCCTGTTCGCTGTAGGAGTTGGGACAGATCTTCGACCCCGGCAAATGGAGAAACGCGCATAACGGCGCCGCCAGTCATCTCTGCTTCAGCTGAGAGTAGGCATTCTCGCAATTCATTTAGCGTAGCCCCTCCAAACATCTGACCGACAAAAAAACTGTCCGGTTTAAGCGTATTGCATATCTGAATGAGCGACCCGGGCAGGTCATTTACCCAATGTAGCGACAGGCTGGACACAACTGCGTCAAACGTGTTGTCGCGGAAGGGTAGAAATTCTTCATCCGCACAGACAGAAAGATCCGCTGAGCGGGCAAATTTTTCTGACATGTCCATACTGACGATTGAGTCCATTCGCGCTGACAACTCCATTCGCGAATGAAGTTCGGTGCTTAGGGTTCCGTTATGACAACCAAGGTCAAGCACCAAGGGAATTTCGCGCAGTATGGCTTCTAATCTATCTGCAAGGTCTTCCGCAGCGCGTTGTTTTAAGAAAGAATAGGAGCCAAACTTTTTTGCTGCACGATTTCGTCTGAGGCGATGAAGCTTGCGATCAAAAATTAAAGGTATGTTTGAGACAGGCATCTTGTTTCCGCCAACTTGGCTTTGTGGTCCTAAAAGGCAGATAGGAGAGATTTTTGAACGCTTCACCATCGCAATATGAAGCCTCAAAACGCGTTGGCAATCGCTATAAGCGAATTTTACGTGCTCTGGATTCCGTAATTTGGCCGCCCAGATCTCTGGTAACGGGCGAGCAGGTGGCCGGACCGGGATTAATAGAGCCTGAGTATTGGGGCCACCTGTTGTTTTTGTATGGCGCCAAATGCGAGCAATGCGGCGAGCCTTTCGAAATGGATTTTGGGGAAGGAGTGATTTGTGCAGGGTGTCTGGCCGATCCTCCGGAGTTCGCCCGCGCACGGGCAGCGCTTGCTTATAACGACGTATCGCGTCGCATTGTGCTACGTTTAAAACATGCAGGTGATCGTTCCGGCCTCAAAACGCTGGGGCGATGGATGGCGAAGACGATGCCGGAATTGTTAGGAACGGCTGATTTTATTGCACCAGTTCCATTGCATCACACGCGATTGATACGTCGTGGGTTTAATCAATCACTTTTACTGGCTGAGCGGTTGGCGAAGGAAAGCCGGACACCGCTGGCGCGTCACTGGCTAAAACGCAAACGGGCCACGCCAAGTCAGGCTGGCAAATCAGCAACGGGCCGAAAACGCAACGTGCAGGGCGCTTTTGTCGTGCCTGATCGTTTTGTTGGACGCTTGACTGGAAAACGCGTCTTATTGGTGGATGATGTGTTCACAACGGGTGCGACCGCGAACGCTTGCGCGCGCGCATTAAAAAAAACGGGTGTTGAACATGTCGATGTCGCGACGCTTGTTCGCGTTGTAAACTCAATAGATCCAACTATATGACATCTTCAGTTTGAAGGAGATAAAGTCAGCTATGGCCAATGTTACAATTTATACACGCGCATTTTGCGGTTTTTGCACGCGGGCGGTTACGCTGCTAAAACAAAAAGGCGTTGCATTTGAAGAAATTGACGCTGGCTCTGATCCTAACAAGCGTAGAGAAATGATCCAGCGTTCAAACGGCGGTTCCACATATCCTCAGGTTTTTATCGGAAATGAGCATGTGGGTGGGTGCGACGAACTGATTGCGTTGGAGCGTAAGGGCGCGCTAGACGTTATGTTGCAGCAATAACTTTCATGTTTATGGGCACGAGCAGGAGTAGATTCAACCAATGATCAAATACGCGCTCACTTGTGAAGGTGATCATGAATTCGACGTGTGGTTTGCGTCATCGAAAGCTTACGACGAGCAGTCTGAGCGTGGCCTGATTGAATGCCCTGTCTGTGGTTCTATTAAAGTGACAAAACAGATTATGGCGCCTGCGGTGCGCGCTTCGGGACAAAAGTCGGGTCGATCGTCGCCGATGACGAGTGCGCCTCCGCAACTTCCAGACATTTCTCCGGAGCAGTTCGAAAAAATGGCGTCTAAAGTGCGTGAACACATCGCCAAGACGCATCATTATGTCGGGGACACGTTTGCTGAAGAAGCGCGCGCAATGCACTACGGTGAGAAGGACCACAAGCCAGTTTGGGGAGAAACATCACCCGAACAAGCAAGAGAACTGGCGGACGAAGGTGTTGCGGCCCTGCCATTGCCGGCGCCGTTTGCTCCGCCCAAACCGATCCCATCGGATCCCAAAAAGCTAAACTAGGGCAGTTCGCTTCTTTTGATCTGCACACAGGCCTCATGAAGCGATTGCAGGAAACGTGATTTATCTGCGTTAGAAAACGGAGGCGCCCCGCCCAATTGCTCACCGGTTGATCTGAGTTGTTCCATAAGAGCGCGGGTTGCGACCGCTGAGCCAATCATATCCTGCGTAAAAGCCTTGCCGTCTGGTTTTAAAACTACCGCGTTATTTGCCAGCGCACGCTCAGCCAAGAGGATATCCGCTGTAATGACAACGGCATTGTGTTTAGCGTGTTCAGCAATCCAGTTGTCTGCTTCATCCGGCCCGGCGTCGACAACGATCTGCTGAATGAAGTTCAATCGGGGTGTCTGTAACCAGGAGTTTGACACTACGAACACTTTGGCATCGTGCCGCTCTGCAACTTTGTAGACTTCATTTTTTACTGGGCATGCGTCGGCGTCGACATAAATCTCAAGCACTAAAAACCAGCTCCTGGTTGGGCTAAGTATTTCAATTCGGCTGGAGTAGATCGACGGTTCAACGCTTTATTTCGATGCGGAAAACGCCCGAACTGATAAATCACCTCACGATGAGATTTGGCAAAATCCAAAGCGTTTTCAATTGTGTCGTGATAGATATCGTCCGTTTCCGATAATAAGTCGCTAAACAACAAAACACATTGATCTTGATCAGCCAGATTTTCTGAATGCTCAAGCGGCAGATAAAAAAACCAACGTTTTACAGGCGACAAGACTTTATCCGCCCCGCTTGCGATTCCTTCTTTGCAGATTTGCAGTGCGAGTTCGTCATTCTCAAAGGCATATGATTGGTTACGAAAAATATTTCGTGTGAACTGATCAAGGGCGACAATTGCTGCAAGCCGCTCCGCTGGTCCTCGTGATGACCATTCTTCTGCTTCGCCAGATGCTAATCTCGCTAATAACTCAAGGCAGCGGGAGGCAATTAATCTGTCGACGTCATCTCCGCCATTCCACCAAAATTTATTCCGTTCTTTTAGTTTGGCGGGGTTGGTCGCCACATCATCAAACCAAAAGGTCAAAACATCTCCGGGAGATTGAAGGGGCCTAGTATCACGTTTTCTCAACTGCATTGAGTTAGGCGCTGTTTCCGCATCGTTCATTGGTATGCTGTCAGTCATTGTTTCCCCCACGCGATCAAGCTGATGTAAGCCCATTCGAGAATGGACGTGATGCAACGCTCATATAATTGACACTTAAGTCATTCGTTACGGACCAGCTGTCTAGGAGCGGATTATAGCTGAACCCGCTTGTGTTTTCTATTACAAGCCCCCCATCTGTAATGCCTTTGCGGACTTCATCCGGACGAAGGAATTTTTCAAACTCATGAGTTCCCGGCGGCAACCAGCGCAGGATATATTCTGCTCCGACAATTGCCAGGGCAAAAGCCTTGGGGGTTCTATTGAGTGTCGCCACAAACATCAGACCGCCAGGGCGAACGAGACGAGCGCAGTCTTTCAAGAATACATATGGGTTTGCTGTGTGTTCGACCACTTCAAGGTTGAGCACAACATCAAATGGTTTTTCGTGACCAATGAGCGCTTCAACACTTCCTACACGGTAATCAATTTCCAGATTCGATTGATCAGCATGTGCGATCGCCGCTTTGATGTTGGCTTCGCCGGCGTCAACTGACACCATTTGAGCGCCTAATCTTGCTAAAGGCTCGGAAACCAATCCGCCACCGCACCCAATGTCCAGAATTCGTAGACCTTTGAGGGGTTGGCGGTCGCTTCCGTCGAGAGCGAAATGACTGACAATGTGTTTTCGCAGGAATCCGATTCTTGTCGGATTGAATTTATGCAGTGGTCGGAACTTTCCTTTGGGGTCCCACCATTCAGACGCCATCTTACGAAATTTCTCAATTTCAGAAGGGTCTATGCTGGGCGCGTGAGGGGCTGAAGCATCGTTTTCGAGGTTTTCTTTGTCTATAGTTTGCGTCATATGACGAGTTCCTCGATAACAATGTTTGCCTGAATTGAATCTGCCGCCTAAAACGCATCCACGCAATTTTTCAGCTTCGTGTCTGCTGAGTTTAAGTGTGTACGCATGACCTTAGCAACAAAATTGCATTTTTAACGTTAGTCTGACTGGAATAATCACAACAGATGAAAAGAACAGTCCTGAAATTCGGTGGTACGTCCGTCGCCAATATGGAACGGATCGAACATGTCGCCGATATTGTCGCCCAAAGGGCAAAAGATGAAGGTGGCGGATTTGCCGTAGTCGTTTCCGCAATGGCGGGCGAGACCAACAAACTTGTTGGGTTTGCAGATCAGGCTGCTGGCGGCGCATTGGTGGGTGACGCGTTCGACGATGAATATGATGTTGTCGTCGCGTCTGGCGAGCAGGTGACGTCAGGCCTTTTGGCGCTTGCGCTGCGAAAGCGGGGAATGAAGGCGCGCTCTTGGCTTGGATGGCAGCTGACAATGCGAACGGACACAGCGCATGGCAAAGCTCGCATTCTGGGCTTTGAAGGCGTTGATTTCCGCGAAGCTGTCGACAATGGGGAAATTGCTGTCATTGCCGGTTTCCAAGGCGTCGATGAAAATGGGCGTATTGCAACGCTTGGCCGAGGCGGATCCGACACAAGCGCGGTGGCAGCAGCGGCAGCGCTCAATGCTCAGGTGTGTGACATTTATACGGACGTGGACGGTGTTTATACAACTGACCCTCGTATTGTGCCCAAAGCCCGTCGCATGGAAAAAATTTCTTATGAAGAGATGCTGGAATTAGCCTCTCTTGGCGCCAAAGTTCTACAGACACGCTGTGTTGAGCTTGGCATGAATCACAACGTACCTATTCGCGTGCGCTCAAGTTTCGCTGAAAACAGCGACAACTTTCCAGGCACGTTGGTCTGCAATGAGGATGAGATTGTGGAAAAACAAGTTGTCAGCGGTATTGCTTATTCACGAGACGAAGCAAAGTTCACGCTGTTAGGATTAGAAGACCACCCCGGCGTCGCTGCAGATCTTTTCTCAACTTTATCCGAGGCCGGTGTGAATGTTGATATGATTGTTCAAGCTGATGCGCGCACTGAAGGACGCCAGAACATGGTGTTCACAACAGCTGATCGCGATGCGGAACTTGCCAAACGAACTTTGGAATCAGCAAAGGACAGGCTGGGCTTTGAGAAGCTGGAACTAGACCGTGACGTGGCGAAAGTGTCGGTTGTGGGTGTGGGAATGCGCAGCCACACCGGCGTTGCAACGACCATGTTCAATGCACTAGCTGAAAAATCCATCAATATCGAAGTTATTTCGACGTCAGAGATCAAAATTTCTGTATTGATTGATGCAGCTTATACGGAACTTGCCGTTCGTGCCTTACACTCGGCTTATGATTTAGATTCCGAATAAAAAGGACAGCTTCATCAGGATTATGACCGCAATTGTGGGAATAGGTAAAAGATGAACCCGACCAGGCCGCAGGGCGCTGGTGGTGCGCGTCTTTTGATGAGTCGACTGCGTGGTTTGATGGCAAACCGCGCAGACGACCCCACACGCCTTGGACAGGTTGTGCGTCTGATCTCGACGACCATGGTGGCGGATGTCTGCTCCATTTATGTTCGGATGTCCGATTCCTCGCTATTGCTGATGGCGACAGAGGGATTGCTGCCTGAAGCTATTGGACGGACCCGTCTGAGCGAGACCGAAGGCTTGGTTGGGTTGATTGCGTCTTCTGCGCGGCCGAAGCGCTTAAAAAACGCACCAAGCCATCCACGCTTTTCTTACCGACCCGAAACAGGCGAAGACCCATATCATGGTTTTATGGGGGTTCCGATCCTGAGAGGTGGTCGGGTGCTTGGCGTACTAGTCGTTCAGAACAGAACTGAAAGAAATTACGACGATGAAGAGTTAGAAGCGCTACAAACCATTGCTATGGTGCTGGCGGAGATTGTGGCGTCCACAATTGATTCACGCGTTGACTTAGACCTGCGGGCGACCGGCGCGGCTGAATTCAATGGTCGGACGCTCAACGAAGGTCTTGGACTGGGAGTTGTTCATCTCCATGACCCGGTTGTGTCTGCTGCGCGTTTCTTCGCCGAAGATCCTGAAGAAGAAGCTGCGCGGCTTGATCAGGCGCTAGCTGCACTTCGTCGATCAATCGACACAATGCTTAATCGCGCAACTCCAGTCTTGTTTGGTGAAAGCCGCGATGTGCTTGAGACGTATCGATTGTTTGCGCATGATCCATCTTGGGAGGCCCGTTTGCATGATGCTGTGCAATCAGGTTTGTCCGCTGAAGCGGCAGTGGATCGGGCGCGTCGTGAGCATCGCGCCAGAATGGCAAATGCACGCGATGGTTATTTACGCGAACGCCTTCACGACCTAGAGGATCTGGAAAACAGGCTATTGAGACACCTCTCAGGCGATGAAGCCTCAGACAATCAACCTACGCCTGGTTCAGTACTGGTTGCCAGTCGTTTGGGGCCTGCCGAATTACTTGAATACCGCGACAGTAAGTTGGCGGGTGTGATCCTTGAAGAAGGTGGCGCAGGATCACACGCGGCCATTGTGGCGCGTGCTTTGGGCATCCCGGCTATTGGTGATTGTGAAGGCGTCGTCAGCAGAGCAGAGCAGGGTGATGAAGTCATCATTGATGCTGACTCTGGAGTTGTCGTTATCCGGCCAAGTTCTGATCTGCTTCAGACTTATCGCGAACGCATTGCGCTCTCTGGTGAACAAAAAGCGCTGTATGCAAAGTATCGGGACCTACCGGCGGAAACCTTAGACGGCCAGGTATTTGAACTCGCCATGAATGCGGGTCTTTCATTTGATCTGGATCACCTTGATGACACTGGCGCTCAAAGCGTTGGATTATTCCGTACTGAATTTCAGTTTCTGTCATCTGAAACTGTGCCCGGATTGGAGCAGCAGTCTGAGTTTTATGAAGAAGCGCTGGAAAAAGTTGCAGGTCGTCCCATTGTATTTCGAACCCTGGATCTGGGCGGAGACAAAGTTGCTCCGTTTATGGGGGGAGACCGGGAAGAAAACCCGGCGCTTGGGTGGCGTGCAATGCGACTTGCTCTTGACCACCCCTATTTCTTCCGGCGGCAATTAAGGGCGTTAATTCGTGCATCGCGAAAGCGTACGCTGCGTATTATGTTTCCGATGGTGTGCTCCGTTGAGGAATTTGAGGATGCGCGGCGACTTGTCGACGCTGAGATGGAGTGGGCCGTTAAATTTGGCCGCGAAACGCCGGATGAACTTTATGTTGGCGCAATGGTGGAAACGCCATCCTTTGCAATGTCTATACGGGCTTTAAAGGGTAAAGCGGACTTTTTATCAGTTGGCACAAACGATTTGATGCAGTTTTTCTTTGCTGCGGATCGTGAAAATAAGCGCGTTGCGTCCAGATATGATATACTCAGCCGACCAGCCTTGCGATTGCTCAAGCAGATCGCTGATGATGCTGCTGAGATAGAAATACCGATTGCAGTGTGTGGCGAAGCGGCTGGACGTCCTGCTGAGGCGTTGGCGCTTGCTTGTCTTGGCTATCGGCGACTTTCCATGCAGGCAGGACGTATTGGTCCGATCAAACGCATGTTAAGAGGTATGGATCTTGCGAAAATCTCGCCAGAGGTGATTTCGCTGATTGATTCTGACACACACGAAATTCGAAAAGAATTGTTAAAACTCCTTCAGCATAATCAGTCTTAAAGATAGGTCGTTGCGAAAACGGTCTTGATAATGTTAATTGAAACCCGCTTGGGCGGGTAAGAGTACTATGTGTACGGGGTAAATTGAAATTACCCGGAACGGACTGGTTCATGAACGGCGCGGCTAACGACAAAATTATCAAGAAGACAGACTCTCAAGAAGACATTATGCCTGATGGCGTTGCAAAGGATTCCTCATTGGATACTGAGGAAGCGTCTTCGAAAACGAGGGCCGCACAGCCACATCTCGTCGTGGTCGAAGCTAATTCGGCAAATGCTGAGCACATGGGGCCACGGTTACGTGCGGCTCGTGAAGCGAAAGGCTGGACGCTGGAAGCGGCAGCTAAAGAAACACGTATTCAAAAAGATTATCTTCGTGCAATCGAAGACATGATGCCCAACCTTTTGCCCGGTATGCCAAAGTATCAGTCTTATCTGCGCGGATATTTGAACACATACACTCAAGCGCTCGGCTTAAAAGACAAGCAGGAAGTCGTGCAGCGCTACTTGAACGAAACAGGCCTTTTAGCGATGGGGCCAAGCGAAGAAGAGGTTGCTCTTAAAGACAACGAAAGCAATGCCGACAAACCTTGGCTTATTCCAGTCATTGGCGCAGCAGCTGCGGCGCTTGTAATTGGAGTCGCGGTTGGCGCACTGTTTATTAGTAATTTAGAGAACTCTGACCCTAAGCAGATTACGAATGCTGGTTTAAAGAGCGCGGTTGCAACCGGTAAAGTGGAAGAGGCCACGTTAGATGGAAAGCCTTTCTCGACGTCTCAGTTGACATTGGTTGCTCTGGATCGCGCTTGGGTGGAAGTACGCGGGGCGGACGGTACGGTCTATCTCTCTAAAGAGATGGCGCCGGGACAGTCATATCTGCCGCGTATCGGCGCCGGTTGGACGGTTACCGTGCGTGATGGTGGCTCATTTGAGTGGCGCTTGAACGGTGAGTCTCTGGGATATCTTTCAGAACCTGGCACGCCAGTTTACGCCAATTCCGTCGATGAAGTGCTAAATCGTTCAACCCAGTCGGATAATCCGCTGCTACGATAGTCTGCTTCTTCGAAGAAACTACACTAAACCCCGCGACAGGCTGGCTTGCATTTCTTATATGCAAGGCTAGTGATGCCATGATGGCAATCTATTGCGGAGCATAATCCCATGAATATTGATCATGTCAGACCATGGCGAGCGATTGAACGCCGAAAGTCACGCAAGATCAAAGTAGGGAATATCGAAGTGGGCGGCGATGCGCCAATCACCGTTCAATCCATGACAAATACGCCGACCTCGGATGCTGGCGCAACGATTGATCAAATCCGCCAACTTGAAGAAGCTGGCGCAGACATTGTCCGGGTTTCTTGTCCTGACGAGGATTCGACAGCTGCATTCAAGCTGATTGCGCGAGAAGCTAAAGTGCCTTTGGTGGCGGATATCCATTTTCATTACAAACGAGGGATAGAGGCAGCAGAGGCTGGTGCTGCCTGTCTGCGTATAAATCCTGGCAATATTGGGTCTGCTGATCGTGTGCGTGATGTTGTGCAGGCCGCTAAAGACAATGGATGCTCAATCCGTATAGGGGTGAACGGCGGATCGCTTGAGCGTCATCTGTTGGAAAAATATGGCGAACCATGTCCCGAAGCAATGGTGGAGAGCGCGCTGGATCATGCGCGCATTCTCGAAGATCATGACTTTCAAGAGTATAAGATTTCTGTGAAGGCTTCAGACGTTTTCCTGACCGTTGCAGCATATCAAAGCCTTGCTGAGGCAACGGATGCGCCTTTGCATTTGGGGGTGACCGAAGCAGGAGGTGCGCGGGTTGGAGGTGTTAAATCCGCAATCGGAATGGGCAGTCTGCTATGGGCGGGTATTGGAGATACGATCCGTGTTTCGCTCTCGGCAGACCCTGTTGAAGAAATCAAGGTTGGCTATGATATCCTTAAAAGTCTGAATTTACGCACACGCGGTGTAAACATCATTTCGTGTCCTTCATGCGCGCGCCAAGGGTTTGATGTCATCAGCACAGTTCAAGCATTAGAAGAGAGATTGGCGCACATTTCAGAGCCGATCACTTTGTCGATTATCGGTTGTGTGGTGAATGGTCCGGGCGAAGCATTGGGAACTGATCTTGGATTTACTGGCGGTGGTAAGGATGCGGGCATGATGTATGTATCTGGCAAGCCCGATCACAAAGTGTCTAACGAGGACATGGTAGAACACATCGTTGATCTCGTTGAGCGACGGGCTGAACGGATCCGAGATGCTGAAAAGCAAAAGTCTGGGGCCGATCAAATCAGCTGATCACAGAATCTTTAGTAGGCGCAGCAAACTTTCACGTTATGTCTGGGGTCCGGTCCAATGATTTGAGTTGAGGTGAGCTGATGCCGAACTTTTTGCGTTTAGGCGGACGGCGCGTGTGGATGTGGGGTGTGCTCGTCATCCTAATCTGGTTTGCAGCGGGTTCAGGATGCGCCACACGACTTGGACTTTCCCGGGCAAGTACCTCACTTGAAGGCCCGCCATTAGCTGAGCCACCTTTGTTTGCAGCATTTCAATCGCAGGAATTGGTCACAACACCAGAAGATTGGGACGCACGGCGGGAAGTCCTAAAGCAAGCCTTCTCTGATACGCTATATGGGCCATATCCCGCTGGCGAGACAGCACGAGTGATCAGTCATCGTGTGGTTGACGAGAATTACTTAGACGGTGCGGGTCGCCTGGAAGAAATTGAGGTCGAGATAGGTGCGGGCAGCGGCAAATTGAGCTTTGAGATTGCTGTTGCTTATCCAAAAACAACTAGCGCACCAGATGGATATCCGCTCATCCTCGCTCAAAGTTTCTGTAAAAACCAGGCGTCGATGCGGTCTGACCTGCTTTCTGTTCCGGACGATGATGCAGGCAGAGATTACTGCAATGGCGGTTGGTCTGCGCCGATCATTCGAACAATTCTTGGAAAATATATTGAGTCACCTCCACTGGAGACGATTCTTGCGCGCGGATATGCGATTGCATTCATTTATGCGTCCGACATTGTTGCAGACTCTGGGGATGAGGGATTTGCGCAACTTGAGGCATTTGCGTCTAACTTTGAAGAGGGGCGCGCACCTGAAGGTGTCATATCTGTGTGGGCCGCTGCGTACGGGTGGGGCTTAGATGTCCTCGAAGCTGACGAACGGATTGATGCTTCACGCACAGCCGTTTGGGGGCATTCACGTCACGCTAAAGCTGTGCTGTGGGCAATGGCGCACGATGCAAGAATAGAAGCCGGTATCTCCCATCAATCAGGAACTGGGGGAGCCACACTCTCCAGAAGTCTGAAAGGGGAATCCGTTAAACAGATTACTGGTAGCTTTCCACATTGGTTCGTACCGAAATTTGCTGAGTATGGGAAAAATGAAGTAGCCCTTCCTTTAGATCAACATCAGTTAATTGCGCTTTCAGCGCCACGTCCTTTGTTATTGGGCAATGGTTGGAATGATGTCTGGTCCGACCCCAATGGAGCTTTTCGTGCGGCCTTGGAAGCCGATAAAGCTTGGGAATTGCTAGGATATGAAGGCCTGGCGCAAAAGGATATGAAGGATCAAGATCACAGCCGCGGAGAACTGGTGTTCTCAATGACGTCAGGCACACATGGCGTACGGCAAGACGATTGGGATGCGTTCCTAAGGTTCCTTGACCGTTTTTTTAAATCTGCCGAAAGCTAGCAGGATAAAATGTCGAAGCCTTAAGCGATACGTCGGGGTTTTTGGCGTTGCGCTTTTGCTCGCTTGTCGCGCAAGACCTGCATGAGCTTTGCAAGATCTTGCGTGTCGAGAGGACGAGAGAACAAATATCCTTGAAGATACGCGCAGCCTTGCTCACGCAGTGCGTCTCGTTGGGCTTCTGTTTCAACTCCCTCAGCGGTGACGGACAGGCCGAGCGCTTCGCCAAGTTGAATGATCGCTTGAACAACTGCATTTGCATCGTCGCGCACACCAATTGATGACACAAACGATTGGTCAATTTTAAGCTTGTCGACCTGGTGGCGTCGAAGATAGGAAAGAGAGGAATATCCTGTTCCAAAATCATCAAGTGCGATTTTGAACCCGGCCGTTTTCAAAGACTTGATTGTTCTGGCCACGTGCGCAGAATCTTCCAGCAGCACAGTTTCTGTAATTTCCAACTCGATCTGATCTGGCCGGATATTGTACTCTGTCGCCAACTTCGCAAAGTTCTTGGCAAAGTCTTTCTGGTGAAGCTCATAAGCAGAGACATTGATCGCCATCGTAATTTCAGGCCAACGTTCCGCCACACTAAATGCTTGACGCGCGACGAACTCACCGAGTTGCACGATCAGTCCGGTTTCTTCAGCAATTGGAATGAACTCAGCGGGAGACATGGGGCCTTTGGACGGGTGTGTCCAACGCGTTAAAGCTTCCAGTCCACGGATGTGCCGACCATTTGCTGAGAATTGAGGTTGATAAACAACCCGTAGGCCATGTTTGTCTGGCTGTGACAAAGCTAACCGCAGGCTGGTCTCATTTTCCCGGCGATGTTTGATTTCGCGGTCCATTTCCTCTTCAAAGAAACAAACTCGATTTCGGCCATTGGCTTTCGCTCGATAAAGGGCAATGTCCGCTTGGCGTAAAATTTCTTCCCGTGTTGTGACTTGATTAAGACAAACGGCAACACCGATTGAGCCGGAAACAAATACATCAGCATCTTCAATCTTGAAGGCGTTGGAAAGCTGTTCTACTGCACGGCGAGATAGACGAGAAGCGCTGGCAGGACTTGATACATCAGTTTGGACGATAGCAAATTCATCGCCGCCCAGTCTCGCTACAGTATCGGTCTTGCGACAGATTTCTTCTAACCTTTTTGCAGCTTGAACGATAAGTTGGTCGCCAGAAGGGTGACCAAATGAGTCGTTGACCTGTTTAAAGCGATCAAGGTCAATCATATGGACTGCAAAGCCTTTTGATCCACGTTTGTATTGTTCAATGGCCAGTTCGATTCGTGGAATCAGTAAAGAACGGTTCGCCAGTCCAGTCAGAGGATCATGTAGTGCACGAAACTCAGCGTTTTCCTGTTGCTGAGAGACGGCCTGCTTAAATTCTCGGTATTTTCTGAAGAAAAGAAAGGTGACCGCCAAAATCAGGCCGAGCATGATGACTGCGAGGGGCGCATATTCGCGAAGAGTTTGACTAGCAGGTTGGAATTTTTGCCAACCATACCAACCGATCGTTGTTCCAACCCGATTTTTGATGCCCACAAACTGAAGGTCCGACATCCGCTCAACGTTTTCATACAAAGCAGTAACAACCTCATCGGCGCCAGACAGGGTGGCGGTCTGGCTGTGGTCCTGAAGTGGGGCTGTCACGACAACAAATCTTGCGTCATCGCCGACCATGAAATGTTTCATAGCCAGGAATATGACGGCATCGCCAACAGCAACGCGGTCAATGACTACGCTGTCTGACACACCTGTGGAAAAAATAGCTAACAGGCGCGCCACGTCTTCTTCAAGGAATGCAAATTGTGGCGGCATGGTTGCTGACGATGTCAGCTCTGAATACAGAATGTCTCCTTTGGGGCTGATGATCACAACCTCATTGGCGCTAAAACTGTCGGCAAGGCGCTTGCTTATTTCCATGCGGCGCAGGGCGTCAGCATCTTCTTTTGAAGTGTGAAGCGCTGCAAAACTATCTGGAGAATCAACGATATCGTTTAGCAGCTTAGAGATTGCTTCTTCTCTAAGCTCGATGCGGTCCAGCATATAGTCGGAGAAAGTGGAACGCACCAGATCATTACTCCGGTAACTCACCATACCAACTGCGGCAACAAGCATCACAACGCTAAGGACAATCAGAGCGAGAAAGGGTTTTACAAGGGAAATGCTGTTGGTCGGCTTTGACATTGTAAAACTTATGAACGGCTCAATATCTAAAATATTCGATTTGCAATGACGACTTTTTACAAGCGGTACTGATCGTTTCAGAATATTTGCGTATGGTTAAAATTACCCCAAATACTCCGGTTAAAAATTCGCTTGTGCTCCCAAAACGTCTGAAAGTTTATGATTAAGTACCGAGTCCACAGAATGCCCGTCATAATAAAGAACGTGACGGCATCTTCGTCACAGGGTATGTGTCTCGCTTTTGCAGGAGAGTGTGCTTCATGGCGAGTGTTTCTCGCGAGCGGTTAGTGCAGGTGATTGAGCGCTTCGAACAAACAGAAGCGCGTATGGCGGTAGCTACAGACACCGATGAAATCGTGCGCTTATCTAAAGATCACGCAGAACTAAAACTCGTGGCGGACAAAGCGCGTGAGCTTATGGAAACGCGGCTGGCTTTTGAGGAAGCTGAGGCTATCTTAAACGACAAGTCTTCAGATCCGGACATGGTTGAGCTTGCACGTGAAGAACGTGAAGAATTAAAGGATCAGCTGCCGGTTTTAGAAAATGAACTTCAAATTCTTCTGTTGCCCAAAGATGAAGATGATGAAGCAAACGCCATGCTTGAAATTCGTGCAGGCACAGGCGGAGATGAAGCTGCGCTTTTTGCTGGTGATCTGTTCAGAATGTACGAGCGTTTCGCGCAGTTGGAAGGCTGGAAGCTGGAAGTTGACTCAGTCGCAGAAGGCGAAGTTGGCGGATACAAAGAGATTATCGCCTCCGTGACTGGTAAAAGTGTGTTTGGCCGCCTGAAGTTTGAAAGTGGCGTACATCGCGTGCAACGCGTGCCGAAAACAGAAAGCGGCGGGAGAATTCACACATCTGCGGCAAGTGTCGCGGTTCTGCCTGCGCCTGAAGAAGTCAATATTGAGATCAAACCAGACGACATTCGGATCGATACAATGCGTTCATCCGGTGCAGGTGGACAGCACGTCAACACGACTGACTCAGCAGTACGTATTGTTCACTTGCCGACCAATATTGTGGTGACGTCTTCAGAAAAATCCCAGCATGCGAACCGCGCCAAGGCGATGGAAATGCTGAAGATCCGCCTTTATGAAAAAGAGCGGGCGGAAAAAGATGCAGCAATGGCGAGCGCTCGAAAAAGTCAGGTGGGTTCAGGTGATCGTTCTGAAAAAATCCGAACTTACAACTTTCCTGAAAACCGCGTGTCGGATCATCGCATAAAACTCACCTTGTATAAATTGGAGCAAATCCTTGCAGGCGATGCTTTGGCTGAAGTGATCGACGCTCTGATCGCAGAAGATCAGGCGGCACGCCTTGCGGAGATGGATGCAGGATAATGCGCCCAGTAGAGGAACAAACGATGCTGCGGGTTGCCCGTTTGTGTCGCCATCCGATTAAAGGCTTTACGCCGGAAGAAATAGACAGCGTCGCCCTGAAGGCTAACGAACATTTTCCGTGCGACAGGCTGTATGCGGTTGAAGATGGTCCTTGCGGGTATGACCCTTCAAAACCAGAACAGATTTCTAAATTTAAGTTTGCGGTGCTTGCGCGTGATGCCCGGATTGCGAAGGCCAAAACGCAATACAATGAAGTGACTGGCGTGCTTCAAGTATCGACTGATGAAGATGGATCGCAATCTTTCAGATTGTTTGAAACAGCTGAAAGGGCAGCATTTTGCCAATGGCTCGCATCCTTTACGAACAACGACTTTGATGGCCCGCTTCAGCTTATATCTAGTGCGGAGGGTTCTCGATTTATGGATTCAAAATCGGGCTTTGTGTCATTGATCAATGAAGCAAGCGTTGCTGCGATAAGCGACAAATTAAGCGTAGCAGTATCTGCGACACGCTTTCGCGGAAACATCCTCTTTTCTGGCGGAGCAGCGTGGTGCGAAGATGCATGGACACCAGGATCCATTCTGCGTCTGGGCGACGCGGAACTTGAAGTTCTCAAACCTATTGAGCGCTGCAGAGCGACTCACGCAGATCCACAAAAAGGCGAATATAATCTCGATATCGTTCCGGCCCTTCGTCTGCACTGCGATCGGCTAACGTGCGGAATTTACGCAAAAATTGTTTCCGGCGGACGTGTGGCATTGGGTGACCAGATCGAACAGGTCAGATGAGTGTGACCGTTTCCGATCTGATTTCAAAGGCGCGTAAAGAGCTTGCTTCTAATCAGATTGAAGGCGCTAAGCGTGACGCACGATTACTTCTTCAACACGCAACTGGCTGGACAGCGTCAGACGTCATTTCCGCGCCAGAAAAAATTGTTTCAGATGAGATCATCGCCCAATTCGACGCATCTATCGAGCGTCGAAAAATGGGTGAGCCGGTCTCGCGGATTATTGGGCAGCGCAGCTTTTGGGGACACAAATTTATCGTTTCGCCAGATGTGTTGGATCCGCGTCCGGATACAGAAACCTTGGTTGAGGTGATGCTTGAAGTAGGGGGTAATGTTGGGGGGGATGTTTTGGAGCTTGGGGTTGGCTCTGGGTGTGTCCTCATTTCCTATCTGTTGGAAAAAAACGATGCATCAGGTGTCGGTGTCGACATAAGCGAGGGCGCATTGTCGATTGCTCAGCGCAACGCTGAAAAACTCGGCGTGTCGAATCGGCTAAAGCTTCGTCAGTCAAACTGGTTTTCGGCACTGGAAGATAATGAAAGATTTGATCTGATCGTATCAAACCCGCCTTACATCCCAAGAGAAGATATCAATGGGTTAAGCCGCGATGTTCGCGAGTTTGATCCAATCTCAGCGCTTGATGGCGGGGAAGATGGGCTGGCTCCTTATCGCATTATTGCTAAGGAAGCTGGAGCCAGATTGAAACCTGGCGGATCATTAGTCCTTGAAATTGGGGTGGGGCAGGCCGAAGCCGTCTCTCAACTTTTGACCCAGCATGGCTTTGTGAATGTAAATATTCGTAAAGATCTATCTGATATGCAAAGATGTGTTTACGGTCGTACAGATAGGTAGTAGGACCTTTTTGAGCGTTTCAGGGCTTGGAAGGCGGTAAGCCATAGGCTAGGCTCTGTTTATCGCCGGTCTGCGAATCCCGACAAAAGACTTGATCGCATCGGCAGCGCAATATTCAAACCAAGAGCAACAGCGCAGCGGCTCCAAAGAGCGGGCCTCGTAATAGACTAGGATGGATACATGAAGCGTCAGCGGGGGCGTGGGCGGAAGCCCGGCAATCCGGGTAATCGTTCGCTTGAAAGTAACGGGCCCGACGTAAAGATCCGTGGATCGGCCAGCCAGATTTATGAAAAGTACATGCACTATGCGCGTGATGCGCAGACTGCAGGCGACCGCATTCGTGCAGAAAACCTGTATCAGCATGCAGAGCATTATTACCGCATAATGGCGGCAAACATGCCAAAGGAACGCCCACCTCAACAAAATGAGGAGGTGTCTGATGATGCGGATGCTAACGAAGAAGCATTGAACAACGCTTCACAGGAAGACAGCAACTCCAACCCGCTTGAGGTTGTTGATGCAGGTGATGATGATTCAAATGAGTCTGAAGTTGCCGCTGATGCTGATGATAACACTGAAGACGAAGCGCCGAAGAAGCGTCGTCGTCCGCGTCGCAAACCTGTTGAAAAAGAAGCTTCTGCCGATACCGAAGCCCGTTCGGCATTGGATGCCTTGGCGGAGCAACAAGCAGCTATCGCGCCCAACTAAATTCAGAATGATAGATGAAGCATCAGGCTTCAGCGCTTCAATCCAGAAAAACGCCGTCGGTTATTTCCAGTCGGCGTTTTTTTATTAGCTCAGCCTGTTTTTGTAGTCGTCATAGCCAAAACGGCGAACGATTGTCGCTTCGCCAGTCTCTGGATCCACATGCCCGATAGAGGGTAGTCTTACACCATTAAAGGTGGTGGTCTTCACCATGGTGTAGTGGGACATGTCGAGAAATATCAGCTTGTCGTCAGCTTTGAGTTTTCGGTGGAAGGAAAAGTCACCGATCACATCACCTGAAAGACATGAGTTACCGCCGAGGCGATAAGTGAACGGCTTTTCGCCTGCTGCGCCGGCAAGCTCGCCATCCAATGTCACATCAGGCCGATATGGCATTTCTAGGACGTCGGGCATGTGCGCGGTTGCACTGGTGTCCAGAATCGCAATGTCCATCTGGTTGTGCATGATGTCGAGTACGGTTGTGACGAGCACGCCGGTACGAATGGCGATGGCTTCTCCCGGCTCCAGATACACTTCAACATCGTATTGTTCTTTGATGCGTTTAATGAGGCGTACGAGGCGTTCTACATCATAGCCGGGGGCTGTGATGTGGTGGCCACCACCAAAATTGAGCCACTTTAGTTCTGGGATCAGATCGCCGAATTTTTCCTCAAACGCGATGACGGAACGCTCCAGAGCATCAGAGCCAAGTTCACAAAGTGAGTGAAAGTGCAATCCATCCAATCCGTCCAGCCCGTCTTCTGGGATTTGGTCGCGAGGCGCGCCCATGCGTGAACAAGGAGCAGACGGATCGTATAGCTCGACTTCGACTTCGCGGTGACCGTGATTAACACGCAGTCCGAATGAAACAGGCTTTCCGCCATTGTTGAGGTGTTCGTCATAAATTGGCAGCAGGCGGTTTTTCTGTGTGATTGAATTAAAGACGATGTGATCACACAAGGTCAGCAATTCTTTAAAGTCGGCATCAGAATAAGCTGGCGCGCAAGCATGCACTTCGTGGCTAGGCCGTCCGCGCGCAAACTCTTCGCGCCCCAGACGCGCTTCGCCTGTTGAAGAAGATGTCACACCAGGCAGCGCCGCCATCATCTGATCCGCAAGCGACCACATGGCAAAGCCTTTCAGCGCGAGTAGGATTTTCCCGCCTGAACGGTCCTGCACGTCTTTTAAGATATCCAGATTGCGTTGAAGCGCGCCTCTGTCGACGAGGAATGCGGGCGTTTCAATGTTTGAAACGTCATAAGGCCAGTCCATCATAAGGGCGGTCATGTCGTCACTCCAACAGGTGCGATTGATCAGGAGTCGCTTAGCGCGAACAAGGGCTCATAGCGCTTAGAGACTTCGCTTAAGTCGATATTGCCGAAGAAAGTTGAGTAAGAAAGATAAGACAACAAGAAACGCAGATCTTTTGCCCAGGGCGGCAGGATTTGCGGATCTGATATCAGGCCATGCGAATGCAAGAGGACGATCGCGTCCATGTCGCAGAGGTCCATTTTTCCAACGAACAGCAGGCGTATGAATTTAGGGTCTGAATGTACGACGGATGCGCGAAGGTATGAGTGCACTTCGATCAGGCCGCCTAAGTAAACACTGTCTTTTGTAAACGGAGCGCCGCCTTCTACAACAGCTCCACGAAAGATGCGGCGCGTGCTTTCAAATGCCTCAAACGGCACGTCTGAAACACCATTCTCGCGAAAGAAACGATAGACGTCCAGGAAGTCTGCCCCGTTCTGCGCCATATCAATGGCGATGGTGCGGTTGGCTAGACGACGAAAGCGACGCGGGTCGAGCGCACCTGAGATGTATTCTGCGAAGACAGCCAGACCTTCCTGAGTGCGTGCGTTGGCTGGGTGGCTTTCCGCTAGGATCGGGAAGAGATGCTGGCGCGCGCCATTTTGCGCGGTGGAGATGTGGACGAGCGCTTCGTGCTGGACGAGTTGGATGACGTCCAGGTCTGAAAAATGGGCGTCTTTACGGAGTTTGATGTAGTCGCGCCCGGCTGTGGCTTTGGCGGACAAAGTATCCGTGATGATGATTTCAGGTGTTGGCGCGCCAAAGTGTTCTTCCAACTGAACCTGCATGGCGGCTTTTAATTCTTCAGCAGTCAGAATTTCAGGCGGTTCCAATTGAATGCTGGCTGTATCAAATTCCGTCAGCAGGCTGTCGAGCTTTTTTGCAAGATCCAGACAGGTGTGATTGTGGTCGCCAACGGGTGTTGTGGGGCCGCCATAAAGTGTTTGAGAATAATCGCCAAACGGCTTTGTGCCCACAGCCTCTAACATCAAGGCGGTTGCTTCTGTCATATCACAGAAACGTTTCAACCAGTCATGAACCGGGCTGTCGCCGTCAATCAATTGACGTGCGGCTAGTACCAGCGCCTGCGAAGGCTCAGGGTCGATGGGCGTATATTGCGGGCGCGGCAATTCTTTTTCGCCGTTGGCAAAAAAGTCAGCCGCTACGGATTTATCCCACGCGATTGTTGACAAGACGGGCAGGCGGTCTTCGGCCTGTAACAACAGCGCCGACGCCTTGGATAGTCTTTCAAGTTCGGTTGGCGAAAAGAGGGCGGTCAAGTTTGTCGCTCTATAAATCCATCACCTGCCAGGGTAGACCTGCTGGGCCGAGGCGTTCAAGGAACGGGTCAGGGTCGTATTGTTCCATGTTCCAGACGCCAGGCTCGCGCCATTTGCCGGTCGCGATCATTTCTGCGCCGACAGAAGCGGGCACGCCTGTTGTGTAGGAGACGGCCTGAGCTTCAACCTCTTTATAACACTCTGCGTGGTCACAGATGTTGTAGATGAAACTTGTGCGTTCCTTGCCGTCCTTGCGACCTTTCACAAGGCAACCGATGGAGGTGTTCCCCTTGTAGTTCGGCGCTAGGCTAGCCGGGTCGGGCAATAACGCCTGAAGGAATTGGATCGGGATAATTTCCTGGCCCTGGAAGTTGATCGGCTTGATCGAGTCGAGGCCAAGGTTTTGGATGACCTCAAGGTGTTTGAGGTAAGCTTCGCCAAACGTCATCCAGAAACGGATACGCTTTAAGCCTTTGATGTTCTGAACAAGTGATTCCATTTCCTCGTGATAGAGGAGGAAGGCTTTGCGCTCGCCCACGCCAGGGAAGTCGAACACCATGGATTGCTCCAAGGGCTGCGTCTCGATCCATGTCCCGTTTTCCCAGTAGCGCCCATTCGCTGTGATCTCGCGAATGTTGATTTCCGGGTTGAAATTGGTGGCGAACGGGTGGCCGTGGTCGCCGCCATTGCAGTCGAGAATGTCGATCGTGTCGATTTCGTCAAACAGGTGCTTCTGGGCATAGGCGCAGAACACGTTTGTCACGCCCGGGTCGAAACCGGAGCCCAATAGAGCGGTGAGGCCTGCTTCTTTGAAACGGTCCTGAAACGCCCATTGCTCCTTGTATTCGAACTTGGCGGTGTCGGGATGTTCGTAGTTGGCGGTGTCGAGATAGTGCACGCCAGCTTCTAGACATGCCTGCATCAATGTCAGGTCCTGAAAGGGAAGCGCCACATTGACCACGAGTTCTGGCTGGTAGTCTTTGATGAGCGCAACTGTTTCCGCGACATTATCAGCGTCAACTTTGGTTGTGGAAATATCCACGCCTTGCTTGCGCTTCACACTCTCAGCGATCGCATCGCATTTTGCTTTTGTGCGGCTTGCAAGCAGAACGTCAGAAAATACAGGGCTCAGCGCTAGTTTGTGCGCAACCACATTTCCAACGCCGCCAGCGCCAATGAGAAGGACTTTGGTCATGGATGAAGCTCCCATATTGTCGTGCAAATGCATTGCGTCCCGCGTTTACCATACGCCAGACTGCGAAGTGTTTCGAGGTTAAAGACCGGAGCGAAATGGTTTTTTCGCTCCGGGTGTCTCAATTTTTTTGGAAAGCGCCGCTTACTTAACGCGAGGCGCGCAGCGGCAGGTGAATGACGTTGTCTGCGTAGACAGGTGTTGGCTCTTCCACCATAGGCTCTGGATACATGGACTGATCCACGAACTCGCGAACTTTGATGTCCTGAGTTTGTCCAAAGCCGTTGAACTGAGTCGCCATTGCAGCACCATAAGCGCCCATCATGCCGAATTCGATGTAATCGCCTTCGTTGATGTCTGCGGGCAATGTCATCATGCCGTCCAGCACATCGATGGAATCACAAGTCGGGCCGTACACTTTGAACTCTCTCTGATCGTGAGAGAATTGTCCGACAGTGCGGTGGACACGAACCGGGTAACGCCATGAGCAGTGCGCTGCGTCAAACAGGTTGCCGTAGCTGCCATCGTTGATGTGCAGGTCTTCGCCTTTAGCCAGTTCTACTTTGACGAGAATTGAAGTTGCTTCAGCGACCATCGCGCGACCCGGCTCACACCAGAGGTCAGCGTTGTAAAGGACTGGCATTTCTTCAAACACCTCGACAATGATGTCGACATAAGCCTTCAGGTCCACAGGTTCCATGCCTGGGTAAGACACAGGGAAGCCGCCGCCGACGTCTACAATGTCGACTGTCACCGCAGCGTGCAGGATCGCAGACGATACGGTATCCATGGCGCCACGGTAGGCCCATGGGTCCATACATTGAGAACCAACGTGAAAGCTCACACCCAATTCATCGGCGTAACGACGTGTTTTTTGCAGGAGGTCAGGCGCATCTTGTGGCGCACAACCAAACTTGCCTGTCAGCGGCAGGCCGGCAGACGAGTTGGATACTGCAATACGTACGACCAAAGTCAGGTCATCAGCATATTTGGTTGCTTCGAGAATCTTGTTGAGCTCAGCTTCGCAGTCGAGCACGAAGATGCGCACGCCAAATTCAAAATAGGCGCGTTCAATCGTCGCCCGGCTTTTGACCGGATGCATGAATGCAATCACAGCGTCGTCGTAGCGACCTGCAATCAGCTCAATCTCGTTGAGCGAAGCACAATCAAACCAGCGTTGTCCCGCACCGTACATAGCGTCGAGCGCCCATACGGATGGGTTCGCTTTCACGGCGTATAGAACTTCGCCTGGAAAGTTTTCCTGAAACCAGCCTGAGGCTAATGCAACCCTTTCCGGACGCACGCATGCGACCGGCGCTTCGGGGCGCAGAACCCGGACCAGGTCCAGGGGTGTTTGGAACGTGAGCAATTCACGAAACCCCCTGTATTTAGTTTAACCCAATCCGGCGTTAGTACGGGCCTTCGTCTCGTTAAGTCTGCCCCTCAACCCGCACACGTCATCCAAACCCCGTTAGGAAATTCAGACGCCACGTGGAATCAGGGCGGCAGAGCCTCGAGCCGATGTCCGCCGGCGGAGTGGACTTAAGGGTAAAAAACGTTGATGTAAAGTTATAGTTCGACGCTTGGAGCGAATTTTTTGATCAAAACTCCTGTTATCTGCTGTAATATCCATCAACTGCGAAAAATTATTGTCGTTGTTTCATGTCTTGTTCTTGGTGTGTGCCAAGCGTCAGCACGTGAATTACGGATTGTGGGGTCTTCGACTGTCTATCCGTTCACAACCGCCGTAGCTGAGCGCATGGTTCTGTCTCGCGAATATGATGCGCCCATTGTGGAGCCGACCGGCACTGGCGCCGGATTAAAGCGTTTTTGCAGCGGGGTGGGGCCGCAGCACGCAGATATTGCAGCTGCCTCGCGCGCTATAAAGGCCAGTGAATTGGAATTATGCGCGTCTAATGGCGTAGATACTTTGTCGGAACTGAATATCGGCTATGACGGCATCGTATTTGTTCACTCAAAACGTGCGCCGGGTTTTTCTATATCGCGTGAACAGTTTTTTTTAGCCGTCACGCGTTACGTGCCCATAAATGGCGAGCTGGTACACAATCCATATGAACGATGGTCAGACATTTCTCCGGACCTTCCGGACACAGAGATTGAAATTGTAGGCCCGCCAGCTTCTTCTGGGACACGGGATTTTCTTATCAGTTCGGTCACGGCTGCTGGGGCGGCTCGTCATCCATATTTTGCGGCTTTGCGAGACAGCAATCCTGGCGCATTTGA
Organism: uncultured Hyphomonadaceae bacterium; assembly: GCA_964342355.1. GTDB lineage: Bacteria > Pseudomonadota > Alphaproteobacteria > Caulobacterales > Hyphomonadaceae > Hirschia. The sequence goes on from CAYFFG010000001.1 coordinate 88,985, forward strand.
GGCGGCAACCTACACATTTCGAGACGATGGTCGCTGGCTGGAAATTGGTGAAGATGATGCGGCGATGACTTTCTTTGTCACACGCAATGAAACTGCTGTTGGCGTTATTGGATATTCGTCTCTGGCGCGGAACATGGATCGGTTGGCGGCTTTGGAAATTGAGGGAGTCTCACCAAGCGCACAATCAATCGCTTCAGGGGAGTACGCGCTGACGCGTCCATTGTACTTGTATTGGAAGCCGGATCACCTGGGCATGGTCGAGGGTATGTATGAGTACCTGATTGAAATGCTAAGCGAGCAGGCCACTGGTCCAAATGGATATCTTGTAGAGCGTGGGCTGGTTGCAGCTTCAGCTGAGAAGAGGCAGAAGCTGAGGCGTTCGCTTGAGCTGGCTGTTAAGAGTGCTCGTCAAAAGCTGGTTTTGCCCAAAACGCCTTAATTGGGTTCCGCCGTTATTTTTTTGCGTCGGCGGAAACGTTGCCAGAACCGTTTGCGTTCCGGCACAGGCAGCGGATCCAGGTTGGAAACAAACTGCTCAGCACAAGCGCGCCAAGAATATTGTTCGGCGTATTTGCGTACGACTGTGCGGTCAAGTTCAAGACATTCAAGGCAGGAAGCTTTAAGGCCTTCGCCGACGAAGCCTGCGTCTGATCCGGGAATCAGATCCTTGGGTCCTGGTGCGTTAAATGCTGCAACTGGCGTACCGGCGGCCATGGCTTCGAGAATTACCAAACCGAATGTGTCTGTCAGGCTTGGGAAAACAAACACGTCGGCATTAGCAAAATATGCGGCAAGTTCATCGCCGCTTTTGGCGCCAGGGAAGACTGCGTCAGGATATTTGTTCTTCAGCTCTTCGCGCTGCGGCCCGTCGCCGACGATAACTTTGGTTCCAGGCAGGTCCTGTTTAAGGAAAGTTTCTATGTTCTTTTCAACAGCAATTCGTCCGACATAGGCGAAAATCGGACCGTCCATATCTTTATATGGGCCACGGTCTTCGACGCGTTTGTCCGGATGGAATAAGTCGGTATCCACACCGCGTGACCAAGCAGCGATATTATTGAAGCCACGTGTGTGCAGTTCTTCCATCATCGAGACTGTCGCGACCATGACGCGGCCGGAATACTTGTGGAACTCGCGCACATATTTATATCCGGCCCAAAGTGGAATCGGCAGCCGCGCGTTCACGTATTCAGGAAAGCGTGTGTGATAGGATGAGGTAAAAGGCATTTTCAACTTGAGACACATGCCGCGCGCCGCCCATCCTAATGGTCCTTCGGTGGCGATATGCACGGCATCAGGTTCAAATTCCAAAAAGCGTTCTTCGATTCTCTTGCGCGCGCCGATCGCTAACTTGATTTCCGGATAGGTTGGAAGGGGAAAGGTTTTGAACCCATCATTGGGAGACACAACTTCCCAAGTGTGGCCCATCTCTTCACATTCGGCGATGACGCGTTTCATTGTGCGTACGACGCCATTTACCTGAGGTTCCCAGGCGTCGGTGACCAGCATGATCCGCATTCGGCTTACCTCTTTATCCGGCGATTCGAATTTGCTCTGCATCGCTTTAGACCCTTCACGCATACTTTCAAGACGATGAAAACCCCTGTTGCGGGCTCTTGCTCCGATGGCGCGAATTCGTATTACGGATTTGTTAGAAATATGGCGGTGTCGAGAATTATGCGACTGATGTGCGTTTATGTGCTCAATTCAAGCGGTTGTTCTCGTCAAATTCAGACACCATATATAGTTATTAAGGCCATACCCGTATTTTCGCTAAAATCAGGGGAAAGCGCACGCATACCTGTGGATATGCGCGCAGATCAGGTTTCGACATCAAGTGAATTGGATATAGGCTGTTAACTGTAGATTTGATGGCGGTTTAACCAGTTTGAGTTTCTCTTAACCGACTCAGCCTAAGTGCTTGAACTGACGGGGCGACTCGATTTCGGTAGAGGGGTGGAGGCAGAACTCTTCCACAGGTTTGTTCACTAAAATGTCGCAAAACCTCAATCTTTTTGTTGACCTGTCGTTAACCCTGTACGCACTATATATAGCGCTAGGGGATATGTTCGATACCATATAGGTTGTGTGTCGGGCGATTAGCCGACTAGTAGAAATGATTTATTGGAGCTGGGTCAGATGTCCGCAGAAAACGCTGCAATCACAAAGAAAGATGCCGTCAAACTCGGCCGTGGCAAGCCGAAAGCGTCAGCTGAATTGCGCGTTGTGCAGACCGTTCAAACGGATGACAGCCGTGACGCGAATCTGACTGAGTTTGGTAAGAAAACGCTGCGCGACCGCTATTTGCTGCCAGGTGAAAGCTATCAGCAAATGTTTGCGCGCGTATCAGAAGCGTATGCTGATGACGCCGAGCACGCGCAACGTATCTACGACTACATGTCGCGTCTGTGGTTTATGCCCGCAACGCCTGTGCTTTCTAATGGCGGCGCTAACCGTGGCTTGCCGATTTCCTGTTTCCTAAACGATGTGAACGATTCACTCGATGGCATTGTTGAGACATGGACAGAGAATGTCTGGCTGGCCTCCAACGGTGGCGGCATCGGTACCTATTGGGGCAATGTGCGTTCAATAGGCGAGCGAGTCGGGCAGAACGGTCAGACATCAGGAATTATCCCATTCATCCGCGTGATGGACTCACTAACACTTGCGATTTCACAAGGGTCACTGCGTCGCGGGTCGGCGGCGTGTTACCTTGATGTGCACCACCCGGAAATCGAGGAATTCCTGGAGATCCGTAAAGCGTCTGGTGACTTTAACCGTAAATCTTTGAACCTTCACCACGGCCTCAACCTGTCTGATGAATTCATGGAAGCTGTGAAAGCTGATGCGGATTTCGACCTCATCAGCCCGAAATCCGGTGAAGTGGTCAAACGTATCAATGCACGTAAACTTTGGCAGAAAATTCTGGAGGTGCGTATCCAGACAGGTGAGCCGTACCTGATTTTCTCTGATACGGTGAACAATGCGATGCCCGCGCACCAACGTCAGCTGGGCATGAAGGTAAAGCAATCAAACTTGTGTTCCGAGATCATGCTGCACACAGGTCTGGACCACCTGGGTAATGACCGCACAGCTGTTTGTTGTCTGTCTTCGCTCAACGCTGAGAAATTCCTGGAGTGGAAAGGCGACGAACGTTTCATTGAAGATGTGTTCCGTTTCCTCGACAACGTACTGGAGGACTTTATCAAACGTGCGCCGCCAGAAATGGCGCGTGCTGTTTATTCAGCGCAACGCGAGCGTTCAGTCGGTCTTGGTCTCATGGGAATGCATTCATTCCTGCAGGCCATGAATGTGCCAATGGAATCAGCGACAGCGAAAAGCTGGAACAACATGATCTTTAAACATATTCGCCGTGGTGCGGATGCAGCCTCAGTGAAGCTGGCGAAAGAACGTGGTCCTTGCCCGGATGCTGAGGAATGCGGAGTTATGGCGCGCTTTTCTCACAAGCTGGCGATTGCGCCGACTGCTTCCATTTCCATTATCTGCGGCGGAACGTCTGCCGGTATCGAGCCTATTCCTGCCAACGTTTACACGCACAAGACATTGTCTGGTTCATTCACAGTTAAAAACCCATTCTTGGAAAAACTGTTGGAAGACAAGGGCAAGAACACTCCTGGGATCTGGGCGCAGATCCTGGAGGCGGAAGGATCCGTTCAAGGGCTCGACTTTCTGGATGAGCACGAAAAAGCAGTTTTCCGCACGGCGTTTGAAATTGACCAACGTTGGGTGATCGAGCTTGCGGCTGACCGGACGCCATACATTTGTCAGAGTCAGTCGGTGAATTTGTTCCTCAATTCGTCAATCAACAAATGGGATTTGCACATGCTGCACTGGAGCGCGTGGGAAAAAGGTCTCAAATCTTTGTACTACTGTCGTTCTAAATCTGTTCAGCGCGCATCGTTCGCCGGGTCAGAATCAAGCAAGGACGGAAAAGGCATGACAACTGGCTCAACTGACTATGAAGAGTGTCTTGCCTGCCAATAATTCAAAAAATTTGCATAAAAAAATATTTAATTAGGTTAAGGCGTTATCCGGCGGGATAACGCCTTATTTGTTTGGGTGATAGTCATCATCCTGCTGATTTATATAAAGAAATCACGTTTTTGTGAGCGGCTTCGCCTGTCAAATTGACGGTTTGTCTAAGTGAATTCCCTTAAGGCGGGAACGTAGATTGATAATTCGCGTTATGATATTTGAAAGGTGTCCTGCGTCATCCTGACACTATCGTTAGGATTGTCAGTGGGAGATCAGAGGATGATCTCGATGGTAGTTAGCATTTTCGCAGCATACTCCTGCTTGGGGTGCGTACCGATGGAAACGGATGTTCAGCATTCCGTCGGGGTCCAAACTGTTGTCGACCGAAATGGCGCAATCGAAACGAGTTTTGTGCCTAAAGGTGAAGAGAAATATGGTGCGTTGAGTGTACGCTCAGACTTTGCGTCTGACAGTTGGGCGTCGAATGTTCATATCGCTAAAGCACACGCATATAATTCAACACTGGTTATGCCTGGTGAGCTCAAAGAGGCTGTACGCGAAGAGTTAGCCGCAAGCTGGTCGTTTTCAGCCCCAGCTGGTAATACAGGTTTCAATATGACGCTGACACCACATGCTGGTATTGAGCGTTCACACGATTCCAGAACAACCCGTGCTGGCGCCGAAGTCCGTATTGAACAGATTGTAAGCAGTCTGGATCAGCGCGGAACGTTTGCGCGTGTCGACAGTTGGTACATGTTTATTGGCGCCGATGGCGAAGCGCTCTGTTGGGACGTTGGCGATAAGGGCGCTAATTTCAATGGCGTTGCTTTGCGTGACCAGGTAACTGTGGGTGATCTACAGGCGGGTGTCGCACTCCACAAAGCTGGCGGTGAGCTGTCATTTGGTTATGTCCGCCGTGAAACGGACTTTCAAAGCATCAAAACCGTAGATAATTTTGCGGCTGTCACTTTCACAATGCGTCGCTAAGTATGTTGCCCTGACTTGGGCGGATTGTTTCAAAGTGCGAAATCATTATTTCTAAAAAGGCAATATTGTTGCTATGCGCACACATGTGCGAATCGAAGCTTTTTAAACAGGCTTTTAACCTCCTAAGGTAGGGTTAAGCAAAGCTTGTGGATAGCTGGGTATTTTTGCGGAATTTGTCAAAATATGGGCTTTGATCAAAGCTAATTATACCACATATTGTATATGTAGCTGAGATTCTGAGGTTGAATAATGTCCACGCCTGAAATAGCCGGCCTGCCGGGGCTGATGACGCCATCCCTATCATACAAGCCGTTCCGTTATCCGTGGGCGTATGACTTCTGGAAGATTCAGCAACAGGTGCACTGGCTGCCAGAAGAGGTGCCGCTGGGCGAGGACTGTAAGGATTGGGCGACCAAGCTGGATGACAAGGAGCGGAACCTGCTGACACAGATCTTCCGTTTCTTTACTCAATCGGATGTGGAAGTCGGCGCCAATTACATGGAAAACTACATGCCGCTGTTTAAGCCAGTTGAAGTGCGCATGATGCTTGCTGCGTTTTCCAACATGGAAACAGTGCATATCGCCGCTTATGCGTTGTTGCTTGAAACAATCGGTATGCCTGATTCAGAATTTTCCGCCTTCATGGAATATGAGCAGATGGCGGCAAAGCATGACTATCTGGGTAAGTTCGGTGTGGAAACCGAACGTGATATTCTCACATCAATGGCTGTCTTCGGTGGTTTCACTGAGGGACTGCAGTTGTTTGCGTCCTTTGCGATGCTGATGAACTTCCCTCGCTTTAACAAAATGAAGGGGATGGGGCAGATTGTATCGTGGTCTGTGCGTGATGAATCTTTGCACTGCGAAGGCATGATGAAGATGTTCCACGCCTTTGCTGAAGAAACTGGCGCGTTGACCAATGCGGTTAAAGACGACATCGCCGACTGTTGTAAGACGGTTGTTGATCTTGAAGACAAGTTTATCGAGCTTGCGTTTGAGATGGGAGATGTTGAGGGCATGACGCCTAAAGACATCAAGAGTTACATTCGTTACATCGCTGACTGGCGTATGAAACAGCTAAAGCTGAAACCGATTTATGGCGTCAGTGAGCACCCAATTCCATGGCTGACAGAAATCCTCAACGGTGTTGAACACGCTAACTTTTTTGAAGCGCGTGCGACGGAGTATTCCAAAGGCGCGACTGGCGGCGATTGGCATGGCGCGGAAGGCGTCTGGTCCAGGTTTGATCAAACAATGGCCAAGCGTGTCACGGCTGCTGAATAATTTGATTTACTGTCTGAATAAGGCGTTCAGCCTGAATCGGAAAACTGTAGTTCTCAAGAAGCTTTTCCCATCCTCGTTGAGCAAATTTGTCACTGTCTTCTAAGGAGAAATTGTCAATGGCGCCAGCAAGAGCTTGGGGATGATTTAGCGCTACGAGCACACCATCTTTGAGATGTGTAATGAGCTCTGGTGCGCCGGCCGTTTGTGTGGCGATTACCGGCACACCGCTTTGCCAAGCTTCAAGGATTGATAGTCCGAACGACTCCGAGCGTGAGGGGATGACGAGCACATCGCAGTTAGCCAGGAATTGCTTTTTCTGGTCATTATCGATCCATCCCAGAAACTCAATTTCTTCACCAGTTGAGCGCGTTTCTAACTCGGCTCTCTCTGGTCCATCACCGGCGATGAGTAGTTTAATTGGCCGACTGACATATTGGATGGCGTCTATCAGCAAATCGGCCCCTTTTTCTTTTGTGAGCCGACCAAGAAACCCGACGGTTAGGATATGATTGCAATTAGAGAGATTTGCGCGGCTTTGGGAAAGTGAGCAATCAATCGCGTTTGGTACATGATGCACTTTTGAAGGTGAAAAGCCCTTCGCAATGACATCTGCAACCATATATTTTGATACACAAATTGTGTGACAGGCACTATCTAGACGTTTCACACTGCCACCATGATGAACAACGGCGACCGGCCATTTCGAGTTTGCCGCTTTTTTCAGAAGTTGGAGCGGTCGCGCATTGTGCGTCAAGATCACGTCAGGATTGACCTTCTCCAGAAGAGACCTGATCGAGGAAACGGCGAAAGGGTTGTATTCGCAGTATTTTTTTTCGATCCACCCATTGTGGAACGTAGCCGTTTCCGTTTCACTTAAAGCTTGATTGATTGCCGCGGATTTGAGTGTCAGCGCACTTGATCGAAAACCTGATTGAGTAAAGTGATTACAGTAATCAAAGAAGACTTTTTCCAACCCGCCTAAGGTTAGATTGTAGCTGACGCTTAATATGTGCACATAGACCTCGGTATTGCTAAAGCGATATCCGCCATGCAGGTATCTCAGGAGGGATATCAGGTTATCAATTATAATATATCTTCATTTGCAATTCGTACCCGATTTTTCAAATGTGTAGTGAAATCAATGAATAGCACTGCGATATGGGGCGTTTTTTTGTCTGTGTGTGATTGTCTAGGATTATTTGAGGCTTTAATCACAATGCAGCGAATATAACTGAGTTCGTACCGGCAGGCGCAAGGGGTGGTGGGTGAAGATATGCTGAGACGCACTTTCGGCGGGGCGAGCGCTGCTGATTGGATGACCGCTGCGCTGATATTGGGCGCGGCGCTCACACTTTTTGGCTGGCGCATCGCTATTCCAGACAACCTCGTATTCGATGAAACGCACTATGTGCCCGCCGGTAAGGCATTTTTTCAGTTGGAAGGCTGGACGAACAAATCGCATCCGCCCTTTGCAAAATGGTTGATCGGATTATCGATTAGCATTTTCGGCGATAATTCTTTTGCCTGGCGATTACCAAGCGCAATTTTCGGATCGTTGACCGTTTTTAGTGTGTTTGCCGTTATGAGACTGTTTGGTTTCACAATCGGGCAGGGCGTGGCGGCTGCATTTCTAACGCTTGTTAATCAGACACTATTTGTCCAAGCTCGTGTGGGCATGCTGGATGCGCCCGCATTGGGATTGTTCGCATTATCCGTGCTTTGTTTTGTGTGGGCGGGGAAGCGTATTCGGTCAAGAAATGGCGCAATGCTCGGGCTCATATTGTCTGGTGTGTTTCTTGGGCTTGGAGCTGCTACAAAATGGACCACCGGCATCAATATGATTTTGATCTGGATGGGCGTGGCGATCTGGCGGTTCAGTGAATCCAGTCCGAATGGCGTTTTTCTGCCTAGGATATTTGGAGCAGGCTTTGCGGGATGGCGTCATTTCTCCTTTGTGGGGGCTGGATTGCGACAGGGGTTGCCAGCGCTAGCGGTATACGCTCTGACATTCGCGCCTTTCATATTGATGCAAGGCCAGTGGAGTATCATCGATCTTCATCTTGGCATGTTTAACGATGTGGCTGGAGACCTTGCGCCTCATGATCATCAAAGCCGCTGGTGGCAATGGCCATTTATCGGCGAGCCGATCTGGTATCATTTTGCGGATGCGCCTGGACGACAGACTGGTGATGAGCGCCTCTGGGACACAGCAATATTTTATGTAGGAAACCCAGTTGTTTACTGGGCTGGAATTCCAGCAGTTCTAGCCTGTATTGCGATCGGGTTGAAACGCGCTGACGGTGCGATGTTGGCGGCTTCGGGCGCCTATCTGGCGTTCTGGTTAGTGTGGGCGATCATCCCGCGAGAATTGACTTTCGCCTTTTATTTTGAGCCTTCCGCCGCCATTCTGGGTATGTGTATTACCATCATGATTGCTCGTATTCTGCCTGTGAAAATGCAGTCAATGGCGCTTATATTATGGTGTTTGGCGGCTGGTCTCATGTTTGCTTACTTTTATCCGGTTCTTTCCGGGGAAGTACTTGCAAAAGACGAATGGCTACGTTGGGTCTGGTTTAAATTCTGGCTGCAATAGGTAAGGTATTCCAACACGAGTGATGGTGATTCCTGGGCTCGTGAACATTGGAGATCCCCATGACGCCAATTGAGGCTGTTGACCAGATCATAGCGTTATATGACGCATCCGTTTTACGGCTGAAGGCCGCCCTTGAAGTCTTTATTCAAAAAGGTCAGCGCCCTGACCCGCGCTTAAGGGATGATGGCGGGTTTTCATATCCTGAGCTGCGGGTGATTTATGACCCGGAGGGGCCGCCGCCCCAAATCTCACGCGCATTTGCAAAACTGGCTGAACCTGGTGTTTACGCGACAACTATCACAAAACCGCATTTCTTCAGGGATTACCTGATTTCTCAGTTAGAGAAACTGAAATCAGACTATGACGTCACATTTGAAGTTGGTGTGTCAGGTTCTGAAATCCCTTACCCATATGTGCTGGATTCAGCAGGTGAGGTGGATGCGGAAAAGCTTCCGCCAGCTGAATTTGCTAGCTATTTCCCGACGCCGCAGCTTGCATTCATTGGTGATGAGATTGCTGATGGCGACCCTTGGTTTGATGATGTCGATCCGATTAAGCCGTTGGCTCTTTTCGATGCGCCACGTGTCGATTTCTCGCTAAAGCGCCTCGCGCATTACACGGGGACGCCGTTTGAGGCTTTCCAGCGTTATATCTTGTTCACCAATTATCATCGCTATGTTGATGAGTTTGTGGCTTTAGGCGCTGAGCGGATCCGGGCAGGAGATCGCTATACCAAATTGGTAGCTCCGGGCGGTATTGAAATTGATAAAGATACCGAAAACGCAGGCGAAGTCGTTGCAGCGGGTCCCTGGCGACGTCATCAGATGCCGGCATATCACTTGATGGGCCCTGACGATGCGTCTGGCATTACGCTGGTAAACATAGGCGTGGGGCCGTCAAACGCTAAAACGATCACTGATCATCTGGCCGTTCTGCGTCCTGAATGCTGGCTGATGGTGGGCCATTGTGGCGGTTTGCGCCAGTCTCAGCGCATTGGTGATTATGTGCTGGCGCATGCATATTTGCGGGATGACAAAGTTCTGGATAGCGTCCTGCCACCGGATATTCCTGTGCCGCCGCTGGCAGAGATACAGGTCGCTTTGCACGAGGCTGCTGAGACCATAACTGGCGAAAGCGGTGAGACCTTAAAGCGCCGTTTGCGGACTGGCACTGTGGTCACAACAGATGATCGCAACTGGGAGCTTCGCTACACGGTTTCGGCAAAACGTTTTAACCAGTCTCGTGCGGTAGCCATTGATATGGAAAGCGCCACGATTGCCGCAAACGGGTATAGGTTGCGTGTGCCATATGGCACATTGTTGTGCGTGTCAGACAAGCCGTTACATGGCGAGATCAAACTGCCGGGCGCTGCCAATCGCTTTTATGAAAAAGCCATTGGCGAGCACATTTTGATTGGTATCGAAACATTAGAACGGCTTGCTAACGGCGATGCGGCTTTGCATTCACGCAAGTTACGCGCGTTTGATGAGCCGCCATTCCGCTAACGCGCGCTAGAGCCGCCATCAATCGTGAACACGACGCCTGTAGTGTTGGATGAGAGATCCGACGCCAGGAATGCGACCATGGAAGCGATATGCTCAGGCTTGCCGGGGGGATTTTTAGGGTCCAGCAATTCCTGCCAACGGTCTGGGCTGCCAAGCCGACGTGTTGCATGTCGGCGCATCTGAGTTTCAAGGCGTTCAGTCCAGATAAGACCCGGATTGATACCGACAACGCGGACGCCTTTTGGTGTGCTGGTCGCCCCTAGCGCCTTTGTGATGGCCATCAATGCGGCATTACCGCCGCCGCCTGCAATATAGGTTGCTGTGGGTTTGTCTCCGCCGGCGCCGATCACATTCACGATGACGCCAGAACCTCTTTCTGTCATGCGTGAAAACGCTTCCCGACACATGTTGATATAGCCAAAGACTTTGAGGTCCCAGGCTTCTCGCCATCTGTCTTCGTCAACGTCGATCAGCGTTCCTGCGGGGATAGCGCCGGCATTGTTGACAAGGATGTCTGGCGCCGGCCTGCTCGCCCATAATTCCCTGACAACTTCCCCGTCAGATAAGTCGGCTGGATAGATCTCAACACTTGCGTCAGTTTTCTGGCGGATGTTTTCGGCGGCAACTTCAAGATCATCTTTCGTGCGTGATATAAGAAGAATGCTAGAACAGCCTTCATCAGCAAGAATTTGCCCGCAAGCGCGTCCAATCCCTTTTGAGCCACCCGTAATCCAGGCAGATCGGCCTTTGAGCTGCAGGTCCATTCTGTGCGTCCTCCCAACTTGTTTTCTGACAAATTGGCATGAGGAGAACGGGTGCGTCTACTGATTTAGAGTCCGTCTTCTCCGGGAGGTGTGGGGACAAGGTTCTTAAAGTCAAACAGGTTTGGGTCCGCCAAATGACTTGGTCGGACATTCTGAAGCGCCCGAAACATGACCTGCAATCGACCAGGAGAACGTTTTTCCCAATCGTTGAGGAGCTGTTTCATCGCCATGCGTTGAAGGCCATCCTGCGTGCCGCATAAATTGCAGGGGATAATGGGAAACTGCATGGCGTTGGCAAAGCGCGCAATGTCTGCTTCGGCACAATAAAGCAGGGGTCTGTGAACCTTGATGTCGCCCTGGTCGTTGAGCAATGTCGGCGGCATCGCCGCTAACCGTCCGCCGTGAAACATGTTCATCATGAAAGTTTCAAGGGCATCGTCACGATGATGGCCGAGCACAATAGCGTCGCAGCCTTCCTCACGCGCGACATTATATAGAATGCCACGGCGAAGGCGTGAACACATTGCGCAATAGGTAGCGGACGCCGGGGTCTTTTCCTTGACGATGGAGTAGGTGTCTTCGGTGACGATGCGATAATCGACATCCAGCCCTTGCAGATATTCGGGTAAAACATGTTTAGGGAAGCCCGGTTGGCCTTGGTCGAGGTTACAGAACACAAGATCAACAGGAAGAGCGCCTTGCCACTTGAGGTCCAGCAAAACGGCCATAAGCGTGTAGCTGTCTTTGCCGCCGGAAAGGCATACCAGCCATTTTAGCGGCGTTTCGCGTTGACGCACGTTGTCTGGGATCAATTTAAAGGTGTCGATGACTTCTTTTGCCTGCCGCACGATGCGTTTGCGGGTCTTTTTAAAGCTTACAGACTTTGGCGCATTCGCGAAGATCGGGTGGTAAAACTCAAAATCGACGCCTGTGTCGTCACTGTTTTCAGTCTGTAGGTCATCTTGATTGAGTGAGTCGGTCATAAAATTGGGTCCAAGGCTTTTCACTTAGTCGCCATAGCCCGGCAAAAAAGTCCAGATTCACCTGAAAATTTCCTAACAAACCGGTTTTAATTCTCAAAATACGAGGCGTAAAGTGTCTACGTACATCGTGTGTATACACTTTTAATTATATAAAAAACAAATAGATAAATAGTTTATGCGAAATTATATATAATCCGTGTAGTGACATATGTGACGTGGTGTGTCATAAAACTGTCATGAAACACGCATCATTGATTGCATGCGTGCTGGTTGCCGGCGTGATGCAGGCTGCCAACGCGCAAACCGCTGGAGACGCACCAGCCAAGGCGTACGAAATCCGCGTAGCGGGCGAGATTGCCCCAGCGCATGTAAGGAATGTGGAATATCCCTATCTGGCGGCGAGCCGTAGCCAATCTGGCGCTTGCGACCTGTCAGTTAAAATTGATGACCTCGGCAACATTGCCGCTGTCAGCGTGGATACATGCTCTAACGAGCTTTTCCGCGCAGAAGCAGAAAAAATGGCGCGCTCAACTTCAAGTACGGAAGTTGCCGCGGTTCACCCACTCCGCATTGAGTGGGACATCGAATAAAAACTAAGCCAATCCATCCGGCTTAGTCCGTCCAGGTCCTACGCCCCAACAAGGGATCGGACCTGGACGCATCAGAGCGGCTGCAGACGCTCTGAACCACATAATAATAATGATTTTCTCGTGGAGGCATTTTCGTTTTTGTCTTCTGGTTACCCCCCCAACATCCAACCAGGAGCAAATTGAGCGGAGCACCTAGTTAAAGGGTGCTCCGCTCTTTGCGTGTTGTGTTCAAGTTCGCAATGTAACTGATGATGCGACGTGTGGGATAAATCAGTTGCGTGTTAAGTTGGTGGGCCGGCCACGAAGCTTTCAACGAGCGATCCGGAAATCAACCGCCAGCCATCTACCAGCACAAAAAAGATCAGCTTGAACGGCAGGGAAATTGTCACTGGCGGCAACATCATCATACCCATACTCATCAATATAGAGGCGACCACCAAGTCGATGATGAGGAAGGGCAAGAAGATCATAAATCCGATCTCAAAGGCGCGTTTGAGTTCAGAAATCATGAAGGATGGCGCCAGCACGTGAAATGGTGCGTCGGCGGCGCTCTCAACCGTTTCTATTTCCGCCATGTCCATAAAGAGCGCCAGATCGTCTTCGCCAACATGACTGGCCATAAAGGTTTTAATCGGGGCAATGGCGCGCGGTAACGCGTCTTCAATCGACATTGCTTCCGCCATGAAGGGTTCGACGCCTGCATCATAGGCTTCCTGAAGGGTGGGGGCCATAATAAAGCCGGTCAGGAACAGGGACAGCGAGATAATCACAGCATTTGGCGGGCTTTGTTGCAGGCCCATCGCTGTTCGCAGGAACGACATTACAACAACGATACGCACGAAGCTTGTCGTCATCACCAGAATAGACGGTGCCAACGACAGGATTGTGATGACGGCGAGCATCTGGACGATGCCCGTTGTCAGGCCCTGTCCTGTGCCCAGGTCCAGATTTAGTTCCTGCGCCATAGCGGTTGGCGCAAGGATCAGAGCAGCGAAGACAAACAGTATCAGGCGTTTCATGATGACGCTTTCTCCTTTTTCAGGAGTGACATGAAACCGGGCTGAGCGGGTTTTTCCGATACGGACGAGACTATCGTGTCGCCTGATGGTTCTTCAGCAAGTGGCGCGTCACGGGTGGCAATGTGACAATCGCCATTAGGGCCAAGGCATACAAGGTGTTCGCGATCATCCCATCGGATGACAGCCAGTTTGCGTCGCGAATCCATTCCGCGCCATTCGACTATCCGTAAATCTGAGCGACGGCCGTCCACGCCAAGCGCAGAGCGTCCATATCGGCGAAGCATATAAGTCAGGCCCAGAATTAATCCCAGGACGACAAACAGCGCTGCGGTGGCGCGTAAGAGTTCTTCCATCGTTCGACCAGCCCGAATGCTGTCGGCTTTCTGCCGACGGTGCGTTGTGCGTTAACCTTTCGGTCGATTGGGTAAACGGGGCGTTAACAACCATGCTTTCGTTTTTAAAAACTCTTTAACTTAAAGGGTGTTTTCTACCTACTAACGGCAGTTTGTGCCGAGTATTTTTTGCCTAAGGACTGACAAGCTATGACGGGTGCGCCCCTCGACATGTCAATCTTCACAATGCTTCGCCAGCGCATGGATATGCTGGGCGAACGCCAACGCGTTGTGGCTCAGAACGTCGCCAACGTCTCCACGCCAGGCTTTACGCCGCAGGACGTCGACATGGGCGCTTTCAACGCCGCCCTTATGAAAGGGCAGGCTGCACAAACGAATGGCGTGCACATGTCGATGACCAATGCAGGCCATATAGCAGGCGCAAGCCGTGCGCCGCTTGCTGCGGGTGTCATGCTGCACGACGCGCCTGATTCTGAAACCACGCTCGACGGCAACTCGGTCGTTGTCGAAGAGCAGATGATGAAAGTGGCTGAAACTCGGATGGAGTTTGAAGCCATGACCGGACTTTACAACAAATCGCTCAACCTGATGCGCATCGCGATCAAGTCACCAGGATAACAGCGTAGCTGAGTAGAAGGATAAGAAAATGGCGAATGATCTTGCTTCAGCAATGCAGGCCGCTGCTTCCGGGCTTCGCGCGCAGACTGTTCGCATCCGTGTGTCGGCTGAAAACCTTGCGAACGCCAACTCAACAGGTGAGACGCCAGGGTCAGACCCATATCGCCGTAAGGCCCCGGTTTTTAAGTCTTATCTGGACAATAACGCCAATGTTGAGCGCGTGCAGGTAAAGGGCGTTCGCCAAGATTTGTCGGCGTTCCCGACCAAATATGACCCGTCCCACCCGGCGGCAGATGAAAACGGCATGGTCAAAATGCCAAACGTGTCCGCGCTCGTCGAAATGACGGATATGCGCGAGGCGCAACGTGCCTATGAGGCCAATTTGAATGTCGTGGAAGCCAGCCGCTCCATGATGGTCTCCATTGTCGAATTATTGAAACGCTAAAGGGGCTTGTGAGCCATGTCTGACGTAAGTGTAAATGCTGCTCGCGCCTATCTTCAGGCTGCCCAAGCGGCGCAAAGCGCAATCAGCGACGCATCTGGCGGCGGTGGCGCAACAGAAGCAGCTGGCGCTGGATTTGGCGACATCCTGCAATCTGCCTTAAGTTCAACAGTGCAGGCAGGCGCGACAGCTGAAAACGCTGTGACCGCGGCTGCAGTTGGTAACGCGGACCTTGTCGACGTTGTGACCGCCGTGGCGGCTGCCGAAGCGACATTGGAAACAGTGGTCGCGGTGCGTGACCAGGTGGTTCGCGCCTATCAGGAAATTATGCGGATGCCGATCTAAGGCTTTAGTTCGCTTACCATTTTTTCGATCGCATCGCAGAGCATGTTCAGTTCTTCATCCGTGATGGTGTATGTCGGGGTGAGGTAAATCACTCGACCTAATGGGCGAATGAATACGCCCATGTCGATGAAGCGCGCCCGGGCGTCGGCGACGCTGAAATCATGCTTCAATTCGACTGCTGCGACTGCGCCTAACACCCTGACATCCTGCACGTGTTCTTCCTGTGCGAGTGGGGTTAGTCTTCGGGTGAGTGTTTGGGTGATTGTCCTGGTGGTGTTCTGGGTGTTGTTTTTTTCTAAAAGCTTAATAGATTCAAGGGCAACAGCGCATGCAAGCGCGTGTCCGGTGAATGTTGGCCCATGCATTAGGGCTTTCTCAGCGTCATCGTCATGAAACGCGTCATAAACGCGAGATGAGGCAATTGCCGCGGCTAATGGTGTGACACCGCCAGTGAGCGCTTTGCCGATGGTCATGATGTCTGGCGTGATGCCGGCCGTATCCGCAGCGAACATATTACCTGTGCGGTAAAAGCCCGTGAATATCTCGTCAAAAATGAGCAATGATCCATGCGTGTCGCACGCAGACCTGAGCTGACGCAAAACCTCAGGCGGATGCATGCACATTCCGCCTGCGCCCTGTATCAACGGCTCGACGATCACACCTGCAATATCGGTCCGGCTGGCGAGGATATCATTCAGGATGAAAATGGAGTCTTCATCTCTTGGCAGGTCGATGACGATTTGTTTGGGCAGCGCAGGACCAAATAGGGCGTGCATGCCTTCTTCCGGGTCACAGATGGACATGGTGGCCAATGTGTCACCGTGATAGCCGCCTTTAAAGGAGATGAATTTAGGGCGCACCTGGCCCTTCGTGTTGCGCCAATACTGAACAGCGATCTTCATCGCAACTTCGACGGCGACTGATCCTGACTCGCAGAAGAAGGAGCGTGTGAGGTCGCCAGGCGTGATCTCCGCCAGTTTGACCGCGAGTTTATAAGCGCTTTCGTGCGCTAATCCGCCCAGCATGACATGCGGCATGACATTGAGCTGTTTGATAAGCGCGTCTTTTAAAGCTGTGTTGTTATAGCCATGCACGCTGGTCCACCAGCTGCCGACGCCATCAATCAGGCGCGAACCGTCCTCAAGGTAGATTGAAGCGTCCTGTGTGCGCGCAACCGCGGCAGGTTTGGGGTCTGTCGCCATTTGGGTGTATGGCAACCATATGTGCTCAAGGCCCTGGGTGAGCCACTCGGGTCCGGTGTTCATTTTAGCGGCCTCTTGACTTTGGGATGTGGGTCAAGCTGATGGCGGGTTTCGCGCGATCAGACGCGCGCTGAGGAGATCGTTTTGACATCGCGGCAAATTGAAGAATTAAACGCGTTTGCACAAGCCAAATTGGACGCTTTAGAAGCAAGAAAAACCCGTCGGGTGCTGACGCCGACTGTCCGGTCGAGTTCCGTGACAGCTGACCGAAATGGCAAAACCCTCACAACCTTCTGCGATAATGATTATCTTGGGCTGTCAAAACACCCTGAAGTGATCGCTGCTGCTGTAGAGGCTGCGCAAACCTATGGCGCAGGCGCAGGGGCGTCGCGACTGGTGTCTGGCGAATGTCCGCTGAATGGTCAGCTGGAGGCTGCGATAGCGCGCGCCAAAGGCCAGCCTGCGTGTCGGGTGTTTGGATCAGGCTTTCTGGCAAATGTCGGTGTTGTTCAGGCGCTGGTCTCCAAAGGCGACATTGTACTGATGGATGAATTGTCCCACGCCAGCATGCATGCCGGCGCGCGCCTGTCTGGCGCGAATGTGCACATGTTCCGCCATAATGATGTCGACGATCTGGAGAGTCTTTTGCGGGCTTTGCCGTCGGGCGGGCGCATTCTGGTGATGACGGAAACCGTTTTCTCAATGGATGGCGACTTGGCGCCGCTAAGAGAACTCAACGCCCTTTGTGAACAATATGGCGCATGGTTGATGACAGATGATGCGCATGGTTTTGGCGTCGTCCATGCCGACAATCCAGCGCCGATCCAGATGGGCACGTTGTCAAAAGCAGTTGGTGTTTATGGCGGTTATGTTTGTGGTCCGGAAAAACTGATGGAGTTATTCATCAGCCGGGCGCGCAGTCTGGTCTATACGACAGGTTTGCCGCCTGCTGTGCTGGGCGCAGCGCTGAAAGGCGTTGAGATCATTGAAAGAGAAGGGGATATGTTGGCGCGCGCCACAATTGAAAACGCTCGGCGGTTTGCGCGCGCTCTGGAACTTGATGAGCCGATTGGCGCTATCGTGCCAGTGATTGTCGGAAAAGAAACGGTTGCGCTGGACTTGCAATCCGGTCTGTTTGCGGACGGATTTCATGTGAGCGCTATTCGGCCGCCGACTGTCCCAGAAGGCACAGCGCGCCTTAGATTCTCATTTTCCGCAGAACATAGCAGCCAAGATGTTGACGCGGTGTCGCAAAGTCTGAAACGTCATATGAAAGAAAAAAACATCTCGTTGGGACATTTGGCGCAATGAATTCCATTTTCATGACAGCCACCGGCACGGACATCGGAAAAACCCATGTCTCGTGCGCTTATCTTGCGTATTTGCGCAAAAAAGGGCTCAAGCCGACGCCTGTTAAGCCTTTGATGACTGGCTTTTCAAAAGATGCGCTCGACCAATCGGATGCAGGTAGATTGCTGATAGCGAGCGGACGCCCGGCCACAGAAGCCGAAATCAACATGATCTGTGCGTTGAAGCTGGAAGCGGAACTGGCGCCCAATGTGGCGGCGCGCCAGGCGGGTGTTAAAATCGACTATGATGACCTGCTGGCGTTTGTGAATTCGCGGATGCTTTTGTCAGAAGGGCCTGTCCTTGTTGAAGGCGCTGGCGGGATTATGTCGCCGGTGAATGACGAGAAATTGCATGTGGATCTGGTCAATGATCTGGCCATGCCGTGCTTTTTGCTGGCCTCAAACTATCTTGGCGCAGTCAGCCACACATTGTCGGCGCTGGAGGTGTTGAAAGCACGCGCGGCCAGAACGTTGGCTGTTATCATCACACAGCCAACGGCAGACCATGGCCGCCCTGAAGGTTTAGCTGAGGAATTAGCGCGCTGGTCGGATACCCCATGCTTGATCGCGCCATATTCTGCGGACGCCACAGCAATGGAAAGTCTTGCTGAAGAAATGGATGCGCTGATCGGCGTTGTTAGCGTATAGGCGCAGGACGTTGGCGCAGACGCTTAATCGTACCTGAAAAGTTAAGGACGATACGGTCTTCAACGGTCATGACGCCACGCACGAATATGAGTGAGCCTCCAGAACGCATGACATCGCCGCGCGCTTCAACGCGTTCGCCTTCTTTGACGCCGGAAATAAATTCAGAAGCAAAAGACACGGTAACGCCTGAATCTTCGCCCAAAGCATCCGTCGCGATCGTGAAAAGCGCACTGTCAGCCAATGACATGATACAGCCGCCGTGCATGTTGCCGTGACCGTTTAAGTGACGTTGTTCGGCGCGGAAGGAGGTGACGTGACCTTGTTCGTCCTTGCGGAAGTAAAACGGACCAACTGTTTCGCACTCATAATAGTCATCAGTCCATTTGTACCAGCCGGCGTATTCGCCATCGTCTACTAATACAGCGCCCATAGTATTTCTCGGAATTTGTGTTGTCTGTCTTGCGGTTTAGGTGGGTTGTCGTGACGCTGGCGTCAATTGTCAACGATTGCTGCTGGCAAGTTGGCGCAAAGAGGTGAAATACTGCCGGGCGCGCTCTTCCGTCTCTTTAATTGGAAAGTCGGCCAGATTATCCGCAGTCCAGCCGTTTGCAGGTGGTTCGAGCGCGTCATAGAGCGATTGCATCGCGCTCTTGAACGTTTCATCGAGGGGGAGGCGGGAAGAGGCCAGTAACAGTGCCTGGATTTCGTGGATGCGCTTTAACCGTCTGAAAGCACGCGAAATATCAGGTAAGGCGTCAGGCGTTTTGCGCCAATTTTTGTCTTTAAAAACGTCCTGGACGATAACCTGTCCGGCGCCATAGCAATCATAAGCGACGCAGCCAGGAAAACCGTCTTCCGCAAGTGTGGCGTGCATCAGGCACAGATTGTTTTCGGCAAGGTGCGGGCAGGGAATGTTTTCTTTTTTGTCGATGGCGAATTCGTCGCTCTCGTCAAAGGCATAGACGACACAGCATAGCGCTGCGCAGTTCATACAGTCCGGTTGGAACTTACTGTCTGACCCCAAGCGTGATCACCCTACATATTGTCCGCCTGTGACCACCAAACAAAAAAGCGGCAGCGTTTCAAGCATGCGGCAGCAGGAGGTTGGCAAATCTTTGGCGCTAATTATAGGCGGCGATGGTTTTGATCACTTTACCGTCTGCGTTGAACACAAAGGTCTCAGCAACACGTTGGGAGCGGTGATTGAGATAAATGAGCGTCAAAGCGTCGGAAGAGACAAAGAGTTCATCGACCTCAAAAAACAGGTTTGGCGCAGCTTCTAACGCTTGTTCCCAATATGCGCGCAACGCCTGCATGCCTTCAACGCGGGGAATGCTTTCGCCAGCTTCGGAGCGTCCGCGCGGGGAGTGGAGGACGACGCTTTCAGCATAATCGGCCAGCACGGCGTCGATATCGCGATCATTCCAGGCCTGAACCCATTTGCGGGCGAAAGTCTCAGCAAAGTCGCGATCCAGCATGGAAATCTCCGTGGGTTAGAGCTATCTGAAGCTTTGAAACGCACTGAGATTCGGGTCAAGTTTTTGCCGCTTAAGTCGTTGCCCAAGTTGACGCTAGGACAAGATTTGTAATGAAAAAATCGCAGTTGACGTGCGCGTAAGGTTGGCTGACAGGTTCGCTTAAGAGTGGTAATGTTCATCAACCAGTCAGGCGGAAACAGATAAATCGCCCTGGGAAGTTGCGGCGTTGAGGGTCGCGCACACCACGTCTTTGGAAGGGAGAACATGTCATGGCCGACACGGTCGACGTGCAAACGGAAGAACAAGAAAGCCCGTTAGATTTTATCGCTCGCGGCGGTTTGCTGGAGGGCGGCGTTGTGCCGGACCCGACACAGGTCGACATGGACCGGTTTAATCTGATCCACCCTGAATTATGGCGTCAGGAGAAATACTGGGACTATTTCCGCTGGCTGCGTGAAAACTCTCCAGTTCACTACACGAAGGAATCCATGTTCGGCCCTTACTGGTCGATCACACGCTATGACGACATTGTCTCCATCGACACAAACCATAAGCAGTTTTCTTCAGACTCCAAGTTTGGCGGCATCACGCTGGTTGATCAGGACGAAGATTTTCAGCTGCCAATGTTCATCGCGATGGATGAGCCAAAGCACTCTGAACAGCGTAAAACCGTTCAGCCGATCGTTGCGCCGCCTGCGCTGCGTGACTTTGAGGAGCTGATCCGCGAACGCACTATTCGCACGTTGGACAGTCTGCCTGTCGGCGAACCCTTTGACTGGGTGGATCGTGTGTCTATCGAGCTGACTGGCATGATGCTGGCGACATTGTTTGGTTTCCCGCAGGAAGAGCGTCGCAAACTGACGCGCTGGTCTGATGTGGCGACCGGTCGTTTCAACAAGGAGATCTGTCCGGGCGGTGAAGAGCAATGGCGCACAGAGCTATTGGAATGCTTAGGTCGCTTTAACGAGATCTGGCAGGAGCGTGCGCAGAGCGAAGAGCCGGGCCAAGACCTCATCTCCATGCTGGCGCACGGGGAAAAGACCCAAAACATGGACCAGATGGAATATCTGGGGAATCTCATCCTGTTGATCGTGGGCGGTAACGACACGTCCCGTAACACAATGACCGGTTCAATCTATGGCTGGAACAAATTCCCGAAAGAATATGAGAAAGTCACTGCTGACCCATCTCGTATTCCGGACATGGTGTCTGAAGTCATCCGTTGGCAGACACCGCTGGCTTACATGCGCCGCACAGCGCTGGAAGACGTGGAGTTCCAGGGCAAAACCATCAAGAAAGGCGACAAGGTCGTCATGTGGTATGCTTCCGGTAACCGCGATGAAAGCGTGATCGAGAACCCGAATGCGATTTGGATCGACCGTCCGAACGTGCGCCGACACTTGTCCTTTGGATTCGGTATCCACCGGTGTGTGGGCAACCGCCTGGCGGAACAGCAGTTGCGCATTCTGTGGGAAGAGCTGCTCAAACGCTATGAGTTCGTTCAGGTGCTTGAAGAGCCAGAGCGCCTGCCAAACGCATTCGTAAAAGGCTATCACCGCATGAATGTGGTGTTGCACCCCAAAAAATAGCAGACCTTAAGCGTCTGGACCTAAAGCCTGTCTGCGCCTAGTGAATGGGCGCAGACAGTTTGCGTTTTGGAGACAGTGGAATGAAAGATCGAGTAAAGCCGCTAAAAGGGGTGATGAATTTTCGCGACTTCGGCGGTTACAGCGGAGACGACGGCGCAATTGTGAAGCCGGGACTATTGTTCCGCACAGGATCTTTGCATCGCGCCGATGACTCCGACATCGACTTTCTCAACACGCTGAACATCGACTTTCAGGTTGATTTGCGCCGTCAGGCCGAGCGTGCGCATGAGCCAAACAAATGGGCCCCGCACGAAGTGCACACATATAACGACACAACGGGTATTGCCGGCGCGCACATTGAATTCATGAAAAATGGCCAACTGACCGCAGACAGCTCACGTCAGTTCATGGTGGATTACTATGCGCGTGCGCCATGGGTGGATAGCCATGTGGACCTTTACCAGCGTTGGTTCCGCCGCTTAGCGGAAACAGACGGCGCTGGCATGATCAATTGTGCTGCAGGGAAAGACCGTACGGGGATTGGCTGTGCGCTGACACTGACACTTGTTGGTGTGGATGATGACACGGTCATGCAAGACTATCTTCTGACCAATACGGCTGTGAACCTGGAAGAACGCTTGCCGAAAGCGCGCGCAAAGTGGGAAGAGCGTTTGGGCATCAAGCTCGATAATGATGAAGTTGTGCATCCGTTTTTGGGGGTGAAGGAAGAGTATCTTCACAAGGCCTACGCAACCATTCGTGAAAAGCATGGTTCGATTGAAGGCTATGCTGAGGAAGTCCTCGGCGTGGATGAAAGTCGTCGCCAGCAACTCAAAGACAAGCTGCTAGGCTAAGCCGTTTCAGCGCTTTCTGCTTGCCAATTGTCATGAAGAGCGGCACGAGATTGTTTGCTCATGCTGACACGTACGCTAATTCCTTATGATGACCCCATTCGCGTGTTCGCCGCGTATCGAGACGAACCGTACGCATTGCTATTGCATGGCGCCGGACGACGCTGGAGTTATATTTGCCTTGATCCGATAACGATCGTCGAAATGGGTAATGCTGAGGGTAACGATCCTCTTGGCGAAGTTGAGCAAAGCCTAAAAGCGCTAGAAATGGAACGTCCATCCGATGCGCCGCCATTTTGCGGCGGCTGGGCAGGGCTGTTGTCATTTGAGTTGGGACGCAGCCTGCTGCCTAAGCTTTTGGACGGTGCAAGCCGGCGCAATTGGCCAGATATCGCGCTTGGACTTTATGATCAGGTGGCGGTTTACGATCATGACACGCGATCAGCAGAGGTTTTTGTCTGGGATTGGGGCGGGCGGAAAAATCCTTCGACATTGGCGGAGCAACTCAGTTCAGCGTCTGGGCCGATTGCGCCTTGGTTGCTGCCGCTCTGTGTTGAAGCTCCATGTCCCCGGATTCCCAAACCTGAATACGCTGCGAAGATTGCCCGCACAGTAGATTATGTGCATGCCGGTGATTGTTTTCAGTCGAATATTTCCCAGGCGTTTGATTTTGAGTTGGCCTCAGGCGCGCATCCTCTGCATCTGACACAGAGGTTGGATATGACGAGTGCTGCGCCTTTTTCAGCTTATTTGCGTTTGAATAAGCTGGCGCTGGCGTCCAACTCCCCAGAACGTTTTTTGAAAGTAAGACCGTCGATTGATGGAAAACTGCAAGTCAGCACCAAGCCCATCAAAGGCACGCGCCCGCGTGGTAAATCGCCTGTAGAAGATAAACAGCTGGCGGATGAGTTGCTCGCCTCAGAAAAAGACCGTGCTGAAAATCTTATGATTGTCGATCTGATGCGGAACGATCTGTCTCGTGTGTCTGATCCGGGGTCTGTAAAGGTTCCTAAGTTAAATGCGCTGGAGAGCTATGCGAACGTGCATCACCTCGTCTCCACAGTGACAAGCACCCTGTCTTCAGGGTTTGGCCTGGTTGATCTTTTAAGAGCCGCATTTCCTGGCGGATCAGTGACGGGCGCGCCCAAAATCCGCGCGATACAGATTATCAGTGAAATGGAAGAAGATGTGCGTGGCCCTTATTGCGGATCGCTTGTCTGGATGACGCCGGATGGGTTTATGGACTCATCTATATTGATCCGATCCACCGCATTTGAAGAAACTGATGATGGGTGGAAGGGAGAGTTTCGTGTTGGCGGGGGGATTGTGGCTGATTCAACACCGGAAGATGAGTATCAGGAAACCCTGGACAAGGGGCGGGCGCTCATCAGGGCTTTGACAGCAAGGATGGGTGAGACGGAGCGGCCAGATGCTGACTGAAGTTTGGATCAATGGCGAATGGCGCTCAGTCAGGGAAGCTGCTGTTTCGGTGGATGACCGCAATTTCTTGTTGGGTGATGGTTGCTTTGAAACCATACGCTTTGCCAATGGCGTGATGGAGGGCGTGGACTATCATTTAAATCAGCTTGAACGATCCATGCGGGTGTTGGGAATCTCAAATTCTCCCGGTCCGCGCGTGCTTTCAGACGCGCTGACAGAATGTGCTGACCGTCTCAATCACTCTGCAGTGACACTTGCTGCGGCTCGATTGACGCTCAGTCGGGGAGAGGGGCGTGGCGCAGACGGCGGTGGGACGCCAAATATTGTTGTTTCTGTTTCGCCTGCGCCTCAACGACCATTACAGCCGTTGCAGGTGAAAACCAGCGCAATACGGCGCAATGAGACTTCTCCGGTCAGCACGATAAAAGCGACATCCTACGCAGATAATCTAAACGCCTTTAGAGATGCAAAATCTAAAGGCGCTGATGAGGCTTTAATGCTCAATACCCAGGGGCGGATTGCGGGTCTTTCTTTGGGTAATCTGCTGATTATGCGCGAAGAAGAAGTCATCACGCCGCCGGAAAGCGAAGGCGTGCGTCCTGGTTATATGCGGGAGCAGGTGTTGAGCGCGCTTAAGGACGGCGGGTTAAAGATCGACATCCGACCGGTCGAACCCGCGGAAATATTGGATGCAAACGCATCACTTTACGGAATGAATAGTTTGTGGGGCGTCCGGGCGCTAGCTAAACTTGATGGCAGGACAGTTTCATCTCATTCACGAGGTGAACAATTATTCGGCCATTTGATGGTTTAGCAATTACCGGGATTGTTGGTTGTGCCGACCCATTCAACCTTCACAGATTCGCGTGGGCGCAGATAATAGCGCTGGCTGAATGGCGTATCGCTGATGGGTTTGTCTTCAAAGAATGGCCCATTGTAGTGAAACAGCGATTTATGGGTGAAGTTCACCTCCGCCATGATGACGGATCCTGAAGCTGGAAGGACATTTTCGTCAATTTCGAGCACGGTTCCTGCCGCAAATGCGGTAAGCCCGGCGCGTCCCTGGCTCCATTCAACGACGGCGTCACCAGTATCATCGTCTTCGACAATGCTGGTTAGCCGCATTTGAAGCTCTGCTTCTGTTTCAGGGCGGATAATCATACGTGCGGCGTCAAAAATATTGTCGACTTCGCAATAATCCACTTCAGGCGTTCTGGCGACCAAATCGCCAAGTGAGCTGGTTGTCGTAGTGACCCGCTGATTAGCTTCGACAAGAAATGAAACCTCGATTGTACCAACGTACAGTGCGACCAGCAAAGGCAGAATAAGGGCGAATTCAACCGCGGCGACACCTTTCGTGTCGGCTTTCAAACGTCTGATATGAGAGCGCAGCATGTGCAACATCAATATGGTTCGTTTCTGAAAACGGCTGCCGCGCGCAGAAGGCGCGACCGGTCACCTAGGTTTATGAGCGGGTTAGAAAGCGCAGGGTTTAAGAGTTCGGGCAGGACAGGGGTGATAAGGTCCCACTTGTAATAAGCCTGTACCAGAACAATTTCGCTTGGACCGCCTGGGTCATAATCGAAATCGTCTATCAAATTACCATCGTCATCGATGGGGAGCGCATTATCGCTTGCGTCTGCGGCCTGAAAGTCATCAAAGCGGTCAACATCAACCCACAAATTGTCATCGCAATCTAAGAGGTCGAAGAGATTTCCGCATAGTAACTCTTTAAAATCACTAGCATCTGCGCCTGCGGTCTGAAGTTCGCCCGTGCGAATGCGGCGGGCAGTTTCGTTGATGCCATAGTCTAGCGTGTTCATGAAAATGAACATCACGGCGATCTCGATCAGGCCGAAGATCAGGAAAAAGAAAACAGGCGCGATGAGCGCGAATTCCACCATGGTCGCGCCCTTGCGGTTGCGAAGGAACGCATCGCAGCGTCGCCGCCATAGCGGTTTTCGCTTATTTGAACTGAAGGCGTCTGCCATTTTGGACACAACCTCTACCATCCCACTCACGCACAAGGCTACGTTACGCGAGGTGGTTAAATTTCCCGTTCCTGAGATCGGTGAAATTTGAAAGAATTAGGTTGTGAGCTTGAAAGTATGTCTACTCGTCCAGCGCGGTGTTTACTGGGCGGCAGCGCGTATTGCAATTGAGCGTCTCTGTTCCGCCGGTACGCGCAATTGTCAGCGTGTCGCTTTTTGTGTGCTCGGATACGGAAATGCGGCTTTCGTGGACTGTGCGTCCCACTGAATCCAGCACGATCAGATTGGTGGAGCCAAAGGACAGGCCGGTAAGGAGGAGTGTGTGATCGTCATGCACTGCCACTGTGACAATGTCTGGGTTGCCGACGATCAGACTGCCAGCAGGGCGACGAAGATGCAGTAATTGTGTTTCGTTGATGACCACGTCTACAGTTGCATCGTTTGAAGGACTGTTCGCCATCGCTGGTGATGCAAGCGCGCCAAAACATAAAGTGGCGGCCACGAAAGATCTGATTTTTGCAAATGGCGTCATAATAGCCTCCTCATGTCGCAAACGTGCGCACGCAAAGAAAGCTATCTGCGAATACTGAACGAAACCTAAAGCGCGGCGCAATTCGTACAGCTCGTTTGAGGCTGCTGTTACGCTTCTATATATAGGCCCTGTTTGAACCGTCGGCTGACTTAGTGGCAGATGAGGGGATGAACAAAATATTGATGAATTCAAACCAATGTACATTAATAGAAAATAGACTAAATTTCTCGGTTAAGAAGTGATTACCTGTTAACCGGGTAAGTTTTTACTTCGTTATACTTCGATTTAATCGTGTTGTTCTATAAAGGGTCTACTCACCGCGGTGATGGAACACGGGGTGGGGTTACAACGCCATAAAACACATGCGGAGAACAGACATGAAAAAGATCGCTCGTTTCTTTAAAGACGAATCCGGTGCAACAGCTATCGAGTACGGCCTTATCGCTGCCCTGATCGCAGTTGCAATCATCACAGGTGTGACATCTCTTGGT
>CAYFFG010000001.1:116134-379383 GCA_964342355.1 uncultured Hyphomonadaceae bacterium
CTGCCTCTCAATCAAATTGGTATTCATATAGGCGTGGGTCTGGTCGCTTTTTTTGTTGGCGCTGGTCTGTTTTATGCGCGCGTCTGGGGTGGCGGTGACGCTAAGCTCTTTGCTGCGGCGATGTTGTGGATCGGTTTAGGCGCAACAGGACAATTCATATACGGCGTGGCGTTAGCTGGTGGTCTTCTTGCGCTGGTCATCGTCATTGCTCGCCGATTGAAACTTAAATCTGACATGGATTGGTTGGCGCGTCTCTTAAACCCAAAAGTTGGCGCGCCTTACGCTGTCGCGATTGCAGCTGGCGCCTTTTGGGCAGCCTCATCTTCTCCGGTTTTGCAGCCTGCTTTGATAACAGCAGGTGTGACTAGTTAACCAAGATTTTAGACCCTGCATGGAATTGTGCAGATCAAAGATATGGCCGCTTGCGGCATTTGGAGGGTTTTATGCCTGTCATCCGGATCGTCATCTTGCTTGTTGCAGCTGTCGCTGCCATTGCTGCCGCCTTTCTTGTGCGAAGCATGCAGGCAAATGATGCTGCCCCTACGCCAATTGCTCCGATTGCCTATCAAGCAGAACCAACAGTGGCTGCACCGGTTGAGCCGACTCTAAAAGTCGTCGTTGCCTCACAGGATTTGCGGGTCGGGCAGTTTATCACACCGGGGCTATTGGTGTGGCAGGCCTGGCCTGATGATGCGATCGCAACATCTTTTTATCGTGATGAAGACGCGCCTGATGCGATACCTGCGCTGGAAGGCGCAGTTGTGCGTACGGATATGAAAGCGGGTGAGCCTCTAACGGCAGCAAAAGTGGTACATCCTGGAGAGGCGGGCTTTATGGCTGCGGTATTAACACCCGGCATGCGTGCTGTGTCTGTTGAGATTTCATCTGAAACAGCTGCAGGTGGTTTCATTTTTCCAAACGACCATGTGGATGTTTTGTTGACCTTCTCTGTCGATGTGGAGCAGCCGCAAGGTGTTACGTCTGAAACAGCTATAGATACCGTGCTGCGCAATGTGCGCGTGCTGGCGATTGATGAGTATTATCTGCCGTTTGACGGTCAGACGGCAGGGCAGGCGCTCGTCGGGCATCGTGCGACGCTAGAGCTGACTCATGAAGACGCAATGGTCCTGCTCGTTGCGCAGGAAAAGGGCGACATTTCTTTTGTGCTTAGATCGGTGTCCGAATTGGATGGTCCATCTGGTTCTACCGCACGTGCGCGTGCGCTTGCTTCGCGTCGCGGCGCTGGATCTGAAGGTGTTCGCGTTTTTGAGCGTGGCGCTCCAGCTGCACCGCAGGCTGCGCCACCGGGAGCGCGTCAATCGCGGCGGCCTCCGCCTGAGGCTATCGGCGAACAATCAAGTGATGGGGTGTAAGAGGCGATGAGTATGCGTATGTCGCTAAGAGAAAAGATCCTGGCGCTTGGGCTTGCCTTTGCGCCTTTTGCCTTGGGTGGCGCATTTGCGGAGCCAGTTCCTGAAGTGTTGGATGGCGTAAACGACGGCCGAATAAAGATTTCAAAGGTTGGCGAGAGCGCAGCTTCGCGCACTTTATCGTTGTCGCAAAACAAGTCGGCGATATTGGAATTTGAAGACGATATCGATGATATTCTCGTGGCTAACCCCAATATTGCTGACGTTCTGGCACGCTCAAAGCGGTCGATCGCGGTTATGGCGAGAGGCAAGGGTGAGAGCAGTATCATCTTTATGAATTCCAGAGGCGAAGAGATTCTGTCACTGGATGTGATTGTTGCTGGCCAGGGGGTGAGCGAACTTCAAACACTGATCAATCAGTACATTCCGCGCGGACAAATTCAGGCTGAATTTGTCAATGGCGCGATTGTTCTTGCTGGGCGCGCGCCTAGCCTATCAGAGGCCGATACGGCCATTCAGCTGGCAAAACAGTTTGTTGTTGATGGCAAGCCAGTCATCAACATGGTCGCGATTGAAGGCAAAGATCAGGTGCTTTTGAAGGTGCGGATTGTCGAAATGCAACGATCCGTCATCAAGCAGCTGGGTTTCAATATATCCGGCAATCTGAATGTCGGTGAGTTTGCCAGCGAAAGTGTCGGTCAGTTGGTTGATCCGGTGACGGGTGTGATTATCGACGGTGTCGAGGCTGTTGTTCCAGATGTGCCATGGGATCAGTCTGTTCAAATCGGTACGGCGAATGGATTTGGACTTTCCGGTGAGCCTCTCGGGGGGCTTTCTGCTGGAGCTGGTTATTCCAACTATGTTCGTAATCGCTTGCAAAGTTCGGCAGCTTTTTCTGTTGATATGCTCGAGCGCGTCGGCATGGTGCGCACCCTGGCTGAGCCAAATTTGACGGCGCTTTCCGGTGAGAGTGCGAAATTCTTAGCGGGTGGTGAGTTTCCGGTGCCATCCGAAGTCGACTCAAATGGCCAGGTTGTGTTGGCGTTCAAACCTTTTGGTGTGGGGCTTGGTTTTACGCCGGTTGTGCTCTCCGATGACCGCATTTCAATGCGTATCTCAACAGAAGTATCTGAAATCACAAACCAGGGCGGTTACCAGTTAGGTGGCGAAGTCTTTGTGGATGATCAGGGCAACCCGGTCGCGACAAACTCGGTCGTTATTCCGGCGCTGACTGTCCGCCGCGCAGACACAACAGTTGAGCTTCCGTCTGGCGGATCGCTGGTGATTGCTGGTCTGATCCAGGAACAGACACGTCAGGCTTTGGATAAAGTGCCTGGCGCTGGCGATGTTCCGATCATTGGCGCGCTGTTCCGTTCGCGAGAATTCCAGAATGACGAAACCGAACTGGTTGTGATCGTGACGCCATATCTGGTTGAGCCAACTGACCCGAATAAATTGCGCGCGCCCGATGACGGTCTTGTGGTCGCAAGCGATGCCAAAGCGATCTTCTTTGGGAAAATGAACGAAGTTTACAAAGTGGAAGGCGCTGATGTCAGTGCCGCCGATGCGCCGACAGGCGCGGGATTTATCATCGACTAGAGGAGCGAAAGCTATGACGCACTTGAAAAAAATCGCACTTCTGGGCTTTGCGACGGCGACCCTGACGGCTTGTGGACATTCTCCGGATGATTTTGAAGTCGCGACACGAAAGCATCGTGAAATCAAAGCGACTGAAGAGACGCATGTTCTTAAAATTGAGGATGTCAGTTCAGGTGTGCTGAGCGAAAATGACCGACAGCGCGTTGAAGCGTTTGGCGCCTTTTTCGACAAGGACGGTTATGGGAAGCTGGTGATTACTGCGCCAGAGCAGGGCGAAAATACGCAATTTTCAGTTTCTGAAGTCCGTTCAATCTTATCAAGCGTTGGCGTTCGTATCGATCAGGTTTCTGTGGGGCCTTACACAGGTTATACAGAAAGCGGCGCTACGCCGATGGTACTGGCGTTCAAGACCTACGAAGCGCATGTGCCGGGCTGTTCCACGGTCAATGAACATGACTGGACGGACGCTAGCTCCAATACGACTTTGCCAAGCTTTGGATGCGCCGTGAATGAGAACATCGCGCTGATGCTCGCCAACCCTGGCGATGTGCGTGGTGAGCGTGAAATCGGTCCGGGTGATTCATCCCGTCAGCTCACAGTTTATGAAAAATACCGCCTTGGCCAAGATACTTCATCTTCACAGCAGGCGGACGGCTCCAGCACCACTGGCGGCAGCGGAAGTTAATCAAGGGAGATGGGCATGTCAGATCCTGAAGACACGCTCGATGACGAGGCTTACGAAGCGCTTATCGAAGAGCTTGGTCTCGACTTAGATATTGACGCGCCAATCGGTGCGCACGGCGAAAAAGTATCTGATTTTGAAGCAGATGCTTTAGACGCCGATGACGATCTCTTTGCTGAAGACGAAGACACATACTTATCTGAAGATGACGCAGACGAGGGCGTTGGCCCGACATTTTCCATTCGTGATGCGGAGCGGCCAAGTTTCTCAGGCGGCGCTGTTTCCAATAATGACGGCGGCGTGGAGCTTTCCCCCGAGCTGTTGGCGGAATTAAAGAGTGTCATCAGCGGAAACCCCTCAAAACCTGTTGAGGATGTCGTGGAAGAAGACAGCGACACGTATGTCGAAGACCCTTTCACTGCGGCATTGGAAGAAGACGACGTTGAAGAGTTGTTGATTTCCGACGACTTGGAAGCTGACGATGACCTGCCATCAATGCATGGCGCGCATCAGAATGTGGATAAACTGCTCGCTGAGCCTGATTTCGATCTTGCCGAAGTTGAAAATGAGATCTTAGCCGACAATGCGCTGGAAGAAGAATATATTGACGATGATGATGTTTCAGAAGCTGAACCTCTAGCGTCTGAACCTTCGAAATTGGACGCAAAGACAGCTTTCCTTGCCTCACAAGGCGAAGACGCGTTCTTGTCGAATGAAAATGTCGATTTAAGTGATGATGACGAACTGACAGAACTTCTGGACGCACAAGATGATGATGCGTCTGTGGAGTTTTTGGATGAAGATATCGATGAATACCGTGTCGAACCTCAATTGGAGGAAAAAAGTCTCTCACAATTTGAGGCGGCTCAAGAATATGAATCTCTGGATGATTTTGAGGGTGAGGTTGAGCCAGAGCCCCAGTTAACTGGTGATTTGGACGACACGTATTTAGATGACACTGGTTTTGAGACAGAGCTGGACGACGAACCGGACAGTCTTGTTGCGTCGAGTATCGGTCCGGAAGTCACCTTCGAAGATGAGCCAACGTTAGAAGAAGAAACCTTTAACTATGGCGATGACAGTGTGGCGTTTGATTACGCGCCACAAGTTGGCGGCGATCGCGTTCTGCCACGAATTGTTGTTCACGCATTCTGCCAAACAGCGATGGCGAACCAGCTGGTGAACAAGGCGATGAAAGACCGTCGGATGGTCAATGTCGCCATGAAGTGTGAGGCTAGCGGCGTTCCTGGTGCTGTTGAGTTCTATAAGAACAATGACATGCCTCACCTTATTGTCGTTGAGTCAGTTGGCAGCCCAGGTAAAATTCTCGCTGAGCTGGATGAATTGGCCCAATATTGCGATGAGTCAGTTAAAGTCATTGTCATTGGGGCGGCCAACGACATCAGGCTATATCGCGAGTTGATGCGTCGTGGGGTGTCTGAATACCTCGTGCCGCCGCTTGAGGTCGTTCAGTTTATCCGTGCGGTATCTGGTCTGTTCTCCGATCCAGAACAACCATTTACAGGCAAGACATTCGCTGTCACTGGCGTAAAAGGCGGTGTTGGCGCATCTACTATCGCTCACAATTTGGCCTGGGCGCTGTCTGAGCGCATGGATCTGGGGACGACGCTTGTCGATCTCGACTTGAATTTCGGCACGAGCGGACTCGATTTCAACAATGAGAGCAGTCAGACGATTGCTGACGCT
Source organism: uncultured Hyphomonadaceae bacterium (assembly GCA_964342355.1). Classification (GTDB taxonomy): domain Bacteria; phylum Pseudomonadota; class Alphaproteobacteria; order Caulobacterales; family Hyphomonadaceae; genus Hirschia. Next base: position 121,493 of record CAYFFG010000001.1, read on the forward strand.
TTGCTTGCGCCGGATCGATTTGACGAAGTGGTTATGTCGCGCCTTGTGACAAAGCACACTGAAAATTTGTCACTTTTCTCAGCGCCTGCAAGCCTTGATCGAACATATGAACTGGATGCGGAAACGTATGACCAGGTACTGAACCAGGTGCGATCCAGCGTGCCTTATGTCGTGCTGGATCTGCCGCATATCTGGTCAGACTGGTTTAAGTCCACCCTGATGAGCGCGGACGAAATCGTTGTGGTCGCGCAGCCGGACTTAGCGTCGCTTCGCAACGGTAAGAACATGCTCGATTTCCTCAAAGCTGTTCGCCAGAATGACGAACCGCCTAAGCTCGTCGTCAATAATGTTGGCGTGCCTAAACGCCCGGAAATACCGGTCAAGGACTTTGCAAACGCGATTGGCGTGGAGCCGTCTTTGGTGTTGCCGTTCGACCCGCAATTGTTTGGTACGGCGAACAATAACGGACAAATGATTGCTGAGGTGGCGCCAGAGTCCAAATGCTCTCAGGGCATAGATTATCTAGGTTCGCTTCTTTCCGGCCGCGAGTTGAAAGTCGAGCGTTCAGGATCGCTCCTGACAAAGCTATTGAAGCGATAGGACGGCGAAATGTTTGGCAAACGCCCAGTCAATCAAGACCCAAATACTGGCGAGCCGTTACCAGAGCGCGCTGAGGCGGCGGCTCCGCCACCTCCACCGCCAGCTGCGGCGAAAGTCTCGCCGCCAATGCCAAACCCCAAGCCTAAACCAAAGCCAGCGCCAAAGTCTGCGGCTGCTGCTAATGAACCACCGCGCCCCAAACCACGCGCATCAGCGCCTCAGGCGCCTAAATCGACGCAGCAGTTGAAACAACAAAAGCCAACAGCCTCTGAAGCACGGTCTGATGAGTATTATGTTGTCAAAACTGAGATCTTTAACGCGCTGATCGACACGATCGACTTGTCGCAACTTGCACAGTTGGACCAGGAAAGCGCCCGCGAAGAAATTCGTGACATTGTGATCGAGATTATTTCGATCAAGAACGTCGTGATGTCTTTGGCGGAACAGGAAACCCTGCTTGAAGACATTTGTAACGACGTACTAGGCTATGGGCCGCTTGAGCCATTGCTTGCGCGCGATGACATTGCTGACATCATGGTCAATGGTGCCAACACCACTTACATTGAGGTCAACGGTAAGATTGAGCGGACGAACATCCGTTTCCGCGATAATGGCCAGCTGATGAATATCTGTCAGCGGATCGTGTCTCAGGTTGGACGTCGTGTTGATGAAAGTTCGCCTATCTGTGATGCGCGTCTTGCGGACGGGTCGCGTGTGAACGTCATCGCTCCGCCTTTGGCGATAGATGGCCCGACACTGACCATTCGTAAGTTTAAAAAAGACAAGTTGACGATCCAGAATCTTGTTGATTTCGGCTCGATTTCAGAAGCTGGCGCTGAGATTTTACGTATTATCGGAACGTCACGGTGTAACGTGCTGATCTCTGGAGGTACGGGGTCGGGTAAGACAACCCTCCTGAACTGTTTGACTGCGTTTATCCAACCGGGTGAGCGTGTGATCACATGTGAAGACGCGGCTGAACTTCAATTACAACAGCCTCATGTTGTGCGGTTGGAAACACGTCCGCCTAACCTGGAAGGGCAGGGCCGTGTTACGATGACAGATCTCGTCAAAAACTGTCTGCGTATGCGTCCTGACCGTATCATCGTGGGTGAGGTTCGGGGACCTGAAGCATTCGACCTTCTGCAGGCAATGAACACAGGTCACGACGGATCAATGGGCACACTGCACGCCAACACGCCGCGTGAAGCATTGTCGCGTATCGAATCCATGATCACCATGGGCGGCTTTTCACTGCCCCAACGCACTATTCGTGAAATGATCGTCGGCTCTATCGATGTGGTGGTGCAAGCGTCTCGTCTGCGCGATGGTTCTCGTAAAATCGTATCTGTTTCGGAAGTTATGGGCCTGGAGGGCGATGTCATCGTAACCCAGGACATATTGCGCTACGAGATTGAAGGTGAAAACGCAGAGGGCAAGCTGACCGGGCGTCACCGTGGCACAGGTGTCGGTCGCCCGCGTTTCTGGGAACGCGCAAAATACTTCAATTTGGAAGGCGACCTGGGACGGGCGCTGGATCAGCTGGAGACATCTTAATGGTGATTGATCAGTCCATTATGATCTACATCATTGCTGGGTTGGCGTTTGTCAGCGTGGTTGGAATTGGCTTTGCGTTTTCTGGAAACGGCTCCAGCGCAGCGCAGCAAAAACGCTTGAAACAGGTCGCGGCTGGACCGGTCACAACTGGAAAGCGGCAGGGCGTTGATACTGCGGCGGCGCGGCGCAAACAGATGGCAGACTCCATGAAGTCGCTACGAGAGCGCGAAGCGAAACGTCGGAAAGACATCAATACACGTAGCCTGCAGGACAGGCTAAACCAGGCAAATTTACAAGTTACGCCGTCAACGTTCTGGATATTGTCTGCTGTTGTTGGGTTAGCTGCGGCTGCCACCGCCTTCCTCGCTGGTCTTCCTTACCTGGTCGTTGCCGGTATCGGGTTTGCAACAGGTGTTGGTCTGCCGCGTTGGGCGGTTGGCTTCGCCATAGGCTTGCGCCAGAAGAAGTTTTCAAGTCAGTTTGCTGACGGTATCGACATCATTGTGCGTGGTGTGAAGTCCGGTCTGCCACTTATCGAATGTCTGCGCATCATCGCCCGTGAATCGCCTGCGCCGCTTAATGGCGAATTCGCGCGTGTCATCGACAATATCCAGATGGGAACGACAGTCGAAAAAGCGCTTGAGAAACTGTACAAACGCATGCCGCTGCCGGAAGTGAACTTTTTCGCCATCGTTATCACCATTCAGCAACAGGCGGGGGGTAACCTGTCTGAAGCGCTGGGCAACTTATCTGCTGTGTTGCGCTCGCGCAAAATGTTGAAAGAGAAAATCAAGGCGCTGTCCGCGGAAGCAAAAGCGTCCGCCATGATTATTGGGTCATTGCCCATTATTGTGATGGTCTTGGTCTATATGACGACGCCTGAATATATCATGGAATTGTTCACCAGTCCTAAGGGGCATTTCATTTTGCTGATCGCAGGCGGCCTGATGAGTGTCGGCATTTTTGTCATGAATAAAATGATGAATTTCGATCACTAGGAGAGGGAAGGGACATGGACAAAATTGTTGAACTGTTTACCGACCCGAGCTTCCTGGCCGCACTGCTTGCGGGTATAGCAAGTTTTGCAACGATCGTGACATTGGCTGCGCCTGCTTTCCAAGGCAACAAACTGGAAACTCGCCTCAAATCGGTTTCCAATAGACGTGAAGAACTGCGCAGAAAAAACCGCGAGCAATTAGAGCGTTCTGACTCCAAGCGCGGTCTGCGCCGCCAAGATGACTCTATGATGAAGAATGTCGTGGAGAAGCTTGATCTGCAAAAATCGCTGCGGGATGACAATCTGGAGAAAACGCTAATCCAGGCGGGGTTACGCGGTCCCAAGCCTGTTTCCGCCTTCTATTTTGCCCGGTTCAGCCTGCCTTTTATTTTTGCGCTCGCAACGTTTGTCTACATCTGGTTTGTGAATGATTTCGGTCTGACATTTCAGCTCAAGGTCGGTTCGATTGTTTTCGCACTGGCTGTGGGATATTACGCGCCAAACATCTATCTGAAAAACCTGGTTGAGAAGCGCAAAGCATCCATCATGAAGGCTTTCCCCGACAGTCTCGACATGATGCTGATTTGTGTTGAGTCAGGGATGTCGATCGAACAGGCTTTTGGAAAAGTAGGCGATGAAATCGGTATAGCCTCGCCTGAACTGGCGGAAGAATTAGGTCTCACAACAGCAGAATTATCCTATCTGCAAGAGCGCCGTATGGCATATGAAAACCTTGCTGAGCGGACGAACCACCCTGGTGTGAAAGGGGTGACCACTGCGCTATTGCAGGCCGAAAAATACGGTACGCCAATGGGCGCAGCTCTTAGAACTATGGCGAAAGAGAACCGCGAACTTCGTGTGACCAACGCAGAGAAAAAGGCTGCGGCGCTTCCGGCGAAACTGACAGTGCCAATGATCCTGTTTTTCTTACCGGTATTGTTCCTGGTGATCCTTGGTCCCGCATACATCAAAATCACATCAAAGGATGATGCGAGCGGCAAACCTGTTGTGGCGTCGGAGAAGTAGACCAGAATTGGTGTCGACCGTTTTTGCAAAGCGGTCGATCTTCTAACAACTATATTTTGCTAGTCGATAGATTGTGTTCTGCGTAGGACGCTGGTGTCGATGTCAGATCGCGCAGGCACAGATCCGGACTTGCTAAGCCTGTTCCAATCCCTTGACTGAGGGGTCAGAAGCTTGCGGTAGTAATTGACACTGCGTTCGACAGCGGCAGGTGTTTGGTCAAAAGCGGCTATTTCTTCGGCTTCGTCAAATTTCCCCTGAACGCCAAGGACCAGCACAATATTTTGACGTACGCGCGGGTCCATGCGCGCGTTTGTGTCGATCGCATCGCGCAGTAACTGCTCGGCTTTTTCCGGGTTTCCCTGCAATGTTAGAGACAAAGCGTAGTTTGCCAGCACGTGGTGATTGTCTGGTGATAATTCCAACGCCTTGGCATATTTGACTTGGGCGCGCTCATGGTCGCCCATTTGGTCCAGCGTCACGCCGTAAAGGGAATAAAGCGTCCAGTCCGCTTCGTCTGGTTTTGCGCTATATAAAGCATGTAAGGCGCGCTCTGGACGGCCTTCTCCTAAGTGTGCGCGGGCAAGTGTTTTGGAAAGATCCACATCGCCCGGAAAGATTGCCAACGCCTGTGTCGCGACATCGACTGCGCGAGACAGGCTGCCGATGGCACGCAGGGTTTTTGCGTAATTTGTAGCGGCTTCATAGTCATTGGGGTTAAGTTGGAACTGGTTGCCCCAAAAAGCAGCCTGAGAAATCTGGTCTTTATGTTTGATGGCTTCTCTTTCCTCAGCTGAAGCAGGGAGAAGTTGTTTTTGACGAATGATCTCATTGACCAAAGCCTCTTCCTGGGTCGCAGGTTTGGTACAGTTGGAAACTGAGATTGCAGCAACCGCGGCAAGCAGCGTAAGCTTTAGTCCACTCGTTATCGTCATGATTCTTCCCTCGGCGTTCAAAAGACAGCCTGTGCCGGGATAATCGCGCAACCGGGGTCAAGGATACGTTAACGCTTGAAAGCGTTTGGATCAGAAATTTGAGAGTTTTTATGCATTCCGCCTTTACGTCTTCGTCAAAAAACGCTGTTCGCCTTCATCTGGTTTCCAAAGACATGCTGGAAAACTGGCTAAATGATCAGTCAGCTGCTCTGAAGACTTATCTGTCTGCCTTGGGGTTCAAAGCGGATACAGGCGCAGTGGCTTTGGCGCCTGATGCTGACGGCAATGTCTGCGATGCTGTTGTCGGGATGGGGAGCGCCGCTGATGCGTTATCTTCTGCATATGCGGCTGCAAAACTGCCTGCTGGAAGCTATGAGATCGCGTCAAAGCCAAAAAGTCTGACCGATGAAATGGTTCATGCGGGCTGGGCTGACGGCGCGTACAAATTCGACCGCTACCTCAAGACCAAGTCTGACGTCCCTAAACTCGTGATTACGTCTAAGTCGGCTGCAGGGCGTGCTAACATAATAGCGGATGGCATTGATTATCTGCGCGATCTTATCAACACGCCAGCTCAGGACATGGGACCGAGCCAGATCAGCGCGTCTGCAAAGCAGTTGGCAGAAACATATGGAGCGTCATTTTCAGAGATCGTGGGAGACGAGCTTCTTAGTGAAAACTATCCCATGATTCATGCTGTCGGCCGCGCAGCGGCGGATGCGCCACGATATATTGAAATAAAGTGGGATGGCAGTGGCGACGATAAAAGCGCCAAGACACTGGCGCTCGTGGGCAAAGGGATTGCCTTTGACACAGGTGGTCTCAACATCAAGACGGGCAATTATATGCGCCTGATGAAGAAGGATATGGGCGGTGCTGCCCATGCCTTGGGATTGGCTCGCATGATTATGGCGGCGGGCTTAAACGTAAAACTCAATGTCCACATTCCATGCGCTGAAAACGCTGTAGGCGCAGATGCGTTTCGTCCAAGTGATATCCTCTCCAGCCGTAAAGGATTGACGGTTGAGATTGATAACACGGACGCAGAAGGCCGACTTGTTCTGGCGGATGCGCTGACGCGCGCAAGCGAATTGTCGCCTGATCTGATTCTAGATTTTGCAACGTTGACGGGCGCAGCGCGTGTCGCAGTTGGCGCGGAATTGGCGCCATATTTTACTGACGACGACGATCTGGCGAAAGGAATAGAAGACGCCGCTCAGTCTGCGGGCGATCCCGTTTGGCGCATGCCGCTTTGGACGCCGTATCGCGCAATGCTCAACAGCCCTGTAGCGGACATCGTCAATGGCGCATCCAGCCCGTTTGCCGGATCAATTACCGCGGCTTTGTTCCTGAAGGAATTCGTTGATGCGCCATCCTGGGCGCACTTTGATGTTTGGGGCTGGAGAAACGGCAAATATGGCCGTCCAGAAGGGGGCGCAGCGTTTGCAGTTCGCGCACTGTTTCAACTCATTGAAAAGAGTTTAGGGCGATAATGCTCCTCAGGCATTGATCCGCGAATCAAATTGAGTGATTCTTTCGCGATGTTTTCAACTCAGGAGAGAGTTTGCCATGGAAATGGATCGGGGGAGTGCGTTGCAACTATGGCGGGATGTGTTGGCTCAAAGCGTGCGCTCAGACTCGCCTGATTTGTCAGCTCGGCAGATGGCTATCCTGATGGCGGTTTATTTGACACCTCCGCCGCATACAGTTCGCGGCCTGGCTTTAAGTTTGAACCTCGGCAAACCGGCCGTGACGCGGGCGTTAGACACGCTCTCAGGGTATGGATTGTTGAAGCGCCGCAAAGATCCGGATGATTTGCGAAATGTGCTAGTGCAACGCACAGTTAAGGGATCAATCTTTCTGACCGAATTTGGCGACATGATTTCTGAAACGGCTAAACGCCTTACAGAAGAGGATGCGGCTATCCCGTCGCGTCGTCAAAACGCCGCTTAAGGGGCTACCCGCCTTAATAGACGGGACCGAAATTTGGTAAATCTGTCTGGAGGCAGTTCAATGGATCTTCCCGAAGGAATGGATCGCCGTCTGACGCCTGCGCGCAATGAGGTGGCCGCAGACTTTCTGGAAGGGAAGGTGCTTTCCCAACGGTTTGTCAAAGGCGCGCCAAAGCGCATTGCTGCGCCTGTTGCAAGTTTGCGTGCCAGTCCGTCTGACAGCGCGGGCCAGGACACACAGGCGCTCTTTGGGGAAATATTCAATGTGTATGACACAGAAGGTGATTGGTCGTGGGGACAACTGGACCGCGACGGATATGTCGGCTGGATTAAGTCAACACAATTAAGAGACGATATCATCGCGCCAACACACGTGGTGACAGCGCTGCGCACAATTGTCTTTTCAAAAGCAGATTTGAAGTCACCAGCCCAGATGATGCTGAGTTTGAACACGCATATAACAGTCGATCAGCAGGAAGGCGATTATGTGCGTCTAGCTACGGGCGGATGGGTCCACGGTCGTCATTTACGGCATATGGGTGAAAGTCCGCCTCTTGGGTTTGTTGGTTTTGCGGAACAATTTCTTGGTACCCCTTATCTGTGGGGAGGCAATAGTAGTCTGGGGCTGGACTGCTCAGGACTTCTCCAATCAGCAATGATGGGGGCTGGGCGTATTGTGCCACGCGACGCTGACATGCAGGAAAAAGCCGTTGGTGACGCATTGCCTTTAGATAATGGTTTGCCGGCTCTTGTGCGCGGCGATTTGGTCTTCTGGCCTGGCCATGTGGGCATCATGCAGGATGAAAAAACACTCTTGCATGCAAATGCCTATCACATGGTATGCGCGCGCGAACCGCTATCAGATGCGATTAAACGCATAGAGAACAACGCAACCGACAAAAAGAAAGGGACCGTTCGATCAATCAAACGGCCCCAATCGGTAACAATCTAAAAGCTGTTGCTGGGAACTAGTTTTCCGTAGCGTTCTCAACTTCTTCTTCAACAGTCTCAACCGCGGCTTCAGCTTCATCTGAAGCGGTTTCAGCAGCGTCAATTGCTTCTGCAGCAGCTTCGTCAGCAGCATCCGATGCGTCCTCAACAACGCCTTCGGCTGCTTCAACGACATCCGCGTTCACAGCGTCAGTGGTTACTTCAGCTTCTTCTACGGCAGCTTCAACAACGTCGGGTGTTGTTACTTCGCCGTTTGCGGCATCAGCCTCAGCCTCAGCCTCAGCCTCAGCCTCAGCCTCAGCGTCATCTGCAGTTGGCTCGATGAAAGCTTCAGGCGGCAAAGGCGCTGGAAGGTCTGCAGGAGAAGCTGACAGCGTGCGCAGGTAGGCAATCATGTTCATCCGGTCTTTTTCTTTTGAAAGACCAGCGAAGTTCATGGCTGTGCCAGGTGCGTATTTCTTTGGTGAGTTCAAGAAACCATCAAGGGCGGCGTAGTCCCAGCTGCCTTCCATCTCCGTCAGGGTGGCTGAGTAAGCAAAGCCGCCAGTTGCACCGATGTCGCGCATAACGACGTCGTAAAGGTTTGGCCCTGTGCCGTTAGCACCGCCTTGCTCGAAGGTGTGACAGCTCACACAAGCTGCGGTTTTCTTTTCACCGGCTGCGGCGTCTGCTTCGGCCAGCAAAACGCCATAGTCTGTCGGTGGAACCCATTCGGGAGCGTCGTTGCCTTGACCGCCACCAGTTTCAGCAACTTCTACGAAGTAGCCAGGCTCTTCCGGAGCTTCGTGCTCAAAGAAAGCGTCGCTGGCTGCGTTAAGTCCCAGGATCGCCAGACCCGTGGTTAGAGCCGCTGCCATAATTTTATTTAAGCCCAAGTCGCTCATGAAACGCCCTTGCCTTTGATTCGTCTGCTATTGTTCTTGCGCGCGGGCCTTTTGCCACGCTATTGCGTCGGCTGCAACATAACGGCAACCGCTGGAAAAGCAGCTATCATCGCAAGCGGCGAACGGTCGCAGGCGGATGAATGTATGCTGTTTCAAGGTGGCCTCAGCAGAAAGAGACAAAAATGTCCAACGATACAAAGCCTAAAATTGCCTATCAGGGTGAACCTGGCGCTAATTCGCATATCGCCTGTTCCAAGGCGCGGCCGGAATTTGTCCCCTTACCGTGTCGGACGTTTGAAGATGTTTTTTCTGCTGTGACGAATGAAGATGCTGAACTGGCGATGATTCCGGTTGAAAACTCTATCGCTGGACGTGTGGCGGACATTCACTACTTGTTGCCGGAAAGTGGCTTACACATTGTGGATGAATATTTTCTCCCAATCCGTTTCAATCTGATGGCGTTGCCTGGAGTTAAACTGGAGGAAGTCAAACACGCCTACTCGCATATTATGGGGTTAGGGCAGTGCAGAAACTTCCTTCGCAAACATGAGATCGACGCAGTGACGGCTGCAGATACGGCAGGCGCCGCAAGGGAAGTGGCGGAATCAGGTGATATGGCTGCTGCGGCGATTGCGCCTGCGCTGGCTGCGCAAGTTTACGGCCTCAACATTCTAGCGGAAAATATTGAAGACCACGCGCACAATACAACGCGGTTTGTGATCATGTCGCGCGAACCTGGCGATGTTTTGCGCGAACACGAAGATGACGTGTTCATCACAGCGTTTGTTTTTCGGGTGCGCAACGTTCCCGCCGCGCTTTACAAGGTTATGGGCGGATTTGCGACCAATGGCATTAACATGACCAAATTGGAAAGCTATCAGCTGGACGGGTCTTTCACAGCAACACAATTCTATGCCGAGGTTGAGGGCCATCCCGATGATCGCAACCTCCAGTTAGCGCTTGAAGAACTAGGGTTTTTCTCAAGCAAGTTGGATATTATCGGCGTGTTCCCAGGTCGCAAATACCGCCGCACCGGCGTTCATGAATCCTAAGATATCTTAGCGCTCACGGTTCTTTGATGCTCAGTTGTTTCGACAGTGTCATCAAACCTTACTAAGTAGGTAGGACAAACCAATCTATTGGAGATGTTTAAATGAAACGCTTGAGCCTCATTGCAATTGTTGCTGCAACTGGTCTGGCAGTCGCTGCGCCGCAGGCGGCGTTCGCAGAAAAAGACCCTTACTACACAGGCGTTTTTTCTGACACTGCTGTTGGCGGTTATGACGCTGTATCCTTCTTTGCTGAGAGTGGCCCGGTAAAAGGCGACAAGAAAATCTCAACAGAGTACAAGGGCGCTGAATTCCGCTTTGCCAGCCAGGAAAACCTCGACAAATTCCTCGAGAACCCAGAAGCCTACGCACCACAATACGGTGGGTACTGCGCATGGGCGGTGTCTCAGGGCTACACAGCTAAAGGTGACCCAAAGCACTGGAAAGTTGTCGATGGAAAGCTCTACCTGAACTACAACGCAAAAGTTCAAAAAGACTGGGAAGAAGACATCCCTGGCTTTATCGACTCTGCTGACAAAGAATGGCCAAACGTCCTGAACTAAGGCGTTTAAAGACCTTACACGTCGCGCATCGCCCAGACCTCCAGAATATGGTGCGCGACGGCCAAAGGTGGTGGAGCGTAAAACTCAGGATGCGTGCGCTCCAGCATCTGGCGTGCTTCCTCACGTGTAAACCACCGCGCTGTTTCCAGTTCCGTCTCATCAATTGTCAGATCTGTATTTTCAGCGTCGATGATCATGCCGATCATCAGCGATGATGGAAAAGGCCATGGCTGGCCAAACAGATATTCAGGTTCGCCTTTTGCGCGCACGCCTGCTTCTTCGAACATTTCTCTTTCTGCGGCCTGTTCGATTGTTTCGCCGGGCTCCACGAAGCCTGCAAGGCAGGAGTAAAAGCCAGGCGCCCAGTTTGCCTGACGTCCCATCAGACATTTGTCACCCTGAACAGCCAGCATAATGGCGACGGGATCGACACGCGGGAAATGTTCAGCGCCGCAATCATCGCACTCGCGCTTCCATCCTGCTTCAACAATCTCTGATTTTGACCCGCAGTTTGCACAAAACCCATGTCGGTCATGCCAGGCCGCTAGTGCGTTTGCTGTAGCTGTAATCTGAGCCTCTTCGGCCGCCATGCCAGCGGCGGCAGTGCGCACGTCCACAAAGTCTCCCAGACCAGCGAGCGGTGAATCATCCATCCTGAAACGGTTTGGCGCAGTGATCGCAAACATTGCAAAGCCGTCTGCATCTTCACCGATAAAGTAGACGACAGGCTTTGGAAACAAGGATGTAGCTTGTGGGCCGAGCCATAAAATATTGGCGGGTGTTGCGTTCAGCGGACTGCCCGGCGGGCTTGCCTGTGTTGCTGCCGCCCCTTCGCAAACTATGGCTCCGGGCTTGATGATCATAAAGCGGCTGTTCGCATTTTGCATTGCGGATTTGAGCCAGTCTTTATCTTTACGACGGTGAGCGGCGCGCTCAAAAGGAGCGTTGGCGAAGGGAATGTCCTGGGGTGTCAGCATGGGGTGTTGTTCTGGTTAGTGTTTTGAGGGGGCTATGGCGGGAGAGTGGTGGCAGGGAATTGTAAAATCAATCAGTCGACGGATGAGGTTATTGTGAACTCTTGTCGATGACCTCTTGCGTTAGGCGACAGTGATTGCGATATAGCGGGTGGAGCTGGCGGCGGACGAGTCCCTCGCCAACCCGGTCAGGTCCGGAAGGAAGCAGCCGCAACGAGTTTTGCTCGGGTCGTCGTCAGTTCCACCTTTTCTCCTCAATGCATGTCTAGATTTTCTGCACATTCCTGCGAAAGCCTCTTATGGCGCGCTGGAAGTTCAATATGCCGTACATTGCAAACGAAATGACGCCGAGGATCAGCCACATTACGCCGAATATCCCCGCGATCATTTCAGGATCGTCGTAGGGGAAGCTGCCCATCCCGTGGCCGACATTGAAAATGATGATAATGGAAGAATAGAGCGCCAGTGCTGACAGTGTGTACATCAAGGCAGCACGCTTCAAACGGCGGCGGCGGAAATAATACCTGAACGGAAATACAAACGCGCCGTAAATTGCTGCTATGCCAATGCCAAGAATAATGGTTGCAAGAATGTCCCCTAAGGGGGTGCCTGCATCCATATCCTGACTTGCCATCCATAAGAGCCAGGCAAACGCTGGAGCGAGGAAGAAAAGATCAACTTTCTTGAAGGGTAGAAAGTCGCGCAGATTGTCTTTTGCTGTTTTTGATTCGTTTGATGCGGACGCTTTTTTCTGACTTTTCGGTCTTGTGTTGAAAATCGGTTCTTTGAGGCCGGCTTGTGTCTGATTTGTGCTTTGGTCGCGGCGGCTAAAAACATCGTCGATCAAATTGGGATCGGTGACAGACAGCTCAGGCGTGGCTGTTGTGGGCGTCGGGCGCGCAGTGGATCGCCCTTCAAGCCCGCCAGGAGTGGCTTCAGCAGACGTCGTTAGACGATCAGCCAACTCTTCGATTTTCTTGTGCGGATTGGGGAATATCTGGATCCAGTTGCGCGACGACAATTCATAGAGAAAGTGGCCCTTGGGCTTTATGTCTTCGATGAGGACCGGGACGACATTTTTGTCCATGTCATCGGCGAGGGCGAGTTCTTTTTTAAGTTGTTTGGAAGAATTACACTCGTCAGAAAACAGAATGACGAGCATGTCTGAATCCATCAGCCCGTCGACAATGGCTTCGCGCCAGTCCACGCCCGCGTCAATCATCTGGTCCCACCAGACGCCAACACCTCGCTTTTCAAGGGCTTCGACCAACTTGCGCGCGAGCGGTTGATCCGCGCGCCGATAGCTTAAAAATATGTCGTAAGCCATAATTGCAATGTCTTCCCCTCAGTCATGTCCATGGCTTGTTTACCGTGTTTTGGAATGATCCACCACACCTCAAACGCCATGGTCTCTCATGAAGACTTCGCAATCATTCGTCCTAGATTTTCTCTACGTTAGAGCGGAAGCTGCGGATTGTGCGCTGGAAGTGCAGGATGCCGTAGACAGCAAATGCAAGAACGCCAAAGCCGATCCACACCAGGCCAAATCCTGCAACGACTTCTATGACCTCAAGGAAGCCGCCTTCCATGGAGGCATACCAAAGCCCGGCGAACAGAAGCAGGCCGTAAAGCGCGACGCTGGATGCTGCGTAGTAACCAAGCGCTGACTTCAGTCTCAGTTTGCGCATGAAGTATCTGATAGGGAAAACGAGCGCGCCAAAACCAGCCAGACCGATGCTCGCCATGGCAAGCACCTCGGTCATGTCTTCCAGCCTTATTCTGTCAAAATCTGTTGACCCTTCTGACACCAGAAAGAAGATAAATGCAGGCACAAGCAACAAGAAATCATACCATTTAAAGGGCAGGAAGTTTCTGCGTTTACGCTTCTTGGCGGCTTTTTGCTTTTCTGCCGCTTTGGGCTTCTTTTGTGCGGCATTGACGACGCGTGAATCGACAGCCGGTGCTGAAGGCGCAATCAGTGTTGGTTCAGGAGGCGGCGGAGCGCCTAAAGCTTGAGGCTCCGGCGGCAGTTCAAGGGCTTCATCCACTGAAAGGTCGTGCGGAATTTCTTCAACGATTGGCGGAGGTATTTGAGCCTGAGCCGCTTGCTGTTGAGCTTTAGGGGCGTGTTTGCCTTCCAGACCGCCAGGAGAAGCTTCCGCGACGCGCGTCAGGCGCTCGGCTAATTCTTCGATTTTCTTGTGCGGGTCGGGAAAGACCTGGATCCAGTTGCGCGAGGCGAGCTCGTACAGAAAGTGACCTTTGGGCTTTATGTCTTCGATGAGGACCGGAACAACGTTTTTGTCCATGTCGTCAGCGAGCGCGAGTTCTTTTTTAAGTTGTTTGGAGGAATTACACTCGTCAGAAAACAGGATGACGAGCATGTCTGAATCCATCAGCCCGTCGACAATGGCTTCGCGCCAGTCCACGCCTGCTTCAATCATCTGGTCCCACCAGACACCAACACCGCGCTTCTCAAGGGCCTCGACCAGCTTGCGCGCAAGTGGCTGATCTGCGCGCCGATAGCTTAAAAATATGTCGTATCCCATGTCGTCGAGCCTTTCCCCTAGGTCGCGTCCAGCTTTGCTAGTAACGCGTTTTTAATAATGGCGCTACCAGCGAGAAGCTGTGGTGCGCAGTCGCAAAGCGCAGGCTTTCAACAGAGAAAGTCGATTTCGATGCTGTTCACCCTTCGTCCTGAGCGATAAGGTGCGCGCATGAGCGACTCAGATTCTGACATGATGGAAGAGGGGCCGGACCCCAACACAGCGTCTATGTTTGGCGATGAGCCAGCAAGCGATGATGGCGCATATCAGGTATTGGCGCGTAAGTATCGCCCGGTTTCCTTTGATGACATGGTTGGTCAAGAGGCCATGGTGCGCACCCTGAAAAACGCTTTCAAAACAGGGCGTATCGCACATGCTTTTATGCTGACCGGAGTGCGTGGCGTGGGTAAGACCACGACAGCGCGCTTGTTAGCGCGAGCGCTCAATTATGATTCCGATCACCATGAGGGGCCTTCTATCGTGTTGTCGCCGCGCGGTCGGCATTGTCAGGCAATCATGGAAAGTCGTCACCCGGATATTCTGGAACTCGACGCCGCATCGCGCACAGGTGTCGCGGATATGCGCGAATTGCTGGACGGTGTGCGCTATGCGCCAGTCAATGCGCGCTATAAAGTTTATATCATCGACGAGGTTCACATGCTGTCCACGGCTGCGTTCAATGCGCTGCTAAAGACGCTCGAAGAACCTCCGCCGCACGTGAAGTTTATTTTCGCAACAACTGAGATCCGCAAAGTGCCTGTGACTGTGTTGTCGCGATGTCAGCGGTTTAACCTGCAAAGACTCACATCAGACGCGCTGGCAAAACATCTTGGCCGGATTTGTGAGAAAGAGGGCGCAAAAGTCTCAGAGGAAGGTTTGATGCTGGTGGCGCGCGCGGCGGAAGGATCTGCGCGGGACGCTTTATCTATTCTTGATCAGGCGATTGTTCAGGCGACCGACGGCGAAGTCACTGCTGAACTCATCCGCGATATGCTAGGGCTCGCGGATCGCGAGCGAATATTTGATCTCTTGGATGCTGCAATCGAAGCGCGTCACAAGGATGCGCTTCATGAAGTCGATGCGCAGATCAGAGAAGGCGCTGAAGCGCAGGTTTTGCTTAAAGATCTGCTGGATGTGATGGCTGAGGTGGCCCGCGCGCAGGCGTTGGGCGAAGACTATCAGTTTTCAGGGCCGACTGAATGGACACGTCGTATTCAGAAACTGGCGGGCGCGATGACCGCGGCGCAGGCGGCGCGATACTGGAAACTGTTGCTGCAAGGGTTTGAAGATTGCGGACGTGCGCCAGATCCGGGCGTTTCTGCTGAAATGACGATCCTGAGACTGGCGGCCGCAGCGTCTTTGCCATCTCCTGAAGATGCTGCTCGCATGCTGGCTGGTGCGCCGTCAAATGGTGGCGGGGCAATTGGAGGGCCGTCCGCTCCAACAGGCGGAGGCCAAGGCCCGCGCGCATCTTATTCAGAAAATGTTGCGCGCGCTATTCAGCCGGAGATTGATGTTGATCCGGATGCGCCAGGGCCAAGACTTTCCAGCTTTGGCCAAATCTGCGCCGCATTACAAACAGATAAGCAGATCAATCTGCTTTATGATGTTGAACATTTTGTGCGGCCGGCCAACATTGTTTATGGACGTTTTGCGTATGCGCCTGCGCCAGGCGTGCCGAATGACTTTCAGATGCGGCTTAAAGGTTGGCTGGAAGACAAAACCGGCGTGGAATGGCATGTGGAAACTGCACCATCTGACAAGGAAAGCCTGGCGGAAAAACGTGCGCGTGAGCAAGCAGAGCGGGTCGCGGAAGTGTCTCGCCACCCACGTATTTCTGAGGCGCTGAAGCAATTGCCAGGCGCCAAGGTTGTGAAGATTGAGAAACTGGACCGCGATGAAGACGGAAATGTCGTACGCGTTGATTTCAGTCGCCAAAGAGATTTTTCATCTCTGGATGAACACGAAGATGAGGATTATTGACCGATGAAAATGCAGGACATCATGCGCCAGGCGCAGGAAATGCAGGGCAAGCTGGCTGAAGCGCAGGAAAAGTTGGAAAGCGTTGAAGTGGAGGGCACTTCCGGTGGCGGTATGGTCACTGTGCGCTTGAAAGGCAAAGGCGAAATGGCTGGCCTTACCATCGACCCGTCCTTGATGTCTGAGGGGGAGGCGGAAATCGTTGAGGATCTGGTGAAGGCCGCTCACGATGACGCGCGTCGCAAACTGGAAGCTGCACAACAAGAAGCGATGCAAGATGCAACATCTGGCCTTGGCATGCTGCCAGGCTTCAAGATGCCGTTCTAATTTCGGTTTAATCAGATTGGATCACGCCGATGAGTTTTGAAGGCCCGCCACCACTGCGTCCCCGTGTTGAGGAGAATGACTTGTCAGAGCGTCCGGTTGTTCCCTTGTGGGCGGATATAATCCTGTTTTTGCTTTGGTGTGGATGTGTCGCTGCGGCGATCCTGTCGGCCTATCCGATTGCTAACCTGCTGTTCTCATTGCTGTTCCTTGTTGGCGGCGCAGTTGCGTTATTGGGAATCCGACACTTTCTGAAGTCATTTTTGACGAATTACGCCTGATGTCGACGCACTCCGCAGGCCCAGAGATCAAGCGTCTGATCGAGCTATTATCAAAATTGCCGGGTATGGGACCGCGATCGGCGCGTCGGGCGGCGCTTTATCTTCTTCAGAAGCCGGACCAGTTGCTGGGGCCGATGTCGCGGGCCATGGCCGAGGCGTACGAGAAGGTTGAAAAGTGCTCAGTTTGTGGGAATTTTGACACGCTAAGCCCTTGCACTGTGTGCCGTGCGCCAAACCGTGATGACAGCGTCATTTGTGTGTTGGCGGACGTTGGTGATTTATGGGCGATGGAGCGCACGGGTGCGTTTCGCGGACGTTATCATGTGCTTGGCGGACGGTTGTCTGCGCTTGATGGCGTGCGGCCAGAAGATTTGTCGATCAAAGAGCTTATCGCGCGCGCATCCGCGCCTGACGTCAAAGAAGTTATTCTTGCGCTGAATGCGACCGTTGATGGACAAACAACAGCGCATTACCTGGCTGACCAGTTGGCGGATCTGGACGTGGCGGTGACACGACTTGCGCAAGGTGTGCCGGTGGGAGGCGACCTGGGAGCGTTGGACGACGGAACAATCACCGCCGCCCTAACGTCTCGCAGATAGATTTATTCAGCGATTAGCTTGTAAACGCCACCCTCTAACTCATCGGTGGTGACATATATTTCGCCATCAGGAGCTGTTACGACTGAGCGCAGACGCAAGCTTGGCTCCAGAATAATTTCCTGTTTTTCAACACGTCCGTTTTCTAGGTCCAGCCGTCGGATCTGCATACCACTAAGCGCGCTGACCAGAAGGTCACCTTTCCATTCCGGATGTTTGTCGCCTGTGTAAAGTGTCATTCCGCTAGGAGCGATGGATGGCACCCAAACCGCGATGGGCTGTTCCATGCCTGCTTTTTCAGTTTCATTTGAGATGATGGTGCCGTCGTAATTGACGCCATAGGTTATAACTGGCCAGCCATAGTTTGCCCCTGGTTTGATGATGTTGACCTCATCGCCGCCCTTGGGCCCATGCTCGTGCGCGTAAATTGTTCCTGTGGCGGTGTCGATAGCTAGTCCCTGCACATTGCGATGGCCATAAGAGTAAGTTTCTGGAGCAGCCTTCGGCGTATCGAGCATCGGGTTATCGTCTGGGACCGATCCATCCGTGTTGATGCGGACAATCGAACCAAGATGATTTTCCGGATTTTGCGACTCATCCATGTAGGCGAAACCTTCGCCCAGCGTCAGAAGGAGGGTGCCATCTGGCAACATGCCAATACGGCCGCCAAAGTGGCCGCCGCCGCGTTTTTTAAAGTTCGCTTCAAAAATGGTTTCGACATTTTCTAGCGCTGTAGCGTCTTCAGACAAAGTTGCTTTGATCAGCGTGGTGGCGTTGGCGGTGTTGTCTCCGCTGGAAAACGACACATAGAGGGTGCGGTTGGTCGCAAAATCTGGATCAAGCAGGATATCGAAAAGGCCGCCCTGATTGCTGTTATACACTTCAGGTACGCCCTCAAGCGGAGTTGGAACCAGCTCACCGTTCTGGATCAGGCGGATGTGACCATAATCGCGTTCCGCGACAAGCATGTCGCCATTTTCAAGCACAGCCAGCCCCCAAGGAAACTCAAGTCCTTCGGCGACTGGCGCAAGCGTGTAAGTCGCAGAACTTGTTTCTACGACCTGATCAACTGCGGATGACTGAGGCGCGTTACAGGCACAGGCAGCAAAGAGTGCGGTCATCAGGAGGTATTTGGCCGATTTCATGAGCTTTTCCTGGAGTTTGATTGGGGTAAGAGGCGGTGTTGTGATCGTGTTTTAGTTAAAGATTGGCACTTCATTTACGGTGCGACTAGCCCAGACACTATATTTTTAACGACTCAGTTGATGGTTCAGTCATGTGCCTATCTTTTCGCTTGTTGCGAGAAGAAACTGCTAGTATGTTCTCGTTATGATCTCTTTTTCTATCGGCGAATATGTCGTCGCGCCTGACATTTATCATCTTGTATTTTTTGCGTTTGCGATCGCGTTTCTGGTGCTATGGCGGACGAGCGCTGGCAAGAAACATCTTGTGCGGCGGGAGGTGGCCACTGAGCATGCCGACAAGATGCGTATGCTCGAATTGAGCGCTCAGCAGGCTAAAGACAATGAAGCGCGGACAATTGCGCAACACGCCGAATTCAAACGCGATACGGAAAGCGCTGAGGCGAAACTAAAAGATGATCTCAAGACGGCGCAAACTGAGCTGCGGACACTCAGCGAGCAACTTGCGGCAGAGCGTGCGCGGGCTGGTGAGAAAGAACGAGCGTTTGAACAGGAACGTTCTTCGCTTAATCAACTTGCCAAGGACATGCAGGACCGTTTTCAGGCCATGGCGGACACGGCGCTGAAGTCTTCGCAAACGCAGTTTCTAGAGCTTGCAGACCAGCAATTGGCAAAACATTCTGAAGGCGCAGGCGGTGAGCTGAAACGCCTGATCCAGCCCATTCAGGAGACCTTTGGACAGTTCCGCGAAAAGGTTGATGCGATCCAGAAGACATCAAGTGAAGATCGCGCATCAATGAAAGAACAGTTTGCTGCTCTGCTTGAGAACATGCAGCGGACACAGGCAGCCACCGACAAGCTATCCAGTGCTCTGACATCGCCAAAGAGCGGAGGGCGTTGGGGCGAAGAAACACTCAGCAATGTGTTGGAGATGGCCGGTCTGTCGCCTTATGCGGACTTTACCGAGCAATCCCACACGCAAACGGAAAATGGCGCAATTCGACCGGACGTCGTGGTGCGCTTGCCGGGCGGGCGGGAATTGGTGATCGATTCAAAAGTCTCTGTTGATGATTATCTGCGCGCGTCAGAAGAAACGGATGCGGACAAACGCGCTGGCTTGCTTAAAGCGCATGCGCGTAAGGTTCGCGATCATGTCAGTGCGCTCGCAAAAAAAGCGTACTGGGCGGAGTTGTCCGATGCGGTCGACTTTGTCGCCATGTTTATTCCTGGTGAAAATTTCTACGCTGCGGCGTTGGAGCACGACCGGGATATTTTCGATTATGCGGCCAAGAACAAAGTGATTATCGTCACGCCGTCGACCCTGATTGCATTGGCAAAAGCTGTGGCTTATGGCTGGCGCCAGGAAGAAGCGGCAAAGAACGCACGCGAAGTGACAGCGCTGGCGCGTGAGCTTTACAAACGATTATCTGTGATGGGCGCGCGCGTTGTGAAGGTTGGGCAGGGCATATCCGGTAGCGCGTCAGCTTATAATGATCTGGTTGCGTCGCTTGAGGGGACTGTGCTGCCTCAGGCGCGCAAGTTTGAAAGTATGGGCATGGATGCGGATGGCAAGTCATTACCCGAGCTCGATTTCATAGAAGATACAGTTCGTGAACCGCGCCGCGATCGCGATTTACAGTTTGTCGAGGAAAATTCGGCAAAACAGATTGACACAAACCATTCCTAATTCTTGACGCAAGCTCCTTGCCGCCATAGCTAATAGTTATGACAATACGCCCCATATTGACCGTACCTGACCCCGTCCTCAAAGAGGTGTCCAAGCCCGTCGAGAAAGTCGACGACGAGCTTCGCACGCTGATGGATGACATGCTTGAGACAATGTATGACGCTCCAGGCATCGGCTTGGCGGCCGTACAGGTCGGTGTGCCGGTGCGTGTGATCGTTATGGATCTGGCCGGTCAGGATGAAGACCCTCAGCCGCGTTATTTTGTGAACCCGGAAATTCTGGAAAAGGTTGAAGAGACACAGCCATATGATGAAGGCTGCCTGTCTGTACCGGATGTTTACGAGACGATTGATCGCCCTGCGCGGGTCAAGTTGAAATACCTCAATTATGATGGCGAGGAAGTCATTGAATGGGCAGAGGGGCTTTATGCGACCTGTATCCAGCATGAAATGGATCATCTGGAAGGCACGCTGTTCATTGACCACCTCTCGCGCCTCAAGCGCACACGCGCGGTCGACAAGGTGAAAAAGCTGCGTCGCCGCGCTGACGCGAGCGCTTAAATTTTCCAGCAGCTCAATTTTCCAACGCACTGATCTCGCAAATCTGGATCGTCATGCTATGCCGTGACGCCAAACTTATTGTTTCAGGGACAGACAGGTATGTCGCTTCGCATCGTGTTTATGGGATCGCCGGACTTTTCCGTACCAGCGCTGAAGGCGCTTCACGATGCGGGTCATGAGATTGTTTGTGTTTATTCCCAGCCACCACGCAGAGCTGGCCGCGGGAAAAGCGAACGCAAAACGCCCGTGCATGCCTTTGCAGAAGCATTGGGCATTGAGGTGCGCACGCCGGTCAGCCTGAAATCAGACGAAGCGCAGAGTGAGTTTGCAGCGCTTAAGGCGGATCTGGCTGTGGTCGTCGCCTATGGGTTGATCTTGCCGCAGGCCGTTCTGGATGCGCCACAGTATGGTTGCATCAATGCGCACGCGTCTATTCTGCCAAGATGGCGAGGCGCAGCACCAATTCAGCGCGCAATTATGGCGGGCGATACGGAAACAGGCGTTGATATCATGCAGATGGAAGCAGGCCTTGATACAGGTCCAGTCATGTTGTCTGGACGCTGTGACATTACAGCCGAAACCATCGCAGGCGAACTGCACGATGAATTGTCAGCGATTGGCGCCGAACTTTTGGTGGAGGCAGCTGATCAGATTGAACGGGGCAAAGCTGTTTTTGTGCCTCAATCAGACGAGGGTGTTGTTTACGCGCATAAACTGACAAATGACGAAACCCGTATTGACTGGGCGAAAACATCGACAGAGGTGCGATGTCATATTCATGGATTGTCGCCGTTTCCTGGCGCTTGGTTTGAGTTGGAAACGTCCAAAGGCCCGGTTCGGGTCAAGGTTTTGGAAGTTGCAGACGCGATGGGTGAAGGTGAGCCGGGCGAATTGTTGGATGACAAGATGAAAGTCGCCTGTGGAAAAGGCGCATTACGTCTTAAGCGTCTTCAGAAAGCCGGAAAAAGCGCAATGTCAGCAGAAGACTTTCTCAGGGGCAATGACATGCCGGAGGGCGGGCATATCGCCTGATCTTTCATGCACAGATTTAAGCTGACAATCGAATATGAAGGCACCAACTTTGTTGGCTGGCAACGTCAGGCGGATCAACCCTCCGTGCAGCAGGTGATAGAAGAAGCCGTTCAGGCGACGACGGCTCAGTTCTCGAACGTCCATGGAGCCGGACGCACTGACTCCGGCGTTCATGCGCTTGGTCAAGTTGCTCACGTCGATATTGCAAAAGACATCAGCGCAGACAAAGTTCGGGATGCGCTCAATTATCATATGCGACCAAACCCGGTATCTATTCTGGAAGCTGAGGAAGTGGGAGAAGATTTTCATGCGCGCTTCTCAGCGGTGGCGCGCCACTATGTATACAGATTGATTGATCGACGATCTGATCTGACTTTCGACAAAGGCCTAGCCTGGCGCACGATGACGCCAGTCGACACTGATGCGATGCACATTGCGGCGCAATACCTGTTAGGCCGCCATGATTTTACGACATTTCGAGACAGCCAGTGTCAGGCTGAAAGCCCGGTGCGAACGATCGATCAAATAAAGGTTGTTCGCAACGGCCAGGATATCAGAGTTTATGTCAGCGCCAGGTCATTTCTCCACCGACAGGTTCGATCAATTGTTGGTTCTTTGGTTGATGTCGGACGTGGTAAGCAGAATGTTGCGTGGATGAAGGACATTCTGGAGGCTGCTGACAGAACAGCTTGCGGGCAGGTCGCACCAGCTGACGGGCTTTATCTTGCACAAATCGACTATGATTAACTGAGTTTTGCCGCTAACGTCCGCCACATCTGGGGATTTTGGATCAATCTTGAGGGTGATCAGATGAAGTGGCGAGGCGGACGCACAGGCGGTAATGTGGAGGACCGGCGCGGCGCGAAAGGCGCAGCGGCAGGCGGCGGGATCGGCATCGTGATCATTGCGCTGATCGGCTATTTTTTCTTTGGCATTGATCCGCAAACAACCACAAAAATCGCTGGCGGTCTCAGCAATATTGGCGGTGGAGAACAAGCCGGTGAAGTCGGTACGCCCGAAGATGAAGCTGGTCGATTTGTCGATGTTGTTGGCGCGAATGTAAACGATGTCTGGTCCCAGGCGATGCAGGGTTATCGTGAGCCGACTGTGGTTCTCTATACGCAAGGCACATCAACTGGGTGTGGGTATGGCCAGTCCGCGATGGGGCCGTTTTATTGCCCAACCGACCAGACTGTTTATCTGGATCTGAGTTTCTGGAGTGAGATGGAATCCAAGCTGGGAGCGTCCGGCGCTGAATTTGCGCGGGCGTATGTGGTCGCACATGAGTTTGGTCACCATGTTCAGACGTTGACGGGCGCATCTCAAGCGGTTCGCAAGGCGCAACAAAGCGCGTCATCTCAGGCAGAGGCCAACCGTCACCTGGTGAAACTTGAACTGCAGGCAGATTGTTATGCGGGCGTATGGGCGGCAAACGCTGCGCGCGTTTCCGGAGGGCAGGTTAAACTGGAAGCAGGCGACATGCGCGAAGGCCTGAAGACAGCCAACGCTATTGGTGATGACACATTGCAAAAACGCTCAACCGGACAAGTTCAGCCAGAGGGCTTTACCCATGGCACGTCTGAGCAGCGTATGGAGTGGCTGACACGCGGGTATGAGACTGGCGACCCTAATAGTTGTGACACGTTTTCGGCGCTCGACTAATCAGCGCTGAGCGTCTTTCCATTCGCCGACATCAAGACCCTCGATTGACCAGTCGCCTACGCTATAGCGAATGAGGCGGAGCGTCGGGTGTCCGACCGCAGCGGTCATTCTGCGGACCTGGCGGTTGCGGCCCTCGCGAATGGAAAGTTTTATCCAGGCGTCTGGTATGGATTTGCGCACGCGAATAGGCGGGTCGCGTGGCCAGAGTTGAGCGGGTTCTGTCATCAGCTCGGCGCGTGCGGGCGCTGTCATACCGTCCTTGAGGTCAACGCCGCGGCGCAATTGCTCCAGTGTGTCGTCGTCAGGTTGGCCTTCGACTTGGACCCAGTATGTTTTCCAAACACGGCGTTTTGGATTAGCGATCCGATCCTGAAGTCGGCCATCGTCTGTCAGCACCAACAAGCCTTCGCTGTCCCGGTCCAGGCGGCCAGCCGCATAGACTTTGGGGACATCTATGAAGTCTGACAGAGTTTGGCGCGCGCTATCAACGGACCCTTTGTCTGTAAATTGAGACAGGACGTTGAAGGGTTTGTTGAATAAAATGAGCCGAGTCATCGCCTAGGAAAAATAGCTCACCAGCAAGCGATGATAGATACGAGACAGTGTTTCAAGTTCCGCAACGGAGCAATGTTCATCGACCTTATGCGCTGTGTCGTTCTTCAAGCCTAATTCAGCGACGGGACAATAATCCTTGATAAAGCGGGCATCAGATGTACCGCCGCCTGTTGTCAGCTTGGGAGTTATGCCGGTTTCAGCTTTTACGGCGTCCTGAAGTTTGGCGGTAAAATCACCTGGATCAGTGTAAAAGGCTTCGCCTGTGACTTTCAGGTCGAGAGCGATCTCAACATTGTTTTTCGAGTGCGCGGCGGCTTTTTCCATCAACATCGCTTTAAGCGCTTCACCAGAGTGATTGGTGTTAAACCGGATATTGAATTGGGCGCGCGCCTGACCAGCGATTACATTGTGAGCAGGATTGTCAACGTCAACAGAGGTCACTTCCAGATTGGTCGGTTGGAAGCCGGGAGCGCCTTCATCCAGCGCACCTTTGATATCGTTGAGGAATTCGAGAATAACTGGCACCGGGTTGGCGGCTTTTTCAGGATAAGCTGCATGACCCTGCAGGCCTTTGGCTGTCACTTTGCCATTTAAGCTGCCGCGGCGACCATTTTTGATGATGTCACCAAGAACAGTCTCAGAAGTAGGCTCGCCGACAATGCAGTGTGTGAGCACTTCGCCATCTGCTGTGATAGCTGGCAAGAGCTTTATCGTGCCATTCACGCTGGGACCTTCTTCGTCGCCTGTGATGAGAAACGAGATCTGACCGTTGGGCACACCGTGTGCGTCGAGGTAATTTGAGACAGCAGTGACAAAGGCCGCAATTGACCCCTTCATATCGACTGCGCCGCGCCCGATCAGATTGCCGCCGCGAATTTCAGCTTTGAACGGTGGGACCGACCAGGCGGTTTCATCGCCGACCGGCACGACATCTGTATGACCGGCAAAACAAAGGTTAGGTCCTTTGTCGCCGATAACCGCGTAAAGATTGTCAACGTCTTCAAAGGGGTAGCGTTTGGTGCGAAAGCCCAAATCTTTGAGTGCGCGTTCCAGCACATCCAGTGCGCCAGCATCTTCAGGCGTAATGGAAGCGCAGTTAATGAGGGCCTGCGCAAAAGCCACAGGATCTTGGGTGAGGGAATGGGTCTCGTTCATGATCCTGTGTTTAAGCGGCAGTTAGGCTATGCGACAAGTCCTAAGCACGTTTGCTTAGAAGATTTTGAAGCCGCCTTCTTCGCCTTTGCACCAGACGATCGCACCGGAATACTCTTTTCCTTCATATTCCAGACGGAAAGGACGTCCGATATCTTTCTGTGTGACACCGTAAAGTCTGAAGCCACCCGCTGAGACATCGTGCACCTGAACCGGGCGTTTCTGGTCATCGCCAACCAGGTAAGCAGATTCCTTGTCCACTGGCCGGCGCTCGAACTGGCGGCGGTCAATCATGCGAAGTTCTGAATCAAGTTTTTCTGCGACCGTGTTGAGGAGATTAATCACCTCATCGCTGGCGCCATCCAATTGTTCCACATATTTCATCGCGCGATCACGGTCGCGGTTTTCCATAGCTGTGAGGGCTTCTTTTGCAATGGCGTGCACACGGCGATGCGGCTCTGCTATTTGCTTGAAATGTTCGTTCTGGAGCAAAGCTTCATCTTCAACATGATCATACCATTTGCCCAGTCGACAGGTGTGGTGATCTGGCAGTTCGTGCGCCTTGAAATTGTCCGCGCCTAGCACTGTGTCGACGACGCGTTTTTTAAATACAATGTGATCAATTTTCGCCATCTGACAGAGCGAACGTGGAGAGTTTTCACGGAAATATTCTTTTGCGTTGTCGATGAAGCGCGTGTTGGTGTTACGCATGTTGCGTGCGATATCGCTCAAGCGCTGCTCATTGCGTGTGGCGTCGCTGGAGACCAGGTTCACATTCGAGCTGATCTCTGTCGTGGCTGAGCGTTGCTGGTTGAGAATTGTCGCGATTTCGCTCAGGCGAGTGGCCACATTATTGACCTGATCGCCTGAATGACGGATGCGCTCGCTTGCGCCTTGTAGGGTCGCATTTCCGCGATTAATGGCTTCAGATGTTGCGTTAAAGGCGCTGCGGATTGATGTGATGCCGTGTTGAAGCGCGCCGATGTTTTCAGAGACATCAACTGTGGCTTTTGCTGATTGGTTGGCTAGCTGTTTGACCTCGGAAGCAACAACGGCAAAGCCTTTACCGGCGTCGCCGGCCCGGGCAGCTTCGATGGTGGCGTTTAGGGCGAGTAGGTTTGTCTGGTCTGCAATGTCCTGAATGACGGCCAGGAAATCAGACACTTGCGAGGAAACTTTTTCCAGTGTTTCCAGGCTGCCAAGACTTTGGGCTGACGCAGTCGCAATTTCCGACATGGAGCCGGCTGCGCTGTCTACTTCGTTTACTGCTTCTCGAACAGCGGCATTGGATTGCTGAGCATCCTCAGAAGCGTGTTCGGAGTTTTCTGATATCTGCTCCATTGACGCCACCATTTCTTCAACGGCGGCAGAGATGGACTGGGTGAATTCAGCCGTTTTAGAGGAGCTGTCGTTCAGGATCGCCAGATTGAACATCACCTTGTTGACGTCAGCAACCGTTGCCGCGGCCTGTTTGAGGCTCTGATAGTTTTCTTCAGCTTCTGCGATGTCCGCTTCGCGAGACTTGATGCCCCGCGCATAAGCTTCGTTTCCAGCGATCATATCCATGAACATGCGTGCGATGAAAACCTGAAGCAGCTCGCTGACTTTGTTCGTGTTGCCGCGCGCCGATTTCAGAACATGCGGAATAAAGTTGATTAGCACGCGGCCGTATGACGCCAGATACCATTGTGAATCCAATCCGACTTTCACATGGGCTGCGCCGACGCGTTTAGCCCGCTCGCGAAAGTTTGCATCGGGTTTGGATTGAAACAGGGCTTCCCAATGCTTTTTCTGCGCATTTTTAAGGCGGCCGATATCAGCTTTGTTTTCTTTCAGAAGTTGAGAAAGTCGGGAGTTTTTGGACGCGTCATTGTAGAACCCGTCAAGCACTGAAGGCAGTGCGTCGCTGACTGTGGGCCAAACCAGTTTCGCAAGCCGACCATCAGCATCAAATGGAGCTAAGTAATTGTAAATACTTTCAGTAATCAGGTTCTCATAGTTTTGAGAGTCGCTTGAGTCGGTGTTGTGTTTCAGTGCCTGCGCGCTGTCTGACATCGTCCCTTATCCTTAACGTAAAATTTCCTAAACAGATAAGGCGAGTTTCTTAAGAAAAGTTATCCGTTTTCATATCTGTAGTTGTAATTTAAGGTTGTTCGGAAAAAGCCAAGAAAAATCAAATTTCTTGCTATGCAAAACAAAAGCATTTTTTGTGGGACTAAATGCGGTTTTGTGCGTTGAACACTTAACTGCGGTGTGGAGTTTGACCTTGCGTCTTGGTGTGAATGTCCAGATTGAATACCTGTTGGCGGGCCCAACTCAGACACTGTTGATCGTGGAAGCGGCCAATAATGGCGATCAACACATCGCACATGATTCGCTTGTCGTTTCTGGCGCGGGACCATTATTCAACATGGAAGGCGAAGAAGGTATTGGTCGTCGCACATGGTTTGAAGCCCAGGACAATATCCTCGGTGTGACCTATGAAGCGCAAATAGAAGTCAATCGTCAGTTAGAGCCAATATGCGAACTGTCAGCCCATCCGCCAAACGAACTGTCTCCGGAAGTGGCCGCATACCTTTTTCCTAGTCGGTATTGTGAGTCGGATACGTTTCTTGATTTTGTCGCTGACCAGTTTGGCCATGCCTATGGCGGTGAGCAGATCATGGAGATGGCCGAATGGATTTTCAATAATATCCAATACACGCTCGGCGCTAGCGTCGGGACAACAACGGCTGCTGACACGTTCCATCACGGGCAGGGCGTATGCCGGGATTTTGCCCATCTGATGATCACGTTTGCGCGCGCTGCAGGTATCCCAGCGCGCATGGTGTCTGTTTATGCGCCGCGCATAGAGCCGCCGGATTTTCATGCTGTTGTCGAAATCTGGCTGGAGGGCGGTTGGCGTCTGCTTGATCCGACTAGAATGGCGAGCCCGACAGAGATGGCCCGCATCGCAGTAGGGCGCGATGCGGTGGATATTTCATTTCTGACGTTTTTTGGCTCAGCAGAGCTGCGCCAACAATCTGTTAGCGCAGTTGTCTTGTGAGAGACTAGTCGCGCAGAAGCTCGTTGACGCCTGTTTTAGAGCGGGTTTTGGCGTCGACTTGCTTGATGATGATTGCTGCCGCCAAAGAAGGTCCGCCGTTTGCGCCAGGCAGGGAACCAGGAACGACCACAGAATATGGCGGTACTTCGCCATACATGATCTCACCTGTGTCGCGGTGGACGATTTTGGTGGACTGGCTCAAGAATACGCCCATAGCAAGGACAGCGCCTTCGCGCACGACAACGCCTTCGGCAACTTCTGCCCGTGCGCCGATGAAGCAATTGTCTTCAACGATCACGGGTGAGGCTTGCAACGGTTCAAGCACGCCGCCGATACCAGCGCCGCCTGAGATGTGCACATTCTTACCGATTTGCGCACAGGAGCCGACAGTCGCCCATGTGTCGACCATTGTGCCTTCGTCAACATATGCGCCGATATTGATGAAGGATGGCATCAGGACGGTGTTTTTAGCGACATATGATCCGCGGCGCACAATGGCGCCTGGCACAGAGCGGAAGCCTGCTTCTGAGAAGGCGGCTTCGTCCCAGCCATCAAATTTGGATGGCACTTTGTCAAACCAAGTTGCATCGCCTGGGCCGCCTTTGATGATGGCGTTCGGGTTGAGGCGGAATGACAGGAGCACCGCTTTTTTGACCCATTCGTTGACTTTCCAGCCACCCTGACCATCTGGCTCAGCTGCGCGAAGTTCGCCTGCGTCAGTTTTCAGAAGCGCTTCGTTGACAGCATCACGCACATCACCTGTTGTTGAGGTTGAGATCGTGTCGCGTGCGTCCCACGCTGCGTTGATGGCGGCTTCCAGCGCTGAATTGTCGGTCATGGGCGGACAAGGCTCCCTTAATGTCGTTTGAATTTCAATTAATCGGGTGAGGAGTTAGCCCGGTTAGGCCTTGGGCGCAACGTCGGAAAGGAAACCGGGAAGGTCATCTGTGATATGGTGGACATGCTCTGGCTTATGGTCGCCATTTCCAGCTGGCCGCATACTCGCTGGCTCATGGCTCCAGTCCTTGTCTGAGGTGACGAGAACTGTTGTAAAACCAAGTTTGTGGGCAGGCGCCAGATTGCGGGACAGATCCTCAAACATAGCTGCGCGTTTTGGCTCAACGCCTGTCAGCTCGACAAAACGTTCAAAGGCGCCGTCTTCGTGTTTGGGGGTGAAATTGGATTTGGAAATACAGATCATGTCGTCAAAGAGATGATCCAACCCCATATAGCGTGTGACTTTTTCCGCATGGCAGATTGAGCCATTGGTGTAGACATAGCGCTTTCCGGGCAGAACGGACAACTGATCGTGGAGGTTGGGCGCGTTGTCCAACGGTGCGTGATCAATGTCGTGGACGAAGCTTAAAAAAGCGTCCGGGTCCATTTTGTGTTCCAGCATCAGACCGCGCAAGGTGGTGCCATAGCGCGCATAATAGTCTTTCTGTACAGTGCGCGCATCGTTGTCAGAAAGTTTCAGATATTGTCCGACAAACGCCGTCATCCGCTCATCAATCTGGGCGAAAAGATCGCAAGCTGCCGGATAAAGCGTATTATCAAGATCAAAGACCCATTCGCTCACATGTGAAAAATTGGCTGCTTTAAGCGGTAAATCTGACATGCTTATCCTTTTTCCTCGTCAGACAGGATGTCATCGGAAAAATCATGCTCGAAGATTTCGTGGATGAGTTTGCCGTCCACTGGAGCGTCAGTTTCAAGGAAATCGACATCTGAATAGGCGCGGGCGCCACAACCGTCGCGGCCAACAATTGCAAACTTGGAGCGTGCGATACAGAAAAGATGTTCGGCGTCTTTCAGTCTGCGGACACCGCCCGGCACTTCCATTTCGGCAAATACATAATGCGGTGTGGCGATCAGACTTTCGTCAATCACCCGCGAGCAGGCGTTAGACGCCAGGACCCACCAGCCGCGGCTTTCCCAGCCATTGCCGCGACGCCGACCGATAGCGGTCCACACATCATTCTTTGTGCGGTTGCAGATCGTCATGCCAACAAGGCGTCCGCGATCGCGTGCGACTTCTTCCAGGATGTCCATCACTTCCAGATCGGTCGTGTTCGCTGACAGATTATTCGCATTCAGGAAACGCAGAATGTTCCCCCGTGTGCGGCGGCCAACATAACCGTCGATAGAGACATTCTCTAATCCGGCATCGTTGATCAGGCGCTGAAGACCTGCTGCTTCGGCGCGTTTGCCATAAGGTTCGGTCTCAAGGAATTTTGTGGTCCATGAAGAACGGCTGTCGATCTTCACAGCGCGGAAATCGCGGCTGTCCAATCCCATGGCCGTGCAGGAGGGTGGGTTTTCGACTGAGAAAGAGCCTGTCGTGTCGACACACAAGGGCACATCGCCCGTCCAGACCCGTTGTCCGCCGCGGTGTGCTGGCGATGAGCGCGCCATGACGAAGTGCGCACCAGGCGTAAGCGGCGCTGGCAGCGCTTCGCGACATTCCCCTGGGCGCAGGCGTGTCCAGCCTTCGACAACAATCACATTGCCTTCAGGACGTCCCGTGGCGGCTTCGAGAATAAAACTGGTCTCATTACACAGACGCCAGCCAGCTGCTTCGGCTTTCGGGGCGGTGTAAATCAGGCCAACAATAAGCGTCGCTAAAGCAAAGACGAGACGCATGAGATTAGGAGATGAGCGTTCCAGCACCATGTTCAGTAAACAATTCCGTTAAGAGTGCGTGCGGCGTGCGTCCGTCGAGGATGACGGAGGCTTTGACACCATCTTCAACTGCTTTGAGCGCGGTTTCAATCTTTGGAATCATACCGCCTGTAATTGCTCCCGAAGCGATCAGGGACTGGGCTGATTTGCGGTCCAGTTCTCGGATCAGGTTCTTGTCCTGATCCAGCACGCCAATCACATCCGTGAGCAGTAAGAGGCGCTCAGCACCGAGCGCGCTGGCGACTGCGCCTGCGGCTGTGTCGGCGTTGATATTGTAGGACTGGCCATCAGCACCTAGCCCCACGGGCGCGACAACCGGAATAAAGTCTTCATCCTGACGCGCGAGGACTTCAAGGATGGAAGGATCAACGAAACTTGGTTCGCCCACATATCCAAGGTCAAGGACACGCTCGATGTTTGAGTCGGGATCTTTTTTGGTTTTGGTGGCTTTAACAGCTGTGATCAGATTGGCGTCAGCGCCTGAAAGGCCCACGGCCTTGCCGCCAGCAGCGTTAATAGCGCGAACAATGGTTTTGTTGATGGAGCCGGAAAGCACCATTTCAACAACTTCCATAGTCTCTTCCGTCGTGACGCGCAGACCATCCTGAAAATTGCTTTGCACACCCAGTCGGTCCAGCATTTTGCCAATGTGTGGGCCGCCGCCATGCACGATGACGGGGTTCACGCCCATATGCTTTAACAGCACTACATCGCGGGCGAACGCTTTTGCGAGCGAGATGTCTTCCATGGCGTGGCCGCCATATTTGATCACCACGGTTTTCTTGTCATAGCGCTGGATGAAGGGCAGCGCCTCAGACAGCGTTTTCACTGTCGCCAGTGAATCTGGAAGAGAATTATCCTGGGTCATGAAAAAGGCTTTTAGCTAAAAAGATCAAAAGTCCAAAGGATAAATCCGCCGGGCGCTAAAACGTGCGCCCGGCGGGGTAATTTTAATAGGCTTTTTGCCATCCGATTGTCAGCGTCATATCTGTTTCCAACTGCGGGCCGTTAAGATCTCGGTAGAGCGGTAGACCAATTTCCGCCGCCAAGCGGTGACCTTTCATCCATCCGCTTTGCCCAGCCAGATTGACGCCAATGAGGGCTTCAATTTGTTCACCGCCATAGTTTAGCGGATCCGCTGTCTGTACAGGCGCTGCAATGTTCGCATCTATACCGTCGATCTGGCCTTGTGACATTGCCTTGATACGACCAGAAAGCGAGAAGGATGGCGTAAACTCGTAAGCTGCCCAGGCAGTTGCTGCGAGGACATCACCCAGCGCATAGTCTTCATCGTTTTCACCAATGCGTACGACGCCGCTGATCTGTCCGCCAAGGCTCCAATCGTTTCGGCGCGTGCGGTAGGTCAGGTTTGGTTTGAAGTCGAACGTGCCAGAACCAAGTTGCATTGCATAAGGCAAGCGCGGTGTTGGTGTGGCGTTCATCGGTGTCAGGATCTGGTCGGTTTCTTCAATAGAACCTGTAGGCAATGACAGACCCAGTGTCAGATTGAACTGAGAGTGCGATTTCGAACCATCATCAAGGCCAATAATGGCCGCAATGGTTGTGTCGCCAAAACCAGCTGATTCTGTTGTAAACTCACCCAGCACGTTGGTTCCCATGCCGCCCATGTAAGTCGTGTGGTCCATGTCTTTGGTTATGTAGGATGCCATGCCCA
This sequence comes from uncultured Hyphomonadaceae bacterium, assembly GCA_964342355.1. GTDB lineage: Bacteria > Pseudomonadota > Alphaproteobacteria > Caulobacterales > Hyphomonadaceae > Hirschia. Next base: position 153,898 of record CAYFFG010000001.1, read on the forward strand.
TCAATGTGATACGGTCAGACAGGCCGTACATGGCGCCGACCATATGCATGTGCATTTTCATTTCTTCAGGCACAACGCGCAAAGTTGGCGGCATCATCGGTGGATTAGCAAAGCGGTTCGGCACAGATGTTGCGATCTGATCGGACGTCAGCGTGTCTGTACCGTCGCGATTTCCTTCCATGTCCATCAGCATGTAGCGGTAGGACAGCATGACTTCGCCCTTCTTGTGGCGGTGGTCAGCCATGACGCCAATCGGTGCATGATCTGTTGCGTAAGTGACATTGCCGCCGTCGCCGTCGTGTGCAAGCGCAGCAGGAGAAAGTAGGGCGGACGCGCCGAGAATTGCGGCGGTGAGTTTCAGGTTTTTCATGCGTTCAGGCTCCATAAGCGCAGAGTGTTTGCGCGTGCGACTGAAACAGTCGCGGGTTAAATCAGAAACGAGTTGATTTCAGAAGCTGAAGGGCGGTCCGCGTGCTGGTAAAGGCGGTGAAGTCGAGTAGATAAACGCGACATCGCTTGGTCTTATGTGTTTGAAAACAGAATAAAAAATATTTGCAGCGGCGGGCGTTGCCGACTGTGTTTCAATGAGTGCGGTCGTACCGGTGAAGATACAGTGATTGTTCTGGTTGCTTTCCGGGGAGTCTTCGGGTGTGTGTTCCGGGGCGTCTTTAGAGAGTTTTCCGGACGCTGGGTCAAAAAACAGATAAGCTTGACTTTGCGTATCGCCACAGACTTCGACACGTACGACGCCGTCTTCGCTAACATCCAACATGTAGCCGCTTGGTGTGGCCGCGCGTGCAAGCACGGCGCAGATCGCAAACAATGCAACAACATATGTCGGTAAGCGCTTCAGCTTTTATTCCTCCAGCGGATATCCATCATACCTGATCAGGAACAGGGGCGGATATCTTTCACCAACGCGTTATAATGCGTTGATTGCTGCTGGCTAGAGAAGGCTTGCGATTTCAGCTTTCAGCTCGGGCAGGCCGGCGCCTTTGTCTGAGGATGTCAGCATGACATTAGGGTGTGCGGCAGGCCGTTTCTTTAAGGCGTCGCGCGTCTCCGCCAGCACTTTTTCCTGTTCGGATTTTTTCAGCTTGTCAGCTTTGGTCAGCACGATCTGATAAACCACAGCCGCCTGATCAAGCGCATCCATGACTTTTTTGTCGGGCTCGCCAATGCCTCGGCGGCTGTCAATCAACAGCATCACACGCTGGAGGCTGACCCGTCCGCGCAGATATGCCTGTGTGAGGCGCGTCCATTGCTCGATCGCTTTTTTAGGCGCTTTTGCATAGCCATAGCCCGGCAGGTCAACGACGAAGAACTGGTCGAGAATGCTGAAATAGTTGATTTCACGGGTGCGGCCCGGCTGGCCGGAGGCGCGCGCTAACTGTTTGCGATTAAAGAGGGCGTTGATGAGTGATGACTTGCCCACGTTTGAGCGTCCGGCGAAAGCCACTTCCGGACGGTCGCCATCAGGCAGACCATCCATGTTGACGACGCCTTTGACGAAGGTGACTTCGCTTGCAAAGAGCTTGCGACCTGTTTCGATCGCTTCGGAAGAATAGGGCGAAGCTTCTGTCATTGTGTGTGTCTGTTTACGGGCGCAGGGGTTAGCCTGCGCCTTCTTCGCTGGCGCCTTTCCCGAATTTGGCTTTCAGGAATTTATCAAACTGCGTTTCCACGCCGTTCTTGCGCATGATGTAATATTGCTGGGCGATCGAGAGGACGTTTGACCATGTCCAGTAGATCACAAGACCAGCGGCAAAGCCTGCAAACACGAATGTGAACACGATTGGCAGGAATTGCATCATCATGCGCTGTGTTGGGTCAGGCGGCGGCGCGTTGAGGTTTTGCAGGAGCCACATGGTCAGACCATAAAGGATTGGCCAGACACCAATTGAGATAAGGCCGATCACCGGGATCGCTGTTGGGTCAAATGGCAGGAGACCAAACAAGTTCATGTATGAGGTTGGGTCGGGCGCGGACAAGTCTCTGATCCAGCCAAAGAACGGCTCGTGACGCATTTCCAGCGTGACGAACAATGTCTTGTAAAGACCGTAGAAAACGAACATTTGCGGGATCAGCGGCAGACAGCCTGAGAACGGGTTGGCTTTTTCGCGCTGATAAAGCTCCATCATCGCCTTTTGCTGGCCCTGACGGTCGTCCTTGTATTGCTCTTTGATCTTTTCCATTTCCGGCATCAGCTTGCGCATTTTTGCCATGGACGCATACGCTTTTGACTGAAGTGGGAAGAAGGCGAGCTTCACAAGCACTGTAAGCGCCATGATGGCGAGACCGAAATTGCCAAACCAGCCATTGAACATGTTCAAAAAGAAGAAGAATGGCTTGGTGAAGAACCAGAAATTACCCCAGTCCACAGCGTCTGTGAAACGTGGCACAGGCGTAAGGGCAGAGCCTTCGCCTTTCTGGTATGCGTTCAATACGTCCACACGCTTAGCGCCAGAGAAAATACGCTGCGCATAGGTGATTGTCGCGCCAGGAGACAATGTCTGGTTGGAGCCGTTTACGCGTGCGACATAGACACGCTCGCGGTCAATCACTTCCATCGTCGTTTCAACTTCGATGATATCGGATTGGTCCGGAACAATGGCGGTCATCCAGTATTTTGTCGTGAGACCAATCCAGCCGCCTTCAGAGGAAAACTCCAGCGGCTTGCCTTTATCTAGATTTTTGTAGCTTTGTTGCTTCAGCTTTTGACCTTCAACACCCACAGCGCCTTCGTGCAGGATGTAGAAAGGTTTCCAGTCATCTGGCAGACCAAATTGGCTGACCACGCCGAACGGACGGACAATCGCCTGTTCAGACCCATTGTTTGTCACCGTGTCTGTGTAGGTGAACATGTAGTGTTCGTCGACTTCCACAACACGCGTGAACGTCAGGTTAGACGCTTCATACTGTAAGGTGAGCGGTGTGGATGGGGTCAGCTCACGGCCCTCAATCAGCTTCCAGTTTGCGTTAAGCCCGGGAAGGCCGCTCTTGTCGCCTTGCCAGCCGGTCGCAGCAAAATAAGCGCCTTTTGAGCCCTGAGGGGACAGAAGGTGGACTTCTTCTTCTTTTTTGATCGTTTCGAAGTGACGCTTCATTGAAAGGTCATCAAGGCGCGCGCCCTTCAAAGAGATGGACCCGTCAACGGCTGGCGCATTGAATGGAATGCGACCGCCCGCCTCGAACGCGCTTTCAATCACATCTGTGCGGTCCACGATCTGGGGTGTCGCCGGAACGCCGTTGGCGGCTTGCTCTGCAATCGCAGCCTGTTCGACGCGCTGCGCTTCAAGCTGGGCCTTTTGCTTTGGTCCCCATAGGAAAACCTGCGCAAGAATCATCACGACAAGGGTAAGGCCAATGGCCAGCATAAAACCCTGCTGGTCTTTCTTTTCCATGAGACGGCTCGCCTTTTTAACTCTTTGCGCCGCTTGCGCGCGGTTTACTGGGTGACTTCCGGGTCGGGTCAGGCGCAACGCCTGAGTCAATTTTGCGTCGGAGGCTTATCAATGCGCTTTCCATATCGTCAAGAAGCGCTCGCCATGCACACGAAGCGGTATCGCGTCTTGCGATGAATACATAATCACTGCCTGGCGCGCCTTTAAGCGGTAAAAGTTCTGCTGCCGCAGCCCTTAAGCGTCGCTTTGCGCGATTGCGGATCACGGCTGAACCGATCTTTTTTGTCGCGGTAAAACCTGCGCCAATGTGAGGCGATTTGTTCGGGGAGGCGTCTGAAAGAGTATCTGTTTCTTTATTTTGCGCGCGCGCGCGCGCCTGCACGACAACATGACGTCGACGCTCAGCATGACCCTTGGCCACAAAAAGAAACTCGCGCCGAACGCGTAAGCGCTCGACGCGGTGTGGTATTATCTCGTTCGAGGCGCTAGGCGCCACGTCGCTTAAGCCGACAGCTTTTTCCGGCCACGCGCACGACGGCGGGCAAGAACTTTTTGACCGTTCTTGGTAGCCATGCGCGACCGGAATCCGTGCCGGCGCTTGCGAACGAGGTTGCTCGGTTGGAATGTACGTTTCACGGCTCACGCCCTCTAATCCTTTGGAAGGCGCTGTGGCTACAGTTTGTGCAGCGTCGCGTCAAGTGCTTTATCAGTGATTAGTTGGAGTTTTTCTTTTTGAAACACAAGCTATATGGTTGATAAACCCCTAAGGGGATGGGGGAGAGAGTACGGGACCACCAATGACTTCCAAGCAAGGGGATGAGATTGTCACGCGCGTCGAGACGATAGGATCGTTACTTGGCCGCAGATTGTTTCAGCCAGCAAACATTCAGCGCGACTTCAAATGGGAGGCGGCTAACTGCATCGCCCTCTTTGAAGATATGTATCGTGTTTTTTCGCATCACTATGTCCAGGAGGCAGATGAAGACCTTCAGGGACCTGAGCTTGATGTGGAAGATGAGGACGCCTTTGAAATCGCTGGCGTGGCGCAGGAGCTGGATATTGAACTGCCCGGTCCGCCCAATGCTTATCTTTTGGGGCCAATGTATTTGTCACCGCCAGTAAATGGCGTGACCGAAATTTATGACGGCTTGCAGCGCATGACGAGCCTGACGCTGCTAGTGGCGGTGATGCGCGATCAGATTGCCTCGGTCTCGACGGAGTGGGGAAACTGGCTGCATGCTTTTATAGAAGATCCTGAATGGGGCTTTCGTCTGAGCTATCCGTCTAAAACGCATAAAGAGACAGGCACTGCGCGCTGGCTGCGTGAGTTGGGGCAGCTGCGCGGGGAGACCACACGCAATCGCCGCAATATCAGCTCGAACTCTCCAAGAGGGCGTGTCAGCCGCGCCGTACGGGAGTTCAGACGTCTCACACAGGACATGTCGCCAAACGAGATGACCGCGTTTGCGGAATTTTTGATGACCAAAGTGCGCATCGTCTCCATCCAGATCTCGGACATGCGCTTGGCGCGCCAGGCGTTTGTGACGTCTAACCAGCGCGGCGTGCCGTTAAGCTCGGTTGATATTCTCAAAGGCGTGTTGATGGACATTGCCGGCGATGATGAGCGCGCACAGCAAGTCAAGGAAACCTGGGACCGCATCGCCGATACGCCGGACATGGAAAACTTCATGAGCGCGGTCGACTTTATCGAACGGCGCGAACAGCAGGGTCCGTCACACCTGGTTGAGTTTGGTGACTATCTGGCGGAAGTGCGTCCCGGATTTGCCATTCTGGAGTGGATGGACCGTTTAGAACACCTGTCACGTGCATGGCGGCGACTGAAAACAGCCACGTCTGATCCGCAACAAGACCCGTTTGAAGGCGATCTCTGGCGCTTAAGTCTGCTCACCTGGCATGAATGGCGTCCATTGGCGCTGCAATTCATGCATGTCTATCTGACCGCCAAGGCAAGCGGCCAGAAGCGCCGCATGGATATGATCGAAAACCGTTTCCATCTCTTCCATCGCCGTGCGATGGCGATCAGCCTGGCGGGACTGGGGGCGAAAGCCAAGCACACAATTATCAAGCGTGCGATCGAACAGTCCGAGGGCATGACCAAGGATGGCAAGGCGCGCAATTGTATGTCGCTGACGCAAGGGGCGATGGCGCTTAAACAAAACCAGAAGGACAGGGCGTTGCGCCAGCTTTCCAATGGCTTTGACGATTATGAGGAACGCGCAAGCTTTCTGCGCTGGCTGGAAAGCCTGCACTGGTCGCGTGAAGCGCTGCCAGGATATGTCGGCGGCGGGACGGTTGAGCATATTATGCCGACAACTCCGTCTTCAGACGCCACACAATGGGCTATTGATTTTCCCGACCCGGAAGCGCGCCTTGGCATGTGCAACAAGCTGGGCAATCTGGTCCTGATCGACAAAGACACCAACCATAAGGCGGGGTCGGATGACTTTGCGCTAAAGGTCAAAGCCTATCAGGAAATGTCACGCCCTTATGCGATGGCGGATGAAGTGGCTGCGCTCACTAAATGGCGACCACAGGAAATCGTGGAGCGCACTGAAAGATTACGCAATTTCACGATTGAACAATTGATGTGGGATGGTGAAGAATAAACAGCGTCACATTAACCTCACGTCCATTTGAGTCTTATGCTCAAGGTGTGATGGTGCTAGTAGGCAATAATCGCGTTAGATGAAACTCCAACAAACGAGGGAGTTTCATCGGATATGTCTTTGCGCCGACTTGGGCTTGTCATTCTTTTTGCGCTTTTGCCTTCATCTGCATTTGCAGAGACGCATGAAGAATGGACGCGACTACTGGAAACTTATGTGTCTGAGTCTGACGACGGGGTGAATCGCGTCGATTACGCCGGGCTGAAAAACAACGCCGAAGACCTTGCGGCACTGGACACATATATTGCCAAATTGGCGCAGGACGTCATTCCGGATCTGCCGGAAAATGACGCTGACAAGTTTGCGGCATGGTCCAATCTCTACAACGCGATCACCGTGCGCCTGATCATTGATAATTATCCTGTCGACAGCATTCGCGACATCAAACCCAGCTTCATTTCAACGGGCCCCTGGAAAAAGGAGCGCATTGAAGTGGATGGGCAAAAGATGAGCCTTGACGATATTGAGCACGGTCAGCTGCGCGTGCACTGGTCAGACCCGCGTGTGCACTACGCCGTCAATTGTGCGTCCTTTGGCTGTCCCAACCTTCTGCGCAAAGCGTGGGTTGGCGAGACGCTGGATGAAGATCTGGACGCCGCCGCCCGCGATTATGTCAATAATCCGCGTGGTGTGAGCGTTTTAGACAACGGAGACTTAGAAGTTTCCAAGATATATAAATGGTATCGTGAGGATTTTGGCGGATCTACAGTCGGCATCATCTCTCACCTGATTGAATACGCCGAGCCGGAATTAAAACAAAAACTCACCGCAGAAGCTAGTATCGACAAATATGTCTATGACTGGTCATTGAACGAGCAAGAAGGATAAGCCTCATGCAAGCAACGTCACAAGAAACAGCGACGGCTGCGCCTGAAGGCGAAGCTGTGGCCGAGACAAAGGCCAAGACACCGATCCTGATCCGCTTATGGCCGCTTTACATTCTGGCGGCTGTGTTCGCGGCAATTTATTTCAGCGGCGCTTACAAAGTCTTGTCGCTGGAAACACTGCGCGAACAGCGTGAGACGTTAAAAGCCTTTGTTGAGAATAACCTTATTCTCGCTGTGGCGGCCTATCTTGGTGTTTATATCATCGCGACTGTTTTCATGTTGCCTGGCGCATTGTGGATCACGATAGCTGGCGGTTTTCTTTTTGGACTGGTTGGCGGGTCGATCGCCACAACGCTTGGCGCAACAATGGGTGCGTGTACGTTGTTTCTGTTGGCGCGGTCATCCATTGGCACAGCCTTGCGCGAACGGGCAGGGCCTTGGGTTCAGAAGATGGAGCGCGGCTTCAACGAAGATGCGCTGTCTTACATGTTCGCCATCCGCTTTATGCCTGTCATGCCATTCCCGGTCGCCAACATCGCTCCAGCTATTCTGGGCGCGCGCTTTGGACAGTACGTTTTGACAACAGCTCTTGGCATTATGCCGGGTGTGATTGCCTACACATGGATTGGCGCTGGCCTTGGCGGCGTATTTGACCGCGGCGAAACGCCTGACCTTGCCGGTTTGGCGGCCAACATGGTGCCTGCATTAGGGGCCTTGTCGCTTGTCTCACTGATCCCGGTGGTCTGGAAGAAACTCAATCGCAAACAAGCTGCGTCGCTTGAAGGAAAGCCGGCAGAATGACCAAATTAAAACCGATCAAAGCTGACATCGCCGTCATCGGCGCTGGTTCCGGCGGTTTGTCCGTGGCGGCTGGCGCGGCCATGCTCGGCCTTAAAGTCGTCCTGTTTGAAAAAGGCGAGATGGGCGGTGATTGTCTCAACTATGGGTGTGTGCCGTCTAAAGCGCTGATCTCAGCAGCAAAACACGCGCAAGCGTTCCGCGATGCTGAAAAGTATGGCTTGACGGCTGCTGAACCGGTCGTCGACTGGACCCGTGTCAAAGCGCATGTGCGCAGCGCTATCGACACAATTGCGCCTGTCGACAGTCAGGAACGTTTTGAAGGACTGGGCGTTCAAGTCATCCGCGAACCTGCGCGATTCTTGTCTCCGACGATTGTGGGGACTGACACAGTGCAGGTTAAAGCCCGCCGTATTGTTATTGCGACGGGTTCACGTGCGTTTGTGCCGCCAATTCCTGGATTGGACGGCGTAGAATACATCACCAATGAAGAAGTGTTCGACCTGCCTGAAATGCCGTCTCACCTTGTTATTCTTGGGGCCGGGCCGATCGGCATGGAAATGGCGCAGGCGTTTACCCGTCTGGGCGCAAAAACAACTGTCGTGGAGATGGGACAGGCGCTGGCGCGCTCTGAAGCTGATCACGCCAAAGTGGTGGTCGATCGTATGCGCAAGGAAGGCGTAACCATCCATGAAAACGCGCCAGCCACAGCTGTTTCCAAAACCGACAGCGGCGTGCGTGTGCGTGTTGAGCCAAAAGATGGCGAAGCATTCGACATTGACGGGTCTCACCTATTGGTGGCGGTCGGCCGTGCGCCGGTTCTTGATTCATTGGATCTGGATGTTGGTAAAGTTGAATTTGATCGTGGCGGGGTCAAAACCAAAGCGAACCTGCGTTCCACATCAAATGGTCGTGTGTGGGCGGTAGGCGATGCTGCCGGGAAAGGGCAATTTACGCACCTTGCGGGCTGGCATGCGTCTGTGTTCGTACGCAACGCGCTCTTTAAAGCAAAATCAAAAGCGGACGATCTGCCATTGCCGGCTGTGACCTATTCCGAACCGGAAATTGCTCAGGTGGGCATGACGGAAAAAGAAGCGCGGGCAAAATATGGCGATAAGGTCAAAACTTCCAGCTTCCCATTCCATGAAAACGACCGGGCGATTGCTGAGGGAAAGACTGAAGGCGAAGCAAAGCTTGTGACATTGCCGTCTGGGAAAATCCTGGGTGCGTCGATTGTCGGCGATGGCGCCGGAGATATTGTCCAATTGGCAGGCTACGCCATGTCAAACGGACAGAAAATGCGGTCGCTGACCAACTTTATCTCTCCATACCCCACCCGTATGGAGGTGTTGAAACGCGCCGCATCAAAATGGTATGAACCTTTAGTGTTTGGGGCGCAGGCCAAGGCCTTGGTGAGTGTGTTGCAACGGGTGCCATAAACCACCGTTGTCGTGAGGGACAGCCGTCTGGTGAACAGTACAACATCGCAGTCGCCAGACGCCGTGGGGGCGGGAGATGATCTGGCGGCGCAGTCACAGAACAAATGGAGCGTGGCTTCATTTGTGTCGCGTTTTGACTTCCTAAGCGGTCTTCGCGGGCGCTTGCTTGCGCTGACGGTGTTATTCATCCTTTTGGCTGAATTTCTCATTTTCTTACCATCTGTCGCAAAATTCCGCACGGAATGGATGCAGGAACGCATTCAGGCAGCAGAAATTGCCGCGCTGGCGCTGGAGGCTGCGCCTGACCGCATGGTGTCTGATCAGCTTGCCGACAGGTTGTTGCAGGAAACCCAACTTCTCGCTGTGGCGTATGGCGACCGGGAAAAGAGCGAGCTGATATTCCGGCCGCGTCTTCCCATCACATCTGTTCCGGTGGAAATGGACATCCGAAACGAGCCCTTGCTGACCTCGTTAAGGCGCACAATCGAGCATGCTTTGGCCCCGGAAGGGCGCATTTTGCGAATCATTCAGACGCCGGAAATGGATTCGCAGGGCCTGTTTATTGACGTGATGGTGCCCGAAACGGCGCTGCGTGAAGATCTGCTGGCCTATTCTGTCAACATTTTAATGCTGTCGCTGCTGATTTCTGCGGTGGTTGGCGGGCTGATATATTTTGCCGTTTTCAACCTGGTTGTGTGCCCGTTGATGAAAATCACGACTGAGGTGACGCGGGTTGCGAATGCGCCGGGCAATACAGAACCGCTTAAACCATCAGGACGGGATGATGAAATTGGCAAAGCCGAGAGCGCGCTCGCCAACATGCAGGCGGCGGTGTCGTCATCCTTTAGACAACAACAAAGGCTGGCGGAGCTGGGTGAGGCGGTTGCGAAAATCTCTCATGATCTGCGTAATTCACTCGCGGTGGCGCGGCTCGCAACAGAAAACTTTGCCAAGTCCGATGACCCGGATGTGAAGTCTTCGACGCCACGTCTTGAGCGCGCCATAGAACGAGCGATCAATCTGGCGGAAGACACATTAAGTTATGGCCGCGATGAGTCCCGGAAGACGCAGCCGCGCCCGGTCGCGCTTTTTTCCTGCGTCGAAGAAGCTGTGCGTGAGGGCTTGTCATCGACGCCGGACATCGACTGGCTCAACGACATAGACGAAGAAATAAGTGTTTTAACCGACCCGGATCATCTGCACAGGATTGTCGCCAATCTTAGTCGGAATGCAGGGCAAGCGATGGATGCGCATGCCAGAAAAATGCAGGAGCCGGGCTTGTTATCGCTTTCTGCTATTCAGTATGAGACGCATATTGCAATCTTGATTGCGGATAATGGTCCCGGCGTTCCTGAGCATGTTCAGGAAAACCTCTTCCGGCCATTTTCGGCCTCTAATTCCAAAGAAGGTTCTGGGCTTGGTCTGGCGATTGCGCGCGAACTTGCCCGTGCGATGCGGGGTGATGTCGCTTTGGTGAAATCAGATGCGACAGGCGCAACTTTTGAGGTGCGCCTGCCTGTCGTCGAGGCTTAGTCTACAGTTTTTACCACCTCAACAGCGACACCTTCGCGACGTTTGTCTGCGCCGCCTTCATAGTGGTCATCGCGTGCGATGATGACATGCAGACCAGAGTTTTCACCTTCGCGCGCCTGGACGGCATATCCATGCGACTGAAGGATTTCAGCCACAGTTTCGCCGCCTGTCACGCCGGTTTCCACGCGGATGGTATCGCCGCGCGCGACAATATTGGGCAGGTCCACAGCCGTCTGTGCGTCTTTGTCCCAATCAAGCACCGCCGTCAGGGTTTTGGCCACATAAGCGATAATAGAGTTCCCGCCTGGCGAACCGGTGATCATGAACAGGTCGCCGTTTTCATCAAACACGATGGTAGGCGACATGGATGATCGCGGACGCTTGTTTGGCGCTGGAGCATTTGCGACCAGCTTGCCATTGATGCGCGGGACGCGAGCAAAATCAGTCAGCTCATTGTTGAGCAGGAAGCCGCCTTCTTCGACCCAGATGGAAGATCCAAACGGGGATTCCACAGTGGCGGTCATTGAAACGGCGTTACCGTAAATATCAACGATGGAGAGATGTGTGGTGCCAGGCGCATCGTCTGACGTGTCTCGTCCCCACATGTCGATGATGGGCTCATCGCGCAGCACAGCGCCGGGGTCACCGGCTTTTGCTGGAGCGGAGGGTTCAAAGCGTTCTTTCGCGCGCGCTTCCAGATATGTCGGATTGATCAGATCATCGACGGGGACGGTCACAAATTCATCGTCGGCGACATAGTGGTCTCGGTCAGCATACGCGAGGCGCTGTGCGTCTACAAACGCGGTCACATAGCCATCCGCTGGGATGAGTTGGTCGCCAAGTGGCGTATTGATAGGCGCTGTCAGACGCTGATAAAGCCCCATTGTCATCGCTTGAGCCACACCACCAGATGAAGGCGGCGGGGACGAACAGATCAAATACGTCTTGGATGATGTGTATTCGCCGCAGAGCGCGTCGTCGCGAACGGCTTTGTAATTTGCCAGATCGTCTGTTGAGAGTGCGCCTTTGATTTCAACGCCTGTCACAGCATCGACAATGGCCTGCGCGATGTCGCCTGTATAAAACCAGTCAGCGCCATTGTCAGCCAGTGCGCCAAGCATGGCGGCATAGGCAAGGTTGGTGCGTTTGTCGCCTGCCGCTAAAGGCGTTTCTTCAGGGTAGAAATACTGTTTGGAACCTTCACGGTCATCCAACTGCATCGCCGCACGCAGGCGAGGCGTGGATAAAAGGCCGGCCAGGCGCGGCGACACGATGAAACCGCCCTCAGCCAGGTTTTGCGCGTTGAGGAACAAGTCGCCCCATTGGGTTTTGCCAAAATCAGCGTGGGCTTGTTCGTAAAGGCGCACAACGCTGGGCACTCCGACTGATCGGCCTGATTGCCATGCGGTAACATAGCCAAGCGGTTTGCCATCATCGCCATAAAAGAGATTTTCGTCGATTGCGGACGGCGCAGCTTCACGGCCATCATAGCTGTAAGTTTTTCCCGACGCGTGATCATAGACAACCATAAACGCGCCGCCGCCAATGCCTGAGCTTTGTGGTTCGACCAGTCCTAAGACAGCGTGCGCGGCAATGGCGGCGTCAACAGCGTGACCGCCTTGTTCGAGAATGTCTGTGGCGGCTTTTACGGCGCGTGGGTCAGCCGCCGCCGCCATGGCGCGCCCTTCAAGACGCCAGGACGATGCGCTTTCGGTCACATCGCTTTTTTCAGAGGTTTGGTCAGGAGCGGGCGTTTCAGGCGCATTGGAACAGGCTGCAAGGCCCATAACCGCACTGGCGGCAAACAGATAATTGAACTGGCGCATCGAAAGACCGTCCTTGCATGAAAGCGGGCGTCACCGCATACCCTTTACAAGGAAAGGTCGGCGCGCCCGATCTGTTGAATCTATTCGTAGCAAACTTGGGACGGCTTGCAGATGAGCACAACACGTTCTGGCGTAAAAAACCTGATCACAGATGTGTCAGGTCTGTATGTGGGCAATGCTCAGGATGAGAAAGTGCTGACAGGCGTTAGCGTTATTTCTTTCGACGAGCGCGCTGTTTGTGGCGCAGCCATTGCTGGTGGCGGCCCGGGAACGCGCGAAACAGATGCGCTGGATGCTGACAAGCTGGTTGATGCGGTTGATGCGGTCGTTTTGTCTGGCGGGTCTGTCTATGGTCTTGCGGCCGCAGATGCGGTGACTGCGGCGATGGGCACTGAAGGACAGGGCTTTACGCTGATGGACAGACCAGGCGTGCCTAACTCACCGGTTATTCCCTCGGCTATTCTTTATGATCTTGCCAATGGCGGCGACAAAGCCTGGGGCGAGGTTCCGCCTTATCATGCGCTGGGACGCCGGGCATATGCGAATGCCTGCGCAAAAGAGGTTGAATTTAAACTGGGTGCGTCTGGCGCGGGAATGGGCGCACGCGCGGGCGCTGAGCGTGGCGGGCTTGGATCAGCCAGCGTAATGACGCCCGACGGCTTCACCGTAGGCGCGCTGGTGGCGGTCAATTGCTTTGGCGCGACGCGTATGCCGGGAACCGATGCGTTTTGGGCATGGCCTTATGAGCTGGAAAATGAGTTTGGCGGTGTGCGTCCGCCACAGGATTTTCAGTTAGATCCGTCGGACTGGGGTGCTGCGAAGGTCAATCCTGCGACCACTGAGCGCCAGAATACCACGATTGCGTGTGTGGCGACGGATGTGGCGCTAACGCCAGGGCAGGCCAAACGTGTGGCGCAAATGGCGCTTTCTGGCCTTTCGCGCGCGATTCGTCCTGTGTTTGCGCCATTTGACGGAGATGTTGTGTTTGCAGTTTCCACTGCGAAAAAGCCATTGCCGGAACCAACGCCGCTTAATCTGGCGCATATTGGCGAATTGGCTGCGAATTGCCTTGCCAGGGCGGTTGCAAGGGGCGTTGACGCAGCAGCGAAGTAGGTGCGCATTCCCTGGAGAATGTACAAATCCAAACTTTTCCGATTTTCAGGCTTGCATCCTGAAACACGTAAGGCTAAAAACCGCGCTCTCCGCGAAGGCGAATGGTCTGGTAGCTCAGTTGGATAGAGCACTTGACTACGAATCAAGGGGTCGGGGGTTCGAATCCTCCCCAGACCGCCATTTGCCTGTGATGCGTTTCGCTTAGAATGTCTTTTCCAAAGTAAAACTTTGACTAAAGGGCGGCTGCGCTGTTCCCGTTTGGGGGTGTGAAGCGTGCGTATTTCCCGGTGATTCGTGAGGGAAAGCATTAAGGTAGCGCCGACAAAATTCAACGCTGTGAAGGCGTTAAATTAAACCTGCTTAGCGTTCTCAATTCGGGACAGTTACCCAAAAAAGATAAGTAACTTAGGCCGATAGAAGTTTTGGCGGGAGGTGTGTTTGCTCTTTTCGCAGACATGGAATGCGCAAATTAGTTAATTTTAAGTGCGCCGACGTTTATGATTTCTAACAAAAAATAGCACTTATCGCCCTAGCGTTGTGAGGGAAGGCTAAAATGCAACTGTGGGAGGTTCGGTGTTGTTGCCGCGATTCACCGACTTCTCAATACGTGCGAAGATTATTCTGTTCTGCACAGTGGTCGCGTTTGTCTCGTCTTCGGGCATGGCGGTTCTGCAATTCTCGAATGCGCGCGACAATGCGAGCGAGTTGGTGGAAAATATTCTGTCAGCTGAAGCTCAGGTTGTTTCTGCGCACATTGCTCATGACCTCAATGAGATGTCGGAAGATGTAAAAATCCTGTCCGACACGCCCTCAATTCAGGGCTTGATTGCGGCGCAAACTGGCGCAGAAGCAGACGATACCAAAAAAATTGTCTGGAAGAATCAACTATCGGTGATTTTCAAGTCGCTGATGAACGCCAGACCTCATTACACGCAAATCCGATTCATACGCTTTGCAGATGATGGCAAGGAGCTGGTGCGTGTAAACCGCACGCGTATTGGTCTTGTGCGAACAGCGGAAAACAATCTCCAGCACAAAGGTAAGGAGCCTTATGTGCAAGAGGCGCTGTTATCGCGTTCGGGGGCGGTCAGCTTTTCTGAGATATCGCTAAACCGTGAACACAGTCAGGTTGACCCAAGCGAAACGCCGACCATACGCGCGTTTATTCAGGTTGCAGATAAAAATGGCGACCCGTTTGGGATGGTGGTGATAAATGCTGACTACGCCAAAATGCTTTCAAGAACATTCAAAGCGTTTAAGCCCAATTTTGATGTTTTTCTGATTGAAGAAAACAGCGTCGTGTCCTGGAGCCATGATGACGAGTCTGTTCAATTTGAATTCTTGGACCAAACAGCAGACGCGGCTTTGACGGGGTTAAACGCATCGTCCATTCCCGATTTGAAATTGCAGCTAGCGGACGCTTTATACGTCAAAACCAAACTGGATAGCGCTGAGGACCGGAAGGTAGGGCTTCCAGATCTGGAAGTTTACGTCACCGAACCACGAAAGGATGCGTTGGCGGGAGAAAGCCAGGCTGCGCTTTGGAATGCGCTGTTGGGTGTGGTGTTTGTAATTGTCAGCGCGATGCTGGCGGCCGGGTTTGCTCTCTGGGTCACCAGCCCAATCAACATCGTCAAACTGTGGCTGCGCGGCGAAAGAGGTTCAACGACAGATCTGTTGGAGCCTGCAAGTCGAAACGACGAGGTTGGCGAATTTGCACGTATTCTGGCGGACTTGCTGGACCAGTTGTCGGTCAGCCAGGAACGTCTGACCGGCATTATCGAAAACATTGCTGAAGGCCTGGTCGTTGTGGACGAGGAGGGCCGTATCGAAACGGTCAATGCAGCTTTTGAGCAGATGGTCGGGTTTGAGGAACAGGAGCTTGTCGGTCAAAATTTCGGTAAGCTGATTCCCGGATATCTCGCGCATGACCCAAGAAATGTTGTCTCCTTTCTTGAAGGCGCCTCTAGACACATCAGGCGCGGCAACACAGCGGAAGTTGAGATTTGTAAGTCTGACCGCACGCGATTGATGGCGGACTTGTCAGTGACACAGTTCAGCGGATCCGACATGCGTCGGTTTTGCATCATCATCCGCGATGTGACTGAAATCATTCGCCAAAAACATGAAATACTTGCGCAAAAAGAGCGACTTGAGCAGGCCGAAAAAGTCGCGACCTTAGGACACTGGAGCTATGACCTCACGGAGCGGTCGATGGTCTGGTCTAAGGGCATGTTTGAGATCCATGGCCTATCCAGCTATGCGATGCACCCTAATTTTGAGCGCGCAATGGCGTTTCACCCTTCAAAGGATCGCCAGATAGCAGAAACTGCTATCGAGAACGCTATTGAAAACGGCGGGGATTTTGACTTTGTTCTCAGGATTGTCCGTCCGCCAGGCGAATTGCGATACGTCCATTCCAAAGGACGGGTTCTCAAGAAGCAGAACAATCAGATGATTTTCGCCGTCACACAGGACGTGACGGAAAAACGGCTCGCCAAAGCGCAGCTGGAAGAAAGCGAACAGAAAAACCGGAATATTCTGGATAACATTGTTGATGGTGTGATCACCGTCGACATGCAGGGGATTATCGACGGCTGTAACCCCGCTTGCGAAGACATTTTTGGTTTTTCTCTGAGCGAGCTGCAAGGCATGGACATCACAAAATTGATGCCTCAGCGAATACGCTCCTGGCATCGTGAATTCTTCTCGGGTGAGGTGAAATATGACAAGTCCCGGGTTATGGGGCGCATTGTTGAAGTGGAGGGCATCCGAAAGTCAGGCGAATCTTTCCCATTGGAGATCGCGATCAGTGAATCCACAAATGGCGACCAGACCCTCTACACAGCTATTTTGCGTGACATCACACAGAAAAAGCGGCTTCAGGAAATCCAGATCCAGAACAATTTCATTTCAACCGTCAATCATGAACTCAGGACGCCGCTTACTTCCATCCATGGTGCGCTGGACCTGGTAAAGCCGATTGTGTCGAAAGGCGAGGACGCCAAGCTTAAATTGCTCGTCGACTTAGCTTATGATGGCTGTATCCATCTCAATCACCTCGTGAACGATATCCTGGACCAGGAAAAAATCACGGCCGGCAAGATGGAATACTATTTTGAAGCCAAAGACTTCAGCGAACTTGTTGCGGATATCGTACACAAGCAGGAAGGGTTGGCGACCCGATGCAATGTGACGTTTGCATGCGCAACAGATGAGACAACAGGTCTTGCCGTCTCAGTCGATCCGGGACGGTTTAATCAAGCGCTGGTCAACCTATTGTCCAATGCTGCGAAATTTTCGCCTGAAGGCAGCACGATAAACATCGCTACCAGCATACATGGCGACGGATTTGTCAGAGTATCTGTGCGCGACAAAGGTCCGGGAATTGAGCCAGGCTTCCGTAAGAAAATCTTTGAGCGCTTTGCGCAGGCAGATTCCTCAACAACCAAAAAGTTCGCCGGCACTGGCCTTGGGCTAAACATTACCAAGTCAATTGTCGATGCGTTTGGCGGTCAGATTTCATTTGATACCGAGCTGGGAAAGGGCACGACCTTCCACATAACGCTTCCGGTCCACTATGAGCAGCAGGGGGTTATTGAAGAATGCCTGGCGAGTTAAAACGCGTTCTGTATCTTGAAGATGATCCAAGTATCGCTCTGATCACGCGTATAGCGATCCAAGATCACTCTGATCTGATTTTACAGCACTGCGCATCGGGTCGTGAAGCGATAAACGCTTTTTCTGATTTTAAGCCGGACCTCCTGTTGTTTGATGTCATGTTGCCCGACATGGACGGACTGCAGACGCTTGCAGAAATTCGCGCATTGGAAGGCGATACCCCCACGCCCGTCATTTTCATGACCGCAAAGGCGCAAGTCCACGAACAGAAGAAATATCTGGACCTGGGCGCACTGACGGTGATCGTCAAACCGTTTGACTCTTTTACGTTGGGCAAGCGGTTGAAAAATATCTGGGATGCAAAATTAAATTAAATAATACAGATAATTAAGTGGAGTTGGATAAGATGAGGGAAGAAAATTTAGATAAATATGATCATCTGGTTCGATACTTTTGTGGCGGCTTTCCGGACCAATTGGATTTTGCAGAATCCCTACTGTCTTCACTCGGGGAAGTGGATATCAGCAACCGCGAACACGCTTTTTACGCGATGTATAATGAAATTCACCGTTTGGCCGGCGCTGCGCATTGCATGGGTTTTCGGTTCGTCGGCAAAGCGCTATCCGAAGTCGTCGATCGACTGGATAATCTCCTATCCCTCAGCGAACCTGAGATGCAGATTGAACTCCTTTTGTGTCGGCATAAAGTACACGCCATAGCTGGCCTGGCAGAACGTATTCGCCCGGAAAATTCTTATCTTTTCAGACAAGAACGCGAGAGTGCTCTGGAGCAGGTGATTTTTAGCGAAGAAGAGATGGAGGTCATCGCAAATCAGCGCGTTCTGTTTGCTGATGATGATACGTTCACCCGATTATTGTTACAGGACTATCTGCAAAAAATAGGTGTTGGCGCGGTTCAGCTGGCGATTTCGGGAAAAGAAGCGCTGAGCGCATTTAAGTCTTTTTCACCGACAATCGTCATCGCTGACTGGAATATGCCGCCATTGGACGGAATGGGGCTGCTTCAGCTTGTTCGAAGCGGGCAAACAAAGGTCGACACAGATGTCAGTTTTATCTTTTTGTCCACGCACAACAGTTTTCCCAAAATCAAAGATGCGATGCGGCTCAATATAGACCAGTTCATCATGAAGCCGTTTACGATGGAGGTGGTCGCCAATGCGATCCGAAAATCCATTCAGAAACAGGATATCAACGCAGCAGCGAGGGCGGGATAATGGGCGTTTCCTCTCTAGCGGCAAGGGAAGTCGCCGTTGAGTATTTTTGCAATGGGTATGCGCTCCAGCTGGAACGCTTTGCAATCATTCTGGATTGTGCGGCTGACAATGCTGACCAGACAGTCGACCCGTTTGAGGAGCTGACGGGCGAAGCGCATCGCATGGCCGGCACCTCCCGGTTTTTGGGCTTTGAATTTGCCGGGCGCAAGTTTGGCGAAATCTACGCAGTTCTCAGTAGTTACGAGCCCGGAAACACAAGTGATGTAGAAAACGTGGTGGAAATTGTCCGCCATAAAATCAAGGAATTGATGTCGAGAGCTGATGAAGTCGTTCCAGACCGATCTTCATTTGGCATGAGGTGAAACCTTTGATCGCTTCATGCAATGAAAGCCGGTCAAAGCCCGTATTTTGGTGAGCAAAATGAAACAGGATATTGTCCAGGCAGTCGAAATGTATTGCGAGAAGTTTCCAGCGGAATTGAATACATTTGCGCATACGCTGCAGTCTGCGTGCTTTAACGGCAGTATAGACGGCGTTGCGCTTTCCAAAGCCCTGCAGGAAACCCATAGAATGCGGGGAACAGCGCATTGTTTTGGGTATCAGCGCATAGGCAAACTGATGAAACAGATTGAGAGTGATCTGTTAGAGGTCACGCGCAAGACGGGACAGGAAAGGGTGGCGACGATCACCCGCATGGAAAAGGCCTTGTCCGCACTGCAGCGTTTTCAAAAGCGTATGACGCCTGAAAACTCCAAGCTGAGAACGGGGCAATCCGTCGATGAAGCCAGCTTGTTGTTCAGCGCTGACGAGTTGGAGTTGTTAAAGGCTCAACGCATTTTGTTCTGTGATGACGACGCGATGCTACGCATTCTGGTTGCGGATATTTTTGCAACCTTCAACATTGATAATTATGAGCTGGCGATTTCAGGTCACGATGTCGTGGAAAAGGCGGTTGAGTTCAAGCCGACAATGATTGTGTGTGACTGGCAGATGCAGCCAGTGGACGGTCTGGAGCTCTTGCAGATGGTGCGTGGAAACAAGACCACTATACCTTCAGATACGCCCTTTATTTTCCTGACCGTTTCAAGAAATACGCACAATTTTAAAAACGCATTCAGAGACGACACAGATGTGTTTCTCTCCAAACCTTTCACAGCAAAATCGCTCCTGTCAGCAGTCCTCAAAGCCAGAGGAAGAGCGACCGCGTAAAGCAGTTTCAGAATAAACACCGCAGGACTTGAAGCGCGCTTTTCCTTTGTGGAATGGCGCGTTTTTTTATGTCTGGTAGCGTGTCTCAAGCAGGGTGTTCAAAAAAAAATCTAAAATCTCACTTGCAACCGCAAATAGTTGGCGATTTTTGTTAACCCCGCGCATATTTTTAAGTCATTGAAAATGCATCATTAAATCTTGTTTTTGTCTGATTGTTCGCGCCTGCTGGTAGTAATAGTTTAATGCGACGACCAGAAGTTTTAATATTCTGGCGAGAAGTGCTTAAATCGGGATGATCTAAGACATACACATCGAAGTAGCGATGGTTTGTTGACCTGATTTGGAGTTTTGACATGAAAGTATTTGCCGTTCTTGCGACATTGCTTTTGGCGCCGCTGGCAGCCAACGCAGATACTGCGTCATCTAATCTTCAAGTTAGAGCCGTTGTGAAAGACACTTGTTTGGTGGGCGCTATCGCATCCAGTTCGCAGATGGCTGTGTCTTGCAGCAAAGCCACGCCTGTCTCTGTCACTATTGGTGCGGACATCTCTCAGGGATCATTTCAATCTGATGCTTTGACACTCAGCACCCCCCACGCATTTGTGGCGACCAACAATGCTAAGATCGTGGATTTTGCCGCTTTGAAGGGACAAGCTACGCCAGTGGTTGTGACGGTCGCTTACTAATAGGTGACGGTGATAATCAGGTTGTCCGAATAGATGCCGGATTCCACAAACTGACCGCCGGGTATCCTTCCATAGATAAACTGCGTATCGGCCCCCGTCACGAGTAGCGACACCACCGTGCCGCTAATGCTGACACCAGTCGTGTTATCGCCCCACACCTGCGTATACGTCGCATCGGTGTAGATTTGATAGGCCAACGTGTCTGATGTGCCTATAGATGACATTTCGCGATTGTTGATATCGCCCGACCCACCCGAAGACAGGGTAAGTTCGTAGGGCGTGTTGGGAAGAATGATGTCGATACACGACACAGTGACGCTTGTGCTGGCGTCCCTGTCGCTTCCTGAGGCGGGGTTATAAGCGACAAAACTCATGGGTAGCGCGGAGACCGAGCAACCTAGTAGCGCGTGAGCGTGCTGTGGAACAAACAAGCTCAGACAAAAGAACGAGAAGCTTGAGATCAGATATCTTATCATTCCGGCTCTCCTGACGCAGTCAGCGCCATTTGCAGCGATTGTTTCAACGCTTTGACAGATTGAGAGTAAGTGCGTCCGTCTAAAGTAAGTGTGACTGTGTCTGTGTCATCTGCTTTTTGGAAGAAGACACGACCGCCATGCCCAACGACTGTGCGCGCGCCACTTTCCTGAAGTGTGATCACGGCGCCCACCGGAATGGCGGTTCCCTTTGATGGCGTCACCGTAAAGGAAAGCGAGCTGTCTTTTTCAACATCAAAGCTAGCTCTGACCACGCCGCGAGAAGGGGGTATGATTGTGAGTTCCGTGTCTTGCACGACATAGTCCAAGGGGATCTCTTCTGGCCGCAAGGCTATTGTGTTTTCCTGGTAAGGACGCAAGGTCGAAATGAGAATGAGGCCATCTTCATTTGCCGGTCCGATAGCGGTGTTATCCTGATAAACCTGCGCGCTCTTTAGCATGCCGACATCGACGAGCGCATGCGCGGCGCCATGATTGTGGGTCAGCTTGGTGTAAGAGCCTGTTGTGACAACGCTCCCCCTCACACCAGCAATCAGGTTATGGATGTTTGACTGGGTTGTGGCGGAGAGAAAGACTTCGCCATGATCGCTCAAATGGTTGGCGTCGCCCCTGAAAAGCCAGTCATTTTCCGATCGCAAGCTGCTGGCTGACCACTGCCAGCCATACCGTTTTGTGCGGCCCTGGCCATAATCAACTGATTGACGATGAGATCCGTCATTGTTTTCAGCTGTTACGCGAGCAAAGCCGGCGCCGAATGTCCAGCGCAGCCCGATATTCAGCCCATAGGAACTGTCAACGAAATCAGAAAAACCGTTAGCGAAGACATTGAGACCGTCTCCGACATCATATTCCCAGGTTGCGTTCATAAACCGGCGGTCAGGCAATTCTTCATCGTCTATCGTGTTGTAACCAACACTATAACGACCAAATGACGTACCGTGACTTAAACCAATCCGCATTTGCTGATCAGGGAATGCGACGCCTTTTCTGGAGGAAAGATCAGCATATTCCTTGTTGGCCAATTGTACCTGTGTGGTCAGGGACAATCCTTTCCGGCGATGTTGAAAGCCAAATCGGACCAATCCGCCAGCGCCGCTGTCAGTTGCGCTTTGGGCGATTGCAAAATTGGCGCTGCCATAATCTTTCAAAGTAAAGACGCCGCCGACACCGACATTGGCGGTTGTCCCGGAAACTTCAGAATGGGTTTCAAACGTCATCCAGTTAGACATGCCACGACGATAAAGCGCGGTTGCAATCAGCTCGTTGTCATACTGGCTGGTCAGGTCCTCAAACCGGCGAGGCACGCCCAGGCTAAAACTGTAATCTTCAGCGCCGATCGCCAGCGCGCTGGATGAGGAATAAAATGACAATTCCTCGACTGTTTCGACCCCCAATGCGTCCCGAATGCGTATAGCGACAGAATTAAGTCCATCTTGTTGTTGCGGGCTGATCAGTTCTACGCCGGGATTGGAGGTTCGCGATCCTTGCGAGACTCCATTGACGACAACTTCTACTTCTGACCGTTCCAGCAACAACCGTTCAAGAACAATATAGGGTCGAAACGACTGCGTGGGGCGTAATGTAAAGTCTGTACCGTATTGCACACCTGCAAAAGCAGAGCTGCGTCCCCATGGTGTCGCGCGATAAAATCCGTCCCCAAGCCGCAGGCGCGTCATCTGGTCAGGCAGTTCTTTTTCGACCGACGTTTCAATGCGCACCAGGCTTGTCTCATCAGGGGATGTGAATCCGTATAACCGGTTTTGGAATGTCCACAGATCGTCAGTGTAGGCTAAGTCCAGATTACCATAGATCGACTGGTATTCCTGATCAGGCTCGCTGAGATGCTGGACATTGAGGCCATAGTCGACGATCAGCGCAGGAATTTGTTGAGAGAGTTTAGGGGAAGGTGTCGCGCGATACTGGTTTTGATCTGCAAACTGCCCCAGTCTGAAAATGTCGAGGCGGAGGTTTAGAAGATCGAAATTGGCCGCAAGTGTTTTCATGTCTGTCAGGTTGACCTGACCAATGGTGTCTACTTCTATGCCGATCTCTTCAAGCTGATCTGACGGAATAAAAATAGCGCCGTTAGACGCGACCTCAATGTCCGCCAGCTCACCTGTGTCGTTACCATCAACGTACACGACCACCAGATATGACTGGCTCTCTGATGGTGTTTGCGCCATCGCTGGCGCTATAAGAGAAGAAGCGGACAGGACAAGCGCAAAGCAGGGGCCGGGTCTTGCTTCAAATGCGGTCATTGCGCCAGTTCTGCTGTAAACTCCTGATCGCCCAACTGGAAACTGACTTCAGTGGGCATGTCTGGTGTGGAGACAATCGTGCTGGCGATTGTGGCCTGGGGAAGCACATAGATCAGCTGAGGACGCAGGATGGTGTCGGTATTGTCTATCCCACGAAACTGCACTGTGTGCAGGCGCGCATAGCCATCAGACGTGTTTTCAATCTGGAGCTTCTTGCCGCCTTCGGCATCAATGATTTTAAAGTTCAGGCTGTTTCCGTCGGCTATTTGTCCGGCAAACATGGACAGGATGTATCTGACCCGCATCTGCAAGCCGTCGTCTTGATCTGACTCAGCCTGATCAGGCGTAGGTAGTTCGTCAATGTAGACCCGCCATGCGCCTTTGCCTTTGGTGTCCTTGACGAACAATCTGATTGTCTGGGTTGTTTGCGGGGCTAGCTCAAAAGTCTCAGGCGAAAAGCGGACATTGTCTGCCTCAACCAACAGGTTTTCACCTTCGCTTTGAGACCAGGAAAAAACGCGTATCTGAACTGTAACCGGTCGGCTTTTGTCAGACCCGATTTGAAAAGAAATGGCGCCGCCTGACGGCGGCGCTTCCAGTAGGACGGGAGAGACATAAAGCCCTTCTGCTTTCGCCGAGAGTATAACGGAGAAGAGAAGTGAGTAGATTATAGAGGCGAGTACTAAGCGCATGTATCTTTGTCTTAAATCCAGAAGCCTTGTCCGTGGGATCAGTAGGTAACGGTCACAGTGACAGTGTCAGCGAAGACACCCGGCGCTGCGGGCGAACTGGTTGTGGCGCCGTAAACCGTCAGGATTTCTAATGGTCCTGTTCCGGCGACGGTGCTGCCTGTCGATCCGTCTCCCCACACAGTGGAGAGGTCAGACGCTGTGTACAGCTGGTAAGTGAAGGTGTCGGAAGGATCGAGAATACTGGTCAGGGTGCGCGCGGAGATATCCGCGTTGCTGCCGCCATCCAGAGCGACCGTAAAAGCTGATGTGTTCGTACATGTCACAGTGACTGTGCCATTGCCTGTCGCCTGGGTTAGCCCGACATTGGTGAATGTCACCGGGGTGGTCGCCACAGCGCATGTGTTGAGGACAACCGCGTCGACATTGAGTGTGCCGGTGGCGGTGGCTGCATGAGCGGGTCCTAACAGAGTTAAGGCGCTGAGGGCTGAAATGAATGCGTTTCTGGTCTGTCTAATATGTTGCACGGTGGTGTCTCCCGCATTGTTACTGCATGAGTCATCTCCCGCAAGGGGTGAGAAAATATTGCTTTTTGTTACCGCAGGTCGTATTCGCGTTAACGGTTTTAGAGTTTGTTAACCTGCTTAATCGGCCATATGAGCTTGCCTGTTAGGAAAAGTCGGCAAACTCAAATCTTAATAATTCAGGGCTTTGTGTACGTACTTTTTTTGAAATCAGGCGTTGGAACGGACATAAATTTGCGACGCACACCAGAATAAAATTGAGGTTCCCACGGCGTATGGGAACCTCAATCATGGAACAACAGTTTAATACCTGGATTTAAAGAACGACTGTAGAGCCGTCGTCATCTTCATCTGGTGACTCTTCTGATAGGTCAGCGTTACGCGGATCATCATTCTTTCCGTCACGCATCGCCACACTCAGGATAGAGCGCTCAACGTGGTCGCGGGTGAAAGGCTTGGTGAGGAAATGATCCACACCCTGACGCACTGCCATGCGGACGTTTTTGACGTTTTTCTGTGCAGTCAGGAAGATCACCTTCGCCGTCATCGGCAGCACTGTTTCGCCAGTACGGATCAGGCGGAGGAGGGAGAGACCGTTGATTGGCTCCATGCGCCAGTCTGTCATGACGATGGTTGGTTTAAAGCTGTGAAGGTTTTCCAGCGCTTGCAGACCGGAGTTGACGATCAGCACTTCTCCAACGCCAAGATCAATTAAAATGTCACGCAAAAGATCTCGGATGGACGGATCATCGTCAGCACAGATGATACGTTGCGCATTTAAGACGCGCGCTTTTTCAGTGTTCGCCGCCTGGTTCTTGGCGCCCATAAGCGGTTTGACATTCGTGCGCGTCAAAAGTTTGGAGTTTTCCGGTTTCATGTGACGCTTCAGACGGGCGAGGGCGCCAAGCTGTCTGCCCATACGTTGAAGCTGTGTCTCAACCTCTTCAGGCGACAATTCGAGCATTTTTTCCAGCTCGTCTTCAAATTTTGTAAAACTGCCGCCCACAAAGCAAAAGCCCATTGTGTGAGCTGTGCCCGCCATACGGTGCATTTCATCATGCAGTGACTGAAGCGCTTCCATACGCTCCTGGCCTTTGCTGGCGGCTGTTTTTTGCAGCAGGTCGACTAGCTTTTTCAGTTGTCCTGGAAAGTCATCACAGTAACGGGTGACAATGAGGCGAGGATCTCTTGCTGGGGCGTTCATGCTGCGTCTCCTTGCTCGGCGACGCTGTTGGCGTAAGTCTCGCGCAATGTGTCCGCGAGCGTGAGGGCGTCAAACGGTTTGACGACCACGTCCAACGCGCCAAGATCTGTATAGTGTTTCTGCTCGTGTTTCTGCGCTTTTGCCGTCATGAAGATGACGGGTGTCTCACTGCCAGCGTCTTCCAGCTTGCGGATTTCAGCGAGGGTTTGCACGCCATCCATTTCAGGCAGCATAACATCAAATAAAAGCAGATCGGGTTTATATTCCTCAAATTTTCTCAGGGCTTCAAATCCGCTCAGGCAATGAAGGACTTCCAGCCCGCCAAAATCAATCAGCGCCATTTGCCCGACTTCTGCAATGTGCGGATCATCTTCTAAATAGAGAATACGTGTTAGCTCGCTTGACATAGCTTACCCCCCTCTAAGTCATCTGCATCTGACTGCGCACATTGGGGAAGGTCGAAGTGGAACGTTGTTCCAACGCCTTCTTCCGTGTCAAAAGACACCTGTCCGTCAAATGCTTCAATAATCGATTTTGTAATGTTGAGGCCTAACCCCGTGCCTTCCACCTTGCGAGTGGAGGACCCATCGGCCTGAGCGAAACGTTGGAATATCTTTTTCTGGAAATCAGCCGGGATGCCCGGACCGTTATCTGACACGGAGATGCGTACGCCGCCATCTTCGTTGACTTGTGTGCTGATGGTGACTGTGTCGCCGTCAGGTGAGAATTTGCCGGCATTGGACAACAAATTGACCACCGCCTGATTAAACCGGCTCGGATCGACCCGCACAATACATCCTGATGTGCTCAGCTCCCTTTTGAACTTGATGTTAAAGCGGTCTTCAAGACCTTCATGGCGGTCGATAATGTCCTGGACGATTGGATCAAGTTCTAAGACTTCCATACGGTAGTCCATCTTGCCAGCTGCGATTTTTTCCTGGTCGAGAATGTCATTTACGAGCGAAGACAGGCGCTGACAGCCTGTGTGGGCCAGATCCACCAGGCGATTGAGCCGTTTGTCCTCGTTTTTCTCCATCAACTTTCTGGCCATATCCAGCGAGCCGGAAATGGAGGTGAGGGGCGTGCGCAATTCGTGGTTCACCGTGGAGATAAATTCAGACTTCATCCGCTCCATCTGCTTACGCTCAGTGATGTCGCGCAGAATACCGGTGTAAAGCGAGCGCCCGCCGACATTGGAGTAGTTGGCGGCAAGTTCCATGTCGAAGACGGTACCGTCTTTTTTAAGGCCTTTTCGTTCCATAGCGTGGCCCAAAAATGTAGCCTCACCCGTATCACGATGATGTTGCAGGTCAGCTTTGAGACCCGCTCTGTACTCTTCTGGCATCAGCATGGTCAGCGGTTTGCCAACCAGATCATCGACATCATAGCCAAAGATCTCGGCGCACGAAGAATTACAAGAGTCGATCACGCCGTTTTCATCCATGCTCAAGACACCATCGACGATGTTCTCCAGAACGGTGCGGTTTTTTTCTTCGCTTGTGGCCAGGCGCGCTTCATCCTGTTTTTGCTGTGTGATGTCCTGGATGATGCCGAAGATGACTTTCGAACCGTTTTCGATCAGCACTTCGCCTTTGGAGCGAACATAACGCATTTCACCGTTAGGTCGTTTCAGGCGGATGTCATGTTCATATTTAATGTGGTCATTGTGCTGAGCGTCGAACAACTGATCGACGATCTCTTTATTATCGGATGGAAAAAACTGGAGCGCGCTGTATGTGTCGGGTGCATAACTACCTGGTTGCACCCCGTAAATGGCGTACATGCCATCTGACCAGTAGAGCTCCTGTGTGTCGAAATCATAACTCCAGTGACCAAGATTTGCCACGGTTTCCGCCATGGCCAAGTGAGCGTTTTGTTCCTGTGTTTCCAGTTCGATTTGTTTTCGTGCAGTGATGTCCAGATGTGTTCCGACCATGCGCGTGGGCGTTCCATCCGGGGCACGCTCAAAAATCTTACCGCGCGCCTGAATCCACACCCAGTGACCTTGTTTGTGGCGCATGCGGAATTCGACCGCGAAAACGTCTTTCTTGCCTGCAAGATAGCGTTTAAGGACCTCGGTAACGCGCTTATAATCGCCCGGTTCGGTCAACTTTTCCCATGTGTCGAAATGAGGCTCTAAATCCTCTTTCTTATAGCCGACCATTTTTGCCCAGCGCTCACAGAAAATGACGCGTTTGGAAGGAATATCCCAGTCCCACTGACCTAAGCCGCCGCCTTCCAGCGTCAGTTCCAGTCGGTCATTGGCCTCGGCAATTTTCTCGTTCTGCCTTTCCGCCTCAACTTCAGCGCGTTTCTTCTCGTTGATGTCCAAATGAGTGCCAACAATCCGTGACGGCTTGCCGTTTTCATCCCACGCAACGACCTTGCCTTTGGACTGAACCCAGACCCAGCTTCCATTTTTGTGTCGCATGCGGAATTCGACGGAGGCGCTGGTGAGTTCTCCTTTGGCAAGTTTCATCGTGTCGGGCAGGGCAACTTTCAGGTCACTCTTCTTGACCAGACTGGGCCAAGTGTCACTGCTTTCTTTGAGCTCGCCTTTTTCATAACCGATCATGCTGAGATAGCGATCTGAGAATTTGACAGTGTCTTTTTTTACCTCCCAGTCCCACATGCCCAGGTCGCCAGCATCCAGCGCCATTTCAAGGCGTTCTGTTGCTTCGGCCATTTCGCGACGTTGTCTTATTGTCTGCGAAAGATCCCGTACGACCCCGCAGAAAAAACGCTTGTCGCCCTGCCAGAATTCACTGATGGAAAGGCCAATCGGGATGAGTGAGCCGTCTTTGTGGCGCGCTTCAAGTTCGCGCCCTTTGCCAATAATGCCGGGCGCGGCGCCATTTATGTATTTCAGCATATATCCGTCGTGGGCCTGGCTGTGTCCCTCGGGCAGAAGCATTTTCAGGTTTTTGCCCATGACCTCGTGTTTCTTGTATCCAAGAATGCGCTCACATGCCGGGTTGTAATTTTCGATAATCCCGCTTTCATTGATAACGATCAGACCATCAACTGTGCTGTTGATGATGTTGAGGGTTTTGGTGGTTTCATGATCCAGACGATCAACCAAATTTTCAAAAGCGCGGGACACGCCGCCGATTTCGTCAACACGTTCAGTCGGCAGGTACAAACCGGTTTTTCCAGGCTCAAATGCTTTTAGCGCGCCAATCATGTCGCGCAGGGGACGCGTCAGCTTTTCGGCGGCCAGGGCGGCAAACCCCGCGCAGCCGGACGCCATGATGATGATCAGCAAAATCGCCTGACGCTGGGCGGCGTGAACGCCTGCGAGAAGTTCGTTATCGGGCGCATTCACCAGAATATCGATCTGCGGAAATATCTTTGTGCCAGCAGGGTTTAGCTGACGTTTATAATGGAATGTGTCGCCGCGCTTATAAAGCGTTTGGGGTTTGTGAGCGCGTTCTTCCCGCCACGGCTTATGTAATGATGCGGGCAGGTCTTTTGCCAAAGTGAAAGAGAAACTTGATTGGCGGTGGTCCCAAGTCAGAAAGTCGCCCGATTCATCAATGACATGCGTCGTAAACTTGGGGTGGGCGTCCGCAAAGGCATCGGTCAGCAGTTTCTTGTAATTCGTATTGATGACAAGAACGCCAAATTGGCCGCCAGTTGGTTTTTGAATGGGAATGAGCACCCGAAGGGTCGGCGCGCTTGTCGAGTGGATAGCGCCATGTTCGCGATTTAATGACACAGCGCTGAAATACACCATGCTGGGCGTACGTGTCTGCGCCTCCTGCATGTAGGACTCCAGCCCCTTTTTCTGTAGGTCTTCGATTGCGGCCCGCGTGATTCTGCCATCTTCAGATTGATTGACGCGTACGAGTTCGGCGCCGCCATTGCCAAATTCGATATAGCGCAGCTGTGTATATGCCGGGCGCTGTGCGATCATGCCTTCAAAGATGGTTGCCAGCCGTTCGCGCCAGATCAACTCAGTTGAACCATCCAGCGGGTCGATACCGCCAGCGTCTCGTGCGCGCATCACACCTTTGATTGGCGGGGTGCTGAAAAGGAGTTCGACATCAGTTTTAATCTGGGTGAGGCTGTTGGAAATCTGAGACGAGACAATTGCTGTCTCGGCGCGAAGCGTGTGCTCAGCTTCTTCCAAAGCAATTTCTTTGACCTTGGAGGAATACACAGACACGATCAAAATCGCCGCCGTCAACGCAATGCCTGCGGACAGCAGAATGATCCGACTGCGGAGCGAAATTTTTAGATTTTGGACCGCTTGTAGGACTCGTCTCATGAAACGACTCGTTGTGTTTGTTATATGCACAACCGGAACGGTATCATTTATGAGTTAATTTAAGGTTGGGTCTTGTTAGGAAACTGGCACCTTTACGTTGAGGCAGGCAGGCGCTGTTCAGGAATAAAACCTTAAAAAGTATATGGTTTTGCTGTGCTTTGCTTTTAAGTCATTATAGAAAACAGCTTTAGCGCATTGATCCGTTGTCTGAGTGGTGACTGGCATGACACGCATGGCCAAATTAAGTGGGTTTCGCAGATGGCGGCAAACGATGGCGCGGCTGGTTATCTGTGTCACATTCTCTTTCATTGTCGGCGCATGCGAGCCTGCTAAAACTGACAATGACCGCGTATATCATGGTGTGATGGAGACTGGATTTGAACTCTCTGTCTTTCATCCGGACACCGGCGAGGGGCCATGGTGGTTTTCAGCAGAAGACGCGATCTGGGACACGCTTCAACAGCGCCAGTCAAACGGAATGGTGGAAAAAAACTTTTTCATCGCTGAGGTGACGTTTGAGGGCAGGGTTAATGATGATGGGCCGTTTGGCGTCTATGACGATTATGACCGACAAGTCCACGCCACATCACTCATCTCGCATAGCTATCTGGAAAGCGATGTCGTCGAAGCGGTGCTGGAAAGCTATCAACGCGATTAGTTTTTATGGGGACTGCCTGGACGTGACCATATAAACAATCCGACCAGGGGCAGAATGGTCAATTGAGCGATCAACGCATGCGGTGGCGCGTGAAACGCCCAAGCCAAGAGAAACGCGCCGGCCATCATCACGGTCGCCAGGATTTTTGCTTTTAACGGAATTGAACCGGTCTCATTCCAGTCGCGGATCGATGGCCCAAAAATTTTGTGATTAAGCAGCCAGTTGTGTAAGCGCTCGGAACTTTTGGAAAAGCAGAAGGCGGCCAGAATGACAAAAGGTGTCGTCGGCAATAGCGGCAGCGGCACGCCGATTAAAGCGAGCAGTAATGACAGGCATCCCCCTGTCGCCCAGAGTAGTCGTTTTGCGCTGCGGGTCATTGCGCGCCTTTGTGCCGTTTGATCCAGATTAATATGGCGATAGCTCGCCATTTACCAATACTAGATGCAAATTATTCTCAATTCCTTATCAAAGTGCAACCCACGTTAATATTTTAGTCTTGTAACAGTTGGCCTTCGCCCTTGTCGCGATACCATTTGGTGATCACGTACTTTTCTCCCGCGCGCACTTTCTGGCCATGGTGCAGAGTGAAAGGGTTGGGGTCACCTTCGGGCGTGAGGGAATTCCAGATGACAGCGCAGCCTCTTTGCGGCGAGAAATTCTTTTCCAGCTTGCGAAACCGTGTGCCGCCGCCTTCGCATCCCTCATTGAGATAGATCATAAAGGTCCAGGTGCGTTGGCCGATCTCAGCGCAAAAGCGCTTGTACTCATCTGTGCCAGGTTCGAAATAATCAGTATGCGCCTTAAACTCCTGACCAATGGCGTATTTCTGGCCCTGATTAGGTTCAGACCAGCTGTCTGAAACGCCCAGCGCTTTTGACAGTTTGGCGTCTAATTCGGCAACCGCCGGATCATCCACATCTTTAAACGGGCAGGTTTTCGATGTGCGAAACCCATCATAGCCGTCTTCTGCGCTGATGGTGGAGTCGACCAGGCGCGTATTGATGAGGCTGATCAGCTTGTCGCATTCAGAAGGAGACAGAAAATCCTGCCAGAAATATATCTGCGCTTTGTTCGTCAGGACGCGGCGCAGTCCCGGCATTTTGTCTTTAGTCAGGCGACAATTGGCGATGTCTTCATAGCGCACTGTGCGACCTGTCACGTCTCGGCCTTCAGGGTCAATCACTGGCGCTTCGGGAAAATTATTGCCTAAGCCATCCTTGATAACGCCCAACCCGAAACCGTTCTTGCGCATGGTTTCATAAATCATCAGGCGCGGGACATTGCGCTGTAGGTTCTCATTGACCCACTTTTTCCATTCTGGGCTGATTTTCGCAGAATATGCCATCTTACAAACGCCTCCCTCCAAGCGTCGTCGCGGTTTAGCTGAAGAGATACGAAGGACGCAAGAACAGGACGCGAATATCGTTTTCCCGTGACGTAACCTGACTGCGACTTGCGCAGTTGAAATGAAGAGGTCATATAGCCTGCATGACTGGAAAAACGCTTTACGACAAAATCTGGGACGCTCACGTTGCGCATGAAAATGCGCAGACTGGTGAGGCGTTATTGTTCATTGATCTGCACCTGATCCATGAGGTGACGACACCTCAGGCGTTTGCGGGTCTAAAAACGGCTGGCCGCAAGGTGCGTCGTCCCGATCTGACACTTGCGACGGCTGATCACAATACGCCAACAGAGAATCAGTCAGCAGGCTTACCCGGCGTTCAGGACCCTGAAGCGCGCACCCAGTTGGAAACGCTGAGCCGCAATGTGAAAGAGCACGGCATTGAGTTCTTTCCGATGGGCCACATCAATAACGGCATCGTGCACGTGGTTGGTCCAGAGCAGGGCCGCACCCAGCCGGGCATGACGATCGTTTGCGGTGACAGTCACACTTCAACGCATGGTGCGTTTGGCGCGCTGGCGCATGGTATCGGAACATCTGAAGTTGAGCATGTTCTTGCGACACAGACATTGCGTGCGCGCAAAATGAAGAACATGGCGATTAAGGTCAGTGGCCAGTTTGCGCCAGGCGTTGGGGCTAAAGATCTTGCGCTTCACCTAATTGCTGAGATCGGCACTGCGGGCGGCACAGGCTGTGTAATGGAATATATGGGCGAGGCGATTGAAAGCCTGTCCATGGAAGCGCGTATGACGCTGTGCAACCTTTCTATTGAAGGCGGCGCGCGCGCAGGTCTGGTCGCGCCGGATGAGAAAACATTTGACTATCTACGCGGTCGCCCGGCGTCCCCTAAAGGCGGGCAATGGGAAGCTGCCGTCGCATACTGGAAAACACTGAAGTCGGATGCCGACGCTGTATGGGATAAAGTGATTGAAATCCGCGCTGAAGATGTTGAACCAACCGTGACTTGGGGCACATCTCCTGAGCAGGCGGCGCCGCTTTCCAAGAATGCGCCAGTGCCATCTGAGATCAAAGATCCTATCAAGCGGTCAGCTGCTGAGCGTGCGCTTGAATATATGGGATTACAACCTGGCCAGAAACTGGAAGGTCTGAAAGTCGATCGCGTGTTTATTGGTTCTTGCACCAACTCACGGATTGAAGACTTCCGCGCCGCCGCCGAAATCGTCAAAGGCCAGAAAGTCGCTGATAATGTGCGTGCGATGGCTGTGCCTGGATCAGGTCTTGTTCGCGCTCAGGCAGAAGAAGAGGGCCTGGACGAAATCTTTATCGATGCTGGTTTTGAGTGGCGTGAGCCGGGTTGTTCCATGTGTCTGGGAATGAACCCTGATACGCTCGCGCCAGGTGAGCGGTGTGCGTCGACGTCTAACCGTAACTTTGAAGGCCGTCAGGGACGAGGCGGACGCACGCACCTTGTTAGCCCGGTTCTTGCGGCGAAAGCGGCTATAGCGGGTTGTCTTACAAGATGAACACGTCAGTTAGCGGAAAGTGTTTGTGTGGAGCGGTGACGTTTAAAGCGACACGTCCGCCAAACTCTGTTCGCACTTGCTGGTGTCGGGACTGCCAGTACTGGGCGGCGGGATCGGCGACTGTGAATGCTGTTTTCGATATTGAGGCGATCTCCATTGACGGCGAGATGGCTTATCACGAAAGCCGGGCGGATTCAGGCAGCCACATGAAACGCGGGTTTTGCCCGAAGTGTGGCACGCCAATGACCAGCGGTGCTGATGAGCGTCCGCACCTGATGATTGTACGCCTTGGCGTATTGGACGAAGCTGAAAAATATGGTCCGCAAATGACCATCTGGACGTCCAGCGCACCTAAGTGGGCGCAAATTGATCCTGATCTGCCTCAATATGAAAAAGGCATGCCGGCAGCGCCTGAAGCGGACACTGCCGACAAATAATCAGTTTGTTTGCATGGCTGAGAATTCGGCCATTTCCTCATCGAACGCACGCTTAAGACTGGGGTGTTCCAGGCAGGCTTTCATATATGAATTGATGAGCGGATAGTCAGACAGGTCTATTTTGATGTTCTGCAAAATAGTGAGCGCCCACAGCATATAAAAGTCAGCGACTGTGATGGTGTCACCGATCAGATACTTTGAATCTTTGAGCGATTTTTCGACGTATTTTAAACGGTAAGGCGCCATGACGCGCGCAAAATTCTGGGTTGGCTCCGGCGCGCCGCCAAAGATAAACCAGATAACCTGTTTGTGGATCTCGCTGGCGATATAACCAATCCAAGAATGAACCTGACTGTGTGCAATCGTACCTTCAGGCGGCATCAGATTTTGGTCTGGAGACAACCGCGCTATGTAAGGAAGAATAGCGCTGATGTCGGTTAGGATTGTGCCGTCCTCAAGTTTGAGCGCAGGAACCTGTCCCTTAGGATTGATGCTGAGATAATTGTCGCCATTGGCAAGCTTTTTGGCGCGAAAGTCGGTCAGTGTGAATTTTGCGTCCTGGCCAACATCATAAAGCGCAGCGCGCGCAGCAACCGAGCACGCCATTGGGGCGTAGAAAACTTCCATTTCATTCTCCCGAAATTATTTATGTACTGAACGGTATAGTATATCGTTTGCCTTCTTGTCAATATTTATGTACTAAGCAGTATGGTTAAAGATTCTTCTCGTTCTCGTGGCCGTCCGCGATCTTTTGACAAAGACGCGGCGTTAGATGCGGCTATCGGTGTTTTCTGGCGCATGGGATACGCCAACGCATCGCTGGACGACCTAACTGCTGCGATGAATATTTCTCGTCCTAGCCTTTATGCGGCGTTCAAAGACAAAGAAGGTTTATACCTTGCGTGCGTGCGAAAGCATGGTGACCGCATGAGTGGGGGCGCTGCGTGGATCGGGGAAAACGCTTCTGATGGCCCTAATGGACTAGAGAAATTACTGCTGCGCGCCATCCAGTCATTCACACATCCTGATCCGTTTCCGAGAGGTTGCTTTTTTGCGGCGGCATGTATGTCTGATGTTGTGTTGGAACCTGAGTTTCAGCAGGTGATAGATGAGCAGCTTGGCCGAGTCCGGGATGCTATTTTTGTGTTTTTGCAGCGCTTTCCGCCAGAAACAATGAGTGTGGATACCGCAAGCAATCTTGCATCGACTATATTGTATGGACTTGGAGGGCGTGCGCGTTTGGGGCATGCCGCTGAAACGCTGCATTGTGATGCAAAAGCCTTTGTAAGGATGTTGTATCCCAGTTCAGACGTTTGATGGCGTTTCGCCTAATTCTTCCAAAACGGAGGAAGCGAACTCAAACAAGTTTCCTCCCTTAAATAGAAACCCACGAATACCAGCTGCTTGCGCCGCCTCAATGTCGGTACGTTTGTCGCCTATAAGGAAAGAGCGGCTAGCGTCTGTTGGAAAATTTTCCATCGCTTTAAGCAACATGCCAGGGTGTGGTTTGCGATCCTCGCTATCAAGTATGTATCGCGCAACCATGCCGCGTGTGTCGTATGGACAGTAATAGATCCGATCGATGTGGGCGTTATAACTCTTGAGTTCGCTCTGCATGTGAGCGTGCACATAAAACATGTCGGCTTCAGTATAAAATCCGTGTGCAATGCCTGTTTGGTTGGTGACGACAAACACACGCCACCCCATATCGTTGAAGCGTTGGATCGTTTCCGGCGCGCCGTCGATAAACTCAAATCCATCCGGACGATGCACATAGCCCTTGTCCATATTGATGACGCCATCTCGATCTAAAAACAGAGCAGGGCGCACAGCGCTAAGCTCTTTGTGTTCAAGACGTGAGTTATTGTCGCCGGTCATGGTTAGAACTTGTGCTTTTTCAGACGGGAAGCTAAGCCCGTCCGGATTACGTGAATTAAAGGTTTTTAGGCTTCATGGACGCTCATTCCGCCACCGATAAAGACAGCTTCATTCTGCGCCTGTCCTGTAAAGATTCCATTGGTATCGTTGCAGACATCGCCCGCTTTTTGGCTGACCGCAGATTGTTCATTACAGAAAGTGCAAACTTTGGCGATGGACAAACCGGATTGTTTTTCTATCGTGTGCGGTTTTCGCCTGAAACTGCTGGCTTTTCACGCAAAGCCTTTGAGGCAGAGTTCAAGTCCGTGGCGGAAAAATGGAGCGCGACCTGGGACCTTAAAGATGCGCGGGTCAAACCGAATGTGTTGATTCTGGTATCCAAGGGCGACCATTGTCTGAACGATTTGCTGTATCGCCAGCGGACAGGCGCGTTATCCATGAACGTCCCGGCAATTGTTTCCAACCATCACACATGCGCATGGTTGGCTGAGCGTCACGACATTCCATATTTCCATGTGCCGGTGACAAAAGACAATAAACGCGACGCTGAAGATCGTTTGCTTGAAATCGTTGATGACACCAAAGCTGATCTGGTCGTGCTTGCGCGGTATATGCAGGTGCTATCGGATGATACATGCCGTGCGTTGGCTGGACGTTGTATCAACATCCACCATTCCTTTCTGCCATCGTTTAAAGGAGCTAAGCCGTATCATCAGGCGTTTGATCGCGGCGTAAAGCTGGTGGGCGCTACGGCGCATTATGTGACACCGGATCTGGATGAAGGTCCGATTATTTCTCAAGCTGTTGAAACAGTTGATCATCGCGCCACAGCTGAGGATATGGCGCGACTGGGGCGAGACACTGAGGCCCGCGTTCTGGCGCGTGCGGTCAAGCTCCACACTGAAGGCCGTATTTTCCGAAATGACGCCAAGACTGTGATCTTTGATTAGACCGGCTCTATAACTGGCCTAGTTGAAAACATCTCGTTATTATCCTCTGCATCCGCTGGAGGGAGCGGGCTAAATGTGAGGGGATAGCATGCAAGACCTGTTTCCAATGTTTTTAAATGCGGTTGGCGGTGTCCTGTTGGGGCCCATATTGTCCAAACTGTTTGGCGGCAAGCGCGGTATTGGCACATTCCTAGCTGTCATTGGTGGTGTGCTCGGCGGTGTCGGCGCAGGCAAGTTGACGCAGGAGGTCGGGTTTGATCTGGCCTCTTTCATGGGCGGCGGCGACATGATGCGCATGTTGGCAAATGTCATAGAAGGCGGCGTAGGCGGCGGACTTGTTGGTCTTATTGCTAGTCGCCTCAGTCGTTAAGACCGCACAGCGTCCGGTTCGGCCCCATCCGTAATGAGAGACTCAGGCGCTTCCTGGGAATCTTCGTCAATGGGAGCTTGGCGTTTCAATCCGATGCGCAATGGAATGATCGCTAATGCCGCAAGGCATGCGGCGAGTATGAACGCGGCGCCTGGGAAATATACCGGTGCGTTATTGCCCGAGAACGCATGTAGCGTCTGGGTCATGACCAATGGCGCAATGATTGAAGACAGCGACTGTAATCCAGCATTTGCGCCTTGAAGTTCGCCCTGCGCATTGGCCGGGGTGCGCGAAGACAAGATCGTACTCAAAGCTGGCGCGACCAGTCCGCCAAACGCACCGCACGGGATCAGGACGTAGATCATCCAGGGCTGATTGGCTAATCCATAGCAAATCATTGCTGTGATGGTGATGCATAATGCGTAAAAGGCTGTTTTTTCAGCGCCAATTTTTTTGATGATCCGGCCAGTCAAGCCGCCTTGCACGAGTGCGGACATGATGCCGACTATCATCAAAGTGGCGCCAATTTCCGCTGAAGACCAACCAAAGCGTATTGCGCCATAATACGACCAGGTGCTTGGGAATACATGGTGGGCAAGCATGTATAGTCCAACGGCCAGAAACAGAAATGAGACGTGCGGTAGCTTGGAAAAATGCTTGAACGCGCCAAATGGATTAGCCCGCTTAATGTCAAAAGCGCGCCGGTTCTCTTCCTTGAGGGATTCCGGCATCACAAACAGGCCGTAGAAGAAACCAATCGAAGACAGAGCTGCGGCGGCAAAGAAGGGGGCGCGGCTATCAATTTGCCCCAGCAGACCACCCAGACCAGGGCCGATCGTAAAGCCTAAACCAAAGGCGGCGCCCATCATGCCAAAGGCTTTGCCTCGGCTTTCCTTATCCGTGACATCGGCAATGTAGGCGTTGGCGCTGGAAAGTGTGGCTCCAGATATGCCCGACAGCATACGCGCTGCAAATAGCATCCAAATACTGGTCGCCAGCCCCATCACCAGAAAATCTAATGCGAGAGTCGCTACTGAAATTAGAATAACGGGTCGTCGCCCATATCGGTCTGATAGGCCGCCCAATATT
Organism: uncultured Hyphomonadaceae bacterium; assembly: GCA_964342355.1. GTDB lineage: Bacteria > Pseudomonadota > Alphaproteobacteria > Caulobacterales > Hyphomonadaceae > Hirschia. The sequence continues at coordinate 191,985 of CAYFFG010000001.1, forward strand.
GGGCCGAACATGAAATTCATGAGCGCGTAAACGGCCATTATCGGGCCAGCCCATTGTACAGCTTCTTCAACTGATTGCCCTGTGAGCTCACTTAGAAGGTCGGGCATTACCGGCACGATGAGGCCAAAGCCAATCATGTCGAGAAAGACCACAACAAGCACAAAGAAGAATGCGTTTTTGCTAGGCTTGGCAGTCATGGAAAATCTACGCTGGAGAATCAGACATTGGATATAAGGCGCTATCTTTAAGCCCATATCGCGATTGTACGCAAAGATCAAAAATCGTTGCGCGACGGATTATGCATTCAGAGGAGAAATCAGCGGACTTTGACACTGTCCGCTGATTTGCTCAGATTTCTAAGCGCCAGCGTAGGCGGTTTGAAATGTGGTCATAGCCGCCGTGAATGGCTGAGAACAGTTGACGTCGCTTGCATCGATTGGTTTGCGAACCGACAGGATGGACGCCGTTTGGATCGGGTGGATCTTTTTTTCTGGCGCATAAGGAGCCGGGTCATCTGGCAGACCACAGTGCGACAGGATGCGCGCGATCTCCGCCTGCGGTGCGGACACGAGCTTTTCGTATTCGACCACGAGTAACTTATCGCCAAGCGTCGGAGCGATCGCGCTGAACATTTTGTCCTCAAGCGCCATGTGGTGAGCAAGATCAGACTGGTCATAGCTCCAGCGGGCCACACCGTTGAAGTGGTTTGCATAGCATTCAAAGGCCACATCATTTGCGTTGCGGCGCATCCAGATGATTGGCGAGCCACTGCAAACATGATGGATCAAAGGGGTCAGGCGTGTTTGAGCAATCGTGCGATCTACTACACGGCCATCTGCTCCAAAGCGGGATTTGAGCATGTGCTGGTAAGCCACGCCGACATCACGCCATGGGTTTTCCCACTTGGTTTGCAGTTCAGTGATTTTTTCAACGGACATATCTTCTAGCGCAGTTGCAGCGCGGCCGAAGAAATTCAGTTCTCCGCCGCCAGCAACCTGAGGGTGGGAGACAAGGATCTGTTCGACCAAATCACAGCCCGAGTAGGGCATGCCGACCACAAAAATGCCGCGGTCAAATGGCTCGCCTGCAGGCTTGAGTTGGGAACTCCCATTCTTGGCAATGAGGTCGAGAACCTGTTCGGCGCTCTTGGTGTCAGCGTCTTTTTCGTACGGCTGGGCCGTTTTCATTAAACGATTTGATTGTTCGACAGCGTTCCAGAAGTTCTGAAGGTCACCAAGGTCGCGCAACATTTTAGCGAACGCAAAACCAAAGTGCGCCTGGTTGTCCGGCGCTGTAGACGACATCGGACTACGCGCCTGGATCATCTGCGCTACCAGCGGATCATCTTTTGTGAAGGTGTGAATGCGAGCAAGCTCCAACCAGGCTGCCCCCATGCGTGGCTGAATAAAGATTGCGCGTTTGAGGCTTTCTTTGGCTTCGTCAATCTGGCCCATCTGAGCCTGAAGCGCGCCATTGAGGTGCCAGCCTGGCGCAAAATCCTTGGCCATTTCTGTTGTGCGCAGAGCAAGCTTTGTCGCGCCAGCAAAGTCGCCGCTGTCTGCAAGTAGTCCGCCTGCGCGAAGAAGGATAGCGGAACCTGGTTCGCCCTGAGCGGCGTGGGTGGCGAAATAGCGCGCAATCGCGCTTTCTCCGATACGTGCGGCGACTGTCGCCAGACCAATCCGGTCCTGAGGCGCTTCTGGCATAGCTTTGGCGCAATCCGCCAACAGGCGCGCAGCACGGTTGCGGTTACGCTGTTCCAGCGCTTCAGATATTTCCTGGAACTTTTCGTTCGCCGGGTTCGGTTTGGTCTCGGTTTCCATCTCGTTATCGCCCAAGTCGTCGCATGGCTTTTTCCATGCCCGATAGTGTCATCTCAAACATTTTGTCGGCCCCGACGACCTCTTGGATCATCTTGATCGACTGCGAATATCCCCAATGTTTTTTGGGGACGGGATTTAACCAAATGAGATGCGGATAGACCTCAGATAACCGATTCAGCCAAACGGCTCCGGCTTCTTCATTCCAATGCTCCACGGCCCCACCCGGCATAGCAATTTCATATGGGCTCATGCTCGCGTCGCCCACAACGATGACCTTGTAGTCCGAAGGAAAGCGATGGAGAACATCCCAAGTGCTAATTTTTTCAGAATTCCGGCGACGGTTGTCCTTCCACACGGATTCATAAAGACAATTGTGGAAGTAAAAGAACTCCAGATTTTTAAATTCAGTGCGTGCGGCGGAGAATAATTCCTCACAAATGCGGATATAGCCGCCCATTGAACCGCCAACGTCAAACAGCATCAGCACTTTTACCGCGTTGCGACGTTCAGGGCGCATTTTAACATCCAGATAGCCGTGCTTTGCCGTTTCTTTGATTGTGCCGTCCAGATCGAGTTCGTCAGCTGCGCCTTCGCGCGCCCAACGGCGCAAACGTCGCATGGCAACTTTTATATTACGCGTGCCGATCTGTACGCTGTCGTCGAGATTTTTGTATTCGCGCTTGTCCCAGACCTTTACCGCGCGGCGGTGGCGGGACTTGTCCTGACCTATGCGAACGCCTTCCGGATTGTAGCCATAAGCGCCAAAAGGAGAGGTGCCGGCCGTGCCGATCCATTTATTGCCGCCCTGGTGGCGTTCCTTTTGTTCTTCAAGCCGCTTTTTCAGCGTTTCCATCAGCTTGTCCCAACCGCCCAGGGACTCGATCTCTTTTTTTTCTTCTTCCGTGAGAAATTTTTCCGCGAGTTTTTGTAACCATTCTTCCGGGATATTGGCGGTCAGGTCTTCTTCTTCGATACGTTCCAACCCTTTGAACACATGGCCAAACACCTGATCGAATTTGTCGAGGTTCTTTTCGTCCTTCACCAGAACTGAGCGGGAAAGATAGTAAAAATTATCGACATTTGTGTCGATCGCGCCTTTGTCCAGCGCCTCCAGCAGGGTGAGATATTCCTTAAGGCTGACTGGCACTTTGGCCGCGCGCAACTCTGTGAAGAAGTGCTGGAACATCTCTTAATTCTCCTTATCCCTGAACCTAGCGTGCGTTCGCACCTGTGCAATCCTCTACCCGCCAGAAGGCGATATTTTTGGAAAGGATGCACCTCTTTGGACCATTTGCTTACTGGTTTCTTGATCTGATTTTCCAAATTTACGCGACTGATTTCAAGGGATGTTTATCCGCGTTCATAAAATGCTTCTTATAAAGACAAATAAGAAAGGTGATCTTCATGAAGATTACTGGGTGGCTGTTAGCAAGCATTTGTGCGCCAAGCATGGCTTTTTCTGCTGTCGCACATGAAAAAGACCAAGGTTATTACGGTGGCGGCTCTTCCGTTTTTGCCATTATTGACCAGTCCGACACGCATCAGGACAAAAATCTATATCAAGCACAATACACGGCAGGCATTACGATCAGTGATCGAATGGCTGTTGAAGGCGACGCCTCGATCGGCTTGAACCGTGCGGATCTGTTTGACTCTTCGGGCGACAGGCTTGGCGTATTCCAGCAGGATTATGTCAGCCTTATGTTGCTCAGCATGGCGCCGGTTAGTTCTGATGTCAGCCTTTACACGCGGTTCGGGCCTGCAGTTTCAAGAACGAGAACAGATAGCAATCTGGGTGGAATAGTCGACGGTTACTCAGATTATGACATCGGCGCAGGCGCAGGTGTCGGCGTGCGCTTTCAAAACGACAACGTCGCCTTCAATCTGGGATACACTCATTACTCGTTTGACGACTTTGAGGACTCAGACGTTTGGGGGATGAGCGTTCTGTTCGGCTATTAAGCGACTTTGGTCAAAGTGGCGAGGAAGTGTTCCATTGCCGCTTTGATCTCACGCACCTTCGAATCTGCATCAAGTGCATTTTTAGCTGTGCTGGAAGCCTGATGCATAGAGCTTTCTGCCGCAGAAGCTGTCATTTCTGCGTTCTTGGCCATCTGCTCAACCGCAGCAGTTGAGGTTTCAGCGCTGCGTGCAATCTCGGAGGCTGCGCCTTCTTGCTCGACAACCGCATTGGCGATTGAATGGGCGCCGTGGGAGAGGTCGTCGACTTCTTTTTGAACTGTCTGTAGCGAGTCAGAGATCGTGGTCACCGCACTACGCAGATGGTCGATGTTTTCCGTGACATTTTTAATTGCTGAATCGGTGTCTTTGGCCAGGTTTTTGACTTCCTGCGCAACAATAGCAAAGCCGCGACCAGCTTCGCCAGCGCGTGCTGCTTCGATGGTTGCGTTGAGTGCGAGCAAGTTTGTCTGGCCGGCGATGCCGCTAATCAGCTCGGTGATTTCCTGAATGCTGCGCGTGGCGTTATCGAGCGCTGTTTGCGCCTCAATGGCCGATCTGACATTGTTGGAAACCTGATCAATTGAACTGACATTGGCTTTCAACTGGCTGGTGATGTCACCGATTGTTGCTGACAATTCTGTTGTAGCCGCCGCTACAGAGCCAACATTTTGAAGCACTTGGTCAGGTGCTGTGTTGGCGTTTGCGACTGAATCATTCACGCGTGTGGTTTCTTCGCTTAACGCTTTGGAGGACGCGGCGATTTCAGCAATCATTGCGCTAACGGATTCAAACTCAGAACTGACAGAACCTTTGAAGGATTGAGAAATTTCTTCGCGCTCAGTCGCTGCTTTGTTCTCGAGCAGATCAAAGAAGTGTTGCATCGTGACTGCAGCGTCACTGAAGATAGATTTTAAAGCGACTTCAACCAGTTCTTTGCGCTGGTTCGCCTTCTGCTTGGGAAGATTGTCCAGCAGCGTGTTGACCATTGCAGACGCATACACATGGTAGCGGACAAGATAGGTGAAGAAGTCGATCTTAGAGGCGATCGCCTGTGTGACCTGCGCTTGCGTGGCGACGTATTTTTCATCAAAACCGCCCACCAGTATTTTGTTGGCTTTGTCAGTTTCCAGCGCTTCCAGATAGTCAGGTATTTCCTGATATCCAGCCGTTTTATTGTAGGTGTAAAAAATTACATCCTTGATGAGCGGCATGACGATCTTTTGAACGTCCTGGCTGTGCGCCAGTTGTTCTTTCGTCCACGGTTCAAGTTTTTCTAAAATGCCGCCAGACATATGATGCGATCCTCGCCCAGAATGATGTGTGGAGCCGAATCGTCATTCGCTCTACACTCGTGTTTCTCCCAGCAAAAACGATCGGCTCTCACGTCCGATTCGAAGTGCGATTATTTTATATGAGCAGAAATCAGTTACTAATTTTCTAAGTTGATCCGTTCATGGATGTGATCTGGATTTGAACTGGTTGGAATTTGAGAAAGAATAGAATGACAGATTCGATAATATTCAAGGTTCTGGAAGGCCCCGATTGGGAACGGGCGCTTAATGGCGCGCCAGTGAAAGCGCCTATCGATGAAGTTGACGGTTACGTTCATTTTTCAACGCGCCAGCAGGTTCAGGCTACGCTCGATAAATGGTTTGCTGGCAAGCAAGCTGTAGTGTTGATCGCTTTTGATTTGCGGGATTTTGGAGATGATCTGAAGTGGGAGCCTGCGCGCGGAGGAGACCTTTTCCCGCACGTTTACGCAGATGTGGGTGCGGCAAAAGCAAAGCGTGTCTGGGAGCTTGCTTGTGATGAAACTGGTGTGCCTCAAGCGCCAGATGAAGCTCTGAACATGGATTTTGCCTAACTCATGGGATCGCTCGACGTCATTGGTGTGAACCTAATGCGCATGTTGCCGCCTGAGGTGGCGCACAATGCGTCAATATTGGCGTTGAAAACGGGGTTGGCTCCAGAGTTTTCGGGGGATGTTCCAGCTAGTCTTCAGGTGCGGTTGCCAGTTTCAGGACTGAAACTGCCTAACCCGGTCGGTCTGGCTGCCGGTTATGATAAAAACGCTGAGGTTAGCTCACAGCTTCTGGGATTAGGGTTTGGATTTGTTGAGTGTGGGACGGTTACGCCCATGCCTCAACCAGGTAATCCTAAGCCGCGCCTTTTCCGCCTTAAGGAAGATAGCGGCGTCATCAATCGTATGGGGTTTAATAATCAGGGGCTTCAGCCGTTTGTCAAACGTTTGCAGGGACAAAAAAACAATGGCGTGGTTGGCGCAAACGTCGGTGCAAACAAGACCTCGCAAGGAGAAGCGCGACTGGAAGATTACGCCAAAGGCGTGCGCGCTGTATGGCCATTTTGTTCATACGTGACCTTAAATGTGTCTTCGCCGAATACGCCAGGCCTGCGCGGACTTCAGGGAGAAAAAGAGCTTACGGCGCTCGTTGCGCATGTTGCTGGCGCTGTAAGCGAAATGACACCTGCTCACGGTTCGCGGCCAGTATTTTTGAAAATCGCGCCAGATATGGATGATGACGCCATCGTCGCGCTTGTGGACATTGTATTGGCGTCTGGATGTGTCACCGGGCTTATTGTGTCAAATACGACGGTGTCTCGTCCTAAAAACCTCACAAATTCTCAAGCGCATGAAGCAGGGGGCTTGTCCGGTTCGCCGCTCTTTGACCTGTCGACCCACGTTTTGAAAGTCACCGCGCGCCACGCTGCTGGTCGGTTGGACATTATAGGTGTTGGTGGTGTGAAAGACGCTGCAACTGCTTATGCAAAAATCCGGGCTGGCGCACATGCCATACAGCTTTATTCTGCGCTCGCGCTTCAAGGTTTGGACATCATCCAATCCATTCAGAATGGATTGGATGACTTACTTGTCAAAGACGGATTTTCAGCGCTCAGTGATGCGGTTGGCGCAGACCTTTGATCAAGTCTGGAATGTAAAATCCCAACGTTACTGCGCGAAAGACGTATGAGCTCAAGAAAGCGATCCACACGCCTGTGTTGCCATAATTGCGCAAAATCAGATCCACACTGACATATAAGAGAAGTGAGATGATGGCGGCGTTACGCATCGCATCTGAGCGTGTCGCCCCGATGAATACGCCATCAAGTTGCCAGCTTGCAAAGCCGATAATGGGCGCAAACGCGGCGAATAAAAGATAGTCAAGGGCGGTCGTGCGGATAAGTTCGTCCGTTGCGACCAGATTGATAAAAAAGGCTCCGCCTAGCCAGATCAACAAACCAAACAATAAAGCGCCACCAAGCGAAAATTCGCTTGTTAGCCGAACAGCTCGCCAGAAACGTTGAGGAGATCGCGCGCCGATGGCCGAACCAATACGGTTTTCAGCGGTTACGGCAAAAGCGTCCAACACATAGGCTGATACTGACAGCATCTGCAGCAATACATGGTTGGCGGCGAGTTGTGCGTCTCCGGCGCGTGCGCCCGAACGTGCAAACCATGTAAACATTGCAAGCAGGGCGATTGTCCGGATCATAATGTCCGCATTGACTGCAAACATGCGTTTAAGGCGCTGTCGATCCAAAAGAAGGCTTAGCGATTTAGCGTTGGATGTCCAACCGCCTTCGTTTCGTATGATCGTGAAACAGATAACCATGCCGGTGATAGCAGCGCACCATTCAGCCAGCGCAGTCCCGTACCCAACGCCAGCCGGGCCAAGGCTCATTCCTAAAACGAACCAGATATTGAACAAAATGTTCGCGCCGTTCGTGACGACCTGAAGAAAAAGCGCCCAGCCAGTTCGGCCAATGCCTAACAGCCAGCCGTTAATTGCATACCCAGCAAGGAGGGCGGGCGCGCCGAAAAAACGCGCATGACTGTAAGCATCAGCATGTCCTGTTGCTGCTTGGCTGGCATCCACAAAGGTAAATGCAATATTTAAAATAGGGAATTGAAGTAGGGCCAGCGCGACCCCAATGCAGGCGCCAAGCATGCTGGCGCGCAATATTATCGCTTGAGTCTCATCTTTTTCCGCTGCTCCAAACGCTTGTGCCGTGAGGCCGGTCACGCCCATGCGGAGAAAGCCGAAACTCCAGAATACAAAATTCATAATCGCTGCGCCTAACGCGACGCCAGCGAGGGCGGACGCATCCCCTGTGCGGCCGATGATTGCAGTGTCCACTAGGCCAACCAGCGGCATAGACGCCTGCGAAATCAAAACAGGCCATGCCTGCCTGACAACAGCTTTTCGCGTCAGGGATAAAGAGCTCATACCGGAATGCCTGAGGGTGAAATCTGAGGTTGAGAGTGTCGATAGGGAACGCTGAATTTAAGTAAAAGTAACAAGGTTTTATAAAATTGCATGGAGTTACGTTAATCAAATTTCAAGCTGATTCGTATTTAATTAAACGAGCGAAGTACGAGTGCGCAATGCGGTAAGTCCTGAATAGACGCGCCGAATTGCATTGGGGCGGTTCCGCTCACTTATTTGTGAACGGAACTTAAAAATTAATAGCCTTGTTCACTTGGAACGCGTTTCCCAAGTCGAGCGTTATGGAACGGAGACTGCATTGCCAGAACGCAGTGCGGAGGATGATAAAATGAAGAACATAACACTAAAGACCTTGGCGTTTGTAGCAACCAGTCTGGTTGCATCTGTGGCTATGCCGTTTTCCGCACAAGCGGAGGCGCAGCTTGTGCCAGTATCCATCGCGTCAGACGATGCGCGTACTGTTGTCAATAATGCAAGTTTACAGGCAATAAACCATCTCCAGGATGGTGCGTTGTCTGAGATTGAAGCGCGTGAATTGCTCGAATTTCTGGATGTGGACGCTGTGGCGCGTTTTACATTAGGACGTTACGGCCGCGGGATGGATCAGGACCAGTTTGATCGCTTCAAAAGCGCCTTTGAGATGTACGCAGTTGAGCAGCTTCAAACACATTTGGCAGGTTTTTCCGGCGCGGACGTGCAAATCGTGGATGCGATTGAGCGCCGTCCGGGTGACTATGTGGTCAAAACCGAAGTACGCAACCCGACCAATGGTGTTCAGAAAATGAACTGGCGTGTGATTGAGCGTAATGGTCGCCTGAAAGTCGTCGATGTGGAAGCGATGGGGTTCTGGTTTGCGATTGAACAGCGCGAACAGTTTGCATCCACCTTGGATCGCAATGGCGGAAACGTGGACGGATTGATCGAAAAGCTGAACCACTAACGTTTTTCGTTTCGTGAAAAACATTAAGCCCGGTCGTTTGGCCGGGCTTTTTTTGCAAAAAAATGGGTCAGCATGGGGGATGCTGACCCAGAAGTCTCGGTGAGAAAAAATCGAATTGGCCTTAGCCAACCTGATTACGTAATTCCATGAGCTCGGTGAGTTTCGGGGAGGAAATCTGCGCAACCGCGCCGTCAAGCGTGTTTTCAACGCATTTTCTGGCGAATTTTTTTTCCTCTAAAGACTGAATACCGGTCCGGTAGCCACAGTGACGTTTAGCTTGGCGCTCAATGGCATCCAAAGTGTCCTGTGCGCCGTCAGTCGTGTTCAGGGAAGCGCGGTCAATTGTGAAATCAAAGCTGAATGTGTCTTCCGCCAAAGCGGTGGGGACGAAGACAGCTGCTAAAGCGGATAAGGATGCGAGTGCGGACTTCATGGGGTGTCCTTTCATGGCGGCGCAAATTCAAGTCATAAACGGGTTCCTGTATCGCGGAGCGGCATGGGCGGCCGCTCCGCTAGCACAGTTGTCTTTCGAAGGGGGTCATCTCGAAAGACGATTATTATTTAGCGTTTTTCGATAAAATCTTCAAGCTTATCGATAAGCAATGTGCCATTAATTAAATGTAACCTTATTAGGTTGACGCAGGGGCGCTCTGTCTGCGGATGAATGAACGGCGCAAGTAGCTGAAAGCAATGAATATTCATCAGGGGCAGTAAAAAACACTACTCCTGAAAAAGTTTTAGAAAGCTGGAAATTGAGGTTTAAAATAAAGAAGCGGTGCAGTCGAAACTGCACCGCTTAAGGAACACATAAGGTGACAGGCGGGGGCCCATCACTACGTTGCCCGCTGAATCCCCTCCGAACCCAGCTAATTATTTAAAACCATAGATTGTCACTTGCATCACTCCCCAAATGGAGGGGAGTGTATTCGAAAGTACGAAATTCGTAATTTTATAAATTATACATATGTCTAAATTGCGAGATACGTATCAACAAGTTGTCTAAATTCAGCTTGTGAAAGTGTTTCTGCGCGACGGGTCGGGTCAATACCAGCATCTTCAAGCATCTGTTCTGCTTTAACGCCTTTTTTCCCAGCGATAGACTTCAAAGACGCCCGTAACATCTTACGCCTTTGACCAAAAGCAGCGGCGGTAATGTGCTCCAGAGTTGTAAGGTCTGGATAACTTTCATCACTGTTTAAGGGAGTAAGAACCGCTACGGCAGAATCGACTTTCGGCGGCGGTTTAAACGCGCCTGGCGGTAGGGTGAAAGCGATGTGCGGACGCGTTACCGCCTGGGAAAGGACCGCTAGTCTGCCATAATGGTTTTCGCTGGGGTGCGCGCAGATACGCAGCGCCACTTCCTTTTGAAACATCAACGCCATCTCACCACGCCACGAACCGGCTTTGAGCCAGTTAATCAGCAATGGCGTGCCAACATTATAAGGTAGGTTGGCGATGATTTTGACTGGTTCCTGAAAATCCTTCGTGAGGTTTTCATAGTCAATCGTCATTGCGTCCTGCTCTATGACGACGAGCCTACCTTCCTTGTAGGCTTCCCAGGTGCGCAGGTTTTCAGCAAATCGCGCATCCATCTCAACAGCGATGACCTTGGCTGCGTCGTGTTTTAAGAGCGCAGCGGTCAGGCCTCCGGGTCCTGGGCCGACTTCGATGACAGTACGGCCTTCAACCGGTCCTGCTGCAAGCGCTGCCCGGCTCAAAATATCCGGGTCAAACAAGAAATGCTGGCCCAGCGATTTATTCGCGCGGGCGTTTAGAATAGGCGGTTCGCTCATGCGTTTTTAGCTCTGTTTTTCGCCATGTCGTCAGCTGCTTTGATAGCTGCGATTAGGCTGTCGGCGCGCGGATTGCCAAGACGGGCAACCTCATAACCAGTGCCATGGTCGGGAGAGGTCCGGATGAAAGGCAGGCCAAGGGTCGTGTTGACACCTTGCCACATGTCCAGCGTCTTGAGAGGAGCTAACCCCTGATCATGATACATGGCGATGACAGCGTCATACGTGCCGTCCAGCATGGCCGCAAACACAGTATCGCCGGACTGTGCGTCGCTTACGCTAAGCCCCTCACGACGAAGGCGGGCTGCGGCCGGGTTAATGACATTGATTTCTTCTCGCCCCAACGCGCCTTCTTCTCCTGCATGCGGATTAAGGCCAGCAAACGCGATGCGGGGCGATTGGACGCCGTAGTTTTGTTGCAAACCCACATGGACAATGTGTGCAATGTCTTGAAGCAGGCTTGGTGTAATCGCGCCGGGCACCTCAGCTAAGGGCATATGGATTGTTGCCAGCGCTACGCGCAAACCGCCGCCGGTCAGGAGCATGACCGGGTGGGGCGCGTCCTTCGCATCGGTATGTCGACGCGCAAGCTCTGCTAAAAACTCTGTGTGGCCTGGAAATGAAAACCCGGCGTCGTAAAGGAGTGCTTTATTAATTGGGTTGGTGACGATACCGCAGGCATTCCCATCAAAGACATCTTTAACGCTGTCTTCTATGGATTTTATTATTGCCGGTGCGCTGGCTTTGTCTGGTAGGCCGGGCGAAATCGATGCGTGACATTCTGAATGTAGGACTGGAAGTCGATTAGGATAACAGTCGCGCGCGTCTTCAGGAGAGGAGATGCGTTCGATCCCTCCAACAACGCTTTCTGGCTTGGATCGGCGCAGAATATCTGCGTCGGCGCGTATATAAAAAACGCGCCCCAAATCGCGCAGTTTATCCCATGCCTGCCATGTCATTGACGGGCCCACGCCTGCCGGATCGCCCATTGTGAGCACGATCGGCTTTATCGCGTCAGACATGTCTTGACCTTAATTAACGGCGAATGATTGTGGCTTCACGTTTGATGTCGCGCAGGTATCTATCTGCCTGAAGCGCCAGCATTTCATCGTGCAGCCGGTCTTCCACTTCATCACGTGAAGGCATGCTGCCACGAGACATAATGTGATCGCAGACATAAACGACTGCGGAGCGTCCGCCAGACAAACTCAAAATATCGGTAGGCGCCCCTTCAACAGTGTTGGCGAACATCTCTTGGTAGCCAAGGTTTAGTTCATCAAGGTTCATGACGCCAAGATCAATATAATTGACCTCTGCATTCGTCGCAGCAGCAGATTGCAGGTCGCTGCAGCCAGATGCGGTTGCAACTGCCTGGGACAATTGCGTCGCTGCGTCATTGCCAGTTGCAACAAGCTGCTGCAGTTTAAAAGAGGTCAGTTTGGCTTCGATTGGCTCACGCTTGTCGAGGAGCGCGACAAGGTACACACCGCCATCGACGACAATTGGTTCAGAAATGCCGGGCGCTTCAATCTTCGAGACGGCGTCGGAAAGTTCTGGCTTGACTTGGTTAAGGGACATCCAGCCCAGTTCGCCGCCGCTTGAGGCTGTCGGCGCAGCCGAAAATTGTTGAGCGACGAGGCTGAAAGGCGCGCCATCCTGGATCTGGCTACGCAAGTCCCATGCGCCTTGAAGCATCTGAGCAGTTTGTTCAGGTCCAATGGCTGGTAGGAAGATTTCAGCAACCCGCATTTGCTCTTTGTCGAGTGACTTTTGCAGACGCTCTAAATTGTCTTTGATCTGAAGATCAGAGACACGAAGACGGGATCCGAACCGTCCGCCCACAAGTCGTTGCCAGGCAATGTCGGCTCTGACCTGGTGACGCAATGTTTCCGGGTTGATGCCTCGAGCCTGCAGATCAGCAAGAAACGCATCACGGGTGGCTCCGCTTCGGGCGGCTAGGTTATTCAGCGCGTTTTCAACGTCTTCATCACCGACGACCAATTCAAACTCTGAAGCTTCCTGAAGTTGCAGGTGTTCGTCGATCAACCCTTCAATTGCTCGTTGTTGTGCCTGGCGGATGGTGTTCTCGTTAGGTTGGACACCTAAGGAAACAAGAATCAGCTGAGCGCGATTGCGAACATCTGTGTATGAAATGACCTCGTCATTGACGATTGCGGCGATGCCTTCGATCGGAATGCTGGAAGGCGCCTGGTTAGTTGGTTCTGCGGCAGGATTGAATGTGGAAGCATCCACTTCTTGGGCGTGCGCACTCAATGAAGCTGCGAGGACGCTGGAAACAAGAAGCAAAGATTTGAAAAGTCGCATTTATTCGTCCGTTGCTGAACCGGGCCTGGGGACACGAACATATCGTTTCTTTCCCATGGCGCAATCAGTCTTGCTCGTAAACACCGAAGAAGGCGGATTATTGACAACAACTGCAATTGTCAGGCCGAGATCGATAAAAATGCAGTTAGTCAAAGTTACTGCTGCCGGCTTCTCCGAGTGATTTAAGAGAGAAGCGGAAGTTTATCGATTCTGAAGGCTCAAGTGAGGCATCGTTCAGCTGGTTTCGCTCATAAGTCAGTTCGAAGTAGGAACAATCATCTTCATAGGCGATTCCATACGATTGGCGAACGTTGAAGGATTCTTCCAGGTTCCGATCAAAGCCTGCGATGACTGACCAGTTGTCTGTCATATCAAATCGACCCTGAAACACTGCGCCTTCACCAGTTCTAAGCGTGTCGCTTCTAATGGCGGCGGAAACGAGGTCATCAGCCAAGCGGAAATATTGTGTGGAGGCCGATACGCGCCAATAATCCACGGTTGCACGCGCATCGACCCGCTTAAGGTCAAACCCTTCGTCGTCCAGTCGCAGTCGCGTATCAACTGAGAAAGTTCTGCCTAAGGTCAAACCGCTAGCGGCGACATAGTCGGAATCCGTTCCGTTTAGGTTGGAGCTGATTTCAAACCTAGGATCGGCTGCTTCTCTCCAACGGCGTCCAAAAATACCGGTTATTGAGTTATTTCGTCCCCAGTTCGCTGTTGCGCTCAATCCGGCTGAATATCGTGTTCCGCCTTCCCACAGGTCATAGTTCGACGCCCCGTTAGGCTTGAACAGTGTCGTCGCATCAGATTCAAAGGCCAGCGCGTCTTCATTCGGAATGCCATCATTATTGGCGCCCTCTGTTCCCCAGGCAGCCATAACAGTCGGCTCAATTATGACATCAAATGCGCCAACACGATTTTGAAGCGGCCAGCTTAGCTGCGCACCTGCAAGGCCCAAAACTCGAGATCTTGTTTTTTCTTCGACCTGATCAGTTGTGTCTTTGATATCGTACGCGTCTGCGCGAAGTTCAGCAAACGGCTCCAGAACCAAACCAGGTCCAAGTATATTCCGGTCCCGCCAGTTTACGTCCGCTGTGACGCGCGCAGAAGATACGCCTATGTCGCGATCGATGACGGCTGAAGAACCAGCTAAAGACAATTGTCCCAAGTCGCCTAAATCAAAGTATTTTTCAGCAAATAGCGTCGGTAAAACCAACGGCACTTCAGCTGGAATCGCACGCGTACGCAGGCTTTGAAATCTCAAAAGCCCAAGTTCGGCATAGAAATTTTCTGTTTGGCCCTGCGTATAAAACTGGGAAAGTAACTGTCGGGCCGGACTGGAATAAAGTCCGCGCACCTCATTGACGTCACTGATATCGTATTTCAGGTCATAGAGGCTGTCAGACTGAAGTTCGAGGCCGTATCCCCATTTCCAGTCGGGTGAGATCTGAAAGACGCCTTTTCCGAACAAATGGCTCCGCCAGGTATCTTCTGCCAGTGGGAGTGGTTCTCCATCACTGTCGAAGTCTTTGTCATAGGTGAAGCTGAAATCCGTATCCACAAATCCCGACCAGAAACGCTTACGGTGATTGACCTCAATCACCGGATTAACGCGCTGATAAACCGTCGGCGCGATTGTCAGTTCCTGATAAGGGGAAATCGCCCAGTAGTAAGGCTGTTTGTATTTCAATCCGAGCGTAGAAGAAGCGCCTGGAGTTGGAGGTAGGAAACCTGATCGACGACCTGCGCTGGGGTCAGGGTGCGCAAGATAGGGCACATAAAAGACAGGAACACCCTTAATCTCGACAACCGCATGCTGATAACTCAGCATCTGTGTTTCCTGGTTCTGCACGGCGCGCTTGGCGCGAATAGCCCAGGTGGGCGTTCCTTCGGATTCGGCACAGATCGAACAAGCAGTGTAGCTCATTTGTTCAAGCGCGTTCAGTCTGCCTTCTTCCCGAACAGCTGAGGACGCGGTTGCAATGCCGCCTTCTTTCATGCGAGTCGAAAAATTAAGGGCGAAACCGTTTTCAAACTGTTCGTCGACCTGAATCTCGTCGGCGAAACGCACACCGCCGTCTGCGTCTACTATTTCCACATTGCCCTGTGCGCGAACGATCTCGTTTTTGAGGTCATAAATGACGCGATCAGCGCGTAGAATGCGGTCATCGAACCGAGCTTCAACATCGCCTTCGTAGATGACTTGTTGATTTTCCCGGTCTTCGATCAGGCGTTCAGACCGGACAGAGACGGTCTGGCCGGTTTCAACCTGCTCTTGCGCAACTGCGACGCTATGTACGCCGGCCAAAACCCCAACTGCTGTCGCATAGCGAATGGACATAAAGAACACTTACAAAACCTCGCCCCGGCCTTAACGGCGCATCCCACATTACGTAGAGCTTAAAGATTGCTTAGGGAATGGCGCGCCGCACGTCTAGTTCGGAATTGTGTTTCACCGTGACACTTTAGCCATCTTCAGCATATGCAATAAGGCAAAGAACGGCGAACAACGCAAACAGCGGCGGACACCACGCCGCAGCTTGGGGTGGGGCCGCATCCGATGCGGCAAGGCCTCTGGAAAGCTGATTAATAAAAAACAAGACAAAACCAGCGCCAGCGCCAGCGGTAATTAGCTGACTGACGCCTCCAGACCGCCGCAAGCGCAAACATACGACAGCGCCAATCAAGGCCATGGCGGTTAACAACACAGGCATGGCCAGCAAAGAGTGAAACTTCATCTGATAATCATCATCTTCCAGACCTGCGCGCTGGGTCTGTTGAATGAAAGCGGGGAGTTTCCAGAAAGGAATAGATTTGGCCGATGCGTATCGGTTGAGCAGCGTATCAGCATCCAGTGTTGTTGGGAGCGCCAGGAATTCCTGGTGAAACGGTTCGCTGTCCACGACGGTTTCTACGACGTTTTCCAACTGCCAGAAGCCGGGCTGAAGCTGCGCTTGATCAGCATCAATTCGACGACTGAACACGTATTCGCGGCCAGATCGCTCGAACATGAAAATTTCTACGTTTTCCAGTGATTGATCGTTCAGGCTGTCGATCTGGCCATGAATAACAGCCTGTCCAGCATCATCTCCCTGTCTTAGCCAAACACCTTTTTCCACTTCCGTTAAAGCGCGTTCGGGTGATTTAGCGTTCAGCAATGCTTCCCGACGCGCTTCATATGTGGCGTTTGTTTGTGTCGCCATCGGATCCAAGACCATCATGGTCAGGAAACCCAGCATGACTGACAGAAACATAACCGGTCCCAGAAAACGCCATGCAGACACCCCAGCAGCACGCATCGCCGTCAATTCGGACAAACGGTTCAGTTTCGTGAAAGCCAGCATAGATCCGACCAGCACTGCAAATGGCAAGGTTTCCTGAATAAGCTGTGGGGCCTTAAGAACTGTCAGACGGAACGCGCCTAGCAGGGACAGTTCAGTACGCGAACCAACCGTCCGCATTTGCTCGACCATGTCGATCAACAAAATAGCGCCAAGTATCACGCCCAATGTGATCAATAATCCCTTGGTCGCTTCTAAGAAGACATATCGCTGTATGCGTCCTGCAATGAGCATCAGGCTGTCACCTCACGTGGCCGCGCATTGTTGGCCAGGGTCAATTTGCGTCCCCAGAAGAACATCAGGCACATGATGAGGAATGACGCGATAGGAACAACATACTGCACGAAATTGAGGTCAGGATCATCTTCTCCAACACTGGTGGAGGCTAGCGCGAGCAATTGGAGAAACAGTCCGACAGCTGTGGCGACGCCAATGCGTTTTTGATATCCGCGCCGGGAAAAATCGCCTCCCAACACAGCAAGCACGGCAAGAATGCCCATCACCATGTTCATAAGCGGGATGGCTAATCGCGCATGTCCTTCGGCGTAGAATTTGTCGAGATTGTTTCGGTCATAGAAATTGTTCAAGTCAGGCTGGAACAATTCAGGAAGATATCTATCAGACGCTTTCAGAATGAAATTGGCGTCTGATTGCATGAACGGGCTTAATTCAAAGACGTATTGTTCAAATGCAAGGTCCGACAATTTGCCATTTTCATCGCGTTGCTGGATCCGGCCATTACGCATCAAAATAGCTGGAACGCCGTCAATCTGGGTAATCGCTCCTGTTTGAGCAAGGTAAGTGATGGCCCCGGACGGATCACGTTCGTCTCGGATCATCAGTGTGCGCAATTCACCACCGCCAAGCGCTTCGCCCACGGACACCATGAGGTTATCTGCGGGGCGGTTGAACTCGCCCGGCCGGACAAGACTTGCAGCAAGGTCTGTGCGCGCGTTGGTGACCGTTTCCCGCATTTCGCGATAGGCGGTGGGTTGCACCCATAAGTTCAGCATCAGATGTAAAATTGCTGAGAAAGCCGCGATACGAAGCACTGGTGATGCGATATCCAGGCGTGACATTCCTGCGGCTTGTGCGACGACGATTTCACTATCGCGGTGCGCACGGTTCATTGTCGCCACGGCCGCCACGAACAACGCAATTGGCAAAAGAAGTGAAATCATCTGCGGTGCGGCAAGTACCGAGACATAAAGAAATGTCAGAGCTGATTGTCGGTTCTCGACGATCAGGTCCAGTTGTGACAAACCTTGAGTCAGCAGTGCGATCAGCACAAGGCCGCCGACGATACTGCCCATCATACGCAGGACGTTGCCGAAGAGATAACGCTGGAATTGGCTCATATGCGTCCTTTATCTTCGTTCGGTCCCGCAGCATATTCTTTTAATGCATGTCGGGGCTTTCACGCGATTCGCAACGATTATTGCAAACTTTTGCATGCTTAACCGACTTGCGTTGTCGTCGTCGACGCCTAATTGACCAGACTCACACAATCACAAAGGACGTCATTAAATGGAATTGACCTTTAAAAGCGAGCCCAAGGCTGAAGCAATTGCTTATCTCAGTTTTGAGGGCGATGGGCTGTCAAAAGATGCGGCGGCTGTCGATGAGGTCACACAAGGTGTGCTTTCTCGCGCAATGAAGGCGAGTCGGTTCGAGGGAAAATCAGGTCAGATTGTTGAAATTATTGCGCCTGCAGGCGTTGAAGCGGACCGCATTTTGCTGGCGGGGCTAGGCAAAAAGGACAAAGCGGATGCGCGCTCGTTTGAAAAAGTTGGCGCATCTCTTGTCAAGAAATTGCTCAAAGCAGGCGCTGACGGACTGGACATAGTTTGCGATGCAAAACCTGAAGATTTAGCGAGGATTGCGATTGGCGCGCGATTGGCGGCCTACACGTTCGACAATTACTTCACCAAGAAAAAAGAAGAAGACAAACCAACTTTGAAAACTGTTGGGTTGGTTGGAGCAAAGCCAGACGCCGTTGAGAAAGCCTGGAAACCGCTTTCCGCAGCTGTCGCAGGAACAGAGCTTGCGCGCGACTTGATGAATGAACCGCCAAACACGCTTCACCCAGAAAGCTACGCTGACCGCATAAAAGAACTTGAGGCTGAAGGTCTTGAGATTGAAGTCCTCGGCGAAGAAGAAATGGACAAACTCGGCATGCATGCGCTTTTGGGCGTTGGCCGAGGCTCTCGCCGCGCCTCTCGGATGGTTGTTATGAAATGGTCTGGCGGCAAGGATAAAAAAGCTGCGCCGCTCGCACTTGTTGGTAAGGGCGTCACTTTCGATACGGGCGGCATCTCCCTAAAGCCAGGTGCGTCGATGGAAGATATGAAAGGCGATATGGGCGGGTCTGCCGCTGTGGTTGGCGCTATGCTTTCGCTTGCGCGCCGTAAGGCAAAAGCAAATGTAGTCGGACTTGTTGGCTTGGTTGAGAACATGCCTGACGGCGATGCACAGCGCCCAGGCGACATTGTAAAGTCTGCTTCAGGTCAGACAATCGAGATCCAGAACACCGATGCAGAAGGGCGTCTCGTGCTGTGTGACGTGCTTTGGTATGCGCAGGACAAGTTCAAACCAAAAGCTATTATCGATCTAGCCACTCTGACTGGCGCGATCATGGTGGCGCTTGGGCAGGAAAATGCAGGCGTATTCTCCAACAATGATGACCTCGCCGCACAAATCGACGCAGCAGGCAAGATTGAAGGTGAGACCACATGGCGTCTGCCGTTGTCATCAGGTTATGACAAGTTGATCGACTCCGCCTTCGCTGACATGAAAAACATTGGCGGGCGTTTTGCTGGCTCAATCACCGCAGCGCAATTCCTCCAGCGTTTCATCGAAAACGACACGCCTTGGGCCCATATCGATATCGCAGGCGTCGCATGGCGTCCAAATACGGCGATGGAGCCAAGCTGGGCGTCAGGGTACGGGCCGCGTCTGCTCGACCGGATCGTCGCTGAAAACTACGAAGACTAAGGCGTTTTATGTCCGGCAAGGCGGAATGGTGGTTTTATCATCTGGAGCGCGGCTCACTCGAGCACGCGCTCGGCCCCTTGTTGGAAAAATGCCTGGAACGGGACTGGCGCGTGCTGGTGGTCGGGTCCGAAGACCGCCTGGCGGAACTTGATGCAGGACTATGGACATGGCGGGATGACAGTTTCCTGCCCCATGGACGCCAGGGCTTTGAAGATGCGCGCCAACCCATTCTCCTGGCCTCAAATGTTGATCCGGCCAACGGCGCTCAAGCAATTGTGTTGCTGGATGGCATGGATGCGGACACAAACCAGTTTGAACGATGTATGGTCGTATTTCACGATACTGATCAGGATACGCGAGCCAAAGCGCGCGAACAGTTCAAACAAGCACGCGATAGCGGATCAATTGTGCGGTATTTTCAACAAAACGACCGTGGCGGCTGGATAGAACGCACATAACTTCGAACAGGCTGTTGTGAAGCGCGGCTGGCAGGGCTATAGGGCGCTGACTTCACCTGATTCGTACAACTACCTATAGGGATCAAGACCACTATGGCTGTGCAACGCACTTTCTCCATCATCAAACCCGATGCAACCAACCGTAACATCACCGGCAAGATCAACGCCGTATTCGAAGACGCTGGTCTGCGCATCGTGGCTCAAAAACGCGTTCGCATGACTAAAGCGCAAGCTGAAGGTTTTTACGCAGAGCACAAAGAGCGTCCGTTCTTTGGCGAGCTCGTTGACTTCATGACGTCCGCACCAGTCGTTCTCCAGGTTCTGGAAGGCGAAGGCGCTGTTTTGAAGCACCGTGAAGTCATGGGCGCGACAAATCCAGCAGAAGCAGCTGACGGCACTGTCCGCAAAATGTTTGCTCAGTCTATCGGCGAAAACTCAGTACACGGTTCTGACTCAGATGAATCAGCCGAGCGTGAGATTGCTTACTTCTTCCGTCCGGAAGAAATCGTCGGCTAAGCTGGACAATACTGTATATTGCAAAAAAGCCGTCCTCACTTCCTGTGATGGGCGGCTTTTTTGTTTGTCGATATGATTTTGCCACCTGCTGGGACGATTTTTAGCAAGTTCGCGCTGAACCCATTGCATAGGTGATGAATTGGCGTCTAGAACAAACCAAATATTCTAAAAATCCTTGGGAGGAAAATATGAGACTACGCGCGCCGCGGATAACGCCGCTGTCGGATAATGATATGTCAGATGAACAAAAGGAAGTTCTGGCTCATCATTACAAAAGAGGACGCGTACTCAACATTTTCCGCACACTGGTGCGTTCTCCGAAAGGGTATAAACGCTTCAGTCTTTGGGGCGGCTATATTCTGGGGCCAAATAGCGATCTTGATCCGCGTGAGCGTGAAATTCTGATTCTACGCGCCGGATTTAACTGTAAGTCAGGTTATGAATGGGCCCAGCACAAAGCGATCGGTCTGGATTCAGGGCTGACGGAAGTTGAGATTGAAGCCATCAAAGTGGGTGCTGAAGATCCGTCCTGGAAAAAGAGCGATGCGCTTCTGATAACGGCAGCGGATGAGCTGACAGAAGACAAATTCATTTCCAACGACACCTGGGCGGCATTGCAGGAATTCTTCACTCAGAAACAGATGATGGATGCTGTCATGACCGTCGGTCAGTACACTCAGGTGTCCATGATGCTCAATTCCTTTGGCATTCAGCTGGAAGAAGGTCAGGAACTGGATGAGGATCTGGTAAAATGGGCGCAGTAGGCGGACGCTTGGCGGGCAAATTCGCCGTTGTTGTCGGTGCGGGACAGACCCCAGGCGAGACCGTTGGAAATGGTAAAGCCATTTCACTGCTCTTTGCCCGTGAAGGCGCACAAGTCATGTGTGTGGACCGCGACTTGGAGCGTGCGCAGGCCACCGTGGATGAAATCACCAAGACAGGCGGAGACGCTTTTGCATTTCAAGCAGACATCACCAAGGTAGAGGCGTGTGATGCAATAGCATCTTCAGCAAAAGAAAAGTTCGGCCGCATAGACATTCTGGTCAATAATGTCGGCACCGGCGGTGGCGGGGATGCGCCTGCGCATAAGCTCACCGATGACGCTTTTAGTCGGATCATGAAGGTCAACCTTCAGGGTATGTGGCAAACGTGTCGATCTGTGCTGCCCATCATGCGTGAGCAGGAGGCGGGCGCCATAGTCAACATATCCTCGCTGGCTTCGGTCGCAGGGGGATTTCAAGTTGCTTATGAAATGTCAAAAGCGGCTGTGAACCGGATGACCACAAGTATTGCGCAGTCCAATGCGTCCAAGGGTGTGCGCTGTAATGTCATCACGCCGGGGTTGATGGATACGCCGATGGCGATGGAAGGCATCGCTGCGCGTCGTGGCATTACGGTGGCTGAACTGCGCGAAGAGCGCAACAAGCGCGTGCCGATGGGAAAAATGGGCACAGGTTGGGATACAGCTTATGCTGCTCTTTTCCTTGCATCTGACGAAGCGAATTTCATTACCGGTGTTGTGTTGCCGGTCGATGGCGGCGCGAGCGTAGCGATCGGATAAGACCCAGCATGGTGCTCAAAATGGTCAAATGGGCCGGACTTAGGTTTATTTGACTAGGCTGATGCAACGTGACACCAGATCAGCCAGCTTTGACTGGCTGTTCGCATGTGTCTTTTGATAAATTTGGCGCAAATGCCAGCGTACGGTTTCTGTGCTCATCTCGTGTTTTTGTCCGACTTCGTCTGGGGACAAGCCACGTGATATGCTGATGGACACCTGAGCTTCCTTCTTGGTCAGACCAAGTGACGACATGATGGCCTCGACCATGGATTTGGTGACTTCCATATTCGGACGCGCCTGAACCAGACAGATACATGTGGGGCCGTCAATATCCGGCGAACCGTAAACCAGTGTGTCGTCCAGAGGCGAAATTTGGATAGGGCATTTCATTCCGCTCCGCAGCATCAGTATGAGTGAGACTTCGGAGTTAGTGCGAATGCAATGGCGCACGCCGGCTGTTATGCCGGAGAGCGACGCCTTGCCATCGACATAAGTTTCGATGACTTCCTTAGTCTTTTCAGGACCGTCGAAAATGGCGGCGGCAGTTTTATTTCGCCAAATAATCCTAAGAGAATCGTCGACCACCCACATGGCCTGTGGCAGGCGGCCGAGAATGGAGTCCAACGTTGACAGGTTGCGCTTGATTCTTTGATCTCGGCCGTACCGATTTGCTGCATCTACCAGCGCATCGCGAACTTTGAGAAGGTTTTGTGTGTGTTGAGGAAGAAACCCGCCGCTTTGGGTATTGCGGTAAAATGCAATCGCATATTCCCATCCATCACGCTCATAAAGCTTCATGACGAGGGCGTCTGTCAGTCCCAGGCTGTGAAGGACGCTTTCCTGAAAGGACTTGACGTGTTTGTCGTCGAGGCGACTTTTTAAGTGCACACAAGTTGCAACGTCCTGTGACATAGCTTGTTCAAATATAGGATCAGGTATTGTCTTGTTGTTGTAAGTGGAAATCTTGTCAGTTGGCAGGCTAGCGTCAAGCATGGCGTGCACACTGTTAAAACGACCAATGATCGCACACGCGTCTGCATCAACAAGTGCGATGAGTTTTTCCAGCGCAACAATGTTTTTACGGAAATCAAAGCTGAATTCCGGAGTGGAGAGTTTGTCGATGCTGTCCGGCATGTGTTTAAGCACCCCTCATGCGCTCAACACAAATAGCTTCGCTGAGTTTGACTATCTGTATTTCCAATCAACAGTTATAGGGCATTTTAGATGCACTTTAGGGGTAGAAAAGTCAAATAAAACCCGTGTTTTGCTTTCCTATTGCTAAGTTTTCCCGTCATTGCGAATTTTTTCATCATCGATTTGCATCTTTGGGTCGAATGGCTGTGCGTATCGTTTTAAGCTGCAGATATGATTCCCAATTCTTCCGTTTCCCCTACGCACGAGATTGAAGACCGGCGCGTGCTGGACGATGCGCTGCGCGTATTACGCGACGTGTTCGGCTATGATGCGTTTCGCGGATTACAGGAAGATGTGGTCACCCGTGCGCTTAATGGCGAGGACGTGCTAGCGATTCTGCCAACTGGCGGGGGCAAGTCGATCTGTTATCAGACGCCGGCGCTGGTGCGCGATGGCGTTGGACTGGTGGTCTCGCCTTTGATCGCGCTCATGGCGGACCAGGTGGATGCCTTAAGCGAAGCTGGCGTGCGTGCTGCTCGCCTTGATTCCTCCTTGCCTTATGAAGACCGCCTTTCCGCGCTTGACCGGGCTGCAAATGGTCAGATGGATCTTTTGTATGTGTCTCCCGAAGGTTTGATGAATGGTGGTTTGAGAGCGCGCCTCCAGACGTTTAAAATTGCGCTCATCGCCATAGATGAGGCGCACTGTGTCAGCCAGTGGGGCCACGACTTCCGTCCGGATTACCGTGGGCTCGGCGAGCTGAAGGATTTGTTTCCTGGTGTGCCGCGCATGGCGGTGACGGCGACAGCTGACCCGCGCACGCGTGAAGATATTCGCAAGCAGTTGCGGCTAGAAAACGCCAGTGAACTGGTGGCGTCTTTTGACAGGCCTAATCTGGTGCTCAACGCAGAGCGCAAAGTTGGGCGCACGTCCGATCGTGTCATTCAACTGGTAAAATCACAGGGCGGAAAATCCGGGATTGTGTATGCTGGATCCCGTGACGGCACCGAGAAACTGGCCGAAGCTCTGAACAAGGCTGGCATTCCGGCGCTGGCCTATCACGCCGGCCTTGATGCGGGTGTGCGCGAAGAGCGGCAGCGTCAATTCCTCTTGGATGATAACCTCGTCATGTGCGCCACTGTGGCCTTTGGTATGGGAGTGGACAAACCAGATGTGCGCTTTGTCATCCATGCTGACCCGCCAAAATCCATTGAGGCTTACTGGCAGGAAGTCGGAAGGGGCGGACGAGACGGCGAAACCGCGGAAGGGTGGTGCCTTTATTCGCCTGGCGACATGCGCAAACTAGTCCGATGGGCCGAGCAATCTGATGCGGTTGAAGAGGTGCGCCAGACCCAGATCCGCAAGACACGCCAGCTGTTCGCCTTTCTTGATGGTATGGCGTGTCGCCGCGCTGCTGTGCGCCGTTATTTTGGCGAGGCGGACGTTCAAGAATGTGGTGTTTGTGACAATTGCCTGCGGGAAAAGTCTGAAGGCTATGATGCAACCCGATTTGCACAAATGGCGGTGTCAGCTGTGTTGCGTACTGGGCAACGCTATGGGCGCGGACGCATTATCACGCACTTGCGCGGCGAAACAAAAGACAAAGTTGATGAAGACTTGTCCCACCTATCTACTTTTGGCGTGGGCAATATGCTTGGACCAACAGGTTGGCGGTTTGTGATCGACCAATTGTTATTTGATGGCGTGTTAGGCGAAGACGATCACGACAATCGCCCCACGCTTTACGCCGCTGACAAGGATATGACGAAAACACTGTTTGCTGGCGATATGACCATAAGCCTGCGCGATGATCCGACAAAAGCGCGCAAATCCGGCAAGCGACAATCAGCAGCAGCAGATATTGCAGCTGATCTTTCTGTGCGCGACAGAGAATTGTTTGAAGCATTAAGGGCATGGCGACGCGAAACAGCCTCAGACCATGGCGTGCCACCATATGTGATATTCTCTGATAGAAGCTTGATTGCGATCGCGCGTGCGCGACCAGCAAATCGTCAGGAATTACTCGGGATTCCTGGTGTGGGCGCAAAGAAGGCTGACCGCTATCTGGAAAGCGTCGTCAGCATCGTTTCATCTGCATGATTTGTGGAACTTCCTAAAGGGGCGCATCATTATCTCTTCTCAAGACAGAAGAGGAGACCCCAAATGTCTGAGCACACCTATGCAATTTCAAAAATCGTTGGCACCTCAGGAACCTCCATTGAGGACGCAATACAGAATGCGCTGGATACGGCAAGCAAATCCCTGCGCAATCTGGATTGGTTTGAAGTCAGCTCAACACGCGGCCACATTGTCGACGGCAAAGTCGCCCATTATCAGGTGACGATCGAGCTCGGCTTCCGGTACGATCAGTCCTGAACGAGATTTGAAATCAACTAGACTTTGTACGGACTTAAACTTCTTGTCCGACCGGTGCTAACAAACCGTCGCAAACTGCGTATATGTTCCGCGTTAAAAGACACTTGGAAACAAATCGCAAAGACGGGGTGCGCATGTTGAAGTCTAATCTGGTTCGCTCAATTCCATTGTTGGCCTCGGTGTATGGTCTGTCTGCGTGCGCTTACTTTGCGCCGGCCCACACGCAGGCTTCGGATGCAGTGGTTGTGGAAGCCTCAGCCCAGAAGTGGGAACGCGAAAGCGTAACGCCTGTTCAGGCTGAAGACAGCTATTACGTGAAAGCCAAAGCGGCGATCGACAAGAAAATCGAAGCGCGTCAGTCTAAACAGGCTAAAAACGTGATCCTTTTCGTCGGCGATGGCATGGGTGTTTCCACCATCACAGCCGCGCGTATTTATGCGGGTCAGCAAAAAGGCGTGGACGGGGAGAGCTATCAGCTGGCTATGGACACATTGCCATGGTCAGCGCTTTCCAAGACGTATTCGCATGACTTCCAGATTGCTGATTCATCCGCTACAGCGACGGCAATGACTGCCGGCGTGAAAGTGCCTTCCGGTACGGTCGGCCTTCTTCAGGATGTGGCGCGTGGCAACTGCGCAACAGAAGAGGGCAATGAGACAGATTCATTGTTTGCTATCGCTGAAGAAGCTGGTCTGGCGACGGGTGTGATCTCTACGGCGCGTTTGACCCATGCCACACCGGCGTCAACTTATGCTCAGTCTGCCGACCGTAACTGGGAAGACGACACTGAAGTTGGCGCTGACTGCCGCGATATTGCGCGTCAGTTCATTGAGTGGCCGCATGGCGATGGATTTGAAGTCGCTCTTGGCGGCGGACGCCGTCACTTCATGCCTGCGACAATGGCCGACCCTGAGTATGAAGATAAAACAGGTCGCCGCGCCGATGGCCGTGATCTGACAAAGGAATGGGTTGCAAAGTCATACACACACGCATTCATCTATGACAAAGCAGGGTTTGAAGCGATTGACTTTAATTCAGATGCGCGCGTGCTCGGATTGTTTGAACCGTCCCACATGCAATATGCACTCGACAACGCAGAAGATGGCGCAGGTGAGCCAACGCTGGCTGATCTGACTGCAGCGGCGATCACGCGTCTTTCTCGCGAAGAAAACGGCTACATCCTGATGGTGGAAGGCGGCCGTGTTGATCATGCGCACCACGCAGGTAACGCAGCGCGCGCATTGGGGGATGCCGTCGCGCTCGACGATGCTGTTGCAAAAGCGCTGGAAATGACCTCCGACAAAGAAACCCTTATTCTGGTGACAGCGGACCACTCGCACACATTGACGATTGCAGGTTACGCCAAGCGCAATAACCCGATCCTGGGTTTGTCCGCATCAGACTTTGCTCTCATACCGGGGGCTGACGGCAAGCCTTACACGACACTTGGTTATGCAAACGGTCCTGGGTCAGCGTGCGCGCCTCAGGAAACAGATGAGAACGGCGAAGTCACAGGCAGTGACTGTGAACGGTCAGACCTTTCAGACGTCGACACGACGGAAAAAAACTTCCAGCAACAGTCTTTGGTGCCGCTGGGGTCTGAAACCCATGCCGGTGAAGATGTGGCGTTGCTGGCCAGCGGGCCGGGCGCCAACCTGGTGTCAGGCGTCATGGAGCAAAACGAAATCTTCCACGTCATGGCGCGTAGCCTCGGTCTCGTTGAATAAGACCGGCAACTTGCCTCTTATCATCGTCTCTGGTCATCTTCCTGTTATGGGGAATGTCCGGAGGCGGTTGATTTGAAATATCTGTCACCTGATTACTGGATGCGCTTGTTGCGTGATCCTATTGTCGCGTCCGGACTGGCTGTGGACCTTGCGCCAGTGTTCATGGTGTTGGTCGCCGGGTGGGGCGCAGCTGAGCTGGTTTTGCTTTACTGGCTTGAAAACGTCATCATCGGCGTATTCGCTTTGGGCCGCATTTTGCTCTCAGGCTTTGGAACGGGGCGCTGAGTGGGGTTAGGTGTCGCTGGTTTTATGGGCGCATTCTTCACCGTCCATTATGGTGGCTTTTGCGCCGGGCATGGGCTGTTTTTGCTTTTGTTGCTTGGGATGTCGTCAAACTCTGGAGCCGATATTTCACCAGAGATTGGTCCGGAGGTGGTATCGCAAACCATCACTTCGCATAGCCTGGCGCCTTTTATCGCACTCATCGTGTTATGGCAGCTAGCTGTATTCCTGTGGGAATTCTGTTACCGCAAGGGATACGAAAAAACGACACCGGGCGAAGAGATGTTCGCTCCCTATGGTCGGATCATCGTCCTGCATGTTGGCATATTCGCTGGCGCATTTGCGCTCATTCAGTTTGGCGAGCCTATGATAGGCGTGCTGGCGCTAATCCTCTTGCGCTCAGCATTTGGGATTTTTGCCAACCTGCGCTCTAAACGTCGGAAGACTATGGAAGCGGGTTAGCTGCCGGTTTCCTTAGCTGGAGGCACGGGCTGGCGAATGTTCCTGTCCAGTGCGTGAATTTTCTTGGTCACTAAACGGTTTAGGTCTTTGACAACTGTTTCACGATGCGGATCAGCGCTTGGCGGCATTTCCAGCATAACTGTGATGGCTTCAAAGTGACGCAAAATCACCTGCGCATCATAATTTGGCGACATACCGACGCCTTCAATGTAACGCAGAACAGATTTCCAGACCTGTGAGATGTATTCGTCGCCCATAGCGTCGATACCAGACTGGTAATTGCTCAAGAGTTTGAATAGACCGCGCGAGATACCCTGGAAGTCATCTGTGTCTCTGACTGCGTAACCGGACAGTTGGCTGACAATCGCGCGCAATTTGTCAAAGCGCTTCGGGTCTTTCGTGTCATCCTCTTCCTGTGGCGGCTCATCCGTTAAGCGGCGGAATGGTCCGTTGTATTCAGCTACCTGCTTGCGACGACGACATGGGCCGACATAGTTGCGGCTGTCGATGAATTTACGTGGACGCAGAATAATTTCTTCAATACGCGACTTCAGGGCGCGAACAGAGACTGGCTTGAGTAGTAATTCATTGATGCCAGCCTGGCGCGCGGCGACCAGCTGATCGCGCGCGACCGTGGAAGCCAAAAGGATGATCGGGGTTTCGCGCGGCATATTTTTTGTGCTTCGACGAATGGCGCGCGTGAATTCAAGGCCGGACATATTGCCAGCTTCCCAGTCGATGATCACCAGATTTGGGTGAAAGTGCATACATGCTTCATTTGCTTCATCCGCACTTGCGGCGGCAAACACGCCCCCCACACTGATCCGGCGCAAAGCGTCCGTCACAATGCCGCGCATGTAACCATTTGGATCAACAACCATAACCTGCAATTTGTTGCAGTCAGCAATGGATAGCGATCGAGTCTGAGGCGTTTCGTTTGTCATGTTAAACCGCTATTTTACGTTGGATGGCGTCTTGATAGGCGTTGGCGACTGTTTCGCGCGCCGTATCGTATTCGCGCGGAAGCACCAGCAATTGTTCAAGCGTTGATATGCCGGTGAGCAGGATATCTTTTTCGATGACCAGCGCACGCTTTGAGCTCAGCGTCGCGCGGAGGTAATAGTCAAAAGCTTTGAGTGCGCGGGCAAACGCTTTGTCGTTTGTCTGGATCGCAGCTTCCTTACACAGCTTTAGTGATATCGCCACGCGCTCTTTGGCTTCCGGTTTGCCAGCGTGCAGAAGTGTTGCCGCCATTTTTAGGCGGGCAAGGGCCGTCGCCATTGGATTGTCATTATCCACCAATTGCTTTTCAGCTTCGGTTGGCCCTGAAATTGTTGGACCTTCATCTGCGCGACGGCGCTTGTCACCGTGATAATCGGCTGGGTTTTTGCGGCGACGGCAGGGACCGGTGTAGTTTTTTGAGTCGACGAACGGACGCGGAGTTTCAATCACCATTTTCAGGCGCATTTCAACGTCGCGCGGCGAGCAGGGCTTGCGAAGGAATTCATCCATACCGGCGTTACGGCCAGCTAGCACCATTTCTTTTGTAATCTGACCAGACACGCCGATGATTGGCACACGGCGATAGCGGTCATCGTGCATTTGGCGGATGCGCTGTGTAGCGCTTACCGGATCAATTGTATTTTGTTCAGACCACTCAAGCAGAACCAAGTTACAGTTGATCTGCTCCATTGCGTAATGAAGCTCGCTGAACTCTTTGACCGTTTCAATAATAGTCACGCCCAGCGTACGCAGGATTTCAGCCATCAGGCTGCGGCTAAAATGGTTTGAATCCATTATGATCACACGCACGTCGCGCGCGAGGTATTTACGTCTTTTCCTGACATCAAACAGTTGCATAAAATCAACCCAATCCCGAAGTTGGATTGTAGGTTAGCGCGCGATGGTTTCACTCTGTTTGTGAGCGAATTAAAAATCTGGATATTTACGTTAACGACGCGTTTAGAAGTTAATTTCAACGCCTGAATGGTAAAGTTATAATCCGCCAACTAATCCAAATTGGCAGGATAATGCCTGCGCCGGTCAATGCAGGCCGCCATCCGTTTTGAACCGCCCAGACAGAGGCTTTTACAAGCTGTTCTCCGACATTTCCAGCTGTGGTGGCGGCGTCAAATTGCGGCCGAAACGGGTTGAAGTTGGTGATCTGAATAATCAGGCCCGCCAACACGCACCAGACCAATAAGTTAAAGAACTGGCCGAATTTTAGACTGAAAAGCCTGATAAAAATCGGACGTTTTGGTGGCAAGGGCCTGCCAATGCCCAAAAGGCGTGAAATCAGTCCGCGTTTTTTGGTTTTTGGGGGAAGCCCGTCATAGCTTTGAGCGCGTTCCTGGCGGTCTGCTTCGTTCAATGCGGCGACAACGTCACCGACAGAACCGGACTGAATTTCGCTAGCCGCAACAGAAGAGGACGCCGAAGCGTCCTCTTCCCAGATGATGCGAAGTTTGGGCAGTCTGAAACCGCGCTGCGCCATATCTGTCCGTCGCTATGCTTACTCGGCTGCAGACTTCCATACAGCCTTCTGGTCGATTGTGGTGTGCGGATAGGGGATGGAAATGCCGTTGGCGTCAAATACTTCTTTCACCTTCTTGGTCAGGGCGAATTTGACTTCCCAATAATCTGATGCGTCCACCCAGGAGCGTGTGGCGATGTCGACAGAACTATCGCCCAGATTGACGACTTTGACGAAAGGCTCAGCTGGCGTTGCCTTGATACGGCTGTCTTCAGCGATAACGCCCTTGATGAGGGAAATCGCTTTATCCATGTCATCGGTGTAGTCGATACCAAAAGTCACATCTACACGGCGTTCGTTATAGCCAGAGAAGTTGGTGATGGCGCCGTCAATCGCCTGGCCGTTTGGCACCATGATTTTCACATTGTCCGGTGTCGCCAGAACGGTCTGGAAGAGGTTGATGTCTTTGACTGTGCCGCTCTCGCCTGCGGTGGTGATGAAGTCGCCGAGTTTGTATGGACGGAACACCATGATCATGACGCCAGCTGCAATGTTGCCGAGCGCACCCTGAAGCGACAAACCAATGGCCAGTGTCAGCGCACCAAGGATGGCGACCAGCGATGTCGCCTGAACGCCAAACACCTGAAGAGCCGCGATGAAGACAGCGGCGGTAACAGCCCAGCGCACAAGTGAGGCGAAGAAATTTCCAAGCGTGTCGTCAATTGTCTGGCTTTTCATCGCTTGCGTGCGAACAAGGCTGGCTAGCCAGCCAGCGACGCGAAGACCAATGAGAAGGACAACAAGCGCACCGAGCGCCTTCATGCCAAAGCCCAGGATTGGCGCTTGGTATTGTTCCCAAAGCGCGTTGATGTCGATATTGCTTAAATCCATAGTTAGCCCTCTCTTTCCATGGTCGATTAAACTTTAGTGCGTACTCATGACGCTTTTATCGTGATTGGCGCAAAATGCGAATATGATGTCATGTCAGCTGATTAGCCATCATTGTGGTCGCCAGATTCAATTGTTTCCAGCTTCGGGTTCGACTTCGGCGCGTGCACATATTCCACCTGATGCGGGTAAGGAATAGTGATGCCATTGGCGTCAAACGCTTCTTTGACTTTCTTAAGCATGGCTGCCTGCAGGTCGACATAGTCGGTTTGGGCGCACCATGCGCGCAAGCGCATATCAACCGACCAGTCACCCAGATTGATCACGCCGAGCCAGATAGGCGGTTCCTTGAAAATGCGCGGTTCATCAGCAACGACATTGCGAATGACGTCAAAGGCATGATCGATATTATCATCGTATGAAATGGAATACACCAGATCCAGTCGGCGGTGTTTGTGTGATGTGGCGTTGACGATCACATCGCCCCACGCCTTGTCATTGGGAACGACCAGCTTTTTGTTGTCCAGCGTCATGATGGTGGTGATGAATGGCGTAATGTCGGCGACAATGCCTTCAGCGCCGCCAACATTGACGAAATCACCGATACGGTAGGGACGAAAGAAAGCCAGCATCATACCAGCTGCAACACCCTTCAGCGTGTCTTGCATCGCCAGAGCGATTGCCAAACCCGCCGCACCGACTACAGCGACAAGCGATGTAGTTTCAAACCCAAATTGCGTGAGCGCAAACACGGCTGCGATCGCCATGATGACGTATTTCAGCATCGAGCCGAAAAACGAGAACATCGTGCGGTCAGTTCTGGAATTGCGCTTGGAAATCTTTTCGCCAAAGTCGCGGATATTGTTGGCGAACCAGTTCGACATCAACCAGGCGCTGATCAAAATTGCAACAGCTGCTAATGCCTGTCCGCCCAGGGATTGAGCGGTTGAGATCGTGTGAAACCCCAGGAAGTTTGCCGAAACCAACGCGCCTAAACCCATGACGCATAAACGCAGGAACGCGCCGATCATATCCAGTACGGGGCCGGCTGTTTCTTCCCGGCGAAGTCCGCGGGCGATCAGCTTGAACAGGCCAGCCAGGATCCATCCAGCAATGTAGGCGATCAGCATGATCAGGACAGCAAGAAGCATAGAGCCCCAAATGCTGGCGAATAGGGGGAACTGCGCTTCTATCTGGTCTTGCCAGACATCCAGATTAAAGCTGGGCGTCGCCTGAAAAACTGGAAGCATGAAGGAAATCCCCGATTCGCTAAGGTCCACCGACCAAGCGACATTAACGAGGTAAAAAACGAGCGCAATCAGATAAAATGGCGCCATTTCCTGCAGGCTGTTAATTGTATGAATTGATCAGGGTTTGGTATCGTGTTGCTTTATAAGCATTTCTAGTGCTTCCAGCTTGTCTGCTTCAACAGCAGGTTTGTCCCAGCGAATACGATGGATCCGGGGAAAGCGCATCGCCACACCGGATTTGTGGCGCGGCGACTTATGAATGCCCTCAAAGGCCACTTCCAGCACCAGCCCTTTTTCCTTGTTTGCCGCAACAGATGTGACGGGGCCAAACCGATCAATCGTGTTGTTTTTTATGAAGGCGTTTAGGTCTTTGAGTTCGTCATCTGTAAAGCCGAAATAGGCTTTTCCAACAGGTGCGAGCTGATCTTCTCCGTCGACGTTGCGCCATACCCCGAAAGTAAAATCGGAAAACTGGCCGGACCGGCGACCGTGACCACGCTGGGCGTACATCAAAACCGCATCAATCAGATATGGATCGCGTTTCCATTTATACCACTGACCTTTCGGGCGGCCGGGCACATAAACGCTGTCCCAACGCTTGAGCATCACGCCTTCAATCTCAGGCGTTGGCGGTTCTGCGCGTAACTGGTCAAGCGCATTAATGTCTTCAGCAGGTATTTGAGGTGACAGGTCAATGCGATCTGATCCAAGCGAGACAACAAATGTTTCCAGTCGTTTGCGCCGTTCACGGAAAGGCAAGCCTCGTAAGTCGTCGCCTTCCAACGAGAGAATGTCGTAGGCGCGGATAAAAGCGGGCAATTGTGCTTGCAGTTTTTTGGATGGCGCCTTTCGATTGATCCGCTTTTGCAAATCGTTGAACGGCGCAACGCCGCCATCCGTATTCCGCACCAGTAATTCGCCATCTATCGCTGCGTTAAACGACATACCTTCGATAACATCAGGAAAGCCGTGCGAAATGTCTTCACCAGTGCGGGTATAAATCCGACGCGTTCCGTTTTCAGAAGCGGCCTGCACGCGAATGCCATCCCATTTCCACTCAAATGCAAACATATCCGGACAAATAACATCCGGGTCGATAGCGTCGGGATTGTCGCGATCCTTTTTGGCGACAAGCGGATGCGCCAGCATCACCGGCCGAAACGGTGCGGACAAATCCACGGTCGGTTTGTCTCCTCGACCTTCCAACCAGGCAAACAAGTCTTCATAAGGCGGGGCAAGGCCGTACCAGATTTCTTCTATCTCGTTGATCTCAATGTCGCCCATGTCAGCCAAAACCTGTTTGGCAAGGCGCGCAGACACACCAATGCGAAGCCCGCCGGTAACAAGCTTTAAAAGCGCCCACCGCTCAGACGCGGATAGATATTCCATCCAGCGCTCAACGTGCTGACGCGCTTCTTCTTTTGTTGAGGCGTTTAGCGTCTCAACTACGTCTTCCAGCATCAATGGTGTGTTGGCGCCGTGCTCTGTCGGCCAGAGAAGAGAAACGGTTTCGGCCAGATCGCCGACAAAATCATACGACATGGCAAAGAGTTCGGGATCAAACCTATCGTTTGCCATCTCACGGATTGCGCCTGACTTGATAGATTTTAGCTCCAGGTCGCGTGTCACGGCGGCAAGCGCCAGTCCGCGCGCAGGATCAGGTGTCGTTTCCAGATAATTGCGCAAAATGCGGATCTTATCGTTTCGACCGGGCGTCAGCACTAAACGATCGAGAAGGGCGGCAAAAGATTTCATGCAGAATCATATGGGCGCACCACGCAGGGAATGCACCATGAAAAACACATGAGACGGAAGACCTAGAAGCCTGTGTCGTCTTCAGCGTTTTGATCTTCAGGCGTTTCCGTCTCATCTTGGTCCAGATAGGGATTGCGCACATTCGGGTCGCTCACCCCTTCAAATGCTTCTGGTGGTGGCGGCGGCACATCTGGCGGCGGCGGGCCAGATCCTTCTGGTTCAAGAAGAATATCGCAGCCACAAAGCGCAAGCGCAGCTATCCCTGCAGCAAGAGATTTCAGTGTCATTTCCAAGAACTCCAGTCTCCCAGCGACGCTGGCTCGCTGTTCCCCCTGCATCCTTTATGCCTAAAGGACTCAATTCCAAGCTGATACTAAGCGCTTTCTTCGTCATAGCCTACCAGTTTCAGCGGGCGTGCGCACAGACCGTTCAATTGCGCCCAACGAACAAGCGCTTCTTCGCGGCCATGGGTGATCCAGAGTTCATCAGGAGAAATTTCCTGAGCCGTTTCTGTGAGTTCGTCCCAGTCTGCGTGGTCAGAAATGATCATCGGTAGTTCAATACCTGACGCTTTTGCCCGTGCGCGCACCCGCATCCAGCCGGAGGCAAAAGCCCGAATGGGGTCATCCAGCATTCTTGCAAGTTTATCGGTCAAAGTCTGAGACGGCCCGATAACAACGGTGCCTTTCGTTTCAAACGGGTGGGCTTTGTCAGGATCGGGCAGGATTTCGACATCCCCCAGATCGACGCCATATTTTGCATAAACAGCGTTTAGTCCCTGAAGTGACTTATGCGCCCAGATGGTTTTATCGTACCCAGCAGCGCGCAATAGGGCGATCACGCGTTGTGCTTTTCCAAGCGAATAAGCCCCGATGAAATGCGCGCGTTCGGGAAACGTTTCAACGCTTAACAATAGTTTTGCGATTTCATCTTCGGGCGGCGGATGGCGAAAGACTGGCAAAGCAAATGTGGCTTCGGTGATGAAGACATCGCACTTAACTGGCTCAAACAGGGCGCAAGTAGGGTCAGGGCGACGTTTATAATCGCCCGTACACACCATTTTCAGACCTTTGTATTCAACGACGGCCTGACCTGATCCGAGCACATGCCCAGCAGGCGCCAGGCTGACAGTGACGCCATTAATGTCTGTTGTGTCGCCGTAAGCGACGGGTTGGCGTGTCTTGGCGAACGCTTCGCCATAGCGTACTTCCATCATGTCGAGCGTGGGCGCTGTCGCCAAAACTGCGTCATGGCCAGATCGTGCATGATCGGCATGGGCGTGCGTAATGACAGCGCGATCCACTTTGCGGACCGGGTCAATGTGAAAGTTGCCTACAGGGCAATAGAGCCCAGCGGGTGTCGGGCGTAAGAGGTCTTCAGGCCGGATCATAAAAACAAAATGGGGGCATATGCCCCCAAAGTCATCCGTTGATCTTCTGTTATTTAGTTCGGCGTTGAGAGCACAAAACGGCGATGCAGTGGCTGCGTCGGTCGGTTGTTTTCACCAAACATCGCCTTGAACGCTGTGATCTGTGTCTTTGAAACCGTGAGAGGTGTCTGCATCACCGTCCAGTCGACAATTTCTGAACAGGGCGGTGTCGTTAGTGAGCCTTGATAGCGATAGGCAGCCCGGTTCTTTGGCAGCAGCTCTTCAAGGTCCAGCTTGAATGCAACAGATGCATGGCCCTGAGTTGTGGGCGCTGACCACCACATCGGGTCGAGCTGTTCGTTCGACGCGCCTTCAGCAAACATGACGCCTATAACCGCCAGTGAGCCATCGCTGGCCTGGTGGACAAAATGCCCTTCCATCGGGAAATGACGACCGCCAAATGTGTGCTCGGACGGTGCGTGGAAGTGGAATTGAACCAGCTTGTAGGCCTTGCCGTCGCGCACCAACCCACCAGCATGATCAAGGTTCATCTGAAGCGTGTGACCATTATTGACCACTTCACCCTGACCAATAACTTCCCAGTCAATCTGAGGGGCTGAAGTGAATGCGTTGATCGAATGAGAGATATCAATGGGCGATTGCTGGATACCAGCACTACAGGCGATATTGTCGTTGCTCAATTCTCCCCAGCGTTCCGGTCCCATATGCCCAGTGTAGGTCCAGTGAGACGCGCCATGATCGTCTTTCTTTTTTGATTTTTGAGCAGAAGTTTTGTGTGTTTGAGCCTGCTCGTGGCCATGATGCGCATCATTGGATGACGGCAGCTCATTGTGAACGTCTGGCTTGTTGTGAGGCGGTGCGGCAGAGCTGGGGGTGGCGAAAAAAAGCGTAGCGCTGGCGACAAGTAGGTAGGACTTAAACGTCATTCATGCCTCTTAGGGATGATCATGAATGCGCCGCTTGAAAACATTCAGGGCGCGGTTGGCGCGACCATGCCTTCAATTGCTTAGAAAATGATTACAACCGGCAAAAAGTTTAACGAGGGACCGCAGAAATTTCACTAATAGTTTGAATGCGGGACTGGTCGATCGTGTTGCCCATCGCGGAACCCAACACCGTCGTTTCAATATGTGTGACCACTGGGCGACCATCCACCTGGGCTTCACATCGACCGGAAATTTCCATCTGTGTCACCTTGGCGACAATGACCGGTTTGACGGGTTCTTCCAGCTTGTAACTAAACGTTTTGACGACACCCTTTGCCTTGTCGATATTCAAAGTGACACGGGTCTTTTCCCAGACCTTTTTCTGGTATTTGTCGAAAGCGGCTTTCGGATTGGCTGGGAACGAAAAGACCGCTTCCTCCGTTGTCTCCGAGACCAGTTCAACCGGTCCTCCGACAACATCTGTATAGTCGTCGCACCAGATGCCATTTTCATTTTGCTCAAGATTCTTTTTCATCTGATCATATTTTGCATCGGTGGGCAGATGCAGAATGGTGATGTCGCGCCCGGCGCCCGGCGTGTATGTCGCGAGATAGCGAAGGTGTCCCCATTCAGAGTCTTTCTGATCCTCAATGCGCGTTTCAAACTGAATGGAAAAGTCATCGCCCTTTGGCAGGGCCGCCTCGCGAAAAAGCGCAGGCCATTTGGTTTGATCAGCGTGTGCTGACGGTGAGACAACAAGTGTTGCGGTGATCAAAGCCATATATTTCAGCATAGGAATTCGCGCTCTTTTGGAAGGTGGCTGGTCTTGAAGCACCAAACATTCAATTATGGACTGAAATATGGCCATTTCGCCTTCAGGTGGAAAGAATTAAGAGCGCGTCCTCACATCACAAATGACTGACCAGCTAGATCCATTCGCACATCTCCTGCCAAACAGGTTTGCAAGTTGGTTTGCGGATCGTGGTTGGTTACTGCGTGCCCACCAGGCCGGATTGATTCAAGCAGCATCCCGCGGTGAGGGCGGGCTGGTGATCGCGCCCACAGGCGGCGGTAAAACACTTGCCGGATTTTTGCCCAGCCTGATTGATCTTGATCAGCGCGGAACCGGCAAAGGCCTCCACACGCTTTATGTGTCGCCCCTTAAAGCGTTGGCGACCGATGTTGCGCGCAACCTCCAGACGCCGATTGCGGAAATGGGACTTCAGGTTTCCGCTGAAACACGTACCGGTGACACACCCCAGCACAAGCGTCGTCGGCAACGACAATATCCGCCAGACATTCTGCTAACGACGCCAGAACAGCTCTCACTCCTGATCGCGTCTGATTATGCGCGTGTCTTCTTTGAAGATTTGAAAGCCATCATCGTTGATGAAATCCATGCCATTGCGCCCACGAAACGCGGCGACCTCCTGGCATTGGCGATGTCGACGATACGACAATGGGCGCCAGGCGCACGCATGGTGGGGTTGTCGGCAACAGTCAAAGATCCGGACCAATTGGCGCGCTGGCTGGGCGAGGGCGTCCCAATCATCTGCATGGCGGGCGGCGCCAAAGCCGACATGTCAGTGCTCGACAGCGATGAGCGCATTCCCTGGTCAGGTCATTCTGGTCGCCATACCGTTGGCGAAGTCTATGAACAGATCAAACGCGCGCATATGGCGTTGGTATTCGTCAATACACGCAGTCAGGCTGAAATCATGTTTCAGGAGCTGTGGCGGGTGAACGAAGACAATCTGCCGATCGCGCTTCATCACGGGTCTTTGGATGTGGGACAGCGCCGCAAAGTCGAAGCCGCCATGGCGGCCGGCGTATTAAAAGCGGTTGTGTGCACCTCCACACTCGATCTGGGCATTGACTGGGGCGATGTTGATCTTGTGATCCAGATGGGCGCGCCAAAAGGATCGTCTCGTCTTATCCAGCGTATCGGACGCGCGAACCACCGACTAGATGAGCCGTCACGCGCTTTGCTCGCGCCAACCAATCGTTTTGAGGTGCTAGAATGTAGAGCTGCGATTGAAGCCGTTTCAGAAGGTGCGCTGGATGGGCCTGCGCCAAGGCGTGGCGCGCTCGATTGCCTCGCTCAGCACATTATGGGACGCGCATGCGGGGAAGGGTTTGAGCCGCTGAAGCTTTTTGAGGAAATAACCGCGTCGGAGCCATATGCAGATCTGCCGTGGGAGACTTATGAGCGTGTCGTTGAGTTTGTCGCCACAGGCGGATATGCGCTGGCGACCTATGATCGCTTCAGACGTATCTTAAAGAACAAGCAGACAGGTCTCTGGAAAGTGCGCAGTCCGGATATGGCCCAGCGCCACCGTCTGAATATCGGCGCGATTGTCGAAAGCCCGATGCTGAAAATCCGACTTGGCGGCCGATTGCGCCGCAATGATCAGGGTGAGCCGATATTGAACAAACTTGGTGGGCGCGTGCTGGGTGAGGTTGAGGAGTGGTTTATCGAGACCCTCACACCGGGCGACACATTTCTGTTCGCGGGTGAAATCTTAGAATTTCAGGCCATGGTCGAAACTGATGTGTTGGTGACCCGCTCAAATGATCCTGAACCAGCAGTGCCCAGCTATAATGGCGGGAAGTTTCCACTATCGACATTTCTGGCCGAGCGGGTGCGAAACATCATCTCAAACTCTGAAAGCTGGGGTGCCTTGCCAGAACAGGTGCGTGAATGGATCAAGATTCAAAAAGAGAAATCCGCCATCCCATCCGCCACAGATATGCTGGTCGAAACATTTCCGCGTGGCGGTAAGTTTTATTTGGTGGCGTATCCATTTGAAGGGCGGCTTTGTCACCAGACTATGGGCATGCTTCTCACACGGCGACTAGAGCGTATGGGCTTGGAACCATTAGGTTTTGTGGCATCAGAGTATGCGCTTTCCGTCTGGGCTCTCAAGGATCTATCCACAAAAGACATGGGGGAACTCTTCCATGAAGATATGCTAGGAGACGACCTGGAAGAATGGCTGGATGAAAGCGCGCTGATGAAACGGACATTTCGAAACTGCGCATTGATTTCCGGATTGATCGAAAGGCGCTTTCCCGGTCAGGAGAAAACAGGTCGTCAGGTCACGTTTTCCACGGACCTGATTTACGACGTCCTGCGCTCGCATGAGCCTGATCATATCCTTCTGCAAGCAGCGCGACAGGACGCAGCTGATGGGCTCTTAGATATCCGGCGCCTTGGCGATACGCTGGCGCGCATACGAGGCCATATTGTGCACAAGGCTTTGACGCGCATTTCGCCGTTTGCAGTGCCTGTCATGCTGGAAATAGGACGTGAGCCAGTTTTTGGCGGCGACGCGTCCGAGGCAATCCTGCGCGAGGCAGAAGAAGATCTGGTGCGGGATGCAATGACTTAAGCGCAAAAAAGGGGCGACCCTGTAAAGGGCCGCCCAAATGGGAGAGGGGAGACTATTAAAGTCTTATTGCGGACGGTTGCCGCGTCCCATGAACTTGCGAACGGTGATCCATTCTTCCTTGCTGACAGCGCCGTCTTTGTTGAAGTCCATTTGTTGGAAACCCGCCTTCATGCGAGATCCCATCATGCCTTTGAGTTCGGCTTCAACGAGACGTCCGTCCATATTGTCGTCCATGGCGCCAAAGAAGCCGAGCGTTTGTAATTCGACGTCTTTTTCATCCATGCGGTTGGCGGTGGTTTCGCCTTTCCAGCGATAGGACAGGCGGGTGTAGAGCATTTCTTCGAAGCTTTGCTCGCCCCAGGTCACATTGGCTTCAGGGTCAGGGTTGGCCAGATTGTCTTCAGAGTTGTCATAGACATATTCTGCGATCAGTTTTGACCCGGCCGGGATCTCGACGATGTCCTCAAACCAATAGGCGCGCTGCCAGTTGAAGTCGTAGCGGGGCAGGGACAACAACATCTTCTCTTCGCCATCAGGGTATTGCAGCTTCAGGTTTGATGAGTAGCCACGATAGTGTGCATGCGGGAAGACATAGAAGAGCTCAGCATCATGTGGAAACTCCATATATGCTGTTTCGAGGTGACGGGCCTCTCCGGCTGGGATCTCAATGGATGCGTCGATAATTGTCGCAGTCCGGTTGATCAGTTCAGGCGTTTCGTCGTGAAAGTAAAAGCCAATCCTCGTCTGATCCGTCACTTCCTTGCCGTATGGCGTGTAATGCATTTGCAATGCGACGACACCACCTGCTGGGAAGGGGACGCCGGCATCATCAGGCTGAACCGCAGATTCTGATCCAACAGCATAACTACCCGTGTTAAACTCCCAGCGTCCTGTGGATGCGGCTGCGTCTTCTGGGACGTCAGACAGGTATCCGGAAAGCACGTGATGCACGACTTGTCGGTTGCCTGCTTTGATAGTTGTCGCTCTTAGCCACTTATCCTCGGTCAGCGGGTTTTCAATGACCGGGTAAACGTAATCCACCACACCGTTTGCAGGGACGGTATATTCAGGCGCTGTCAGGATGAGGTCTGGCTCGCCTAATGGCCATTCCGGCGCGTGGTGTTCGAGCTTGGCGAGTGGGTCTTCGCCCTCGCCACGCGGGGCGCCGGCTTCAATCCAGTGGATCAGGGTTTTGACTTGCTCATTCGTCAGATCACGGTTTTCATGCAGTTTCCCGATTTCAGGGTCAGGGTGCCACGGCGGCATACGGTCTGTTCGCACAACTTCGCGGATCATTGGCGCCCAGCCGGAGACTGCGTCATAGTCCGTCATCGCCCAGGGTCCAATTCCGCCTTCCTGGTGACATTCAACGCACTTTTCCTCAAGGATAGGGGCAATGTCATTGACGTAGGTCAGTTTGGCGTGCTCGTCGCGCTTGTCCTTCTCGAGGAAGTTGATCATGCAGCCTGCACGGATTGCTGGCGGCTTGGTGGTGATTTCGTCACCGGCCATCAGGGCGTTGAGAACGTCTTTGACATAGTGCTCTTTGGCTTCGGCGCGCTGGCGCTCATAGGTCTGTCGGTCATTTAGCGGTCCGTAATATACGACCTTAAACCCTTGTGCCGGGTCGAGCACAAAAACCTGGGCGGTGCGATCATAGCCCATGGATTCGCCGATGATCTGGTTCACGTCATGCAGGATAGGCATGTCGATGTTGAATTCAGCCGCTTCTGCGGCAAGGTCAGCGCGTGTGTCCTGCGGGTTGGAGTTGATCATCCAGAACTCAATGTCCTGATCCGCAAACTGTTCTTTTAGCGCCATGTAGTCAGGAACGGCGCCGCGAACAATTGGACAGCCATTACCATGTGTCATGATCACGACAGCTTTGGCGTTCATCTCATAGTAGAGTTCGTGGCTTTTGCCCGCATGATCAATCAAGCGGAAATTGTCGATATACTCTGGCACATTTGCGACCGGTCCATGGGACGCCATGTGCATGCTCTCATGGTTTGAATGAGCGTCGTGCGCCGTTTGTTGTGTGTTGGTCTTGGTGTCCGAAATGGAGCATGCGCCAACAGCTACCGTCGTGAACGCAGCCGTAGCGAACAGCCCCCATAAGAGCTGTTTCGACATCCGTATTCCTCCCGCCTTTATATTATGTAGGGGCAACTTTACCGACCTTACGTTTGGGAAGATCAAGCGGTTCTTTAGTCAACAAGTGTTGCAGCACACTCATAAAATAAAACAACTTGCTTTTGCAAATTAAAATCATTATAAATAAATATGTGTAAGGGGTTAGTTTAATAATTCAGCAAGAGGCTTTCTCATGCAGGTTTTGAAGACATTCACATATGGCGCTATGCACTTAAGCGTTGCGATACTTGTTGCTTACGTTCTGACCGGAGATTGGGCGATTGCTCTAGGTGTCGGGATAATTGAACCAATCGTACAGACTTTCGCCTACACATTTCATGAAAAAATCTGGGCGCTCATAAAGGGCGACCAGGCACCGCTTTCGGTCTGCAGCGCCTGATCTTTGAAGCGTGTTAAGTTGCTGCGTAAACAGGTTTCAGACTGTCCACCAAAGCGGACTGAACCGGTGCAACGGCTTCGTTAAATGCTGTAACGCCCATGTCTGCGCCAACTTGTGTGCGTAGCGGAAGCGGAGAGGTCGAAAATACCAAGTCTGCGGTCATGCGAGCAACGTTTGCAGCGTCTGTGATGCTTTCGCCCTGAGCAAACATGTCATGGAACATTCCGAGCAGTTTTTCCCTGCCTTTGCTGAGTTCGCCATATTGGC
The DNA here is from genome assembly GCA_964342355.1 of uncultured Hyphomonadaceae bacterium. Classification (GTDB taxonomy): domain Bacteria; phylum Pseudomonadota; class Alphaproteobacteria; order Caulobacterales; family Hyphomonadaceae; genus Hirschia. Next base: position 234,800 of record CAYFFG010000001.1, read on the forward strand.
TGAGGCACGCCAAATCTTGCGGCGCTGGGGCCGATGCGACGAGATCTGTAGCGTGACCGCTCGGCTCAACAAGGACGCTGTCGATGCCGAATGGCTCAAGTTCGTAATGCAGCGTCTCACAATAAGCTTCCATCGCCCATTTGCTAGCGCAATAGAGGCCAAAATATGGGATTGCCAACCGGCCAGCTGCGGAGCTGATGCTGATAATGCGTCCAGCTTTGCGTTTCCGCATGAAAGGGAGAACTGCGCGGCAGGTGCGCATAATGCCATAGACATTCACATCGAAAGTTTGTTGCGCTTGCTCCAGCGTGAATGCTTCAGTGAGACCGGTCGGCATAATGCCGGCATTGTTGATGAGCGCATCAATCTGTCCTTCAGATTCTACGCTTTGAACCGCTTTGTCGACTGATGTCTGGTCGCAAACATCAAGGTCTAAGACTTGAAGACTCAAGTCCTCTTGGTTGGCCCAGCCTGTAAGTTCCTGTGCGATAGCGCTGTTGCGACCATTTGGGTCACGCATGGTAGCAATCACCGTTGCGCCACGGACGGCTAATTCTTTTGCTAGAATGTATCCGATGCCGCGACTGGCACCGGTTATAAGGGCTGTTGTAGTGGTCATTTAAGCATCCTTTTTGAAAATGGATTTGAGGAAAAGTTGAAGGGGTTCGCCATTTCCGCGCGCCTTCATTCTCGTCAGCGCACCGCTCCAGGCGTTGAGCAACCATTCAGCAGCTTCAGCATCGCTCAGGTGGGAAAGGTTGATGTCTGCTTTATTGAGTTTGGAAATGCAGGCGCTGAGCGCAGCACTCAGTTCGCTCCAGCTTTTATTGAGTTCAGCCTGAAAGCCGGGACTGGAAGCGCCTAGCTCTGTAGATAGGTTGCACATCAAACAACCTTGCGAAAAGTCGCGTCCTTCAAAGTCGTCATAAGCTGTTTCAAAAAAGCGCTTCAGGCGTTTGACGGGCGCTAGATCCTCATTTTTGAGAACATCTTGCGCCATTTTAAGCTGCTGAGCATGGTAGTGCTGAAGGACCGCTAAACCGAATGTCTCTTTGCTATCAAAGTAATGATAGAAAGAGCCTTTAGGCACATTACTCTCACGCAAAATATCGTTGATCCCAACACTGTCATAACTATTGGCGCGGATCAGTTTCATGCCCGTGTCGAGCAGTGTGTCGCGCGCTGCCGCGTAAGCTTCTTCGTTGCGTGTTCTTGCCAACTTCAAGGCTCCCATTGTGTTGATGATAAATAAATAGACCGGTCTATTAATTATTCAATGGCGGAGTGGAATTTTTTATGAGATTTGTTTGGGGGCGAAGGTTTTGGTGATAATGCTATCTTTGTGTCAGCCTTGCTGATAGTGATTGGAAAACAAAAAAGGGGAGAGAGGCGTTGCGCCAAATTCTAATGTCATCCGTTGTCGTGCTGGGACTGGCGGCATGCGCCACACAGCCGGTTACAAACACATCCGTCACCAACGATAAGAGCGTGCAGGAACAAGCCGCCATGCCAATGCCAGAGCTTACGATTTATCACCTGGAAGGGCGTCGTTCAGAACGGATTGTCTGGCTCATGGAAGAGCTCGGCATGCCGTATAAGCTGGAATATGTGCGCGGGGACCTGAACGCTTCAATGAACAAGGTAAGAGCTCTTGGGCATGAAATGCCTATGGTTCCAACCGTTGTTCTTGGGGAAGAAATACTGGTGGAGTCCGGGGCGATCATTGAGACGATTCTCAACCGATATGCGCCTGGTCAGCTGACCCCTGCGCTCGACGACCCAGACTATGCCAAACACCTGATGTGGATGCACTATGCTGAAGGTTCGCTTGCGGCGCGCTTGTTCAGTGATTATCGCGCTTGGCGAGTTAATCCGCCGAAACAGCGTTCTCCGCTTGTCGATAGCGAGGCTGTGGTGAACTACGCTGAAAACCACCTGGAAAAGAAAGAATGGTTTGGTGGCGACGAGTTTTCAGCTGCAGACATTATGATGTTGTTCCCGCTAACGGTAGCGACCAATCTTAAATTGGTTGACGAGGCGGCTTTCCCTGAAATCGCGGACTGGAAGCAGCGCATTGAGGCGCGTCCAGCCTATCAGCGCATGCTTGAAAAAGCGCGCCCCGATGGCATTCCAGGAAACCTTCCGCCAGTAAGTCAGCGACCGCCATCAAAGTAACTGGTCTGTTTCTGTTTTTGGCCTAAAGTGCTCTCAGCACAAAAAACAGGGAGAAAAAAATGGCGCATGATGACGTTAAGCTGGAGGTGAAAGATCGCATCGCGATACTCACCTTTAATCGACCTGAGCGCTTGAACGCATTATCGCCAGACATGCTCAAGGGCGCGATTAGCGCGCTTGAGGCATGGTCAGTTGATCCGGAAGTCGGTTGTATTGTTGTTACCGGCGAAGGACGTGGTTTTTGTGCCGGTGGGGATGTTCAGGTGATGAATGAAGGCGTCTCCCGTGGTGCGCCGTTTGAAGAGAAACTGGACCGGCAACGCGGATCGCATCGTTTAAGCGGCCTGCTTTACAATTGTCCGAAAGTGACCATCGCTGCGATCAACGGTCCTGCGGCTGGCGCCGGCATGGCGATTTCGCTCGCTTGCGATTTCCGAATTGCCAAGGCATCCGCAAAAATGACAACTGCTTTTGCCAAAGTCGGCTTTGCAGGAGACTTCGGCATCACATGGCCGTTGGTTCGCATGTTGGGCGAAGCCAAAGCAAAAGAGTTATTGCTTCTGTCTGGCAAACTCACTGCGCAGGACGCCCTGCAACTCGGGCTCGTCAATAAAGTGGTTGGGGATGACGCCTTTGATGAAGCTGTTCATGAAATGGCGTCAGGTTTTGCCCAAGGGCCTCAAACAGCTTTCCGCTATATGAAAGAAAATGCTCGTCTTGCCTCAGAGCAGGATTATCTTTCCATGCTGGATCGCGAAGCGTGGACACAGCTGCGCACCGGGGAAACCGAAGACCATAAAGAGGGTGCGCGCGCCTTTGTGGAAAAGCGCACGCCCAAATTCACCGGACGCTAGGACTCATAGCGCGGCAGTTCCGCCAGGTCGGCTGGGCGCACGCCGCGGGCCCATGCCGCACGACCTACGATAAACTGTTCTTCTGGCGCGTCAGTCGGCGTCAGGCCTGATGCTTGATAGGCCGCGCGCATTGCCGCGCGGTCAGCCGCCGTCAGAACCGGAATAGACTCAGGCGGGGAGTGCGGGTCAACAGGCATGAGGCCGCCATTTCCACCGCTTAGCCAGGCATAATAGCGATTGTGTTGCCATGGGTGGCCACCCAATCGAATGGAATTGGCCTGAACTTTAAAGAAGTGATCCAGCGAAGGCTGTAGTTGCGTGGCGACTTTATCAGCTGTCTTGAAATCTTTTTCCGCGCAAGCGTTTAAGAGCTGATTGCCCAGTTGGTTTGCTGGGGTTTGAACGGCTTCGCCATTCCATTGCCCGCTCCACTGCATGTGATAGTGGCGAGCCAGCAGAGGCACATAATCAAGATTGACCGGAGCGACCAGTAGACGGTCAGCCACAGCATCACAAATCTGGACAGTCGATGTCAGCGTGACTGGCTGGGAAATTTTGGCGGCGACGACATTTCCATGATCTGCAACACGATCAAACACCTCAAGAGGCTGACCTGCAGGTCCCAGCTGCGGGAAGTTACGGCCTTTGTTGAGCGCGCAATAAAGAATGAATGACAGGTCTGTTGCTTCTAGGCGTTTTTTGTATTCGCCGTACAATTCGTCGTTGGAGATATTGGAGCTGAAACGGGATGCGAACAGGATCATTTCTGCCCCAACATCTTCAAGGCGTTTGATCAGCGCCAGGTCATCTTCAACACGCGTTGCTGCGATAACGCCGTGGAGAGCCAGCTTGTCGCCAGCTTCATCTTTGATGATCCGATGTAGTTTCTCCCAGTTAGGGTCAGCAGGAGATGTCCAGTTGATAAGCGGCATCGTGCCCGTGAAACCCTGAGCGATGCTGGCGCGGACATCGTGACGAATTGCGTCTTCGTCGAGCGTTTTTCCATCAGGCATGAAGGTAGGCAACAACAGGTTTAACAGACCTGTTAGCCTCTTTGCGGCCATTTTCCTTTGTGGCGTAGACATATCAACAGAACCGGCTTTCTTTGGCGTTTCTGCGGAGGCTGACGTTAAACCTGCAGCAATTGGCGCCGCAGCAGAAATGCCTGCGGCTTGCAGCATTTGACGACGGTTCATTATGTTTCCCTCCCACTTGGGTATAGTTATGTCGCACCAATGTGAGCGAGTTGGTTTCAGATTTCAATCTGCAATGTGACGGCACAAAAAACGCTGCTCCGGAGGTGAGCCGGAACAGCGCTGGTTAACAGCTCTTTGCAGAGAGCTTTTAGAAGATTTTTGCAATCGTCACTTTTACGTTGCGACCAGGCTCAACGTCGTAGAGTTCTAGCGGTCCGAACACAGGGTGGAATGTGGAGCCGGTGCGTGAAGCGTGTGAGGTGTAAGCTTCGTCAAACAGGTTATCGACACCAAAAGTCAGCGACAAACCCTCAATATCCGCCAGTTCGTCTGCGCGCACTGAAATGTCGTGAACGGAATAGCCATCTTTGACTTCGCCCGTGCTTGTCGTTTTGTCAGACACAACACGCGCTTTCCACATGGTTGTTAGGTTCCATGGCGTGAGGGTGTAATCGGCTTCAAAGCTGATTTGATCCCCGATTTCACGCACGCTCTCAGTGGAAACACCAGAATTCAGACCCGATGCGTCAAAGTCAGACGTGGAGTAGGTTGCGAGGAGATCAAGCTCTCCATATCCCCAGCCCAGGCTTGCTTCAAAACCGTCAAGTTCAGCGTCACCGATGTTTGTGTCAAATGCTACCCCGTCAGCTGTGGTTTCGGCGATGTAGTCTTCCAACTTGGTATCGAACCAGTTAGCGCCAGCTGTGATACGAGCGCCCTGAATTTCTGTCGCGTAGCGGAAACCAAATTCGAAGTTGTTACCGGTTTGTGGCTCCAGGTCAGGGTTGGCAACTTTGATGTTAGCTGTACGGCCGCCAAAAGGTTCTGCCAGTTCCGGACCTTGGAACAATTCAGTGAACGCTGCGCGCAATGTCAGATTTTGAGTGACGACAAAATCTGCTGCAAGACCAAAAGTGACGTCGTCAAATGAAGCGCTTTCACCCAGTTCCAGATAGCTGACTTCGTAGTCGTTGAAGCGCACGCCTGGGCGAACAAAGAAAGTGTCGCCGAAATTGATCTCATCTTCGATAAAGATACCGGTGTCCTGAGCTTCTTGCTCCACAGGCGCAGCCCCGCCTTCAAGATCAGAGAAATAGGAAAGCGACTGATCAAAATACTGCACACCATATTTGAGCGTGTGCGTAATCGCGCCTGTTTCCAAGATTGATTGCGCAAGGATATTCACACCCTGGTTGTCAGCCTGCGCTTCACGGATAACGCCGGGACTACGCGGGATAAGTGGGTTGCGTTCGTCGCGCCACAAATTCATGTCATTCATGTAGTACGTGGCTTTAAGGACCAGCGCTTCGTCCAGGTCCAATTCGTAAGACAGATTGACCGTCTCACGGGTGTATTCTGTCGGGATCAGGATGTCGCCAGTGATCGCCTGGTTTGTCAGAACACCCATGTCGGGACGCTGAGTGTAATCCCCTTTGTCTTCCAGACGGTCATAGCTCAGTTCAATGCGCTGATTGTCTGCGATGTCATAGCCGATTTTGCCAAGGAAGTTGTCGGTTGTGCCGTCAGAGCCGATTGTTTCGCGGCCTGAACCATCTTCAAAATTGTCGCGATCAACACGGTTGAAATAAAGGAAAGCATCAAAGCCAGCGCCCAACTCTCCATAGCCTGTCGCTGAAAAGCCTGTTTGAGCGTTGTCGTTATAAGACGCCATCAAACGGCCACCGAACTGTTGACCGCTTTTAAGGAGGTCTGCGGCGTCTTTGGTTTCAAAAAGAACCGCGCCGCCAATGCCGCCATGTGTGACGGTGTTGGCGCCAAGTTGGACATCAGCAGATTTCAGAATGTCAGCGTTGATCAGTAGATTACCGATGTGGTGGTAAAGGTAGTTGGTCTGCAATGCGCCGTCGATGTAAACGTCCAGGTTACGGTCGTCGAGACCGCGGATGTTTATGCGCGAGTTCACAGAGTGCGTGCCGCCAATGTCGATACCTGGCAGGCTGCGTAAAAGGTCAGACATGTGATCGGCTTGAATAAGCTCAATCTCGCCTTCACCCAAAAAGAGTGAGTCAGAAGAAACTGCCGTTCCCCAAACAACGACTGTGTCCTGAACCTGTTCAGCGTCAGTAGTTTCTTGAGCGACCGCGGTGCCTGAGAGCAGGGCGGTGGCTGCGACCATGCTTAGGCATGAGTTTTTGAAAGACCGTGTCATCCAGATCCCCGTAGTGAAAATGATTTGCAATTGCTACTCTCGTTGCGCGAATGAGAGTGATAGTCAATTTTAATTCAATTTCACGTGATAATCTGTCGCAATATGTGCTCCTAGCAACACACTTGTCTGTACAAAGAAAAAACCGGACTGATCTCTTCAGATCAATCCGGTTTCAAAAAATGAAATGAGGCGTGTCTGCTTTAGAGCGCCAACGCTTCAAATGTCGCAACGTAAGATGTCAGGGCCGGGATGGTTGCTCCGTCCAGCTCTGTTGTGCCTTCGGTGCGTGATGACAGCCAGTAGCGGCCAGCTTCCTCCGGCACAAAGCTTACCTTGCCTTCAGCATCTGTTTTAAGTTTCAACGCATTCGGGTCGTCTCGGTATCGGTCATGTCCTTTGACGATTTCCACTTCAAGGCCCTCAACAGGTGCGCCATTGACGAGCAGTTTGAATGTGACGGTTTCGCCAGCATAGACATCATTAGGATGAGTAACGGGAGATAGCTCCAATCCTTTGCCTGTCGGCGCAAACACGTTGCTTGTTGGCGCGCCAAGTGTGACAAAGGTTTCAACGCGCCGTGCTGACTTCATCAATTGAACATCAGGTTTGTCGAGCAATCCTTGCGCCGTGAACATCCCCAGCGTACCGCGGCGACGCATGTTTTCACCACCTTCAGTCCAGCGCGCAAAGTAAAGGCTGCCGTTTTCCGTAATCTTCCATGTGCCCTGCTTGTCCAGTTTTACGTCGAATGCGGAGCGGAACTTACCTGTCCATCCATCAACCGGTTTTGATGTCACTCCGTCTGGTGCGGTGATGGTGATGTCGTTTAGCGGCAACGGCACATGATTTGGAAAAAAAAGGTCGTTAGAGATTGCGCCATCAATCGTCACCCATTGTTCCTCGCCGGATAGGGTGAATGTGGACGGCAACATCCACATACGGTGTGCCGACGCTGGAGCGGAGAGGGTGAGAGCGGCTACGGCGCCAACGACAAGATTCTTAATAAGGTTCATGAGTGGGGCTTCCATAAATATCGTTGAATTTAAGCTAAGGCGTAATGGTCAGCGAAACTTCGCCCAATTCTGTTTCGCCAGTAACGGATTGGCTGAATGACTGGTCTGCAGACCATATGAACGGAATGCGCAGCATTTCGCGTCCGCCGACCTCTCGCGCGGCTTCCACATGCAGCACATATTCGCCCTCTGGCAGGTGCTTCAACGCATCTGCGTTTCCTTCGAAGGTCAGCACGTGTTGTCCCGGACCGCGGGTCGGTGAAGAGACGCCATCCACAGGCATTTCCAGAGAGCGCCCTGTGCGACGCCACCATTGTCGCATGTCTTTCAGCCAGGTCTCGCCTTCGCCTTCTGGTCCGTCTTCAAGCTGGTACCAGACAGAAAGGTTTGCAGCGACAGAATGGTCAGGTCGTGCAATCCAGATTGCCACATATGGTTTGTGATACTCCGCCACATTTAGACGAGGAAGCTCGACAGATACATTCAAATCATCAGCCTGAGCGGATGCTGCAAAAGTACCTGCCAGTGCGCCGAGTCCGGCTATTTTGAGTAGTGCGCGCATGAAGCTTTTCCCGCTAATGAACAAAGAAGATGAGGATAACGATGGGCAGCGCCAGTCCGCCAATAGTTAGTGGCCAAGTTATGGCGCGTTTACCGGCGTGGATCTGCAACAGCCAAAGTCCTGTCAGGCAAAAGAAAATTGTTGCGAGTGAAAAAATATCCAGAAAAACCGCCCATGCAGTTCCTGTATTTCGCCCCTTGTGAAGGTCGTTAAGGTACGAAATCGCACCGCGCGTTGTTCTTTCATATTCAACAAGGCCAGTTTCCCGGTCTATCGCCAACCATGCGTCGCCTCCCGGTTGAGGCAGTCCGACATAAACATCAATGTCCGTCCACTCAGCCTTTGCGCCTGCTGCATTGATGCCAGGATCGCGGCGCAGTTGACGGACAATGTCCTTAGGCAATGAATCTGTGACGCCTTCTTCCGGCTGTTGCGCCAATGAGCCCATCAGATCATTGGGTAATTGTGCTTCCAAACGCTCGCGTTTGGGCGTAGCGGGAATATCCGCTGCGTGGTTCAGGGTGATGCCTGTAAATGCGAACAGCAACATTCCAATCAGGCAGATGGCCCCAGAAATCCAATGCCAGATGCGCGCCTGCTTTTTCCAGAAAGTGGCTGACTTCTTTGCCGCTGCAGTTTTCTTCCGAGGGGGTGATTCGCGTGTAATGTCGCTGATCGTCATGCTTATTATGTGGGTTAAACAGGGTTGCTGATTGCTAAGAGCTAGCATTCAAATGCGAGACTGCAAACCATTCTCATTGCTAGATTGTGTCTAGTTACCCATATTCAAGGCAGACGTGTTTGAGTTTTAAGCGATTTTCTATAAATAGAATGCACAGGCGCTTTGTCGTGATGCTGACAATTGAACTTTACATAAGTATCTTTATGAAACTCGATTGGACGCAAATATTGTGTTTGTGTAAGATTCAAGAACAACTTAGGATGGACGCGCTTGAAGATGCTGCTGGGAGGGGGCAATTCTATCGTGCGCTCTATAAATCAGTTCTTTAAGACAACAATGGCCGAACAACCGACAAGCGGATTTCGCTTAATGCGGATGAATGTGTTTCAATTGTCAGTTGTTTTGGCGGGGTTGTTTATTCTTCTAAGCGTCTGGCAGAGCTTGAATGTCAGTCGTCTGAGAGCTGCTGAATCAGACGCGACTTTGTATGCTTTTCAGCTTGATGCTGAGCTGGGCTATGGCGGTCTGATTCATAATTTCAAGAACGCAGTTCTTAGAACCCAAGAACCCAACTACATCGAGAGCGCGCAAGACAATGCTCGTCAGGCGCTAATACTCATCGAGAAACTAGAAGCAATCGCGGTCAGTTATCTTGAAGCGCCACGTCTTCCGGCCACGCGGGATATGATTTTCAAATACACTGAAAATCTGAACATCGTTGAACAGATGATTGATGCAGGCGCAACTCCCGCCGAGATTGACCCGTTGGTACGTATCAACGACGCGCCAGCGATTTCGGAATTAAATAGCTTTAAAGAAGCGCTTAGCAGACGCATCCAGCAGAATATTCAGCGCGTTCAGGGCGTGGCGTTAGTCGGTGCTATGTTTGTGGTCACAGGCGTGGTTTTACTAGTCGGCGCTTTTTATCATGCACGCTTAAAACAGCAGGAACAGCTTACTGCTGCGAAACTCGACATTCAGGCGAGCGCTAACCAGCAACTTCAGAGCGTTAATGACAAACTCGAGCGTTCGAACACAGCGTTAAACCAATTTGCCAGCGTCGCCTCTCATGATCTTAAATCACCGGCGCGTCAGATGAGCATGCTTGCTGAAATCATTCTGTCTGATCCAGCCGACAAGTTCAGCGTGGAAGAATGCGCGCAAAGTATCAAATCTTCTTCAGAGCAGATGGTGGTGCTTGTGGATGGGCTTTTGCGGTTCACGCGTTCAGCCTTTACGACGCCGGATATCAAGACTTATGACATGGAGGAGCTGGTTCGCCGTGTTGTTGATGACATTGAATCCCAAGGCCACGAAAAGCCGCCGGAGATCAGTGTTTCAAACCTTCCCAGCATTCCCTCCGACCCGGATCTTCTCGAACGTGTTTGGCGCAACCTGATCGAAAACAGCATCAAATATGTCAGCAAGACAGACATTCCCATGATCAACATTGAAGGGTGGGAGCAGGATAATATCGTCCACTATGCAATTAGCGATAATGGTATTGGTATTGATCCAAAATTTGAAAAAGCAATCTTCGAGCCCTTACATCGTCTACATGGCGCAAACAGCGATTATAAAGGGCAGGGCATAGGGCTGTGGCTAACTGCAAATATCGTCTCAGCCCATGGCGGGGAAATCGCGTTGGACACAAGTTACGATCAAGGCGCGCGATTTGTTTTCAAATTGCCGAAATAGCTCATCAGACTTGGCTATCCGGGAATGATCTTCCAAAACTTTCATTTGGCAGGTTGGCGACATTCGCCACAAAACTGACCGTATAATAAGCGCCGCAGAGCGCGAAAACTTCCAATTGCTGCTCAACAGTGAAATCGGCTTGAAAGCGTTCTTTTAAGTCGTCTGACAGTGTTCCGGTTTCACAAAGCTGGTCGATGACACAAATCAGATTAGCTTCACTCGTTGCCCAAATCTCTTTGTCAAAGATTTGCGCGCGCTCAACATCCTGACACTGACGGACAATGGATATGCATTGACTGAAATGGGGGAAGATCTTTCTCAGCAATTGCTCGGATTAGACGCCTGGTCCAGGAAATGGGCGGACGAGTTTGGCACACAGCGGATGTGATAAAACTCAACGCTCAGAAAAACAACAACATTCTTGGATGAAAAGCTCTGAATTCACACCGGGCAATTCCGGCAATCATTTTGAAGTCCTTTTAAACCAGGCGGCTCAGAATGAACCATGCGAGGCAGGCAAGTTTCTGTCAGTGTGAGGGTGAGCAAGATGGCTTTCGCCAATATGGACATTGAAGAAGATCTGCAAAGCGCAAAAGCTTCGCTGATCTATCGGGATGAAATGCGTATCAGTATGCGCATCGGACTCGTTGTTTTGGGGGCGACGTCAATAATCCTGATTGTCGGGAAAATGTTTCAGCTTGCCTGGCCGCTAAGCTTGTTCACACCTGTTGCTGTCCTGGTCATTTTAGGTGTTTGCTTCATTGGCGCGCTTTTCATTCTGGGTGGCGTGATGGGGGGCTCGACCATTCTTGAAATTGGCGACCATGAAATCAGTCAGACGATTAAGCGCGTCAAAACAACGAATTATTGCTTTGACGCTGACATGGTTGAAGATGTTAAGATCGAGACGATTACCTCAGAAGCAGGCCAGAATTCCTACCGTGTTCTCATCCTGCTAAAAGGAAGGCGAGCGCCGTTGCGAACGACACATTTTTCTCGGCGTCCGCGCGCAGAAGACGAACGGGTGCGCATTATGTTGCGCTTGGGTTTGCTACCGTCCTGACAGCGGTCTACCTAAACGAAAATTTGTTCAGGAATCAATCAGCGCATATAAAAACTGAAACATGCATGAGCTATAGGTGTAAAAACTACCTATAATTCGCACGTGTACGGGGAAACCCATTGTCAGTTGGCCAGATGGAAGGCAAACAACCTCCGCTGGCACGGAGAGATCATGCGCATTGTCGACGATTACATTGACATCCGACGCAGAGACGTTGGACGCGGCGTATATGCGCGCCCGTTGCGGTTTGATGTGGAAATTGTCGGCGCTGGCGACCCTGTCATACTCGTCCATGGTTTAGGATCTTCGCCACGCGTCTGGGATGGTCTTGTACGCTCACTTCGAAAATCTCACGAAGTGCACATCCTTCACATTGGCGGTTTTGACGGCATGGCGTCTTTGGGAAATGAGAGCCCGGGCGCATTATTGAGCATTGCCGGCGAGCTTGTAGACTACGCTACGCGTCTGGAGGCGCCTTCTGTGATCGGCCATTCTATGGGCGGCCTCATTGCAATGATTGCTGCGCATCGTGATCCTTCCGCCATCGCCCAGGTTATGGTGGTGGACATGTTGCCCTTCTTCTCTGTGCTTTTGCATCCTTTTGCGACGATCGAGCACATGGAGCCGCTTGCATCCATGGCGCGCGCGGAAATGCTCTCACAGGACAAGCAGGCGTTTGAAGACAGCCAGCAAGCTGCAATGTTGAAACTGGCGCGGACTCCGAATGCGATCGCTCGGGCGCTCAAATGGTCTCTGGCGGCGGATCGCCGGACGATGGCCAACATGATGTATGAGGTCATGACAACGGATCTGCGTCACCGTCTTTTTGGCATTACCGCGCCAATGACTGTGCTTTATGCCTATGATGAAGATATGGGATATTCGCGCGCGACTGTGTCTGGTGTTTATGCGATGAATTATCGTGGCGCGCGCAACGCTAAGATGCGCAGGATTGAGGCCGCCCGCCATTATGTGATGCTCGACCAGCCGGACGTGTTTGTTCAGGAAGTCGAACTTTTCCTGTCATAAATCGCTGCGCGCGCATATCGCAGATTGACCGGGCGCAGGCAATCTGTTCTCCATGTGTTCATGACTGACGTAACTTTCGGATCAGATAAGACTGAGCTGCAGGATGTGTGCGGTGGCGCGCTAAACGTGGCAGTCAACGGCGTTGAGATGTTGCTGCTTCGAGATGGCGCTTTGTGGTGGGCAGAAAAATCACTTCTTGTCGTGTCTGACCTGCACCTTGAGAAAGCGTCTTCTTACGCTCGTCGCGGCCAGATGTTGCCGCCCTATGACACAGCGGCAACATTGGCCCTCGTTGAAAAACTTGTGCTGGGTTTATCGCCAGAACAGGTGATTTCGCTGGGTGACAGTTTCCACGACCCATTCGCACACAAGCGTCTTTCAGACGACGCTATCAGGCGTATTCAGCTACTGACCTCCCATACAGATTGGTGCTGGGTTGAAGGCAATCATGATCCGCAACCGCCTGAAGAGTTTGGCGGTCGCGCCATGCATGAGATTGAAATCGGACCGTTACATTTTCGGCATGAACCAATAAGTGGGGGGAGAAAAGGTGAAATAGCTGGTCACTTGCACCCCTGCGCACGTGTTCGTGGGCGGTCATGGCGCCATGTGCGCGCAAAGTGTTTTGCTTACAGTTCAAGCCGTTTAGTTATGCCATCCCTTGGGGCGTTTACAGGCGGCTTAAATGTGCTGGACCCCGCGGTCGATGTGCTATTTGAACACAATATGTTAGTGGCAATGCTCGGGCGTGACGGCGTCTATCGTGTGCGCCACGACAGTTTGGCGCCAGATGGCTCAGAGCCGAGGCGCGTCGGCATAAAACGTCTTCGCCGAAAAAGGGCTGGTTGATAAAGAAACGCCTCATCGTTGATGGAACGATGAGGCGTTTTTTTGTTGGTCGTAATCAGCGCTGTTTATGTCAGCGGAGAAATGTGAATCTCAACACGACGGTTGAGCGGTTCATTGACGCCATCACCGGTTTGGATCTTGAGTGAGTTCTCACCGTAACCACGGACAATCATACGCTCCGGACGGACACCTTCGCCAATCAGGAATGAAGCGACGCTGTCAGCACGGTTCACAGAAAGCTGTTGGTTGAACGCAGTTGATCCGGTCGTGTCAGTGTGACCGTCAATGTTAATAATAGTCTTGTCGAATTCGTTGAGCACAAGGCCCACATCCTGAAGGACGTAGTCGAATGCAGGGTTAAGGTTTGCCTGACCGGAAGCAAATGTGACGTCTGACGGCATGTTCAGGTAAATGCTGTCGCCAACGCGTGTGACGGAAACGCCAGTTTCATCAAGACGTTGACGCAGGCGAGCTTCCTGACGGTCCATGTAGTTACCGACTGCGCCGCCAGCGAGTGCGCCGATGCCGGCGCCAATCATCGCGTTGCGCGCAGTTTGTTTGCCGTCTGATGTGTTTGTGAGAGCGCCAAGAACAGCGCCGCCGAGCGCGCCCAGAGCTGCGCCTTTGGTTGTGTTGGAAATCTTCGTTTCGCGCGTGTACGGGTCAACGGTCTGACATGCCGCCACCATCATGGTGCTGGCGAGCATAAGTGATGCGATGCGTTTCATAAAAGAATGCCTCTCTCTTTTGGGGTCGTATGTATTCAATGAGATTGAGGCAATTTTGTTTCATTCTTGAGATAGAAATCTCAATTCGACGTAATGTTTCTAATCTTCTGCGCGAATCGCCGAACCGATTAGACCTATTGCGCAGCCGATCAATACAGCGACGATCCCATAAAGAATGGGATAGTCGTGAGACAGGCCAAACAGGGCGTGTTCGGCGCCTTGGCGTTCCAGTATGAGTGTCGTGCGGCCCTCTGCTGTCGCCACTTCACCGTTAAACATGTAAATACGGGCTTCATAAGCGCCTGGCGGAGCTGCTGCTGGCAGGTCTATGTCAGCTCGGATTAAACCCTCGCCAACGCGTTTAATCGCTTTGGAATCTGTCTTATACATACCGCGTTCTGTTTTAAGATCAGACAAAGCCTTGCGCCACAATCCAAGGTTCGGGTCGTCTACGCCTTCCGGGAGCGGGATGGCTGCGAAAGCAGGGGTCTTATCCATTCCAAGCAAAGCAGTCGGTGTGGTGAGGTGTTGAACAGCAGGTTCTGCGGCGACCGACAGCACGCTTGGCGCAGATGCAAACTCAAACCTCTCGCTCTTCTTATCGCCCGCCCGGGAGACGGCGTATTTTCTATGCGGACCAACTAATGCAACGGCAAATGCCACGCTGTTATTATCTGCGGCGGGTGTCGCTGCGAAAAGTGTAATCCGCGCGCCAGAAAAATTGACGTCGACTTTGATATGATCGCGCGCAAGATCAGCGACAATAGCTTCAGAAGTTGTGAAATCAGCTGTGGCTGCGGGAGCCAGGAAAGTAAAAAAGAAGAGGGGGAAGACGACACGGAGAATTTTCATCGCAAAGTCTCCAGGACGAATGCGACAGGTTCGGCAAAAACCATGTCCATAGCGAGTTTCCCGCCCATAGCCAGAACCACAAGTGCGAGCAGAAGCCGAAGTTGAGCCGCATTTAAATATTGACCGGTGGCCGCGCCAAGTCTTGCTCCGACAACACCGCCCAACATGAGTACGAGAGCAAGGACAATATCGACTGTTTGGTTCACTGCCGCCTGAAGAAAAGTCACAAAGGCGGTTAAAAAGATGATTTGAAACAAAGATGTGCCAACCATCACGCGTGTTGGCACGCCCAAGAGATAGACCATCGCAGGCGCCAAAATAAACCCTCCGCCGACCCCAAGAACGGCGGCAAGACATCCCACAACAAACCCTATAACAATGGGTGGTATAATACTGATATAAAGACCAGAACGCGGAAAGCGGCGTTTGAACGGTAAAACGCGGGTCCAGAGCCTTAAGGCATGTTTGCGTTTTGGGTCGCCGCCGCCGCCTTTCTTGAAGGTTGCGCCAATGCTTTCCCAGAACATTAATCCGCCAACAATTCCTAAGAAGATAACATAGGAGATAGCAATGAAATCGTCGATATTGCCGGAAGCGCGCAAGAGCTTGAATATCCAGACGCCCAAGGCGGATCCGGCCAAGCCTCCAATCATCATAAAGATACCCATGCGGGTATCGACAGCTTTGTTTCGCCAATGGGCGGAGGCGCCTGCAATTGAGGTGGCAAGAACCTGATTAGCTTGTGTGGAAACAGCTATTGCAGCTGGAACGCCAGCAAACATCAAAAGTGGGGTGAGAAGAAAACCACCGCCTACGCCAAACAATCCAGATACAAATCCCACGCCCGCGCCGATGGCGATGATCGTGAAAGGATCAACAGCCATTTCAGCAATGGGTAGGTGTATCTGCATTCCGTCTCCAAGTCGGGCACAAAACGCTGGTTCAATAATAGGAATAGAACCGGATGAGTATGAAGAAAAGACTGAAGCGCGTTAGTATTTACAACAAAAAGCAAAAAAGCCGATTAGCGTGCGTTTTGCGCTGCACTCTCAAGCTTTTCAAGCAACTGGTCGTCGACTTCACCCGTTTGCGGGAGACCGGTTTCTTCCTGGAATGCCCGAATCGCTTGACGGGTGCGCGGGCCGACTACGCCATCAATGTCGACACCTTCAAATTGAAGCTCGGTCAACAAGCGCTGGACTTCCGCAACGCGTCCTGTCCCTGTCCGCGCCCAAGGACGAACGCCAAAGTCACCATTGGCGACCGCATCAGGCGTTTTGGGAACAAAGCGGCTTGCGCGGGACTGAACATCAACGGCGGTGTTTGCTGTCATGTCGCGGTAAATGTCACGGGCGCGGCGAGCGCCGTCGGCGTCACCGCTGCGTCCTGCAAGGTCGAACCAGAAAGCCGCTTCAGCAGCATTTTCTGAAACACCCAGTCCGCGTTCATAGAGAACGCCGAGGTTATATTGACTGTCGACCAGTCCGTATTCTGCAGCTTTGGTGAACCATTCGGCTGCGCCAACAAATGATTGCTCACCGCCTTCGCCTTCAGCGTAAAAAACGGCAAGGTCGTGCATGGCTTTCACATTGCCCTGGTCAGCTGCTAGGCGTGTCCATTTACGGCTTTCCAACATGGAGCGTGGCACGCCTTCGCCACGTTCATACAGTTTCCCCATCCTGTACTGAGCAGCCGCAAGACCTTCATCCGCAGCCCGGCGCATTGTTTCCGCGGCTTCGCGTTTTTCACCTTTGGCTAGCAAGGCGACGGCCTGATCGTGCAGCGCGATCGGTTCGCCGTTGGTTGCGGCTTCTTCAATCGTTAAAGGACGCTCTGTTGCGGGGGAGGCAACAGAAGTAGCGGGTTGGGTGATTTGTTTGGTTCGTTCAGATGCAAACGCATCCAATGCGGAAACTTTTTTCTTCGTCTGCGTTGTCGGCGACGCAGAAACTTCAGCTGCCTGAATGTTTTCTGATGTCAGTATTTTGGCGTCGTCAGTTGAAAGAATATCTTCTTCAACAACTTTAATAGATGGGTTGGTCACTGGCGCAGCGGTATCGCTTTCAAACAATCCGTCATCTGTGTCGACGTCGCCAGCAGATTTTTCTGCTGAAAGAGACGGATCAAACTTGGGTGGCACCGGCGTGAACACATCGTCGTTGTTCGCTTGCTTGCCGCGCATCGACATCATGCCTGCGCCGCCAGCGACAGCCACAGCGAGAACCCCTGCCGCTACAATAGGCAATTTGGATGAGCGTGTTTCGCCATTTTCCGGCATGTTCCCAGAGACGATATGACGGTTCTGGTTCCCGCGTTCTTTTGCAGCTTGACGTGCGTTATTCAGGACGGAAAGGGGATTGGAACCAGCTTTTGCGAATGGGTCGTCGTCAAGTCCGCGATCGTAAAGCAGCGCGTCAGGTTGAGGTAGATCCGCTTCAAATTCTGTTTCGTCTGAAGATGAGAAAAGATCTGTATCAGTGTCTTCTGCAAACACGTCATCTTCAAAAACGTTTTTTTCCGGTTCGATGAAGTCTGACAAGTCCTCGGTCAGGTCTTCAAATACATCGTCGTCGGTGTCGTCTTGAAGTTCGGCTGTAACGCTTTCCACATGTTCAGCAAGATGGGCGGCAAACTCCTTGCGCGCATCGTGTACTGCGCTAGAGATATCTGCATCAGACAAAGCAGGTTCTTCAGCATGGTTGGCGTGAATACCAAATGGCGCCGGCGTGTCTTCCTCTTCGGCATCCAGAAGAACTTCATCTTCTCCGATAACTGGAGCAAGAGCCTCTGTGGGCGAAGTGGTTTCTTCATTGTCGTCTGTTTCATCAACCTGTGTTTGGGAGATGAATGTGTCGAGAGAGACTTTCGCGGCCGGTTCGCTAACCTCTTCGGGAGAAGAGGTTAAGCTCTCTTCCGCGCCTTCTGAGAAATCGCCTGCAGCAAAAATATCGTCGTCATCTTCTACTACGTCAGAGGCAAATGGAGGAGGCGGAGCATCATCGCCTGTTTCAATGTCAAACTCGCCGGCTAATTCGTTTTGCTGATCAACTGCCGGTTGAGGAGGGGCGATTGGAGTGGTCGTTGCAGATGGAGACCGACGCATTTCTTCCAGTCGACGGTCCACGTCATCCATGGCCTCCTGGAGTTGCTTCTTTGTGTCATTAGCACTTTGTGCGACTTTTTTAGAAATATCGTCCAGCGCTTCGTCATTACGCGCCTGCAGGCGCTCAGCGGCACGAACGACATGTTCGCCCACTTGCTCAATTGCTTCAGCACTTCTGCGTTCAGTGTCACTCACGCGATTGTTCAGATGTTCGGCGACGCGCGCAAGTTCATTGCCCATAGCTTCGAGCTGAGCGCGCACATTACTGCCGTCTTTCTGGTCTTCCACTGCGCTTAGGCGTTCGTCCAGCGCTTTTGACATGCGTTCAAACTGGGTGGTGATCAGGTCTACGGCCTGTAATTGACGTTCATCCGTTTCCGCCAGTTTGGTCTGAATGTCCTCCATCTGGCGCTGAATGGTTTCAATTGCTTCAGAGCCGGGCGAATCCGCTGCCTTAAGCTTTGCTTCCAACTCTGCGCGAACAGTGTCCATGGAGTGAGCGACCGAATCCGTTATGTCGGCAACTTTTTGCTGGAGCTCATCGCGGAATTGGGCGCTTTCATCCACTTTTCCAGTGACATCGCTCAAGCGCTCGTCCAGAGAAGAAAACGATTCCTCTAATGAAGCTAAAGCAGATGCTTTTGTCTCTTCGGCTTCCTCAATGCGCTCATTAATGCGCGCCATTGCGGCTTCAAGATTGGCTAATGCCTCTTGCGAAGAAACATTTTGGCCCGACAGTTTTTCCACGCTGGCACTGACGTCAGACAGCTTGCCAAATACAGAAGTGATGTTTTGTTGTGCTGACTGAGCGTGCTTTTCCACTTCTACAAGCTTACGATCGGTGTGTTCCGCGAAAGACTTTAATTGCTCGCGAACTTCGTTCGAGGAAGCGTTTGCAGTGCGTAAAGCTGACTGAGCCTGCGTGTCCGTGGTTTCCAGACGGTTCTCGATAGATTTCATCGAGACGCGCGTACGTTCTTCTAATTCATCCAGGCGAGCCGTTTGTTTTCGTTCCTGCGCCTTTAATGTGTCAGCATTACCCTCTGTGCGTTCAGTTAGTTCACGCAAACGGTTTTCGGTCTGACGCTCCAATCGTGTAGATTTGTCGGCAACGTCGTTAAGACGTTCTGTCGCCGCTTGCACATCGCGCTGGTTTTCATGAACGCGCTGCTCTAAGTTTTCCGAGCGCTTAGAGGCCTCTTCAATTGCGCGGTCCATGCGCGCGGCCGCGTTGATGAGGGTGTCATCTAAACGTCTGGTAACCGCATCAATATTTTCGCGTAACGCATTTGTCTCTACAGCGTTCTTTTCGTTTGTTTCGTGAACCTGGCGCGATAGCCTGGAGAGCGCAACTTCAAGGGCCTGCATTGCATCCAGCATGCGGCGAGATTTGTCTTTACGCGCCTGGGCGTCAAATCTTTCCTCTAACGAAGCCTGCGTCGTGCGAATATCATCAAGAGCGTTATCCAAACGGTCAGCAAGACTGTATTGACTGCGTTCCTGAGACTCTAACCTGTTTAGAAGCGAGAGTAATGTTTGATCCACGCCGGCAAGGGCTTGTGCTGAGCGATTGTCCCCGGCACGCATGCGACGCGAGATATCTTCTATAGATTGTGCGAAATTTTGGATTCTTTCTGATGCATGCTCGCTTTGTTCCGGCGAAGTGATAGGCGCACCAGTGCGAATGGCATCATCCTGCAGCAGATTGGCAAGGTAATCGTTAAGGGACAAGGCGTCCATGCGGCCATGTTCACGCGTTCTTTCGCGTGTTCTTGTTTCCGCTGGTTTTGCGTTCCAAGGCCCGTGCCCCATCATTCGGCTCCGCAAGGTCTTCAAAATATTGTCGCCAGGTTAACGGGAACCGGCAAATTTCCATCAACCCAATCAATGCGATGTGTTGCCTTAAGGGGTGGTTAATTCTGAGGGACGGGTAAGAGGAAAAAGAGTGATTTCCCCAAGTCTCTGGGCGTAAAACTTGCTCAAAACTTAACTTTCACAGTTTCTTGAGATTGACGTTCGCGTAAGGCTGCGTCATTATTCATCATATAGAATGAAACCTGCGATCTGCGGGTCGGAATAAAGGGTGAAAGAGCGGCGTCAAATAGCTGCCTGCCCGAAGTGAGAGGAAACAGAGATGCGCACTTACACGATAGGTGAGTTAGTTCGGGAGTTTGACGTAACGCCCCGGGCATTGCGGTTTTACGAAGATAAGGACCTGCTTCACCCGGTTCGCCAAGGGGTACATAGAGTGTACTCTCATAAAGATCGCGGTCGACTGAAACTCATCTTGCAGGGTAAGCGAATTGGCTTTTCTCTATCAGAAATTCGCGAAATGCTCGACGTGTACACATTTAGCGGCCAGCGTGTTCAACTTGAACTCGTGCTCAGCAAGTTTAAAGGTCAAATAGATAAGCTTGAGCGTCAGCGTGTTGATATCGACAATGCAATCGCATCGCTTAGAGACAGTATTGGTTGGATCGAAGAAAAGCTCGAAGAAGACAATGTTGACCTAACCTATGACGCAGCCGCGTCTGGGCTGGGCAGCCCAGATGGACAAGTTTCTCTTAAAACCGGAACGGCCCGATAAAACCAAGGGTCATTATCAAATGATGCTCCTATGAGCTCACACCACAAAAGGTAACAAATGCCTCGTTATGACGCTCCTGTGCGCGACATGCGCTTCGTTCTGCATGAATTACTAGATATACATAAATACAACAACTTACCGGGATTTTCTGAACTAACACCTGAACTCGTCGATGCGATACTCGATGAAGGTGCGAAGTTTACCAAAGAAGTGCTTCATCCACTGAATGCAGTTGGCGATGTGCAAGGTTGTGTCCGTAACGCAGATGCGTCGGTAAAGACGCCAGATGGGTTTCCAGAAGCTTATAAGGCGATGGTAGAAGGCGGTTGGCCGGCGATGGCTGCCGATCCTGCATATGGCGGACAGGGGCTGCCTCATGTTCTAAACGTTGCTTACATGGAAATGTCTTCGTCTGCGAATATGGCGTTTTCCATGTATCCAGGCCTGACACACGGCGCGTATTCCGCGATCCATGTTTCAGGAACTGATGAACAGAAACAAACTTACCTTCCGAAGCTGGCATCAGGGCAGTGGTCAGGGACCATGAACCTGACGGAACCTCAGTGTGGCACCGATTTAGGTCTAATGAAGACTAAAGCTTCGCCCGAAGCTGATGGCTCATACAAAATTACAGGGCAGAAAATCTGGATATCCGGTGGCGAGCAGGATCTTTCTGAAAATATCATCCATCTGGTGTTGGCGCGAATTGAGGGGGCGCCTGAAGGTATTAAAGGCATTTCCCTATTCATCGTGCCACGCAACATATTGGATGCAGACGGCAATCCGGGTGAGAAAAATGCGCTGTCATGTGGTGGCCTAGAAGAGAAAATGGGCATCCACGGCAATGCGACTTGCGTGATGAATTATGACGGTGCGACCGGATATCTGATCGGTGAGCCAAATAAGGGCATGCGCACAATGTTTGTCATGATGAACGCTGCGCGTCTCGGTGTCGGTTTGCAAGGATTAGCCCAATCTGAAATCGCCTATCAGAACGCCGTCGATTTTGCCAAAGACCGGCTTCAAAGCCGTGCGTTGTCTGGTGTGGCAGCTCCCGAAAAGCCTGCAGACCCGATCATCGTCCATCCAGACGTGAGGCGCATGCTAATGGACCAGAAGGCTTTTAATGAAGGCGCACGAGCCTTTGCTTACTGGACTATGTTGCAGAACGACCTCCAGCATCTTTCTGATAACGCAGGCGTTAAAGAGAAGGCCGAGGATTATATGGGGCTGCTGACCCCGGTGGTTAAAGCGTTTTTGACGGACCGTGGCTTCCGACATTGCTCTGACGCATTACAGTTGCATGGCGGGTCAGGCTATACGCGCGAGTGGGGAATGGAACAATTCCTGCGCGACTCTAAAATCGCAATGATTTATGAAGGTACTAACGGAATACAGGCGCTTGACCTTGTAGGTCGTAAACTTGTGTCTAATTCTGCCCGCGCGATCATGACATACGCCGGTGAAGTTGATGCGTTTATTGCTGAAAACGAGACCGACGACGCCATGAAGGAATTCATTGAGCCGTTGAAGTCTGCAAAAGACCTACTGCAAGACGGCACCATGTGGCTCATGCAAAACGGTCTTGAAGACCCCAACAATGCTGGCGCAGCTTCGCACGATTACCTCCAGCTCTTTGGTTTGACCACGTTGGGATACATGTGGGCTTGGATGGCTAAAGTCGCGCAAAGTAAATCTGGTTCTGGAGATCCTTTCTACTCTGAGAAATTAGATACAGCGCGCTATTATATGCAGCGATACTTACCTGAAGCGGGCATGCACTTATCCAAAATGAAATCAGGCGCTGCGCCATTGTTCGCCCTTGAAGCTGAGCAGTTTTAAGAAAACGCCGACCATAAATTGAAAGATTAATTCAATGACGGATGCATTTATTTACGACGCGGTCAGGACCCCACGCGGAAAAGGCAAAAAGAACGGTTCGTTACACGAGATTACATCCCTGGAGTTAGCCACTCAGGCGTTAGAAGCCCTACGGGACCGCAACAATTTGGACACTTCCAAAGTCGACGACGTGATCATGGGGTGTGTTGCGCCAATTGGAGAGCAGGGTTCTGACATAGGTCGAACAGCGGTTCTCAACGCTGGGTATGATGAGCGTGTTGCTGGGATCCAAGTTGATCGCTTTTGTGCTTCAGGGCTTGAAGCGTGTAACATCGCGGCCGCCAAAGTGATGGTCGGCGAAGCGGACTTTGCCATTGGATCGGGCGTTGAGGCGATGTCTCGAGTGCCCATGGGATCAAACGGCGGTGCTTGGCCAACCGATCCTCGGTCAGCCATTCGAACACGCTTTGTCCCACAAGGTGTATCTGCCGACTTGATCGCCACGAAATATGGTTTTTCTCGTGAGAACTGTGATTCCTATGCAGTGGAGAGCCAGAAGCGGGCAGCTCAGGCCTGGTCGGAGGGACGTTTTTCCAAGTCGATTGTGCCGGTGAAGGATCAGATGGGAGCAACTATTCTAGATCGCGACGAGCACATGCGCCCAGAAGCGGACATGCAGTCCCTGGGCGGTCTTGACCCGTCTTTCCAATTCTTTGGGGACATGGGTTTTGATGATGTCGCCATCAGCCGTTATCCGGAAGTCGAGAAAATGAACCATGTTCATCACGCTGGAAACTCTTCGGGTATCGTGGATGGGGCGGCTGCCGTTCTGATCGGTAATAAGAACGCTGGCGATGCGGCAGGGCTTAAACCACGGGCGCGGATCAAAGGTTTCTGCTCAATCGGCTCAGAGCCAACCATCATGCTGACCGGCCCTGTGGATGTGACGCAGAAACTTCTCAAAAAGTTAGGTATGACAACAAGTGACATCGACTTGTTTGAGTTAAACGAAGCGTTCGCCGCGGTTGTTCTGCGCATGATGCAGGCAATGGATATCCCGCACGACAAAATGAATGTGAATGGCGGAGCCATCGCCATGGGGCACCCATTGGGCGCAACTGGCGCAATGATCCTTGGCACAATGGTTGATGAGCTGGAAAGGTCTGACAAGGAAACTGCGCTTGTCACCCTGTGTATCGGTGCGGGCATGGGCACCGCTATGGTCATTGAGCGCGTCTGAGGCGGAGAAATAAAATGGATTTGAAAGCTTTTACATTCGATGTCGACGCGGACGGAATTGCTGTTGCAATTTTCGATGCGCCAGATCAGTCAATGAACACGCTTACCAGCGATGCAATTAATGACCTTTCTCTCATTGCCAAAGAGGTTGGTAAGAATGACGAGATAAAAGGCCTCGTTATGACGTCCGGCAAACCTTCTGGTTTTTGTGCCGGAGCAGACCTTGGTGAAATGTCTAAGATGTTGTCCAGCAATGCAGCATCTAAGGATCAAGAAAGTGCAAAGAAAGCAATCTTTGAAGCAGCATTTGCCCTCAATAAGGCGCTACGTGAAATAGAAGCGTGTGGAAAACCGGTAGCGGCAGCCATTAACGGGTTAGCGCTTGGGGGGGGCTTTGAGATGACTTTGGCCTGCCATTATCGTGTGGCGGCGAACGATAATCCGAAATTGTCACTAGGACTGCCGGAAGGAAAAGTTGGTCTCATTCCTGGCGGCGGCGGCACGCAACGTCTGCCACGTATCATCGGCATTCAGGAGGCGGCTCCTTACCTTTTACAGGGTAAAAGCATGCGACCGGACAAGGCGCTCACTCTGGGTGTGGTGCACGAATTAGCGCCAACAAGTGAACTTCTGCAAAAGGCGAAAGATTGGTTGAAAGCGAACCCTGAGGCAACAGCGCCTTGGGATGGGAAATCCTTTAAAGTGCCAGGCGGCATTCCAAATCAGCATCCAAATGCTTCCCAAGTGATGATGCTTGGCAATGCTATGATCATCAAAGAAACCAAAGGCAATTTCCCGGCGCAGAAGGCAATGCTGTCGGCCGTTTATGAAGGGTTGCAGGTACCGATTGATGCTGGGCTAAGAATTGAAACGCGCTATTTCATCAATACTGCGATGACCCCTGAGGCCCGCGGTATGATAAGGACACTGTTTCAATCCATGCAGGAATTGTCTAAGGGCGCTTCGCGCCCGGATGGATTTGCGGCAAACGAGATTAAAAAAGTCGCAGTCATAGGTGCGGGGCTTATGGGGGCAGGCATTGCCTATGTTCAGGCGGCCGCCGGGGTGGAAACGATATTGCTGGACATTGACCAGAGTGCAGCTGAAAAAGGGAAAGCATATTCCAAGAATATTGTCGAAAAAGCTGTTTCTCGCGGACGCATGACGCAAGAAAAAGCAGACGCTTTATTGGCAATGATTACACCGACTACAGACTACAACACACTTAGCGATTGTGACCTGGTTGTTGAGGCTGTGTTCGAAAATCCTGAAATCAAGGCGAAAGTTACAGAGCAGGTTGAAGCTGTCATCGGTGACAACACGATCCTTGGCTCCAATACATCGACATTACCAATTACAGGCCTTGCAAAGGCTTCTAAGCGACCGGACAAATTCATCGGCATCCACTTTTTCTCACCTGTGGAGAGAATGGGACTGGTCGAAATTATTTTGGGTGAGGAAACCAGCCAGGAAACGCTGGCCAAGACGATTGACTATGTTTTGAAGATCAGGAAGACACCTGTGGCAGTCAATGACTCTCGCGGATTTTACACGTCACGCTGTTTCTCTACATATACCCAAGAAGGTATGGAGATGCTCTCTGAAGGAGTAGCCCCGGCAATTATTGAGAATGTCGGCCGTGGTTGCGGTATGCCGATGGGGCCGCTTGAGGTTTCCGATAGTGTTGGGTTGGATACAGCGCTTAAAATTGGTCGCGCGACTGCGGCAGCTGCGGGGCAACGGGCCGAGGATGACCCAAAGGCCGCTCTCCTAGCTTGGATCGTTGAAGATCAGGGGCGTGTCGGTCGTAAAGCGGGCAAGGGTTATTACGAGTATGATGAAAAGAATAAACCCCTCAGAATTTGGCCTGGTTTGTCTAAGCAGGTTGAGTTGAAGACAACTGAATGTCCGCCCGAGCTGAAGGAAGAGCTGACCAAACGCTTTTTGTTCCGACAGTGTATTGAAGTTGCCCGTTGCTTTGAAGAAGGCGTGATCACTGACGCGCGGGATGCAGATGTTGGTTCCATCCTCGCATGGGGGTTTGCGCCATACTCTGGCGGATGCGTCTCATATATGGATCTGAAATGGGGCATAAAAGCTTTTGTGGCAGAGGCTGACAGGTTAGCTGATGCGTATGGCGAACGGTTCAGGCCTAATCGTCTTTTGCGCGATCTCGCAGAAAAAGGAGAGGCTTTTTATAAGCGTTTTCCACCAGCTGCTTCTGAAGATCGAGCAGCCTAAACTAACAATATAGATTGCAGTCAATGCGAGCCGGGAGAAGGGACTTCTTCCGGCTTTTTTTGTTTTCTCTGCGACATTGTGAGCAGATAAATTCGCTTGCAGGAGAATGAAATTCGTTCAAAATCCATACTATTGTTGTGGTTAAAAGCTGCGCAGGTCAGCAGTGATTGGGAGCAGATCATGAGTGTCTATTTGACGTTGAGTGAAAGTGCCGAAACACAAGAGCAGGCAAGCGTTTTTGCCTGCCGCGCAGCAAAAAGATTAGGGGCGCACTTGGAGGGCATGAGCGCCATGCCTGATCCTTTGGGGGCGCTTATGATGACAGGCGCTGGAACTGGGCTGTATATGCCGGGTAGCACTGAGGTCGTGAAAGGTGTCGAGCAAGCTCAACAGGAGACCCGAGAGAAGTTGGAAGACAACTTTAAAACGGTCTGTGAAAAAGAGGGACTTGCAGCTGCTCACTTCAGTGTAAAGCATATGCAGGGCCTACCCGAACAAATGTTTGGCCGGGAAGCTATTTTGGGCGACTTGTTGGTGTTTCCCCATGATTGCGCAAAGGCTGGCGGTCCTTATGGTGTGGCGTTTGAGTACACGCTCATGTCACGGCGTCAGCCGGTCGTAATCGCTGGTGTCGATCCGGATCCAGATTTGTCTACGGTTGTCATCGCATGGGATGGCAGCCCGGAAGCAGCGCGTGCGATTCTCCTCCATGAAAAAATTATCTGCGCGGCAGATCGGGTTATTATTGCGCAAAACGAGAGCAAGATTGACCCTCAGGATGAAGACGGTCCCGAAGATCCTCGCGTTGTTCGCCAATGGTTGGAAAACCGCAAAGTAGCAACAACCATGCGCAGCTTTTCAGGCGATATCGCTGATGGATTGTTGCAATTGTCCAAACAGGAAAAGGCAGGCTTGTTAGTTGCCGGCGCCTTTGGGCACTCCCGAATGGAAGAAATGATCTTTGGTGGCGTCAGTCGTTCGCTTTTGCGCTCAGATGATGGACCTGCTTTAGCGTTGGCGCACTAGAAATGATTGTCAGGGGTGAGATGTGACTCCAGAAAGGATATAATATGTCTCTAAAACGCATAATACTGCGCCTTGCGCGTAATCCAGGTTTTCCAGATGGAGACATGCATCAGGGCTATACGATTATTGCGCCGCTTGATGCGGATGGCCGTCTCAGCCTGGATCAATGGCGTGAAAATAAGAAGGATTGTACTGTTTTTAGGTTCCATCCCGACCAAGCTGAAAAAGCCGATGGCCTTTTAACTCATCGCGGTTCGCACTGGTATTTTCACTATGATGAGGATGATGAAGGTCCGGACGAGCCAGCTCACAAACTGGCAGACCACATATTCGTTCAAGGTGAATATGTATCTGTGCGTCACATGAATAAAGATTCGCTGACTTACATCGTTTCTGAGGTCGCATCTGTTTAATCAGGCTAGCTGTATTGAGCGCTGTTGCTCTCACAAGATGTCATTTGCATCTTGTGGCGGTAAGCTGAGATTAAATTGCTATCATTTTCACACATATGCTGTTCAGAATCAGAATATCGCGCAAATATCCCCGCTGCGACGAGTGCTTGGCGATTTAAGGATTGCGGAGTAGTCGGTAATCAGCTCAAGGGCACGGGGGCGCGTGCTTGATGAAGGGGGCGAAGATGATCGCTACAGGACAGAAGCGCATTCTTGCAGGTGTGGTATCGGCTTGTGCTGTGATGCTTCTTTCTGGCTGCGGTGGGTCGGATACGAGTGAAGAGAGCGCGACTGTCAATTCTGAAGCTGCGCCTGTTACCCCGGAATATGTCATCCCGACAGGTGAGAGCGAAACGCCGGCGCAGGATTTGATTTCCCAAGACGTTGACACTACGGGCTGGCAGATCCAACCACCGTTTTATGGCGCGGGTAGAGAACCTTTCTGGCGCCTTGAGCTCAATGGCGGATGGTTTGTTTTTCAACGACTTGGGCTTGCGGAAATTGAAATTCCCGCAATCGCTCCTGAGACACTCGACGGCGCAGACATTTTTCATTCTGAAGTCATCACAATTGAAATGAAACCAGGTGTTTGTCCTTCAGCGCAAGACAATGAACAGGTCGTCGGCGCGCTTAACGTAACTTACGATGAAGTTGTTTACAGCGGTTGTGTTTACAGTGGTGAAACGGCTCAGGTAGGCGTTGACGGTATCAGCCCTGGCGACTCTAAGTCATCATGGAAAACAGATCTGGCGATCTTTGCCTATGAGATAGACACCTGTCTCAATGCTCTGGAGGGCGTAAAAGAGGGCGCGTCAAACAAGGCGCTGATTTCAGCCACAGATACGCTGAAAGATGGTTCCACAGCGTTTGTGTTGGATGCTGCCAATGGCCAGCTTTACGACTGCGCAGCTTTCCCGAACGGTGAAGTTGGGTATATCAAAGCTGTTTCTAGAAACGATGTCGCGGAACGAATTAGTTCTAAAAACGGTCGCTTTTATCGTGTTGAAAGCGGCGCGCCTCCGCGCAGTTGCCTGGAAGCGGAGGCGATTATGCAGGATAATCAGTTGATTGGTTATCTGTTGCCTGGACGCTGTCGCCCTTAGGTCCAGGCTTTATAACCCCAAGGTGACTTGGGCGCTTCAACTGTTTCTTTGCCTGTTGTTTCATTAGCGGCAGTTAGCGTGTGCTTGGTTTCTGTAAGCTTTGCTTCTGCCTGCGCGCGTTCGCGTGTGTCCGCACGTTCACGCACATCGTCAGGAACGCCAGGTATCAGTGTGCCGCTGTTACCGCCAAGTGCAAGACCTGCTGCAGTGACTTTGTTTCGGAAGCTGAAACCAGCCACCACGCGTGGTTCAACCGGGGCGATGGAAGCGGCAAGCGCATCTGATTTTGGCGCGACTGTTTCAATTGGTGCGGCTGGCAAGTCTATCGCCACCGGCGCGACATGCGGAATGTCGGCTTCTGCAGGGATTTCCAGAGCTTCTGTTTCAATCGATGCAGTATCATCAAAGCTTGGCGGAGGCGGAACAACTGCAAGTGGTTCGGTTGTTACAGTTTCAACAGGCGCCGTCTCTTGTTTGATCTGCGCAGGAGTACCAACACCGTTGACCTCAGCTACCATTCTGTCGACAGCGCTGGAGACATCAACCGGTTCTGGGGTGGCTTCAGGTGCGGCCTCATCAGGCAGTTCAACTTCGAACTCAACAGGAGCAGGCACATCTGGTGTTTCTGCTGGAGCAGGAGTGTCTGCCTCTTCTAAGATCTCAGTGTCCAAGGTCTCAGCCGACGCCTCTTCAGTCTCAGGGGCGTCTGTTTCTTCGACAGGCGCTTCGGTTGTCACGTCTGATTCTGAGAATGTCGGTGGAGCAGAAAGGTCGGCTTCTTCGATTTTTGGCGCGTCCATAGCGCCTAGAATGCTTTGAATAGCTTTTTCAGTTCCGCGCGCGTAGCGAAGCGCTTCTTTGGTCAGCTCGGAAACGATTTCTGCAAAATTGCGCCCATCGTGGTGAATAGCGTCTTTTAATGCGTCTTCAGTTACAAATTCCAGCTCGCGACCGGATTCTTGAGCCAGTCGCACACTTGGGGGCGCGCCTGTCAGTTCAACGACATAGCCTTCTGTTTCAAGCGCGACCGCCTGTGGGGTGTGCTCTTTCCAGTCAATTGCGCCTGCGTCTGTGCGCTCAAGCAATTTCTCGATGAGTTTTTGTGTCGAGATGTGCAACATTTTCAAAGTGCTCTTCGGTCTTTTTGTATCAAAACTGTATAGTTGTGTTCAATGTAAGTCGGAAGTGAGGAAGCGGTCATTTTTGGTTAACTACCGCTTTTAGTCTAATTTCTAGTTCCTCCACCTTGCGTGTTTCACATTCCCACACAATTTCCGGGCGCCAGCCCAATGCTTGTAACGCTTTCACATTGGCAATATCGCGCGAAACGTTTCGTTCGATCTTGTTGCGCCAATATTCGGCGTTGGTTTTGGGACGTCTGTCCCCACGCGGACACTTGTGCCCGTGCCAAAAACATCCATGCACGAACAAGGCCATTTTCCGTCCTGGCAGCACAATGTCGGGTACGCCGGGAAGGTCCTTTCTGTGCAGTCGAAAGCGATATCCCATTGCGTGCAGCGTCCGTCTGACTTTCAATTCCGGTGTCGTGTTGGCGGACTTGACGGCGCGCATGACCTGAGAGCGCTTTGCTTTGGAATAAATATCGCCCATGGGATGAGTAGTGGGAAAACTACTCGCCCAGGTCAATGCGGCAAAGCGTGTTTAGAGCCGATATCAGGCGGCTTTTTCCTTTGTGTGGAGGCGTTTTTCAGCATTTAGCGGCGCAAGCAGATTTTCCGTCAACCATCGGACAACGCTGGTGGATACGCCGTCGCCTAATACTTTTAAAGCAGGGGTTTCTTTTGTTGGAAGGCGGTATGTTTCATCCAAACCCATCAAGCGCGCCGCTTCACGGGATGAAAGTGGTCTTAAGCGCGCTTTTTTATTTTCTGTGATCAACAAAAGTTGCTTGGATGAGCCGCCAGCAGGCGTGCGCAGACATCCGGCAAGACCATCATATCTTACTTCGGCACGTTGGATTTTATGGCCTTGTTCCATTCTGATCCGCCGGTAGACAGCGCCGGCTCGGAACGTGTTCTCCGCCAGCGCGGCCTCAAATCGGGTAAAATGTTGCGGCGCCATTTGGTTGATCAGCTTTTGACAGGCTTCCTCGCTTCGCCAAAGCGCCGGATCAACTTCGCGGTCCAGAATATCTTCCAATTGTGTGTTTCGCTTTGGCGCATCTGGTAATCGCCACCAGATCCAGGCCATTTGGGTGGCCGAATCCATGCGAGAGACGAGAGATTGCATAGCTGGAGGGTGGAAGTGAGGGCGAGGGCCTGCCTCCAATCCTTTAGGGATGCGCCCTTTGTAAGCAATAATGAACAGGCGCTGGCGTGATTGTGGCGTGAACATTTCCGCGTCCAGCACCATAGCGCCAACCCGGTAACCTGAATTGGCGATGGTTTCGATCAAGGCGATAAAATCGCGCCCACCGCGCGAAGACAAAAGGCCTGTTACGTTTTCAAGCGCAAGCGTGTCGGGTGCGCGTTCGTTAGAGGCGAGTGCCTCCACAAGACGCCAAAACCCCCAGAACGTGCCGGAGCGCGGGGCATTAAGCCCTTTGCGGGCGCCAGCAAGTGATAAATCCTGACAGGGAAAGGACGCCCATGCCAGATCAGCCGTGGGCAGGCTTTGTGGCTTGATCCTCCATACATCACCGACATTTAAGTGAGCGTCGCCAAAGTTAGCGCGATAAACATCAGCTTTCATCGGGTCGATGTCGTTTGCAAAGACGCACTCAAAGTGTGGCTCAAGCCCTAATCGGGCGAGACCGCCGCCTGCGAAAAATTCCAGTGCTTTAAGTTGCGAATCAGAGCTTTGCATGGCCCAGCATCGCTTAGTCTTTATGTCGCGCCAAGCTGATTTGAATTGCGGCACACTGTTTGCCTATCTCTTTGGTATGGAATGGTCTCAATCCTTAACGCGTCTGAGTGTGTTCTTTGGCGCATTTGTCTTGCTGGCGGTGCTTGAAGCGCTTTTGCCAGACAGGAAACGTGCGATGAAACGCAAGGACCGTTGGTGGGGCGCATGGCTGATGTTGATCCTGAGTGCGGTCTTGGCACGGCTTGCAGTTCCGCTTGGATTGGCGGGCGCAGCGCTTTGGGCAAGTGAAAACAATTTCGGACTTTTCAATGTTTTGGGTGTGAATGGAAACTGGGAAGCGTGGATTATCGGCTTTCTGGTATTGGACCTTGCGGTTTGGGCGCAGCATGTGGTGATGCATAAGGTCCCGTTTTTATGGCGTTTTCATCGGGTTCATCACGCAGATCCTGATGTGGATGTGACAACAGCGCTAAGATTTCATCCTGGTGAAATACTGGTCTCTCTTGGGTGGAAAGTTCTGGTTGTTGTTCTGGTAGGTGTTCCGGTCATTGTTTCCTTCTGGTTTGAAGTGATTTTAAACGCCTGTGCGATGTTCAATCATGCCAATATGAAGCTACCGAACTGGCTGGACCGTCCTTTGCGTCTGTTTATCGTAACGCCAGCCATGCATAGGGTGCATCATTCCGTTGATCGGTACGAAACGGACAGTAATTACGGGTTCTGCTTGTCGATCTGGGATCGGATGTTCAGCGCATACAATGACGATTTTGCAGCTGGAAAAGATGCCGAAACAGGACTTTTCCGCTGGCGCGCCAGGTCCGAACAGCGAATAGACAAGCTTTTAAGCTTGCCATTAAAACACCACCGAGACTGATGTCGGATAAAGTATTATTCCGGCATGCCAGGATAATAGCGCAATTCCTTGAGGATAGCCTCACGCCCTACCTGTGGCGGGATCACATCATCTGGGCCTTCATACGTTTCCGGCAGTTCAAACACGCGGGCAAGACGTATGGTTTCGCCAACGCCGCAAATGACCATGCCAGCATATTCTTCTAACCCAGGCGCACACTCGCCGAGCACGTCCTGGGGCAGATCACCAAGGACGGAGACACCAATCGTCTCGCCTAAAGGGCCTTTGATTTCGCGCGAAACTGCGATGGCGGCGGAGACGTAGTTTTCATCCACATCGCCTTCGATCAGCATGATAAGGCCATTTTGATTGCGCACTTCGTAGGCAGGAAGCGTTTCACCTTCACGCGTGATCTGGGTGGAAAACACGTCATAGCCGTCAAATGCCTTTTTGATGGCCCATAATTCAAAAGGTGTGGGGCCGGAAAGGCCTGCAACACCTGCATTGGAGATGGTGGCGGGCGGCGCAGATGTTGGTGTTGGCGCAGCTTGGGCGCTCGCTTGGACAGAGGTCGCATTATATGCTGCGCTCAGCTCAGTGATTTGTTGGATGACTGGTTTAATCCCATCTTCCGGGTCGACTGAAAGGTCATTACGAAAAGCATGCACCTTAAGGTCTGGACTTATGAGCAGGTAGGTCGGGGTCCAGCCGATCTGGAAGGTGTCTCTGAGGCTGGCGTCTTTGTCGATAGCAATCGGATATTCGGTATATCCCATGTCCTGGAAGTAGGCTTTGATCGAGCCCCATTTGCCAAAAGCTTCATCAGCACGTGTTGCGTTGGGCGGAGTGTGGATTGACAGAAAGCCGACTTGCGGATCTTGCAGTAACGCACTTTGCAAAGCTTGAGAATAAGGCGCGTCCGCCAGACAGTCACTGCACCAAAGTCCCCAGAAATCTATGACAGTCCATTGTCCGGCAAGATCGTCTTTGCTGACCCATCCGCCTGATGTTAGCGGCGCGCTGAAATTAGGTATTTCTTGTCCGAGGAGAGGATGCGTCAAAGGACGACCATCCTTGTCGCGCGGGAGTTCGCCACCATCAGATGCGCTGACGTCTTCAAGCGTCATGAAACGTGAAGGTGCTGTTTCGCTATGCGGCAGGGAAAAGCCGCTAGAAGCATTGTCACAGCTAATAAGCGCGAGGGCGGAGAAGGCCGCCAGGGCGGAAAAAATAGGTCTCAAAATATATGTCTCAAAAGGGTGAGTAATCTACTGGTGCAAGAAGCTTACTTCATTTGAACCATGTCTGTCGCCAGGCGGTTCATTTTGAAGATGACCTGTGTGTTGAATACCACATCAATTAAGGTGGCTGCAGTCGCCAGAATAAGCGCCATGATTTTAAAACCGGACAACGTGACGCTGCCAACAATCGCGAGAATGGCGATCATCAGGAGCGTAAAGAGGGGCAGAAGCGAGAAGAAAAAGTCAAACAATGGTTGATCATTCCCAACACGGCTGAAAGACGCCATTCCACATTGAAGCGCCAGATAGGCCATACAGATAGCTGAAACCACGAACATGGCGCCCGTATTGTCAGATCCGCACGCAATGCAGAAATTTAACATTCCAAACAGCATGAGGTAGATTGAGAAAAGGATCGAGGACCCTTCGCGAAGCATAAAGTGAAATATGCGCATATTCGGTTTTTTCTCAGTTTCTGTCATCGTTCCACCCACCTAAACGTATCGCCCCTAAAACTGACCAGATCATGGCAGGAATACAAATAGCGCTAGAGGCAATAAAAAGAAAACCCGCAGCGAACAAACGCTGCGGGCTTCTTTTTGTTCAACGAACAGGTGTCTTAAACGAATTCGAAGAGACCTGCCGCACCCTGGCCGCCAC
Organism: uncultured Hyphomonadaceae bacterium; assembly: GCA_964342355.1. Taxonomy (GTDB): domain Bacteria; phylum Pseudomonadota; class Alphaproteobacteria; order Caulobacterales; family Hyphomonadaceae; genus Hirschia. The sequence continues at coordinate 268,844 of CAYFFG010000001.1, forward strand.
CAATACACATGGAGACAACACCGTATTTTGCTTTGCGACGACGACCTTCAAGCAGAAGGTGGCCTGTACAACGCGCGCCAGTCACACCGTATGGGTGACCGATGGAGATAGATCCGCCGTTGACGTTGTATTTTTCTGGGTCGATGCCGAGTTTGTCACGGCAGTAGAGAACTTGTGAAGCGAATGCTTCGTTCAGTTCCCAAAGGTCGATGTCGTCAACTGTCAGACCGTGGCGTTTCAGCAGGCGTGGAATTGCGTAAACCGGACCGATACCCATTTCGTCAGCTTCACAGCCGTGGAAGTCGATGCCGCGGAAGATACCGAGTGGCTGAAGGCCACGACGTTCAGCTTCTTTCGCTTCCATAACAACAACAGCGGAACCACCGTCAGAGAACTGAGATGCGTTACCAGCTGTAACGAACTTACCTTCTTTGACTTTCTGGCCGTCTTTAAAGACAGGCTGAAGACCTTGAAGCGCTTCAAGCGTTGTGCCTGGGCGGTTACATTCGTCTTTCGTGACTGTGTAGTCGACGATTGTCACTTCACCAGTTTCTTTGTTCTTCAGGCCCATTTTGGTGTCCATCGGAACGATTTCGTCAGCGTAGAGGTTGGCTTCCTGAGCGGCTGCCGTGCGCTGTTGAGACTGAAGTGCGTATTCGTCTTGTGCTTCACGGGAAACACCGTAACGCTCGGCAACGATCTCAGCTGTTTCGATCATTGTCATGTAGATCGCTGGGTATGTCTCAAGCAGTGTTTTGTCAGCGATGTTGTTACGGTTCATGCCGCCCATCTGCACCATGGAGATGGATTCAACACCACCAGCAACCATGATGTCAGCTTGAGACGTCATAACGTGCTGAGAAGCCAGAGCGATTGAGTTCAAACCGGAAGAACAAAAACGGTTGATTGTTGCGCCAGCAACGGATGACGGCAGGCCTGCAGCGATCGCACACTGACGTGCGATGTTAGACCCTGTGGCGCCTTCTGGGTTTGCACAACCCATGTACACGTCTTCAACTTCGCCGCCTTCAAGACCAGCGCGCTCGACGGCGTGCTTGATGGCGTGGCCGCCCAACTGGGCACCGTGAGTCATGTTGAATCCGCCACGTACGGACTTTGCAAGACCAGTACGTGCTGTTGAAACGATTACGGCTTCCCGCATATGTCATTCTCCCTATCTGGCTGGTTATGTGTGTGCCAGATACTGTTTATGAAAATTGGATCGAGTGCGCAAACCCGATCGCGCCTAATTTGAATAGGCTTTCTATACTTTTTGGTACACCAAGCAGCCCTGATTTGTAAAAGCTTTTCTTGCTGCGTTGCAACAAAGTGTTGCCTTTTAAATATGGTGATAAAGTCGGACTATGAAAACGGGGCGCAATTTTGAAAAATGTGCAGTCTTTTCAAGAATCGTGTGAGGTTAGGTTTGGCGCGACGCTGAAATAGTGACGCGACAGCATTTTGTACCGCGTGCTGACGAGTATCTGGCAATGGCGATCCTGCTGCATCATTACCCTGCTTCTTCATTTGCTGAGAAAGTTCGGCTGATAATGGGATATCTGCGTCTGGAGTGGCAGTCAGTCACTGTGTCGCCCATGATGCCGCGTCCGCGTCTTGATCTTTTGACCGGCGGGTATCGGCGCACGCCCGTATTACAGATGGGCGCTGACATATACTGTGACACAGCAATTATTGCGCGTGTGCTCAGCGAAGAGGCCGATGACACCACGCTTTATCAGTTTGGTTTTGTGGCCGAACGGGTCGCACAATGGGCCGATAGCGAACTCGTTGCCTGTTGTCGTGCGCTGAACATGCGGCCAGAAGCGATCGTGGACACAGTTGAGCGCGTGGCGCCGGGGCAGGCGACTGCGTTTAAAAAAGACCGGCGGGCATTGTTTAAAGGCGCATCGCCGATTCAAGATTCACCTGAGGCTGCTTTGGGAGCCGTGACGACATATTTGGCGCAACTGGACGCCTGGATGGTCAAGGACTTCATGTTTGGAGCTGCGCCATCAATTGCTGACTTTTCTGTTTTTCATTGTTTGTGGTCGCTGGCGCAAAGTCCGTTGAACGCGCCGCTCCTGATGCCTTATCGCTGCGTGCTGGAATGGATGGAGCGTATGGCGGCGCTAGGTCATGGATTGCGAGAGGAAACAGATGAAGAAGACGCTGTTGATCAGGCATATGACGCTGAACCACGGGTTATGATGTTTGATTCAATGGAACTGCCGGGGGTGGGGATTGACGATTATGTGAGTGTGGCGCCGATTGATTATGGGCGTGAACCCGTTCAGGGACGATTGGTGGCTTGGTCGCTGGAGGAGATTGTCCTGGCGCGCGACACCGAAGAAACAAATGCTTTGCAAGTTCATTTCCCCAATGCAGGCTATGCAATTGAAGCGGTGGGCACGGCCTGATTGCGCATTTTAGGATGACAATATGAAACTGGATCTGGCTCATCTGGAGAAACAGGCGCCGCCTTCATATGAAATGATGTCAGCAAAGAAGGCTGGATATCGTGATGTTGTGCCGATCCATGAAGGAGCGGAGGCGCTTGAGCCGCTTGTTGATGTGCGAGGCTTGGGAATAGCGGGCGTCAATATATACAACACCCCGTATAATCCGCCTTATTTTGAAAAAGTGCCCGGTTCGATCCCAGAGCTTTTCTTAAGACAAGACGTGGCGGACAGGTTGGTGGCGATTAATGGCGTGCTTCAGCCACATGGACTGGAGCTCTATCTCTTTGATGGTTGGCGCCCGCAAGCTATTCAGCGGCATTTCCACGATGTCTGGTTTCCAAACTGGCTACGTACGCATCGACCGGACATTCCGGAAAGCGAACTGATGGAAGAGGTTGAGCGGTATTGGTCGGCGCCAACTCTGACGCAGGCGTCTCCTTCTCCGCATTCAACGGGCGGGGCTGTGGATCTGACGCTTCAGTATTTAACGACCAAACAGCCGCTTTATATGGGCGGGATTTTCGATGATCTCACAGATAACGCGCACACGGACTGGTTTGAGCGTTTTGACCCGATATCCATGTCTGACACTGAGGCCCGTAAAAATCGGCGTCTGCTTTTCAATGTGATGAGCCAGGCAGGGTTTGCCAATAATCCGACTGAATGGTGGCATTATTCTATCGGCGACCAGATGTGGGCAAAATTGCTGGATAAAGACGCTGCTTATTATCCAGCGACCGAGCCGGAATAGGGTTAACCGTTTCGCAGTAATTGGTCGGATTAGGCGGCAGATATTGCCGCTGGTAGGCAAAATATTTACCCCGTACTAGGACAAATTTTCCGCAGTTAATATTCTGTTTCATTTGAGAAAATTATTTAAGCGAATCGCATGTGGAAAAGTGAAGAATCACCGATTCGATTAAGGTCTGAATAACTGTCTTCGGCAAAAAGTGGTCTCAAGAAACGGAACGACAGACTGTCATTCCAAAAACGACTTTTTGAAGGAGCGGATCATGCTGCAAGATTTCGTCACTCACATTTCCAGCGAAATCGGTCTTGAAGAAGACACTGCGCGCACAGCATTAGGCATTGTTCTGAATGCGGCTGACCGCCAAGGCTCTCAATTTGCTCAACTGGTGTTTGAAAACATTCCAGGCGCAAGAACGCTAGCTGCCACGTCCGGTGTTTCCGTTGGCGCAGCAACAGGCATTATCGCGCGTCTCATAGAACAGACACCGGGCGGTCGTTCTGCCGTTGCGTTCCAAATGGTGCGCGACCTGCAGAAAGAGGGCCTCGGTGGAAATCAAATCGCGGGCTTGATGCCTGCGATTGGCCAGTTTGCCAAGATCAAGATTGGCTATAAAGGCGCAGGTCACCTTGGCGACTTCCTCGGCGCAGGCGAAGCGATCGACCAGGTCAGTGCTGCCTAAGCGAAACAGCCGGAAGCGCTTTAAAAAAACAAAAATTTGGTGGGGGACGCGGCGCGATTTCAAATCGACGCCGCGTCTTTGCTATTAAAGGTTGATGTCCTCACATTTGCCTCGCGCACACGTGATGTGAGTTGGATTGGTAAAACGGATTTTAATGGGCATCTATGATCTTCGTAACGCGGACGTAATCCCCCCCGTGTCCCTAGAAAGCGTCTTCGTTACGAATATTAAAGTCCTTTCCGGTGGTGCATCCCTTAGTACCCTTCACTGAGGTGAATGCAGCCGGAGAGGCGATTTTTTCATTTAGGAAATTGATTTGATGCGCTGACTTTATCGCGGCTTGTGCATCCACTCGCCAATGCGTTGCTTTATGTCTGGTTCTTGCGCCAGCTTGATCGTTTCTGAAAAGCCAATCTCCGCTTTAGCCGGATCGCCAGTGCGCGCGTCCAGTTCTGCAATCGCCAGCATGGCGCGCCAGTCTGACGGATTTATAGATACGGCTCTGGAAGCTGCTGAACGCGCTTCATCATAGTTGTTACGGTCTATCATGCAGTTAGCATAGGCGCTTAGAAAATCTAAATCCCATGCATCTGCTTTGATACGTGCTTCTGCGGCGAAACATTCAGAAGCGGTAAGCCCGGCAATTTCCAGAAATTCGCTCGCCTTGGGTTGCTGGCGTTTCACGATTTTGTGCGGCATCTCTGCGGTCACCAGGACGGCGTTCTTAAATATTTGCGTCTTCAGATTGACCAGTCGTTGCGTTTTGAAGACCAGGCGGCTGGTGTCGCTGTTTTGCGTTTCGATATGTGCTCTGCTGACCAGCTCATGAGCGGGCAGGGACACATCCATCGGTTTAAGCGCTATGTCTTTTAGAAAAAGGTCAAACCCAATTTCAGTGGCCTTGGTTGTTGCGGCGGTTGGTTGGGCTTTCAAGGTGATCAGCATAGAAAATTCACCATTTTCCTCACCCACCTGAATATCTTCCACAGGCAGTGTGGGCGATGCTGCGTGCGTCGCCATGGTGTTCATCACGCAACCCATTAAGAGCGCTGAGAAAAGGATGTGTCTTCCAGCCATAAGTTTAAAATGACGTGATGTGAGTTAAGGACTCGTTTAGCGCTAAATGCGGTGATGTTTGCAAAGAGGGTTTTACCTGTCGCAAACCCCGGTTAGTGTGTCGTGGTTAATGAAATTCAGCTGAAATAACTGAGTCGTAGTCTTTCAGACGCGAATAACAGTTTAGGCGAGGGATTAGACATGACGCGTTTCATCGTCCTAACCGGCGGTCTGGCGGCGTTGCTATGCGCAACGTCGGGGTGTGTGACTGATGGAAATCAGGACTGGTCACGTTCAATTGGCGGCGTTTTTGGAGGTGGGCAGAGCGGTCCTGTCACTGAAAAAGAAATTTCAGCTGGTCTTAAAGAAGCGCTGAGCGTCGGCACGCAAAACGTTGTCTTGAAGGTCTCGAAAAACAATGGCTATTTTTCAGATGAAGCCATTCGCATTCCACTTCCTGGCCGGTTGGCGACTATTCAGTCCAAAATGGCTGAAGCGGGACTATCTGAACCTTTGGATGATTTACAGCTGAAAATGAACCGCGCAGCTGAACGTGCGGCGCCCCAAGCCGAGCGCCTATTTCTAAATGCAATTCGCAGCATGACAATTAGCGACGCGGTCGGCATTCTCAATGGCGGGGACACGGCGGCGACGGATTTTTTACAGGAACGCACCACACATCAATTAAAGGCAGCCTTTGAGCCTTATGTGATGTCTGCCTTAAAGGATGTCGGCGCATTGCAAACTGCTGAGAATGTTGCAGGCCGCTATTTGCCGCCGCACATGGTGTCAGATGTGCGTGACGAGCTGGCGGAATATGCGGTAAGCAGCGCAATAGAGGGATTATTTTATCACATCGCGGCTGAAGAAAAAGCGATCCGGCAAGATCCTGTCCGGCGCACGACACAGTTATTACAACGGGTTTTTGGAGAGTAACGCCTTTGCTTCGCAGGTTTCGAGTTGAGTTAAATGATGGCGAGGTGGCGGGCATTGCTTTTGGCGCGCCAAATGCGCCGATGAAAAGTCTGTTCCTCCATGCCAATGGTATGAATGCGATCACCTATCAATCCATCCTACAGCCATTAGGTAATTTCTGGCACGTCGCCGCTGTTGACTTGCGTGGGCATGGTCGCTCGCGTCTGACAACCGAAGGCGTGCGATACTTGTCGTGGAACCGCCATCGCGATGATGTCATCAGCATAATCGAAAATGTGGCGCCTGAGGGCCTGGTTTTGAGTGGTCACTCAATGGGGGCGACAGTTGCGTTGATGGTTGCGGCCAAGCGGCCTGACCTGGTTAAGGGACTTGTGCTGGCTGATCCGGTTGTTATGTCGCCGCAATTTTATCTCAGCGCTCACATTCCAATGTTGAATGTCCTGATGCGATCGGGAAATTCTATTGCAAAGTCAGCGTTAAAGCGTCGACGCACATTTGCTTCGATGGAAGAAGCTGAAAATGGCTATGAGGGACGCGGCGCTTTTGCGACCTGGCGCAAGCCATTCCTGCATGATTATCTCGTGGATGGTTTAGTCCCAAATGATGAGAATGGTGTGACGCTTGCCTGTTCGCCGGAGTGGGAAGCGGCAGGGTTCAGAGCGCAGCGTAACCGTCCTTGGGGGGCTATTCACAAGCTTAAGAAACAGGACTTTCCAGTGATTATGCTACAGGCGGCCAAGGATTCAACTTCGGTGTCTGACCTTGATCAGCGCGTTCATTCTGTTCGGCCAGATGCTGCCGTGACGCGCGTTCCTGGCACAACTCATTTTCTGCCTATGGAGCGCCCATATGTTCTTCGTGACGCCATCAAGATCCTGATAGAGACAATGGATGGCCTACATGCTGGCACTGATTATGTTGGTGTTGTGAAACGCACCATCAATGATTCAATTGGGCAGATGAGCTAACGTTGTCACAGCCATAAAGGGTGGGGCGCTGACGCCTTTAGCGTCTCGATTCCCTTTGCGTCGGGCGCAACCGCTTTTCGGGTTTCAAGATCAAATTGAACGACTGTCGCCTGGATGCGCGCAAAAGCAGTCCCGGTTGTGGGGTTCATCAGCCAATGACGAATGGCGATCACTTTGCCCATTGCGCCCACGACGCCGGAATAAAGATTAAATGTGTCTCCAGCTTCTGGCAGATCATCGACGATGACACGGTATTCCAATGCGGCGGTGCCTGCATTGCCGCCCTCCGAAGGGCCGCGCGACATGGTTTCGCCAGCGCTATCCAAGAGATTAGGCACACTGTCGGAGATGCGGCCAATAATATGTTCTGGGTTCATGAAGCCATAGACATCGCAATGCTGGGGCGGAACCAGCCCGCAGCCAATAAGACGCGGTTCGATTTCAGTCACATCCGCCATTGTTGGCGGGCGGTCTGGCGTGATGGAAAAGTCAATTGAACGCGGTCCAAACTCGATTTCGCCAGTATGTCTGATATCTTCAAACGCTGCACGCGTGCGCGGAGACCACGCAAATGTTTTCATTGTGTGGTTGTCACGATGATGCAGCCACATCTGACAAGTGGCGGCGACGTCGCCATTGAGGTGAGACATCTTGAAATAGACAAGAGCGCTGGTGTCCTGAACATCAAGCACGCCTGCTTCAATATAGATTGGCTTTCCTGCTAGACACTCCTTCACAAACCTCAGATGGATGTCTTTGGGAGAGATCGTTGACGGCGAATTGGCGCGAAAGGCGTGCGCCATTTTTGTCTTATGCGCGAAAATGCCCAGACTCTCGTTGAACCGGGCCAGATAAAACCGCACGTTCATGTGGCCCATTTCATCGCATTCCCAGGTGTTGGGGCTGCCGCGGTAGACTTCTATCACGTTAGGTCTTCCTTGTTTTATTCTGGCGTCAGGCAGCGGCCCGACATGCATCGCAAACGCCGCGCACCTCTACGACAGCATGATCAATCTTGAAACCGACATTCTTTGACTCTGCTTCCAGTGCTGCAAATGTCGACGTTGCATGTAATTCCTGAGTGCTTTCACATTTTAAGCAGATCAGGAAAGCGGCAGCATGGCGGTGATCGCGGTGACCACAGGCAACAAAGGCGTTGAGGCTTTCGATCTTGTGGGCAAACCCAAGCTCTAAAAGAAAGTCCAGTGCGCGATATACCGTGGGCGGCTTAGCGGCGCCGTCACCGTCCAGATTGTCCATCAGATCGTATGCTTTGACCGGACTGCTGGCTCGCAACAATAATTCCAGCACGCGCCGCCTGATTGGCGTTAGTCGTACGCCTTTGCTCAGGCAAGTCGCCTCAGCGTCAGCAAGCGCGCTGACCGTATCTTCAGTCGAACAAGAAAGATGAGCATTTTGCATGCGCCTATAATCGACTGATGCGCGAATGATAACAAGATGAATCTGTTGCTTGGGACGAATTTATCAAACAAGAAAAAGAAAATGGACGCTCCTTTTATAGAGGAGCGTCCAAGGAAAACCCCATCACGCGAGTTTGGGGATGTGGGTGGTTCCGCACAAGTTAAGTGCGGGACGGAAGGTTAGAACTTGTAGCCAAGGCCTGCGCCTAGAATGAGCGGGTTAATGTCCACATCTGCCTGAACAGTCGCGCCGAGCGCGGTTGTCAGGTCGACGGTGACATCGGTGTTGATCCAGACCTTCTTGGCGTCGACGTTGAAGGCCCAACCGCCTTCTTCGCCATCCAAGTCATAGTCGAAACCAATCTGGAGCGCGCCGCCAAAAGATGGGTCATAGTCAATCCCATCGGCTACAGAGCCTGCGTCTTCATCAAAGAAGAGTGTGTAGTTGATGCCCGCACCAACGTAAGGCTTAAATTGGCCGAACTGTGTGAAGTGATATTGGGCTGTGAGAGTTGGCGGCAGAAGCCAGACATCCCCAAGGTCTACAGTTCCAAGTTCGCCGACACCTGGAACAACGAGACCGGCTGTTTCTACATCGTGCGGCGTGACTGCCAAAATCAGTTCAAAAGCGATGTTGTCGTTCAGGAAGTATGAAATATCGAGTTCCGGCACGACGCTGGTTTCGATGTCAACGTCGCCAACAAGCGCAGTTCCGCCAACGGATAAATCGCCGCTTTCATCTGGGACGACATGCAAGATGCGCCCGCGGACCATCCAAGGATTGTCGGTCTCAGCAAATGCAACATCAACGTTCAAGCCGAATAAGATTGTCGCAGCAGCAAGTGCTTGAAATGTGCGTGTCATGAAATTCCCCTGCAATCACATTACAAATTTTAAGGCTGGAAGCTGGCTAGCGCCCATTAAAAACCTCAAGATAATTATGGGTATATATCCATATTAAAAATATGGAATTGAGGCGTGTTGACGCAGTTCATATTGAATTCGGGTTATATTTTTTGGGAAATCTTGGCCGCTGAACTCTCTAAAATGAGAACATCTGAAAAAAGAGAACAAAAATCATGATCCGTGCGGAAGAGCTCGTTTCCTATCGTGCTGTTAGCTTGAGTTCAGATTCAAAACAATTTTTCGGAAAATAACAGATATCGCACGGTGAAGACCTGTATTTATTCGTAAATTTTGAGTTAATTGCGTGAGAACAAAAAGGGATTGAATGAGAACAAAAATAGAATATAAAGATGGAAACGGAACGGAGAGCGAACATGTATCAGTCAGTCAATTTCTGTGGCGCAAGTGGTCAGTCATACGGTTTTGAGCGTATGAAGACCCAAAATGATGAATGGATCAGCGCGCCGGGCGTCATGATTTTCACGGCGGCGGATGGCCGGGTTATCAAAGTCTCTGAACAATCCGGTCGCGCAGAAGACATTAGCGCGATCTGGCGCTGGCGCGAGGCGCAACGCTTTGGCGCCACATCCATGTTTTTATGTCGGGACAAGAACGCTTCAGCGCGCCGGACAGCTGTAGATGACCTCAAGCGCGGTCTCGATCCTGTATGCGATATGGCGACGCCTTATGAAACAGCGTCTGAAAGCGTGCGTATTGTGTTGCCACTTGCGGCGTAAATTGCACGACTGACTTTATCCGAACACCGACGTCGCAAGGGCGCTAACGCCCACCACCAGCGCCCATATGTGCGTTACGCCACGCACTTTTATGATCAATGCCTTTTCCGCATGAGGCGTATCTGATCTAGCCACCATCGCCACGTCGGCACTGCGCCCGCCCGGAAATCCCAGGCGGGCGCTTTTTTTTAGCCGGGGAGGGTAGTCGTTAGTCACCACCGCCAGAACTGTTTTCCAGAGATTCCTGTGCAGCGGCAGATTTTGCAATACGCGCTAGTTGGACGAATTCAGCACGATAGCCGTAAGCGTCTGGCCCTTTGGAAGCGTTGCCAAGATCAATAATCGCATCATAGTCAAATGCGTCATCCAAGTATGGGTCACCGCGCAGTAACTGGCCGAATCCCGCCACAGCAGTTGCAAACCGCACATATTGCGGCGCTTCGTCAAAAGAGGAGATCGCCATCTCATCTGTGACTGGTGTGGTGGTCAGTTTCGATGTGTCTTCACCGGGCGTCTTGTAGCGCATCTTCAGGAATGCCCATTCGTTTGAATTGGCAGTCGTTTCTTCTTTTTCACTATATCGCGATTCATCGATTAGACCTTTTTCACCCACCGGAGTCAGTTCATAGATTGCAGTGACTGAGTGGCCTGCGCCAATATCACCGGCGTCAACCTTGTCATTGTTGAAGTCTTCACGGTTCAGAATGCGGGTTTCGTATCCGATAAGGCGGTATTCCTTCGCACGTGCAGGGTTGAACTCGACTTGGATCTTGACGTCATTTGCAATCGGAAAAATGGAGCCAGAGAGATCGTCTGCAAGCACTTTTCGGGCTTCGTTCAGCGTGTCGATATAGCTTGCCATACCGTTTCCAGCCTGAGCGATCTTTTGCATCATCGCATCATTGTAGTTGCCACGACCAAACCCGAGTACAGAAAGGTAAAGTCCGCTCTCACGCTTGCGAGACACAAAGTCCTCAAGACGCTCGTCCGAAGTCACGCCAACATTGAAGTCACCATCTGTTAAAAGCATGACGCGGTTGACGGAGTCTTCGTCAAAATTCTGTTCGGCGAGCGCGTAAGCAAGGCGTAATCCTTCGCCGCCTGCTGTTGAGCCGCCAGCTGAGAGATTGTCGAGAGCTGCAAAGATCTTGGACTTGTCCGAGCCGGGTGTGGGGTCAAGCACAGCGCCGGCTGCGCCAGCATAAACAACGATGGAGACATGATCGTTTTCGTCCATCTGGTCGATAAGCATTTTTAGCGCTTTTTTTGCCAGCGGCAGTTTGTTGGGAGAGTTCATTGAGCCGGATACATCCACCAACAATGTTAAATTCATTGGAGGTTGTTTGTCGCGCTCAATGTCAAAGCCCTGAATGCCGATATGCAAGAGTTCGCGGTCTTCCGCCCAAGGGCTTGGCGTCAATGTCACATGACTTGCAAAAGGTTCGTCGCGACTTGCGGTTTGGGGATAGGCATAATCAAAATAATTGATCATTTCTTCGATCCGCACAGCATCTTTTGGGGGCATAAATCCATCGCTGAGCATGGAACGGATGTTGGCGTATGATGCGGTGTCTACGTCGATCGAGAAGGTCGAAACAGGTTCTTCAGAAACCAGTTTGACCGGGTTGATCTGAACATCCTCATAGCGATCCCGATCTTCTGGCGCTGGCGTGACTTGTGCTGGGATTTCTGCAAGCGCAGGGGACGGTGCGCCGCCAGCTGTGGCGGTCACGTCTGACATGGCGCGTTTCTGAGCTGAATAACCCGGTGGTGGCGGAGGCGGTGGGGGCGGAGTTGGCGAAGGTGCAGCGTAAGCTTCCTCTGCTTCATGTTGCCCGGAAGTTGTTGTGTCGGAATAACAAGCTGCAAGCAATGTCATCATTGCAACGCCGCTAGCCAGTGCAAAGCGTCTCATAGGTAATCCCCTGTTTAAGTCCGCCCAGCGAACCCGTTCCTGTCCATTTGTTCATCCGACAGTGAAATTCAGGCGAAACTGCGACATGAAAAAGGTGTTGGAGCGGCGATTATGAAGGGGGGAGGTCTTCTGGTGTGTCTTCCGGGGATAGATCGGGGGCATCCATTGGCGCTGTCACGCCTTCGCTTTTGATCCATGCGTGCACGTCATCAGCGACAACATGTAACGGGCGTCCGCCGTGTTTTAGCACAACATCATGAAAGGAGCGCACATCAAAATTAGCGCCAAGCGCACGGTCAGCCTGAAGGCGTAGCTCGCGCAAATAGAGGCGACCAATCATGTAGGCCGACGCTTGTCCGGGCCATACAGCATAACGATCTGCTTCGGTTTCCATTGATGTGCGGGTCTGGCCGGTCACATTGACAAGATAGTCAATGACCTGTTCGCGCGACCACTGCTTGTGATGCATGCCTGTGTCCGCCACAAGACGCGCTGCGCGGAAGAGGAGCGATTGAAGATATCCCAAGCGACCAAGGGGGTCGTCTGTGTAGACGCCCATTTCGTCAGCGAGGTCTTCCGCATAAAGCGCCCAACCTTCGCCAAAGGCGGGATAATAGACGACACGTCGCATCAATGGCGCATCTTTCATTTCCTGCTGAAAGGATGTTTGCACGTGATGGCCTGGCTCAGCTTCGTGATAGGTCAGTGTCTTCAACGACCATTTCGGCCAGTCCGCCGTGTCGCGCAGATTGATATAAAAAATGCCCTCAGCATTGGATTGAGGCCGGGGCGAGGCGTAGTATCCGCCAGGCGCGGAGGCTTCGTTGGAAACAGGCAGACGCACCGCATGGACATCTGTCCGGGGCGCATTGAAAAACACGTTCAGCAATTGCGCGTCCATGTCATCGATGAGCGTATTTGTATAGGTGATGAGTTCTTGGCGGCCTGTGTCTGAGTTTTCAAACAGGTGATCAGGATCGGCTGTCAGTTGAGCCATGCGTTTGCCTACGCTACCGTCTTCATAGCCAAGACCAACCAGCATCATGTTCATTTCATGCGTTAAGTCTTCAACCAGATTGAGCCCCAGGGCATGGACTTGGTCCGGCGAAAGATCAGTGGCTGTGTAGAGCGAGAGCGCCTTTGGATAGTATTCTTCGCCGCGCGGCAGTTTCCATACGCCCGCATCGTCAGTGGCGGCTACTTTAAGCGTTTCCAACTGCCTGATGAGGCGATCATAGGCAGGGTAGATTTCAGTTTCGATAATCTCGATCGCCGTTTGCTTGAGCGCATCCCTTTGTGCGTTGGTGACGCTTTCAGTCAGATAAAGCGCATTCAACATGGCCTGCACATAGAAGGTATCTTCAGCCGGTACGTTACGTATCGTTTGGGCCTGATTGATTGTGCTTTGCAGAATGAAGCGAGGCGGGATCACGCCAAGATCAACATCATTCATGAACCGGGTAAGCTCATCATCCATCACGTCGGACACGCATTTAAGACGTTCTATATAGATCTCGGCATCCCAAAGGGATTCGATGTGGTGGTTGCTCGCAAGGAAGCCGGGTAATTTGATGTAAGCGCCATCGAGTTGGGTAATAACGTAGGGCGTGCTCCAGGCAAGACCGACATCGCCATAGCCAAACGCGTTTAAGGTGGCGGCATGGTCATAGAGGTCAGTCAATACTGAAAGCGTTCGCCGGTTCTCTGCGTTTAAAGCGTCAGGCGAAGTTCGTAACAACGCTTCTAAATGTTCAATTCGTTGTGACGCGCGTGAAGAAATCTCGGCTTGCGAGCGATTGTCCAGCAAATGGCTATGCAAGGGTATCGAAGGCAGGTTTTCACCCAGATAAAGCGCCAGTTCAGGCGAACCGTTGAGTTCCTTTTCGCCTATCTGGCTAACCAATCTGTCAAATGCGATATTTGCATCCTGCTTTGGTCCGCTACACGCCGCTGCTAACACCCCAAAACAGATTAAAATAGGCAGCAAAAAGCGATTATTTCCTGACATCACGTGACGTTCCTTAGATGTTCGTCTGCGCACTGGTTGTTTAGCTAAAGCTTTTCCGTTATTGACCGGCAATCATCAAGGCAGGAGCTACAGAGATGGACAGCAATGCTGGTGGCGCTCAGCCCCAACAACCCGAATTGACTGGTCAGGTATTGTTTTACGCAAAGCCTGAACCGCTGACTCTTGAGGCGCACAAGGGCCTCGGTGTGAAGCAAATTTCAAACCCTTTCATGTTTCTTCGTTCGGCGCACGCTATTCCAGTGACCGTAAGCGAATTTGGCGTGGCGTCGACATCATACCCGATCATTCTGGTCGGTCAGGACAAGACACCCGTTGCTGTAACAGGCGTACGTCAGGGCGAAAACGAATATGTTGACTCAAATGGCGTTCCTGACCCGGACAACTACGTGCCTGCCTTTGCGCGTCGTTACCCATTCGTGTTTGCGTCCGACCAGTCCGCAGACCGTCTTTTGTTGTGTGTCGACCGCAACGCGCCAATGGTGACAGATCAGCCAGACGTGCCTTTCTTTGAAGGCGATCAGCCGTCTAAGTTCACACAAGACGCGATGGAATTCTGTAAAGAGTTTGAACGTCAGCGCCGTGCTACAGTCGAGTTTGTAAAACTCCTCGACGAAAAAGGTCTGCTGGAGCAAAAATCAGTGTCTTTCACACCTCGCGACGCGCAGGGTAATGAAGGTCAACCTCAGAAGATTGCCGACTACTGGGCGGTTTCCGAAGAGAAAATGAACACGCTGGACGATGCGGCGTTCAACGACCTTAAAAATGCTGGCGCATTGCCGGCAGTATACGCACACATGATTTCGCTGCTGAACTGGCCGCGCGTCATTCAGCGTGCGATGCGTCGCCTGCAGGCTGAGCAACAAGCAAAACCAGCCTCTTAAGCCGACAGCTGCTTCAAGTATGAATGATCAGGGCCGGGAGACAGCGTTCTTCCGGCCCTTTTTGTTGCGCTTGCGGATTGTGGGTTAATGTGACGGAAACTATTTTTTTTACATCTCATACATCACGAGTGCGTTAAGCGGCTGGACGATGTTTGCGCGCAGCAATTATGTGACTCTATCAAATATGATTCAGGGGTAAACTTCGATGCGGTGGCTTCAACAGCTTCTTTTTCTTTCCTGCGTCTCTGTGTTTAACGCTTTAAGCGCGCACGCTGAGCCGATTGACGCAGGTTACGCCACTGTTGAAATTATTTCAGAGCGGCAAAGTGTGGGTCCGGGTGAGACCTTCATGGCGGCGCTCAAGTTAGACATTGATGATGAATGGCACGTCTACTGGCGTAACGCTGGGGATGCTGGCATTGCGCCCTCTATTCGTTGGGATGAAGGAACCACCGCTGAGACAGGTGAATTCTTCTGGCCAGCGCCTCACACGATCCCGCTCGAAGGGTTGATGAATTACGGCTATGGCAAACAGGTCGTTCTGCCTTTCCAGGTCACGGCGCCTGATGATTTGGCTGTAGGCGATGTGTTGCAAATGACGGGTCGTGCGGAATGGCAGATCTGTAAGGACGTATGTATTTGGGAAGATGCAGATATTGCTTTTGCGATACCAGTAGCTGCCATTCCAGAAGCCCATGAAGAAAATGCCGCGCTGATTTCAGCTTCCTTGGAAACTGCGCCGATGGAGCTGTCCGGCGAAGCGCACAATGCTTTGGTGGACGGTAACTTTCGTTTGTCGATTGCTGATAGCGCTTTACGTGGCGCATTAGAAAATGCAGCTCACGCTCGCTTTTTTCCTTACGAACATCAGATCGAGCACTTTCCTGAGCAGCCAATCCGAATGGGCGAAAAGGGTGCGACTTTTGACTTAAAACGCGCGTCACTTCAATCAGAAGCGCCAACCGGAATTGAAGGCGTTGTCGTCGTTGAAAACAAAGATCACGCGCTACGCAGCTATTACGTTAAAGCCGAAGCTGGGGACGTCCTGCCGGGAACAGACAACGCGCCGTTTTCCGAGGGCGTGTCTGAAATTGTTCTTGTGAACGCAGCCGCAAGCGCGACAACCATTTTATCGTGGTTGTTCTTTGCCTTTGTTGGCGGACTGATCCTCAACTTGATGCCATGTGTGTTACCTGTGCTCACCATCAAGGCGAACGGACTGGCGCACGCTGCACAACATGGTACGCAGGGCATCCGCGCGCACGGAATGAGTTATCTTGCGGGTGTGTTGGTTTGTTTTGCCGTGTTGGGCGTGGGGCTACTTTTCCTTCGTTCCGCCGGTCAGCAGGTTGGACTGGGCTTTCAGCTGCAATACCCGCCGATGGTGCTTGGCTTGTCTTTGTTGATGTTCCTCGTCGGACTTAACCTACTCGGCGTGTTTGAGATCGGCATGTCCTTTATGAATGTCGGCGCTGATCTTGCCCACAAGCAAGGAACAGCAGGCGCATTTTTTACAGGATTGCTTGCGGCAATTGTCGGCGCGCCGTGCGTGGGACCGTTGTTGGCGGCGTCTCTTGGCGCGGTCGTTAGCCAGCCAGTATGGGTTGTAATGTTGTTCCTTCTGGTCATGGGCGCAGGTATGGCCTCGCCATTTGTGGTGTTGTCTTTTATTCCTGGACTGGCGCGCGCACTGCCCAAACCGGGCAAATGGATGGAAACGCTTAAGCAGGTGCTGGCTTTCCCAATGTTCCTGACAGCTGTTTGGTTGCTATGGGTATTTGCTGGTCAGAAAGGGCAGGATGCGGCGATTATTGTTCTGGCCGCCGCGGTTGCTCTTGGTTTTGGCGGGTGGTTGTTCGGCCGTGCGCAAGGTGGCGCAGGCAAAGCGTCTGGCGGTACAGTTCTAGTGGCTGCGCTTATTGCGCCATTTATTCTGACCGCAAGTGCGACTGTCAGCACGGACGTCAAGACAGACGCAACGACTTTTGCTGAGGCGAATGTGGAGACTGCTGAATGGTCACGCGAAGCTGTTGCGAAGTATCGCAAAGAAGGTCGTCCTGTTTTTATCGACTTTACGGCCCGCTGGTGTGTGACGTGTCAGATGAATAAACGCGTGACGTTGCATTCAGACAAAGTCATGCGCGCATTTGCTGACAATGATGTTGTGTTCATGACTGCTGACTGGACAAACCGCGACGCAGATATCGCTGCAGAACTTGCCGTTCACGAACGTGCAGGTGTGCCACTTTATCTCTTTTATGGCTCAAACCTTGAAGACCCCGTCGTTTTGCCACAGATCCTATCAGCCGGTTTGGTGGTAAAAACAGTATCAGGCGAAGGCGCTTCTTAAAGGTTTTCTGCTATAGGAGGCCGAGCGCAACGCCATTCGAGTGGATTGAGTAGAATGTTCGGCCGATTTAACTACGCAAACATCGCGGGTGCGATCTTTACGGGATGTCTGACGATCGCCGCTTTAGTTGCATCCGTATCATCGCACGGCGAACATAAAACGACGACATCAGTGAAGGTCATCAATGTGGTGACGACACAAACGGGCTGACGTTGAAATCATAGCGCCAGCCTACTCGTAAACGGCATCACATGTTCCGATATTTGGATTAGCCTGCGGGCGGTTTTTGGGTAGATCTTCTAATGTCAGAGCGGCTGCTTCGCTGACGGCGCTGGCGTCACTTAACATGCTTGAAATACGCTGATACGCTTTCAGCTGAGTTTCACCATCTTTTGCTGTTTCTAAGGCGTTTAGTTGTGTGTCAACTTCTTCCGCCATACCTTGAAAGATGCACTGAAAGTCTTCCGGGCCACCGCGTTCGGCTATCTCCCGAGACACGCGATAGGCGTAAACGCCTAACTGTTGCAGGCCGGAATTAAGCTGTTCGCTTGGTTTGATTTTATCACCATAGCTGTTTTGCTCGATTTCAGCCTGAGCGGCGTAAGAATAGTGCTGAAGGTCTTCGGCCAATTGCCCAAGCGCGCGCGCCTGTTCTGGATCAGCCCAGACACAAGGAGATAAGAACAGGCATGTGGCAGCAATCAGTAAGAAACGTTTTTTCATGCTGTTAGTTACCGATCAAAGCCTTAAAGAGCTGCAAATTATTATGAAGCGCCATCCAAGTCAGGCCAGCTGACGCCTTGGACGTTGCCCCGCAGGGCGCATTGGGTTACGCCAGCTTCGTTTAGGCGGGTTCTTCCGTTTAAGCATTTTTTTCTAACTTCATTATCCGGAAAAGACATGTCGGAACAGTCATCAGATCAAATTCGCCCGGAAGCCCGCAAACCGCGTGGTTTTCAGGACAAGCGCGCTAGCCTCATCGCAGCTGAGCGTCATCTGGTGCATCAAATCAGCGAAGTCTACGCCCGGTGGGGATTTGAAGCGCTGGATACTGGTCCGTTTGAGTATGTCGATGCGCTTGGCAAGTTCTTGCCGGATACAGATCGTCCGAATGAAGGTGTGTTTGCGCTTCAGGATGATGACGAACAGTGGATGGCGCTGCGTTACGACCACACGGCGCCGCTTGCGCGGTATGTCGCTGAGCACTGGAACGATATTCCAAAACCATTTCGGCGGTATGCGGCAGGTCCGGTCTGGCGTAATGAAAAGCCAGGCCCGTTCCGTTTTCGTGAGTTCATTCAATGTGACGCTGATGCGGTGGGCGCGGAAGGTCCTGCAGCTGACGCAGAGATGATCGCAATTGCCTCTGAAGCAATGCAGGCAGCAGGCGCAAAGCCTGGTGAGTACGCCATTCGCGTCAATACGCGCCAATTGCTTGATGGTGTCATGCAAGCAGCTAACGTTAATGACCCGAACCAGCGTATCATTGTTTTGCGCGCACTTGATAAGATGGACCGGTTGGGGCCTGAGGGCGTAACTGCATTGTTAGGTGAAGGGCGCGAAGATGAAAGCGGCGACTTTACAAAAGGCGCGGGACTAAAAGCGGGGGCAATTGACGTCCTGCTTGCGTTTGCACAGGCAGGCGGCGGCACACGGTCAGAAACCCTTGATGCGCTTGATAAAGTCGCTGGCGGCGTGGAGGCTGGCGCTCAAGGCATTGAAGCGTTGCACACCATCCATGAAGTGTTGAACGCCTTAAAAGTGACCGACGAAATGGCGGTTTTTGACCCAGCGATTGTGCGCGGACTGGAATACTACACGGGACCTGTTTTTGAGGCTGAGCTTTTAAAAGAGTTCAAAGATGAAAACGGACGTCTGGTGCGATTTGGTTCCGTTGGCGGTGGCGGACGTTACGATGATCTTGTCGCACGTTTCCGTGGCGAGCTGGCGCCTGCGACTGGTTTTTCTGTGGGTGTGTCTCGTCTAGCGGCCGTGATTGCTGCTGAAGATGAGGGAGCTCAACTTGCTGATGGTCCTGTCGTTGTTCTGGCGCTGCAACGTGAGCACATGGCCGATTACTGCGCGATGGCGGCCGAGTTACGCGCCAAAGGTATTCGTGCGGAAGTTTATCTTGGTAAGTCGGGCATGCGCGCTCAAATGAAGTATGCCGACCGGCGCAGATCACCTGCTGTTGTGATTGTGGGTGACAAAGAACGCGAAAGCGGTGTTGTGACGGTGAAAGATTTAGTGGCTGGCGCACAGGCTGCGGCAGACATCACTGATAATGCGGAATGGCGAGAGGCGCGTCCTGGCCAATTTGAGGCGACCAGAGATGATTTCGCCGCACGTATCAAAGCGATAATCGAGGAGGGGACTCAATGAGCAAGCTGTCTATTGAGGGCCTGATCGAAGGACTGAATGAAAGTCTGGAAAAAGCAGGCGGCAACATGGTGTCTCCGCCAAATGTGCTTTCGGCCTCAGTCCTTCTGGAGCTGACCGGTGAAAGCGTGCGCGGTCGTCTGTGTAGTTTTCAAGGACCAGACGGCGAAGAATATTGTTTGCGCCCGGACATGACAGCGCCAATCGCGCTTGAAATTGCAAAAGGTGCTTATAAAGCTGCGTCATACCGCTATAGCGGGCCAGTCTTCCGGTTTCCGCGCGCAGACACTCAAGACTCAGTCGAGTTTGACCAATGTGGGTTTGAATGGTTTGGCGGTGCCAGTAAACCGTCGGTTGATGCTGAGGGTATGGCGCTGGCGCTTGAGGCTGTTGCTGCGCAGGGGCTTTCCAATGGCGAACTCTACTTTGGCGACGTGTCACTGTTTGCTGCATTCATAGATGGACTAAACCTTGATCCGGCTTGGACGGAGCGATTGAAAAAGGCGTTTAATCGTAAATTCGGACCAAGAGAGCTGATAGAAAAGGGCGGCAAAGCCCGGGTGCGTTCCCCCTTAGCGCAGGCGTTGTCGACTTTGAGTGAAGATGAAGCCACAGCAGCTGTTGAGGAAGTGCTGGCGGTTTCAGGCATTACGCTGGTCGGCGGTCGTACCACTGATGATATTGCAGGACGACTACGTTCAATGTCGGTCAATGCAACGACAGACGAGGTGCCTGAACATGCGGCCAAAGCGATATTGTCATTTCTGGATGTTGATACATCAGCATTAAAAGCTGAGAGCGAACTTTCTAAAGTGGCAAAGTCAGCAGGCGTGGATTTGAGCCAGGCTCTGGAAGGTTTTGGTGCGCGTCAAACCGAATTGGAGGCGCTAAAGCCGCCAATGCTGAAAGGCGCTCGATTTGCGGCCGAGTATGGTCGCCGGTTTGACTATTACACCGGGTTGGTTTTCGAAGTGTCGCATTCGGAGCTTTCAAAAGGCGGGCCTATCGCCTCTGGCGGTCGCTGTGACGCACTAGTCGGAATGCTCTCATCTGGAAAAATTGAAGCAAATGCTTTTGGCGTAGCCATCAGGCCGGATCGCCTGCTTGCCGCCATTGAGAAGGAGCAGGCGTAATGAGCAAGCTTGTGATGGCGATTCCGTCTAAGGGGCGGCTTAAAGAGCAAACAGACGCATACCTTGCTGGCGCTGGCTTCAAGTTGAAGCAGACAGGTGGCGATCGTGGCTATGCGGCGGAGCTGAAAGGTGTTGAGGGCGTCGAGATGCGTCTGATGTCAGCCAGCGAAATTGCGCGCGGAGTCATAAATGGCGACATCCACATTGGTGTGACGGGTGAAGACCTGCTGCGGGAAACTGCGCCGAAAATGGAAAGCGTTGTCCATCTTTTAAAACCCCTGGGGTTTGGGTTTGCTCGTCTGATCGTGGCGGCGCCGCAGAGTTGGATCGACGTTGAGACAATGTCGGATCTGGATGAAGTGGGGGCGATACATCAGGAACAAACCGGTCGCCGTATGCGCGTTGCGACGAAGTATATGCGTCTGGCGCGCCAGTTCTTTTCTCAAACAGGAGTGGGGCACTACCGTATTGTGGAAAGTGCTGGGGCCACTGAAGGCGCGCCTGCGTCCGGTAGCGCTGAACTGATTGTTGATATCACCACCACAGGCGCCACATTGGCGGCAAACGGTCTTAAGATCATTTCCGACGGTGAGATCCTGGCGTCCCAAGCGCAGTTGGCCGCAAGCTTGAAAGCTGACTGGAGCGAGGAGGCTAAATCGACGCTACGTGTATTGCTCGACAGTATCGAAGCGCGCAAGCGTGCGGAATCATGTGTGTCGCTTCGCTATAATCCGTCATTGAGCGCTGCTGCGGCGAAGAAGTCTGCTGCGGGTGTGAATTCAGCCAATTTTGTGGCGCCGGGAGAGGTGTTGTGCACCGAGTCTGATCTACAGACTCTCGCAAGAGGCTTGTGTGAGGTAGGTGGTTCGCCTGTTGGGGTATACCGTCCAGAATACATTTTTGAGGCACATAACCCTGTTTTTGAAGAGTTTATCGCTAAGTTGTCCAATTGATGGTCATTAGTCTTAAATTTTTTTCGGAATTGTGACAGGAATCTGTTGACACGCCATGCGATTTTGATGATTACTCTATGCAATTCCGCAGAGCGGAAGGCGTTTCGGGGAGGAAACGCTCATTCAGACCCAAAAAATGGCGGCGAGCAAAGCACTCGCCGCCAATTTTTTTGTCCAAAATCCTGAATACATTCATATATGTGAATATCGTTATGATTTGACGTAAGGGAATATGTGAATTCTCATAAGTCAGTTCATAAAAAAAACGGGCGGCTTCGAAGTGAAGCCGCCCGCCTTTCAAAAAGCTTGGAAAGCTGGGCTTAGAAGCCCATGCCACCCATACCGCCCATGCCGCCCATGTCAGGCATAGCAGGAGCGGCGTCATCTTTTTTTGGTACTTCCGTGATCGCCGCCTCCGTCGTGATGATGAGGGCTGCTACAGAAGCTGCGTTCTGTAGAGAAGAGCGCACAACTTTCGTTGGGTCGATGATGCCTTTAGCGACCAAGTCACCGTATTCTTCTGTTTGCGCGTCAAAGCCGAAGGAAACTGATTTTTCTTCCAGAACTTTGCCAACAACGATTGAACCTTCAACACCAGCGTTTTCTGCGATCTGGCGAATAGGGCCTTGCAGAGCGCGTGTGACGATGTCGATACCAGCTTGCTGGTCAGCGTTGTCGCCTTTAACTTTCAAAGTAGCGGACGCACGTAGAAGAGCTGTACCACCACCTGGGACGATACCTTCTTCAACAGCTGCGCGTGTTGCGTTCAGAGCGTCGTCAACGCGGTCTTTACGCTCTTTCACTTCAACTTCTGTCGCGCCGCCGACTTTAATGACAGCAACACCGCCAGCGAGTTTTGCAAGACGCTCCTGGAGCTTCTCTTTGTCGTACTCAGATGTTGTGTTTTCGATCTGAGCTTTGATCTGGCCGACACGACCTTCAATGTCGTCTTTAGAGCCAGCACCATCAACGATTGTTGTGTCGTCTTTAGTGATGTTCACGCGCTTAGCTGTTCCCAGCATGTCGAGCGTGACGTTTTCAAGCTTGATGCCGAGGTCTTCGGAGATAACCGTGCCGCCAGTCAGAACAGCGATGTCTTCAAGCATTGCTTTACGACGGTCACCAAAGCCAGGCGCTTTAACCGCAGCGATTTTCAGACCGCCGCGCAGTTTGTTCACAACAAGTGTTGCAAGCGCTTCGCCTTCAATGTCCTCAGCGATGATCAGAAGAGGCTTGGAAGACTGAACAACTGACTCAAGAATTGGTAGCATTGGCTGCAGAGAAGTCAGTTTCTTCTCGTGAAGCAGGATGAAGCAGTCATCCAGTTCAGCGTGCATTTTTTCAGCGTCAGTGATGAAGTAAGGGGAAAGGTATCCGCGGTCGAACTGCATACCTTCAACAACATCAAGTTCTGTTTCCAGAGACTTAGCTTCTTCAACAGTGATAACGCCCTGGTTGCCGACTTTGTCCATCGCCTTAGCGATCATGTCGCCGATTTCGCGCTCACCGTTCGCGGAGATTGCGCCGACTTGAGCGATCTCTTCGTTGGTTTTGACCTTTTTGGAAGTCTTCTCAAGGTTCGCAACGACTTCAGCAACGGCTTTGTCGATACCGCGCTTAAGGTCCATTGGGTTCATGCCAGCAGCAACGCGCTTCATGCCTTCGCGAACGATTGCTTGCGCAAGAACTGTTGCTGTTGTTGTGCCGTCACCAGCTACGTCGTTTGCTTTAGAAGCAACTTCACGCAGCATTTGAGCGCCCATGTTCTGGAACTTGTTTTCCAGCTCGATTTCTTTAGCGACTGTCACACCGTCTTTCGTTGTGCGTGGCGCACCGAAAGATTTGTCGATGACAACGTTGCGGCCTTTAGGGCCAAGTGTCACTTTTACTGCGTTGGCGAGAACGTCTACGCCTTTGAGCATTTCTTCGCGAGCTTCCGCGCCGAAGTGTACCTGCTTAGCAGCCATGTCTTTGTTCCTTTAAATTGGGGTGAAAAGATTGTCCGTTAAGAGCGGGGGAGGTCTTACTCGACCACGCCCAAAATGTCGGACTCTTTCATGATGATCAGCTGTTCGCCGTCCAGTGGTACTTCATTACCAGACCACTTGGCGAAGAGGATGCGGTCGCCTGGTTTAACTTCCAGCGCAACACGTTCATTGTCATCACCAACCAGACCTGGGCCAACAGCAACGATTTCGCCTTCCTGAGGCTTTTCTTTAGCTGTGTCCGGGATGATGATCCCGCCTTTAGTTTTTTCTTCTTCTGCCACGCGGCGTACGAGCACGCGGTCTTGAAGCGGACGGAATGCCATGAGGTTCCCTCTTTCCTATCAGATAGTTCAACCATCTCGTTTTCAGCCGGCAAGTTTTAGCACTCACCATGAGTGGCTGCTAACGATGAAGGCGAAGTAGGATTGCTGGAAGACGGCGTCAACAGCTGGAAATGATTTTTTTTGTAACTTACGGGCGATATGAAGTCCGCTAATCACGTGAAAACAGGATTGTGAATGAGAGCTAGACCAAGCGCGCGCCGTTAGGCGTTGAATTATCTGGAGAAATTAAAAAAATATCCCCATTGGAATCTGGCACGCCAAGTGTAAGGGCTTCGGACATAAACTTTCCGATTTGGCGTGGCGGAAAATTGACGACGGCGAGGACCTGGCGTCCGATCATGTCTTCTGGAGAGTAGTGTTGGGTTATCTGTGCAGATGAGTTTTTAACGCCAACCCCATCGCCAAAATCAATTCGCATGCGAATAGCCGGTTTGCGCGCGCCTTCCAGCATAGAGGCGTCAACCACGCGGCCGACGCGAATATCGACCGTTCGAAATTCATCAAATGAGATAGTTTGTTCTGGCGGAGTGTTTGGGTCATCTATTTTGTGCATGTATCAAACCCTCCGCCAGATGATTGGAAAGGGTTATTTAGATAACCGTACCGCCATCTACAACGATGGTTTGGCCATTTACATATGCGCCTGCGCTTGAAGCGAGGAAAACAGCTGCGCCTGCAATGTCTTCAGGCTCGCCGATACGGCCCATAGGCGTGTTGGTGAGAGAAGATTTGAGATTGTTTTCATCTTCCCAAAGTGCGCGCGCAAAGTCAGTTCGAATAAGGCCCGGCGCGATACAGTTTGCGCGGATATTGTGTGGGCCAAGTTCAACCGCCAGGTTACGGGCAAGCTGGAAGTCCGCAGCTTTTGAGATGTTGTAGGCGCCAATGATTGGCGAGCCTTTTAGGCCGCCAATAGAAGACACAATAACAATTGCGCCGTCTTTGCGCTCTTTCATCTGAGGCGCAACCATCTGGATCAGCCAGTGGTTGGAAATGATGTTGTTCTGAAGAACTTTCTCAAACGCTTCATCAGGCAGGTCCGCCATTGGTCCATAAAATGGGTTTGATGCGGCGTTGCAGACAACAATGTCGACTTTGCCAAAAGCCTTGTTCGTTTCGTCGACAAGGTTTTGCAGAGCTTCTTTTTCAGAGATGTTCGCAGGGACAGCGATCGCGGTTCCTTCGCCATGCTGTTCGTTCAGCGCAGTCGCAACTTCTTCACATGGACCGGCTTTGCGAGATGAAATCACAACCTTAGCGCCTTGAGCGGCCATTTGTTCCGCAATGGATTTACCGATACCGCGGCTGGAACCTGTGATAATGGCGACTTTGCCCGTCAGATCAAAAAGTGACATGTCATTCTCCCGTATTCGCCCAGTCTTATATGCAGCTGCATGTGTGGGCTTCGTTATGTCGAACGCGACCTTAGGACGTTGTCGTCAGGGACGCTATAGCTGTGCGATCAAATTCAGATTTCACGGTTTTGCTAGATCAGCTGCCATTCCCGCGCCAATAAGTCCGCAAGCATATCACGGCGGGCGATGACGATTTCAGGCGTCCACTGCTGGTGTGGACGCACACTCTCCGTTAGCTGGAAGCTCGGCGTGCCATTCTTGAAGAATATCCCGTATTTTTCCGAATATTCGTTGCGGTCGGCTAATTGGTTCTCTGCATTTTCAAGTAGCGTAAAATTTCCGATGCAATCCACGAGTTCACGGCGTTGGTTTGCGTCAGGCCAGTCTTTTAGCCATTGAGAATCTGGTTTGGGGTTTCTTGGCAAGATGTGCTCTAGCGTCGCATCTGCATCAGGAGAAACAGCTTTCCCACCTTCAACAACCGCATTCAGACGCAAAGACATGGCGCGACGCTGGCGAAAAGTCGCAAAGCGTCCGCGAAGGCGTTCTACAAGTGCGCTTTTTTCTTCACGGGTGAGGTCAAGCGCCCCGTCTGGACTGTAAAAGTCTTCTTTTTCTTCAATAGCCGTGATGATGCGACGATAGCGGCGCGAGCGTTTATTGCTGTCCGTTTGCGTGAATTGCAGGACATAGGAAAGGCGCTCCAGCCCGGTGAAAAAAGATGCCATTGCGCGCGGGGATAGATCACCAGAAACGAGATATTGCAGTGCAGGCGCGCGCCAGCCTTGATGTTCGAGGGCGCGCATGAAGTTGATCTTGCCACGAATATCCTCGGCAAAATCTCCGTCAGGTTTGCGATGCCCGATAATGATTTCAAATGCTTCGACATACCGCGGCAGCATATCTTCAAGAAAGACCCGCGCCGTATGTTCTTTTGCAACATGATTACAGATGCCAGACACCAGATCGTCACCGGGTTTGCCGTGAAGGGTCCAGATCAATTTCAGGAGTTCGTCAAACCGATTTGACGTCAAACGGCGGCTAAACTCGTTCCACATATAAGAATGTGATCCGGCTTCATCTTCGCTAAAGCCTGCTTCTTCCAAAAGCTGGCTTTTGAGAATGTCATTCGCTGATGGTTGACGCCCGCGTGTGTTTAAAACCCGGAAGACGGCATAACCTTGGTCACGATTGTCCACTTTGACTCGCGTCACACCGCAGTTCCGCATGAGGTAATATGCAAGTTTCTCACGCGAAGCGGGGGAGAGGTTCGACAGGTATTCGCGAACAACCGCCACATTTTGGAGGAGGTTGTTTCCGGTTTCGCTTTCGGTTTGATAATTGTCGGCGGAGCTGGTTGCCCCCCGTTTTTGTACAGCTTCGCGGAAAAAGGGCGTGTCGATGTGGTTAAGCGACAAACGCCAGTGCTGTTTGCTGTTTCCCATCCGCAGCATGAATGGTGTCGGCGTTTCGATCATGTCATGCAACTGGCGACCATGATCGTCTTTATTGTCGCAAAGGTCGCGAAGAACGGCGAAGATGATTGTCAATGTCGTGAGACGTTGCTGACCATCAATGATTTCCATCGGATCACGGTTGGAATTCTGGACTACGACAATAGCGCCAAGGAAATAAGGGCGGTCACGTTCACAAGCCTCTTCCAGATCTGTTGCCAGATCGAGCGCTTCTTTCTCAGTCCAGGAATATCCGCGCTGATAAGGGGGCATGATGATGTCGCCTGCTTCGGTGAACAGGTCTCGTAATGTGAGCTCGGTTGCTCTAAACCCCATAGGCATGGAAGCCTCCCGCGTATTCTTGCCATTCGCGTTCTGCGCAATGGATCCCTAATAGGAGGCACACCCTCAGATTGAAAGGTCCTCCACATGAAGCTCGCTCGATTTAGCGCCCCTGAAGCTTCCGGTCTTGGCGTCGTGGCAGACGACATTGTTTATGATGTCAGAAAAAACGTTCCTTTTGTGGCGCCGTCAATCGTGGATCTTTTATCCTCTTGGGGGGATGTGAAAGATTTCTTGGAGGCTGCCATAAAAGTCGCACCTCAGTACCGCTTGTCTGAGGTTAAATTGCTCGCGCCAATCCCGCGTCCGGGTAAAATTTTAGCGATTGCAAAAAATTACGCTGCGCATGCGGAGGAAATGGGGGGCGTTGCTGGGGGAACGCAAAATTGGTTTTGCAAGCATTCAACTGGAATAAATCACCCCTTTGATCCGGTCGTATCTCCGTCTGTCTCGGAAATGCTGGACTACGAAGCTGAATTGGTTGTGGTTATTTCCAAAACTGCGCGGCACGTACCCAGGGAACGTGCGCATGAGATAATCGGCGGATACATGTGTGGTTGCGATTACACAGTACGTGACTGGCAGCGCGCGACGCCTAACATGATGATTGGAAAGTCTTTTGACACCCATGCGCCCATAGGACCTTGGGTCACAACTGCTGATGAAATCGACTCGATTGATGAATTGCGTGTGAAATGCTTCGTCAACGATGAAAAACGACAAGATGCGCCAGCAAAAGGCATGATATTCACGTTAGCCGACCAGATCGAACATTTGACGAAAGTTATGACGCTGGAACCGGGCGATTTGATCTTTACCGGAACACCCGAAGGCGTTGGGCACGCAGCCAAACCGCCGAGATATTTAAAGCCAGGCGATAAAGTCACTGTCGAAATTGATAAACTTGGTTCGATTTCAGCTCCCATCGTGTCGGAATCAGCAGAGTGTGTTATCTCCTGATCCGCATCACATCCAGTTGACGGCGGGGTCGGCAAAGTGAGTCAATTCGTGGGACGATTTGTTCTTCTTACAAGCGCGTTTGCGCTCATTTTTCTGGCGATCGGATTTATCGTCGTTCGTCAGCCCGGCGTGCGCCTTAATCTGATGGCGCAAGATCAGGAAGCCCGTTTTGCGGCGCTTCAACAAGAGCCTCCTCCATTAGATGCTATCTTGGCGACACCTTGTGCGTCCGGTCCGTGTTTGTTTGTGCAGGCAGGCGGGCGTGAGTTTGTCGTAGGTGCGGGGCAGGGAAGTGCTGACGGATTGGTTAGACGCGGACTTCTGAGCGATAAGCTTGATGGCGTTATTCTGACAGATTTGGAATCAGAACATCTGGAGGGCCTTATCGGCCTGCGAGATCGATCCTTAGAGGCAGGAAGACGCAAAGAGTTGGGCGTGTACGGTCCGGCGGGCACCAATCGGGTCGTAGAGGGGCTCAATGCGATGTTGGAGGTGTCAGACGCTGACAGGTCCGTACGATTTGGACAAAGTGTGTTGCCCTTTTCGTCTGCGCCTGCATGGGCGGTTGAATTAGACTACAGTGCTGACCCTGTCACTCTCTTTGATTCAGGTGTGCTGCAAATACATATGTTTCCGGTACGTTCGGCGTTGACCGGATCGCAGGCTGTTATTCGCTTTGATTATGAATCATCTTCCTTGATTGTTGGCGGATGTGGTGCGCGCTTGGAAGACATTCGAAGGGCGGCGGTGGAGGCAAAACCCAATAAACTTCTCGTTTTGCCTGCCTCATCTCCAGATCAATTGGACATTATTAAAAATGAAGCGAGGCAAGCGGGGATGCGGCATGCCAGTAGATTTGCTGCTTCTGCCGCTGATTTTTGCCTTGCTGGCGCCGGGCTCAAAGCTGTAGCCGAAGACATTGAAGCACAGCAAGTGCTTGCATCACCGCTATATCCGTCGCCTGAAACACTGCGTGAAGACGCACAGTGGTCAAGTGATTTGAACAAGGTTTTCAAAGGCAGTTCTATCAGTGTGGTTTCTGGTGAGCCATGGCGCACAGTTCAGGTGGGGCCGTAACTGTTTTGATTCTCGGATGCGTCTCAGATGAGGCGTTATGATGCTTAATAAATATCACAATTTCACTTAAGGTTGTGAGGTGGTGATTGTGCAATTATAAATAAGGTATCTTTTTGAAAACGGCGCGAGGACTTCTGATCCCCATCAGAAGTCCTCGCGTTCCCCTTTTGCCCCCGCAAAAGTCACGTCGAACCCACATTTTCGACGTAGGATCGCTGTATAAGCAATCTGCTATCAGCTTGGAGCAAGTAAGCCTGTGGATGTACCGGAGTCTATTGCCTTTTGCTGTTGTCGCTTACATTCGCGAAAGGGTGTTGCGTTCAAGGCACATTCATGAGCCTCTTGGTTAAATGTATGCGTTGAAGGGGTTCCATTGTGTGGCCGTGTTCTGCGATGAATGAGAAAGAGCATGTCGCCGCGGGGGCGCCATCAAAAAGTTATAGTTAGCGGTCTGTAAACGATTAGTGCGTGATGATATGAGCGCCGCCGCTAGTGAGTTTTAGGAACGGTAGGTATTCATGCCGGCTTTTGCGCATGTCATGCTCGCATTGACCTATATGACGGCCTGCATTGTAGGCGGGGCCGCATTACACCGCTATTTGCAGGTGGATTTAACGACGGCTGGTCTAATTGCGGCAGCGTCAGCTTTGGCTATGACGCAGTTCCACGCCACCCTTACGCGTAATGGTAGCACCAAAGAATCGGATGAACGGTTTCAGCAATTTCGTGATGAGATGAAGAAAATCGTCGCCCGGATGGATGAGACCGAGCGGCGTGCGGATGAATTGCGCGCAGATTTCGAATCAGAAATTGCAGATCGCCGTCAGGCGCTCGTCAGTGAGATGCGCGGACTTGAGTCCATGATTTCGCGATTATCTGACAATTTTGAGAATCGACTGAACACAGTTCGTGCAAATGGCAGTGCGAACGGACATGCTGGTACGGCCGTTCAATCTTCAGCGCTTGAAGCTGTGCGCGATGCTTTGCGTCAGAACCGCGTTGACTTGCATCTGCAGCCGATTGTGACCTTGCCACAGCGTCGTGTGCGTTTTTACGAAGGCTTTACCCGCCTTCGCCGCGCAGATGGCGAAATTATCATGCCTGGAGAGTTTCTGGCGGAAGCAGAGAGCGCAGGTCTGCTTGGCGTGATCGACAATATGCTGTTGTTCCGTTGTGTTCAGATTGTCAGACGTTTATCGGAACGCGATCGCCGGGTGGGCGTGTTTTGCAATATCGCGATGTCTTCATTGGAAGATGAAGCCTTCTTTCCGCAATTCCTCGATTTTATGCGCGAAAACCGGGATTTGTCCGGTTCAATGATTTTTGAAATCGGTGTCCGCAATTTCAAGAACCGGTCAAATGTTGCTGAGAGCAATATGGCGCGCCTTGTAGAACTTGGATTCCGGTTCTCGCTCGATAAAGGTGATGGGCTTGATTTTGACCTGCCAGAACTGCAGGCGTCCGGCGTACGTTTTGTAAAAGTGAACGGATCTCGTTTGCTTCAGGAATTAGTGCCAGGCGGTCAGCGGCCGATTTCCGGCATTGTCCGCTCAATTGCGCCAGAAGATGTGTCTGCAGTGTTCATGCGATATGGCGTCGACCTGATCGCCGAGAAGATAGAAGATGAAAAGTCGGTGGTTGAAGTTCTCGACTATGATATCCCATTCGGACAGGGGCATGTGTTTGGCGCGCCGCGCCCGATTAAAGGCTCGCTGCTAGAGGAAACTGCGCCGCCACCGGAATTTATTCGCCGCGTAGGCGCTAGGCAGGGCATAGGCGTCTAGACCATTTAGAACAGTATTCTGCTTGACGGGCGTTGCGGCGTTGCTTAGCCGTCAAAATATGACATACCTTCCTCAGCTTGCTCACCTTAATCAGATCGCGGACAACTACGACGCTATCCTTTGTGATGTGTGGGGTGTTGTGCACAATGGCCGCACGGCATTTGAGGACGCGGTTGAAGCGCTTCGTCGATTTCGGGAAATGCATGGGCCGGTCATTTTAATCACTAATGCGCCGGTGCCAGTTGATCGGGTGACCCGCATGTTTCCTCAGGTGGGCGTGCCTGATGATTGTTACGATGCTGTTGTGACATCAGGCGATGCGACACGTGCGGAGCTGGAAAAGCGCGCTCCGGGACCATTTTACCGCATAGGTCCTGATTATGATGATCCGCTGTATCACGGTCTGGAAATCGAATTTACGGACAAAGTGGAGGAGGCGGCATGCGTTTCCTGCACAGGTCTGCGTAAAATTCCTGATGACGAGCCAGAATCTTACAGGCGTGAGCTTACCGATCTTGCTGATCGATCGTTGGAAATGATCTGTGCGAACCCGGATGTGATGTACAAATATGGCGATCGTCTGATTTGGTCAGCCGGAGCGCTAGCGCAAATTTATGAAGAAATTGGCGGCCGAGTCATTCGTCCCGGCAAGCCTGATGCGCCAATCTATCGGTTGGCTTATCAGAAATTGGAAGAATTAATGGGCGTCAAAGTTAATTCTGAACGCATCCTCGCCATTGGAGACGGCCCGGCGACTGATGTGCGCGGAGCAGTGCGCGAAGGATTGGATTGTCTTTTTATTGGCGGTGGGATTCACGGAGACCTCATGGATGAGGGCGAAGATTTTTTGATTTCGGCAGCGCGTGTGCTTGAAAATGATAATGCGGACGCAGCTTATGCTGCGCCCGCACTGATCTGGTGAGGTCTGGTCTAATTCTTTTTAGAGACGCTTAGCTGAAAAGCGAGTCAATGTCGTCTTGGCTGACATCATCGCCTGCTTCTGCGAACAGTGCGTCAATGTCATCCTGCTTGGTTTCTGGGCCGCCCACAGCAGGACCGTTGAGCAATTGCTCGCGTTGGCGTTTTTCTTCAGCGGACTCTTGGCGATCGGCATCCTTCACGCCAAGCGCTTTAGAGAATTGTTCTACACGTTCTTCAATGTGACGCAGAGTGGAGACCACTTTGTTTACACGTTGACCTGTCAGGTCCTGGAAAGAACACGCTTCGATAATCCGCATCATCGCATCGTCAACCTGCGCTTTGTAAGCGTCGGCGTCTGAGTGATCCGCACACAACAGGGTTTCAGCCTCTGTCATGATTGTCTCGGTCGCTTGCTCGGTGTCTTTCACCACAGCGTCGAGTTCGACAGAAGCGCCTGGAATGCGCTCTTCACGGATTTCATTAGGGCATAGCTCTGCGATCTCATCACGAGCCTTCGAAATGAAGTCTGCGATGTATCGGAACTCGCCCTGGATTGTCTGGTCCAGCGAGCCGAAGAAAAATTTCATCGCATCTGCCAGCTGGTGAGACAGTTCCAGCACTTCCACAAGCGGACGCTCGCGGACATTTGATGATTTCAGCGAATCGATGGCGCCACGGACTTTGTTGGCGACTTCCTGATTAGCCATCTGCTATACCTCCCTCTCGGTCGATCTGTCCTAGAGGACTGATTAAAAATCTCCGAGAACGGCAGTGATTTTGCCTTTCAAGGTGGCTGCGTTGAACGGCTTAACGATGTAGTTGTTTACACCAGCCTTTTTCGCTGCGATCACGTTTTCCGTTTTGGATTCTGCGGTGACCATGATGAAAGGCGTTGTTTTCAGCTTGTCATCAGCGCGAACTTCGCGGAGCAGTTCGTAACCAGTCATTGGCTCCATGTTCCAGTCTGAAATAACCAGACCGTAGGAATTCTCCTGCATTTTTGCGAGTGCTTCCTTACCGTCAGCAGCATCGTCGATATTTTCGAAGCCAAGCTGCTTCAAAAGGTTTGTGATAATACGAATCATCGTCTTGTAGTCGTCTACAACAAGAACGGGCATCGCCAGGTCGACAGCCATGTTGAAACTCCTCAGGGCGGCTTAAAGTTGTCGTTCAGCCCTAGTCATATCGCAACAAGCCAAATAAACCGTGAAGCGCTATTGAGATTTCTACGATTAACGTTAACGCATCAGCAAAGACCCTAGTGAGTATGAAAGGGACCTGCGAACATGAAACCTGGTAAGACATACGAAGAGCTCGAAATCGGTATGAGTCACGAAGAGACTCACCAAGTGACGGAACAGGACGTCATTGATTTTGCGCGCGTATCTGGCGACCATAATCCGCTCCATATGGATGCGGAATATGCCAAGACAACCCAATTTGGAGAGCGGATCGCGCACGGTGCGCTTACAGCCTCATACATTTCTGCGATCCTTGGAAACAACCTTCCTGGTCCGGGGGCGATCTTTACGGATCTGAACATGCGCTTTAAGCGCCCCGTCAAAATCGGTTCTGAAGTCGTCGCGCAAGCAGAAGTCATCGACATGCAGCCGCGCGGAAATCGCGTGACTTTAGCGGTAAAATGCTCTGTGGACGGCAAAATTGTTGTTCAGGGCGAAGCTAAAGTCATGGTTCCGAACAAAGCGTCCTGATAATCCATGCGCGTCTTTCATTCTTACGCCGACTTACCGGAGATAGCGAAAGGCGCATCAATCGCTATCGGTAATTTTGACGGCCTGCACGCAGGTCATCTGGCGGTGATTGAAGATGCAAAGGCGGCGGCTGTTAAACATGATACGCACGTTGGCGTCATGATGTTTGATCCGCCGCCGGTAAAATTATTCCGACCGGACGGACCTCCGTTTAGACTGATGAGCGTATCGCGGCGCGCGCAATTGCTGGCGCGCGACAAGGTAGACTTTGTTTACGCTATTCCTTTCGATCGGCAAATTTCGCAAATGACGGACGAAGATTTCGTGCGCGAAATCTTAGTGGACGGCCTAGCTGTAAAGGCTGTGACTGTCGGTTATGACTTTTGTTTTGGACGCAACCGAATGGGCGATGCCCAGCGTTTGATAGAGTTGGGGGAACAGTACGGATTCGATGTCTCTGTGACCGGTAAGGTCAGCGCAGGGGATGAGAAATACGGATCTACCCGCGTGAGAGAAGTCATTGCTGAAGGAGACATGACCCAAGCGCGTGAGCTGTTGGGTCATCATTGGGTCATTGAAGCAATTATCGAGCATGGCGAAAAGCGTGGCCGTACAATTGGTTTTCCAACAGCAAACTTGAAATTGGGTGAGTTCGTTCATCCAAAACACGGGATTTATGCCGTCTGGATGCGCCTTAATGGAGAGGACGATTGGCGTCCCGGTGTCGCTAACTTTGGTCGCACGCCGACAACGGGTATGAGAGACCCATTGCTGGAAGTCTATTTGTTCGATTTTGATGGTGACCTTTATGGCAAGCCTGTCGAAGTTGCTTTTCGCGCGTTTATTCGGCCGGAAGAACATTTTGACAGCCTGGAGACGCTTGTCGCCCAAATGCATCGCGACACAAACGACGCCCGCAAGATCCTTTCGGCAGCCACACCGCCAAAGTAGGCGATTGGCTTAAACCTCTTTTCCTTCCCGCACGAGCCTGTTAAGGACACGCAAATGGAAAACGCGTTTCGCATAATCATTGGAATTGGCGGCGGTCGAATTATTGGCCCGACCCGCAACGAGGTTCGCACCTGAGGGAATAGCGGATCATGCGGCGTCGGGATTTTGAGTTTCAAGCCTTATGGCGTTCCCAGACAAAACATTCCAAGAAGATTTCCAGATGTCTAAAGACGATACCCAAACAGATGGCCGCGATTACCGCGAGACTTTGTTCTTACCTAAAACTGATTTCCCCATGCGTGCAGGTTTGCCGAAGGCAGAACCCAAATGGCTAGAGACATGGGAAGAAGAGGGGCTCTACGAGGCGCTTCGTGAGGACGCGAAGGGGCGTCCTGAATACATGCTGCATGACGGACCGCCTTATGCAAATGGTCACATTCACATCGGCACCGGTCTCAACAAGATTGTCAAAGACCTGATTGTACGCCATCGCCAGATGACTGGACATGACGCTGACTATGTACCTGGGTGGGACTGTCACGGTCTGCCGATTGAGTGGAAGGTTGAAGAAAGCTTCCGTCAGAAAGGCAAACAGAAACGCGATGTTGATCCGTCTGAATTTCGCAAGGCATGCCGTGAATATGCATCTGAATGGATCGACATTCAGCGCAGCGAATTCAAACGTCTTGGTGTGGTCGGTAATTGGGAAGATCCGTACCTGACGATGAATTTTGACTCCGAAGCGGCTATCGTTGAGGAATTTTTGAAAGTTGCCATGTCCGGGCAATTGCGTCGCGGATCCAAGCCTGTGATGTGGTCACCGGTTGAGCAGACCGCGCTTGCAGAAGCCGAGGTCGAATACGAAGACCGCAAAGCCAATGTGGTCTGGGTGAAGTTTCCGGTAGTAGAGTTTGATGCGAGTGGTGAGCTGAAACTACTCCAATTGGACCAACCTGACGCTTCAGTGGAAGACACTAAAAAGTTTAAGCTTCTTAACGGTGCCAGCGTTGTAATTTGGACGACGACCCCTTGGACCATTCCCGCGAACCGAGCTGTTTCCTACAACGGGGGAATGAATGTCACTGAGACCGGAGCAGAGCCTCTTATCGATTACGCCGTGTTCGAATGTGTGGCGTTAGAAGATGATCTGCCTTTCGAGCCTTGGATTAAACCAGGTGACAAACTTGTTTTAGCCAAAAGGCAAGCGGATGCGACGTTCAAAGCGGCTAAAGCTGCCGTTTGGAAGGAATTGGGTGATATTCTTCCCGAGGAGTTAGCAAATGTAGTACTTGCCCATCCCCTAAGGGATGCTGGCTTGGATGGTTATGGTTTTCCAGTCCCAATGCTTGCCGGAGATCACGTTACCGATGACGCCGGTACGGGCTTCGTCCACACAGCGCCAAGCCATGGTGAGGACGACTACAATGTCTGGATCGCATCTGGACGGTCGACATCTGACATTCCGGAAACGGTCGACGAGTTTGGTTGCTACACCAAGGAATGTCCCGGCTTTGAGGGGCTGGATGTTATCCGCATCGACGGCAAGAAACGCGGTCAGGACGGTAAAGCCAATAAAGCGGTGATGGATAAGTTGATCGAGCAGGGCAATCTGCTCGCACGCGGCATGACCACGCTGCGTGACGCGCACTCCTGGCGTTCCAAAGCGCCAGTTATTCGCCGTGCGACACCGCAATGGTTTATCGCAATGGACCAGAAGATGGCCGACGGCGAAACGCTGCGTGAAAAGGCGCTGGCTTCAATCGCCGCCACCAGCTTCACGCCTGCGCGCGGTCGCGCGCGTATTCAGTCAATGGTCGAAGGGCGTCCAGACTGGCTCATCTCACGCCAACGCGCCTGGGGTGTGCCGCTGACGCTCTATGTCAATAAAGAGACAGGCGAGATCCTAAAAGATGAGAGTGTAAATACTCGCATTGTTGCAGCTGTTGAGCAGGGCGGCGCTGATGCGTGGTTTACGACGCCGGATGCAGATTTTCTCGGCGTCGAATACTCCGCGGATGACTATGAGAAGGTCACAGACATTCTCGACGTGTGGTTTGATTCAGGAACCACGCACGCTTTCTGTTTAGAAAAGCGTGGTCTGAAATGGCCGGCTGACCTTTATATGGAAGGTTCTGACCAGCACCGTGGTTGGTTCCAATCTTCTTTGCTCGAGGGCTGTGCGACACGTGGGCGTGCGCCATATGACCATATTCTGACACATGGATTTGTGGTGGCGCAGGACGGGCGCAAAATGTCCAAGTCTTTGGGCAACACTGTATCGCCGCAGGAAGTTTGCGATCAATTCGGTGCGGAGATCATGCGCATCTGGGTGGCGTCTTCTGACTTCACGGATGACCCGGCGTTCGGCAAAGATATTATCGCCGCCAACGTTGAGACTTATCGTAAGCTGCGTAACACGCTGCGTTATCTACTGGGCGGACTGGACGGTTTTACAGAAGCGGAACGCGTTCCGGTCAGTGAGATGCCAGGGCTGGAACGCTGGATGCTGCACCGCCTGAGCGAAGTGGATGCCACTATCCGCGACGCGATGAACGCTTTTAATTTCCAGAAGGCTTTCACGACATTGGTCAATTTCACAAATGTTGACCTTTCAGCTGTGTATTTCGATATCCGCAAGGATTCGCTTTACTGTGACGCGCCAGATGATCTGCGTCGCCGTGCAAACCGAACAGTAATGGATGAGTTGTTCAAATGCCTGACGGCATGGTTCGCGCCAATCATGGTGTTTACATGTGAAGAGGCATGGCGACTTCGCTTTCCGGATCAGGGATCTGCGCACCTGCGTCAGTTCCCGATTGTGCCCTCCGAGTGGAAAAACGAAGAACTGGCGGCAAAATGGGCCAAGATTTTCAAGGTTCGCCGTGTGGTGACAGGCGCTCTGGAAGTTGAGCGCCGCGAAAAACGCATAGGTTCTTCGCTGGAAGCTGCGCCGATCGTACATGTAAGCGATGCGGATCTGTTGCAGGCGTTCGCTGGTGAAGTTGCTGAAGACATATTCATCACGTCTCAGGCTGTTCTTGTATCTGGGGATGGGCCGGGAACGGCATTCCGTCTTGATGATACGCCAAGCGTAAGTGTCGTGCCCGACAAAGCGAAGGGCGTGAAATGTGCGAGGTCATGGAAGTATTTTGATCCTGCCACGGCTTTGCCTGATTTTCAGGACATTACACCAAGGGATGCAAAAGCTGTGATGGCGTGGGACTCACGTCAGAAAAGCTGATAAGCGATACCCGAAATTGGGGTTTGGTGGAGTAGAGTCGTGATCGAAGTGCGCAACCGATACTGGATATGGGCGGGACCGGTTGTTCTGATCTCGCTATTGCTCGACCAGATTTCCAAGGCGATTGTCCTGAACACTGATGTGTTTAATGCGCGTGAATGCTTGTTTCAGGATGCGCGTATTTGCGGACAGATTGACCTTTCTCAGAGTTTTGATCTTTCAATGGTCTGGAACTACGGCATGAGTTATGGCCTGTTTCAGACCGATGGGATTGGAAGATGGGTCTTGTTTCTGATCACGCTGGTTATTTCATTTGCCTTCTTAGCCTGGATGCTCAAAGCAGAGCGTGCGCGTACGGCCTTAGCGCTGGCGCTGGTGATCGGGGGCGCTCTTGGCAATATGATTGATCGTGCGCGCTTTGGCGCTGTGGTCGATTTTTTTGATTTTTCAGGGCCGTGGTTTGGTATCAGTTTCCCTGCGGAAAGCGGAGTATTCGCCTGGATTGATAAGTCACTTTATCATCCGGATGGTATGTTGGGGTTAGGTTTTCCGTATGTGTTTAATGTTGCCGATATGGCGATAACATTTGGCGCAATTATCCTGTTTGCAGATCAGGTGTTGGCGGATAGAGAAAAGACAGGCTAGGTTGTCGAAAATTCGACAGGTAAGGCTAGTGCTTAAAAGTACAGCGTGAAGGCGTTTGATATGAAAAAATCGGTTTTGGGGCTCTCTGCCGCAGCAATCGCAGCGATGACAGCAACAGGGTGTTCTGGCACTGCTAACCGTTCTCCGGATGAGTTTCGCGTGGTTCGCAAAGCGCCACTGACAGTGCCGCCAGAGTTTAATCTGCGACCGCCAGCGCAAGGCGAAAGCTTGCCGACTGAGCTGCGTCGTGAAGATCAGGCACAGGCCGTTATTTTTGGTCAGGCGATAGGCGGCGGTGCGTCTGATGGTGAGAAACTCTTTGTCGCCAAAGCTGGCGCCGATGCTATTGACCCTAAAATCCGCGCAACTGTTGACTATGATGCGAGTGGCACACTGAGAAAGGATGAGTCCTTCTCAGATAAAATTTTGTCATTCGGCGGAAGCGATAAAAAAGCGACAATCATCAATCCTGATGCGGAAGCTGAACGTTTAGATGAAGAAGCTGACAGCGCAACTGGCGGCGGCAAGATCGTTATCGAACGTCGTGTTGGCGATTCCAAGCTTCCTGGACTTTAAGTCCGGTCTTCCACAGACAAGCTGTTTGTGCGCCTAGGCGCGAATCATTGCCTGCGTTAGGTTTGCAGGCATGCGTGACACATTAGCTAACCCTCATTCAAACATTCAACGATTACCGCCCGATGCCGTAAACCGTATCGCAGCAGGGGAAGTCATTGAACGCCCAGCTGCAGCGGCCAAGGAACTCATTGAAAACGCACTTGATGCCGGCGCGCGAAGTATTCGCGTGCGCATTGAGGGCGGCGGATTACAGCGTTTGCTTATTGAAGACGACGGCAAGGGCATGTCTTCGGCTGAGCTGCCAATCGCTGTTGAACGCCATGCGACATCGAAGCTTCAGGCGGATAGGGAAGGGTATATTGACCTTCTGAACATCTTCACGCTCGGATTTCGCGGTGAGGCATTACCTTCAATCGGATCAGTCTCTCGTATGGAAATCGTCTCCAAGGTGAGAGATGACGATCAGGCACATTGTCTGGAATTGGAAGCAGGCAAAATAGATGGTCCCAAACCAGCTGCCTGGTCAGGACTGGACGCCCACGGCACACGCGTGGATGTGCGTGACCTTTTCTTTGCGACCCCAGCCCGGCTTAAATTTATGAAGTCGGATCGCGCGGAAACGATGGCGATTACCGATATGGTCAAGCGCCTCGCGATGGCGCATGCCGATGTCTCATTTGTTCTGGAATCAGCGGACAGGAAAATCCTCAATCTACCCGCAGAAACAGGCGCTTATGAGGATGCCAGATTAAAACGTCTTGGCGCCATTATGGGCAAGGAGTTTAGGGAAAACGCCTGCCAGATCGAAGCAGAGCGTGATGGCGTGACCGTGAGCGGATTTGCTGGCTTGCCTACACTCAATCGCGGCAACGCTCAGCATCAATACCTATTTGTGAATGGTCGACCGGTAAAAGATCGTCTGCTGAATGGCGTCATACGTGCGGCATATCAAGATTTTCTGGCCAGAGACCGCCATCCAATGGCGGCTCTGTTTGTTGATCTTCATCCAGAATATGTCGATGTGAACGTGCATCCGGCAAAAACAGAGGTGAGGTTCCGCGATGCTGGTAATGTGCGTGGATTGCTGATTGGTGCACTAAGGCATTCGCTGGCCGCAGCCGGGCACAGGGCTTCCACGACTGTGGCTGGTGAAGCGCTGGGTAAAGCGCAGCCGCATGATTTATC
Organism: uncultured Hyphomonadaceae bacterium; assembly: GCA_964342355.1. GTDB lineage: Bacteria > Pseudomonadota > Alphaproteobacteria > Caulobacterales > Hyphomonadaceae > Hirschia. The sequence continues at coordinate 308,932 of CAYFFG010000001.1, forward strand.
ATCCCTACAGTCTACTAACGTGTTTCAATCAACGATGGGAAGAAGGCCTGGCGCTATAGCAAGCAACTGGCGACCCCAGTCAAATTCTGAGCCGGATTTGACTGCATTCCTCACCGAATCAGACCCTGGAGCGTCAGCGTTTCACGAAGCGTCCGAAGCCTTTCAGAATGGATCAGGTATTTCATCCATGTCTGCAAGGGTCGAACCCGATACGTTTGTTTCTGAACAAAACGCTGCTGGCGCTTATCCGCTGGGGGTTGCGCGTGCGCAATTACATGAGACTTATGTCGTGGCTCAAACACAAGATGGCATTGTCATTGTTGACCAACACGCAGCGCATGAACGATTAGTCTATGAGCGAATGAAAGCGCAAATGGCGCAAAAGGGCGTACAACGTCAAGCGCTGTTGATACCTGAAATTGTGGAATTGAACGAAGACGAAGCCGGACGTGTTCTTTCCAGATCAGAAGAATTACTAGAACTTGGCTTGGAGATCGAACCCTTTGGGGTTGGCTGTATCGCTGTGCGGGCGACGCCGTCTTTGTTTGGGGATATGGATGCAGCCGGATTGATTCGTGATCTGGCCGATGATTTTGCCGAATATGACGCTGGACTGGCGTTAAAGGAAAAATTTGAAGACGTGATGGGCAATATGGCGTGTCGCGGGTCTGTGAGGTCTGGACGACGGTTAACTGTCGAAGAAATGAACGCTTTATTGCGTCAGATGGAAGCTACTCCACATTCAGGTCAGTGCAATCATGGGCGTCCAACCTACGTCGAATTAAAGTTAGCCGATATTGAAAGACTATTCGGGAGGCGATAAGAGTGTAGTAACTATACTAAATAAAATCAGGGGAGGCGCATATGATCGTTCCAGACAGGATCGCCAGTCGAAGGGGATTCACTGCAATGGGACGACGATCTGTTCTCCCATTTGACAAACACGACAATTTAAAGAGCTTTTACCAAGCTACCTATTCCGATGCTCAGTCTTTATTTAAAGAAATGTCGCGTCGACCTATGTTAATGATCAACGCCAAGGACTGGGCAAACAATACAATTGATTACAGCTGCGTTGTGGCTGTTGATGAAGGCGCTGAGGTGATGCAGTCGCTGGAAGTGTCAAAAATTCCAGATCAGATTTATGCAGTATACAAGCATAACGGGCCGGTTTCTGAACTTGGCGTGTTCTGGGAAGAAATTGTAGAGAGCTGGAACAGCAATGATGAAATGAAGATCGCAGATAGCCCTGAACTTCAGGTGTTTTGCGATGATTTCGATTTGGAATCCGACATTGGGTCGGTTGAAGTCTGGATACCTGTCGAAGCGCGTTCTGGCGGTCATTAATTAACAAGGGCGCTGAATTTCTTCAGCGCCCTTTTTGATTTTAGTCTTCAAGTTCTAGTGCGGTGGCGATGTCGCGCCAGTCTACGTATTTGAAGTTCTGGTTGTCGTTCGGAAGCGTATTAGCGTCGTCCTGCACTACAAACAAACCTTTGGGCAGATCTGCGCCTAAAGGCGTTGAGATGACAGCCAGACCGTCCGTGTGGGAGACACCATCGACCGTACGATCAGCATTATCTTTGATGTTGAAAATGCCGATTTTGGCGTGTGGCGCCTTGCGGTCATAAACGACATAGCGGTCTGCTGCTTGTGCTGACACGATAACGTATCCTGCGCCATCTTTGCCTTTGTAGATGTCGATACCTTCTACATCCATTACGAGGCCGTCGTCATTGGCGATTGTGTCGATGCTCTCGCGTTTTACTTCAACGCCGTTGTCATGAGTAACCTTCCAGAAGCCGTATTCTTCTTCGCCCAGGAATAATACGCCAGCTGGGTCATCGTTGGCGCAGCCTTCCATCTGGCCGCCAAACGTCCAGACGCCCGCTTCTTCAATACCCATAGTGTTGATGTCGATCTTATGGACAATCACCTTAGCAGTCTTCGTGTTCACAAATGACAGAAGCGTGTTGTTATCTTTAGATAAACCAAGGCAGTAGCCGTAAACCTCTGGTTCAGAAACCGGAATGTCACCAATAACCTTGACTGTGCCGGTGAGTTCTTCGATTTCCATCAGGGTGATGGAGTTTGAGGTGCGGTTGGATGCAGCTGCGATGTGGCGCACACCGCTGTCAGCAAGTACGGAACGCACGTCAACATTGTTAACGTTGCCAACCGGCAGATACTGGGTCTGATTGCCTTTCAGATCATAGACATAAATGCCTGATTGCTTGTTTGTGCCCAGCACAAGTGATTTTTCAGGATTGCTTGGATTCCACCAGATCGCCGGGTCATCGGCAGCATCTTCTGAACTTTCAACAGCAGGCGTTTCAGCAAATGGCGTAACAGACACAACGCCTAATTCTTCATTGCTTTTATAGGTCGGCGCAGTTTCACAAGCTGCAATCGCAACCAATGCGGACAAGGACATGAGCGAAAGACGTAGCATTTTAAAAGCTCCCAAGGCTGGCGACTTGTGTATATCGCTGAATTTCAAGACGTGGATAACAAATGGCCTGCCGATCATCAAAGACCGGCAGGCCAATTATGTTTAGCGGTTCTCGCTGGCGCTCACTTAGTAAGTGTAGCGCACACCGAGTTTCGCTGTGTAACCGTACTCATCGTACTGTGACAGAGCATAGCCGCGAGAAGTGTCAAAGACAGCGTGTTCTGGCTCGTCTGTGATGTTGGACAGTTCGCCCACAATTTGGAACTGGTCTGTTACAGCATATTTGGCTGTAAAGTCCAGTTGCTGACGCGCACGGTAGAAGCGGTCGTTGCCGTTTTCGATGTCGAGTTCGTCAATGTAACCACCGCGGTATGTTAGCGCCAGGCGCATGTCGAGGCCGTATTTGTCGTAACCGATAACAACGTTACCCAGCTCGTCAGATGTTCTTGGCAGAGCAATCTCACGGAAAGTCCCATCCGGTCTTTGGACCTGAGTGGATGAGTCGATCAATGTGTAGTTCGCGCCAACCAACAGACCGCCGAACGCGCCCGGAAGAATGTCTTCAAATGTCTGTTGGAAGTTGAATTCCAAACCTGTGACTGAAGCATCACCTAAATTTCTCGCGATTTCTGCTTCATCGAATAGAACGCCAAAGTATTCGACGTTGCTTTCGATTGTGTCAGCGATCGCGTCTTTGATGTCTTTGTGGAAGAAGCCAACAGAGATGAGACCATTGTTTGTTGGGTAATATTCCAAAGAGAAGTCAAAGTTGTGCGCTTGTTGGCGTTGAAGGTCTGGATTACCGACTTCACCTGAACGCTCACCTTCATCATCCAGTTCTGTCGCTGCAGCAGGAGATGCTTCAAAAATGGAAGGACGAGCGATAGACTTGTAGTAAGCCGCACGAGCAACAAGGCTTTCCGTAATGTCAAAGCGACCGTTCAAGCTTGGCAAGAAATCGACATATGAGTTGCGCTCTGTTCCGTAGTCGGCAAATACCTGTGCACCCTCGCCCCGCGGGTCACCTGGCTCAGGGTCGTCTTCTAATTCGAACTCGGAATGAAGTAGCTGTCCCGCAGGTGTTAGTGATGCATCATAGTCACCTTCGAAGTCCCCTGCGTACTCAAATTCAGTGACAATGAAACCTTTGCTTGAGAAGTCAGTTGCTTCTACGCGGAAACCACCAGTGATGAGAGCTGGACCATAGTCTGCCTGCGCCATGATGTAACCAGCATAGATGTTCTCATTCGCTTTAAACCGTGGCGCGAATGTGTCGATGATCGTGTCGATCGGGTCGATTTCGTAATCGTCAGGGTTGTTGAAGAAATCTGCGCGAAGTTCACCAGGAGAAACCGTGAAGCCAAAGTCTCCAAAAGCATAATCCGGAACGAATGCTGTGTAATCAGCTGCTGTCCGGTCCGCTTCAAAGACTGTGAAATCAACATCATAGGACTTTTCACGCAAACGTGTCTTCAGACCACCTTTTACAAAACCAGGTGCGCCGAAGACGTTCGTGTCGCGACGAATATCAATTTTAAGAGCCAGTTCGTCTTCTTCAGTCAGGCCATTAGTTAGTTCAACAGCGTCAAGACCGTAGAGGCCGCGTTCAGCAGGGCTGAAGAAAGCAGCATGACTTGCTTCATCTACAATCGCAACAAGAGGTAAAGCCGGGTCGCTAAGGTTCAATCCTAATGCAGCATTGTCGAATTCATCTGCGCGGCTTGGCTCGGCTTCTGTAAAATTGTCTTCTTCGATGCGGAAACCTGTTTCGAGCGCGTTTGGCTCTTCTTCCTCAGCGTGGGTGTAGGCAATCTGATAGTCGACTGTCAGATCATCAAAGAATGACGTACCACCAAATTGCGTGGACCAAATGTCTTGTGCTTCGAGGCGGTCTTTGATGTCGCGGTCAACTTCCAGTTCACCGGTCAACGTCGCAATTCCGTTGTTTAAGGAGATGTCAGCATCTTCGGCTTTGATTTCTGTGCGGTAACGGAATTCCTGGTCTTCAAAAGAGTTGTAAATGTTGCGCCAGTAGAAGGCGTGGTCGTCGTTAAGACGGTAGTCAAAGTTCAATGATGTAGAGAGGCGCTCACGTACGATGTCGTAGTAGCGAAGTTCAATTTCTTCTGAGAGAAGAATGTTATCGTCTTCCAGACGGTCAGTGTGGAAGCCGTCACCTTCTGTGTTTTGAGTGACGAAGTCACGTTTGTTGTAAGCAATCGAACCAGCAACACCCAGACGACCATCAAGGAACACGTTTGAAGCAGTCAGACCGATTTTCTGACCGTACTCTTCTGAAAGTTCTGAGTAGATCACATCAGCTTTTGCTTTAACGAACAGACCGTCACGATCAAATGCAGACAGTGTTTTGATGTCGATGGAGCCACCGATACCGTCACCGTCTAGGTCTGGTGTCAGAGATTTCGTGATGGTGATGGATTCAAGAACGTCTGAGTCGATAACGTCCAGAGCGACTGCACGTGTGTCAGCTTCTGGCGCAGTTAGGCGAACACCGTTTACAGATGTTGCGTTCAAGGATGGGTCGAGACCACGGATGATCACGAAGCGGCCTTCACCCTGGTCGTTGGCAACAGAAAGACCTGGGACGCGGCGCACGCTTTCAGCAACGTTCTGGTCTGGAAGTTGGCCAAGCGCGTCTGCGGCAAGGACGGACACGAGGTTGTCTGCTGCGCGCTGCTGGTTGATTGAGTTCAGAAGCGAACCGCGCTGACCGGATACGATCACCGAGTCAAGAACGCGCGTGGCTTCGTCCAGTGCGAAGTTGTAAGATGTAGGTGTGCCGTCAACTGCGGTTACCGTGCCAACTTGTGGTTCAGCACCAACGTAAGACACAGAAAGAGTGAACTCACCTTCCGGTACGTTTGCAAAGCGGTAAGAACCGTCACGACCCGTTGACGCAGAAACACCAGTTTCTTCGATGGAAACGATTGCGCCTTCGATTGGCGCGCCACCAGCTGTGACTTGACCTTGAACAACTGCAGCCATCGCGCTTTGCGCTGAAAGGCCCAGAACTGCTGTAGCGATGCTGGTGCGCATCAATACGGATTTGAAGGAATTCGACATGCCGACAAGGCTCCCAATCGAGAAATGGATTAAGCGAGCATTAACGCCCCTAGCTCGCGTCCCACATGCCGTGTTTGGGTGACAGTTGAATTACAGTTATGTTTCAGAAAAATGACAAAGGCTTTGCGTGTTTAATAGGTCACACCCGCGTGACCTGCGCGTTACGTACCGGCTTGAACGACATACGGTGCGCGGGGCAGGGGCCGTGTTGGTTCAGCGCAATCGCGTGCGCTTTCACGCCATAGCCCTTGTGCCTGGCAAACCCGTATTCAGGGTAAAGTGCGTCTAGGCGTACCATCTCAGCATCTCGCGCGGTCTTTGCCAGAATGGAGGCTGCTGAGATGCAGGGTTCAAGGCCATCACCGCCTATAAGCGTTTTTGTTATGCATGGAAGCTGCGGGGCGTCATTGCCGTCTATGAGCGCAATCGCGGGCTGGATAGATAAACCATCTACGGCGCGTTGCATGGCGAGGTGATTGGCCTGACGAATATTGAGCTGGTCGATTTCTTCCACGCTGGCCCACGCAACGGACCAAGCCAGCGCTTGTGCGCGAATCAGATCTGCAAGAACAAGTCGGCGTTTCTCTGAAAGTTTTTTTGAATCAGCCAGACCATCAATTGGGGATTCAGGATTGAGAATAACCGCTGCCGCACACACCGGTCCGGCCCAGGGACCGCGACCAGCTTCATCCACACCACATGTATATTGAATGCTCATGTTGTTATCAGGTCGGTGAGTCGGCTGATTCTTGCAAGGCGCTCTGGGGGTTATTGCGGTGTTGGGATGCGTCGCGCCATGTAGACACGCGCTGCGCCATACAGGCGATCGTCCAGTACTTCAAAACTGTCAAATGTTGGCGCAGGGTCATCTTTTGAGACTTCGGCGACAATGAATGCGTCACTTTTCAACCAACCGCCATCGACGAGTTGAGCAAGCGTCGGATCAACCAGGTCATAGCCATAAGGCGGGTCCATGAACGCGATGTCGTAGGGGGCGCCAACACCGACAGGCTTTACGCCCAGATCAACGGCTGAGCGTCTGTGAATGCGTGTGACGCCGAAAAGGCCGAACTGATCGACATTCTCTCGGATGACGCCGCGGGCGCGCGATTCTGTTTCGACGAACAAACAATGCGACGCGCCACGTGACAGAGCTTCAAAGCCCAAGGCCCCCGAACCAGCATAAAGATCTATAACTCTGGTGCCATCAAGGTCTGGCGCCCATTCGGCATGAGCCAACAGGTTGAATATCGCCTCTCGCGCACGGTCAGAGGTCGGCCGTGTATTACGACCATCTGGCGCTTTCAGGGCGCGTCCTTTAAGTTTTCCGGATACTATTCGCATTTGCTGGCCGCTATAGCACTTGATATCGAGGTTTGAAATGACTGATTCATCCCAAAATATCGACCCTATGAAACGTGCGCTGGCGCTGGCGCGCGAAGCGGCTGCGCATGGCGAAGTTCCCGTTGGAGCGGTTGTATTCGATGCTGCAACGAGCACGATTGTCGGTGAAGGACGGAATGCGCCGATTTCGTCCAATGACCCCACAGCACATGCTGAGATCGCCGCACTCAGGGATGCGGCAATGCGATTGGAGAACTATCGTCTGCCGGGGTTGCATCTTTATGTGACGCTTGAACCCTGTGCGATGTGCGCAGGCGCTATTTCTTTTGCGCGTATTGAGAAGGTCATTTTTGCAGCTCTAGATGAAAAAGGCGGAGCAGTCTGCCATGGCCCTAATTTCTTTGATCAGCCAACCTGCCACTGGCGGCCGGAAATCGAACAGGATCGGCAATACGCTGATGAAGCAGCCGCACTTCTGCGCTCTTTCTTCCGAGCGCGCCGTAAAAACTAGAAAAAACGCGGCCAGGATGAGCTGACCGCGTTCTCTCATTAAGTGGCGCTATAAATTAGCGGTTCTGATAATCGAAGATTGTGGAGATGATGAAACCCCACCAGTAGTACTTCTTTTTCAGACGCTCCCTGCGCTCTTTTAAGCGGTCCTTGATTTTAGACTTCCTGTCGACCTTCAAGCGTGCAACTGACGGGTCGTGGTCAGACGCCATATCAACGAAGTTCGCATTCACGCGCACCATATCGTATTTCATGTTGCCGGAAAAACCGCTGACAAGCATGTGATCAAGCGCTTGTGCGTTACCTTCAAAGATGAATGAGTATTGGTCAGATGCGTCCAAAGTGTTTGTCAGGTTCAACAGTGCGCCGTTGTCTTCAAGCAGTTCCAGAGATGTTTCAAACTGGAAGGCGTTAAAGTCACCGAGCACGACAATGTTTGCATCCGGGTCGACATCCTGAAGCTGACGTACAAAGTCACGGATCGCGGTAGTCTGTGCGATACGCTGGTCATCACGGCTGTTCACTGGCGGCTGCACTTCGCCGAATAACGGGTCACTGCCTCCACGAGAAGAAGAGTGTGTGTTGATGACAAACACAGACTGGTTGTTGAACTCAAATTCAGCGACCAATGGCTTGCGGCTGTTGTCGTAAGCTGTGTCCAACGGACTGATACGGCCTGGGTTGAATGTAAGTTCTGGTCCGCGACGTTCATCCAGCACAGCTGTTGCTGTGGTTGCGTCACCGCGTGTTCCAGAAATTGAAACACGATCTGTGCGGTAGAGGTAGCCGACGCGGATGTTGCCGCCAGGTTGGCCGCCATCCTGACCGTCTGCTGGCGCCACATCAGTGTAGGCGTACTGAGCGCCGCCAGCAGCGGATATTGCGTCAATCAGGCGAGCGTAAGTTTCGTCTGCTTCAACAACACCATCATTTGTCGGACCCGTGTTGTCCTGGATTTCCTGAAGACCAATGATGTCTGGGCTGCGAAGGTTATTCGAAATGATATCCGCAATGTCGTCAAAGCGAGATTGTTCATCTGTGCCGCTCAGGTTTTCCACGTTAAACGAAGAAATTGTCATGTGATTGCGCGAACCGGTCAGGTTTGAGCGTTCACGTTCAAGCGAAGAAGCAAGCACAGAAACAGGTGCTTCGCTTGGCAGAACTTCAAAGTTTCCGAATGCGTAGTTGACGACACCGACGACGTTGCCGAGTTGTTCGCCGACACCGAAGACAGGCATAGTTTCAGGGAACAATGAATCATCAATCTGGATGCGTTCCGGGTTGAAGTCGCCTTCTGAGATGGTGATGCCGCCTTCAGCGTTCACACCGGTTGCGTCAGCAGATGTGCGAACGAAAAGTTCACCAAACCCGTTTGTGTTGGACACTGCTGTTGGCTGAACGAGTTCCACCCGCATGCCTTCAAGCGCCTCATAAAAGTCGATGCCGTCTTCTTCAGGGTCATAGAAGAAGAATTGGTCGTTATCGATGATGCTTGTTGGCGGTGTCAGGCCAAATTCACCGCCGATTTGAATGGCTTCAGGCAGTTCAAAGGCAGAACCTACCACAGTGATGCTCGGATTGATGATCTCAGTGATTGTCAGGTTGCCGGAGCTTGAGCCGCCAGGTTGGAACTCAGTCACTGTCCCGATGACTTCCAGTTCGTCCAGAACATTCACAGCCGGCGAAGATGAAGTGAAGACGAAGATACCGTCCGACGTGGCTGGGTCAAAGTCACCAGCTGCGTCTTGCAGGTAGAAACCGTTGTTTGCCACTGCAGTGACGACACCTGACGTTGAAACAGCCTGACCGTCAAATGGAGATGTGTGAGATGCAGACTGGATTTCCGGAATGCTTGCAAACGGAGGCGGTGGAGGAGGAGGTGGCGGCGGAGGCGGTGTGCCATCAAAGCTCTGGTTGACGTTAATAGCGTCAGGGGTTTCAGCAAGAGGACCTTCAAAAGTGAAGTCTTCAAATTTGACGCCAACACCAGCAAGCTGGAGCGAGAAACCTGCTGGTGTGCTTGATGTTTCGGAGACGCCAATGTCCTGGCTAGTCATACCCGCTGCTGGGCCATCAAGGGCCTCAAACGAACCTTCATATGACAGGAACTGAACCACTTCGCCTGCGTCATTGATCAGCGCAAGACCGTCTGGAGCGCCGTTCTGGATGCCTGAGCGTGCAAAGCTGATAGCACCGACACCACTTTGAAGGTCAGGAATGACACCAGAAAGGTCGACTGTGTCGTAAGGCGCGCGAACTGTGGATGAGCCATTGTAGAGAACGACTTGCCAACCTGTCAGATCTGTACCTGCAGGTCCTGCGATTTCAAAGAATTCGCCGACATCTGTGCTGGCGTTGTCGTAGTGTACTTCGTTGAAGAAGACGAATGTTTCAGGGCCAGTGCCGCCAGTCGGTGCGTCAAACACCTGGCCATCGTTCACCAAACCAGCTGTCGCCAGTGTCGGTGCATCGAAAGCAAAATCTTCAAATTCAAAGCCTGTGCCGACAAGCTGAAGAGAGAAGCCAGCAGGTGTGCTGGAAGCTTCTGATGCGCCAATGTCTGTTGAAGTCAGGCCGACAGCAGGACCATCAAGCGCTTCAAAAGTCCCTTCATACGAAAGGAACTGAACGACAGCGCCTGTGTCATCAACAAGCGCAACACCATCAGGCGAACCGTTCTGGATGCCTGCACGGAAAAATTCCAGCGTACCAAAACCGTTGCTTTGGTCAGCGATCACACCTGAAAGCGTGATGGTGTCATACGGCGCACGCACCGACGAAGAGCCGTTGTAAAGCACCAGCGACCAGCCAGTGAGATCTGTGCCGGCTGGACCAGCAACTTCGAGGAACTCGCCAGCGTCAGCACCACTATTGTCGTAGTGAATTTCGTTCAGAAAGACCGCAGTTTGGGCGTTTGCGCCAAATGCGAATCCGCTTCCGATCGCCAGCGCAGCTACGCTGACGGCTGATTGCCGGATTCTTCCAGCAAATGTTGAACTTGTCATGGATGTTTCCCTTTAGATGTCGTTGTTTAATAACGACTTTCTTGGTTAAGCTGCAAAATGCTACTTGTGTGTCCCAATGGGATGTCGGACGACTTCTGTCTTAACAAAACCTCCCACCTGTTTGGGTCACTAAAGGGGGTCGATTGCGGTTTTGTGACGCGCAATTGATGTTCCTGAGAGGTTCTTCTCAAAATTCTGTAATGCACGTGGATGGCGAAAATGCGGAACGCAGTTCGTCAGATAGGGTAAAGAAGGGAAGACGCATTCGGTGCGTTTGATGTGTGAGCCGGGTTGCTGCAAACCCTTGCGATTGGTTGCAAGTCATTTGATGAGGCATTAAGAGGCGAGGCTATCCTATCTTCTCATCCTCCAACCAGAGAGTCAGTATCCTTGACGCAATCCATGCTAGGGAACTTTGCTTCACGCGTATCAGGTGAAGTTAAAGCCGTACAACGCGACCTGAAAAACCCCGCAGTTCTGAAGACCGAATTGTTGTCCGGACTGACTGTGGCGCTGGCGTTGGTGCCGGAAGCAGTCGCGTTTGCTTTTGTGGCGGGCGTTCATCCGCTGGTTGGCCTTTATGCTGCGTTTCTCGTTGGTCTGGTCACGGCCGTCATCGGTGGGCGTCCAGGAATGATTTCTGGTGCGACCGGTGCGTTGGCGGTTGTGATGGTGTCGCTGGTGGCGCAGCGCGGTGTGGAATACCTGTTTGCGACGGTTGTGCTGATGGGATGTCTTCAGTTGGCGGCGGGGGTTTTCAAACTCGGGAAGTTCATCCGACTCGTACCACATCCGGTGATGCTGGGTTTTGTGAACGGGTTGGCGATTGTGATCGGCTTAGCGCAGCTGACACAGTTTCAGGTGCCGGGATCGGCTGAAGTATCTGGTCATGGGTTGAGCGGGGGCGAATGGCTGTCTGGATGGCCTTTGGTCATTATGCTGGGACTGGTTGGGCTGACCATGCTGGTAATCTGGGGGCTGCCTAAGCTGACAAAGATCGTGCCCGCGCCACTGGCAGGGATTTTTATCACGGCTGTTATTGTGTTGGCGTTTGGCATTGAGACACCGCGGGTTGGTGATATGGCGTCTATCAAGGGCGGTTTGCCGACTTTCCATATTCCTGCTGTTCCAATCAATTTTGAGACGCTGAAAATCATTCTGCCGTATGCGATTATATTGGCTGCGATCGGCCTTATCGAGAGCCTTTTAACATTGAACCTTGTGGGCGAGATGACGAACAGAAGGGGCGGGGCGTCTCAGGAATGTGTCGCGCAGGGCGCTGCAAACGTACTTACCGGCCTTTTCGGCGGTATGGGCGGTTGTGCGATGATCGGTCAATCCATGATCAATGTGAAATCAGGCGGACGCACGCGTGTGGCGGCGATTGCGGCGTCGCTTTTCTTGTTGGCGTTTATTCTTGTTGGTTCCGGGCTGATTGAGCAAATCCCATTGGCGGCGCTGGTCGGCGTGATGTTCATGGTGGTGATTGGGACATTCGCCTGGAACTCTTTGCGGATCATGACACGCATCCCGCTCACGGATGCTTTTGTCATCGTGCTCGTGACAGCTGTGACGGTAATGTACGATTTGGCGACCGCTGTGGTGGTCGGTGTGATCGTATCAGCGCTGGCATACGCCTGGAACAATGCGCGCCGCATTCATGCCATCACCGAGACAAATGAAGAGGGCGTCAAAATCTATCAGATAGATGGTCCGCTATTCTTTGGATCAACAGATGGTTTTGCAGAACTATTTGACCCAGAAAACGACCCGGAACACGTCATCGTGGATTTCATGCGGTCCCGTGTTGTCGATCAGTCAGCCCTTCAGGCGATTGAGGATCTGGCGGCCAAATATGCTGCGCGCGGAAAGGATTTGCGTCTGCGCCATCTGACGCGCGACTGTCACCGTTTGCTCAACAAAGCCGGCCAAATCATGATCGACAGCGATGATGACCCAGATTACGGCGTGGCGGTGGATTATCGCATTCGCACTGGCGTGTTTGGTGGCGGACACTAGCGCTCAATAGGCGATTAGAAGGGAATGTCGTCTGCGAGGTTTCCGACCAAGTAGTCGGAGCTAGGCGTTTCGCCACGCACGAATTCAAGTGATTTCGCGTTCTTCAGCCAGGTCTTCGCAAGCCGGCGCGCGCGGGCTTCGCGCATTTCAAGAGACGGGTGCTGGGTGTTCTGCGTATGCAGTTGGCGGCGGCCCCATGAGCTATGCCAGTCTTCTGGCGAATCAATCTGAAAGCCTTCAAAGGCAACATCGTCTATGTGAGCTATAAAGCTGTGCGTGGCTTCTGTTTCGCCTGCATACCCAAGTGAGACACCGCCTGACCACTCCACCCTAAAGAGGCCGGTCATCGGGTCCTTTTCAAGCAGGATCTGATGATCGAGCACGCGGTCAGCGCCGAGGATTGTCGCGCTGAACATCTGATCGTCTTCGTCAAAAAACAGGTCGTCATTCTCTTCTGAGTGATTGAAGGCGAAGGTATGAAAACCTGTTAGTGACGCATCCAATTTGTCGTCGTGAGACACCATTGGCGGAAGGCATCTTGGATCATAACCCCAATGTACGCTTGAGATGATCGCGCAATCTAACTGACGCCAAGCATCCGGATCACGCCAGTCGTCGTAATCATCACCTTTAATCTGGCGATAGGGCGCATAGTCGTCGTCATAATCAGCCGTTCGTAAATGCATCATAAGTCCGACGCCATCTTCATGCAGGAGCGCTCTTAAAGAGAACTCTTCAATGATGTGTCCGTCTTTCCACGGATTGTCTTTAAACCTGATGCGACCGTTCATGTCAGTACGCCTGTTATTATGTTCCGCCCCTCAAGACTTTATTTGATCATTGCCAAAGCCGGTATGCAATCTTGACAGATGCGACAAACGCTATTGCGTCCGAAGAAATATGTGAAATGCCACCCTTTTGGGGCAATATTACGGTTTTCGATCCCAAAAGAGATAAACTAATAGAGGCCAAAGCCACGTGCGAGGTATGTGATTCCCACGCCCGTCACGAGCCATTTCATCCATTTTCTGAAGCTTACATCCGTCAAGCGATGCAGGACTTGCGAGCCAGCCCATGTGCCGCACATCGACAGAGGAATTGCCGCCAGACCGATCCACATGGGCGGCATCGTCGACCATCCAGCTGCGACCAATGACGGATAACTCCAGACGACAATCTTGATAACATGCGCGATGACCTGACTGGCGGATTTGGACGCAACAATCTGTTGTCGGGTCATAGGTGTGTTGATAAACAAAAGGTCGAGCAAGGGACCAGACACTCCTGCAAGCGTGTTTAGTCCTGAGATCACAAATCCAGAGACTGCGCCTTGTCGCGGACTGAGCGCATCAAGCCTCACCCAGTTTCGAGGCAACCATACAAGGAGGGGTAATGCGCCAAGGAGGAGGAAAAGCGCTTGTTTGTCCGGACGCCAGACAATGAACATAAGGACCGCAAATGCGACACCAGCACCAATCACATAAGCTTTGAGGAATTTATAGTCGACATGGTCGCGCAACAAGAATGCACGCCAGCCATTAGAGACAAGTTGGATTGCGCCGTGAATGACCATCGCATGACTGACGGGCAGCAAAATCGCCAGAACGCCCATCAGAATGATACCGCCCGCCATGCCGAATATGCCAGAGATAAAAGCGGTTATCAGTGTCGTGATTAGAATGGCGAGGGCAATCAGCGGCGTCATGGCGCTTTCATCCATAAAAATTTCAATGTCAGGATAAAAACCAGCCGGCGCGACATTTCTCCATCTTCTCCTTCAGAATCTAGGGCGTTAAGTTTCTCGCCAACAAAAGAGATTTAAAAAAGAGCCAAGCGGCAGGGAGAATGCAATCATGAACTTTGAATATTCCGAGAAGACCAAGGAATACATCCAGCGCGTGTCCGACTTCATGGACGAGCACATCTTTCCTAACGTTGAGACATACAAGAAACAGCACGAAGAAGCTGAAGACCGCTGGAAAACGCCTCAGATTGTTGACGACCTGAAAGCCATCGCAAAGGCTGAAGGCCTGTGGAACATGTTCATGCCGCCGAACGAGCATGAGAACGACGAATACCGTGGCGCTGGCCTGACAAATCAGGAATATGCCCCCCTAGCTGAATTGATGGGCCGCGTGAGTTGGTCTTCTGAAGTGTTCAACTGTTCTGCGCCTGACACAGGTAACATGGAAATCCTGATCCGTTTCGGGTCTGAGACAGTTAAGAAGACATACCTTAAGCCACTGCTTGAAGGCAAAATCCGCTCTGCATTCCTGATGACGGAGCCAGATGTTGCATCTTCTGATGCAACGAACATTGAAACTTCTATTGTCCGTGATGGCGACGAGTACGTCATCAACGGCCGTAAATGGTGGTCTTCCGGTATCGGTGAGCACAACTGTAAAGTTGCGATCGTTATGGGTAAGACAGACACTAGCGCGCCAAAGCACAAGCAACAGACTCAGATCGTTGTGCCGCTTGACACGCCGGGCATCAAAATCCTGCGTCAGCTGCCAGTGTTTGGTTACGATGACGCGCCGCACGGTCACGGCGAAGTCCTCATGGAAAACGTTCGTGTTCCTGCTGACAACGTTCTTCTCGGCGAAGGCCGTGGTTTTGAAATCGCGCAGGCGCGCCTTGGACCTGGTCGTATTCACCACTGCATGCGCACAATCGGCGCGGCGGAAGTTGCGCTTAAGAAAATGTGTGAGCGTCTTGTTTCGCGCGTTGCGTTTGGCAAGCCAGTGGCTGACCAGTCCATATGGGAGCAGCGCGTGGCTGAAGCTCGTCTCGACATCGAGATGACACGTCTTCTCTGTCTTAAAGCTGCGTTCATGATGGACACTGTCGGCAACAAAGTCGCCAAGAACGAAATCGCGCTTATCAAGGTCCAGGCGCCTCGCATGGCTTGCCGTGTGATCGACGACGCAATTCAGGCTTGGGGTGGCGCTGGCGTGTCTTCTGACGCTGGTCTTGCGCGTATGTACGCATCTATCCGCACGCTGCGCCTTGCTGATGGTCCGGACGAAGTGCACTGCCGCTCCATCGCGCGCAACGAATTCCGTCAGTACCGCAACAACGCGTACAACGCACAAACAGATGCTGAAAAGCTGACAGAAGTTGTTGGCAACCGCTAAGTCGGTTCTGACGTCAGTCAGTTGATTTTAAAGCCGCCGTCTCGGATGATCGAGGCGGCGGCTTTTGTTTTGTCTCCGGTTTTGAAAAGGTTTTGACATGATACCAGCCAGAATCGCACGTCAGATTGGCAGGGTGCATAAATGGGTTGGTCTTCTGGTGGGTGTTCAGGTGCTGTTCTGGATGGTGTCCGGGGTGGTGTTTTCGTTGTCATCCATCGAGCGGGTACGAGGGGAAAATCTTGTAAGTCATTATATAAAAACGGAAATCTCAGTTTCGCGTATTAATGTCGACCTTAAAGAGGCGTTGAAAAAAGTTGCTGCGGATGCGCCTTTATCAGTTGAGTTGAAGCAACTTGCCGGAGAGGCAATTTATCTGATCCGTGACAGTGTCGGATTGTTTATCGTGTCGGCGGAAACGGGGCGCGTGTTGTCCCCGCTGAACGCGGATCAGATCGAGGCAATTGCCAAAGATGTCTGGGTGGGTGAGGGAGACTTGCTGTCTGTTGAGCAAGTGACAACATCAACAAGCGGCTACAATGGATCTTTGCCCGTCTGGCGCGCTGAATTTGAGGGCAAAGGCAAGCCGCAAATGTTTATCTCACCGACAACCGGGGAGGTTGTGGCGGTGCGCACTGATCAGTGGCGTCTATATGATTTTTTATGGAAACTGCACGTCATGGATTGGGATGATGGCGAAGACACCAACCATATCTGGCTCACACTGGCGGCCATTGCGGGATTGACACTGACACTGTTTGGCTTTGCGTTGTTGTTTCACCGATTTGGAAGAACGCTTGCGCGATCGCCTAAGACAGACTAAACCCGCCGCCTTGCCCGGCCCTCGGGCTGACATTGGAGAAATGGTATGACGGAGCGTCGCGAGACGGGCCGCAAGACGCTGAGCGTCGATGCAGGCGAAAAAGACTGGTCTAAAGGCGAACGTATCGCCAAATGGTTGGCGGCGGCGGGTGTGTGTTCGCGTCGTGATGCAGAGCGCCTGATTGAAGACGGCAAGGTTGCTGTTGATGGCGAAGTGCTGGACAGTCCTGCATTTAAAGTCTCCGGACGTGAACGCATCACTGTGGACGGCAAACGCGTCGGCGGTCCGGACAGGACCCGTTTGTGGCGTTATCACAAGCCCAAAGGATTGGTGACGACGAATTCCGACCCTGACGGTCGCGAAACAGTCTTTGATTATCTTCCTAAAAATTTGCCCCGCGTGATGACGATTGGCCGGCTGGACCTGACCACAGAAGGGTTGCTGCTGCTGACCAATGACGGTGAACTTGCCCGGGCGCTAGAACTTCCCACCACGGGGTTGCGCCGCTGTTACCGTGCGCGCGCTTATGGCGAAGTCACTCAGAAAGACCTCGACCAGTTGCTGGATGGCGTTGTTTACGAAGGGATCGAATATCGCTCGATTGTCGCGACGCTGGACCGACGCACTGGCGACAATAATTGGATCGACATGGTCCTGACTGAAGGCAAGAAGCGCGAAGCGCGCCGGGCGCTGGAAAGCGTGGGTCTGCGAGTAAACCGCCTTATTCGTGTAAGCTATGGTCCGTTTGAGTTAGCGGACCTGCCCGAAGGCGCGGTGGCTGAAGTGCCGGCAGCAGACCTGCTGGCGGAGTTTGGCGACAAGATCTCTCGCAAACGCCGGCCGGACCCTTCACGCGCGCCGCAAAACTATGAACCGCCACAGAAAAAAGGGCGTGGCGGGAAGTCTGGCGCAAGGTCAGGCCCAAGCGCTGCACCATATGGTGACCGGCCGCGATCCGCTGCAGGAAAATCGCATTCGCCCCATTCTGGTCCCAAACAACCGTCACGATCTGGCGGTGGCCGCCCTGGCCCGGGCAAACCAAACGCAGGCAAGCCGGGCGGTCATCGTCCAACCGGCGCAAAACCTGATGCTCAAAAGCGTGGTGGTCCGGCTCGTCCAGGTGGCGGCCGACCGAATGGTGGTCGTCCAACTGGCGGACGTTCTGGCGGTAATCGGCCGACGGGCGGCAAAAGATAGGCCTGTTCTTGGGCGTGGGGGCGCAAAGGGAAGGCGTGTTTAAAACTCTACTGAGTGCTTTAGCGATATTTGTCTTGAGCGGCGTCGGTTCAGCCGGAGCTGAGACGCGCCTGACTTTGCCTGCGGGCGTTTCCAGCGAAATCGACAAAGCCGGTGTTATTCGACCTGCGCTTTTGCAAAAAGCGCTTAATGCTTATGACGCCCACAAAAATTCGGTACGTCGGCACGACAAGATGATGATTGTCGACTATGCGCAGCATTCCTCAACACAGCGGTTATATGTAATTGATCTGCAGACCGGGCAGGCGACAGCCTATCACGTGGCGCACGGCAGTGGATCTGACAAGGATCATGATGGCTGGCTGGATGCGTACGACATGAAACCGGGCAGTGGCGGATCACCGCGTGGCGCATTTGTGGGCGCAGAGACCTATTTTGGTAAGTTTGGAAAAGCGCTTCGGCTGGATGGGCTGGAGTCGGAAAACCAGAACTCACGCGCTCGGGCGATCGTACTGCATTCAAACCAACGCTATGTAGACCGCGCTTTTCTGGAAACGCATGGTAAGCTGGGCCGGTCTTTAGGATGTCTCGTGGTGTTTAAAGAGGAGCGCGACGCTCTGATCGCCGCGCTGCAAGATGGTGCTTTTCTTTATATTGACGGAAAGAAGTCCTGAGGCGGAGGCATTTCGTTTTTTGCCAGCTTTGGCGCTTTTTCTGGCTCTCCCAGACCCTTAAGTGTCACTGTGCCAGTTTCACCCGTTGTGGATGTGAAAGTCGTTTTGCCGCCAAGTTCGGTGATGTTTTCTGCAAATGTGGAGCAGAGTTGTGCGCCGCCATAATCAGCGCACAGCGTGTTTGTGTCTGTGTCCCACGTGTGAATGCCGTCGTCTGAGGCAATTGTCACAGTGACACTATCACCAGCTTCGGTTTGAAACTCGAGAACAGTTTCCTGCGCCAGCGCTGGAGCAGCTAAACAGAAAGACGCAATAACACCGCAAAGCAGCTTCTTCATAACTTCCTCCCACGCATACGTGTGCGTGCAACTTGACGCTACGTAAGAGTACAGCGTCTTTTTATATAATTGTTATATTTAGACCATGAAATTTGCGCTTGTTAAGGGGTAACTATGCAAAAATGACGCTGCGTCACCAAAAAAATGCATAGCACGGCGCAAAATGTAAACTTGAACGCGAGAGTTGCTGCTTGATTCTTGCGTGAGTTGAGTAAATTTAGCGATTAATACGCAATGCGTTAAGCTTTTCCGCGTGCACGCCAACCGATGTCGGATCGATAAAACCCTTCAGGCCAGTCAACTTTCTCGATCGCCTTATAAGCATTTTCAATCGCGTGAGTAATAGTGTCCGCGCGTGCCGTGACGCCCAAAACGCGTCCGCCAGAAGCGACCACATCCTTGCCGCGCGCTGATGTGCCCGCGTGGAAGACGACGACATCCTCACAACTAGCTTCTGCTTCATCCAGTCCTTTAATGACTGAACCCTTCTCAACAGAGCCTGGATACCCTTGCGTCGCCATGACGACACAAACGGCGGCGTCTTCAAAGCGTTCAGGGCGGCGGCATTTGTCGAGGGCGTATCCAGTGGCGCAGGCGAGCATCAGCGGCAGAATTTCACCTTTCAGGCGAGCCATGATGACCTGACATTCCGGGTCGCCGAAACGGCAGTTAAACTCAACAACCCGTGGATCGCCTTGCGGCGAAATCATGAGACCAACGTATAACACGCCGCGATAAGGCATGCCTTTGTCCGCCATGCCTTTAATGGTCGGCTTAACGATTTCGTCCATCACACGCTGTTGCATGTCCTGGTCGAGAATGGGCGCAGGTGAGTAGGCGCCCATGCCGCCAGTGTTGGGACCGGTGTCGCCATCGCCAACACGCTTGTGGTCCTGCGCGCCAGCTAGCGGTATCGCATGCTCGCCATCTGTCATCACAAAGAAAGACGCTTCTTCGCCTTCCATGAATTCTTCAACGACGATTTCAGCAGAAGCGTTGCCAAACTGACCGCTGAGCATGTCGTCGATAGAGGCTTCCGCTTCTTCGCGTGATTGAGCGATCACAACGCCTTTGCCGGCTGCTAGGCCGTCAGCTTTCAAAACGTAAGGGGCGGAAAAGTTTTCCAGAAACGCTTTGGCGTCTTCAGCTTTTTTGAAACGACCATAGGCAGCAGTCGGCACGCCATATTCTTTCATCAGGTCTTTAGAAAAACCTTTTGAGCTCTCTAGCTGTGCAGCTTTTGCTGATGGCCCGAAAACGGGAATGTCTTCTTCACGCAGACGGTCTGCCAATCCCATCGCAAGTGGCGCTTCTGGGCCGATAATGACGAGGTGAGGGCGCTCGTCTTTAGCAAGCCGCACCTGACCCTCAATGTCTTCAGCCTTGATCGGGATACAGCGGGCCACGCGCGCGATTCCAGGATTTCCTGGCGCACAGACAATTGATGTGACTTTCGGACTCTGCTGCAGCCGCCAGGCCAGAGCATGTTCGCGGCCGCCGCCGCCCACGATCAGTATTTTCATGGAGCTGGTCTTTGGCGTTTTAACCTTGATGCGTCAAGATGAGGGCCGCGAGTTCTTGAAACTTCATTTCAACTGATCCCGCATAAAGCTTTCCAGTTTGAAATTTGAAACCTGACGGCGCCGGCATTAGGTAACACTCCTCATTTGCTTTGCCGGGGATCGGAATGACACACGAAGAGACAACAGCGCGCACGATTTCCGGTCTATGGTCTGGTCGCTATTGGTATCAGACCACAGAGGTGTTTTTACCGGATGCTGTGCCGTTTACAGCGTATATTATTGAAGCGGGCAGCAGTCTGGTCGGACGCACACTGGAGCCGAACACATTTGTCGTGGAGGGCGAAGACGAACTATCCGCAGATATCATCGGCACGCACGATATGGGTGTTGTTGAATTTACCAAACACTATGACCCAATAGCCGATCTGGAAGACTTTGAAATCGCTTACGCAGGCGAAGTAAACGACGAATTGTCATTCATTACGGGTGATTGGGTGATTGACGATGGCGAAGAGATTGTACGTGGCGGATTTGAGTTGAGCCGGACGTCGAATGAATTGCTTGTGCGCAGGGCAAATTCAGCAAAAGCAATTTAGCGGCTATCCTAAGCCTGTGCGGATAAATGCCGAACAATTTCATTGCGTTCACGATGTGGCTATCGCATTGCAAATTGTATCAGTTATCGAGTAGCTAGAAGCTATGACGGATCTATTCCAAGAACCAGAAACCAAAAACGATTCTAATGCGCCGGAACTGACCGTTTCGGAGTTGTCCAACCGTTTGAAGCGCACCGTTGAAGATGCTTATTCCTTTGTGCGGGTGCGTGGCGAACTTGGGCGGGTGACAATCGCTAAGTCCGGCCATCTTTATGCGGATCTGAAAGACGACAAGTCTGTCCTCAACATGATCATGTGGAAGGGACAGACACAGCGTTTGCAGTTCCGGCCTGAAGAAGGTCTGGAAGTGGTCGCCGAGGGGCGGTTGTCCACTTATGCCGGGCGGTCTGCTTATCAATTGCTGGCTGACACAATACGACCAGCAGGCGCGGGCGCGCTCATGCAATTGCTAGAAGAGCGCAAGAAAAAGCTCGCCGCCGAAGGCCTGTTCCGCGAGGAGCACAAAAAGCCATTACCTTATCTGCCGCGCGTGATTGGTGTGGTTACAAGTCCGACAGGCGCAGTCATTCGCGACATTCTGCACCGCGTCAATGAGCGCTTCCCAACTAACGTGTTGGTATGGCCCGTACTGGTGCAGGGCGAATATGCTGCAGAACAAGTCTCCCAAGGGGTGCGCGGGTTTAACGCCATTCCAGCCGAAGGCGGGAATTTGAATTTGCCACGCCCCGATCTTATCATTGTGGCGCGCGGTGGCGGATCGGTTGAAGACTTATGGCCATTTAACGATGAAGCTGTTGTGCGCGCAGTTTTTGAGAGTGAAATCCCGGTGATTTCTGCCGTCGGGCATGAAACAGACACAACATTGATTGACTATGTGTCTGATCGCCGTGCGCCAACACCAACAGGCGCTGCGGAAATTGCACTGCCGGTGCGCGCCGAGATTTTGGAGCGCGTGACGTTATTGGATGTGCGCTCCAGCCGTGCGCTTAGGCGTTGCCTTAGTCAGTCCGGAATGCATTTGCGTGCGGTGGCGGCAAAGTTACCACGTCCTGAAAGCTTGGTTCAGGCCCCGCGCCAACGCCTGGATTATGTGGCTGAAAAATTGGTGCTCACGCTGCGGGCGTCAATTCAGAGACGCCGGATGCGTATGGATCGCGCCGCTTCGCGTCTGCAACCAATTTCCCTCAAGCGCGAATTGGTTAGTCGTCGTACGCAACTAACAACATTGGGCATGCGCAGCGGCATTGCGCTACGCAGAAACATAAGCGATCGCGCACAAAGACTGGCTTCTTTTCATGCGCGCTTAAGAGCGCAGGACCCGCGCCAGTCATTGTCCAAACGCGAAGACGTGCTGAACAAGTTGGTTATGCGTATGGCAATGGCCAAACAGCGCATTATCACCCGAAAACGCGAAAAACTTGAAACAACTGCGCGGCTTTTGGACAGTGTCTCTCATGAAAGCGTTTTGGCGCGAGGATTTGTGCTGGTCCAACGCATGAGCGGCGAATTGGTGCGCACATCAACTGATGTTGATCCAGGCGAACGCCTGTGCCTGCAGTTTGTCGATGATGAGGTGCGAGTCACCGCTGACGGCCACAAACCAACCGAACGCCCGCGTATTATCTCACGCCATTCGACTAAAAAAGGTGAGCAGGGCGACTTATTTTAGGCCAGATTCAAGGCTAGATGTCCAAGACGAGATGACAGGAAGAACTTATGCTCAATCCTAACGCGCCCGGCGAAGCAAAATTAAAATACCTGGATGCAGATTTTGAGATTTTGAAACTGGGTCAGCATGTGTTTTGCGCGGTCACCGGTCAGAAAATTCTGCTGGAGGATCTACGTTACTGGAGCGTGGACTGGCAGGAAGCGTATGTGGATGCTGAAGCTGCAACAAAGCGTTGGCGCGAAAAGCAGAAAGCCTAGCCTATCAATTCCCACTTTTAGCAAGGATTCATCCATGCAGTTTCGGCGACAGATGGTGAAAGTAGCTGCGGCCGCAGTGGTTTATGTGTCGATGTGTGCTGCAAGTGTTGCTGAGACGCCTCCAATTGATGAAGCGGGAAACATAAATGCGCAAGTTGTTGACGAACAGGGAAGGTTTGACTGTTCGGATACCGCTAAACAGGGCGGATTGATACTCTGCCAGGCGCCTGCCGGCGCAGAAGTAAAGATGGATGGTGCGCCAGTTGCGATCGCAGCTGGAAATGGTTTGGCGGCGATAGGCCTATCGCGCGCCGCGCCTGCCGAAGTCACCCTGAACTGGTCGCTGGATGGCCAAACGGGTGAGCCGGTCACAGTTGCTGTTGCATCAAGGAAAGATATTTTTCGTGAGCTGACCGGTCTGGAATGCGATAAAGTAGACGCCAGAACGGAAGCGCAAAAAGCGCATGCAGGGCAGTCCTGGGTGCTCAAAGTGGACGCGTTTAAAACACTCTCAGAGGCTGTTGACGAAGATATCGCCTTTGCCAAACCGGTGACAGCGCCGTTTTCCAGCCCGTTCGGTCCAACGCGTCATTATACTGGCGTGTCAGCTAAAACCGGAAAGCGTTGTGAGAAGACCAGTGTCCATCAAGGTTTGGACATGGCGACCCCAGTCGGCACGGAATTGCGCGCGCCGATGGGCGGAACAGTCACGCTGGCAGACACGGATCTGTATTATGAAGGCGGCGCTATTTTCTTAGATCATGGTTATGGGCTGGTTTCAGTCTTTATGCACCTAAGTGAAGTTGACGTCTCTCCAGGCGATATTGTTGCTGCCGGAGATAGACTAGGTGCGACCGGCAACACCGGACGCACGACAGGTCCGCATCTGCATTGGGCGGTAAAATGGCAAAATTTGACTCAGTCATCGCGTGATGGAGATTTTTATATCGACCCTGCGATCTTGTTAGAGCTTAACGCGTTTTAGCGCGGGTATTTTTCCAAAATATTGAGCTCACGGGAGACAATTGGCACATATCCGCTTGTTGGATGTGCGTCATCAAGGAAAAGTTGTGCAAGCTGGCGGCGGATTAGGCGATCAGAAGGCTCACGACCTGTCAGGATATAACCGCATAATTCACCGCGTTTTCGCATTTCTTCAACTTGGTCAGGGAAGTTAGTCAGTGTCCGCCTGAGGAATTGACTAAAAACGACCGACGACGATTGCGATAGGGAGCTGTTTTGAGGGTGCATCTCATGAAGGACGTCAGCGATCAGCGCTTCAAAGTGTTCGTCGGCGCTGTGTCGGCGCTCGGTTTTTGAACTGCTCGATCGCATCTCAATAGCAAGTTGCTGGAACTCAGCCAGTTTTGCGACAGAGCCTGCAGGATCATATGAGAATTTTTCGATTTCGCGTTGTCTAATCTTTTCGCGCGCCTGCATTGAAAACTTCTCGCGCGCGATATGTTCGCCGACATAAATAAAGTCGCTGACCATTTTTTTGGAAATCTGATAGTCGCCGCTGTGAGCAAGAATTCGGTCTTGTTCGGCGTTGTGACATGTTGCGGATAGCAACAAGACACACGACATCAACAGCATTTTGGCCGGCGTAAAGACACGCATACGCTGCACTCCACTCAACTCACGGCAAGAGTATAACGATGTCTCAGCAAATTAAAATTTACGGTTGATTAACGAGCGTGATAAGCCAACTAATAAAACCAGAAAGAGGAGCGCACCCACCCCAGGCACGCTCCTCTTTTTGTGCGCCCCCACGCGCGTCAGCGGATGAAATCCGCTACCCCACGTTCATGCGACCTGACCCCTAGGGCGCGGAAGGTGGAGATTTGGTGACAGGGGCTTGATCCAGGGGAGGAATAAAGACCTTGTCCATGTGTCGATCTTGCCGAAAAAATCAGAATGTCGGAATTAAAAACGGCAATTATCTAAAAAATTGGATGATTAGTGCAGTTTGTTGGCAAACATGCTCATCGTTTTGACAGGCCCGGTTAAAAAAATGGCGCCTTGTCGCTAGATCACACCCGCATCCCGCCAAGCTTCTTTTGGCCAACGATTATGTTGCCAGAACCATTGTTCCGGGTGTTCGCGAATACGTGCTTCTAAAAAGCCGTTGATATCTTTCACTGTTTTAAAAACGACGTCTTCTGTTGGGCCGTTGTAATCAATCGGCAGCGGCGGGTGAAAGGTGACCTCGTAGCGGGCAGGACCAGTGCGGACGGTAGAGACCGGCACAAGTGGCGCTTTATAGCGTATGGCGATACGTGTTGGGCCGTCGGCAGTCATGGCGTCATGTCCGAAAAAGGGCACGGAAATGCCTTCTCGCAATTTCTGATCATTCATCAGACCGATAGCGCGGCCTTGTACCATGGCGCGCATTAAGTCGCGCGTACCGCTTTTCTTGGCCGCCAGACCTGTTGCGCCAGTCGATAGACGCATTGCGGCGATGCGTTTGTCGATATGCGGGTTGTTGACGGACCGATAAGTCATCAATGCGTCAGGCAACAGGCTGACAATCGCGGATGTCATAATCTCCCAATTGGCCAGATGCCCGGAAAATAAAACGATTGAGGTTTTGTTTTCCCTGTAGCGGTTCATCATGTCTGCGCCGTGAATAATGACGCGCGGATCATCGCCCGTGGCTGTCATATCCGCAAAGTGAGGCATTTCCCCTGCGATACGTCCAAAATTCTCCCATGACTTGAGGACGGTGTCTTCAATCTGTTCGTTGTTCCAGTCTGGAAACACCATTTTGAGGTTTCGCGTCGCTGTACGGTGAGCGCTCTTGCCGATTTTCGGACCAAGCCATCGAAAAAGCGCAGCGCCTTTGTTTGACGCCTTTTCAACAGGCATTGCAGAAAAACGGTTCCAATAAATATGGTCCCAGGCGAAGGCTTCTAAGCGCCATTGCAAGCGTTGGAAGAATGATGCGCGACTGTCGATGAAGGCGCGTCGTTTATAGCCTTCCTGATCGTCTGATTGGAGCGGGGCGGACGTCATGATTTTGTCAGGTGGTCTTCAATTGCGGCGCGCAGTTCCGCTTCATCATCAGGGGAATCAAAGCTGATCGTCACCGGCAGCGTGGGAATTTTGCCACGCTTTTCTTTTGGCAGGCGCACATAATCTTTTTCAGTAGTGATCAGCGTGGCTACATTCGCGCGCGCTAATTGGCGGAGGTATGACAGATCGCCATCTGAATAGACATGGTGGTCAGGAAAGGGAACAGCTTCGGCAATTTCCACATCCGGAAAGCTTGCCAGCGTATCGAAGAATTTTGTAGGGCGTCCGATGCCGGCAAACGCCACATACTTTGCTGGATGAGGGGCTTGTGACGGTACGATCCGCGCTCGCAGGACGGGCCCGCCAAATCCGCGAATTTCAGTCGGGACCGGATCATCGCCAAGCAGGATAATGAAATCTGCGCGTTCAAGGCCGTCATCGACAGGTTCGCGCAATGGTCCTTTGGGAAAGACGAAGCCGTTTCCGATCGGATCAGATGAATCAATCACCAGAATAGAGAGCGTTTTTTCCAGTGTCGGATTTTGAAATCCGTCATCCATGATGATGAGATCCACACCGGAATGTTCCATTGCTTCAGCAGCTGTTGGACGATCACGCCCAATCCAGCTTTCCCCTGACTGCGCCATCATGAGGGGTTCGTCGCCGACCTGCGCGGCGGTGTGTGTTTCGGTGTCGACACGTGTCGGCTCTTGTAAAGAGCCGCCATAGCCGCGGGAAAGAGTGGCGATGCGCCGCCCGTCTTTTTTGAAAAGCTGATTGCGAAGATAGACCGTGATTGGCGTTTTCCCAACGCCGCCAACGGTGAGATTGCCAACACAAACAACTGGAATGCCGACTCTTACAGGTTCTGTTTTGGCTAAGCGACGACGTCCCGCCCAGGTGTAAAGATCCGCAAATGGCGTCAGGAGCATTCGAATCACAGGCGCAGATGCGCGTGATTGACGGTCTCTTTCACGCCAAAATCCGGGTTCCTGCATCACTCTACTCCTGTAGCAACCCGTCTATCGCCGCCATGGTCGCGTCTAGGGTTGTTGTTATACTTTCAAACACACTCTCGACACTACGCCAATCTGGTGTGAGCGGTTGATCTTTTGACAGACAGTCTCTCCAGAACTGAGCGAGCGCGTCGGCATCTTCACCGATTTTGACAGCGTCGCAAGCCTCCAACGTGACCATCAAGTCTCTGAAGTTAAAAGCATGAGGACCTGAAAAAATAGGCTTCTTGAGTTGCAATGGCTCAATAGGGTTATGTCCGCCCACGTCTGGTTTATTAGCGCCGCCCAGATAGATGCTGTGAGACAATTCCATCCACAACGCGATTTCGCCAATTGTGTCAGCCAACAAGACTGGGCCTTCGCATCCAATTGTGGTGTTTTGAGACCGCTGCTTGAGCGTGAGCTCCCGCGCTTCTAACAGCCTGCAAATGTCAGGTGCGCGGTCGGGGTGACGTGGCGCGATAATCAGTAGCGGATTGTCGGCAACTCCTCGGATTTGAAGGAAGGCGTCAATCGCCATGGCTTCTTCGCCTTCATGGGTGGAAGCAGCAAGCAGAACAGGGCGTTGATCGATTTGAGCGCGCCAGGCAACCACATCGCTTTGGGTGGCCCGTGGCGGTGAAATGGAAAGCTTGAGATTACCAATCGCATCGACTGGATGGCCGGTAATTTCTTCCAGTCCGAGGGCTGTATGTTCGTCCGCGGCGCCAATAAAGGCGAATGCGCCAAACAGGTTTTTTGCCAGAGACCGGCGTCTCTTCCAGCTTACCAGGCTTTTGTCGGTCATGCGCGCGTTAATAAGAGCGAGTGGGACTTTTCGCTTGCGCGCGGCATGGATGAGATTGGGCCAGATTTCACCTTCTGCAAAAACGCCTGCATCTGGTTTCCAGTGTTTGAAAAATCGTCTGACGCTGAATGGAGAATCCAACGGCGCCATTTGATGGATAATGTTTTGAGGCGCCCGGGCGGCAATCATCCTTGCGGATGTCAGCGTCTGGCTGGTCATCAATATGCTGAGGTCCGGTGATCGGGCCAGTAACCGGTTTGCGACGGATAGAAGCAATGACGTTTCGCCAACACTTGCGCCGTGCATCCAGATGAGCTTGCCCGATGGGCGTGGCATGGCTGATCGTCCGAAGCGTTCAGGCGCGCGCGCTTCTTCCTCTTTTCCAACTTTGATCCGCTGCTTCAGGACCGGCCCCAGTATTGGGTGGAGCAATCCTGTAAGCGTGCGGTATAGGATCAAGCTGGCGGGCATGATGGCGTTGTTCCCGGCGTTAAGAGGCGGCTGAGATTGTCGCGCGGTCAGGCTCTGGCCTTTCGGGTGGTTCCGGATATGGCAGAACATTAAGACCGGCAAGTTCGTCAGCGCGTCGGGTTGCGTCTCGTAAAGCGGTTTGAAGCTTGAGGCTGGCGTCTTCAGCTGTTTCCTTGCGCCCGATAACAATGGGTTCTCCAAAGACAACAGCGCCTTTTGCAAAAAGACCTGGAAGCACAAACTTATCCCATGTTTTCATGCGTTTGGCAGGGCCGGCGGAAACGCCCCAAACAACAATAGGCGCGCCGGTTAACTGAGCGATCTTGATAATGCCCAAGCCAACGGTTTCACGTGGGCCGCGTGGACCGTCAGGCGTCATGCACACAGTTGCGCCGTTTTTCAACGTGCGCGCAGCTTCACGCACCGCTTCTATGCCGCCTTTGTCCTTGTCTTTCTTTTTCTTATTGCTGGCCGAACCTCGGATTGGGTTAAGGCCAAGAAGTTCTGAGGCTTTGGCCACAAACGCCCCATCGCGTGACATGGAGATGATCATCGCGGTCTTTACCGGCGGCTTGGCCCATTTTTTCGCCAATTTTAGAGGGATGACCGGCAAAAGCAGAATACGCGAATGCCAGGCGGCAAGCAGAGCGCCCTTATCACTTTCCCAAAGCGGCCTTATGTGTTCTTCGCCTTCAACGGTCCATTTGGCTGTGCTGGAGATCAACGACATGTAGATGCGGATCATCACGCCGAGCATTAACTGTACGAAGGAAGAGCGAAAGATGGACTTAATCATGAGTTTGCTTATAGCTGCGCCGCAAAAATTGGCCACATCCGGCTTTAGTCTATTCAGCGCGTCATGCAAATTGCGCGCATTTCACTTCTAGGAGGCTTTGTGGGAAAAAAGAATATCCCGCCACGCGATCTTGATACGATTGAGGGGCGCAAACAGGCGCGATACGACCTTATTTGGGGCGATCACGGGTTTTTGCGCATCAAGTTTCGCAATCTCCACCAGATCTCAGATGAGATGTGGCGATCCAACCAGCCATCGCCTGAACATATCCGCGCGCATGTGAAAGAGCGGGGAATCAAGACCATCATCAACTTGAGAGGTGCAAGTCCCAAAGGATATTACCTTCTGGAGAAGGAAGCGTGCGAGCAACTGGGTGTTGATCTTGTCGATTTCCAGATGTTCTCACGCGACACGCCGACGCCTGAAAAAATCCACGGCGCCAAAGAGCTGTTTGAGAGTATTCGCTATCCGGCTTTGATGCACTGTAAATCCGGCGCGGACCGGGCAGGCATCATGGCTGTGCTCTATATGCATTTTCGCCAAGGGCTGCCGATTGAAGACGCCATTGAGCAATTGTCGTTTAAATATCTTCACGTCAAAGAAGGTAAGACAGGCATGCTGGATTTTTTCTTTCAGACATATCTGGATTACGCCAAAGACAAGCCGATCAGCTTTATCGACTGGATTGACGGACCTTATGACCGAGAAGTTGTAAAGGCTGACTTCTTGACCACATGGAAAGCGAAAATGATGGTGGATCGCATATTGAGACGCGAGTAGGGCTTTATTCTTTACCCGATCTGGGCGACAACATTAGCCACGGGGTGAAAAACCTAGTACTAAAGGTGGCGACGACAGGGATCGAGGGTTCAGCCATGAAGTTCTTCATTATCAATAGCTTTCGCAGCTTGGTGTATATTGCTTACTTCGCTGTGATCATCGTTTTCGCACTCGGCACGTATGTTGAGCGCCGCGAAGTCAATCGTGTCTTCTATGATCTGTTCGGGCGTCGCCTCACAGAAACCGGCGAAGGCATCGTGTCATTGTCGACCGGATTGCTGGTTGGCTGGTTTGCTGCGACGCTGCTTTGCGGTTTGATCGTGACAATGCTCGACATTCGCGACGACATTAACGATCGTCTGCCAGACGCACGCGACCACTAAGCCGCGATTTTCGCCTCCAGGGCGCAATCATCAGGAACGGACGCCATGTCCGATCATGAGATCACACCCAGACACTTGGTCCAGCGATGGGTTGCATTGTTCAATGCGACCGACGCGGATGGGCTTGCTGCGCTTTATGCGGAAGACGCTGTCAATCATCAGGTGGCTTTTGATCCCGTAGAGGGACGCGAAGCCATCCGCGCTATGTTTGCCAACGAATTTGCGCAAGCGGAGATGACGTGCCTCGTTGAAAACCTGTTTGAAGAGGGCGAGTGGGCGATCCTGGAATGGAAAGATCCTAAGGGCCTGCGTGGTTGCGGGTTCTTCCACGTGCGGCATGATAAGATTGTTTTCCAGCGCGGATATTGGGACCGGCTGACCTTCCTGCGCGCGCAGGGTCTGCCGATCCCGACGGAATAGGGCTGTCCTGTCCTATTCTCCTAATATGTCCATCGCGGCGGCTGTTAGAGAAATGACGCCGGTTTTGATCGTGGGTTCATAATCTGGCGCAAAATAGGGCGAATGCAGTGGCGGCAAAGGTGCGCCGCCATTCATAGCCGCATCATAGGCTTCCTGCGGCGCAGCGCCTAATCGGAACATGAAGCTGGGAATTTTTGGATCAGTGCGACCATAGCGGGCAAAATCTTCTCCGCCCATGACTGGTTCGCCCTGAAAGACATTGTCGTCGCCAATGGCGTTCTTGATTGCGGAAACAGCGCGCGCGGTCAGCTCCGGATGATTATAAACGGCTGGCGTATAGTCTTCCTTGATGGAAATCTCCGGCATTTTGTCTTCTGGGAGACCGAAAGACAGCGCCTGCGCTTTGGCGATGCGTTCAATGCCAGATAATAACTGCGCACGGATTTCATCGGTATATGAGCGGACAGTCAGCTGAAGTTCGACTTCATCGGGGATAATGTTGTGTTTGTGCCCGCCTGAAAACTTACCCACGGTGACGACACCGGACTGAAGCGGGTCAACTTCACGCGACACAAGTGTCTGTAATGCGGTGACGATGTAGGACGACAGCACAATCGGGTCTTTGGAGCCATGCGGATATGCGCCATGTCCGCCAACGCCGTGAACATGGATGTCAACGGAATCAACATTGGCCATAGCGTATTCAGGCACAAAGCCGACAACGCCGGCTGGCGCGCTGGAATCGACGTGAAGCGCCAGATTGTAATCAGGATAAGGAAAACGCTCGAACAGACCGTCTTCCAGCATGGCTTTTGCGCCAAGACCCAGTTCTTCGCCAGGCTGTAGGATCATCATCAGCGTGCCGGACCATTCCTCTTTGCGCGCAGCCATTTCGCGGGCCACACCGGCCCAGACGGTCATGTGAACATCATGTCCGCAGGCGTGCATGACAGGCACTTCGCCTGTTACCCATGCTTCGTCGGTTTTGGTCGAGGCGTAGGCTTTGCCTGTACGTTCCGGGACTGGCAAAGCGTCCATGTCGGCGCGAATCATCAGCGTGGGCCCATCGCCATTTTCCATGATGGCGACGACACCATAGCCGCCAACGCCATCAACAACATATCCGGCTTCTTTTTTTGCGCGCGCTGCGACCCATTCTTCGCCAAGACCGGTGGTGACCTTAAAGCCAAGCGACTTTGCTTCGGCGGCAAGGAGGGTGGCGCTGTCTTTTTCTTTGAAGGATAGCTCAGGGTTCTGGTGTAAATGCAGGTATAGAGCGTCCAGATTCATCCCTGTTTCGGCAGATTTGGGAATTTGCGCGCAAGCTGTGCTGGCAAGCAATGCGCCGATAGCGCCAGCAAGAAAACAGGACCTGATCATATCTTTCTCCATTTGCTTGGAAGACAGACTGACCATAGTTGGAAAAAACAGCAAGGCGGATAAGTCGTGTTAAAGAAGGGATCACCCGTTGCGCGATTAACCAGTCCGGTCCATATGCATTTACATGACACATGAAACTTACGCCGACATTCTTTCATCCCTGATCCAAGACACAGTGAAGGCCGGGGCGGATGCTGCGGACGCATCAATTTCCGCCAGTCAGAGCCTCAATATGGAGGTCCGAAACGGCGCTCTGGAAAGCGTGGAGAGCGAAGAATCAGCTGGTGTGGCGCTAAGAGCGCTCATTGGACGACAACAAGCAAGCGTGTCGGGATCTGATCTCTCCGAAGCTGGACTGAGGGCGTTGGTGGAGCGGGTCGTCGCCATGGCGAAGGCGGCGCCAGAGGATAAATATTGCGGTATCCCTGACGCTGATGAGCTGCAAACGGAATTTATTGACCTTCAGCTTGATGGCGACGAACGCCCAGACGCAGGCGAATTGGAAACCCGTGCGTTGACGGCCGAAGAAGCTGCGCTTGCTGTAGATAGTGTTCAACAGACAGGACATGCTGGCGCCACTTGGTCTCAGTCCGTTGCCTATGTGGCGGCGTCTAACGGGTTTGCTGCGCGCAAATCAGGCGGGGCGACATCTGTCGGTGTGGTCGCAATCGCTGAGCGTGGCGGCGCGATGGAGCGCGACTTTGAAAGCTGGGCCAAACGCAAATACAATGACATGCCGAGCCCTGAGAGCATTGGCGCTGAAGCAGGCCGGCGTGCAGTGGCGCGCCTTGGCTCTCGCAAGATAGAGTCACAAAAGGCGGCTGTCATTTTCGACAACAAGCTGGCCAGTCGTCTGGTTGGGGCGTTTGTGTCCGCGATTTCCGGTCCTGCAGTGGCGCGAGGCGTATCTTTTTTAAAAGACAAAATGGGCGAGCAGGTTTTTGCTAAAGGCGTCAACATTGTTGATGATCCAATCCGTATCGGAGGATGGGGCTCACGCTGTTTTGACGGCGAAGGTCGTCCCGTTTCCAAGACGTTTTTGGTTGATGACGGCGTCCTGACGCAATGGCTGCTGTCCGGGCCCGCCGCACGTCAGCTTGGTCTTAAGCCCAATGGTTTTTCGTCTTCCGGGTTTGGCGACCCGCCAGGCGTGAGCACATCCAACCTTGATCTGATGCCAGGCGAACTGGATCAGGCAGGTCTCATGAAACAGGCCGGCAAGGGATTGCTGGTGACCGATATGTTTGGTCCGTCGCTAAACCCGAATACAGGTGATTATTCAGTCGGGGTTTCCGGGTTCTGGCTTGAAGATGGGGTGATTGCTTTTCCAGTGTCTGAGGTGACCGTCGCAGGCGATTTGCCGTCCATGTTCTTACGGGTTGTTCCGGGGGCTGATCTTGAACGGCGCGGATCGACGAATGCGCCGAGTTTAATGTTTGATGGAATGTCGATTGCCGGACTCTGATAGTATTGCCAGAGATGATCTTGAGCTCCTGCGGAATGTAGCGCGCGAAGCAGGGGCGTTGGCGCTTAATTGGTTTGAGCGTGGCGCGCAGGTTTGGGAAAAATCACCCAATAATCCAGTCACTCAAGCGGATATCGCCGTCAATGATCGCATTGCGCAGCGCTTGATGGCGGCGCGTCCGACATATGGTTGGTTGTCGGAAGAAACCAAGGATGACGCTGAAAACCGCGATATGTCGCGCGTGTTTGTGGTCGACCCGATTGACGGCACAAAAGCATTTATCGCCGGTCAGCCTTTTTTTTGCGTTGCAATCGCCCGGTTGGAACAGGACGTTCCTATTGTTGGGGTGGTTTATAACCCAGCGACAGATGAGATGTTTGAAGCCATGCGCGGTGATGGCGCGCGGCTGAATGGTGAGCCGATAGAAGTCAGAGCGCGTCACCACATTGATAATTGCCGCATGCTGGGCCACCGGGAAGTGTTTGCTCATGAGGGCTGGTCGCGTCCCTGGCCACAGATGAAACTGCCCGACATCATGCCCAACGCGCTGGCTTACCGGATTGCGCTTGTGGCGGCTGGACGGTGGGATGCAGCGGTGGCGTTGTCTCATAAGTGCGACTGGGACCTTGCGGCGGCGACACTGATCCTGGAAGAGGCTGGCGGGACGGCAAGTGACCATCTTGGCGACGCATTTTCTTTCAACGGGCGCATTCCTGTTCAACGTAGCGTGGTTGCAGCTGGCGCTGCGTTGCATCCCCTGATAATAGAACGGGTGCGCAACGTTCCGATTCCCGATCCTAATTGCGTCACGGGCGAGAGCGTTCAAGGAACAATTGATCTTTCCAAGAATGAGGCGGCGAAAATGTCCACCAAAGCACCTGAATCCCATTCCCAGCTTTTACACCTTGTCATCGGTGGAGAGTTGAAAGACGTTACGGGCATTGAGTTTGAGGATCTGACCAAGATGGAGTTTGTTGGCGCATTTGGTTCATACGCAGCGGCATATGACGCCTGGAAGTCAGCAGCGCAGCGCACGGTCGATAATGCTGAAATGCGTTTCTTCATTCTGCACGCACACCGTCTGCTTGACCCGGAAACCGGACACACGCACGACGTTTGATCGTGACGCTTTTCCGGGCGGCAGCTCCGGCGTATAAGGGGCTGCATCATGGCTGACCGTCCTAAAAAACTCTTTTATCGCTTTGCCTTGGAGTGGATGGCGAAACAGTGGCCGCTGTTTCTCACAGGCGCGCTGTTTGCGCTGATTACCTCTTTGGCGGTGGCAAGCTATGGCATGCTGGTCAAAGCTGGTCTGGATTGGCTGGGGGCGACCCAGCATGGCCAGGATCTTATCCAGATACCATTGATGGATCTGGCGCTGAAAACCAATACGCTGATGTGGGGGCTGCCAGTCGGGATTGTTGGCGCAGCCATTATCCGTTCGGTATCTCTTTACATCCAGACCATGCTCAATAATTCGGCCGTTCAACGCGGGCTCGTCGGCGTGCAGGATGCGTTGTTTGGTCGTCTGATTGATGGGGATTATGCGCGGCTGACATCGGCGGCGTCCGGCGAATATGTTTCCCAGTTCATTAATGACATGAATTTGGTCCGTGAAGCGTCATTGCGGCTGGCGACTAACCTTGTGAAAGGCGTTTTGACGGTCCTCGCCTGTATTGCCACCATGTTCTGGTATGATTGGGCGCTCGCGCTGGTGGTTTTGATTGTTTATCCAATCGCGTTTGCGCCGGTGGTGCGCATTGGTGAGAAATTGCGCAAAGTTTCTCGCACGGCTCAACAGCAAACAGGCGAGATGACGGCGCTTTTGAACGAAGGCTTTCAGGGCGGGCGCACGACAAAAGCGTTTAATCTGGAAGATTACCAAAAAACGCGTGCGCATGCAGGGTTTGTGGAACGTGCGCATCTCTATCTGAAGGTTCTACGCAATAAAGCGCTTGTCGATCCTTTGCTGGAGATTGTCGGCGGATTAGCGTTGGCGGGCGTATTTGCCTTTACCGGATGGCGCATTTTGAATGGCGAAGCCACTGTCGGTGATCTGGGTGGTTTTATCGCGGCAATTGGCGCCGCGTCTCCTGAGGTGCGCGCACTCGGCACGCTGAATTCCATCGCTAATGAAGGTCTTGCCGCGCTGGACCGGATTTATCACGTGTTGGATACAGACGACGCTGTTCAGGACAAGCCCGATGCAAAGCAATTGGCGCGTGTGCGCGGCGAGGTGGCGTTTCAGGATGTGCATTTTGCCTATCAGGATAATACTCCCGTTCTTAATGGTCTGACATTTGAAGCTAAACCGGGCGAAACGATCGCGCTTGTCGGAGCTTCGGGGGCCGGCAAATCCACTGTCTTTAATCTGTTGATGCGGCTTTATGAGGTGTCTGACGGCGCGGTGACGGTGGAAGGCGAAGACGTTCGCAATGTTGAGCGCCGATCCTTGCGCAATAACCTCTCTCTTGTGTCTCAAGATGCGTTCCTTTTTGACGATACGCTGCGGGCAAATATTGAGCTTGGTCGTCCTGGAGCGAGCGACAAAGACATCAAAACCGCAGCAGCGGCGGCGGCATGTGATTTTATAGCTGATCTGCCTGAAGGGTTGGATACGCGTGCGGGCGAGGGAGGGCGTAATCTTTCCGGCGGCCAGCGTCAGCGTATCGCAATTGCGCGTGCGATTTTAAAAGACGCGCCTATCTTATTGCTGGATGAAGCCACAAGCGCGCTGGACGCAGCGTCTGAATCACGGGTTCAGACCGCTTTGGAGCGATTATCCGAAGGGCGCACGACGCTGATTATCGCGCACCGTTTGTCGACTGTGCGCGCTGCTGACCGCATCTTTGTGATGGATAAGGGCCGTGTGGTGGAAGCAGGCACGCATGACGCGTTGATTAAGAAGGACAGCCTCTACGCAGAGCTTGTGAAACTTCAGTTGGCGACCTGATCTTTTTCCACCGCTGTTTTTAAGAACATCTTGAGGTCGTCGACCTCTTGTGCGCCTTGCATGGCGTATTTGCCATTGGCGATGAAGACCGGCACGCCGGCGACGCCAAGATTACGCACAAAGGTTTCTTCCTGCTGGATCACATCCAGATCGGCGTCTTCCTTCAACAGTTTTTCCACCACATCTGGAAGGAGGCCGACGCTTTCGGCGATGCTGATCAGCACGTGAAAGTCGTTGATATCCTGGTGCAGGTTAAAATAGGCGTTCATCAGCGCTTCTTTGGCTTCAGCGCCCTTGTTCTGGCCCTGCGCCCAACGCACGAGCCGGTGGCCATTGCGCGTATTGATCCGCTTCGGCATGCCGGAAAAGCGAAAGGGAATGCCTTCGTTTTCGCCAGCGTCTTCGAGCACAGCGCGCATTTGAAGCCATTTGTTGTCCGGACCATCTGGGCCGAATTTGGCTTTCATATATTCGCCATAGGGAACGCCTTCCGCTGGTACATTCGGGTCCAGCTGGAAAGGGAGAAACCTTAGATAAACATCGTCCAAACCATCCTCGCGAACGGCTTCAACAGCGGTGTTTAACCGGCGAAGACCTAACCAGCACCAAGGGCAGACAAGGTCAGAAATCATGTCGATCTGTAGTGTCATTGTTTCAACCTATCAGTCAGTTAGGGATAGACAAACCCGGTTCACATGCGTTTGATATCACATGCGGGGCCTGCGGTGGAAACCACATGTTGGAGATGCGCTTGAGGGACCACTCGAAAACAGGCCGGATGCTGTGCATGCTTGGCATTGTAAGTTTGCTGGCGCTGTCAGCATGTAGCGCTGATAGTTCGTCCGCTGAGAAACGTGTTCTGAAGACCTCTGCGGTAGCGACTATATCTGGCGATTCAGATGATATTGATCCTTTTTCACTTGTCATTGAAGCTGAACGCTGGGGCGTGATGATCGACAATGCACGCAATGGCTTTGCCGTTAGCGAACGTCTGCTGCCATCGACCGGTGAAACAGATCTGGAGCGCATAGATAAAGCGCTACGGTCTGGAGCTTTAGAGCTTATCAGACTGCGCGATGAAGCGTGCCGAGCAGGAAGTTCAGAATGTGTGCGCATCGAGCTTCCAGACTGGGTGTTTGACCCACCGGACAAAGTCACCACGTTGGACGAATACGCTTTGCGCAGCGTATGGCTGGGCGAAGCGGCAAACCGTCTGGTTGCGTCCGGGTGTGACGCCGGACGCACGGCCACGAGCGAAGAGATGTTCTGCGCCGTAGAATAGAGCTTGTTGTTTTACGCCTCGGCCGCCTCAGACGGAATAAATGTCAGCGCCACACCATTGTTACACCAGCGCTGGCCGGTTGGCGCAGGGCCATCATCAAAGACGTGTCCCTGGTGGCCGCCACAACGACTGCAGTGGTATTCAGTGCGCACGTAAAACAGTTTGCGATCAGGCTTGGTGTCGATACGGCCTGGCAGAACTTCCCAGAAACTTGGCCAACCCGTGCCTGAATTATATTTGTGAGCGGAAGAGAACAGGATCTGGCCACAGCCAGCGCAGGCAAACCAGCCGTCACGCTTTTCATTGTTAAGTTCGCTTGTGAAGGCGCGCTCTGTGCCTTCTTCGCGCAGCACATAATAAGCGTGTTTGGAAAGACGCTTTTTCCATTCACTTTCCGGCAGGTCTTGCCATTCAGCCGTGGTCAGCTTGTCAAAGCCAGGCGCTTCCAGCGGGATGTCACCGAGGCTGCTGTCGCGATCCAGCTGAGGCGCGGATGCGCTTTTATTGTCCGCGCTGGCGTTGGTTGCAAAAACGCCTGCGCCAATGACGAGACCGCCGCCTAAAACTGTCAGCGCGTTACGACGCGAAAGCAGCGAGGCGAAGGAAGACGAACGGGGTGTGTCAGATGTTTTTTTCATGTAGCAAACGATACGTTATCTGCGGCTTTTGGGCCAATAAACTGATCGGAGCGCACGTTCACATCTCGTTGAGCATACGTGACTAATCGAATGCGGGCGGATCAGTAGGCGATTCTGCAAAAAGCTTGGCGTATTGAGGCCGCAGATCGGCTCGGAATATGGCCTGATCGACGCTTAAGACGTAATCGCCTTCAGCGTAGGGGCCAAGGTCATACGGCTTGAACATCACAATGACGCCGCCAAAACGGCCCTTTGTCGTGGAAGCTGCCAGAGTGGTTTCGGCGCGGGCGAAAGTTTCTTTAAGATCTTCGGAACCGCAATCAATCGGTTCGCCATGAATTGTGGCATCCTGAATGCGCGCGCGTTTTTCAGCTTTTAATGTCTCACACAAAGCGATGGTGAGCGCAGGCGACTGCATGCGGCGTGGCAGGAACAAATCCTGGAGCGCCAGAGTTTTTCCAGTTTCAGCATTTGCGATAACACCCTGCCAATTCATGTTCGGATGTGCGCCGCCTGTGAAGCTGATTTCGCGACCGGCTGCGGCGACAAGATCGCCAGCGCGCTCAATCTCACGAAACTCAATGTTGATGGACCAAGGCAGAAAAGAGTAACCATCGCTTTCAGCTGCTTGTTGTTCCGCTTTTGACTGGGTTTTCAGTTTGTCGCGATAATCCGCCATTGTTTTCATCAGAGGCTGATAAACCGGGTCGGATTTGCTGCCGTTGGGAAAATGCGCTTCGAAGCTGAGGTGATCCAGTTTGAGGACCATATGTTCGGCATAACCTACTGTTTGTGGGCGTAAATCCTGTTTGGGCAGGTCTGTGTCAACGCTCTGGGTGTCGAACAAAGTCTGGGTGTTTTCACCGCCAATGGTCGGGGGCGTGTCAGGGGTAGAGTTACTGGCGGTATCCTGGTGCGTGTTCTGGGATTTATCAGGGTGGTCTTCCGGGTGGTCTGTGGCGGTCAGCTGAGACGAAATAGCGCCTGCGCCTGCCACTACGCAGCCAGAGACGATAAGACCTGTCGCCACCGCGATAGTCATCGCCAGAGTTTGATCGCTTACAAATGCAGTCTTCTTCGCCACGCGAAAATTCCCCTCATATGCCCGCATCAACGCCAGTCAGCGGGTCGTGTCCTGCCCTATGGAAACACGATTGGCGCGGAAAGACCAAGAAAAAGCAAAAATGCAGCATCTCTGTTCGATTTAAACAATCGCAGCGCCAGATCGCCTATCTCGGGTCCGGTCCGTGTCGCTTGCAAGGCCAGATGCCCTGCAAAGATCAGAACGCCTAGAAACGCCAATGGCTCCGTATTTAAGAAGGTCGCTATTCCAAGCAGAATGACGCATAGCCCATAAATCAAACTTACCATCGGTTTGACTTTACCGCCAAAACGGCGGGCCGTGGATTTAACGCCGATAAGGGCGTCGTCTTCCTTGTCCTGAAGCGCATAGATGGTGTCATAACCGATCGTCCAGCACATGAGGGCGGCGTAGAGGAAAAAGTCCTGTATTTCCAAATGTCCCTTGATGGCGGCAGGGGTGACCAGCACGGCCCAATTGAGCGTGAGCCCCAGCCAGGCTTGCGGCCACCAGGTGATGCGTTTCATCAGGGGATAAGCGGCGACAAGCGGGATTGAGCAGAGGGACATGATCTGGGCAAAGCGCGGCAATGCGAGGAGGACGCACAATCCGACAAGGCATTGTGCGATGGTCCATGCCCAAGCCGCCTTTGTGGAAACCCGACCCGCAGGCAAAGGACGCCCGGCAGTGCGCTCGACTTTGGCGTCAAAATCCTTGTCGAGGATATCGTTATAGGTGCAGCCAGCGCCGCGCATGAAGATCGCGCCAATCAGGATTAGAACGCCGAGCTTTAAATCTTCCAGTGTGTAGATGTCTCCAACTTTGGAAAATGCGATGCCGATCCAGCCGGGAATGGCGAGCAGCCAGATGCCGATGGGGCGATCAAACCGTGACAGGCGAAAAAACGGCTCAAGCGCTGAAGGAGATTTATCAACCCAAGAGTTTGGGCCAGCGTCCTTGGGGCGGATAGGGGCGTTGTCTGGTGGGGCGGGAGAGGTCAATCTTGCGTCTCGTCTTCTGGTGCGGGTTTTTCAGCGAAACGGTCGCAGACTTTGGCTTTATTGCCCTCCCAACACGCGCATTCTTTGAGTTCATAATCATAAGCGCCGCCAGCTAGAACACACTTGTCCGTCTTGCCGTCGCAGGCCACAGCAAAAAGAAGAAGCGATAAAATAAGACCGGTGCGAACCATGATTGCCAAGCCGCCTGTTGAGGATTTGCGCGAACCGCGCCTATATCTTGCGACATGAGCACGATACCCCGCATTTTCGTCAAGACCGATCTTGTCGCAGGCGCGCCATTGG
The DNA here is from genome assembly GCA_964342355.1 of uncultured Hyphomonadaceae bacterium. Taxonomy (GTDB): domain Bacteria; phylum Pseudomonadota; class Alphaproteobacteria; order Caulobacterales; family Hyphomonadaceae; genus Hirschia. Next base: position 349,349 of record CAYFFG010000001.1, read on the forward strand.
CGTTGTCGTCTGAACAGGCAAACTATCTATTCCGCGTCATGCGCCTCAATAAAGGCGACAGTGTCCGCGTCTTTAACGGACGTGATGGCGAATGGCGGGCGAGCGTCAAAGAAGTGATGCGCTCGGCAGGCTTTTTGACCGTCGAAGATCAATTACGCGAGCAGGCGCTGATCGGCGACTTACAGCTTTTGTTTGCGCCCTTGAAAAAAGCGCAGACCGATTTCGTGATTGAAAAAGCGACCGAACTTGGCGTTTCCATTATTCAGCCGGTGATTACAGCGCGCACGCAGACAGCGACTGTGCGGGTCAACCGCTTAGAGAAGATCGCCGAAGAAGCTGCTGAACAAACAGAACGTCTCGACAAGCCATTGATCGAAGAGCCAGTGCATTTACTGGAAGCGCTTGGTAAATGGCGTTCTGAGCGCAAGCTTATCTTTTGTGATGAGGCGGGCGATGATGAAAACGCGCCATGGGGCGGCGAATCGGGGCGGGCATTGGCGATGCTGACAGCCTTAAAAGATATGCCAAAAGGGCCGGCTGCGGTTCTGATTGGGCCAGAAGGCGGGTTTTCCAACGAAGAACGTGAACGGCTGCGGACTTATGATTTTGTTGTCCCGGTTACATTAGGGCCGCGTATTTTAAGGGCGGAAACAGCTGTTGTTGCGGCGCTGACACTGTGGCAGGCGGCGCTGGGCGACTGGAATTGATCAACTGATTATAACGAACATTTATATCGGTTAGTTTTGATTTGGTCTGGAGCGGCTCTTGGCGAGTCCCCATTTCCTACCTAACTGGTACAAAAATAATTTTACCAGGTGCGGACTGATGATGTCTGTTTTTGCCTGCAATCAAGGGGCGTAACGCATGTCCACACCAACAGAAGCCATTGATGAGAACGCACCGCGCATTAGCTCGGTCGCTGAAATGGCTGCGCATCTGGAATCTGGCTGCAAGCCGGTAGAAGACTGGCGCATTGGGACAGAACACGAAAAATTTGGCTTTCTTGTTGATGGCCTCAGACCGGTGCCATATGAGGGCAAATCTTCTGTACGCTCCATGCTGGAAGGGTTGCGTGATCGATTTGGCTGGGCGCCTATCGAAGAAAACGGCGTGCTGATCGGGCTTAAAAAAGACGGCGCGTCCGTCAGTCTTGAACCCGGCGGGCAGTTTGAGCTTTCTGGCGCACCACTAGAGCACATTCACCAGACATGCAGCGAAGTGGGCGACCATTTACGCGAAGTGCGCACGATTGCGGATGAAATCGGTATTGCGTTTCTAGGTCTTGGCTTTTCACCGGAATGGTCGCTGGAAGAAACGCCCATGATGCCCAAGGGGCGCTATAAAATCATGCGGGATTACATGACTCGCGTAGGGCGTTTGGGCCGGGAAATGATGTTTCGGTCGTGTACGGTTCAGACCAATCTCGATTTTTCCTCTGAAGCGGACATGGTCAAGAAAATGCGCGTGTCGCTGGCGCTCCAGCCAGTGGCGACGGCGTTGTTTGGCAACTCACCGTTTGCCGAAGGCCGCACGAATGGCTTTTTATCTTATCGCGCCCATGTCTGGACAGACACAGATCCGGATCGCACAGGCATGTTGCCATTCGTGTTTGAGGACGGGTTCGGATTTGAGCGCTATGTTGAGTATGCGCTGGATGTGCCGATGTATTTTGTGCGTCGGCGCGGGGAATATCTGGATGCGTCCGGAAAATCATTCCGCGATTTCCTGAAAGGCGAACTTGATGTCGTGCCGGGCGACCGTCCGACCATGGAAGACTTTGACGATCATTTGTCCACAATCTTTCCTGAAGTGCGCTTGAAAAAGTTCATCGAAATGCGCGGCGCTGATTCTGGTCCATGGGGGCGTATTTGTGCGCTGCCAGCTTTCTGGGTCGGGCTGATGTATTGCCCGGATTGTCTGGATGAAGCATGGAATCTGGTGAAAGACTGGACGCCGGAAGAGCGCGAAAGCCTGCGCCGTAATGCGCCAGTAATGGGTTTGCAGACCCCCATTCGCAACACGACCTTGCAGGACGTGGCGCGGCATGTGCTGGCGCTGTCGCGTGTGGGTTTGCGCAACCGGGCCAAGCTCAACGCTGTAGGCGATGATGAAACCGGGTATCTTACAGAACTGGATCAGATCGTGGCGTCAGGCCGCAATCCGGCGCAGGTCCTTTTGGACAAGTATAACGGCGAGTGGGGCCGTGACCTGAAGAAGGTCTATAAAGAGCTGGCCTATTAGACCAGTTTCAACGCTTGAGCAGATCTGGCGGGCCGACGATGAAGCGTGATTTTTCTGTATCGATCACGAAATTGAGGTCCTCAAACATGTTGACGCCGACCAGCATTGTTGGCGTCTCGGCAAGGCCTAATTGCTCAAACACAGGGGAGTCGTACATGACCGCCTGCATCCCGCGCCATGAGATATCTCCGACCACTGTGCGCCGGATCGGGGTGGACTTCAGCATCGTGTCTTCGCCGTGAACATCCTTCACCACTGTGAATTCGCGCTGACTGTTGCGTTTCACCAATGCGTTGGCGAGTTTTGAGTTGATGAGCGTGAACTTAATGCCAGTGTCTAAAATAGCGACGCCAGGTACGCCATCAATCGTGACATCAAACACGATGAGGCCATGTTCGCTGCCTTCATTGCGTAATGGGTGCCAATTCTTGTGGGAGGCCACGCCGATGTGTCGCCGCCGATCTGCGGCCTGGATAAGGTGATCAGCAAAATTCAGCGCCAGATAGCGATTGTTGTGGCTGAGTGAAAATAAAAGATCAGAGCCGATGAGGCCCTTCATCCTGGGATCGCTCAGCGTGTCCATCTGGGACACGATCAAAGTGCCGGAATGGGCGAACGCACCGACGTCAAATGAGTCGATTGCGACACTGTCGAGGTGTTCGACAGACAAGAGGCCGAAAGTTCGCCATTGGTGCGCATCTCTGAGCAGCGCAAGGTGGTCGACAAGGTCAGTGCGGATGGCGCTCATCGCTGAGCCTGTATCCACCACCATATGGGCGCGGGCGTTATCATTGACGATGGCTTCGGCGGCAAACAGCCCGTCTTGTGTGCGAACAAGCGGAAAAGATAAGTCTGCATGGACTGGCAAGGCAGCGAGCAGGGCAGCGCATAAAGCGGCGCCCTTAAATATCGCACCTGACAGCCCATTAAATGGGACATGGCGCAACATGCATTCCTCCCTGGAGCATATTTTGTTTTTGCTCTCAATTGGTCGGTATGCAGACTATCAGAAATTGGATGATTTGGGAATTAAATCAGTGATGGTGTGGTGCGCGCTGACCATGCTGGGAAATCAGATCAGGTTTCTTGGGAAAGGTAACAACACTTTGCCGGTGACGAAGAAATACTGGGATGTGATAGCCTGATAAAGAACATAGCCGATGACCAAGATCAGCGTGATGGCCAACAGCCACGCAAATATGCGTTTAATGGCATGTGAGGCTTTTTTGATCATGGGTTCGTTTCATCAGCCAAATTAGGATCATCACGCAGTTTTCAACGCTGGCGCCATGGACAGAGCTGACTTTACCCCGGCAATCTTGGTGAGATTAAGTCAGCATGTGGTGCTGATATTGTGATTTGAAAGAGAATAATCTTGCTGGAAACCGCCAAATGGAAATGTATTTTTCTGCTTGAGTGCGTTTTGTAAGCGTGATTGTCTCTTTCGCTTATGTGCTTTGAAGCACATTGCTGTTGGGTATCTTAAAGGCTGGGCATGATAAACATTGTGATTTTGGTTGGCATCGTTGTGACGATCGCCACCTGCATTCCTGTATTTCTGGAAATGCGCAAACACCCTAAGGGGCTCCACATTCTTTTCTTTGCAGAGATGTGGGAGCGGTTTTCCTTTTACGGCATGCGCGGCCTGCTGATCTTTTATCTGACACAGCATTTCTTGTTCGACGACACATTCGCAAATGCTCAATACGGCTCTTACAATGCGCTGGTTTATGCGTTGCCGCTGTTAGGCGGGTTTCTGGCTGACAAATATATCGGGACATCCAAGGCCATCGGGTTTGGCGCGCTCTTACTTGTCGCTGGTCACTTCCTGATGGGCGTTGAGGGCAAGCCGGCGACGCAGATCATGACTGTTGATGGCGTCGCATATGAGTTTTCAGCGACAGGCACCCAAAGCGAACGCCGCGCCTTTCTTGAGCTGGAAGGCGGACAATGTGCTTTTAACCCGCCAGCCGAAGAAGTGACAAACGGTCAGTGTACGTTGAAAGCCAATGAAGCAGGCGATCTGGTCTTTACGAACCTGCCAGTTGATGCGCCTTTGCCAGCGACAATCGCCAAGGCGGATTACGAACTGTCCGTGGCCAAGCGCGACCCGTTCTTCCTCAATGTGTTCTATCTGGCGCTGGCGCTGATCATTGTCGGGGTTGGATATCTGAAAGCCAATATTTCTTCCATCGTTGGAGAACTTTATGAAGCGGGCGACCCGCGTCGTGACCCGGGTTTCACCCTTTATTATTTCGGGATCAATCTGGGGTCATTCTGGGCGGCGATCCTGTGTGGGTATCTTGGTCAGGAATTTGGCTGGTGGGCCGGATTTGGTCTTGCCGGTGTCGGGATGCTGGCCGGGTGGCTGGTGTTTGTGAAGCGCCGCCTGCTGTTCTTTATGCCAGGCGAAAAGCAACTACCTGAAGAAGTGGGCGCGCCGCCAGAGGGCGTGGATATCAAGAAGTCAGTAATTGGTCCCGTCAACATTGAGTGGGCCAGCTATTTGGCGGCTGTCCCGGCAGTCCTGTTCATCTGGTGGGCTGTGCGCGCGCCAGACGTGACGGGGTGGTTGCTCAATATCGGGCTCGTCGTGTTCCTTGGATACATGATTTATTTCATGGCTTCCAAGTGTAACCGCAAGGAAATCGAACAGCTCGTACTGGCATTGGTTCTGATGACAATGGGGGTCGTGTTCTGGTCGCTGTTTGAGCAGGCCGGTTCGTCCATGAACCAGTTTGCTGAGCGCAACACTCAGCTGATGAGCGGGGACGCCGGTCCGATCGACATGACCTTCACAGCTGCAAACTCGCAAAGTTTCAATGCGGGTTTCATCCTGATTTTCGCACCGATCTTTGCGGCTTTGTGGACGTGGCTTGGCGCACGCAAGCTGGACCCGAACACGCCGCTGAAGTTTGCTCTGGCGCTAGTTCAGGTCGGGCTTGGGTTCTGGTTGCTGGTCTGGGGCGTCAGCTTTGCAGATGACAGCTATAGAGTGCCGCTTATCTTCCTGGCGGGCGCTTATCTCCTGCACACAACCGGTGAATTGTGTTTGTCGCCAGTGGGGCTTTCCATGGTGACGAAGCTGTCGCCGATGGCGGTGGTGTCTTTCATGATGGCGGGGTGGTTCCTGTCGACTGCGTTTGCACACCATGTGGCGGGTTTGATTGCCGGTCTCACCGCGACAGAGACTGTAGCCGGACAGGTGCTAAACCCGGCGCAGGCGCTGGAAAACTACAAGGATGTCTTTGGCAAGATCGGATTGGTTTCCGTGCTTTTGGGCATATTGCTGGGCGCTGCCAGTTTTTGGCTCAAGAAATGGGGGCACGGGCGCGCTGGAGAACTAGGCCACATGGCGGCTGAAGCGGCTGGTCCTGCGGTGGAAATCCCTGAAGAAACAGGCAAGTCGTCTTAATTTCGCCAAGTGCGTCGGTTAAATTAATCCCATGATAGGAACAATCCGTGTAAGATTGGGTTGTTCCTACAGGCAGGACGACCTGGCAAGCACGGATGTTTGCGATGGGGGCGACTTGTCATTACCGGGAGGCTGAACTATCTTAGCCTCCGCATGAGTATTGTTTGAAAGGAGGCTGTAATGCGTATCGACATTACCGCAGGCAAATTCGAAGGATTTGGCAATGGCCTCTCCAAAGAGGGCTTTGGAAACGGCTAACGCGGAAAACGTTTCTGCTGAGTCCGCCTCTCAATCTGCGACAATTCTAAATAATAATCACAGGACAGATATCTATCTGGTCCTGTTCATTTTGATTCTGGGCATCATTTTTCCGGTTTCCGGATGGATATGGGGGCTGGATAGAGCAGGCGAAGCTTCAGGTGATGTAGGGCGCGCCAACACGATCATTGCGCTCTTAGGGGTGGTGATGGCGCTGATAGGGGCGGTTATTGCTCTCTACACATTCTGGAAGAATGCAGAGTCATCGCGCGAACAGGTGCGCCTCCAGCATGAAGTCGCTCAGAAAAGCCAGCGCAAACAGCACACGATCAACATCTTGCTTGAAATGCGTATGTCGCCGGAATTTCGTACGCTGAACGAACAGCGAAAAGCTGTGTTCACAGCATACAATGACATTTCATATGATGACTGGAACAGGGCGAGGGAAGCGTCAGCGAACGCCAGAACAGAACGAAACCCAAAAAGAATCAGCGATGCGCAGACGCAGACAAATGCCGCCGAAGCTCTGACAAGCGTTCTCAACTATTATGAATTTCTCGCGCTGGGCATCAGGATTGGCGATCTGGACGAGGATCTTTTGAAAAGATCCTTGCGCGGGATGATGTGTAATCTGGTGGATGACGCAAGAGACGTGATCGCTGGATTGCGCGAGACATCAGACAAGACGTATGAACATCTTGTCTGGCTTTATGGCAAATGGCGCATTGATGGCGCAAAAGACATTTATGGTGGCGAAAATGAGCGTCCCATTCCCGCCAAATCATCTAAATCAACTTAAACTCAAGACTTAGCCCGCGCCGCCAACTGTGATGGCGTCAATCTTCAGCGATGGCTGACCGACGCCGACCGGGACAGACTGGCCAGCCTTGCCACAGACACCCACACCGTCATCCAGCGCGAAATCATTTCCGATCATGGAGACTTGTTGCAACACGGTTGGCCCGTGCCCGATCAGGGTGGCGTTTTTGACAGGCGCGCCGACTTTGCCGTTTTCGATCATGTAGGCTTCGGTGCATTGGAAGACGAATTGGCCGTTGGTGATGTCCACCTGACCGCCGCCAAAATCGACCGCCCAGATACCGCGCTCAACAGATTTGATCATCTCTTCCGGGTCGTGATTGCCTGCGGTCATGAAGGTGTTGGTCATGCGCGGCATTGGGGCGCACGCATAGTTTTCACGGCGACCGTTTCCTGTGGGTTCAACACCCATGAGGCGGGCGTTCTGGCGGTCCTGCATATAACCTTTGAGAATGCCGTCTTCGATGAGGACGGTGCGGTGTGTCTGTGTGCCTTCATCGTCAAATGACAGCGAACCGCGGCGGTCCGGGATCGTGCCGTCATCAATGACCGTCACGCCTTTCGCGGCGACCTGTTCGCCGATCTTGCCAGAATAAACGGAGGAGCCTTTGCGGTTAAAATCGCCTTCAAGGCCGTGACCGACAGCTTCGTGCAACAGCACAGCCGGCCAGCCAGGCCCTAACACCACAGGCATTTCGCCAGCTGGGGCGGGGATGGATTGCAAATTGACTTCGGCTTTGCGCATGGCGCGTTCTGCGAGCTGTTTCCAGCGCTCTGGTCGGATCCATTCGTCATAAGCCGCGCGGCCGCCAGCGCCAGATGCGCCGGATTCGCGGCGGCCATTGTGTTCCATGGTGATGGCGACATTCATCCGCACCAATGGGCGCGCTTCAGACACGACAGCCCCGCCAGCGCGCATGATTTCCACTTCCGTGCGCGATCCGGCAAGGCTGATGGAGACTTGCACAACGCGTGGGTCTTTTGCGCGGCACCATGCGTCGACTTCGGCAAGCAGACCTGTTTTCGCGCCAAAGTCGGGCGCATCAGTTGGATCAACATCTTTATAAAGGCGTGAATTGACAGGGGCAGGGCCCGCGGCCAGCTCAACCTGACGCCCACGTTTAGCAGCAGCGGCGGCGTCTGCTGCGCGACGCATCGCGCCTTCGTTTAGTTCCGAGGCGTGGGAATAACCAGTTGTTTCGCCAGATACGACACGCAGGCCAAACCCCTGTCCGGTGTCGAAAGCGGCTGATTTTAAGCGCCCGTCATCAAACATGAAGCTCTCAGACCGGGCTGACTCCACATACAGCTCGCCATCGTCCGCGCCATGCAGGGCCTCGTCCAGGATGCGTGCGGCGGCGTGGCGGTCGTATAGCTCTGTCATGGGGAATTGATCCGGATCTGGAGGGTTCAATGAATATCAGGCGATATTGCATAGTTAAGGAGGAAATTGTGCTTCGCATAGGGGGCGCACGCTAACAAAGCCCTGATTTAACATCTGGGACGTCCTGCATAGTGGAGAAACCTGACAATCTGGATTCCGCGTCAGAATGGCGCAGTGGATGAATGCGGATTTGGAAATATCTTTTATTAACAGTTGGTTCGCAAGCTAGCGCCCTTGAAAATGGCAAAAACTTGGCGGATTGCGTCGGCGACGGCTTTGCAAGGCGTTAGACCTCATGCTAGCGAAGCGTCAACATTTGGGAGGAGAGTCGAATTGCGCGTGTTGCAGTTTGGGTTTTTCTTCCCTGCGGTCCTGAATTGGTGGGTGAGTGCGATTGTCGTTTCTGTCCCACAGAAGTATCGAGGAGACGGGCAAAACCATGGGTTTGCACGGTTTTAAAAGGGGCGCAGCAAAGCTGGCTGCGGTTACATCAAGCGCTGCACTCTTAACGGGTGTGGCGTCGGCGAACCAGCCACAGGACAAAGCGCTTGGCATGCAGCCGCCCGCGTCCGCACTGGCTGAACAAATCACCTGGTTTCACAACTATCTGTTGGTGATCATCACGGTTATCACTTTGTTTGTTATGGCGTTGCTGGCGATTGTCATCGTCAAGTATAACGCCAAGGCGAACAAGGTTCCGGCCAAATTCTCCCACAACACGCTGCTGGAAGTCGCCTGGACAACAGCGCCTGTTCTGATCCTGTGTGCGATCGCGGTTTTCTCCTTCCCGCTTTTGTTCGCACAGGACGTTGAGCCAACTCGGGAAAAGGTCGCTGCAAATGAGTATCGCGACCTGACCGAAGATGACTGGGTCACCATCAAGACTTACGGTCGTCAGTGGTACTGGTCTTACTACTACGACTTTGAAAACGCGGACGGCGAAGTTGAAATCGAAGGCGTTGAGTTCGACAGCCGTATGCTGGCGGACGAAGATGTCGCTGCAGCTCCTGGCGCGCTGCGTAACCTCTCTGTCGACAACCCGATCGTTGTGCCGCAGGGCAAGCATGTTCGTTTGAACGTGGCCGCTTCCGACGTCATCCATTCCTGGGCAATGCCAGCTTTCCGCATCAAAGTGGACGCAGTTCCGGGTCGTTTGAATCAGCTCTGGTTCAAGGCTGAGAGAGAAGGCGTTTACTACGGTCAGTGTTCAGAGCTTTGTGGTCGCGACCATGCTTTCATGCCGATCGAACTGCGCATCGTGCCTCAGGACCAGTATGACGAATGGCTGCGTTTGGCGTATGACGACATCGAAGCGGCTTCCGCATACATTAATGAAGTTCAACCTCGCACAGCCGATCCTGTGCGCCTGGCCTCGGCACAGTAAGATTTAAGGAGCGTAAGGTCCCATGACGACGGAACCGACGATCAAGAACGAAGCCGTAGCCGATGATCATCACGGCGAGCACGGCACTGGCGCCCCAAGTGTTTGGGATCCGCGCCGCTGGCTTTTCTCAACAAACCACAAAGACATCGGTTTGATGTACCTGGTGTTCGCGATGTTCGCGGGCGTTATCGGGTTTGCTATGTCTGGCATGATGCGTTTCGAGCTCATGGAGCCCGGCATGCAGTACTTTACTGGCGAAGCCGGTAGCTGGGGCGACAAGCACACATATAACGTCATGACGACCATGCACGGTCTGACCATGATCTTCTTCATGGTGATGCCCGCGCTGATTGGTGGTTTTGGTAACTACTTTGTTCCGTTGATGATTGGTGCGCCAGATATGGCGATGCCACGCATGAACAACATCTCATTCTGGTTGATGCCATTCTCATTTGCGCTGGCTGTGATCTCCATGTTCGTGCCAGGGCAGGGAACAGACCTTGGTTTTGGCGGCGGTTGGGTGATTTACCCACCATTGTCTTCCACGATCGGTCACAATGGCTATGCGATGGATCTGTTGATCTTCTCGCTGCACATTGCGGGTATTTCTTCAATCCTTGGCGCGATCAACTTCATCGTGACGATCCTGAACATGCGCGCGCCTGGCATGACGATCCACAAGATGCCACTTTTTGCATGGTCTCTTTTGATCACTGCCTTCCTGCTTGTTCTGGCGCTGCCAGTTCTTGCGGGCGCGCTGACTATGCTTTTGACCGACCGTAACTTCGGATCGAAATTCTTCGACCCCGCTGGCGGTGGTGACCCGATCATGTTCCAGCACTTGTTCTGGTTCTTTGGGCACCCTGAAGTGTACATTATGATCCTGCCGGGTTTCGGCATCATCTCTCACATCGTGTCCACCTTCTCCAAGAAACCCGTCTTCGGTTACCTGGCGATGGCGTATGCGATGGCGGCGATCGGTTTCATCGGCTTCATCGTGTGGGCGCACCACATGTACACAGTTGGTATGGGCGTTGAGCTGAAAGCTTACTTCGTAGCAGCGACCATGGTGATCGCGGTGCCAACAGGGGTGAAGATCTTCTCCTGGATCGCGACTATGTGGGGTGGCTCGATTGACTTCAAACTACCAATGCTCTGGGCGATCGGCTTCATCTTCCTCTTCACTGTTGGTGGTGTGACCGGTGTTGTTCTGGCTAACGCTGGTATCGACCACGCACTGCACGACACATATTATGTTGTGGCGCACTTCCACTACGTGCTGTCGCTGGGGGCGGTGTTCACGCTGTTTGCTGGCTGGTACTACTGGTACGAGAAAATGTTCGGCATCAAGTATAACGCGCTCTTTGGTTCGTTGCACTTCTGGTTCATGTTCATCGGTACGAACCTGATCTTCTTCCCGCAGCACTTCCTGGGTCTGAACGGTATGCCGCGTCGTTACGTGGATTACCCAGACGGGTTTGCGTTCTGGAACTACATTTCCTCAATCGGTTACATGATTACGATGGTGGCTATGGCGTTCTTCTTCATCGGCCTCGTGCTCTCCATGCTGGCGCGTAAGAAAGCTGTGGCAAACCCTTGGGGTGAGTACGCAACAACGCTGGAGTGGACATTGTCTTCTCCGCCGCCATTCCACCAGTACTCAGAGCTTCCGGTTGTTAAAGCCGGCAAAGACGAGCACTAGCGGCGAATATGCTGTTGACTGCTTGGCCCCAAGCAAAGCAGTCGACATATCGCTGACGCGCCGCCCTCCGCTAAGGTTTCGGAGGGCGATGCACTTAAGGCAAAGCTTTATATGAACGAGATCGCGCAACCTTTGGACCAGAACGACCGCATCGCCAGTTTCAACGACTATGTTCAGTTGATGAAGCCGCGCGTGATGATGCTCGTTGTGTTCACAGCCTTTGCTGGTCTTGTCGCTGCGCCAGGCGAAATGAGCCTGGTGACAGCTGCTGCGGCGGTGCTGGCGGTGGCGCTGGGGTCTGGTGCGGCTGGCGCGCTGAACATGTGGTTCGATCACGACATTGACGCGATCATGGAACGCACTTCCACCCGACCAATTCCTTCAGGACTGATTGCGCGTGACGAGGCGCTGGGCCTTGGCCTGATCATGAGTTTTATCGCCATTACGATTATGGCGCTGGCGGCGAACCCGCTTGCTGCTGGCATTTTGGCGTTCTCGATCTTTTTTTACGCGGTCATTTACACAATGTGGCTCAAGCGCTGGACATCACAGAACATCGTGATCGGCGGCGCGGCAGGCGCATTCCCACCAGTGATCGGTTGGGCGGCAGTCACAGGGGATGCGCCACTGAATGCGTGGATCCTGTTTGCAATTATCTTTTTCTGGACGCCGCCGCATTTCTGGGCGCTGTCTTTGTGGACGTCCTCTGAATATGGCAAAGCAGGCGTGCCGATGCTGCCGGTCACGCACGGGGCAAAAAACACACGTCTGCAGATCTTGCTTTACGCTTTATTGTTAGCGCCGATTGGGGCTGCCCCTGCGTTTACGGGGCTGGGCGGTGTTTTCTACCTTGTGTCATCCTTAAGCCTTGGCGTGTGGTTTGTTCTGCAATCTTTCAAAGTTGCATTCTCCAAAGCTGGTGATGAGACAGAAAAAGGCCAGGCTGACCTAAAGCATGCAAAGCGTTTGTTTGGCGCGTCGATTGTTTATCTGTTCGCTCTGTTTGCTGTTCTGGCGCTTGAGCACGGCGTTGGGCTTTATATCCCGATTGAAAGCCTGGTGAGGTTTGCGCCATGACAACGCCTGAACCAGCCAAGCTAACCCCGCAACAAGAGGCGCTACGCAAGCGTCGCGGACAGTGGATCGCGCTTAGCCTGTTTGCATTCGTCATTCTGGTCTTTGCCATCACAATTTCCCGTCTTGGCGAAAACGCAGCTCAGTTTTCTCAAGAGCACACTTTCAACAAAAGTGATGCTGTGCGGTTGATTGAGGACGAGCCGACAAGCCCTGTCGCGGAAGAGACACCTGCCAAGGCAGAGGGAGCGACGAATGATTAATCGTTCGCGCCTGACCCTCTTTGCCTCACTTGGTGCGGTGGCTGTGATGCTCGGCGTGTCGTTTGCATCCAAGCCTTTGTATGACGCTTTTTGCCGGGTGACGGGCTATGGCGGCACCACACAGGTGGCGGATGCGCGTCCTTCCCAGGTGCTGGAGCGGGAAGTTTCTATCCGCCTTGATTCGAATGTTGGTCTGCACACAGGTTTGAAATTCAAACCGGTCGACCGGTCATATCCTTTGAAGTTGGGTGAAACAGGCCTTGCTTTCTTTGAAGTTTCCAATCCGACAGATGAGCCAATTCGCGCAATTGCCTCATACAATGTCGCGCCACATAAAGTGGGTCCATATTTCAACAAGCTGGAATGTTTCTGCTTTGACGAGCGGGTTTTTCCGCCCGGGCATTCAGAAAAACTGCCGGTGATCTTTTTCATCGATCCAACGCTTGATGAAGAAAGACAGCTTAAGGATGTGACGGACATCACCTTGTCCTACACATTCTATGATGTCGAAAAAGAGAATAATTATCGCTCCGCCTGGCTTGAGGGCGGGACGAGCGCGCATTAAACCTCGCATCAATCAAATGCTTGCTTAATTGGTGCGGACAAGAAGAACTGAGGACGGAACAATGGCGCACGGCGCAGTGAAACATGACTACCACATTGTGAACCCGAGCCCATGGCCAGTACTGGCTTCGCTCGGTCTGTTCGTTTTGGCGCTGGGCGCCATTGGTTACATGAAGGGTGGCTTTGGTTTGCCACAGGGCAATCTGCTGACCCTTCTGCCTGGTCTGGGCATCATTGTATGGGTGCTTGTCGGTTGGTGGTGGGACACTATCCGTGAAAGCCGCCAGGGCGACCACACGCCAGTTGTTCAGATGTCCTTGAAGTACGGCATGATCCTGTTCATCGCGTCAGAGGTTATGTTCTTCGTCGCATGGTTCTGGGCGTTCTTTGAAATGGTGATCTTCCACGAATACCGCGCCACCGGCATGGATGTGGCTCAATACGGACACCTGGCTGATTGGGCGACCTGGCCGCCAATGCAGGCAGACGGCCACCGTGTGGAAACATTTGACCCATTCCACCTGCCGCTGATCAACACACTGATCCTGCTGCTTTCCGGTACGACTGTCACATGGGCCCACCATGCGATTGCCAAAGCAGACTATAATGGCGCAAAGCTTGGCTTGTTGCTGACGGTTGTTCTGGGCGCGATCTTCTCCTTCTTCCAGGTTCTGGAATACCAGCACGCACACTTCTCATACGACGGCTCGCTTTACGGCGGCGCATTCTTCATGGCGACAGGTTTCCACGGCGCGCACGTTGTGATCGGAACGCTCTTCCTGGCTGTCTGCCTCCTGCGTCTCCTGGCTGGCAACATGACCGCTGAAAAACACCTCGGCTTTGAATTTGCCGCTTGGTACTGGCACTTTGTGGACGTGGTGTGGCTCTTCCTCTTTGCTTTCGTATACGTGGCGCCACGCATCGTGTTGGGCGCTTAGCGAAGAAGTCTGCAAGAACGTATGAAATCTGTCTCTCCCTTGTCAGCTGGCTGGAAATGCCGGTGTCCTCAGTGCGGGGAGGGGCAGCTTTATCGCGGCTACCTTGAAATGAATGACGAATGCGCAGCGTGCGGCGCAGATTTCACCATCGCTGATGCAGGCGATGGTCCTGCGTTTTTCGTGATGTTCGCCGCGCTTATTCTAATTGTGCCACCTGCAATGTTATTTCAGTTGCTAGTTGATCCGCCGGTATGGGCGCACGCGATTATCTGGCCGCCTGTGATTATTGGATTTTGCATGTGGCTGTTGCGGCCTTTTAAATCCATCCTCTTTGCGATGCAGTTTGCGAACAAAGCGGAAGAGGCGCGATTTGAGCGCCACAAAGATCAGGTTGACGAGTAAGCCAGCGCTGGCTTTATGACAGTGTGATGCGCTTTCAACCCTTTCCTATTCTGACTGCTTTCTGTCTGCCGGTTCTGGCGCTACTGATTTATCTGGGCAGCTGGCAATATCAGCGCATGGGTTGGAAAGCGGATAAGATCGCGGCTTACATTGCGCGCAGCGACAAACCTGCTGCCACATTGGACAATGCTTTTTGTGGCGAGGGCGAACCGCTCTTGACTGCGGTGACGCCCTCAAACGCAGTCTCGCCAGAATGGATACGTGTCTTTGGGAAGGCGACCAGCGGACAGGCGGGATGGCGCATCTTCACAGCTGTAAAAGCGCCAGACTGCGTGGACGGCGCATTGCTGGCGGAAACAGCATTTCAGCCCTATGTCATCGGAGATGAAGACGCGCCTGTACAATTAATCGACCGTCTGCGCGTTGCGCCAATGGTTGCCAAGAAGGGCGCCTTTTCAAACGCCAACAACCCTGACACCAATGAATGGTATTGGTTTGATGTTGATGCAATGGAAGAGGCGCTGTTTGTCGCTCGGCCCGACACTTTAAATCGAGATTACGTGCTGTTTGCAGATGATGGGCCGCCAGAGGACCTCACACGCACGCCGCCTGAACGGCATTTGGGCTATTCAATCACCTGGTTTGGGATGGCCATTGTGTTGATTGTGTTATACGCCGCTTTCCACATCCGCGCCGGACGTCTGTCGTTCGGTCAAAAACGGGATTAATTCTAAGGACGTGACTTCCATGCGCTATATCTCAACGCGCGGCGGCGCAGAGCCGGTCGATTTTGTAACAGCCAGCCTTGCAGGTCTTGCCCCTGACGGCGGCCTCTTCACGCCTGAAGAATTCCCGATTATCGAAAAACCAAAGGCAAACGAGCCATATCACGTCACTGCAGCGCGCATCATTAAGGCGTTTGCTGGCGAGTCACTGGAATACGATGTGGTGGAAGAGCTGGCTTATAAAGCTTACAGCCCGTTTTCACATAAGTCCGTCGCGCCATTGGTCCAGACCGGTCCTAACCGCTGGATGATGGAATTACATCACGGCCCGACATTGGCGTTTAAAGATGTGGCGATGCATTTTATCGCTCAGCTGTATGATTATGCGTTGGGACAGCGTGGCGAACGCATGACAGTAATGTGCGCCACATCCGGCGATACTGGCGGGGCGGCAGCGGACGCTTTTGCGGGCGCTGAAAATGTTGACGTGATGATCCTGCACCCGAATGAACGGATCTCACCGGTGCAGCGCTTGTTTATGACATCCACTGGCGCAAGCAATGTGCACAATTTCGCGCTGGAAGGTGATTTCGACCAGTGTCAGGCGATCGTGAAACAATTGTTTGCCGATGAGCAGACACGTCGTCGTCTCAACCTTTCAGGTGTAAACTCTATCAACTGGACACGTATTGCTGCGCAATCTGTTTATTATGCGACAGCGCAAGCGCAGTTGGGCGCTGATACGCCGATCCGTTTTGTGGTCCCATCAGGCAATTTTGGCGACGCACTGGCTGGTTATGTGGCGGCGCGTTGTGGGCTCTTAAATGGCTTTAACTGTCAGGTCGCGGTCAACGCCAATGACACGATGGAGCGGTTGATTAATGGTGAGCCGCTGAAAAAGGGTGAGACCGTCGCCACTGCAAGCCCGGCGATGGATATCCAATTGCCGTCTAACTTTGAGCGTTTGTTGTTTGAAGCGACCGGGCGCAACACAGATGACGTTAAGACCGCTTATGAGCAGCTGGCGTCCAAAGGCATTGCAGAACTGCCGGACCGTGCGGTGGGCGCATTGGGTTGTATGGGCTTTAAAGCGATGTCCGTAAACGATGAACAGACATTTGTGGAAATGCGCAAATCCCTGGAAGAAACCGGCTGGCTGATTTGTCCGCACACGGCTGTTGGTATGCATGCGGCGCGTCACTCAGACCCGACAGATGACGCCACTGTTGTGCTGTCGACTGCGCACGCGGCCAAATTTCCGGAGACTGTCAAGGAAGTGACTGGGCTTGATGCGCCATTGCCAGTGCGGGTAGGTGACTTTTCCTCGCGTCAGGAAGTCTTTGAAATCGGTCCGATGGATGTTGGCTTTGTGCGCGACCGGATGAGCGAATTGTCACGGGTTGTTTCTTGACCCAAGAGACACGCGAAGTCATCACATTCAACAACGGGGCACGGCTGGTCCTGGACCCAATGCCGGGCTATTTGACGGCCAGCGCAGGCGTTTGTGTGGGCGCGGGCGCGCGCGATGAAAGCGAAGCTGAAAACGGGCTGGCGCATTTCTTAGAGCATATGGCGTTTAAGTCTGCTGCCGGTGTCGCTGGGCCCGATCTCATCACGAGCGTTGAAGATAAAGGCGGTGAGATAAACGCCTCCACAGGCTATGAGCGCACATTCTACAGCGTGCGGTGTATGGGCGAAGATGTCGCTCAGTTGCTACGCGTGGCGTCCAATGTCGCCTTGGCGTCGGATCTGCCGGAAGAGGACTTCCGTCTCGAAAAGGATGTCGTCTATCAGGAGATCAACGAGGCGGCCGACCTGCCTGAAGACCTGGTGTTTGAATTAGCGCAAAAGGCGGCTTGGCCAGATCATGCTTTGGGCCGGTCTATTCTCGGTACGAAAAGCACGTTGGAGCCGCTGGGCCGGGAACATCTTAAACGCTTCATCGCTCAGAATTACACGCCAGATCGAACGATCATGACTGTGGCTGGCGGGTTTGACCGTCAACAGGTTGTTGATCTTGCTGAGCAGGTCTTGGGCGTGATGGTTGATGTAAAGCCGCCTGTGCGCACGTCTCCAACTCATGCAAGCGCGGCGCTGACGAAAATCGTCGACACAGATCAGGCGCACCTGGTGCTTTCAGCGCCTGCGCCAGACGGCGCTGCTTCTGATCGGTTCGCGGCGCGTCTTTTTGAAGAAATCTTTGGGGGCGGCATGGCCTCCCGGCTTTATCGGGAAGTGCGTGAAAAGCGTGGTCTGGCATATACAATCGATGCTGAGTTCGACAGCTATGACGACACAGGTCGTTTGAATGTCTATTGCGGGTGTAATCCGGGCGAAGCGGACGATGTGCAACGCATTGTGCGCGACATCTGGTCTGACCTTGCGTCCAAGGGCCCAACATTAGAAGAACTGGCGCGGGCTAAAGCAGTAAAGTCTGTCCAGTTTGCTCTGGCGTCTGAATCTGTTGCTGCGCGGGCAAGTTCCTCAGCCTATGAATTACTGACCTTTGGCAGGTTGTTGAGCGTTGAAGATGTCATGCAGTCAATAGATGATGTGACGATTGAAGACGTATCGAAAATGGCGTTAACAGCGCTAAATGGCCCACGAGCAGGGGCGTATGTTGGACCTAAATCTGGCGCGGATGCTGCTAGCAATTTCATATCGACTCGCTAATTCATTCGGATTTTGCACAGCTGGAGCCTCGCAAAATAATGCGAAGCGATTTAGCTTTATGGTCAGCGGAGCTCGTAAGGAGATAAACAGGTGGTGGATCAGTCATTGCCCGCCATAGCCATCAGCGCCGCCCGCGCCGCCACATGGTCCTGGTCAAGGCAGGACGCATGCCTGAACATTGAGACCGCCGCAGGAGATTTGTTCAACGGGTTGGATGGAAAGTGGTCGCTTTCAGAGTTTCTGGCGCAGGTTGAAGGACTTTCGCGGCCTGCTGTTGAGCGCGCTTTTCTCCGTCAGGACCAAGATGTTTCCATCAATGAACTGATTACCCTGCGTGACGCCAGCACGGTGCGTCTGGTGGGGTCATTTGTCAGCGATGGCGAAGCGCGCGGTTTGGTGTTGCGCGAAGGCGGAAAATTTCATCACAAGCTGACAGGCGGTGAGGGTGTGCAGCCTGTCTTCCAACCGATCTGGAGCACCAGCACACGCCGTCTGGCTGGCTTTGAAGCGCTGGCGCGTTGGCAATCACCTGAAGATGACGATCTGATTGGCCCAGAAGAATTGCCGCGGTTTGGCCGCGTTGCTGACTGGACCAGCATTGCGCCGAGCATTCTGTCTGAGGCGGCCCGTGCGCTCGCGCGTTTCCGTGTAGAAACGGGGGATGTGTTCGTGCAGGTGAATTTGTCAGCTGTGGAAATTGCCCGCGCTGACCTTGTAAATGACGTCCATAAATTCATCCGCGAATGTGATTTGCCTGATGGTGTCCTGCGTATTGAGCTGACTGAGCAGGCCGCGCTGCGAGATGTCGATGGCGCACTGGGCGTGATGAAGTCGTTCCGTGACGCAGGCGCAGGTGTCATACTTGATGACTTTGGCGCGGGGCATTCTTCCCTTGCCTGGCTGGCGGACGTGCCAGCTGACGGGATCAAGCTGGATTCGCAACTGACAGCGAAAATGGCGCAACCGCGTGGACGCACCATATTGTCCACCATTGTTGATCTGGCCCATCGCCTTGGCATGACAGTTACGGCCGAAGGCGTTGAGACGATGGAGGCAGCGCGCGACCTTAAAGAGATTGGTTGTGATTTCGTGCAAGGGTATCTGTCAGGGCAGCCTATGGGCGAAGACCAGATCGTTGAGCATCTACGGTCTTTGTCCGGACCGTTCGTCAATCAGGCCCGGCCGCCTTCCACCTGAAGCCTATCGGCAGAGACGCCAATGGTTTCAAGCGCACGCGACCATTTGGTCGAATAAGACTGATCAAATACGATTTCAGGCGAAGGCTCGGCTACAAGCCAGACATTCTGGGCCAGTTCTTCTTCCAGCTGGCCAGCGCCCCATCCGGCATAACCTAATGCCAAGACAGCATTTTCAGGCGGATCATCTGACGCCATTGCGTGCAGGATTTCTGCTGTGGCCGTCAGGCACACGCCGGATGTGACGGCCAGGGTAGCGCCCTCACAGTCAAAATCTTCAGAATGCAGAACGAAACCACGTTCCTGGCAGACGGGGCCGCCGAGAAGGATAGGGCGGACTTTCTTGGGTGCGCCTTCCACATTCATCTGTTCTAAAAGGTCGGGAAGAGTGATGTCGTCCATGATCTGATTGAGGACGATGCCCATGGCATGTTCTTCATTATGAGCACACAAGAGGATCACTGACCGACGAAATCGTGGGTCTTCAATCGCGGGTAGCGACACCAGTAGCTTACCGGCGAGCGAATTATCCAATTGGCTGCCTCCCTAATGATTTTAATTGTCTTATGCAGAGGTTTGCTCCATTTGAGCAAAGCCGCAAGGTGGAAAAGACTTATTTTCGCGTCACATTACGGTATCATTAGGTTTGCAGCCGTGATTTGACGCAATATCAGACTATGTAAGCACAATGGCTTTGCCAGCTGACCTGAAAAAACGGTGTCAGCTTTATCCAACCAATAGGGGACAATAAGCACCATGCCTATCAAATCTGGCGACAACATCCCAAGCGCAACAGTTATGAAAATCGGCGCTGAAGGTCCGGAGAAAATCGACACAGCAGAATTTTTTGCTGGAAAGAAAGTCGTGCTTTTCGGTCTGCCTGGCGCATTCACGCCGACATGTTCAGCGCGCCACCTTCCTGGCTTTGTCGAAAAAGCTGATGAGATCAAAGCGAAAGGCGTTGACCTTATCGCATGTATGTCCGTCAACGACGCGTTCGTCATGAGTGAATGGGGCAAAGATCAGAATGTTGAAGACAAGGTTGTTCTTCTGGCCGACGGCAATTGCGACTTTACCCGTGCGCTGGATCTGGTGATGGATGGCAAAGGCTTTTGTATGGGCGAACGCTGCCAGCGTTTCTCAATGGTTATAGAGAATGGTCAAGTTTCCCAAGTAAATGTTGAAGAAGGTGGTGAGTATAAAGTTTCCTCTTCTGAATACATTTTAGACCAAATTTAAACACAATTCATTTTATTTGAATTCTGCAAGATTAGCCGTCCGATTTTAATAGATCGGGCGGTTTTTTCATGGTAACATTACTCCCAGTTAATGCGAGGAAATGGGACCTTATGGAATACGTTGCTATAATTCTTTTCGTCTTTGCGATTGTTGTGGTCTTGAGTTCAATCAAGGTCGTACCGCAGGGACATCGCTTTACTGTCGAGCGTTTTGGACGGTTCACACGCGTTTTAAGCCCGGGTCTGGCCATTCTAGTGCCGTTTATCGACCGTGTCGGTCGCCGGATGAACATGATGGAAACCGTTCTGGATATCCCTCAACAAGAGGTGATTACGCGTGATAACGCCATGGTGTCATGTGATGCTGTGGTCTTTATTCAGGTGGTCGACCCTGTGCCGGCAGCTTATGAAGTCAACGACCTGGAGCGGGCGATTACCAATCTTTCTCTAACCAACATTCGTACCGTAGTCGGGTCCATG
Source organism: uncultured Hyphomonadaceae bacterium (assembly GCA_964342355.1). Taxonomy (GTDB): domain Bacteria; phylum Pseudomonadota; class Alphaproteobacteria; order Caulobacterales; family Hyphomonadaceae; genus Hirschia. The sequence goes on from CAYFFG010000001.1 coordinate 370,105, forward strand.
GATCTGGACGATGTTTTGTCCAACCGTGATGACATTAACGCGCGTCTTTTGACAGTGATCGACGCGGCGACCAACCCATGGGGCATCAAGGTCACGCGGATTGAGATCGCTGACCTTTCACCGCCTGCTGACATTACTGAAGCCATGGCGCGTCAGATGAAAGCTGAGCGTTTGAAGCGGGCTGAGATCCTTCAGGCTGAAGGTGACAAACAATCTGCGATTTTGCGGGCTGAAGGTGAAAAACAGTCTAAAATCCTTGAAGCTGAAGGTCGCCGCGAAGCAGCCTTCCGTGATGCGGAAGCGCGTGAGCGTGAAGCAGAAGCTGAAGCTGCCGCCACCAAAATGGTGTCCGAAGCGATTGCGGCTGGCGACATCAACGCGGTCAACTACTTCTTGGGTCAGGAATATGTGCAGGCCTTCAAGGCATTGGCGACATCTCCACAACAAAGAACGGTCATCGTTCCGGCCGAATTTGCCGGTATAGCTGGCGCTATCGAAGGTATTGGCGCGCTGACAGGTCTGAAAGGTCCGGGAAAGGGACCGTCTTCAGGCGGATCAGGCAGCTCTGGCGGCGGAGATCCGTGGACGTCATAGGCTTGCGCTGTGCCTCTTAGATGAAAGGTGATTTTGATGATTGACCTTATCTTCAGTGAGTTGACCATCTGGCACTGGATCGGTCTTGCGCTGATGCTCCTGGTCTTCGAGATGATGCTGGGAACATTTGATCTTTTGTGGATCGCCATTGCAGCAGGCGCGGCAGCCGTTTTTGCTTCTGTCATGCCTGAGCCTTTTGCGCACTGGACGTGGCAGGTTGGCTTCTTCGCGCTTGTGTCTTTCGGACTGGTTGTTCTGGGGCGCACTGTTTTTGCTGGTATCCGCAACCCGCCAACATCCCATCCGACGCTGAATGACCGTGGAAGTTCCATGATCGGCCAGAAGGCCGTTGTGACCTCTCTTTTCCAAGGTGGATTTGGACGGGTGAAGATCAACGATTCTGAATGGCGCGCCGAACTGGAAGGGGATGTCGAGCCGATCATTGGCGCAATTGTCGAGATTGTCTCAACATCTGGCATCACCGTGCGGGTGCGCCCGGCCTAGATTGACAACAAAATCGAAAAGAGCGGCGGGTCTGATTTTTCAGGGCCGCCGTTTTTTATTTGTGTTCGCTGGCGCCTTTGCGGGCAAGTTCGTCGGCGCGCTCATTGCCTGGGTCGCCGTCATGGCCTTTCACCCAGCGCCAGTCGATATCATGACGCTTGCAGGCTTCATCCAACGCCTGCCAAAGATCTTTGTTTTTGACTGGCTTCTTGGCAGCCGTCTTCCAGCCATTCTTTTTCCAACCAAATATCCATTTGGTCAGGCCATCTTTCACATAGGTGGAATCGGTGTGGAGGATGACTTTGGAGGGGCCTTTTAACGCATTGAGCGCTTCAATGGCGGCGCTTAGCTCCATCCGGTTGTTGGTGGTCTCTGGCTCACCGCCATAGATTTCCTTTTCGTGCGCGCCACTTTTTAACAGCGCACCCCAACCGCCCGGTCCGGGATTTCCCGAACACGCGCCATCCGTCCAGATTTCGATTGTCTCAGCCATGCAAGGGAGGTCTTAGGATTTGGCTTTTGCGTCAAGCGTTCTCGTCATCGGTAGGTTACCCGCCATAATCAGAAAAGTGCAGGGCGTTGCGGTGGAAGCCTAATTTTTCTGCGTATTCCAGCGGGTTTTTCGGGCGGACCAGCGCGTCTTTGGGGGTGTTGGCCCAGTCATAAAGGCGGGTCAGGAAAAACCGCATAGCCGCGCCGCGTGCCAAGACTGGCAATGCTTTTTGCTCGGTGTCGTCCAGCTTACGCACAGACTGATAGCCGGAAAGCAGCGCCTTGCCCTTTGTGATATTGTATTCGCCGCGTCCGTCTTCAAAGCACCAGCTATTGAGGCAAACCGCGATATCGTAAACCAGCGCGTCATTGCAGGCGAAATAAAAGTCGATCACGCCGGTCAGGTCATCGCCCAAGAAGAACGCATTGTCCGGGAAGAGATCTGCGTGAATCACACCCTGAGGTAGGTCGATCGGCCACTTGTTTTCCAGCGCGCGCAGATCATCAGAAATCTGGGCCGCAAGACCAGGCGCCAGCGCGTCAGCCTCTGCTTCACGGCCACTAAACAACTCGCTCCACGATGACAAAGAGAGATCATTGGCGCGCATGCCTTTATAATCCTGCAAGGCATTGTGAAACTTTGCGAGACCTTCTCCCAACGCGCGACATTGAGCGACATTGGGTTTGCGCGGCGACATACCGTTCAAAAAAGTGATGATGACAGCAGGTCGTCCGCACAGCGTGCGCAATACTTCGCCGTCTTTGGCTTTGACAGGCAGCGGCGCTGGGAAATTCTTCTCCGCCAGATGGTCCATCACGCCCATGAAATAGGGCAGATCAGCCTGGTTTACCCGTTTTTCAAAAAGGGTGAGAATGTAGCGGCCTTTATCTGTTTCCAGCAAATAGTTGGAATTCTCTACGCCTTCCGCAATGCCCTTAAAAGCGATTGCAGAACCAATCTCATATTCTGCCAGAAACTGGTCCAGCGCCTTATCGTCAACTTCAGTATAAACAGCCATGCTAGCTGACTATCCTGTCTGTTTCAGATGGCAAGTTATTTTAATAGGTCAGCTTAGCTTGCGCGTTCAGTATGATCTGCTTTCAGCCATTTAGGCGCGTGGAAAACCACGTTTTCTTCGGCGGTGATTACGTCTTGAACGTCCACATCGAATTTGGCGCGGCAAGCGGCGATGACGCCTTGCACAAGGGTTTCTGGCGCAGAGGCGCCTGCCGAAAGTCCGAGTACGGAAACACCTTCAAACCAGTCCCAGTCAATGTCTTCTGCGCAACTGACCAGGTAGGCGGCCTTTGCGCCGCCGCGCTCTGCAACTTCGACCAGGCGCATGGAGTTGGATGAGTTTGGCGCCCCGATTACCAGAAACAAATCCGCGCCGTCTGCGATTGCTTTAACGGCGTGTTGGCGATTAGTCGTCGCATAACAGATGTCTTCTTTGGAGGGGTTTGTAATCGCTGGAAAACGTCTGCGCAGTTCTTCGACGATTTCTGCTGTGTCATCGACGGAGAGCGTTGTTTGGGTGACGTAAGCAAGGTTGCTTGCATCATCCGGCTCAAGTGTGCGGGCATCCTCGACCGTTTCAATGAGTGTCATCGAGCCGGGGGCTGTCTGTCCCATGGTGCCAACCACTTCCGGGTGGCCTGCGTGGCCGATCAACAGGGTATGAAGGCCATTGCGCGCGTGACGGGCCGCCTCCATGTGGACTTTGGAGACGAGTGGGCAGGTGGCGTCAACATAGGTCATTTCGCGGCGAGCCGCTTCGGCGGGGACGGCTTTTGGCACGCCGTGGGCGGAAAAGACCACCGGACGATCATCGGGACAGTCATCCAGCTCTTCGACAAAAACAGCGCCAAGCCCTTCTAAACGGGTCACGACATGGCGGTTGTGCACGATTTCATGGCGCACATAGACCGGCGCGCCCCATTTCTCAATGGCTTGTTCGACAATCTGGATGGCGCGATCCACGCCCGCACAGAACCCGCGCGGGCCAGCTAGTCGTATCGTGAGAGCGTTTTTAATCGTCATATCGTCAACTCGTTTAGCCTGTGAAATCGCAAGACTGAACAGTCTTATGCACCTCATGAAGGCATTTGCATTGCGCCGAACGGCTGGCGCGGCTATCACCTTGTTTCAAGATAGATAGCGCAGGTTGTTTATGTCGTCTTATGACATAGCGTCCTGCGTCAAATTTTGCGAGGGTTTGCGCGTGACGAGTTTAGTTCAAATGACGAAATGGGCTGGCATATCTTTGGCGGCGGCTGCGAGCGCGCTGGTGTCAGGTTGTTCGTCTCTTTCTGATTCGCTGGACACGCGGCCAAACGCTGGACCATGTCCGGTTGCCGCTTCCCTTTATGACGCGTCACGCAAAGTCGAGATTAAAGGCGAAGAGCTTTATTCCAACGTGGGCTTTACGGGTGAGATTATCGGCGTCTCAGGCTTGTGCCGCTATGTTGACGATCAACCCATCGACATGGACATGGAGATCACCTTCGCATTCGGCCGTGGTCCGGCAGCTGAGGGCGACACAGCCAGCTATGATTATTTTGTCTCGGTGACCCGCCGGAACCGCGCTGTGCTGGAAAAACGCGTCTTCCCGCTAACAGTGACCTTCCCTAAGGGCGCAGATCGCGTGACGGCGACAGAAACGATCAACAAAATCGTTATTCCACGCTCAGACGAGACGATTTCTGGTTTGAACTTTGAGGTTTTGGTTGGCTTTGATCTTTCCGAGGATGAACTAAATTTCAATCGGGCTGGCAAACGTTTCCGCGTCAACGCTGGACAATAAGACCTTTAGTCTGCAAACCGGCTTCACTTTCGCTAATTAGACGAAAATCGACATGACTGATCTTGCCGCACAATTAAGCGCGGCGGCCGCTGAGGCGTTCGCTGCGCTAGACCTTGACCCTAAATTCGGACTGGTGCGTCGCGCTGACCGACCAGACCTTGCTGATTTTCAGTGTAATGGCGCCATGGCGGCGGCAAAGGCGGCCAAGCGTAATCCGCGTGAAATCGCCGGTGAGATTGCGCCGCGCCTTGAAGCGCTGGACATGATCGCCAGCGTTGATGTGGCGGGGCCAGGCTTTTTGAACATCCGTGTATCTGCTGACGCATTGGCTGGGCGCGTGACAGGTGTGCTTGAAGACGACAAAGCAGGTGGCGGCGCTGTTGAAACACCGCGTCGTGTGATGCTGGATTTTGGCGGCTGGAATGTTGCTAAGCCCATGCATATCGGACATTTGCGCTCCACCATCATTGGTGACAGCTTACAGCGTCTGTTTCGTTTCTTAGGCGATGAAGTCACGTCTGATGTGCATTTGGGCGACTGGGGTCTACAAATGGGGCTCCTTATTACAGAAGTCGCCTTTGAGCAGCCGGACCTGCCATATTTTGATGAGAACTTTTCGGGCTCTTATCCAGACCAATCACCCGTTTCAATGGAAGACCTGGAGCGGCTTTACCCGCAGGCGTCAGCAAAATCCAAAGAAGATGAAACCCGTCGCGAAGCGGCGCGCGCAGCCACTGCAGAACTTCAGTCAGGCCGTCCAGGCTATATCGCGCTGTGGAAGCATTTCTGCGATGTGACGCAGGTCGGCCTTGAGCGTGAATGCGGTGATCTTGGCGTGACGTTCGACCTCTGGAAAGGGGAAAGCGACGCTGACAAGTTGATCCCGGAAATCGTTGAGGATCTTAAATCCCGCGAGATTGCCGTGTTGGATGATGGCGCATGGATTGTGCCGGTTGAGCGTGAAGACGATAAAAAAGACATGCCGCCTTTCATGCTAGTCAATTCACAAGGCGCATCTGGCTATCACGCCACGGACCTTGGTACTATTCTCGACCGGAAACGGGAGAATGATCCTGAGCTGACGCTATATGTTGTTGATCAGCGCCAGGCTCTGCATTTTGAACAGGTTTTCCGGGCAGCCGATAAAGCAGGCTATATGCCGGAAAACACGATGGAGCACATCGGCTTTGGCACGATGAACGGCAAAGACGGCAAGCCGTTTAAAACCCGTGAGGGTGGGGTGCTGAAACTGCACGACTTTATCTCACATGCGGTCGACAAAGCGCGCGAACGCCTCAACGAAGCTGGTATCGGCAAAGACTTCTCTCAGGAAGAGCGTGAAGACGTTGCGCGTAAAGTCGCCATGGCGGCGATCAAATTTGCCGACCTTTCTAATGTGCGCACCAAGAATTATGTCTTCGACCTTGATCAGTTCATGGCGTTTGAAGGCAAGACAGGGCCCTACCTATTGTATGCGGCCGTACGGGTGAAATCTGTAATGCGCCGCGCGAAGGCGGACAATGTGACGGCAGGCGCGGTTGTGATCGAAGCCAATGAAGAACGCACGCTTGCGCTTCAGCTGGACGCATTCGAACAAGCGCTGAAAGTGGCCTATGACAACCGCACGCCACATGGCATTTGCGATCATGTCTACAATCTGGCGCAGGCGTTTTCATCATTCTGGACCAATTGCCCAATCCTTAAGGACGGCGTGCCGGCAGAGACAAAAGCATCGCGTCTGGCGCTGGCGGCGGCGACCTTGAAGCAATTGGAAACCGGCTTATCGCTGATTGGCATAGAAACGCCAGACAGAATGTAGTTAAGGGCGATGCTCGCTGTATAAGCGATTTAAATCGTTTGACCATTGGGCCTCATTTGGTGATTGACGTGACCTGGGTGATGAGGTTTGCTTTTCATTAGCTGCACATGTGTGTGGCGATTCCCCAGCGGGAGAGGGTGATCTTTGCATCACCGCCGAAGGCGCAACCGCCCCGGAAACGCTCAGGCAAAAGGACCGCTGGGAATAGTAAAACGCTGGAAAGAGGCGGCAGTATGCGCAGCCTCGCCGAAGGAGCAAGCTAACGCCTGAGTGCGTTTGCGGAATCTCTCAGGCGCACAAGACAGCGGGGGCGCGAAGTAAAGTGTGCTGCCATTTTGGCTATCGCATTTAGATTCGCGAACCTGATCTTGGAGCGCTGATGGCTGATAAAGACACTCTCAAAACGACGCCGCTGACAGGCCTGAACAAGGCTTTGGGCGGGACCATGGTTGATTTCGCAGGGTACCAGATGCCGTTGCAATTCCCGTCAGGAATTGTCGCTGAGCATCTTCATGTGCGGGAAAAAGCAGGTCTTTTTGATGTCTCACACATGGGGCCATGCATCCTGTCTCTGCCAGAACGCGGCGGGCCGGACGCGCATGAAAAAATCTCGGCTATGTTTGAGCCATTGGTGTGTGGCGACATTAAAGGGCTAGCGCCCGGTGAGATGCGTTACACTCTGTTATTAAACGAAGACGGCGGCATTCTTGATGACCTGATGGTTGCAAGACCATTCGATCCAGACGCGCAGGGCCTGCTCTACATTGTCGTAAATGCTGCGACCAAAGAAGCAGATTTTGCGCGCATTTCAAAAGCATGCACCGGAGCTGAACTGCATCGGTTGGACGATGAAATGGCGCTTTTGGCGCTGCAAGGACCAGCAGCGCGCCGCGTTATGTCGGCAATTGTTCCTGAAGCGGCTGACATGATTTTCATGACAGTCAAACACATCAATATTGAAGGTGTTTCAGGCGGTGCGTGCGCTGTTACCTGCTCTGGTTACACCGGCGAAGATGGCTATGAGATACTTGTCCCAGCAGCAGATGCGGAAGGCTTCGCCAAACGGCTTTTAGATCACCCGGATGTGGCGCCTATTGGCCTTGGCGCGCGCGACAGTCTTCGGCTGGAAGCAGGCTTGTGTCTTTACGGTCATGATATGGATGAAACGCGTTCGCCGGTTGAGGCAAACCTGACCTGGGCTGTTTCCAAATCACGACGTGAGGCCGCAGAATTTCCTGGTTCAAAACGCATTCTTTTCCAGATTGAAAATGGCGCAGACCAAAAGCGCGTCGGCCTCAAACTCGTCGACAAGGCGCCTGCGCGCGAAGGGGCGGAAATCGCCACCAAGTCAGGTGAGGTTGTCGGCGTGGTCACATCCGGCGGACACGGCCATTGGGTCGGCGCGCCTGTCGCTATGGGGTATGTCGCTCGCCAATATGCCAGTCTAGGCGCCGAGCTCGACGTCATTGTGCGTGGCAAACCGCGCGCTGCGATCGTCACCCGCATGCCCTTCATGAAACAAAACTATTATCGCGGACAATAAGGGACACACGAGCCATGACCAAACTCTACACAGAAGAGCACGAGTGGATTGAAGTAGACGGCGACATTGCTGTGATTGGCGTCTCAGCATTCGCCGCTGAACAGCTTGGAACAGACATTGTGGCGGCTGAAGACCTGCTGGAAGTTGGCGAAGACGTGGCCAAGGACGACATCCTGTTCGTGTTTGAAAAAGCTAAAGCAGCTGTCGAAGTCTATGCGCCTGTGTCTGGCGAAGTGGTGGAAGTGAACGCCTTTTTAGAAGGCGCGCCAGAGGATTTTCACGACAAGCTGACCGCTGGCGAATGGCTTTATAAAATCAAAATGAGCATGCCGTCTGAAACCGAAGGGTTGATGGACGAAGCCGCTTATAAAGAATTTTCCGAAGGCTGAAAATTAAATGCGTTATCTCCCACTCTCCAAAGACGACCGGGCCGAGATGCTCGATGTGATCGGCGCAAAGTCCGTTGATGATTTTTACGCGGATGTGCCCAAGTCAGCGCGTCTGAAACAAAAGATCGCTGACTTGCCGGATCATAAAAGCGAGTTGGAGGTTGAGCGTCACATGGCGGCGTTGGCGGCAAAAAACCGCTCTGCCAGCGAAGGGCCATTCTTTGTCGGGTGCGGCGCGTACAAACACCATGTGCCATCCAGTGTGGACCACATTATACAGCGCTCTGAATTTTTGACGACATACACGCCTTATCAGCCGGAAATCGCGCAAGGTACGCTTCAGACTGTGTTTGAATTCCAGACACAAGTGGCGGAATTGACCGATATGGAAGTCGCCAATGCTTCCATGTATGACGGTTCAACCGCTGCGGCTGAAGCCGCCTTGATGGCGTGTCGCAAGACACGGCGCAAGAAGGTGATCGTCTCTGGCGGCATGCACGCACACTATGCCGAAACGGTCCGTACTGCCTGTGAAACACAAGGGATTGAGGTGGTTATCCTACCGCCTGCTTTTGATGGCGAGCTGGAATTGATCAAACACGCAGCTGATGATGTTGCTTGTCTGATGGGCCAGTCGCCGAATGTGTTCGGCACGGTGACTGACATGACATCCGTGGCTGATGCGGCGCATGCGCATAAAGCGTTGTTTGTGTCCGTCTTCACTGAAGTGATCTCGCTTGGTCTGGTAAAAACGCCAGGCGAAATGGGCGCTGACATTGCTGTCGGCGAGGGTCAGTCAATCGGGAATCCGCTTGGCTTTGGCGGTCCTTATGTCGGCTTGTTTGCGTGTAAGCAGGAGCTTATCCGCCAGATGCCAGGCCGTGTGTGTGGCGAGACTGTCGACATGGACGGCAAGCGCGGTTTTGTCCTGACCTTGTCGACCCGCGAGCAGCATATCCGCCGCGACAAGGCGACTTCCAATATCTGTACAAATGCGGGTCTTTGTTCGCTGGCGTTTTCCGCGCATATGACCTTGCTTGGCGGTACGGGCCTGGAAAAGCTCGCAACGCTCAACCATGAGGCAGCATGTGATCTGGCGGACGCGCTGAGCGCCGTGCCGGGCGTAAAACTGCT
>CAYFFG010000001.1:379483-427837 GCA_964342355.1 uncultured Hyphomonadaceae bacterium
ACGGCGGTTCAGTGTGGTTTCAAGGTGCAGGAAATCAAAGCAGCGCCAGATGGCCGTGTGGATCTGGACGACCTGAAAGCCAAGCTGGAAGGCGACACGTCTGATGTCGCCGGCATCATGCTGACCAACCCGAACACATGTGGACTGTTTGAACGCGACATCATCACGATTGCGGACCTGATCCACAAAGCGGGCGGGTATTTTTACTGTGACGGCGCCAATTTTAACGCGATTGTCGGCCGCGTGCGTCCGGGCGATCTGGGCGTGGATGCGATGCATATAAATTTGCACAAGACATTCTCCACACCGCATGGCGGCGGCGGACCAGGGGCAGGCCCAACAGTCTTGTCTGAACGACTGGCTGATTATGTGCCTGTGCCATATCTGGCGGTGGATAAGTCCAAGGGCGCACGAGAATTGGTATTTGCCGAACATGATGGCGTAACGCCGGGATCACATCACAAACCGTTTGGTCGTATGTGTGCGTTCCATGGTCAGTTTGGCATGTTCACACGTGCGCTCACATACATGCTGAGCCATGGCGCAGATGGTCTAAAACAGGTGGCCGAAGACGCTGTGCTAAACGCCAATTATGTGCAGGCCAAACTGAAATCTGTGATGAGCCCAGCGTTTGAGGGCCATTGCATGCATGAAGCGCTGTTTTCAGACGCTTTCCTCAAAGATACTGACAATGAAACAGTGGATATCGCCAAGGGCATGATCGACGAAGGTTATCACCCGATGACGGTCTATTTCCCACTGGTGGTGCATGGGGCCATGTTGATCGAGCCCACCGAAACTGAGAGCAAAGCCGAACTTGATCGCTTTTGTGATGCCTTAGCGGCGGTTGCTGAAAAGGCAAAGGCGGGCGACACCTCCCTGAAATCAGCACCATACAGCGCCCCAATGCGGCGTCTGGATGAAACCCAGGCCGCACGAAAGCCAATATTACGCTGGATGGCGGATCAAGGCAGCCTCAACGCTCAGGCTGCGGAGTAAGAATAATCGAACACCATCTAAACGAGACAGTCCGTACATCTGCAGGCGATGTGGCGACAGGAAGCGTTGGCACGGGCGCACCCTTAGTGCTTGCGCATGGCTGGCCTTGGTCTTCGGTATCATGGCGCAAGTTAATACCGACATTGGCTAAGCGCTTCACTGTCTATTGGTATGACATGCCCGGCTATGGACGTTCAAACATGGCGGCGGACCAGGCCACTTCGCTGGACATCCAAGGTGAAGTGTTTGCACAGATGATGGCGCATTGGCATTTGGAAAAACCATCGGTCTTGGCGCATGATTTCGGTGGGGCGACAACGCTTCGCGCGCATCTCTTGCATGGCGTTGAGTTTAGTCAGTACGTGCTGATGAATGTGGTGGCTATGCGTCCATGGGGATCTGAGTTTTTTGATCATGTGGGACGTCATACTGAAGCCTTCTTGGGGCTGCCGCCACACATTCATGAAGCCATTGTAAAAGCCTATATAAACGGCGCGATTGTAAATCCGGTAGAAACTGACGATTTAGAAGCGTTGATTTCACCATGGCTGAGTGAAAAAGGTCGCGTGAGCTTTTATCGTCAATTTGCTCAGGCTGATGAAAAATATACGGCGGAAATAGAGCCAATGTTTGGGGACATACGCTGCAAAACATCCGTTCTCTGGGGAGTGGATGATCCTTGGATACCAATAGATAGAGGACAAGAACTGGCAGGTCGTATCGGACAGAGTGAATTGTTCAAACTGCCTGGCCTTGGCCATCTTCCGCAGCTGGAAGGTCCCCAAAAAGTGTTACAGGCGCTTTTTGAGGTTCTGTAAGCGGCTTGCGAATTTCTAAGCTGTTGCCGCAGTGTGGAGTGGGGCGTAAACCATTCGCAATGGGGAGTAACGCGAGAGGGGCGTCACATGAAGAAATTTCTGGGAGCCGTGCTGATATTGGGCGGTGTCGCTATTATTGGCGTCATTGTCTGGGGCAAAATGAATACGTCAAAAGTCAGCGACGAACAGCGTTTGATTGATGCGGCTTTAGACTTGCGCGCAGCTGAAGCTGAGCGTGTGCAGACGGCGGCGGAACTAAGCGCAATCGCCCTAGAAGCGCCAGAAACCTGCAATGGCCTGACCACGGGATTTGTCTATGATTTCTGTGAAATGGAACCAGATCCAGGTGTTGACTGGCCTATCTGGACTGAGGTCAGCTCACCTGAAACGCACGCATGTGTGCTGGACGCCTTTCACCGCACAAATGAGCATGCGTTCAAAATCCAGGGCGGTGAGCCATATGTGGCGGACACGCCAGAGCCTCAACGTGTGGCGCGTTTTATCTCTGATATTTGTTCGGCAAGCCTTTTCACTGATGGCGTAGACTGGGGCGATCAGGACGCTGACCTGACAACGCTCATCAATGGCTATTATGTTGACCGGTCTCAGTCACGCGTCACGCCTGGGCACGATTATTAGACAATAGCTGGCAGGTTGATTAAGAGACAGCCAGCTTGCTTGTGGAACGATATGCGCTTGGCGTCATATCGACTTGGGCTTTGAACGCGCGGTTGAAAACACCGATAGATCCAAAGCCGCAATCAAGCGCAATTGCCAGAATTGAGAGGTCATCACAGGCGCGGTCGGCAAGCATCTTCTTTGCGTCCGCGATGCGAAAACTGTTGATCATGCGGTTGAAGTTGGCAAATCCCATTGATCCGGTAATGCATTGGGTGACCTTGTATTCGACTTCCCCTGTTTTGCGGGCGATGTCGGACACCTTCAATTCAGGATCAGTATAGATGCGACCTTCTAATAGAAGCTTTTCAATCTTGGTTTTGAGATGCGCCTCGTCAGATAATTCCTGAGCTGATTTAGCTTTTCTTGCTCGGCGGCCAGCATGCAGCGGATGGTGTATTCTAAACCATGTTGCAAGCGTTCCGCCAATCAGTGCGAAAATAGCGCATATGCTACGAGCAGTGTCCGCCCACAGCGCATCAGGCGATTGGCGCACGCAGATAACAGCCACAAATAACAATAGAATATATACTGCTAGAAATGTCTGACGAAAGCGTCGTTCTTTGTCAGCTAACCCCTGTTTGTACCCATCCAGAGCCTCAATCACGGGCAAGAGAAGGACGGTTGAACTCACCAGAATATGAGTGTTGCTGACGATGCGTGCCAAAGGGTCGAGCGAGTTGTGATCAGCCGAAAAAACCAGAAATACGCCGGTCCCTAACAAGAGGCTAAGCACGGCCAGCGCCCAGTGGTCGACTTTCTCTGGTGATCTGAAAATGGTACGTGTGAGCAACCAGGATATCCCACATGTCACAGAAGCGGGAATGGCGGACACTGTCGCTAGAAACTCAACATTTCCATCTGCGATCCGGTGAACAAGGTAACTCACCATACACAAAACAAATGTCAGCCAAGTGAAGATGAGCGCGGTTGGCTGGCTATTCATCAACCGACCTATCCAGGTGTCTGGTGCTGAGGTTTGTTCAAAGTCAGTCATCTTTAAACGCGCTTTTCGTTCACAGATCGTGGCTTGGTGTGTTTCTTATCCGAAAATGGTGGCCGATTTCCAAATCGGCAAGATCAAACCCGTTTGTCCGGTCAGTTTGTGCGCCGGTGACACCGTTGAATGTGTCGCCGCATAGCATGCTGATAGGATACAAGATGACCATTCAAGTACGAGAAACCCAACCTGCGCTCTTGCAAAACTGGGGAAAGCTGTCCAAGCGAATGCTGGCCATGTCAGGCAAGGCGTGGTTTGTGGCTGCGATTGTCGGACAACTGCTATTTACCCTGTTTATATTACTCTTTTATGGAAGCCGGATTGTTAGCGGAGATTTTGCCGCATGGAATGAAAAGCGGCTGATCACCGGTTATGTTGCGGGCGACACGATGGGTAATCTCATGTTCGCCTCACACGTATTGATGGCGGCGATTGTTACACTGGGCGGGCTTGTCCAACTCATTCCGTCGCTGCGTAAACGGGCAATGTGGTTCCACAAATGGAATGGCAGAGTATTTATGACACTGTCATTATTAGCCGCGATTGGCGGCATTTGGCTTGTTTGGGGGCGGGGCAGTTTTCTATCAATCACGTCTGGGTCGAGCGTGTCGTTTAACGGCGTTTTGATCGTCATCTTCGCTGTCATTGCCTGGCGCGCAGCGGTTTTAAAACGTATCGAATCGCACCGTCGGTGGGCCATGCGCACATTTATGGTCGTCAATGGCGTTTGGTTTTTCCGTGTAGGTCTGATGGCGACAATGTTCTTTAATCAAGACCGTGTTGGCATGACGCGCAAACTCGACGGACCTGTCGATACCGCGATTCAGCTAAGCAGCTATCTCATACCGTTGGCGTTGCTGGAACTTTACTTTTTTGCTCAATCAAGCCGCAGTCCGAGCGTCAAAATACTCACCAGCGCAGTGGTTATTTTGGCGACAGCAGTGACCATACTCGGCACCTTCGGATCCTACCGCTTTTTATGGTCGCCATATATGTTCGGCTAATCAGGCTCACGCGCCGTGATAACACAGGGTGTATGGCATTCGTGTTGGGAATTGGTGATTTAGACCAATTCCCAAACACTCACCCTTTCACACACACAACCTGTTTTAGGGTGTGCACAACCTCAACAAGGTCGGTTTGGGCGGCCATGACTTTGTCGATATCCTTGTAGGCCATTGGCGTTTCGTCGATAACGCCTTTGTCCTTGCGGCATTCCACATGGGCTGTCGCCTTGATGTGATCCTCCAACGTGAATTTCGACTTCGCGGCCGTACGCGACATTTTCCGTCCGGCTCCGTGAGAACATGAACAGAAACTGTCGGCATTGCCTTTCCCCCGCACGATGAAGGATTTGGCCCCCATCGAACCGGGAATAATCCCCAGATCACTTTCACCAGCACGCACAGCGCCTTTACGGGTGACCCAGACATTGGCCCCAAAATGGTGTTCTTTCTCCACATAATTGTGGTGACAATTCACCGCTGATTTCTCAATGGTGAAGTCGCGAAGGGTCTCACGACACGCCTGAAGCGCGCGATCCATCATGGCTTCACGGTTGAGGCGAGCATAATCCTGCGCCCAGCTCACGGCAAAGACATAATCATCGAACAGGTCTTCGCCCTCCATAAAGAACGCAAGGTCCTTGTCAGGCACATGGAAGTCCAACACCCGCTTGGCCAGCATTTCGCGGGCCTCCTGGATGAAGTATGTTCCAATGCGGTTTCCTGTTCCACGCGAACCTGAGTGCAGCATGATCCAGACGCGGTCTTCTTCGTCCAAACACAGCTCCACAAAGTGGTTCCCGCCACCCAGTGTTCCAAGTTGACGGACAAATCCGCTGGGTTTGATCTTGGGGTGTTTATCCGTGATCAGATCTAGTTTTTCCATCAGGCCGGAATGTTTCGCGCGTGTTTCCACACTGTTGGGGACATTGTGGTGGTCACCGCGACGTCCGTTTCCAACAGGGATTTTACGCTCGATTTCATCCCGAACTTTTTTCAGATTGTCTGGCAATTGACGTCCGGTCAAAGACGTCCGCATAGCCATCATGCCGCACCCGATGTCCACGCCTACAGCCGCGGGAATGATCGCACCCTTTGTAGGGATGACCGATCCAACGGTTGCGCCGCGCCCAAAGTGAACGTCAGGCATGACCGCAAGGTGTGAGTGCACGAAAGGCAGGCCGGCGACGTTGTCCAGCTGCACGCGAGCTTTAGGTTCAAGCGGCACATCCCGGACCCAGGCTTTGATGGTTCCGCCGCGTGTCGTGTCGATGAATTCAAAATCGCTCATGTTCTTCAGCTCATAGATGAGCTCCTCCTTTAAAGTGAGCAGCTCTCCACGCATCCATTTTTCCGAACATTGGGCCAAATAAAAAGCCCTCCAGGCGAGGAGGCGTGGAGGGCGTAACGTACCGGCGCTAGCCGGGATGAATTGGGTTTTGATTACCCATCATTCAACGTCCTCCATAAAAGCAATTCGCCGCGCGGGGGCTGCACGACGTTTGCGTCTAGTTGGTTTTGCCGGTCATAGGTCATGACATGCTCCGTTAAATGAGGCGTGGTTAATGACGGTAAAGTTCTGCGCGGTCAATGGGTGTGGAATAAAAATTACCCCAAATTCAGTTGTGGTAGAATAAAATATGTTTTTTGGAGTGCATTGGTCGTAATTTAGTGTTCTCAAGCTTGTTTGATTAGAGAATTTATGCGCAGAGGATGGCTGTGGCTGAAATCACTCAGAAGTCGTGTTTGGCGCGCCTCGCGCACAATTCACGTAAATTTGGGCTGTATTTTAACTGGGCAGGCTCTTATCTAAGCAATGCGCTTTTAAAGGCGTAAGGGATATGAGTCGGCTGACTTTCTTGTTTGGATTATTGGAGTTGTTGCAATAGATTTTCGCCAAATGCCAGACACACACTCCCAAAACAGATACAAGACCCAAACTCGGGAACGCCGGGATGAAATCCGCGTTGATGGCCCAATACCAGAAGATATGACGTCACAATCAAAACCACCTGTAAAATTACCTGTTTCGCCAGCGCCACGCGGTATCGTGGCGGTGATCCGTGCGGTTTTGGCAGGGCTGGGCGTGGTATTGATCATTATCGGCGTGCCATTAGCGATGATTACACCGGTGCCTTTTGTGCCAATTGGTTTGCCCGTTGTTATTCTGGGAGTGGTCCTGCTTGCCCGCAATTCATATGCTGGACGCCGTTGGATGCAGGGCGTTATCCAGCGTCACCCGCGCTTGAAACGCTTTGCGCCAGACTGGTTATTACACCTCATATTTGGCGATGACGCTGACACTGTAAAATAAGAAAGAAGCGGTCTTGCTCGTGAGTGCGTTGTGTGTGTAGCAGGCACACGCGTTGATTTTGCTGACAAAAAAGCCGTTTGCTCAGGATGAAAGAGCAAACGGCTTTTTGTAAAATAGCTTTTCTAAGAAAAGAGCCCTGGTATTTTAGCTCAACGCTTTTTTGACTTCGCCTAAGCTATTGTCAAAGATGCCGTCGGCGGCAGATGTTTGCTCACCGATGATCTTGGCCGCTGCAGCGGCTGCCGCATCTGCAGCGGCTGTACGAACTTGCTGCATTGCTTCAGATTCAGCACGAGCAATACGCTCTTCAGCCATCTTCTCACGACGGGCCATGCGTTCTTTGAGGTCTTCGCGCGATGTTTTGGCGAATTCCTGAGCTTCACGCTTTGCGGATGCTACGATTTCTTTGGCGTTTTCCTCAGCTTCTGCCTGCTGGCGTTCAGCATCAGCTAACGCAGCTTGCGCCTTTTCACGAAGCAGACGCGCATTATCGAGTTCGTTCTTAATGCGATCTGCACGGTCGTCCAAAGACTTGTTCAGCGCAGCTGGAACTTTCTTCCAGACGAGAATGCCCAGGAAGATGAAAACAGCGACAGTCGCCCACAAAGTTGGGTCAGCAAATGGGCCGGTTGCTTCTGCGTGGCCTGCGCTGTGGTCGCCGGCCACTTCGGTGTGTGCGTTGACTGCGTGTTCGTCGGTGTGTTGTTGATCAGCCATGGCTTAGCTTCCTTTCACCACGGAGGAGACAGCTTTTGCAGCGTCCGCATCAGACACATCCAGGCCAGTCAGTTTGTTGACAAGCGCGCTTGCGACAGTCGTTGCTGTTTCTTCTACTTTTTTCATCGCTTCAGCCTGGCTCTGCGCAATACGCGTCGCCGCTGATGCAATCTTGGCTTCAACCTCTGCTTCCACCTTCGCGGTTTCAGCTGCGATTTCCGAGTCAATTTCTGCTTTTGTTTTGGCTGCGGTTTCACGTGCGCGGGCGCGCGCTTCAGCAAGCTTCACTTCCAATGCGCGCTGCGCATCGGTTGCTTCGTCGTTCAGCCGTGCGGCATCTTCCAGGTCCTGTGTGATCTTGTTCGTCCGACGCTCTATAGCGCCGCCAACGCGTGGCAGAACGACACGAGACATGAACAGGTAAAGCACGCCAAATGTGATAGCGAGCCAGAACAGCTGAGAAGGAAACGAGCTAGCGTCGAACGGTGGAAATACACCGCTTGCTTCGTGGCCAGCTTCAGGCGATGTCGCCATGGTACGACCTCTGGGTGCGAGTAGTCTGCTAATGGTGGCGGCCCCTGGTTCCTCTAAAAGGATGGGGCCGCACCTGATTAAGGTTGGCTAACCTTAGGCAACGAAAATCAGCAGGATCGCGATCAGGAAGCCAAAGATACCAAGAGCTTCTGTCACCGCGAAGCCGAAGATCAGGTTACCGAACTGGCCCTGAGCAGCGGACGGGTTGCGCATTGCAGCGTCCAGGTAGCTTGAGAAGATGTTACCAACGCCAATTGCTGCGCCGAACATTGCGAAGCAGGCAAGACCTGCACCGATGTACTTGAGTTCTTCCATGATGGATCTCCTAGATATTTTGCGCCCGTGAACCCCATTCAGGCGGGCAGGTCAACCAAAAACTTATCCCAGTACCGCGACTTAGTGTCCCGGATGCAATGCGTCGTTGAGATAGACGCATGTGAGAATTGCGAAAACATAGGCCTGCAGGAACGCCACCAGGAATTCCAGCGCAACAACTGCGACGGTTCCGGCAAGCGCAAGTGGCGCGAAAATGACGAGCGCGCCGCCTGCTGCAGAAAGCATGACGATGAAACCCGCGAACACTTTCAACATAATGTGGCCAGCCAGCATGTTGGCGAACAAACGTACGGAAAGTGAGATAGGGCGGGAAATGAAAGAGATAATCTCGATCGGTGTGACGAGGATGTAGAGCAGTGGCGGGACACCTGATGGCACGAACAGTTTCAGGAATTTGAAACCGTTTTTCCAGACGCCGTATCCGACAAGAATGACCATCACCAGCATTGCCAGCGCGAAGTTGACGATGATGTGGGAGGTTGTCGTGAAGAAGTAGGGGAACATGCCGAGCATGTTTGCAAAGAAAAGAAAGATGAAGAGCGAGAAGACCAGCGGGAAGAAGCGCATCCCGTCTTCGCCCATCATGTCGCGCACCATGCCAGCGACAAAACCGTAAGCGATCTCAGCGATAGATTGGCCGCGACCAGGAATGGTTTCGTTCTTGGAAAGTGTTAAGCCGAGAACGACAGCGAGACTGACGCCAAGCAGCATGAAAAATGCTGAGTTGGTGAAGTCAAGATTGTAACCGCCAAAGTCAATCGGCACCCATTTCTGGAGCACGAATTGGTGGATCGGGTCAGTAGCGACCTGGTTGATCATCCCGTTGATCTTTTCCAGCATCATTCTTCGCCTTCAACTCCTGTTTCCGGGGCGGACCCCGGTGCGCCCTGCAGCTCCTTTGCGGTGCGCAAGACATTCAAAACCCCTGCGGCGAACCCGAATAGCATCCAGACGATCAGCATCCATGGCTTCGTATGAAGCACCAGATCCAACGCCCAACCTATTCCCGCACCGACGAGCGGCCCGACAGCGAACTCAGTCGCCATGCGGAAACCCAACGCCATTCCTTTTGCCGTACCTTCGTTGTGTGGATTTGGGCGATGCTTGTCGGCATGCGCCTTTCTGGCCGCTTCGATCTGTGATCTGAGATCGTCGTCGCCCATATTTTCATCCACTAGAAGGGAGTGTTGGTAAGGAAAACAGCCCTGATGTCGTCGTTACGGCTTAGCTCGCCAAGCCGAGGCGGAAGCTATTGAACTCCCCTTACGAAGTCAAGCATTATAGAAAAACGCTAGTACCTTGTATTTATTGCGATTAGCCTATTTTTGATTATTGAACTATTCAGCTGCGACCAATTGTTCCGCCGACTGAAGGTCAACTGACACGAGTCGGGACACGCCACGCTCCTGCATGGTCACCCCAAACAGGCGATCCATGCGCGCCATCGTGACTGGATTGTGGGTAATTGCGACAAACCGTGTGTCGGTGCGCTTGCGCATGGCGTCCAGCATCCGGCAAAACCGGTCCACATTGGCGTCGTCCAGTGGCGCATCCACTTCGTCCAGCACGCAAAGCGGTGACGGGCGGGACAAAAATACAGCGAAAATCAACGCCGCCGCAGTTAACGCCTGTTCGCCCCCAGACATCAAAGACAATGCGGACAACCGTTTTTCTGGCGGGCTGGCGTAGATCTCAAGGCCTGCTTCTAACGGATCATCTGATTCGGTTAGCTCAAGCCGAGCCTCACCGCCTTCAAACAATGTCTCAAACAGGGTGGAGAAGTGTTCTGACACCACTTCAAACGCTTCCATCAGGCGCGCGCGGCCTTCTTTGTTAAGCGCATGCACCGCCTCGTGCAGTTTAGCGAGGGCCGCATCCAGATCATCACGTTCGCGCAATTGTTGTTCTAACCGCGCAGCAGTTTCTTGAGCTTGCGTGTCTGCTTCAAGGTTGACCCCGCCTAGCGCTTCTTTCTTGTGTTTTAAGTCATTTAAATGCTGTTCAGTTTGGCTGAGCGCATCTGTGTCCTCATCTTCTGGTGTCAGCTCCAGCTTGGCGGCCAGCTCCGTTGGTTCGATTTCAAATCGCGTGGAAAGAGCGTCAGAGGCATCCTGTTCGCGCTGTTGAGCAGCTTCAAGACGCGCTTCCGTGCGTGCGAGCGCTTCGCGTGAGGTTGATTCCTTGCGAACAGATTCTTTTAAAGCCGCCTCGAACTCTCGAACGGACTTTTCCGCTTCCTGCAATCGATCCGCTGCTGTTTGGCGCTCTGATTCGGCTGTTTGTTTGCGCGCGTTAAGTTCGTCAGCCTTGGCGCGCAGCGTATCTGGCAGCGACAATGACGTGTCCAACTGCTGGCGATAAGTCGTGCGTTGCGACTGAAGCTGGTTTAAGCGCGCATCAGCAGTTTCTGCGCGTTTCTTCCAATCTTCAGCTTCACGCTTGAGCGCTCTGCGACGTCCTTCGGCGCGATCGCGTTCACGGTCATGGTCAAGAAGCGTATTGTGTGCGTCCCGTTCGAGCTGGCGTAGTTCTTGAACCGTGGCGCGGCGTTGCTCCAGGTCCTTGCGCTGAAGATCCAGCTGATCCGATTTGATGGCCTGCCTTGCGGTTTCCAGTGATGCGCGCGCAGCCTCCAGCGCATCATTAATGCGGGCAATGTTATCAACTGTAGCTGATGTGCGCAGGTGCAGGCGTTCAATGTCCTGTTCGGCGCGAAGCGCTTGTTCTCTCGCACGTGCAGCATTCGCAGCCGTTTCAGGCGCAGATATGCGCGCTGACTGGAAAGCCTGTTTTGCCTTTTCGGTCTGGTTAGCTGCATCCGCGACGGTCTTTTCCAATGTCTCTGCTTGGGTTTTGGCTTTTGCCAACTCCTCAGTCAGTGATTTCCGGCGTGTGCGTTGTTGCAGTTTTTCTGCTGCTGGCGTGGGCGCTTCTGCTGTGCGCACAAACCCATCCCATCGCCATAGATCACCTTCTAATGAGACCAGTCTTTGACCCTGTTGCAGCTGCCCCTGTAAAAACGATCCGTCCTCACGTTTGACAAGACCACATTGAGAGAGGCGGGCGCCCAGTAATTGTGGCGCGTCCACCATGTCAGACAGAGGTGTGGCGCCCTCTGGCAGTGTCAGCGTGTTTGCAGCATGTGTTTCAGACCAATACTGGGGATCAGATTTATCGCGCGAGGCGTTTAAATCATCGCCCAGCGCAGCTGCGATGGCGCGCTCCAGCCCGGCCTCGGGACGCAGTTCATCCAGGATCGGTGGACGCTTGGGACCGGCCGCGCCGGTAAGCAGACGGTCGAGCGCTGCAATTTCAGCCTCCAGTGTTCGGACCAGTTTTTCCGCGTCTTGCATGGGCTGACGCGCTTTTGTTTCATCTTCCTGCGCGCGGTGCAGTTCAGCTTCCGCCGTTTCTAGCGCAAGACGGGCGGCGTTGGCTTCTTCTGCAGCGAGTGAATGTACCTGCTGTGCTGTTTTAAGGGCAGTTTCTAACCGGTTGGCGTCGCCTAGTTCGCGGCGGGTTGCTTCAGCGTTTAAGCGTTCGCGTTCTAAATTGGCGATGCGTTGTTCTTCGCGTTCGACGGCCGTTTTGGCGGCGCGCTGTTCGGCATCTGCTGTTGCGATTGCCTGACTTATGCGTTCGTATTCAATTTCTTCGGCCTGCAGTCTTTCTCGTGCTGCCTCAAAAGCAGCGCTTAGGTTTTCACGAATTACCTCGTGAGCTGCTTCATCATCCTGTGGCAGGGCTGCAAGGGTGTCCAGAGCTGTCTTTGCGGCAGTATCCGCCTCTTCGCGTAGAGCATGTTCGCGGGATAAGTCTTCGACAACACGCTTCAAATCAGCTTCTAATCTCGTGATGGCGTCGGCTGCCGCTTTTCGTTCCCCGTCCAGTTGCGCAAGTTCCAGCGCCAGCGCGCCGACTTTGCCGGCGGCTTCTGCTTCAGCAGCGCGTAAAGGTGCGATATGTTCCGATGCGTTGGCTGCGGCGGTCTGGTTGCGCGCAGCCTCTGCTGTCGTATCCTCAACCTCTTTGCGCGCCAGACTTGTGTGATCGAGCGCAATCTGCGCCTCGTGGCGCGCGGTTCGCCAGCGAATGACCGCAAGCTTGGCTTCCAGATAGTCAATCTCGGCCTGAATTTCGCGATATCTTTGCGCACGCGACGCCTGGCGCTTTAAAACAGCATGCTGTTTTTCAACTTCGCCAATGATCTCATCAAGTCGGGCGAGGTTTTCCGCCGCGGCGCGTAACTTCAGTTCAGCTTCATGGCGGCGCGCATTGAGGCCAGCAATACCAGCGGCTTCTTCCAGGATACGGCGGCGGTTTTGAGGCTTGGAGGCAATCAGTTCAGAGATTTGTCCCTGTCGCACAAGAGCAGGCGAGTTGGCGCCAGTGGACGCATCCGCAAACAGAAGCTGGACATCCTTGGCGCGCACCGTGCGGTTGTTGATCTTGTATGTTGATCCCGCGCCGCGTCGGAGACGGCGTTTCACCTCCAACTCATCTGCATCATTGAGTTCGGCAGGCGCAGTGCGCGAGGAATTATCCAGGATCAACGCAACTTCGGCATGTTCGCGCGAAGGGCGGTGGGCTGAACCTGAAAAGATCAGGTCATCCATCTCACCTCCACGCATGGCGCGTGCAGATGTTGCGCCCATTACCCAGCGCAGAGCTTCTAAAATATTGGATTTGCCACAACCATTGGGCCCGACAATGCCGGTCAATCCCTCTCTGATGTCCACGTCAACGGGATCAGCGAAGGATTTGAAACCTGCAATTTTAAGCCCGGTTATCTTCAATCAGCATTTATCCAAAGGTGCGGTTTTATTCCGCTGGCGCAGCTTCTGAAGATCCAAGTGTTTCTTCTTCAGGTGCAGTTTCTTCCGGTGTCTCAGCTGGCTCTGGCTCAACGCCCAGCGCCTTGTTGATCGCATTTGTGATACCGGTCAGGTTCATGTCTTTGCCGGACACACGCTCACCATTAATGAACAGAGTCGGCGTTCCCGTCACGCCAGCCTCATGCGCCAGGTCAGAAGTGCGCTGGATCTCGCCTAAAACGTCAGTGGAGCTGACACATGCGCGAACAGTCTTTTCATCCATGCCAACGCGTGCAGCGGATTCGATCAGCGCGTCGATCGCTGAACGGCGCTGGGCGGCTTCCATAATCTCATACTGGCTGGTGAACAGCTCATCGAGCATCTCGTGATATTTGTCTTTACCCGCACAACGCGCGAGCGCTCCGCCGGCTGCCGCCACAGCTGGAGGGAAGGTCGGAAGGTCACGGAAGATTAGCTTGGCTTTGCCAGTCTCGATGAATTCAGACTTGATCGTAGGAAGAATGGTTTTGTGGAATGTGCGACAGTGACCACAAGAGGTCGAAGCGTATTCAATGATCTCAACCGGTGCTTTTGCATCACCCAGCACGACATCGCCCGCCACGTATTCAACGTCGCCGCTGACGGTTTCAGCTTTTGCGACGCCGCTGTCAGCTTGTGAGCAGCCGATGGCGAAAGTGGCGACTGCGATTGCGATGAGCGCATTTTTGTTGAGCATGAGCATTCGTTCCGATTGTTCAAAGCCGGTGAGGGCGACGTTTTTTCAGGTGATAGTCCTAGCGCAGTTTTCAGGCAATTCAACGGCGCGTGAGAATTGCCTGACCAAGTTTTCGCAGCGCTTGCTTCACTTTTTGGCTTTCAACACCGTGTAGCTCCGCTTCTAATTGAGCTTCTTCTTCTGGTGTCAGCGGTTTGCGAGGCTTTGATTGAGGGGCTTTGTCTTTTTGGGTGGTGGTCGTTTGCTGGACGCGCAACCCCTTAATTTTGGCGCCGCCCGCCAGATTTACTCGTTCGATAATCAGCCCGTTCTGATGCACGATCATCGGCGCAGCCGCAGAGGGCGCTTCAATCGCCAGCACATAGCCGGTTGTTGTCTTCTGGATTTTTACCGGCCGTGACAGTTTGGCAAGGCGCTGGCCGACAATCTCCGCCCAACGTGATTCAAGCGAAGAGAGCGTTGCGCCTGAATCTTTGCCCTTTAGCGCCGGATAGACGGATTTATAGATGGCTTTGCTTAAAGGCCGCGCCCGATCAAATACCGGTTTTGCGCGTCGGTCACGCAATTCCCGTTCAGCGCGCCTTTCTTCCAGGGATTTGCCCTGTCGATTGGAAGGCGGCGGAGATGATGAGGGTGTGGTCATGAGATTAACCTTGCCGAATCTCAGGCAAAAAGGAAATGTCCCACGTCATGTCTTCCACTGATTTTCATCCCCGCGCGCGCGAATTATTACACTGGTATGATGCGCATGCGCGCAAACTGCCGTGGCGGACAGGACCGGACGCACGAAAAGCGGGGAAAACGCCTGACCCTTATCATGTGTGGCTATCAGAAATCATGCTGCAACAGACAACAGTCCCACATGCTGCGCCTTACTTTGAAAAATTCCTCAAGCTCTGGCCGCGCATTGAAGATTTAGCGGACGCTGACATTAATGACATCACGCGCGAATGGGCCGGGCTTGGCTATTACGCCCGCGCGCGCAATCTCTACAAATGCGCACAAGCGGTTGCTGAGCTTGGTGGTTTTCCGCGGACGCCAGAGGGCCTGAAATCGCTACCGGGTGTTGGCCCTTATACAGCCGCCGCAGTTGGTTCCATCGCCTTTGAGCATCCCGTTGCGCCTGTCGACGGCAATGTCGAGCGGGTGATTTCCCGTCTGCTGGCCATTGCTGGTGAGGGTGATGCGGTATCTTGGAAAAAGGACAAGGACATCATTTCCGAACGCGTGCAGACTTTGGTCCCTGAAGGGCGTGCGGGAGATTTTGCACAAGCCATGATGGATCTTGGCGCAACAGTCTGTTCGCCCAAATCGCCAGCGTGTGGCGCGTGTCCCTGGTTTGACGCCTGTCTTGCCCGCAAAGAAGGAGCACCGGAAGCATATCCCGCCAAGCCAAAGCGAAAGCCGCAACCTGTTCGGACTGGTCATGCTTTCTTGCTTGTCGCTGAAGGAGAAGTGTTGTTGTCCCGCAGGCCGCCAGAGGGGCTGTTAGGCGGCATGTTGATGCCGTACGGCACCGACTGGGTGCAGGATAATGATTTTCGTGCTCCTGACGGTGGGGTCTACGAAAGTCTGCCTGAACATGAATGGGAAGAAAGAGGGGAAGTTCGCCATGTCTTCACCCATTTTGCGTTGCGGCTGAAAGTGTGGCGCGGCGAGACGCCGGAAAAGCCAGACGGCCTTGGTGGCGAATGGGTTGCGCTGAAGGATGTGATGGAAGCCGGTCTGCCAAGCGTTGGAAAAAAAGCCTTAAAAATTGGCCTTGTTTAGCGCGATTGATTTGCAATCCTTAACAGGCGTGCGCACATGAAAAGTGAACGGTATTAACGAAAAGGAGCCCACACATGTCGAGCGAAGTTGAAACCATCCCGGTAAAGACGATTAAGGGCGAAGACGCCTCTCTTGCTGATTACGCAGGCAAAGTGCGCCTTGTCGTGAATGTGGCGTCTAAGTGTGGTCTGACTCCACAATATGAAGGCCTTGAAGCGCTCTATAAACAGTATCAGGAGCAAGGCCTTGTTGTTCTGGGTTTTCCAGCGAATGACTTTGCAGGTCAGGAGCCTGGCACGGAAGAAGAAATCGCCCAGTTCTGCTCGCTCACATATGATGTGTCTTTCCCGATGTTTTCCAAAGTGAAAGCGACAGGCACAGACAAGCACCCGCTATACGATGCGCTGACAAAAGCCCGTCCTGAACCCAACAACTCAGATGACGCCATGCGCGCCAAGCTGGAAAAAGTCGGAATGGCGGTGAACGACCGTCCGGAACTTCTGTGGAATTTTGAAAAATTCCTGGTCGGAAAAGATGGCGAAGTCGTTGCGCGTTTTTCACCTGACACAACACCGGACAACCCAGCGCTTGTCGCCGCCATAGAAATGGCGCTGTCGGCCTAAAGGGTCCATATGCATGAACTGATTGAAAGTGGTCGCCTTATAGCTTCCAAACGCGGGGCCGCTTTCAAAGCCATATAGGCGATACATAGCGATGGCCGGTT
This sequence comes from uncultured Hyphomonadaceae bacterium, assembly GCA_964342355.1. Classification (GTDB taxonomy): domain Bacteria; phylum Pseudomonadota; class Alphaproteobacteria; order Caulobacterales; family Hyphomonadaceae; genus Hirschia. Next base: position 395,928 of record CAYFFG010000001.1, read on the forward strand.
CAAAAACCGGCCCGCTACCTGTTTCAAGACTAAGCTTTTTCAGCCCCATGCCGCGGGCGGTGAACATGATGTGGCTCAACATCACCCGTCCTGCGCCGCGCCTTAGATATCGCGGATGGGTGCGCATGGATTTGATCTCGCCATCAGATGTATTGAGCTGCTTTAGAGCCCCCATCGCCATCAGTTGTTCGCCATCTTTCACAGTCCAGAATTTGACGTCATCCCCGCGCAACCCGCTGGTATCCATCGCATGGCAGTGTTCTGGCGGTGAGTTTTTCAACATGTCCGATAAATGCATTCGGATAAGATCAAGAACTTCCGGATCCTCAAAATCACCTGCTTCCACACGCATTTAATTGCTCCGTATTTCACGTTTTGAGCGCACATGATGGAACAGTCCTGCACGCGTTGAGGTTGAACTTACCAGATTCACCCCACAATCAGGCAATCAATTTTGTGATCAAATTACACGAGAAGTGTGCTTGGCACGCTTTTTAACCTTATTTGGTCGTTTGCGACCTAAGTAGGCGCACATTCATTATTTCACAGCGTAGAAATCCAAAACGACAACGCCTTTGTGGAGCGTGGCGGAGCCTGTGAAGACCGTTTTTCCAAGCCATGCGTATTTGCTGTCTGCAGCGACGGAGAGTTGCGGAGTTGTGCGAAAGTAAAGCTCGTTGGGGTTAAATGGCTCGCCTGCCACCATTTTCTGCAGGACGCCAGGCGCGGCATGACTGAAACCTGGATTGCGCACATTGATATAGACGCCGTCTTCGGTTCTTAGCGGATAAAGCGCGAGAATTTCAGCAACGCCATCGGGGCGAATATCCTGCCAGTCCGCCCCCCCAGGCAGGACGTCGCCTTTGATGCCGGGGCCTTCAAAAGAGCCGCCGGTGATCGGGATCATGCGTTTTCGCAGGCCATTCATCACGCCAAGGTCGACAGGCGGGCCGATCTCTGCCTGAACCTGCATGGCAAATGCGAGTTTTGGTGTGGAAATAACTGGCGTGTCCATGGGCATGCTCCTGAAGCGGGGAAGGTCACTTAAAGGACAGCGTAATAGTCCAGAATAACGTCTTCTGAATAACGTGCGGCTGTGCAGGTAAAGACGGTTTTTCCAAGCCAGGCATGCGGGCTGTTTTCTGAAACGGTGAGACGTGGCGCCGTGCGGAAGTAATACAGCGCAGGATCAACGGGTTCGCCCTTGGAAAGTTTTTCCAGAATCGGCGCAGGAGCGTGTCTGAAACCCGGGTTTTCAACCGTAATCTCGGTGCCATCATCGGCGCGCAACGCGTAAATCGCTAGAATGTCCGCGACGCCATCAGAGCGGATTTCCTGCCAGTCAGCGCCGCCGGGCAGCACGACGCCTTTGATTTTAGGGCCTTCGAATGTGCCGCCAGTGATCGGGATCATGCGCTTGCGGCCGCCATGAACAACGCCCAGTTCAACGGCTTCGCCGATTGTGACATGCACGCGAAAAGCAAACTCAAGCTTAGGCGGCGCAATAATGGGGTCTTGTCCTGCTGGCGTATCTGATTTGCGTTCCATTGCGAGCGCTGCTGGCGCGGACAAGGCAGCGCTTATAAATGCTCCGCCGGTTGCAAGGATGTGGCGACGGCTAATCTTTGTCATAATATTCCTCCCGCATGAATACGATTCTTCAGACCGCTGATCGCTATTTGGCATAAGCTTTGTGTGGAGGTCCATCTCTATTGTAGAGTTTCGTTCAAGCGACCTGCAGGAAACAAGCGCAAGGCCCTGATATGCCCGGATTATTGATCGTTTATCATTCGCGCACAAACGGCACGGCGCAGATGGCGAAAGCTGCTGCGCAAGCTGCGAAAAAAGAAGGCGAGGTGGTGTTGAAAACTGCGGACGCGGCAGAACCCGAGGATCTGCTGAACGCAAAAGGATATCTCTTTGCTGCGCCAGAAAACCTTGCCGCTATTTCAGGCGTCATGAAGGACTTTTACGACAGGTGCTATTACCCGGTATTGGGTAGGATCGAAGGCCGCCCTTATGCGCAAATGGTCTGTGCAGGATCGGATGGAGAAAACGCTGCCAGACAGACAGCGCGCATCGCAACTGGCTGGCGACTGAAAGAGGTTCAGCCGCCGCTCATTATCTGTACCCATGCGCAAACTCAGGAACAGATATTGGCGACCAAACTGATCCCGGACACCGAACTGGATAAATGTCGTGAACTGGGCGCGGCTTTAAACGCAGGGATTGTTATGGGGGTGTTCTGATTGGTGTGTCGATCACAGCAACCGCATCAACCATCCCTGCATCTGATTAAGTGATTTTTCCGGATCGCGCGCGCCCGCATAGCCTGCAACTAACGCAAGTCCTACCGCTGCTAGCGGGCTTTTTTGGATTTGTGCTTCGATAATGTCGAGCGGAAGATCCGCCAGAGCAGACGCTGCAGTTTCTTCAACAGCTTCAATTTCTTCGTGTGACGTCACGAAAGGGCGCAGAAAAAAATAAACGCAGATGCTGGCGATTATCACCAGTGTTCCACCGACACTCGATGTCGCGATCAGCCAGCCATAGTGTTCTGCCAGCGCCACAATTATCGCGGCGCAAAGCGCGAGGACGCCTGCAAAGCCAAGTACGGCTCCGCAAACGCCCAGAAATATTCTGTTTTTCGCAAAGTCCATGATCTTACTTCTTCGCGAGAATGCCGATCAACGCACCAACGCCGACAGCGACAGCCACAGATGTCAGTGGTTGGGAACGAATTGTGTTCTCCACGCCCTTACGTGACCCATCCAGACCTTCCTTTGCCTTTTCTGCCTGTTTTTTGCCTTTTTCGACAGTGCGGCGACCTGCTTCTTCCGCCACAGAGGACGCATCAGAAAACAGTTTGGAAAAATCGTTACGTAAAGCATTGAAGTCAGTCTTCAGGGCGTCGAAATCATCCTTCGTAACAATGCCAAAGCTGTCATTGTCAGTTGAAAATGCGTCTTTTACAGATTCAAGTTTTGCCATTTTAGCCTCCTGTTTTGTTGCTCATTTAAACAACGCAAAGCAGGGGATAGAGTTCCATATTCTGATTGATCGCACACAAAAAAAGCGAGCTGATTTTCAGCTCGCTTTTCGAAGGTTTCGAACGTTGAAAAGGCGCTCTTAAACAGTTTCTGCCTGTCTGTCCGGATGAAAGAAAAGCGCTTGTCCGATAGCCGCTTTCACTGTGTTTTCCTGGAATGGTTTGGAAATCAGATAGGTCGGCTCAGGTCGTTCGCCAGTCAACAGGCGCTCTGGAAAGGCTGTGATGAAAATGATCGGAACGTCATATTTCGCCAGAATGTCTTGAGCCGCGTCAATACCGGAAGAATTGTCGGCAAGCTGAATGTCGCACAAGACCAAGCCCGGCGGATTGTGTGTGGCCATTTCAACGGCTTCAGCATGTGTTGTCGCCTGGCCAGTAACCTCGTGCCCCAGACTTTCGACAAGGCTGGCCAGATCGGCTGAAATGATTGGCTCATCTTCAATAATGAGCACTTTCGTCGCAAGGGAGGTCTCGATGTCTTTGATCGCCAGGTTGCACAACTCTACCAGTTTGTCGTCGCTCACATTCAATATATGAGCCGCTTCTTTGTATGTGAAACCTTCCATAGAGGTCAGCAGAAATGCTTGGCGCTCAATTGGCGCCAGCGCGAGAAGCTTTTCTTCCGCATTGCCAAGGATGCTGCCATCGGTGGCTGGTTTGTCCAGCTGTGCGCCTGTGCTGTCCCATATAGCGTGGAAAAATTTGAACAGTCCAATGCGGGGAGACAAAGAACCATCCACGTGCTCAGGTGTTTGGGACAAGGCTGTAAGGGCTGCGCGTATGTATGCGTCGCCACTTTGTTGGCTACCTGTCAAAGCGCGCGCATACCGGCGCAGATAAGGCAGTTCAGGGCCGAAAAGAGTTACAAAGCTCATTGAACGTCTCACTTTCGTTTTGATCCTTCACCAACGCTGCGCTTTAGGTTTGGTTCCACGGTCAGCAAAAAAAATTTCTAATTATGGAACTTTTCTTCATCTGCCGAATTAATGGGGCAGGATCAGAGAGAACCTGATGAATGACTGAACACATATTGAACTTAAATACGTAGGTAAATTGCGATCATGAAATCCCCCACTGAAAGCAAGTTGGACGATGAACGGTCCCGCCGAGCGCGACGTAAGCGCTTGGGCGACCAGTTAAAACGCCTCTACGACGACGTAGCCAACGAACCCGTACCAGATGATTTTCTGAAATTGCTCGAGCAGGCGGATAAGCCAGCCGACGCTGCGACCCCTCAGCAGAAGGCAGAGGATTAGGGCATGAAACAGAGCGATACCCAGTTGGACGATGATGCGTTCAAACAAGAATTGTCGGCGCTGATTCCGCATTTGCGCGCGTTTGCCCGCAGTCTCTGCGGCGATGCAACTCAAGCAGATGATCTAGCGCAGGATACAATGCTAAAAGCATGGAACGCGCGCACGTCTTACCAGGCGGGATCTAATCTGAAGGCATGGTGTTTTACGATTTTGCGCAATGTCTTTTATTCCGACAAGCGTCGCGCATGGCGACAGCAGCCGCTCGATCCGGAGTTTGCGGAAAACACGCTCGTTTCCGGTGATGACACGAGTGACAATCTGGAGCTTCTGGCGCTGCGCAATGCGATGAACAAACTTCCGGACAGTCAGCGAGAATGCTTGATCATGGTTGGCGCAGGCGGTTTGTCGTATGAAGAAGTCGCAGAGATTTGCGGATGTGCAGTTGGCACAATCAAAAGCCGGGTAAGCCGGGCGCGGCAATCGCTCTTCGACATTCTGGAACAGACAGAATCTAACCTGGAGAGCCCTGACAATATGCCTGCTTCGCAGGCCTTTGAAGACATTATGCGAGAAGCCGATCACCTGTCAGACCGTAGTGCGGTTGGCAGTCAGCTCGCCAGCAACGGATAACCTGCTTGAAACTGTTCAATTCCAATGCGCCGCTTAGGGTGCGCCTCGTTGGCATCCTGGCGGCTGCGCTGTCTCCTATATTGTTCATTGCAGCTTTCCAGGCGTATCTGGATGGAAAGCAGAACCTCTTAGTCAGGCGGGACAATCTTTTAAAGGTCGCAGAGCGTTCCATCGACCGCGTCGAACAATCGCTGGGCACTTCCGACGCTTTGTTGGAGGTGTTTTCAGAGCAGATCGCAGCTGGCAGATGCCGGGACGTAAAAAACTGGCTCATTGAACAACTACCAGCGCTTGGCGAGGTCGTTCATTTTGACACTGAGGGCATGTCCAGTTGCGCATCTGACGGACGCACAAGTTTTCAGATGCATGATATGTCGTGGAATGAACGCCTTAAGTCTGGCGAAGAAACGATCCGCACGGATGCGTTCACAGTTGATGGTGACGGCCATGGCTGGATTTTCGCACTGATCCATCGTCTTGACATTGAAGGTGCATTTGTCGGTTCAGCAGCATTTTCAATGCGTGCGGAAGGGCTCGTTGATATTATGGACGACCCCACCATGCCTAAGGATGTGCAGGTGGCGCTAGTTGACGAGAATATGCATATTTTCGGCAGTTTTCCTGCGACCGATAAGGACGTAAACTGGCTGGCGGAGGTCAGGGAGGCTGAACGCCCTTTATTGTTTATGGGCAAATCGCAAGAGGGTGTTTCAACTGACATTGTTATCAGCGAGTTGAGCCTTGGCGGCCTTTACGCCGTTGTCAGTCGCTCATCACCGGGATTGTTTGATAGTTTTACTTTGCGGCCTGTTGCGACAATTGGTTTGCCTTTAATTGCGTTTTCTGTGGCCTTGTTAGCTGTCTCGATGGCGATAAATCATCTTGTTTTGAGGTGGTTACGCAGGTTGCAACGCTTATCTCTTCTATATGGCGGCGGCCGGTATAGTGTGAATCCGGGGGCGGATTTTGAAAACTCACCAGAAGAAATTGCCAACCTGGCTGAAGCGCTAAATCAAATGTCTCACCGGATTGGGGAGCGTGACACCGAACTCAAGAATGCGCTGAAACAGCGTGACGACGCCCTAAAAGAGATCCATCACCGTGTGAAAAACAATCTGCAGATCGTGACAAGTTTCCTCAATCTGCAAAGCCGTCGCTTAGACGATGAAAAAGCAAAAATCGCGATCGCGGCAGCGCGCCACCGGATTGATGCGCTTTCTGTTGTTCATCAGACGCTCTATCAGAATGAGCAATTAGATACGGTATCGCTCAAGCCGTTTTTGGATGGATTGTTGAACCACCTGTCGAATGCGCTGGGCTTAACCGACCTTGCCATCTCGCTGAAATACGAAATCGAAGACATGCCGTGGAAAGCAGATGATGCCATTCCGCTGGCGCTCTTCATGGTGGAAGCTATCACCAATTCTACAAAATATGCGTTCGATGAAAGTGGCGGTGAAATCTGCATCAAAGTCTTTAGAGAGAACGACCAGATCAAGGTGTTCATCAATGATAATGGCGCAGGTGCGGATTTAGAAAACGATCCCAAAACCTCAACAGGACTTGGTCGACAACTAAAAGCAGCTTTCGTACGCCAAATGGGAGGCGAATACTCGGTGTCATCTGACACACAGGATGGCGGCTATCGCATCACCATCACCATTCCATTGAGTGTGCTCAATGAGTCTGGTGACAACTGATAAACGTCTTAGTTTACCCGCTGTCTTCTATCAATTGATTGCATAATAAAAACCCCTGCTTTCTGCAGAAGCCGGGGTTTTGCTGTTGGGGAATAAGGTCTGGTTATTCCGCGATAAGGGATGACAGCATCCAGATCGCTTCTTCGTGCCACGCCATGCGCGCAATCATCATATCAGCGGTGACGTAGTCATTCTTGTCTTCGCACCATTCAACCGCGTCGCGCATAGATGTCACGACTTTCTCATGGTCGCTGATCAGCATTGCCAGCATGTCGTGAACTGATTTTGGTTCGTCTTCATCCTTGATAGAAGAAAGCGCGCCATATTTGCTGTAGCTTGCAGGGGCCTTTTCACCGAGGGCGCGGATGCGTTCAGCAATCTCATCAATCGCCTCGTACAAATTCTCATACTGCTCTTCGGTCAGTTTGTGCACGCCTACGAAAGCTGGTCCTGTCACATTCCAATGCACGCCCTGGGTCTTGATGAACAGCATGTAGCTGTCAGCCAGAACAACCCCGAGTTTTTCCGCAATGGCGGTGCGGTCGTTCGCATCAATACCAGTTTTGCGGCTAAATGTCGGGTCGGCGGATTTTAATGTGTGAATCGCCATGTCGAATTCTCCTTGTCTTACTGGTTGTCTTCTTTGAGGTCGTCAGCGGCGTCTTCGATGTCATCACCAGCATCTTCAATGGCGTCTTCCACCTCATTGCCAGCGTCGCCCGTTTCGTCCTGAACGTCTTCTACAGTCTCATCCAGACTTTCGCCGACCTCTTCAAAACCATCATTTGAATCGCAAGCCGCAAACATAAAAGCTGCGGCGCTTGCAACTGCTAAGAATTTGAAATTCATCAGTTTCTCCAATTAATAACCTATACTGAAGAAACGCATTCATGCGGGGATTGGTTCCAGAGAGTTTCGCGCCCAGACACCCAAGCTCTGAGATTCATAACGTGCGCCGGAAATGGCCCAAGCTGTCGCTTGGATATCGTGCTCATCTATTGAAATAACATTCAGACTAGGCGGCTGATGTCGTAATCGTTTCGAAAGCGTACCCGCAGACACCGCAAGGTATTTGCCGTCCTCGTGATGCCGCACAATTGCCGAGGGCGCATGAACATGTCCGGTCAGCAAGAGTTCAACAGACGATTTGGCAAGACGTCGGCTGCCTCGCAAGCCTCTGCGCGTGGCAACTTTCAGTGGTGTGTCAGGCGGAGAGAGAAATGGATGATGGCAGACCAATAAACCGGTGTTTTCAGAAATATCGGACTCTAAGACTTTCTCTAACTGATCCAGATTGACGACACCTTCAGCCCAGTTTTTCCGCGCTTGCCACCCACGTGATGTGTTCAGCGAAGCAATTGCGCGCCCATTGATTGAAACGGGGCGTGTAAGGTCGCCGAAATTGTCATCATATCTTTGAAAAGGGTTTTTGACGCGCGTCCACATATTCAAAAGCGGCGTGTCATGATTGCCTGGCGTGGCGATGATCGGGATGTCAAACTGATCAAGCCATTTGCGGGCGTTGTAGAATTCCGTGCGTTTGCCGCGTTGGGTCAGGTCACCGCAAACCGCGATTAGGTCAGGCTGGCTGGATTTTATGATTTGTTCAGCGCCAAGCAATGCGTCCGGATCTTCAACGCCGAAATGCAGGTCTGCCATTTGAACAATTTTCATTATGCCGCCGCCAGTGCGCGTCCTGCATTTGGATTGATTTCAATGGTGAGAGGTCCGTCTAGTTCTGCGGGTTCTCCGTCTAAAGTCGCATGGATCGCATGATCATTATCGCAGGACAGGTTAACTCTGGGCGCTTTTAAATTTGTGACGCCTTCAATGGTTCGCCAGTCAGAAATCAAGGCTTCCAATGCGATGGACGTCAGATCAATCACGCCAGTTGGAGCAATGATGCCGACATCTAAGTCATGGGGTTGATCGCGTTTGATGAACACACCTGCAGCTGCTGCATGAGCCTCAACATCCATTAGAGTCTTGATACAAAGTTCAGGACTTAGGTCGAACAGCTCCGGCGTCTCAAGCGTCTTTGTAACAGCTGTGACCAATTCAGCGCCTCTAAGCGCTTCGCGCGCCTGCACCAACTGCGTGAGCTTGCCAAAAAGCGCACCGACAAAAAAATGTTGGTCTGCAATCATGCCGGCCGGAACTTTAATTTCAGAAGGAGACGCCAATGTTTTATTCAAAATCGTCTTCCAGTCCGTCTCGCCTTTATGAATGGCTTTGTGAACCAGGTTCATCGTGCCGCCAGGCAAAGCGAGAATGGGCGCTGATCCGACAAACTGCTGATTAAAAGCGCACGCTATTGTCCCATCGCCCCCCCAGACGATGAAAATGTCATCCTCTCCCAGGGCGTGTGCGTAGTCACGTAATCGCGGTTGAAGGTCCTCGCCATCAAACACATCAACAACTGGAGTGATGTTCTGATCGCCAAGATGCGCTGTGATCTGTTCGACCGCATCAGTTGGGATACTGCCCGAATTTTGATTGATTACGACCTGACAAACCATCAGACACAAGCACCTTTATAGCGATAACCTGCGCTAATAACGCGAAATCTGACTGATGGTTCCCGCATTAAAAATTGGAACCGAGATCAATCCGCATTCGTTTCTTCCGTAATGGCGCACAACGCTAAATACATTACAGGAGAAGTGACATGTTAGGTTGGGCTCTTGCCTTTTTCATTTTTGCAATCATCGCCGCTGTGTTTGGTTTTGGCGGCATCGCCGGTGCGGCGGCAAGCATCGCGCAGATCTTATTCTTTGTATTCCTTGCGCTGCTGGTGGTGACATTCGTTGCCCGAGCGCTTCGCGGTCGCTCGCCGGTATAACGCCAATTTAACACCCAATAAAAAGCCCCGCTTCAGTCTGGCTGAAGCGGGGCTTTTTATTGAAATGGAGAAAAAACTAAAGGTCTGCGTAGACGTGTTTTTCTTCTTTGGCGCCAGGGTGCGTACATGCGCCAAGGTGAGCAGGGCCAACTGTCTGGACGTATTTGTAAAGCGCGCCAGTTGCGTAAAGTGTTTCTTTTGGCGTGAAAGAAGCGCGGCGTTTTTCCAGCTCGGCTGCGTCAACTTCAAGCTCAATCGTGCCAGCTTCTGCATCGATGGAGATGATGTCGCCATCTTCAACCAGACCAATCGGACCGCCTTCAAACGCTTCTGGCGTCACGTGGCCAATACAGAAACCGCGGGTCGCGCCAGAAAAGCGTCCGTCAGTGATGAGCGCAACCTTGTCGCCCATGCCCTGACCATAAAGCGCTGCGGTTGTCGCCAGCATTTCGCGCATGCCCGGACCGCCTTTTGGTCCTTCATAACGAATGACCAGCACTTCGCCTTCTTTGTAGGTTTTTTTCTGCACCGCTTCAAAACAGGCTTCTTCGGAGTTAAAGACGCGGGCAGGGCCTTTAAACTGCTGGTGCGCAAGTCCGGCAACTTTTACAATCGCCCCATCCGGAGCCAATGAGCCTTTCAAGCCCACAACCCCGCCTGTTGGTGTGATTGGGTTAGACACCGGATAAATGACTTTCTGCTCTGGATTGAAAGTCACGTCTTCCAAGTTTTCAGCCAATGTCTTGCCGGTCACGGTGATGCAGTCGCCGTGCAGATATCCGCCTTCAAGCATGGTTTTCATCAGCATTGGCACGCCGCCAGCTTCGCCCATGTCTTTGGCGACGTAGTCACCGCCCGGTTTCAAATTGGCAAGGTATGGGGTTTTCTTGAAGATTTCCGCCACGTGCTCCAGCGTGAATTCTATACCACATTCATTCGCCATCGCCGGCAAGTGCAGACCGGCATTGGTCGATCCGCCGGTCGCAGCCACAACAGCCGCTGCGTTTTCAAACGCTTCACGCGTACAGATGTCGCGCGGACGCAGATTACGTTCGATCAAAGCCATGACGGCTTCGCCGGTTGCTTCGGCGTAGCGGTCACGGTTTTCATATGGCGCAGGCAAAGCAGAAGACAGCGGCAGAGCAAGACCAATTGCTTCAGACACACACGCCATCGTGTTGGCTGTGAATTGACCGCCACATGCGCCAGCGCCAGGGCAGGCAACTTTCTCGAGCGCGCAAAGGCGCTCTTCGCTCATGTCGTTACGGCCAGCGGAGAATTCGCCGACAGCTTCGAACACGTCCAGAACGGTTACGTCCTTGTTGTCGAAACGACCCGGCAGGATGGATCCGCCATAAAGGAATGCTGCAGGCACGTTCAGGCGCAACATGGCCATCATCATGCCTGGCAGGGATTTGTCACAACCGGCGATCCCAACGAGCGCGTCATAAGAGTGGCCGCGAATGGTCAGTTCCACAGAGTCAGCAATCACATCACGCGAAACGAGTGAAGAACGCATGCCTTCCGTTCCCATCGCGATGCCGTCCGTCACAGTGATAGTACAGAATTCGCGCGGCGTGCCGTTTGCTTTTTTCACGCCAGCAGAAACAGCATGCGCTTGGCGTTGCAGAGCAATGTTACATGGCGCTGCTTCATTCCATGCGGACGCGACGCCCACGAAAGGCTGCTCGATTTCTTTCGTACCAAGTCCCATCGCGTAGTAATAAGACCGTTGCGGCGCCTTTTCTGGACCAACCGTGACGTGGCGAGAGGGTAATTTTGACTTGTCGACCATTTAAATCCGGACCTTCTGGGATTTATTCTTCCAAAAATTTGCCGCCCTTATGAACGATTGTGCGCAAACGTGAAAGTGCTCACGCTAATTCCATGCAGATTAATATAGGGGTTTGGAGCGCGTCATGACGGAAACTTAAACTGATTTAGGGTGATTGACTTAACGGCGCCGTTGGCAAGCTGCGACAATTTGCACTAATGATGGTCGGCTCTGGCTGATCACGGGATGTAGTTTTCGCAACGCATTGTGTCAGCCGACGGATGAAAGGCCAACGAAATCATGGATGTGTCACCAAGAAAAACCAAAAAAACGCCGATGGCGCATCCTTACGAAGACATCCCGCCTTCCGGAGAAGTTATTGAGGTGGCTCAAGGTGTGTTCTGGCTGTCCATGCCGCTACCGTTTCCTGGGTTGGATTGGATCAATCTCTGGCTGATCGAAGGCGAAACAGGCTGGACCATGGTCGACACCGGCATGAATGACGCCGGTACGCAGGACATCTGGGAATCCATTTTTGCAAAAGTGCTGGGTGGCAAACCGGTCAACCGCGTGATTGTCACCCATTTGCATCCAGATCACGTTGGACTTGCCGGCTGGGCCTGTCGCAAATGGAATTGCGATCTGTGGATGACACGCCTTGAATACCTCACTTGCCGCACAATGATGGCTGACACAGGTCGGCAGGCGCCTGAAGCAGGTATCAACTTTTACAAGCGCGCAGGTTGGGATGAAGATGCGATCAACCGCTACAAAGAGCGGTTTGGCACTTTCGGTCAGTCAATTTCACAATTACCGGACAGTTTTCACAGGCTGGCCGATGGCGATGTGCTGACCATTGGCGGACGCGGTTGGAAAGTGATTACAGGCGCGGGGCACAGCCCGGAACATGCCTGTCTGTTTTGTCCCGATTTAAATGTGCTGATCTCCGGCGATCAGCTTTTGCCAGGCATTTCGTCTAATGTGTCTGTCCTTCCAACTGAACCTGAAGCAAACCCGCTTCAGGACTGGCAGGACAGCTGCGCCAAGCTGATCCGGTCCGTGCCTGAGGATGTGTTAGTGCTGCCGGCGCACAACAAGCCTTTTTACGGCGCACACGGCCGCTTGAAAGCGTTGATTGACGGCCATGAACGTCAATTAGAACGTCTGTCGCAGCGTTTAGAAGAGCCTGCGCGGGTGGTTGACCTATTTGCGACATTATTCTTTCGCAACATTACGCTATCAAATATCTCAAGCGCGACAGGCGAAGCGCTCGCTCATCTCAACTGCCTGCGACATCGCGGGCTGGTGAAGCGGGAACTTGTCGACAGCGTTTATGTTTATAGCCAGGCTGACAGCAACTAAACGCGTCGCCTTGTTGTTAAAAGGGTGGGTCAAAATGACGAATGCGCTTGGCGAGCCGCCACGGCAAAAAGAACCTTCTAAAACACAAGGCTGGGCGACAATTGGCTTGGCTTTGTTGGCGGCAGCATTCGGTCTTTATATTCTAACATTTGTATTTGGCGTCACGTTTGCTTTTGGCTCGACAACCGGCGGTGGGACTGTTGTGCAGTTTTTGATGATGTGGGCCCTGATGGCATTTTTAGCTTTGCTTGGGCTGATAATTCTAGTCGCCAAAGTTATTGTTGATCGGCTATCAAGCCGTGAAGACAGCTATTATTCAAATCATGTGGAGCGCTAAAATATGCCGCAAATCATTGTGACAATGGCAGATGACGTACCGGGCCAAGACGTTGCCGAAGTGATTGGCACAGCCCGCGGAAATGTCGTCCGCGCGCGCCATGTGGGAAATGATATTGTCGCCGGTTTGCGCCAGATCGTTGGCGGCGAAGTCAGCGAATATACAAAATTGATGGCGGAAGCGCGCGAACAAGCGCTGGACAGAATGGTCCAGCATGCGCAAGACATGGGCGCGGACGCTGTGGTGACCATGCGCATCACAACGTCCACTATCATGCAGGGAGCTGCCGAGATCCTGGCTTACGGGACAGCGGTGCGCTTTAAGTAAAGTGAAGTATAACAACGAGAACATGTCAGTGACGCAGAACAAAGCGGACAATTCCGCATCAGAGACTGAGGGCGAAGACGAAAAGCGCACCGGTCTGGATTGGTGGAAACACGAAGCGCGCGAACTGGCGATGACTATCGCTGTGTTTTTGCCGATATGGGTTGTATTCACATCGTTTGTTTACGAGCTTCGCTCTATCCCATCTGAAAGCATGGTGCCCGCGCTTCAGGTCGGGGACCGGGTTGCTGTTTCCAAATTTGCTTATGGCTATTCGCGCTACACACCAGTTCTGGGTGTGGGCCAATGGTTTTCCAGCGAAGATAAAAGCAAGCCTGATCAGCGCATGTTCGCGTCTATGCCTGAGCGTGGCGATGTGATCGTTTTTCGCCACCCAAACACCAACCGTGTGATGATTAAGCGCCTGATTGGCATGCCCGGAGATCAGCTCCAGGTCGTTGCGGGTGTTGTGCACTTAAACGGCGAGCCAATTGTCAGGGATTTTGTGCGCCGCGTGCGGTATGTGAAACACAATGAACGCATCCCGACCAATGTGGTTGAGTTTCGCGAGACTTTGCCAAATGGCGTAAGTTATCTGGTCTATGAAGAGTCCGGCAAAACAGAGTTGGACAATACGCCTGTGTTCGAAATCCCAGAAGGGCATGTCTTCATGATGGGCGATAACCGCGACAATTCAGAAGACAGTCGCTCGCCACGCGGACACATCGAATTGTATCGACAAAACCCAACAGGCTGGAATGGTTTGATTTTTCAAGGTGTTGGAAGCACGCCAACAGCAATTGGATATGTGCCGCTGGATCATTTGATGGGACGCGCCGAGACTGTCGCCTTCACGCTTTATCGTTGCCGCAAGCAGGCCGATACAGAGTGTGCGAAGGGGCGTGTCTGGAAGGGACTCTAACCTTTAACGGTTTATTCGCCTGATTGGCGTTGCTTTTGCATGATTGTTCGCCAATCAAGCAATGTGGGACAACGCCAAGAGGCGCCGTGGGCATGCAGTTTTACAAGATCCATCCATCCGAGCTGACGCAGGATCAGATCAGCGCCTGGCGCATGCTGCGTGCGGCATCGTCGTGGTATGAAAGCCCGTTCTTCGCACCGGAATTCTCCCAGATTGTTGGCGCTGTGCGAAAAGACGCCCAAACAATTTTCGCCCAGGATGACTCAGGCAAGATTGTCGGTATTTTGCCATATCAGGTGTCAGGTTTTGGGCTTGCAAGGCCAATTGGCGCGCCATTTTGCGACTATCATGCGCCAATTCTCTCCAAAGACGCCCCTGCAGGATTAGCCGCTGAAATGGTCAATCAGGCTGGCGCAGCTGTTTATGTGTTTTCCGGACTGCCCGAGGGCGCAATCAATCTCGGAGACACAAAACGAGGCGAAACACAGAGCTTTATCGCAGACCTTACACCTGGTTATGACGACTACCTTGAAGGCCAGCGCGCCCAACATCCAAAACATTTCAAAAAGGCGCGCCGGATGTGGCGCCAGGCTGAGCGCGAATATGACGGGCTCTCTTTGACCTTTCATGAGACGTCATCTGATGTGCTGGATGAATTAATCAGCTGGAAACGCGCGCAGTTTGAAGAAACAGGCTTACATGATGTGCTGGCGGCCAGATGGGCGCGTGATATGCTTCATGCTTGCCTTGCATCACAAAACTCAGACTTTTCCGGTGTGCTGACAACACTGCGCGCTGGTCCGGAAAAGACATTGATCGCCGCTGAATTGGGGCTTCGATCAAACAACGTGCTGCATGGCTGGATTTCGGGGTATGCGAACGCATATGCAAACAATTCTCCCGGGATGCTGCTACAGACAGGATTGCTCAAAGCGGCGGTTGAAGCTGGTGTTGAGCGCGCTGACCTTGGCGTCGGCGCGGATCATTATAAAAAATATTATGCCAGCCATTTGCGCCCAGTCAGCGAGGGTGTGATCCCGGCGAATAACGTGTTTGGCGCGCTGCGCGGCGAATGTGGTCAGATCTGGCGAAAAGCGGAGACAGCGCCGTTAGGGCCAGCATCGCGAATCGCCGGCAAGTTCAGGCGCCGGCTCGATAACATTCTGGCTGTGGAAGCGACATTCTCCGGGCGCGCACAAGGTGTCTTAAAAGCGCTTAAACGCTAGGTAATCGCGCTCATCGCGGCCAATCTGCTTTTAATTCCAGAAATCGACATTGAATCGACTTGGTTTCTTGCGGCTTTGATCTGCCGGGGCTAGACCCCTGATCTGATTTGCAGTCACGTTAGTTAACTGCAAAGTTTGAGACAGGCGATGAGCACAACAACTGAGATCAAACAGGAACGGGATGAAAGCGCTGTTGCAGCATCAGCTGGAGCAACAGCCTTTGGCCGTATCATTGTTGTGCGTCATGGGCGTCCAAACAAGGACCGCGAGGCGGGCCCGCGTCTTAACTGGCGCGAATATCGCGAATGGTGGGCGGGCTATGAAGAAGCGCCCTTGCTTGAAAATGGTCAGAAACCGTCTGATCGTTTAATGAAAGAAGCAGCTAACGCTCCATTTGTTTTTTCCAGCAGCCGACCACGCGCCATTGGCACGGCCAAAGCCATTGCGCAGGGACGTGATGTGAAAGTCGATCCTGTGTTTATAGAGGCGACATTGCCGCCGCCGCATTGGCCGGAACACAGGCGATACCTTCCTAAGACCTGGAACAAGATCGCACGTATCGCCTGGTTGCTTGGCCATGCGGACGAAGGCGACGAACATTTAGATCAAGCGCGCGAGCGTGCTTCGCGTGCGACCGATGTCTTGGTTGAGGCTGCGTCTAACGGACATGATGTCGTCTTAGCAGCGCATGGTTGGTTTAACCGAATGCTGCGCCCAGAGCTAAAGATGCGTGGTTTTGCTTGCCGACATGATGGCGGCGATGGTTATTGGTCGTTCCGGATTTATGAAAAACGCTGACGAAAACCGCATTGGGCGGTTGTTCGAAGGGCGGGCGGCTTCTATGTTCCGCACTTCTCAACAGAGGGAGTATCAATATGGCGGCCCCGGCATCTAACAAAGACATTCCCAAGCTCAGCTTCGAGGATGCGCTCGAAGAGCTTGAGCGGATCGTACAGCAATTGGAAAGCGGTGATGTGGCGCTTGAAGATTCCATTCTGATCTATGAGCGTGGCGAAGCGCTGAAACAGCATTGCGAAGCCAAACTCAAAGCGGCGGAAACCAAGGTTGAGAAAATTATTGTCGGCTCCGACGGCGCAGCAGCAGGCGTTGAAGCTGGCGAGGCGCTATGAGCCAGGATGATTTGTCATTCGAAGATCGCCTGGATGAAGTCGCTGACAAGGTCACGGTTGCGCTTGATCGGTTGATCCCAAGCGCTATGGGCCCAGAAGCCCGGCTGATGCAGGCTATGCGTCACGGTGCGCTGGCGGGCGGAAAGCGTCTGCGCCCGTTTCTGGTCATTGAGACAGGCCGTATGTTTGGCGCGCCAGAAAAATCCCTTCTTCGGGCGGCATGTGCGTTAGAGTGCGTCCACGCTTATTCTCTCATTCATGACGATCTTCCATGCATGGATGATGATGACATGCGACGTGGACAGCCCACCGTGCATAAAGCGTTTGACGAAGCGACGGCTGTTTTAGCTGGCGATGCGCTTTTGACGCTGGCGTTTGAAATTTTGTCCCCAGAAGAAACCCACCCGGAAGCCATCATTCGGTGCCGGTTGATTGAGCGTTTGGCTTTGGCGTCTGGTGCGCGCGGCATGGTGGCCGGCCAGATGATTGATATGTCGCCCGGGTTTAGTGAGGAAGAAGCGCTTGGCGCGATGACGCGCATGCAGCGCATGAAAACAGGCGCGTTGATCACCTGTTCGTCCGAGTTCGGTGCAATTTTGGGCGGCGCGAATGAAATGGAAAAACATGCGCTGGCGGGCTTCACGCATGACTTAGGACTTGCCTATCAAATTAAAGACGATCTGCTTGACGTACAGGGCGAAGCAGAGGAAGTCGGCAAAGCCGTTTCCAAAGATAAAGACGCCGGAAAACAGAATTTTGTGTCAGCTCTCGGCGAAGAGGGCGCCGAAAACAGGGTGCGACTTCTTGCCGATCAAGCCAAACAACACTTGTCGATGTTTGGCGTTCGGGCCACTTTATTAGTCGAACTTGTCAATTTTGTGCTGGATCGTCGCCACTAAGAGAACAGATTTTTCAATCAAGTAACGTGTATGACTTCTAAAACCCCAAACCTCGACATGGTGTCAATTCCTTCAGATCTGAAGGGAAAATCCGTTGACGCACTTAAGACGATTGCGGACGAATTGCGTGCGGAAACGATTGACGCTGTGTCGACAACAGGTGGGCATTTAGGCTCTGCGCTTGGCGTGGTGGAGCTGACTGTCGCTTTGCATCACGTTTTTGAAACACCCGACGACAAGATCGTCTGGGATGTGGGGCACCAGTGTTATCCGCACAAAATCCTCACCGGGCGCCGCGATCGCATTCGCACCCTGCGCCAGGGAGAAGGTTTGTCTGGTTTCACAAAGCGTTCTGAAAGCGAATATGACCCGTTCGGCGCCGCCCATGCCGGAACGTCCATTTCAGCTGGCGCGGGCTTTGCTGTTGCACGCGATTTAAAAGATGAAGACCGCAATGTGGTCTGCGTCATTGGCGATGGGTCGATGACGGCGGGTATGGCGTATGAGGCCATGAACCATATGGGCGGCCTGCACAAACGCATGATCGTCATCCTGAACGACAACGATATGTCGATTGCGCCGCCTGTTGGCGCCCTTAGCCATTATCTGTCTAAAACAGTGTCTTCGCGCGGATATCGTACGCTACGCAAGGCCGCCAAAAGTGTGGCCAAAACGGTTGGTTTGGAAAAACCAGCCAAAAAAGCTGAGCACTATGCGCGCGACTTTGCTCTGGGCGGCGCGCTGTTTGATTCATTGGGTTTTTATTATGTTGGTCCGATCGACGGACATGACCTTGATGCGCTGATCCCGGTATTGGAGAATGTGCGCGACATGAAAAACGGTCCTGTGCTGGTGCATGTTGTGACCGAAAAGGGCAAAGGCTTTGCGCCGGCGGAAAACTCCGCAGACAAGTATCACGGCGTGTCACGGTTTAACGTTATCACTGGCGAGCAGGCCAAGTCCAAACCAAATGCGCCAAGCTATACGTCTATCTTCGCCAAGGAATTGATCCGTCTGGCGCAGGATGATGAGAAGATTGTCGGCATCACCGCCGCTATGCCATCCGGCACAGGCATGGATAAATTCGGGGATGCGTTCCCGGACCGGATGTTTGATGTGGGAATTGCCGAGCAACACGGTGTGACTATGGCGGCGGCCATGGCGGCGGATGGCATGCGCCCTTTCTGTGCGATTTACTCTACATTCCTGCAACGCGCCTATGACAGCGTGGTGCATGATGTTGCGATCCAGAAATTACCCGTGCGCTTCGCCATTGACCGGGCAGGGCTTGTTGGTGCGGATGGCGCCACACACGCAGGATCGTTTGACATCAGCTATCTTGGGTGTCTGCCAGACTTTGTCTTGATGGCGGCTTCCGATGAAGCCGAACTGCAGCGCATGGTGGCCACGGCCCACATGATTGACGATGCGCCGAGCGGTTTCCGCTTCCCACGTGGCGAAGGCGTCGGCGTTGATCTTTGGGATCGCGCTGAACCGCTTGAGATCGGTAAAGGGCGCATCGTGCGTGAAGGCTCCAGTGTCGCTATTCTGTCTTTGGGCGGTCGCCTTCAGGAAGCGCTACAGGCAGCTGACATGCTCGGCGCTCAAGGGCTGTCAGCAACTGTTGCTGACGCGCGGTTTGCCAAACCGCTTGATACGGACCTCATCGAGCGTTTGGCGCGCGAGCATGAAGTGCTCATCACGGTGGAAGAGGGTTCTCGCGGCGGCTTTGGCGCGTTCGTGCTCGAGCACCTTGCAAAAGTGGGCGCGCTCGACAAAGGCCTTTGCATACGTCCCATGACATTGCCGGATGTTTTTCAGGATCAGGACAAGCCTGAAAAAATGTACGAGCAGGCAGGGCTCTGCGCGAAGGATATTGCGACCACAGCAATCTCAGCGCTTGGCCGCGGTGACGCGACAAAACTTACTCTGGTCGCTGGCTAAGCGTTTAATCACACAGTTCACATTTCTCACCAGCGCGCGGCGCTAATGGCGAACCTGTCGCCGCCAGCGGATTTACTTATCCCCTGGAATTCAAACCCAGTTAGTATCAACAGACATGTCAAACGCTGCGCGTCATCAATACGAGGTCGCGCGGCAAGCCATGTTTGATTGCGATTTTGGGCAGACGTCCGCGTTCAACAAATCCTAGTCCGGCGTGAAGGCGAATGGAAATATCGTTTTCAGCGTCGATTGCCGCGACCATGTTTTTAAGGCGCGTATCAGCTTCAGCGCGTTTGATGAGGGCGTTTAAGAGTTTTTTGCCAACGCCGCGGCCTTGTGCGTCAGGCGCAACATAGACAGAATGCTCGACAGTGCAGTCAAATCCGGGAATGGCGGGGCGATATAAACCATAGGAACCATACCCCAGAACTCGACCGGTATCATCATCGGTAATTCCGCCAGGAACATAACCAGTATGATCACCAGGACTTTTACCAGGAGACGCCCCCCCATTTTCAAGGGCGACCAGCACGGGAAAGCCCTCAGCTCGACGTGACTTTATCCATGCGCGCCGGTCTTCAATTGAGTCTTCGCGTTCCGTCCAAAGCCACAAAGTGTCTCGGACAGCTTGGTTGAAAATACCCGTGAGCGGAGAAACGTGCGTTTCAATTGCATCGATGATGCGCAAATTACCGAATCCTGACGATTTTTCTGTCTTACGCAGACGTTAGCGTCTGGCGCTTTCGTTCTTGCTATGCTTTTCCTGTTGCAAAATAAAATCAAATGCTAGGGAGAATTACCAGATGGAATCCAAGACAGGCGCATTCCCGGCTGTGAGCATTGCGCAGGCTAATGCTCTGATGAACCAACCGGGCGGTCAATTTGAACTTGAAACAGTTACCATTGACGGGCTGGAGTATCGTACGTTTAAGAACGCGCCGCGCACTTTGCGCGACACAGTGATCAACGCGCGTGCTCATGGCGATAAAGAATCTTTTATCTACCAGGATGAGCGTGTTTCTTACGAAGCTTTTTATCGTGCGGTTATGACCCTCGCAAACATCATGCGGGACAAGTATGGTGTGAAGAAAGGCGACCGTGTCGCTATCTGTATGCGCAACTATCCCCAGTGGCCGGTTGCAACGTTGGCTGCGTTGTCCTGCGGCGCCATGGCGACACCGCTAAATGCCTGGTGGACTGGCGAGGAGCTACAATACGGTCTGGAAAATTCAGGCGCCCAACTGGCGATCCTTTGTCCTCAGATTTTTGCACGCGTTGAGCCGCATCTTGGCGAATTACCAGCGCTGAAAGACATCATCATCGCGCGTGCCGACGAAGAGCCTGCCGCTGACAATATGGTGTCGTTGGAAAGTCTGATCGGTGGTGCGAACGATTGGAAAAATCTGTCAGCTGACGTTGAACCTCCCGCAATTGAAATCGATGCGGATGACGAATGCATGCTGATGTATACGTCTGGCACGACAGGTCACCCAAAAGGCGCTGTGTGTACGAACCGCGCTTTTATTACATCCATGTTCAATTCCATGTCCTGTCAGGCGCGTGGCTATATCCGTAATGGCGAAATGCCGCCTGTGCCTCAACCGGATGATCCGCAGCGTGTCTTCCTTATGTCTATCCCGTTTTTCCACACGACGGGTTTTACAGCTGTGATGATGGTCAACATTTTGCGCGGCGCCAAAATGATCACCCAGTACAAGTGGAATGCAGACGAAGCGTTGGAGATCATCCAGCGCGAAAAAGTACAGGTTATTGGCGGCGTACCGACAATTGCTTGGCAAATTGTCCAACACCCTCGTCGCGACGAATATGATCTCTCTTCAGTGATGACAGTCTCTTATGGCGGCGCGCCTGCTGCGCCTGAGCTTGTCACACGCGCACGCGAAGCTTTTCCGGGCACGTTGGTCGGAAACGGCTGGGGCATGACGGAAACTTGCGCAACTGCGACGCTGAATTTTGGAATGGATTATGTTCACAATCCGAAAAGCGCTGGTGCGGCGGCTATGACAGTTGACCTCAAGATCGTGGACGCTAATGGCAACACGCTTGGTCCGAACGAGCCGGGTGAGCTGTGCGCGCGCGGCGCTAATGTGATGAAACGCTACTGGCAAAACCCGGAAGCGACTGAAAAGACTTTGCAGACTGACGGTTGGCTCCACACAGGCGACGTCGCCAAACTCGACGAAGAAGGCTTCCTGTACCTGCTCGACCGCGCCAAGGACATGCTGATCCGTGGTGGTGAAAACATCTACTGTGTGGAAGTTGAAGACGTTCTGATGAAAGACAAGCGCATTCTTGACGCTGCGATTGTGGGCGTTCCACATCAGGTGCTGGGTGAAGAGGTTGGCGCTGTTATCCTGCTTGAAGACGGTGCGGAAATGACGTCAGCAGATGTCACCGCACTTGTTCGTGAACACCTTGCAGCCTTTAAAGCGCCAAACCATGTCTGCTTTGTTGAAGAGCCACTGCCACGCAATGCTGCGGGTAAAGTGCTCAAAGGCGAGCTAAGAAAACTATTCATCGCGTAAGCACAAAATTCGCAACGCGGTATCCATTGGGGGAAACGATGAGTGACCAGCCAAAGCAACCGATTGCGCTTGAGCAAAGAGAAACGTCTGGTGACGCGCGTATGCAGTCTCCGTCTGCGGGCCGAAATCGCGATGTGATCCGGGATGTGTTTTTGGATCTGATGCCGCTTGCCGGAACGATTCTGGAAATCGCGTCAGGGACAGGCGAACACGCTGTCCACATTCTCAAGAGCGCGCCTGATTTGACGTGGATCCCGTCTGACTTGGATAATGCTTCCCGCGCCAGTGTGGCGGCATGGGCGGTTCATGAAAAGCTGGAACAACGACTTTTGCCGCCGCGCATAATAGATGCGTCCTCTGAAAACTGGGGCGATATTGGCCAGGTCCAGGGCATGATGTCCTGCAACATGATCCACATCGCACCTTGGGCGGCCGGCCGAGGGCTCATTGCCGGCGCGGGGAGACATCTAGCAAAAGGCGGGCGTTTGTTCCTCTATGGTCCGTTCTCCAGAAATGGCGAACACACAGCGTCTTCAAATGCCGATTTTGATGAGAGCCTGAAATCGCGCAACCCTGATTGGGGCGTGCGTGACCTTGAAAGCGATGTTTTGCCGGAAGTCAAAAAAGCGCGCCTCGAATTTATCGAAGCGCGCCCAATGCCAGCGAATAATTTCGCTGTCGTGTTCGAAAAACTCTGAGCTTATTCAGTTTCGAACTGAACCGCTGCGCAAGCGACGCGCGCGCCAGCGCCGCCGATTGGCTGGGTGATGTGATCATCAGGACCTTCGTGAATAATCATCGCGAAACCGCCATTATCCTCTAGTGCTGACATGGAGATGAAGGGGGTGAAAATTTCTGCATTTGCAGCGCCTTCAATCGTTGCATAGATGTTCGGCATGTCCCCGCCTTCAGGGCCAGCAGGGTTTAAAAGCCCGTGTCCGCCAGAAACTTTTCCTACATGTCCTCCAGAGAGTTTAAACTCACCCACATCAGAACAATCTGGAACCTGGTGCAAGTGAATGCCATGCCATCCTGGTTGGATAGCGCCAGCTGTTAAAGACACGCGTAAAAGGAGACCCTCAGGAGCTGAGAAAACTTCAAGCAGTCCAACTGAATTGCCCTCAACATCTATGACGTTAGCTGTAACGGATTTTGCTTCGAACGGTTCGGTTTTGGATGAAGCTTCAGGTGTCGGAGTTGGTTGAGTTTCGACAGGTGCGCTGGATTCAGCGCCGCATGCCGCAAGCATGCCCGCAAGGATAGCGGTGGTCACTAAAGTAAGTTTTCGCATGACAACTCCGTTTAGGGATAGGTGGATTTAGATCAATTTGACTAACACGGATTTTGCGTTTGGTGTTCCGTTGGTAGGGAGAAAATTTCGTTTTGGCTGATCAGGATAAAGGCAAAACTCAAAGACTGGACCAGGCGCTTGTTTCTCGTGGTTTCATGGAGAGCCGCGCTCAAGCGCAGGCGGCGATAAAAGCCGGTAATGTGCGCATAGACGGGCAATTGGCGAAAAAAGCGTCTCTTACAGTTAGCGAACAACAGATTATCGAAGCAGAGAAAGCACATCCTTATGTCTCGCGGGGCGGTTTGAAGCTTGAACATGGATTAAGCGCGTTCGGCGTCAGCGCGGCGGGCAAAGTGTGTCTTGATGTTGGCGCATCAACGGGTGGTTTTACGGATGTGTTGCTGCGTAACGATGCGCAGTTTGTATATGCGGTTGATGTCGGACGAGACCAGTTGCATCAGTTGATTCGCAATGATGCGCGCGTTGAGTGCTTGGAAAATCAGGATGCGCGCGCACTGACCTCCGACATTATCCAGCGCAGCGTTGAGCTGATGGTGTGCGATGCAAGCTTCATCGGACTGGAAAAACTATTGGGGCCAGCACTAAAGCTCATGACTGACCGGGCAGAAGCCGTTGTTCTGTTTAAACCTCAGTTTCAAGTCGGACCTGAAAATGTCGGGCGAGCGGGACTTGTAAAAGATCAGGAAGCAATTCAATCCGCGCGCGCGCACTTTGATCGCTGGCTTCTGAGCGTTGGATGGATGGTCTTTCAAAGTACGCAAAGCCCGATTCGGGGAGGTGATGGAAATACCGAGTTTCTGCTGCACCTGAAACGCGCTTAGGCGTTCAAAAAACAATAAACTAAACGCTTGTACCAGAAAATGTATTCCTAGAATCAAACCGGCGCGCCGCTTCGGATAAATCCTAGACGACGCGCCGGCCAGGCCCTGGGTTGGGGGGGGACAGGCCTGGATCGGAGGAGCGCGAAATCTGCGGGCAGGGACGCCGCACTCCAAACTTGTTCTTTTTTAGGTCTACCCGAAATAACGAGGGTAGGAAAGTATGACAGTTGATATACGCTTCATATTTACGTGTGAAATACTCACCCATTCCTTTGATTTGGAAAAGTTATATTTCAGATTCGAACCGGAGCAAATAAACATAATAGCGTCGTCATGATTGTTATTTCTCCGTCAGCGCGGAATTCATTCTGTACCTAGGGTTTACCCCTATGACGAATAAAAAATCAATATGAATTTATGCTTAAGAATACTTAGCATGGTTAATCAATTGATTGGCCAGAACGGTATCGTGGCTGTGCGCTGCTATTACGCATGATCATAAAATTGTCGCTGGGAGGGCGATTTGTGTATGATGGTTTAAACGCTAAAGCACGAGACATCAGATGCTGAATTCCAATTCACACAAGCCTCGAATGAAAGTTATCCAATCCCTGCAACGTGGACGTTATTCCGCTTCCCAGGGAATGAGGGCGACTTGGTATGGTTTGCATTATCTCTGGTTAAAACGATCGTCCAATGGTGTGAACCGTGAAGGCGAACCGCAATTCAAGCCGGCATCACCGCCTCCAAAGGCTGGAGCGGTGCGCGCTGCGATGTTGGATTTGTTTAAGCAGGACCGTACCAATGTTGAATTGGGACTTTATCCTGCGCCTGACGACGTATCGATTCGAAATGTATTTTCTGCGCTTCGGTCCTCACGGCTTTTTTTGAAAGATGCGCGAATAGTCGATGCCAGACGTGAGCGACGTGACGGCAGGGAAGTCAAAGACCGCATTTCGGAGACTGAAAAATACCCAGCCTATTATCGCCAGAATTTTCACTACCAAACGGATGGGTGGTTCAGTGAAGACAGCGCGCGCTTATATGATACGCAGGTTGAAGTGTTGTTTTCTGGCGCCGCGGACGCGATGCGCCGGATGGTGTTGGCAGAGATTTCCAAAGAGATCCGCAATTTAAAACGTCCTAACGCGAACTATGTCGATATTGCCTGTGGGACTGGACGTTTTTTGAAACAGGTCAAGCAAGCGCTTCCGCGAGTAAAAGCATCCGGACTGGATCTGTCGCCTGCATATTGTGAACATGCGCGAGAACAAGTTTCGCGCTGGCCGAATGTCGATATTGTACAGGGGCAGGCGGAAGCAACGTCATTTGATGACGAAAGTTTCGATATTGTCTCCAGCATCTACCTCTTTCACGAATTGCCGCCAAAGGTGAGACGAGAAGCCGCCAGGGAAGCTTTTCGCATTTTAAGGCCTGGCGGTTTGATTGTGTTTGGAGACGCTATTCAGCCAGGAGACAATCCAAATCTGGACCGTATGCTGGAATATTTCCCGGAGGGCTTTCACGAGCCATATTTTAAGTCCTACGGCAGAGAAAACCTTGATAAATTATTCGAAGACGTTGGGTTTGAAATTGAGGCGAGCAATCTGGCGTTTCTGACCAAAATCAAATGCCTTAGGAAGCCCGCTTAGAATGTTTTGGTCCAATTCATTTTGCGCTGAGGAAGAGTGAAAACGCACGCGCAATATCTGCCGGTTCGTCGCTCAGCCTATTGAGCGGAACAAGCACGGATGAGGGATTTTCAATTATTGGCAAAATCGTATGCCATGCGGGGCGATCCATTTCAGGCATATCTTTGGCAGCCTGTTCGAGAGGACGATTTAAAGCGACGCGCATGACATCCTTAGCGACCAAACGTTTTGGATGCCTGGGAAGCTCCACGACCTCAACGTGATCAATATCAGACCAAGATATGCGACCAATTCCATCCACAGCGAGCCCTTGGTCATCGAGTTGAAGAATGATTCGCGTTGGTGAGGTGAAGGGCCAGAAATGAATGGCGAATGCTGACGAGAAGGCTGACAGAAGTGTCATCCAGGGAAGGTTCAACACGAAGCCGGACATGCCTGTGGCGGTTGCGAACAGAAGGGGCGGCCAGATGTAAGTGTTTATGAGGTCTGGGTTATAGACAACGGAATAGACGCGCCCGGTATCTAAATGTTGCGAACTCAACGGTTTGGATCTTCCCCAACCTGACCGCGATGACGCAGTTTGTGGTCAGCAAGCACACACGCCATCATCGCTTCTGCGACCGGCGCCGCGCGAATGCCCACACATGGGTCGTGACGACCTTTCGTTCGTACCTCAACGTCTTTGCCTTCTGCGGAAACAGAGCGGCGTGGTGTTAGTATGGAAGAGGTTGGTTTAACAGCAAATCGAGCAACAACTGGCTGGCCTGTTGAAATACCGCCCAGCACGCCGCCATTGTTATTTGCGCCTTCATTTGATTTGGAAATGAATTCAGGACCTGTTTCGCCCATGCGCATTTCGTCTGCGTTTGTTTCGCCTGTCAGCGCGGCTGCGCCAAACCCCGCACCTATCTCGACGCCTTTTACAGCGTTGATGCTCATGAGCGCCATTGCAAGGTCAGAATCCAGTTTGCCATAAACGGGGGCGCCCCAGCCAGCCGGCACGCCATGCGCCTCAACTTGGAGAACGGCGCCAACCGAGGACCCAGCCTTTCGAATGCCATCGAGGTAATCTTCCCACTTTGCAGCCATATCTTTATCAGGACACCAAAATGGATTGTTTTCGATTTCGTCCCAATCCCAGTTACCCGGATTGATGGCGTGTTCGCCTATTTGAACCAGCGCAGCGCGGATGGATATGGAATCGCCAAGCACTTTTCGCGCGATACCTCCAGCAGCAACTCTAGCCGCTGTTTCGCGCGCAGATGATCGACCGCCACCGCGATAATCCCGGACGCCATATTTGGCGTCATATGCGTAGTCTGCATGGCCTGGGCGATACTGATAAGCGATTTCGCCGTAGTCTTTGGAGCGCTGATCCGTATTTTCGATCATCAGCGAAATAGGCGTTCCGGTTGTGACTTGCCCGCCAAACTTTTCTCGCGTGTGTTCGTCTTCAAAAACACCCGACAGAATTTTTACAGCGTCTGGCTCTCGACGTTGAGTCACAAAACGAGACGTTCCAGGTTTGCGCCGGTCCAGCCAGTGCTGAATTTCGTCGGTTGTAATTGGCACACCGGGGGGGCAACCGTCGATTACGCAACCCAGCGCGGGTCCGTGACTTTCGCCCCAGGTGGTGACTCGGAAAAGATGACCAAAGGAATTGTGCGACATGAGGTCCTTGAAGCGCAATTTTCCAACTTTGTGTAGCCCTTTCAGAAAACTAGTGAGATTGAAATTGCATCAATTCGTTGGAAAGCCTAACGTCCGGCGCAATCAACAGGTATCTATGCAAAAAATCGTAAAACAGGGAGAATGGGCAATGACATATGACTTTACAGGGAAAACCGCCGTTGTCACAGGCGCAAGTCGCGGTATCGGCGCTGCAATCGCGCGAACACTCGCGGAAGATGGTGCGCGAGTGGTGCTTGTCGCACGCTCAAAGGACAAACTGGACGCACTTGCTGCAGAACTGCCTAACAATCCGGTGGTTGTTGCGGGTGACTTGGTAGACGAAAATGCCTGGAAGGACATTTCAGACCGCGTTTTGGCGGCGGTCGATGGGGTCGATATTCTGGTCAATAACGCAGGGGTGTCAGACGCTCAGCGGTTACGCGACATCACCCCTGAAAACATTGATAAGACACTGAATGTGAATGTCCGAAATCTTATTCTGTTGACTGGCGCATTTACGGCTAGCCTTTCTGAGCGCAAGGGGAGCATCGTCAACATTTCGTCAGTGTCGTCGTTTTCGGGCGCTGTCGGACAGATTGCATATGCAACCTCCAAAGGGGCTGTGAATTCGTTTACGCGTAATGCGTCGATTGACCTTGGTTCCAAAGGTGTGCGTATCAACGCCGTGGCGCCAGGTTTGATCGACGATGGCATGTGGCAAAGCGCTTTTGATCGCGGACTGGACCGTGATGCGACCTTTGAACGTATGAAAAGCCTTCTGCCACTGGAAAAAAGGTGGGGGTCAGCTCAAAACATTGCAGACGCAGTCGCGTTTTTGGCATCTGACAAAGCCAATTACATCACAGGTCAAACCCTCCGCGTCGATGGTGGTATGACGGTCTGAGGTAAGCTAAGTTTCAGAGTTTTTCGGTAAGCTGTCTACGCTGTGGTCGATATTAATTCTCATCTTTCACGGAGTGGATGGCTCATCGTTTCGCAGTCTGATCAAGATATCAGACAAAGTTTGACAATCTTCTTTACTGATCGTCGGATTGAAAATATCGGAGAGAACGGAGCTGTATACTGCCCACATTTCTGATCTAATTCTTCTACCTTCATTCGTGATGAAGACGAGATGTCCTCGGCCATCTTCGAGATCGGGCTTTTTTACGGTGTAATCGAGGGCGCAAAGCTTATCGACGAGCCTAGATGTTGCATATTGAGCCAGCAACAATCTAGCTTTCAGCTGATAGGGCCTTAGTCCATTTGGATGCGCTTTCTCCAATTCCCAAAGCGCATCGTAAAGACTTAAACTTGGAAGTCTTTGCTTTTTTAACTCCGCCTCGATGTGAGTGACCAATCTCTGGCTGGTGATCATCAGATTTCGCCACGCATTGGTTTGGTAAGAGTTCGGTTCTTTCATATCCATATTCTGACACTTTCATGCAGTTGCATCAACATTGACAATTCGCAAAAAGTAACAATATAGATGCGCATGCATGTAAATAGGAGATTTCGATTTGTCCAACCTGACTGCATTTCCTGAACTGGTGCTTATCAGTCATCCCTTGTGTCCTTATGTTCAACGCGCAGTGATTGCTTTGGCTGAAAAGAATGTTCCATTCAAAAGAAGGGACATTGATCTTCTAAACAAGCCGGATTGGTTTCTTCAGATATCCCCGCTGGGAAAGACGCCGGTACTGCGTATAGACGGCCACTCTATTTTTGAATCGGCGGTTATCCTGGAGTATCTTGAGGAAACCCTGCCAAATCCCTTGCATCCTGGTACGCCTTTAAAAAGAGCGGAGCACAGGTCCTGGATCGAATTTGGGTCGGTGATTCTGAGCGATATTGCGGGACTGTATAACGCCAAAAACAAAGAGATGTTCACCGAGAAGTTCAATCAAATCCGGCGGCGATTTGAACGCTTGGAACATCAAAAAGTGTCAGGTCGCTTTTTTGACGGCGAACATTTCAGTTTAGTGGACGCAGCATTTGGACCGGTGTTTCGGTATTTTGATGTTTTCGAAAAGATTCGCGAGTTTGATGTTTTGAGTGATTTGGAAAAAGTTCGTAGCTGGCGCGACGAATTGAGTGCTCGCCCGTCTGTTCAAAGTGCTGTATCCGGAGCTTATCCCGAACTATTGCGTCAGTTTTTGTTCAATCGGAATTCCTATATTTCTGAGGTTTTGCCCTAAAGAAAAACAATTGGCTGGCCAATGTAAGGCGATGAACGCCTATGTAACAATTGAATGTGAGAAGGATTTCTGATGGATTTCCGACCAAGTTCCGTATTGAACAGGGCGACAACAATATAGTGGCGAGGCTGATAGTTAATGTCCGACCGATCCAAGATTATTCCACCAAGTCCAGACTATGCGGAAGTCTACGCTAAGGCGAAGGCTGATGGAAAACCACTGCCTGACGATCATGAATGGTTTTCCGCATCAGAACCGTTCGACATGTTCGCGACATGGTTTGAAGAGGCCAAGGCCAAGGAGGCAAATGATCCTAATGCGGTAGCTGTGGCGACCGTTGATGAGCTCGGCATGCCGGACGTGCGCATGGTGTTGCTCAAGGATTTCGATGCGCAGGGTTTTGTCTTCTACACCAACACGCAGTCCGCCAAGGGACGGCAGCTGGATTTTGCGGGCAAGGCGGCCATGTGTTTTCACTGGAAGAGCCTGCGTCGACAGGTGCGCGTTCGCGGTGCGGTGAGTCGGGTCAGCGATGAAGAGGCGGACGAATATTTCTCTAGTCGCGCCAAGGACAGCCAGATCGGCGCATGGGCGTCTGATCAGTCATCGCCCATGGAAGGACGGTTCGAGTTTGAAAAACGTATTGCCGGGTACGCCGCCAAATATGCGTTGGGAAAGGTGCCGCGCCCGCCGCACTGGCACGGCTATCGGATTGCGCCGGATCATATCGAGTTCTGGCGTGATCGACCATTCCGCCTGCATGACAGACTGGTGTTTGACAGGCGCGAAGAGGGCGGCTGGAAGACGTCTAGGCTCTATCCTTGAGGTGCATCTCGTTTCAATGTGAGAACGAGGACGTCTCGCCAACCTAGTTGCAATTTGTCTATTCGCTCAATCGGGGTCACGCCGTGATACACGCGATGGTCGTTCAAAAAGACAGCGTCACCTGGATTTGAGAGTGTAAACCGTCCGATCTCTTGTCCGTCAGGAGCGGCTAGAAGCGTTTCGCCTTGCGATACATTCTGTCTATCAATCAGCATCACAAACACCCAGTCGACGCCATCTCTGTGCATTCCCTCAGGGGTTGGCAGACCTTGTCCGTTCTCATCTGGTTCAATACGAAACTGGTGCATTTCCAGATACCAGGAAGCTGGCGAAATTTGTTCGCAAAGCGCCGTCGCATTCTTAAAAAAAGTGACGATCTCAGCTAAGACTGTGCTGTCAGAAATGTTTTTTTCCACCGGGGCGAACCAGCGTTCCACACCGCCATTTAGCGTGTTGTAATCCCTGCTTTGATAGTGAGGCGCAGCTGGTAGGCGGACTAATTCGTGATCATTAAGTTTAAAGGCGGCGTGGCGTCTACGGCGGTAACGCCCACCATCAGCCATGTAACGATCTTCGCCTAATTTGCGCCAGCTGTCAGTGAAATCAGCCCAGTCAGCTTTGTCCCACGAAAGTACGTCATCGCTTCGGCCTTCAGCTGGCAAAGCAATAAAACCACGAAGAGCAATCTCTGTAGCTATTTCAGATTCAAAAAGAGTGTTGTCGTCTGGCA
This sequence comes from uncultured Hyphomonadaceae bacterium, assembly GCA_964342355.1. Lineage (GTDB taxonomy): Bacteria > Pseudomonadota > Alphaproteobacteria > Caulobacterales > Hyphomonadaceae > Hirschia. The sequence goes on from CAYFFG010000001.1 coordinate 427,081, forward strand.
TTTGGATTAGATTGGGAGCGCGGTTTCAAATTGCCAGCTTATCAAGATTACTCACATGATAAAATTTCTAGAATCCGCAGACGGCAATCGCGTTTTCATCGTCCAAAACACGTGATACGCGATCAGAAAAATCCGTAGCAATCAATTGCACCCCAGAATTCGCCAAGTCTGCGTATTCTGAAACATCACGATCTTGATTGAACACATCATCTAATCGTTCTCCGCGACGACCGAGCGTTCCAAAGGCGACTTCAACGCCGCGAGCGTTGATTGCTTGCCAAAGTTCTGGGTTAATTGTTTCAGTACCAGTCCATGCGATCAAATTTTCGCGTTTCACACCCCGTGCAAGCAGCTCGTCTATGTCAGAGGGCTCATCAACACTCGCAGTCAACATGAGATCTGGCGCTAATTGAGCGACTTCCTCAGCTTGAGCATAGGAATAAGTGATTAGGATGACATTGTTTTCAGCGTTTGCTTTTCGAACATCGGCAATGATGGATGCGAACTGCGTTGACCGCTTCTTGTCCAGTTCCAGAACCGCATTGTTGGATTTAGCCCATTCTAATGCTTCGATCAGAGATGGGATGGTAAATTCTGTTGGCGTGTCAAATGACGTAAGAAAGATTGTGTCTAATTCATTCCAGCGCACTTGATCAGCCGGACCTGTGCGCGCGGTGGTGCGGTCAAGATCATCGTCATGCAGTAAAAACAAAACGCCATCTTTTGATTCAGCAACGTCGACTTCAAAAATGCGCGC
>CAYFFG010000001.1:427937-431241 GCA_964342355.1 uncultured Hyphomonadaceae bacterium
GTAAAAACAAAACGCCATCTTTTGATTCAGCAACGTCGACTTCAAAAATGCGCGCTCCATTCTCAAAGGATTTTTGCATCGTTTCGATGGCGTTTTCCGGATAACCGCGGCGTGGTCCACCCCTGTGAGCTGCCGGTAGCGCGCCAAATTCGCGAAGGCAGTCGAACTTTTCAAACAATGGTGCTGACGCAGAGATTTTCGCTGGAACATCAACATTTTTGGGGGATGTGTCCACGACAGAAATGACCGGCGTAGAAAGCTCTGTTTGCGCCGTACTAGTAGGATCGTCAGATGTGCGCGAGCAGCACACCGCTGCAAATAACCCGATAATTGGTAAGATTGTGCGTTTCATCGTTTATCCCCCGATTGCAGCCCCAATATACGGCGTCTAGTATGTTGTTCGATAACTTATAACAATCAGGGAGGATACCCATGGTTTTGGGATTGTTTGGGAAAGCAAAATCCGAAAACGCCAGCGCTGGACAAGCGAAGGCATCTACAGGCGCAGCGCCAGCACCAGGAGGCGTTATTCCTGGATTGATGCAGGACTGGCAGTTAACCGTCGACAAGATTATTGAACATGCCAAGACAAACCATGGTCACCGCGAAGTTGTGACACGTTCTGTGGCTGGCCCGATCGTTCGCACGACATATGCCGACATTTACAACAATGCGAAACGCGTTTCCGAAGGGCTGTTGGACCGCGGAATTCAGCCCGGCGACAAGATTGCAACACTCGCCTGGAACACAAACGAACACATGGAAGCATGGTATGGCGCAATGTGTATCGGAGTGGTGTTGCACACAGCCAACCCGCGCTTGTTTCCTGAGCAGATTGCTTGGCTGTTAAACCACGCAGAAGACAAAGCGTTGTTCTTTGATGTGACCTTCCTGCCCATCGTTGAGATGATAGCTCCAAAGCTTGAAACCGTGCGCACTTTCGTGGTCTTCGGAGACGATTCAAATGTGCCTGCTGACACCAAGATTCCAGGTCTTGTGTCTTATGCATCTTTCCTTGAGGGGATGACGGGAGCAGGTGTGAAATGGGGAGGGTTTGACGAAAACACCGCCTGTGGCCTGTGTTACACATCTGGGACCACAGGTAACCCAAAGGGTGTGATGTATTCGCACCGCTCCAACACTTTGATGGCGATGATCGCGCTGCAGGGTGATGGATTGGGGTTAGGTGTGCGCGAGACCATGCTCCCGATTGTGCCGATGTTTCACGCCAATGCTTGGGCGCTGACCTTTTCTGCGCCAGCATCAGGAACCAAACTGGTTATGCCGGGTGCAAAAATGGATGGGCAATCCATTTATGAACTACTCGACTCTGAAAAAGTTACCATGTCTGCTGCTGTGCCGACTGTTTGGCTGATGCTCAAGCAATACCTGGAAGAGACCGGCGCAACGCTTCCACACCTGAAAAGCGTGATTATTGGCGGCGCAGCAGTTCCAGAAGCCATTCTAAGAACGTTTGAAGACAAATACGATGTTGAGGTCGTTCACGCTTGGGGCATGACTGAGACCAGCCCGATGGGCACGATCTGTGCGATGACGCCTGAAACGGCGGCGATGGAGCGTGAAGAACAGATCAAAACCAAACTCAAACAGGGTCGTACCCCTTTTGGCGTTCAAGCAAAGGTCATTACACCAGATGGTGAGGATTTGCCGCGCGACGGTAAGACCTCAGGACACCTGGTCGTGTCAGGTCCGTGTATCGCCAAGGCCTATTACAAGGGCGATGGCGGCGAGATCCTGGATGACCAGGGTTTCTTCGACACAGGTGATGTCGCCAACATCGATGAACTTGGTTTCATGCAGATCACTGACCGCTCTAAAGACGTGATCAAGTCTGGCGGTGAGTGGATCTCCTCGATGGACCTTGAGAACTTTGCAGTTGGCCACCCAGCGGTGGCCAATGCAGGTGCGATTGGTATTTTCCACCCCAAATGGGATGAACGTCCATTGCTAGTGGTTCAGCTGGTTGAAGGCAAAACGGCGACCAAGGAAGAGATCCTTGCGCAGCTTGATGGCAAGATCGCAAAATGGTGGATGCCTGACGACGTGGCGTTCGTCGATGAAATTCCGCTAGGTGCGACTGGTAAGATCAACAAGCTCAAACTGCGTGAGATGTTTAAAGACTACAAATTGCCAACTGCGTAATAGCTGTCTCCAAGCTGTTATTTGATGGCGTTACTATGCAATATGCGCCCGCCGGATTTATCTTCGGCGCGGCGCTTGTTTTTGTCTGGCGGAGTAGGACATGACTGAAGTTTCCGAAGAAGAGTTTGAACAGGTGAAAGCGCAAGCGGAAAAGGAACCCCATCCGCCACCGCCGCCGCGCGAACCATTAAGCAAGCTACAGGGCATTTCACTTGTGATTGCGCTGGCTGTCGCGATTGGTTCCGTCCTGTGGTTCCTGGTGGCGGCGTTAGGGGTGAAATTTGGTGTTTGGCCATTCACTGTCGGTTTGCAAATGTCGTTTCAGGGCGGTCTGATTGTCACGAGTATCGCCTTCATTGTCGCGCTAATTACGTTGTTCATTCAGATTATAAAACGCCCTCGGCGTGGTGCGATACCCGCAATAGTCTTGGTTATCTTTACGATGTTGGTTGGCGGACGTCTTGGCGGATCCATAAGGGAAGTTCAGGGTTTGCCGCCAATTCATGACGTTCAAACCGACTGGGATAATCCTATTCAATTTCCCACAGCGCATTTGGAAGAACGGACCGCAAACAAATGGAATCCCATTCGCGACAACCCGGTTGTTCCTGAGTTCGCGAAAGCACGTTGGCCAAATTCTGTTGGTCGCACGAATGCCGAGTTACAAGAAGAAGCTTATGCGGAGTTGAATCTGAAGCCTGTGCTTGTGCCGATCGGCCCGGAGGCAACAATTGAAGCTGTTTTGGAAGTTGTTGAAAAACAGGGCTGGGATGTTGTGAGTGTCGATCAGGCCGGTGGTTTGATTCATGCGACTGAGACGTCATTCTGGTATGGGTTTGTCGATGACATCGCCATTCGCATTCAGCCTCAAGGCGAAGTGGGCGCGCGTGTTGATGTTCGTTCAGTCAGTCGGGTAGGCCTCTCTGACTTGGGGGCGAACGCTGGACGAGTGAAAGTGTTCATTGATGACCTTTCCGCGCTTCTTCACGACGTGCATCAGGAAAAACCGCCAGAGAGTGAAACATCATAAACGAAAAGCCCGGCTGTTGGATAAAACAGCCGGGCTTTTTTGTTCAGTGTTGAGCGACCAGACCTAAGCGGGCTCGTATTCTGTCATCAGATTGTGGATCTGTGTGTTGGC
>CAYFFG010000001.1:431341-459161 GCA_964342355.1 uncultured Hyphomonadaceae bacterium
ACCAGACCTAAGCGGGCTCGTATTCTGTCATCAGATTGTGGATCTGTGTGTTGGCTTTCACACGACCAGTCTCAATCAGGTGGATGACGTGCGCCAGGACAGAGTGACAGGCTGCCGGGTGCAAACGCTTGTCGACATCCTTGTAGATGGTTTTGACCATGTCCGGGATCAACTTGTCGCCAGCTTCAATACGTTCAACGATCGCAGCTTCACGTTTATGACGGTGAGAAATGTAAGCGTCGACAAATGGGGCAACATCAGTCACTTCTGGGCCGTGTGTCGGGTAGATTGTCTTGTATTGACGGTCTTTGACCTTTTCCAGACTGCGGAAATAGTCGCCCATATTGCCATCCGGCGGTGAGATCACAGTCGTTGACCAGCCCATAATGTGGTCACCAGAGAAAAGCGCGTTTTCCTCCAGCAGAGCAAAACAGAAATGGTTAGACGTATGACCAGGCGTGGCCACAGCTTCAATCGTCCAACCGTCGCCGGAAAAACGCTGTCCGTCTGTCAGCGATTCGTCTGGTTGGAAGGACAGGTCATCACCAGCTTCCATACGGACTTCTGATTCTGTTGGAATAGCTGGACCGCCAGCAAAAACCTTACATCCGGCCCATTCAGCCAGCGGATGCGCAAGCGGGGAGTGGTCCATGTGAGAGTGAGTGACGAGCACACATTTCACTGTGCGGCCTTCAAGCGCTTTCTTCAGCGCATCGAAATGGCTTTCTGTGTTTGGACCTGGGTCAATCACGGCGCATTCTTTGTCACCGATTATGTATACGCCCGTACCTGTGTAGGTAAATGCGCCAGGGTTTTCAGCTACGACTCTCTGGATGAGGCCGGAGACTTGAGCCACTTCTTCGTATTCGAATTTTAGGTCGCTTACAAAAGGTATGCTGGCCATACGTCCTAATCCCAGGTTTAACTACTATGCTTCAACTTTTTGTATTCTATTACGGTGCAAACTGCTCGGCGAAAATGCGCGCAAGACGTCTAGTCGCGCGTAACTTCTGCCCTAAAGGCAGCGCTACGGGCGGTCCCATATCCGTCTTGTTGGCATCAACGATGTAGATGCGTCCGTCTGCGGCATCACGCAGCACGTCCACACCACCCCAGTCAAGATTGATTTCCTTGGTAAAAGCACGGATCACAGAAAGTTCTTCTTTCGTGAACACTTCTTCGGGCTTTCGCATGAAAACTTCAGTATTTTCGTTCAGGAAACGGCGCGAAACTGGACGACGTTTGATGAACACGAGCGCTGGTTCGCCATTTACGGTGACTGTGCGCAGATCCTCAACCAAACCGCCGGGAATGGTGTTGTCGATCAGGCGCTGATACGCGCGGCCTGGCTCGCGAGGGATTGGCCCGTCGATGATTCGTCCGTCATGCGCAGCGTTAACTTCAGATTTATCCACCATCACGCCATGGAATGTCTCAGGATCAACCCCGAGGCCATAGCCAGCGGCTCTTTCAAAAGCGTCCGCAACGCGTGATTTTGAGATGTCATTGCAATGAAAGTTGACGCGTTTTGCATTTTCACGCGCCTGAAGTGTCAGTGGCGGCGCTGATTCTGTTGAATCATCAAAATGCATGATGATGTCAGCTTCGCGGGTGTCGGTTACGATACGCGCGCCGGCTACATGTAGAACAGGCCATATCAGGTACCAGGGGCGGGGCGTGTCTGGTGTAAAAGCAATCTTGGGACGTTTATGGCCAGACAGGAAACGCTGGAGCCGCCATGCCTGAGCAAAGAAATAAAAACAGAACCAAGTGAAAATGTCGTGGAGCAAATGAAAGTCGAGGCGAAGACGATGACCTGTCTTCTTCACCAGGATCGTGTTGGGACTTTCAATCTTGAAGTCGGACGTCCAGATAGTTTTTTTCATGGAGATACAACCAGAATAGAGCGCTCAGGCTCGTCCCTTTACTTAACTAAGTCGCCCCAAAAGCAGATGCTTTCTAAACATCACGCATTCCCCTATCCCTTTCTCAGGGCGACATCAAACTTCATTGATGCTTTTAACTGTATCAAAACGATAAGACAAAGCACCAATTCGTCCCAGCGGGACAAATTTTCGTCAAAGCCCTTAACTGCTTTTTGGGATATCGCCTAGTTTTTTGCTGCTAGCTCGGAAAGAACTGCTTGCAGGTGTGATAAATCATAACCTGCGTTTTTTGCTTTCTCGATGGCGCTTTCAGGGGTTTCACGCCCTAATTTTACACTCGCCATACTCCATAATGTGATTGAACGTGTTCCAGAGCGACAATAGGCAAGGATAGGTCCTTCATTTTGTGACAGCACGTCGCACAACGCATCGACATTTTGCATGTTCGGCGCGCCTGACACGGACACTTCTGTATATCCAAGGCTCTTTTCAGCTGCTTTTTCGCGCGCCGTTTCCCCAGGCATCTGGCCAAAAGATTCGCCGTCGGGACGATTATTGACGACGAATTTAAACCCTTCCGAACTGATCTGGGAAAAATCATCCACATCAATTTGCGGGGCTACTGCATAGGATTCAGTCACACGCCGAATATCAGCCATTATCGTCCTCCGACTTTGGTAAAATCTGCGATCATTCCAATCAACCTTCACCAGCTTTGATTGACTTGCCTGTGTCAACGTCAAAGATTGCGCGATTGTTAAGTTAGCGATCCGTCGCTGACCAATAAGGTAACAGAGTTCAGATGCAAGTCCTAACAGATCAGGATGATACGCAGGAATTTAAGACAACCTCCATGTTGTCGCGTGTCATTTCCCGGCTTCCAGCCGGATATATCTTACGCAGATTGATAATCGCCATTCCCACAATGATCGCTATTATCACGGTTGCGTTCTTTTTGATGCGTGCGGCGCCCGGCAATCCGTACAGCGCAGACAGGAAGCTTTCCCCCGAAGTTGAGCAAAACCTGAAAACCTCCCTTGGGCTGGATCGCCCCATACATGAGCAATATCTCGACTATCTGGCGAATGTGGCGCAGGGCGATCTGGGGCCTTCCATGCGTAACAAGGACAAGACAGTTTCTGAAATTATAGGGGCCGGACTACCGGTCAGTCTTACCCTCGGCGCGAGTGCTATGGTTCTGGGTGTTGTTCTGGGTAGTCTTCTGGGTGTTTTAGCCGCTGTCAGACAAAACACCGCAGCTGATTATTCAGTGATGAGCTTTGCCATGCTGGGGATCTCGCTGCCTACATTTGTCATCGGACCGATCCTGTCATTGGTATTTGGGGTCTGGTGGGGTGTTTTTTCCGCTGGCGGCCTCGATCTGGGGCGGATGAATTTCAACAACATGTTTTTGCCGGTCGTCACACTGGCGCTGCCTCAGATTGCGATCATTTCCAGACTTATGCGCGCCTCCATGATTGAGGTTTTGCGATCAAACTATCTTAGGACGGCACGCGCTAAGGGCTTATCTGAAGTCACAATCCTATTAAGGCATGCTGCGCCGGCCGCAGCTTTGCCGCTTGTATCTTACATCGGTCCGGCGACAGCGGGATTATTGACAGGTTCTGTGGTGATTGAGCGGGTATTTTCGCTGCCAGGTGTGGGACAATATTTTATAGATGGCGCGACAAACCGAGATTATCCGCTCGTGATGGGCGTGGTCATTTTATATGCCGGACTGATCGTCATGTTTAACCTGCTCGCAGACATCATTTATTCCATCCTCGATCCACGGGTGAGCTATTCATGAGCATTATTGACACCCAGTCTGAAAAGGTCGCCACGCTGGAAGCCGCGGCCGCCAAAGGGCGCTCGCTTTGGGATGACGCCGGTATCCGTCTGTTGAATAATAAAGCGTCAGTTGTTTCGTTATTCATCCTTGGTTTTATTGTGCTGGTCGCCGTTTTGGGGCCGTTATTCTGGCCTCACTCTTATGAAACGATTTCAGACGCGGGCGTTCTGCATCCGCCAAGTCTGGCGCCATTTCATCCGCTGGGAACGGATGTGCAGGGCAGGGATGTCGCTGTCCGTCTGATGATCGGTATGCGCATATCACTCGCCGTCGGGGTAATTGCGACAATGGTGAGTCTGGTAATAGGCGTCACATGGGGCGCAACGGCTGGATTTGTCGGTGGGCGGGTCGACAACCTCATGATGCGGTTCGTTGATGTGATCTACGCATTGCCATTCATTTTCTTTGTGATCCTGCTCAACGTTGTATTCGGAAGAAACATATTCCTGATCTTTGTTGCGATAGGCGCGGTTGAGTGGCTCACGATGGCGCGGATTGTTCGTGGCCAAACTTTAGCGCTCAAGAGCAAGGAATTTATTGAGGCTGCGCGTGCTGCAGGCGTTCGCCCCGCACAAATCGTCATACGTCACATTGTGCCTAATCTATTAGGGCCGGTCGCCGTCTACGTGACGCTTACTATCCCGATTGTGATTCTATCGGAAAGTTTCCTGTCTTTCCTTGGATTGGGCGTCAACGAACCTTTGACATCACTAGGCGTGCTTATTTCTGATGGGCGCAAGTTCATGAATTCACACTTGCATCTATTGCTTGCGCCATCGCTGACAATGGTTGCGACGCTATTGTGTCTTAATTTTATCGGCGACGGGCTGCGCGATGCGCTTGACCCGCGCGACAGATAACCCCGCAATAAAAACACAAAATATCCCCCTCAAAGGAGTTCGTTCTACCATGGTGAAATCCAAACTACTCGCGGCTGTTGCAGGAATTGCCCTTATGACGTTGTCAGCATGTGGTGGCGGAGGCGGAAACAGTTCGGAAGACACCATGTTGCGTCGAAGCGTTGGCGCAAACCCTGACACAATGGACCCGCATAAAGCCGAAGGCACATGGGAAAACGACATTATTGGCGACATGCTGGTGGGATTATTTACCGAGGACGTAAAGGGCCAGCCTGTAAAAGGCATGGCCGCATCCTATGAGGTGAGCGAAGACCAACTGACATGGACGTTTACGCTGCGCGACGCCAACTGGTCTGACGGCCAACCCGTAACGGCCTATGATTTTGAGTATGGAATGCGCCGCATGTTGGACCCGTCAACCATCGGTGCGGTTTACGCTTCTTTGTTATACCCGCTGAAAAACGCGTTGGCGGTCAATGCCGGTGACATGCCGATCGAAGCGTTAGGCGTACGCGCAATTGATGACAAAACGCTGGAAGTGCAGCTGGAAAATCCTGCGCCTTACTTGCCAGGTCTGTTTAAGCACTATGTGTCGTTTCCTGTGCCGAAACATGTTGTGGAGGCGCACGGCGATCAGTGGACACGGCCGGAAAACATCGTCGTGAATGGCGCATACAAACTCGCTGAATGGCGTCAGGGCGATTTTGTACGCTCTGTTAAAAACCCACAATTCTTTGATGCGGAGAATGTGTGCTTCGAGCAGGTCGTCTATTTCCCATACTCTGACCACGACGCAGTTGTGCGTATGGCGCAGACTGACAAGCTTGATATTGCCAATGCATTTCCAAATGAGCGTCTTGAAGAGTTGAAGAAGGTGTTGCCTGGTTGGCCGCGTCTCTATCCAATGATGAGCACGACCTATGTAGCGCTCAATTTTGAAGCGCCATCCATGCAGGACCAGCGCGTGCGCAACGCTTTGGCTATGGCGCTTGATCGGGAATATCTGACAGACGAGGTAATGGCTTCAGGGCAGACACCATCATACGGTCTGGTACCTGATGGTATGGCGAACTATCCCAACGGCGCCAAATTCGACTGGATGGGCACTTCGCGTGAGGAATTGCTGACACAGGCAAAAGCGCTTCTCCAAGAAGCAGGTTATGGCCCGGATAATCCACTCGAGTTTGAGTATAATTTCCGATCAACAGGCGAGAACCCGAAAGTAGCCCCAGTACTTCAGGCAAACTGGCGCGAAATTGCAGATTGGGTTCAGCCTAAGATCCAGCGTATCGAAACGCGGGTGCTTTATAACAAGTTGCAACAAAGTGATTTTGAAACATCCGACGCAGGATGGGTGGCTGATTTCAACGACCCGTTCAATTTCCTCTACCTCCTCGACAGCCGTACAGGCGCGATGAATTACGGCAATTATCAAAACGCTGAATTTGATGCGTTGATCGACAAATCGAACGTTGAACTTGATCCGGCTAAACGCTCAGCTTTGCTGCTGGAAGCTGAAGAGCTGATTCTGGACGACGTTGCGGTCATCCCTGTGTTTTCACCGGGGCGTCAGTACCTCGTGAATCCTGAGATCACCGGCTTTGAAGGAAATGTCGAGGACATTCATCGTTCTCGTTATATGTGTCGCGAAGGTCTGCAAGCTGCTAACGAGTAGGCGGAATAAACAGATAAAATAAAAACGCGCGACCCTTTTAAAGGTCGCGCGTTTTTTATGCGATCAAGAGGGCTAATGTTCTTTGATCGGCGCAATCGCCATCTGGCGTGGTTCGCGTTCCAGCGCCTGAGCCTGAATGAGTGCGTTGGTGAGACGTTCGTCACCTATAATGGAGGCAATCGCATTCAGGCTGTCCATGCGATCAGAAGAAGCGCTGAACAGGGAGCCAAGCACTTCAAACGGTGTGACGTCTTTTCGCATATTGGTCAGGCGAACGCGTTTGTCCGCATCTATGCCAGAAAGTTCCTTGGCCAAGCCAACAGCTGTGTAAAGACCGCCAGTCTGGTCGACCAGACCGCGCGCCTGCGCGTCTACGCCTGACCAGACACGCCCTTTGGCCAGTGCGTGCAGATCATCGCGCTCCATGCCGCGGCCTTCGGCGGCAAGAGACACAAAGCGTTCATAAACCCGCTCAAGGCTTTCATGCATTTTTGCGCGCTGAACATCAGTCAGTTGTTCCGCGGAGGTGTAGATAGAGGCATAAGGGCCGCCAATATCGATACGCTCTGCATTGACGCCGATTTTGCGCAGACCGTCAGCAATGGCGAACTTACCGCCATAAACGCCGATAGAGCCTGTGATTGTCGAACGGTTTGCAACGATTTTGTCCGCTCCCATGGAGATGTAGTAGCCGCCAGAAGCTGCTGCAGACCCCATGGAGATGACGACAGGCTTGGAATATTCCTGCTGCACATGTTCGATGGCGTTCCAGATCTGGTCTGATGCTGAGGGCGAACCACCAGGGCTGTCGACCCTCAAAACAATGGCTTTGATGTTCGTGTTCTTACCAGCGCGATAAATCTGATCTGAAAGTGTGTCGGAAGCGATCATGCTGCTTGCGCCTGGATTAAACGGGTCGCCGCCGGATGATCCAGGAAGAATTGCGCCTTCGCCGCCGATAAGCGCGATAACAGGCGCATCAGCAGGCGCAACGGGGGCGATATAGTTGTGAATGTCGACAATGTCGGCATTGCCGCCAAGTTGTTGCGCATGGAATGCAGCTTGTTCCGGCCATCCCAAATTATCAATGAGGCCCATTTCACGTGCGGACGCTGCGCTATAAGGGCTATCTTCAAGCACTGCGCGTAGATCGCCATTCAGGTTCAGCTTATCGCCGCGGTCGGCTGCGATGTCTTCAAGCGTGACCTTCCAGACGCTTTCGCCCAATTGACGTGTCGCATCGGCGTGAGCGGCTGTGTATCCCTCTTCTTTGTAGACGTTTGGAGCGTTCTTATATTCGTAGAACGCTTCGATCTCGGCGGAGACTTCCAGCGTGTCCAGAAGGCCCTTGTAGAACAGCGTTTCCAGTGAAAATCCGGGTACGGAGAAGTCCGTCCCAGTCTGTTGCCAGATTTCGTCACTTCCCGCGATGGCGCGATAAGATGATGCGCCGCCAGTGAAAAAGCCCTGAGAGTGGGTGATAACGAATTTGCCATTGTCGCGCAGGTGCTGGATAGCGTCGCGCAATTCTTCGGCGCGGGATGATCCTACGCCAGCTTCGCTTGCGCGGATAAACAGGCCTTTGACATGTTTGTCATCTGCGGCGTCGTGTAGTTTGGTCAGAATATCAACAAAGCTAAGCTGACCAAACAATGCGCCTAAACCATCTGTTGGCGCCTGATCGGGATAAGCGCCGCGCAGGTCCAACTGGAGAACAATTGATCCTTTCACTTCCTCTTTCTGTCCGCCGCTAGCGACTGTGAACAGAATCATCAATGGCAGGACGACAAAGAACAGGATCAGGGCCAGCAAACCGCCAGCAAATGACAAAAGAAAAGTCTTCATATTTTACAGGCCCTTTGGAGACGCGGCGTGATTTTCAAAATTATCCACCTTATCGATAAAGAATAAACACCTCAGTGAAAAGGCAAAAAGTTTGTCTAAGGCAGTCAATTTCATGTGCGCAGCGCATGTGTCGTGTTAGAAGTTCACTCCGTTATCACGTGTTGCGCAAGTGTTGCGCAAACCTTGAAAACAGGCAGAAGATTGCGGTTTGATCGGGCTTCACAAGAAGGTCAGATTTCATTTCTATTGGACTATTGCAATCTCAAACGAGTTTAGCTAATACCACGCTTCTCTTCGTTGGGGTGTCGCCAAGTGGTAAGGCAGCGGTTTTTGGTATCGCCATTCCCAGGTTCGAATCCTGGCACCCCAGCCAAGAGTTTTTCAATCAAATCTCGGTTTTCGTAAGGTCATAACCATATAGCGGTTATGTCCTGAGCAGATGCCTGATTTAATGGCGCGACGTCTGACCTAGACTCAGGTTCATACTCATGCTTTCACACCGGCTGCCTTTTGACAGATTAGCGTATTTGGCGATGAGCCACGGAACGCAGATCAAAACAGCCTGAAGTGTTTTGGAGCGCGTGTTATGGCGGAAATTTCGGTGATCATTGTCAATTTCAACGGCGGAGATCATCCAAAGGCGGCGCTTCAATCTCTGGCGGCGCAAAACTTCCGCGATTTTGAAGTCATCTTTATCGACAACGCTTCTTCAGATGGGTCTGCGGATAATCTCCCCACTGACGGATGCCCAAAGGTTTCGGTCATTCGTTCAAAGCGCAATATGGGCTTTGCGGAAGGCAATAATCATGGCGCTAAACTGGCGTCTGGAAAGTGGATTGCGTTACTCAATCCCGATGCAGTCGCAGCGCCAGACTGGCTTGAATCATTGATAGAGGCCAGAAGCCGGTACAAAGACGTGAAGATGTTTGCGTCCGCTCAATATGCGTCCGGCAATCCAGACGTCATGGATGGAGCAGGGGATGCGTATTTGGTGTTTGGCATGCCCTGGCGCGGAGGGTTTGGGCGCGCGATCACTGAAATGCCGAAGGAGGAGTGTCTTTGCTTTTCACCCTGCGGCGCAGGCGCCTTTTTTGAGACACAGACATTTCTTGAGCATGGCGGATTTGATGAGCGTTTTTTCTGTTTTTGTGAAGACGTCGACATAGGGTTCCGGTTGCAATTAGTCGGACATGACTGCGTGTTTCTGCCGCAAGCCATCATCCATCACTATGGCGGCCACTCTTCAGAAAAGGTGAGTGAGTTTTCAACCTATCACGGCGGACGCAATCGTGTGTGGACCTATGTGAAAAACATGCCGCTGTTTCTGCTGCTTATCACGATGCCTGCTCACATTCTTTTGTCGCTTTATCTATTAATGCGCGCCTTTATGACAGGAAATGGAAAAGCGACTGCCAAGGCGATGTGGGCGGGCGCACAAGGCCTGCCATCGCTACTGTCAGACCAGCGCTGGCGAGTGCGCGACAGGAAAATCAGCCTCTGGAGCTTGTCCAGAAAGATGGCGTGGAACCCATGGACAATGAGCGGCCGCCATGTCCACGTCCGCCCCATGAAAGGGAATGTGCGTTGAGTGTGATTTTTGTCTAACTCACGCCTGCCTTCAGGATATGGTGCATGTGCAGGACGCCGACGGGTTTACCGCTTTCGACCACGAATATCTGTGTGAAGCCTTTGTCGTTGAGTAAGGCAAGCGCTGCGGCTGCCAGCGTGTCAGGTGTGATCGTCTTTGGCGCTACTGTCATTGCTTCGTCAACGGTTGTGACGGATTTGCCCGCAGTCACAAGGCGGCGCACATCACCGTCGGTCAGCATGCCGATCAGCTGATCTTCATCAGAAGTCACGCCAACACATCCAAACCCTTTAGCGGAAAGGACGTTCAGCGCTTCGCCAAGAGATGCGCCGCTGGCTACTAATGGAAGCTCATCTCCTGAATGCATCAGATCGCCGACCGTTTTCAGCATTGCGCCCAGCTTTCCTCCGGGGTGAAAGACACGAAAATCATCAGCGTGAAAGCCACGTCGTTCCAGGAGTGCGACGGCTAACGCATCGCCCAACGCCATCATCAAAGTTGTGGATGTTGTTGGGGCCTTTGTTTGGGAGCATGCTTCGGGGATATCTGGCACCAGCAATTGGATGTCGCCTGCGCGCCCAAGGGTGGATGCGCCAATTGCGGTCATGGATAGAAGCGGGATTTCAAAGCGTCGCGTGTAATGAATAAGGTCAGTCAATTCGCTGGTTTCGCCAGAGCGCGAGAGGGCCAGAACCACATCGTCTTTTGTGATCATGCCAAGGTCGCCATGGCTGGCTTCGGTCGGATGAACAAACTGTGCCGGGGTGCCTGTGGAGGCGAGCGTTGCGGCGATCTTGCGCGCCACATGGCCAGATTTGCCGATCCCGGCGCAGACAACCCGACCTTTTGCGGTAAAGCATGCTTCAACCGCTTGTTCAAAACACTGGTCCAGTGAGTCAGACAAAAGGCGCAAAGCGTCTGCTTCCTGCATAAGAACGCGTTGAGCGGTTTTAATGTCGTTTGTCATTTAAGGACGTGTCCCTTTATTTATCTGAGCGCTTTCGCCCACAACGCATTTAAGGTGCGCTTTTGTTATTTCAGCAACGGATCGCCATGCGCTGCGATGAGTTTTTCGGCGTGCTGGGCGTCTTCTGGCGTGTCGACACCCCACATGGCGGCGTCTGACGTGGTCACCGCAACTGTCATGATTCGCATGCCGTTTTCCAAGAATCGCAGCTGTTCTAAACCTTCCAGACTTTCATAATGCCCTTCTGGCAAGGACGTGAAGCGTTCAAGCGCAGTGCGTTTATATCCATAAAGGCCGATATGGCGCCAAATCGGCGATAGATCCGACGCTGCGCGCAGTTTGTCTTCCTTGCGCATGGCGGGGATTTCTTTTTTGGAAAACCACAAAGCCTCACCATCTTCACGACGGATGCAGGAGGTGCCTGAAAACGGATTTGTGGTCTTTTGTTCGCGCATGACGTCAAGCGCCCCCCAGCTCATCTGTACAACCGGTGTCACCACATCACATTCAGTTGTCGAAGCAGCTGCGATCACGCTGAGCGCGTGATCAGGAGGGGTGAAGGGCGCATCGCCCTGAAGGTTCAAAATGAAGTCGGCGTCTGGGGCAAAGGCGTTTGCGGCGGCCAGCGCTCTGTCGGAACCAGAAGGAAGGTCCGGATCAGTCATCACTACCGGTGCGCCAATCTCTTCAGCATGCGCTTTGATCGCTTCGTGATCAGTGGCCACCACATAGCGCACCGCACTATCGGCGGCGCATACGCGCTTGGCGATATCGACGACGCGTGCAAGCAGGCTGGCGCCAGCAATCTGATGAAGCGGCTTGCCCGGAAATCGGGTTGAAGCAAAGCGCGCAGGGATAACAATGAGAGTTTGCATAGAGTTACCTTGGTGCGCTCACCTTATTATATATAGCGCAGCGAATGATCCGGGGAATAAGGATGTGATAGCGGGATAAATCATTGCGGTGTGAAAAACCAGATTAGACAATAAACAAGCGCCACTGTGAAAAACGGGGTTGCTGTCATATATTTTGTGCTAATGAGGCCCGCAAATTCGGATGCGTGCGATCTTTATGGCAAAGACAAGCGCAGCGCATCAGCCCAAAGACTTGTGCGCGGACAAATCATTTCGCCGCCCCAAGCAGATGCTTTTTAAGGAGCAAACCATTGGCAGACACCGCCCCAAACACATTGAACACGACAATTGAAATACCTTGTCCGCGTGGGACTGTGCGTGTCGGGCCAGACCAGCCTTTGACTTTCTTTTTAGGGCCTTGCGCGCTGGAAAACCGCGAACATGCGAAAATGATGTCAGGTAAGGTTCTGGAAATCGTTGACCGCCTGGGGGCGCAGGTCGTTTATAAAACCTCCTTCGACAAAGCGAATCGTACGTCAATTTCCGGATATCGTGGTTTGGACCTTAATGAAGCGCTCGATATCTTTGCGGATGTGAAAGAAACAACGGGTCTGCCCATGCTGACCGATGTTCACTTGCCTGAGCAATGCGCGAAAGTGGCGGAAGTTGTCGATGTGCTTCAGATCCCAGCGTTTTTGTGTCGCCAGACAGACCTTCTGGTCGCTGCTGCTGAAACGGGACGCGTGATCAAGGTGAAAAAAGGCCAGTTCCTGGCGCCATGGGATATGAAAAATGTTGTCGACAAGCTCGTCGCTGCTGGCGCTAAGGACATCATCCTGACAGAACGCGGCGCATCTTTTGGATACAACACGCTGGTGACAGACATGCGTGGGCTACCTGAAATGGCGTCCACTGGCGCGCCGGTGGTCATGGATGCGACCCACTCAGTTCAGCAGCCGGGCGGGAAGGGCGCTTCTACTGGCGGTCAACGCGAATACGTGCCTGTGCTGGCGCGCGCAGCGGTCGCTGTCGGTGTCTCCGGTGTCTTTATGGAAACTCACCAGGATCCAGACAATGCGCCATCAGATGGTCCGAATATGGTTCCTCTGGGCGAGCTCGAAAAATTGATGTCCGAGCTGATCCAGATCAATGACCTGATTAAAAGCTTTTAAAGTCAGTGTCTTTGACTGCCAATGAGACTAATTTGGCGCCCAAACTTGAGGCGACGCCAAAGGATATGGCGCCAGGTTATAAGTAATCATACGTGAAGATGGCGCTCACACGGCGCGTTTTACTTGCTATTTAAATATACTTTCCTACAAAAAATAATACTTAAAAAGCAAAGCGGTAAGTGAGTTGGATCTGGTTTTGGGCGTCCCGTTAAAAAGAGATGCGCACACGCGAATTTGATTTTTTTTACAAGCGCGCCAAGTTCAGCCAACAAAATGTCATTTACTTACGTTAAAGACTCGCTACGTTCGGCCCGGCAAGCAGGTAGGGGCAGCCTTACGGGCAATCAAATACATTGCGTGTGTGTCATGATGTATTGATCCGGCCGAAAGCTTGTTGTTAACGTCTAGTTGCTGTCCCAGTTGAATTGGGGCATACGGACCAGGGACATTGCGTCGCATTGTTGATGCGTAAAATAAGAAGAGCGCTGTTTTAAAGGCGTTACAATCTATCAGGATGGGCGGGGCCAGGCGGCCAGGTTCATTCAAACTCATAGGTGGTTTTCGTGACCGCTTTTTCGATTCGCACTTTTGAAGCGAATCAAAGAGGCAGTCGACTGGTCAGCGCATTTCAGCCCTGATCAGCGTTTTGGAGTTTCGAACGGCGGTCGGGATGGATTTGGCTGTCGTGTCGGGGAGAGTGAGAGGCTAAACATGAAACGGTTCTTCCAACCGGTGCGTGCGGTGGTTATGGCGACCTTAATGGCGTCAGTCGCAACGCCAGCGTTTGCGCAACTGGCAGACGCTATTGAAACTGGCGAAAAAGCGACCCGCAGCGCTGAACAAACACAAGAGCGCATCAACCAGCTGGACGACGAACGTTCCGACATGATCCGCGAGTTCCGCACACTGCTTCAGCAGAAAGACGCGGCAGAGCTTTACGCACGCCAGCAAGAGCGTGTTGTGGCGTCTCAGGTCAACGAGATCGAAAGCTTCAAAGGCCAGCTTGAGCGTGTTGAAGAAATCAAGGTGCAGATGGTGCCGATGATGCAGGACATGCTTTCTGCGCTTCAGGCTTTCCGCGCTGCTGACGTTCCATTCAAACAGAAATCAGAATCTGGCGTAGATGTTCGCGCAGCTCGCTACGAAAACCTGAACACAGTTCTGGACCGTGCGGATGTGTCAGCTGCTGAACAATACCGTCTGATCATTGAAGCTTACCAGGCTGAGATGGAATACGGTCGCACAATCGACACTTACTTGGACGAAATCGAACTGGCTGACGGCACAAAGCTGGACGTCGACGTTTTCCGTTACGGCCGCGTCGCGCTGGTTTACGTAACGAAAGACCGCAAGAATCTGGGTCGCTGGGACAACCAGGCGAAACAGTGGGTGGACCTGCCGTCTTCTTACAAAGACGACATCCTTAAAGGTATCCGTATCGCAAACAAAGTGGCGAGCGCCGAAGTTCTGACCGGCCCAGTCACACCGTTCGCGGTTCAGTAAGTTTCAGCGGAAGTGAGATTTAGCACAATGAAACCGATCAAATTTTCGCTTAAAGCAATGGCTGCCGCAGCCATCTTGGCGACATCGACAGCTGGCGTGGCCTCTGCCCAGTCTCTGTCTCAAGTTATCGACGCAATCAAAAAAGACTCGCGTGACCTGACAGCTGAAAACCAGCGTCGTGTGAACGAGTTTAGAGCTGCTCGCGACGAGCAAGCTGCTCTGCTTGCAAACGCACGTTCAGAAGTGCGCGCACTGGAAGCACGTGGTGAAGCCCTTCGCCTGCAGTTTGAAGCAAACGAAGCTGAGCTGTCCGGCCTTCAGGGCGAGCTGCTTGAAAAAGCGGGTGACTTCTCCGAGCTTCTCGGTCAGTTCCGTACAGCGTCTTCAGAGATTGACCCGCTTCTGCGCGGTTCATTCCTCTCCATGGACGTTAACCCGGACAAAGGTCTGAACAAACGTTCTGAGAAACTGGGTGAGCTGGCTCAGGCGACAAAACTTCTTGAGCGTCACGAGTTGGACTACCTCTGGAAAGCAATGCTCCAGGAAATGGTTGGCCAGTCTGAAGTGAAAAGCTTCAAAGCACGCGTGGCAAACCGTGGTAACGGCGAGCCGGTCGACGTGTTCCACGTTGGTCCGTTCACAGCGTTCACAGTTGATGGCGCTGACTTCCTTGAAGTTCAGGACGGAAAGTTCTTCCCATTCGCTGCGCAGCCTTCCGGTAAAATCATGGCAGGCGCTAAAGCTGTTCTGAAAGCTGGCGAAGGCGATGTTGTGGCGGCTCCGGTTGACCCATCTCAGGGTGACCTGCTTGGCCTTCTGGCTGACATGCCGAAACTGGACGCACGTATCCAGCAAGGTGGTTTGCCAGGTTACGTTGTTCTCTTCCTGCTTGCAGTTGGTCTGGCGATCGGTATCTACAAAATCGTGACACTGTTCCTGACTGGCGCGGCTGTTAAGAAAACAGCTCAAACCAAACAGGCTGGCACATCTGACCCGCTTGCACGCGTGTTCGCAGCTTACGAAGCGTCTTCTAAAGATGACGTTGAAGCTCTGGAACTGCGCCTTGACGAAGCTATCCTGAAAGAAACTCCAGCGCTTGAGCGCGGCGTGAACCTGATCAAGGTTCTGGCGGCTGTGGCTCCTCTGCTTGGTCTTCTGGGTACGGTTGTCGGTATGATCCGCACATTTACGCAGATCACGCTGGTTGGTACTGGTGACCCGAAGACAATGGCCGACGGTATCTCTCAGGCGCTTGTTACGACTGTTGAGGGTCTGGTTGCAGCGATCCCGCTCATCCTGGTTCACGCAATCGTGTCTTCACAGGCTAAAGGCGTTCAGCAGGTGCTTGAAGAGCAAGCAGCTGGTATGGTCGCTGAGAAAGCAGAGCAGGGCGGCGCTCGGGGTTAATCCCGGGCACCACCCCCTTTTGTTAGAAAAGGGAGGCAAAAATGCCATTCTTCCCAGACAGCCTCAACGGCTTCCTGGATAGAGGTGGACCGGTTCTGTTCGTGATTATGGCCGCGGCCTTCATCATGTGGGCTCTGATTATCGAGCGCGTGTTTTATTTCCGCCTGTCTCACAAGGACATTGCAGCGGACGCGCTCGAGAAGTGGGACGCCCGTTCCGACCACTCATCTGAATATGCGCACTGGATCAAAAACAAACTTGTATCTGAAGTGCGTCAACAAGCGTCTCAGAACGTTATTCTTCTCAAAGCCGTTGTGGCGCTTGCGCCTCTGCTCGGTCTTTTGGGAACAGTGACGGGCATGGTGTCGGTGTTCGACCTGATGGCGATCACCGGTTCATCAGACGCACGTGCGATGTCTGCGGGTGTGTCCCGCGCGACAATCCCGACAATGGCTGGCATGGTCGTGTCGATTTCCGGTCTCTTGTTTACAATGGACCTGGACCGCAAGGTTCGCCGCGAAGTCGATAAGGTCGCCGACCAGATGGAGGTGCACCATGCGTAGACGCAAAAAGGCCGGCGCCGATGAGGCCAATGTCGACATGACACCCATGTTGGATGTTGTCTTCATCCTGCTGATCTTCTTCATCGTGACCGCAACCTTCCTCAACGAGAAGGGTTTCGACCTCACACCACCGCCGCCTCCGCCGCCAAATGTAAAGCCAAAGCCAGTTCCAACTGTGAATATTTACATTGATGAATCTAACTTCATTCGTGTGAATGGTCGCGCCGTGGATGTCAGCGCTGTGCGCGCGAACATCGAACGCGAAAAAGCAAAAGAGCCTAACATCTCGGTCGTCGTTCAGGCGCATCCGGATGCAAAAAACCGCTTTGCGCTGCTTGCGATCGACCAGGCGAAACAGGCGAGTATTGAAAACATCGCCTTTATTGGCTCAGCAGAGTAAGGGAGGACTTGTGTTATGGCTATGCGACGTCGTGTAGAACAAGATGAAGACACAGATGTAAACCTGACGCCCATGCTGGACGTTGTTTTCATCTTGCTGATCTTCTTCATTGTGACTGCCACATTCGTGAAGACGCCAGGTACGGAAGTGAACAAGGTTCCCGTCAAAGTCCTGGGTGACATCAAATCGCCAATAATTGTTGCTTTAACATCTACTGATGAAATCTGGATCGACCGAAAGGAAGTTCAGATGCGTGAAGTTTATGCTATCATGCAGGAGATGATTAAAGACAATCCGGGCGCCGAGGCGATGATCCAGGTCGATGCTGACAGCACCAGTGGAACATTGCTAGAATTGCAAGGCGCTATGCAGTCTGCGGGCATTTTGAAAATCAACGTGTCAACAGAAGCGGATAGCTAGGAGGAAGATATGTTTAGCAATCCTCTCGTTCGTATTGGTATTGGTGTTCCCGTTGCTGCGATCATTGCTGTTGCTTTGTTCCAGCTGATGGAAATCCTTATCCGTATCGACCAGGTTTGTCCGGCAGGCACAGCGATTAATCGTGCGACGGGTGAGTGTGAAAAGGTTGACGCACGCACGCTGCGGAACATTTTTGCTGAGAATGCAGAAGTTCAACAAGTGCGTTCTAACCGTAAAGCGCCATCCAAGCTTAACAAAGCAAACAAGCCGCCTCCGCCACCAAAGTTGACGGCGACAAAGCAAAACATCGACCTTCCAAAAGCGAGCATCTCTGGTGCGGCGCCGACGGAAGTGAAATTTGAGCGTGTCACCAACATCAACGTCGGGGCTGTCTCTGTGAGCGACCGTGACGCACAACCGATCCGTCCGCCAAACCAAGGACCGCTTCTTCGCGCGATCCAACGTGTTGGTAAGTCTGCGGAATGTGAAGTGAGCCTTCGCGTGGATGTGTCGGGCAAGCCTTACGATGTTCAAGCAACCTGTAACGTGACCGCTTACGAGCGCGCTGCGGAGCAAGCTGTGAAAGCAGCAGAATTTGCTCCTAAGATCGTTAAAGGTAAGGCGGTTGAGCGTTCTGGCGTGGTTTACCCAATTGTTCTGAACTTGGCTGAATAGGTTCAAGCAAGGAACTGATCAGATTTTTACAGGGCGAGAGCCTGACCTGAAAACAAAGTTTTCGCCCTGTAAAATCTTAAGCTCTTTTCCATGCTGGTGAGAGCTTAGCGAGCAAAAGACGTCGTATCTTAAGATGCGCACCAGATTTTGTCGCGAAAGAAGGTTTAGCCGGTTAAGTTGTTGATCGTTAAACGATTTAACCGAACAGTCAGATGAGATACGGTAGACTGGGTGTTTGCCTATATCTGATTGGAAATGAATTCGAATGGCGTCGGCGGCATGTTCGCGCGCCGACTCGTTGGAGGATGAAGATGCGTTTGCGTGACCTGACATTCGGTGCTGTGACTGCCATCGCTTTGGTGATGTCCGCGCCAGCCGCTATCGCACAAGAACAGGTGTGTGAAGACGCACAGTTTAGCGCTAAAACGGGCCAGCTCTACCTGGATGCGGAGAACGCATATCTGGGCGAGCCGCCAAACTATGAAGTCGCGCGCCAAAAGATCAATCAGCTCAAAGCACTTGAACTGAACTGTTATGAGCGGTCCGCGGTTGTGCGCTTGTCTGCGGGTATCAACGTTCAGGCAGGCGACTATTTGGCTGCGGTGAAAGACTTGGAAGAAGCGCTGGCTGGTTTCTCAGCTGAAGATAAGCTGACGACATACTACCAGATCGCGCAGCTCTATTTGCAGCTCGACAATTTCCCAAAAGCTGTTGAATACCTTGAAACCTGGATCGCAGCAGGCGCCAAACCTGACAAGAACCAGAACATGCAGCTGGCGACGATGTACCAGAAGCTGGGCAGCAATGAGATGGCCCTGAAATATCTGGAAGACCTGCTGCGTCAGGAGCCAAACCCAGACAAGACGGTCATCGACTTTGCGGTTTATCTCTACAACGAGACCGGTCAGAAGGTGAAACTTGGCGATTTCCTTATGAACAAGGTTATCCCGCGTTTTTCCACTGAGAAGCGTTACTATGAGATCGTGTCTGGTCTTTGGTATGAAGCCAACGAAGACCGCAAAGCGTTTGAGATGGTCAAGGCGATGTACCTGGCTGGCATGCTGACAAACGAGTCAGAGATCATGCGGGTGGTCAACTTCTACAACGCATTCAACGCACCTTACGAGGCAGCGCGTCTACTCGAAAAAGAGATGAATGCAGGCCGTATCAAAGAATCTCCTGAAAAGCTCGACACGCTTGCAAACCTTTACCAGGTGGCGCGTGAGTATGACCGTGCGATCCCAGTGATCCAGAAACTGGCGGAAGAGACAAACACTGGTCGGGCATATGAGCGTCTGGGTCGTTCGTACTTTGAACTTCAGAAGTATGAAGAATCTGAAAAAGCGCTTCGCAAGGGACTTCAGCTTGGCGGCATGAAAGAGCCAGGTTTTGCCTGGGTTCTGATCGGTCAAATGCGTCACCGTGAGGAAAAGCGTGAAGAGGCCCGCAAAGCATTCAAAGAAGCGCAAAAACTGGGTGACCGTGGTGGTCGTGGTTGGCTCGACTTTATGGATGCTGAAGACGAAACCAAAGTCGCGCTCGCACGCTTTGAAATTCAGGTACAAGTCGACGAACTGCGCAGCCTGAAGAAAGCCTGTGAAGAGCTTGAGGTTCTGGGTGGTGAACCGCCAGAAGAATGTAAAACAGTTGATGAGCGCATGGCGCCGCTTCTGGCTAAACTTGGTGTCGACGAAGACGGCAACCCGCTTCCTGAAGACGAAGAGACAGAAGAAGCCGCCCTTGAAGATGAAGAAACAGAAGAAAGCGAATCTGACGAAGGTTAGATCACTAAGTCATCTGTTTTTGATGAGATAGTTAAAGGGCCGGGACATAAGTCTCGGCCCTTTTTATATTTGGGGTGATGTCAGTTTACCCGATCAGTGAAGCGTGAGGCGCACAACAAAACACGCAGCCAGATAAATCTGACTGCGCGCTCCGTTAAATCTGATAGGGAGTGTTATTCGATTGAAAGATCCAGCGCATCGCCAGCCTTGCCTACTGCGGCTAAAGCAAAGGCGAACTCAATCGCTGTTTCTTTCAGCCCTTCAAATCGACCAGACGCTCCGCCATGGCCTGCGCCCATATTGATGCGCAGATAATAAGGCCCGGCTTCAGGCGCTTCATGGCGCAATTTCGCCGCCCATTTAGCTGGTTCCCAATAAGTGACGCGCGGATCGGTCAGGCCGCCTGTGATCAGCATTGGCGGATAAGGCTTGTCGCCCACATTGTCATATGGCGAATAGGACAAAATCGTATCGTAATCTTCAGCGCTTTCCAGCGGATTACCCCACTCGGGCCATTCCGGTGGCGTCAGCGGCAGTTCGGTGTCGGACATTGTGTTGAGCACATCCACAAAGGGAACCGCAGCAACTATTCCGCCAAACAGTTCAGGGTCCATATTAGCAGCTGCGCCCATCAACAGGCCGCCGGCTGACCCGCCCATGCCGACAATGTGACCTTCTTTGGTGTAACCCTTTTCAACCAGGTAACGCCCAGCAGCGACATAGTCTTTGAATGTGTTGGTCTTCTTATCCAGCTTGCCATCCAGATACCATTGATATCCTTTGGTCATCGAGCCGCGAACGTGAGCAATGGCGTAGATAAAGCCACGATCGACCAGTGATAGCCGTGTCGTACGGAAGTCAGCCGGGATGGTGATCCCATATGATCCGTATCCATAAAGCAGAAGGGGGGCTGTGCTATCGACTGGCGTGTCCTTGTGGCGCAGCAACGTGACAGGCACCAGCGCGCCATCATGGGAAGGCACAAGCACACGCTCGACAACATAGTCGTCCGGATTGTGACCAGAGGGCACTTCGCGCGTTTTCAGCAAAGTGCGCTCACGTGTCTTCATGTTATAGTCGAATGTTTCATCCGGAGTAGAAGGTGAAGCATAGAACATGCGCAGCGTGTTGGTGTCATAAGCGTATCCGCTGGCGGATGAGACATCATAGGCTGGCTCATCAAATGTGATTTCGTGCGCGTCACCGGATTCGCGCGCCTGGATCACCAGTCTTGGCAGGCCATCTTTTCGCTCTTCTCTGACGAGATAGTTTTTAAATGCAGTCAAACCGGTGATCAGCGTACCGGGCTCATGCGCAATCACATCGCTCCAGTCACCCCGGCTGGATGCGTCATATGGGGCGGACATGATTTTAAAATCAACTGCGCCATCCGCATTGGTTTTGATGAAGAATTTGCCGTCATAATCGACCAGCTCGTATTCAACGCCTGCCTCGCGCGGTGCGAACAGACGCGCTTTTGTTGGTGCGTCGGACTGTGTGTCGATCAAATGATATTCGGACGTGGTGTGATCGCCTGTACGGATCACCACGAAGCGATCCGACAGGGTTTTGCCAACCCCCAGGAAATAGCCAGGGTCCTGTTCATGATAAACCAGCGTGTCTTCGCTCTCGCCCAGCTTGCGATAAAAGACTTTTTCCGGGCGGTTATTATCGTTGCGCAAAATCCAGTAAATAGCGTCCGATCCTGGCGCCCATTCAAACACGCCATAGGTGTTTTCAATCACTGTGGACGTAGTTTCGCCTGTTTTAAGATCAAGGATCTTTAGCGTGTAGAACTCAGACCCCTTATCATCATATGTGTATGCGATTTTGGAGTGGTCCGGGCTGTGTGAGACCTGACCAAAGCTGAAATATTCCAGCCCTTCGCCCATTTTGTCGCCATCCAAAAGGACGGTTTCTTCTGCCTCAGCGTCATACGCCTCGTCAGCGGATTTGCGCGCATAAATCGGGTATTCGCCGCCTTCGCGGAATTTGCGGTAATACGCCCACTCGCCATCAACCATCGGGACAGAAGAATCATCTTCCTTGATGCGGCCTTTCATCTCTTCAAACAATTCAGCCTGCAACGCTTCGGTTGGCGTTTCCAGCACCGCTTTTGTGTAGGCGTTTTCAGCTTCCAGATAGTCACGAATGTCCGATTTAACGAGCTCTGGCTCCTGCATCACGGCTTGCCAGTTATCATCGCGTATCCATGCATATGGATCAGTGCGCGTGCGGCCGACCTGTTCGGTGACTTTGTCGATACGTTGGGCGATTGGGGGGGGGAGGGTGTCTTTGTCGGCCATGCTGGAAATGTCTGGTTCGTTCTTTGAAGTTGGAATTGTTGTGGAGCATGCGGCCAATGCAAATAAAGATGTGGCGGCAAGTAAGATGCGTTGCATGAGAGTCTTCCCGATTAAAAGCTTGGGAAAAAGATAGATACGCACAAACATGCTCAAAAGAGCGCGCGTGTTCAACTTATATCGCACACGCACTTATGCCTAATCTGCATGCAAGTAAGAGGTCAGCTGTTTGAGCCGGCAAGATCAGCCAAAGGCTTTTTTGTTTTGAGGCGCAGAGGAGGCGGTTGGCGCGCTCTCAACTATGTCTTCTTTCAGGGCAGGTTCAGGGTCCGCCTCAGGTCTGGGGCGCTCTATAAAGATTCGTTCAGGGCGGCCAAGGAAGAAACCTTGAACTGAATCACAGCCTTCCTCGATGAGAATTTCCAGCTGTTCCAGCGTTTCTACGCCTTCAGCCAAGACCGGGATGGAGAGGCTTTTAGACATTGCCATCACTGACCGCACCAGCGCCTTGGCCTCATGACTGGTTTCAATTTCCGACAGGAAAAACCGGTCCAGTTTGATTTTGTCAAACGGGAAAGAGCGCAGAATTTCAAGCGATGAATATCCCGTACCAAAGTCATCCAGCGCCACACCGACGCCCAGCGCTTTTATCTGACGGAGTACGTGTAGCGAGCGGTCACGGTCTTCGATTATCGCTGTTTCTGTCAGTTCCAGTTCCAAGCGGTGTGGCGGTAGTTTCGTCTGGATCAGCACTTCATGCACAATGCGCGACAGATCCGCCTGCATGAGCTGAAGAGGCGATAGGTTGACCGCGACTTTCGCGTCAGTCGCCCAGCTCGCAGCTTCTTCACATGCTTTTCGCAACACCCATTCGCCAATCTCAACGATCAGACCGCTTTCTTCGGCGATCGGAATGAATTCAGACGGCGGAATAGATCCGACTTCGGGATGACGCCAGCGCAACAGCGCCTCATAGCCTTGAACCTTGCGTGTGTTGGCTGTGGTCTGAATTTGGTAATGTAGTTCCAGTTGCTCAGATTCCAGCGCGTGGCGCAGGTCATTCATCATTTCCCGTTTTTGGCGAACTTCTTCGTCCATATCCGGGTTGTAGCGCACAGCCGTCGCTTGCTTGGAATTCTTGGCGCGATACATCGCAAGATCAGCATTGTTTGTCAGATCGTCTGTCGTGACACCATCCAGAGGGAAGACTGACACACCAATACTTCCAGATGGCGAAAGGCGCAGCTCTTCAAATCTGATTGGCGTTGTAATCGCTTTTTCGACTTTGGACAGAAATGCATTCAATTCGCTGTCATTATCAAAACACTTAAGGCCGACAAACTCATCTCCGCCGAGGCGGGCGATAAATTCATCTTTCTTGATATTGTCTGTCAATGCGCGACCAATCCCACTCAGGACAGCATCGCCTGCTTTGTGACCGTGCGTGTCGTTGACCTCTTTGAAGCGATTAAGGTCAATGCCGACGATGGCGACCTTGAAATTGTCTTCTTCAGCTTGCGCGATCCAGGAATTGAGCGTTTCAACAAAGGCGTTGCGGTTAGGCAGACCCGTTGTCGGATCTGTGTTCGCCATCTTCAAGAGTTGCGCATAGTTTGCGCGACGGGCGCCATTATCCAGGAAGAAACAGATCGCGCCAGCTGAGATCACCAAAAGACCTGCTAAAGCTGTGGCGAGAGACAAGGCCTGAAAAGCCGCATCGTTGAGATGATTTTCCGATATCGCCAACGGCGTGATCGTCATCGCCTGCATGCCTGTGAAGTGAAGGCTGACAACGCCGCAGGTAAGGAGTATGATAGCGACAAAGGACGCATATTTGCGGCGGCGGCTGAACATGTAGATAGAGCTTAAACCGCAGAAGAAAGCGGCCAAAAGGACGGACGCAACAATATAATCGCGGCTCCACTCGACAACACCGTCAATGCGGAAGGCTTCCATGCCTGTATAGTGCAGGCCTGACACGATGAAGCCGGTCAGAATACCTGCCTGAATACGGAAAACACGCTGGCGAACGTGCGCCATGATGCCTGTGCTGACCACGAAACCAAAAACCGGCAGAACAAGCGATAAGAGCGTTAAAACCGGGTCGAGTTTAACAGGCGTATCAGTTTGAAAGGCCAGAAGCGCTATAAAGTGCGTACACCACACTGTTGTGCCCAGCGCGATGGCGGCAATGCCAACCCATGCAAAAAATGTCGCGCCTGAGCTTTCACGTGCGCGCCGGATCAGATGGACGTGCGTAAACACGCCGACCAAACACATGGCGGCGGCTAGCAAGACCAAACGCAGGTCATGCTCGTCAGTGATACAGGTGACGACCTCGTACAAACTTTGGCTCCTGTAGGAACGATCCAGCAGGAAACAGGTTTACACCAATCGGCCTTTCGGGGCGGTTGCGCCACGGGTGGAAATTTCTTGTAATTCACTCAGTATGATGTGACTGAAACGACATGAAATCTAACTAAGTGACTGTAAATATGCGTATAAATAGGTAAATCGGATTTGCAGCGGTTTGCAATTATCCGCTACGATTGCGTTCAAGTCTTGTTGAATACCAGTTGATGATTTTGCGCCACAGCTCATCCTTAATAACAGCCGCCTCAATATCAACTTCTAGGTTCGGGTTATCATTGACCTCAATGACGACAGCGCCATTGGATGTCTCTTTAAGATCCACCCCATAAAGCCCGTCCCCAATCAGTCTGGCCGCTTTGACGGCGACGTCCACCACGTCAGATGGCGCGTTTTCAATGGGTAGTGTTTCAAATCCGCCTTCGGTCATCTTTCCGTCAGGGCCGTGCTTGACGATCTGCCAGTGACCGCGCGCCATGCGATATTGGCAGGCATAAAGCGGTTCGCCATCTAAAACCCCAATCCGCCAGTCAAAATCTGTGGGCATAAATGCCTGTGCGATGACGAGGGCAGTGTTCTTGAGCATGGCTTTGACGCCGTCGCGCAGCTCGTCCAGCGTTTTAGCCTTTACCATGTGCGCGCCAAACGAGCCGTCTGGCGTTTTAAGAATGACCGGGGCTCCTAAGCGCTCAAACACGCCGGTAAGATCCGTTCGCGCATCGACAATCTCGGTTGGCGGAATAGGCACACCTGCGTTTTCCAGCAGTTCTTTTAAATACACTTTGTTGGTGCAGCGGATCATCGATAATGTATCGTCTATAACAGGCATGCCTTCCTGTTCGGCGCGACGGGCGAAACGATAGGTAAAGTTGTCGATGGATGTGGTGGCGCGGATGAATAGCGCGTCAAATTCCGCAAGGCTTGGCAGGTCGCTCTGGTCCAGCACTTCAACTTCAACGCCCATTTTTTCCGCCACATCTGTCAGGCGTTTGATGGCGTTTGGCTTGGATGGCGGTGTTTTCTCATTGGGATCGACCAGAACAGCCAGCGACCACTTCGCAGGAACGCGTGATTTGGGCGCAGACAGTCGGCCGCGTGTGTAAGCCGCCATAGCGTCCAGGAAAAATGCGCGGCGCTCGCCCTTCAGCTTGTGCGGCGGAACCGGTTTGATTTTAGCGATTGTGTGCGGCGGCTTGGTTTCAAACTCAATCTCCAGCGCCGGCGTACGGAACCAGTCAGACACTTCGCGGGCAAGCCGTTCATAACCCGACATCTCAGGCTTGGAAAATGCAATGAACAGACTGTCGACCAAAGGAGCGCCCTTTGCGCGCGCTTCTGCAAGTCGGGTGTTCAGATCGGGCAGCGCATGGGCGTAAAGGCCTTTTTCGGATAGCTCGACCATGGTTTGAACGCTTGGACTAACCCTGTGGCCACGCGCTTCCGCCAAAAGCGACGCGTAATACCCCTCGGACTGGTAGCCATAAGATCGCGCCAGATTGAGCAGGTAGGGCCTGCGACCGGAAAACAGCCCCGGATTGGAAAGATAGTCTGCAATCCGCATCACCTTGTGCGGTGTTTCCGCTTGTCCAATGTCAGAAGAGGATTCAACGAGGATAAGCCAGTCTGTCATTTAGGCGTCTCTGTGTGATCTAAAAGCTGAGTTTCCATGCGCAGGGCGTCTTCGCCATCTGCATAATAGCGGTGTTTGCGTCCGATGGGATAAAAACCAAACTGCGCATAGCGTTTTTGGGCGCGCAAATTTGTCGGCCGCACTTCAAGGCGTATGCGTGTGCAGTCTCTTTGACGCGCAATCTGCAAGATAGACGTCAAAAGCGCCGCACCGACGCCACGACCAGTCGCCGCTTCGCTGACTGCGATGGAATAAAGCCGCGCAGTATGGGCGTTTTGTCGGAAAAGAATGACCGCTGCGCCAATAATGCCGGATGTGTCCTCCGCCACCAGAATAACCGCGCTGTCGCGTTTTAAAAGACGTTGTAAGCTGCGTTTGGCAATCCTGTCCGCTGCTGGAAAGGCCGCTTCCAGCGCCAAAATGTGATCCATGTCCGCAGATAGGGCGCGCCGAACGCTCACCGACATTTGCAGTGATGACCTTCAAATAAAGGAACCTCAGAAAAGAGGCGCATGTTCTGTGTTTTCCAGAGCAGGTGTACGGGGCGACACACATCCAGCGAATCTGAAGTGTCATCCCGGTTTCGATCCGTTAAATACCGCTGATTAGGGCCAGCAACAAGCAATATTTTGAGTTGCTATTCAGTCGCTCGGATTGCTGACAAATTGATGCAGACAAAGGTCTGAATCCCAACGTTGCTCGAGAATGCGCACTAAATTTTCGATGTAACCGTGCGCGGATTTACGCCTCCGGATGGAAGTTGAGCACTGCGCCGTTGATGCAATAGCGAAGGCCTGTAGGTTCAGGGCCATCTTCAAACACGTGACCCATGTGCGCGTCACACACTGCACAGTGAACTTCGGTGCGCATCATGAAGAGTTTGCGGTCCTGCTTGGTTTCCACAACAGCAGGATCAGCCGGCTGGTAAAAGGATGGCCAGCCGCTGCCGGAATCATATTTGTGGTCTGATTTCCAAAGCACAGTGCCACAGCCCACACAGGCAAATTTGCCTTTGCGTTTCTCATCGTTCAGCGGGCTGGTGAAGGCGCGCTCTGTGCCTTCCTTGCGTGCAATGTCGTATTGTTCTTTTGAAAGCTGCGCGCGCCATTCAACGTCGGTCTTTGTGATTTTTTCGATCGTCATCGTGTCATCTCCTTCGCTCAAAATGGCGCAGCGCCTTCATGCTGATTATGCAGGATAGATAAGAGATAATGTTTCGGCGATAAGGGCAGGACGGTCTTTGCCTTCAATTTCAATCACGACTTCGTTCGTGATGAGTTTGCCATCGCCTTTTGGCTCAACGGATTTGCAAGTCTGGCGCAAACGCACACGCGCGCCGACCGGCACCATGTTGGTAAAACGCACCTTGTTGGAACCGTAATTCACACCGCGAGACACACCGCGCACTTTCAGACATTGCGGGGATAACATAGGCAAAATCGACAGCGTTAAAAAGCCATGCGCAATCGGGCCGCCAATCTCTTTGTTGGCGCGTTCAACATCCACATGGATCCACTGATGGTCGCCTGTGGCGTCGGCAAACTGGTTGACACGTTCCTGAGTGATTTCAAGCCACTCGGACACGCCGGTCTCTTTTCCGACCACTGTTTCCACGTCTGCAAAGTCTACTTCTGTCATTTGACCGTCTCCTCCGTTTTAGTTTCTTTTGTATCAATTATATCCGGGTCGTCTTCCTGGTGGTGTTTGTTGCACGCTTCCAGATCGCTTTGCGAGAGTTTCCAGATCGGCGTGGCGACGATCAACAGGATGATAATGCCAAACAGGCCAATCGCTGGCGCCACGGCGACAAGTTGCGGGCCAATCGCATCTGTTAAGATACCCATGCTGGCCGCACCCAGCGGCGCGCCGCCCATAAACCCAAGCTGATAGATGGATAGAACGCGGGCAAGCTGTTGCGGCGGCGCTGCTTTTTGCACGATAGACCGGCTCATTGTGATGCAGACACCGGCACACAGACCCCAGATAAAGACGATGCTCAAAAACGCCATATACGGCATCGGCTTGACCATGATCAGGATACACAGCGCGCCAATGCCCAGCGCCAC
>CAYFFG010000001.1:459261-476428 GCA_964342355.1 uncultured Hyphomonadaceae bacterium
TTGATCTCGCCAAACACTGCGCCTGCGCCCTGGCGGTTTGAGCGGATCATCTGTCCCTTGGACAGTCCGATTGCGGCGATAAAGCCAGACGCTACGATGACACCCTGAATGACCATCAGGATTTTAGCGCCCCATAGGGTGGCCATGCCGCCAAGGATCAGCCCGCCAATCTGAGCGGCGAACTGGGCAAGGGTTGCGAATGAGACGCCTTGCTGCAGGGTGATATTTGAGCCCGCGCGCCTGCGCCGATCTATCACTTCATTCAAAATAGCATCGCGCGCAGGCATCATAAAGGCGCCAACCACGCCCATGCCGACAGCGTATACAATCATGATCCAGTAGGTGAGCTGATTGATTTCCATCGCCCAGGCAAGCACTGCGGCTGGAATAGCGGCCAGCAGGTGGAAGATGGTTAAAAGCGTGCGTCCATCTGCGCGCTCGGCCACAGCCCCGCCAATCAGAATAAACACAACAGAGGGTAATGAGAGCGCCATTTGCGCTGCGCCCAATAGCGTGCCGGAGACATCAAGCTGGTTTTTGAGGAGGTAAGGGAACACCACCATCTGCATGCCAAAGGCGGCAAACCATGCAATCTGGACATAAAGATAGGCAGGCAATTCAACCAAGACGCGCCGTTTATCAGGAACCGACAGCGCCTCTCCGGCTTCTATCGCGCTGGTGACGCCGGAAACGGGCGAGCGGGCGCCCTCGGCAACTTCATCATCCAACGCGTCAAACGCATCACTCATTCAACTCACTCCCGCCAACAATAGGCCCTTGTTCCAAGGCTCTCTTTTCAAGGCGATAACTGGTCAAGGCATTTGTATAGCGGCCAGTCAACTGATTTATCCTAGATGATGTCACACCGTGATCACAATTGTTGGGTCATATTCAGGTGTAGCTTCCTAGAGTCTATGTGGTAGATGGTCCTTAGTTAAGCGTTCGGAGAGTAAACACATGCGAGCAGCACGCACGTTTCTGAGTTGGATACTGGCGGTTCTGGTGATTGGTGTGTTGCTGTTCAGCGCAGACGCCAAACTATTTAGCGACCCAACCCAGCCCAATGTGGCGTTTTCCATTCTTTCAGAGCGCACAGGCGTAGGCATTATGGAGCCAACCGGGCGTTATGTCGTCGGGTTGATCGAACTGTTTGCAGCTTTGCTGGTGCTTTTGCCCTGGACACGTCGCTCAGGGGCCTTACTGGCGCTGGGTATCGCCGCAGGCGCGGTTGCTGCGCATCTTTCTCCTTATCTTGGCCAGGAATTGCCACTGATACTGGGCGCAGAAGAAACGGACGGCGGTGAGCTTTTCTATCTGTCGCTCGCGCTGAGCGCGGCATGCGGTTTGTTGATGTTTGTGCATCCGGGCCGGAAAAAACGCCGCCGGGTCTAGCCCGAATTAAGCCCAGACGGCTGGTTATTAATCAAAACTGAAGATTTAATCGCTTACCAATGATGAGAAGTGCGAGCGCTTGTGACAGGTGACATCGCGTAAGGGACGGTTGCAATCATTGGTGATCCATGGCCGACGGCGTCGATCCAAACCAGTCAACGTATAATGCTGAAGCGCGCAATATACTGCTGCGTCGGCTAATTGACGTTGTGGCGCTGCCTGAATCGGAATCCAGTCTTCAGGACCGGGCAATTGCCGGCGATCTCTTATTGGAAATGCTGATTGATTCGGACGAAAAAGCGCGCATTCTTTGTGCCAAACGTTTGTCTGAAATGTCTCAGGCCCCTCGGCGTGTGCTGCGGTTTCTGGCAAATGACACAGCCGCTGTCTCAAAAGAAATTCTGGAAAACAGTACGGGACTGGATCAGTCGGATTTATGTGCGGTTGTGCGCAATGGCGCGCCGTTTCACAGATTGTCCGTCGCGCGCCGCAAGGATATCGGCTCGTGCGTATCTGATGCGATTGCTGAAAGCGGCGATGTTGAAGCGATGGCCCGCATGCTGGCCAATTCAAAATCTGACATGTCAGATAACGCTATCGACCGGATGGTGAGCGAAAGCCGTCATGCGCCGCAACTGACACCGTTATTGATGCGTCGCAGGGAATTAAAGCCTGCACATGCGTTGGTTCTGTTCTGGTGGTCTGACAGAGCGTCCCGCAAAGATATTCTGCGTCGTTTTTCTGCTGAGCGGACCGTATTGATCGAGGCATGTTCAGACATTTTCAAAATGGCGGCGGACGAAAACTGGTCCGACCCGGTGGTCCGCAAAGGTCTGCAAGTCATCGAGCGCCGTCAGCGTAACCGCGCAGCCATGGAGCGCTCAGAATACGAAAACCTGGAAGATGCGATCGCGAAAGCGCTGAAATTTGGCATGACCCCGCATACGCAGGATGAAATCTCATACATGTGTGGGATCAAACCGCTGACGGGCGCCAAGATTTTCCGTGATCCGGGCGGCGAGGGCATTGCGATTCTCTGTAAAGCCGTGGGTCTGAAACGCCAATATTTCAAAGCTTTGTGGGCGGCGCTGAAGCGGCCGATCAGCCGTCCGAACGTGCCTGATGACAATTACGAACAGGTGCTGGAAGTTTATGAAATGATGGCGGTCGCCAAAGCACAGACCGTGCTGCGGTACTGGAACTGGTCGCTTTCATCCGCTTTTACGCCGGAAATTTTAGAACAGGACGCCGTCGATATGACGGAGAGTGCGGTTAAGATGTCGCCATCAAAATCTGCAACCCGCCTTGTATTTGGTCGCTAAGTACGGTTTCGGGCTTGAGGGTCTGGCCAAATCAGAAACATCTCGATAATCAAGGCTGGCGCCCTTCCTAAATGAGGGGTGTTTTTGTTGGGTCGCGGCTTCATGCTTTGAAGTTGCAGGGCGAAAGCGGATTTATCGTGTATCTGATCGGTTTGATCGCAGCGGCGTCAATTTTCTGGTTCGGCTTATCCGGCCAGACGTCTTTTCCTTTATTGCATATGGGCGTTGGTTCCGTGGCGTTTGTCGTCTGGTTCGCCCTACGCCTTAAAATCGTGGACCGCGAAAGCTCACCTTATCTGAGCCTGCCGCGCGCGATTGGTTACTGGGTCTGGCTGACTGGCGAGATCCTGAAAGCCAACTTTGTCGTGATGCGGGCCGCTGTGCGTGCCACGCCCGACATTGAGCCTGCGATGACCCATGTCCAGACCCGCTGCAAATCCAACCTTGCGCGCGTTACTTTCGCCAACTCTATCACGCTGACACCTGGCACAGTCACCATCGACATTAATGGCGATGACCTCTTGGTGCACGCGCTTTACGCCTCTGACCTTACGCCCGGCGCATTTGATGAAATGGACCGGCGCGCATCTGAAGCTATCGACGGAAAGAACTGATATCATGCTCGTCGCCGCCACACTTGCCGTCATTGCGGCCATGGCGCTCCTGCTTGCGCGCGCCATGCTTGGCCCGACCCTTTATGACAGGGTGCTGGCCGTAAACTCATTTGGCACAAAGACGGTCCTTTTGTTGGGGCTTTTAGGCTTTGTGACCGGACGTCCTGATTTTCTCGACATCGCGCTCTTGTATGCGCTGATCAACTTTGTCGGGACGATCGCAATCTTGAAATTCTTCCGCTACCGCTCGTTCGGTGTGCCGCTTTCGCGCAGCGCGAAAGAGGGAGGCGTCTCAGATGACTAGTCTTGAAACGCTTTTCTCCAGCGAAAACTTGGAAGCTGCGCGCGTCTTTGTCGGCAGCGCAATTGTCCTCATCGGTGCGGTCGCATCTGTTGCCGGCTCAGTCGGTGTGGTTCGCTTCCCGGACTTTTACACCCGCATGCACGCAGCATCCGTGACGGACACGTTGGGCGCAATGCTGGTTTTGGGCGGCATGATGCTGGTGGCGGGCTGGTCGCTGGTCACCTTCAAACTGTTCGCCATCCTCATATTCCTCTTGTTTACGGGGCCAACCTCATCTAACGCCGCCGCCAATGGGGCGCTGCGCGCAGGACTTGAACCCATGCTCGGCAAGTGGACAGGCGAAGCAAAAGACAAGTCCAAAGATGGGGAGGGCTAGAAGATATGGCTGAAACATTCGTCCCTTCCGTATTGATTGCGAACATCGTCCTGATGACGATGCTGGGTGCGATCACAGTGGCGATTATCCGCCTGCGCAGCCTGTTTGCGATCGTGATGCTCTCTGGTGTTTATTCGCTTGTGTCCGCCGCATGGTTCCAGGCGATGGACGCTGTGGATGTATCCTTTACCGAGGCGGCTGTCGGCGCCGGGGTCTCAACCGCGCTGATGCTTGGCGCCATGTTGCTGACTGTGCGCAAGGCCAAGCCGACGCAAAGCCCGCT
This sequence comes from uncultured Hyphomonadaceae bacterium, assembly GCA_964342355.1. Lineage (GTDB taxonomy): Bacteria > Pseudomonadota > Alphaproteobacteria > Caulobacterales > Hyphomonadaceae > Hirschia. The sequence goes on from CAYFFG010000001.1 coordinate 463,553, forward strand.
AAAGCGCTGGGGACCATTAGCGGTCGTCATCGCTACAGGCGCTGTGCTGACCTACGCTTCAACTGATCTGCCGGCTTTCGGCGATGGCAATTCGCCTGCTAACAGCCACGTTGGCGCAAAATACATTGAAGCGACGCCAAATGATGTGGGCACGCCTAACATTGTGACTGCTGTTCTGGCCTCTTATCGTGGTTTCGACACGTTCGGCGAAACAGTGGTTGTGTTTGCAGCTGGTGTCGCTGTTATTCTTCTGATCGGCTTTGGTGAGCGCGCCTTGGCGGCGTCTGACTGGTCCGGTCGCAAGGACGAAGATGAAGACATTCCAGAAGATGCCGATGACAGCCACTTAATCCTGCGCGTGGTCGCCAAATTGCTGATCCCGATAATCACGATTTTTGCCTTCTATGTGCATTTCCACGGCGAAATATCGCCAGGGGGCGGCTTCCAGGCGGGGGTGATCTTTGCGGTCGCGATCATGCTCTATGCGCTCATATTCGGCCTGAAAGCGGCGATGCGCGCTTTCCCGCCAGTCTGGGCGCGTGTCGGCGCGGCGCTCGGCGTGGCGATTTACGGGGCTACCGGCGTTGTCTGCATGCTCAATGGCGGACGTTTCTTAGATTATGACTTTATTTTCGGACCACCGGCTGGCGGTCATCATGGCGGGCATAACTGGCCGCAGGTGACCGGCATTATCGGCGTGGAAGTCGGCGTTGTTGTCGCCGTTGCCTGTGTGATGATCACGGCCTTCTACGCATTTGCCGGGCGTGTGCCTGAAATCCGGGACGAGGACTGGTAAAGTGATGGAATTCGTACTGGAACGCTATAACTACTGGATCATCATCATCTTGATGATGGGCGGTCTATACATTGTGTTTGAGAGCCAGAACCTCATCAAACGCCTTGTCGGTCTTTCAATCTTCCAAACCTCTGTGATCGTGTTTTACGTCACGCTGGGCAAGGTGGCTGGCGGAACAGCGCCAATCTATCTGCCGGATGATCCGCGTATGGCGCATCATGGCGGCGGTCATGAGGTGCATGGCGAAGAGCATGCTGGCGGCGACCATGGTGATAACCACGGTGAAGCGTACAGCGATGACGCCTCTCACGCAGAACCCGCGCATGCTGAAAACGAGCACGCCACAGATGACGCGCATGCGCCTGAAGAGGGCGAAAGCGTTCTGACGGATGCAGACGCTCATGCTGAGGACGTCACGGAGGACCTGCACGAACACGATGTTGCAGAAAGCGGAAGCGATGATGCGCTACACGCAGCTGAAGCTACAGATCATGCAGATGCTGATCACGCCGAACCAACGCATGACACGCATGCTAAGGCCGATGCCGGGCTGATTCAGCCGATTACGCATGACGCACATGATGATGACTCACACCACGCTGAAGCCCATTCTGCTGATGCGTTTGTTTATTCCAATCCTTTGCCGCACGTTCTGATGCTGACCGCGATTGTGGTTGGTGTCGCCACGCTCTCTGTTGGGCTGGCGCTCGTCGTGCGCACGCGCGAAGCCTATGGAACAATTGAAATGGATGAAATCACACAAGCCGATATCGCCACGGGCGAGCGGGAAGGCGAGGCGGCGTGAGCATGTTATCCAATATAACTTTTGCGCCTGAAATCATCAGCGCGCACGCGCCGGTCCTGCTTGTCATCGTGCCTTTGCTGATGTCGACGGCCACAGTGCTTGCGCCAAGCGGTCGTTTTGCCTGGGGTATGGCGCTGATCACATCAGCGGTCTGTCTTTGGCTGTCACTGGATCTGGTTAGCCAGATCGATCCTGACACGATCATCTCTTATCACATGGGTGGCTGGGCGCCGCCTTTGGGAATTGAATTCCGTGTCGACAGCTTAAACGCGCTTGTCGTCCTGTTGATTTCCTTCATGGCGTTGATGGCGGCTCTGTTCGCGCATCCTGCGGTGTCTCGTGATGTGCGCCTTCAGAAAATGCCGCTCTTTTACACCGCTTATCAGATCTGTTTGGCGGGTCTTTTGGGGATCGCGCTGACAGGTGACGCATTCAACCTGTTCGTCTTCCTCGAAATCTCATCCATCGCCACATATGTGCTGGTGGCGCTGGGCGGAAGCCGTGATCGCCGCGCGATCACAGCGGCATTCAACTATCTGATCATGGGTACGATTGGGGCGAGTTTCTTCGTCATCGGTGTGGGCTTCCTATACGCCGCAACTGGCACGCTCAACATGGCGGACATGGCCGAGCGCTTACAGCCATTGCATGACTCCCGTGTCGTGCAGGCCGGTTTTGCCTTTATCGTGGTGGGGCTTGGTCTTAAGGCGGCGATGTTCCCGCTGCACCAATGGCTGCCGTCTGCTTACGCTTATGCGCCAAGCTTTGTGACGGTGTTCCTGTCAGCGACCGCAACCAAAGCCGCCTTTTATGCGCTGGCCCGCTTCCTGTTCAGTGTATTCGACCCGTCGCTTGATTTTGTTGTGGCGGCCTTTCAGTTCGTGCTGGCGCCGTTGGCCTGTCTTGCGATCCTTTTGTGTTCCTTCCAGGCGATCTTCCAGATCGATGTGCGCCGTATTCTGGCGTATTCTTCCGTCGCCCAGGTCGGATACATGCTTTTGGGGCTTTCAACAGGCACAGCCGCAGGTCTGGCTGCAGGCATGTTCCACCTCACCAACCACGCGCTTTTGAAAGGCGCGCTCTTTATGGCGGTTGGCGCAGCAGCGCTAAAAGCGGATGTCTGGAAGGTGAGCCACTTTAAAGGGGCCGGAAAAAAGGCGCCTTTGACCTTTGCTGGCTTTACGGTTGCGGGTCTGTCTTTGCTGGGCGTGCCTTTGACTGTTGGTTTCTCATCCAAATGGAAACTCTTAGAAGCTGTTATGTCCAACCATTGGTGGTGGGCGGCTGTCGTGATCGGCGCATCGTCCTTCCTGGCGTTCTTCTATATGGGACGCGTGCTTCAGGCGGTCTTCTTCATGGAAGCGGATGAGGATGGCCCGGAAATAGCCGAAGCGCCTCTGGTGATTCTGTTCGCACTTTGGGTGCTTGCAGGTCTCAACATCGTCTTTTTCTTCAATCCGAGCCTGCCTTACGGGTTGGCTGAAGCGGCGGCGAGCGCCGTGTTCGGAGGAAGCGCGCAATGACCAACGAAACCCTGATCCAACTTGGGCTGATCATTCCGCTATTGTGTACGATTGCGGTGTGGGCGTTCCGCAGCGCGCCGGACGTGCGCGAGACGGTGACCATGATCTCAGCGATCAGCCTGTTCACTGTGTCGCTGGCGCTGGCGATCCGTGTCAACAATGGCGCAACGCCTGAATGGGTGTTGTCCGACGGTGTGGCCGGCTTTTCTTTTGCTTTCCGTGTTGAGCCTTTAGGCGCGCTGTTTGCGTGTATCGCATCAGGTCTTTGGGGCGTGAACTCGCTTTATTCCATCGGCTACATGCGCGGGAACAAGGAAAAGCACCAGACACGTTTTTACATGTGTTTCGGCGTGGCGCTGTTTGGCGCGATGGGCGCGGCAATGTCTGCAAACCTCTTCACGCTGTTTATTTTCTACGAGGTGCTGACCCTCTCCACATACCCGCTGGTGACACACAAGGGTGACGCTGCGGCTTTGCGTGGCGGTAAGATCTATCTGACCACTTTGCTGGGGACGTCTGTAGGGCTTTTCCTGTTGGCGATTGTCGGAACCTATGTGGTGACCGGATTAACGCCTGACGGATTTGATTCAGCCAAAGCCACGACAGACTTTGTCAATGGCGGCGTCTTGGAAGGCAATGCGTCCAAACTGGCAGGTTCTGTTCTCTTGCTGTTGTTTGTCTTTGGTATCGGTAAGGCGGCGATCATGCCGTTCCATTTCTGGCTGCCAAACGCGATGGTTGCGCCAACCCCGGTATCGGCGCTGTTGCACGCGGTGGCGGTGGTGAAAACCGGTGTGTTCGCAGTCCTTAAGATTGCGCAATACACATTCGGCGCAGATTATTTGCTGACCCTTCCGGGCCGCGATATCATTCTGGCGGTTGGCTGTTTCACAATTGTCGTGGCCTCGCTCATTGCGCTGACGAAAGACAATCTGAAAGCGCGTCTTGCATACTCAACCGTCTCGCAGCTGTCCTATGTGACAGTGGGCGCTGTGCTGGCGACGCCTGCGGCCATGATGGGCGGCGGGTTGCAGATTGCGATGCACGCTGTGGGCAAGATCACGCTCTTCATGTGCGCAGGGGCGATCTATGTGGCGACCGGCAAAGGTAATATTTCCGACATGCGCGGCCTGGGTTATCGCATGCCGGTTGTTTTTACGTGTTTCCTTTTAGGCTCGCTTTCCATTATCGGCGTACCGCCCTTTGGCGGGTCCTGGGCGAAATACCAGCTGATGCTGGGCGCGATCGAGGCTGACCGTCCTTATGTGGCGTGGACGCTGATTGGCTCGTCCATCCTCAATGTGATCTATCTGATCCCGATTTCTGTTCTGGCGCTTATGCCGCCGCGCGGCGCGCCTGAGCCTGCGCCTTACAAGCGTGAGGGCGGCACGCCGACATTGGCCGTCTTGCCGCCTGCGATCACAGCCTTTGGCTGTCTGGTTCTATTCTTTGGAGTGAACATAGTGTTCGATTTCCTGGCGCCTGTCTTTGGAGGCCGCCCATGAGCGACGATAAAGTGACACACTCTTCCAGCGACGACGCCACGCCAATGGCGAAAATGCTGTTTGGCTGGACCGAAGCCAAATCCGCGCCGACATTGTTCATGGTCTTCATCATTATCGTGTCGATCATCCTGTTCATCGTGGATTTCTTCATCGACAAGCACGCTTACAAGCCGGTGCAGTTTTCCGAGATGCCGACGTTTTACGGCCTTTACGGGTTTGCCGCTTTTACCTTCGTGGTGCTTTGCGGCTGGCCGCTGGGCAAGCGCCTGCGCAAAGATGAAAACTATTATGGCGATCTGGACGATGGGGCGGACGATACGCCCTTCGGCACAGATAAAGACGAGGAGGGCAAGTAATGTCGCCTGAACTCGTAGCTCTTTTAAAAGACATTAACCCTGGCTTTGCTGTCATCATCGCCGGTCTCTTGGCCTATGTGGTCCGCGTTGGCGTACTGCGTAACATCATCACCATCGGTGGGCCGCTGATCGGTTTGTTAATGCTGACAAGCCTGTCTGAATTTGGCGTCGACCATGGCGTGATGCGGGTGATGGATTTAACCGCCATCACGTATCGCGTGGATTCGCTCAGCTTTATCTTTGCGCTGGCATTCCTCATCGCTGCGACGATCAACTCGATTTATTCGCTGCACGCAAAAGACCCGCTACAGGACGCCTGTGCGCTGGTTTATGCTGGTGCGGCGATCTCCGCGTCGCTGTGTGGCGACCTGATGACAGTCTTCTTCTTCTGGGAGCTGACAGCGGTTTCGTCTGTATTCCTCATTTGGAGATCCGGCACCAAAGCAGCTTACAAGGCGGGTATGCGCTATCTGGCGATCCAGATCCTGTCTGGTGTGATGCTGCTTTTGGGCGCGACATTCTTCCTGCAAAACCATGGCGACCTGGAATTGCGCGCGATCTCGCTGGAAGAGCCAGGCGCATGGCTGATCTTTATTGCGCTTGGGATCAAGGCGGCGTTTCCCTTCCTGCACAACTGGCTGCAGGACAGTTATCCAAAAGCAACGCCAACAGGGGCGGTGGTCCTCTCCGCCTTTACGACCAAGCTGGCGGTGTATGCGTTTGCGCGTATGTTCCCGGGCGAAGACATCCTCATCTATATCGGTGCGGCGATGACCATCTTCCCGGTCTTCTTTGCTGTTATCGAAAACGATCTGCGCAAAGTGCTGGCGTATTCGCTGAACAACCAGGTCGGCTTCATGATCTGTGCGATTGGTGTGGCGGATCTGTCGACCGAATACGGCAAGTATGCGCTCAATGGTGCTGCCGCCCACGCCTTTGCGCACATCATGTACAAGGGCCTGCTGTTTATGAGCATGGGCGCTGTGCTTTACCGCACAGGCACCGCCAAAGCCTCCGAACTTGGCGGCCTATGGCGCACAATGCCCTGGACGACGGTGTTCTGTCTCATCGGGGCTGCGTCGATCTCGGCCTTCCCGCTGTTCTCAGGCTTTGTCGCCAAGTCCATGACACTGTCTGCTGTCGGGCATGAAGGCTATGTGATTGTCTGGTGTATGTTGCTCTTTGCCTCTGCTGGTGTGTTGGAGCACTCAGGGATCAAGATCCCATATTTTGCCTTCTTCGGGCATGACAGCGGCAAACGGCCAAAAGAGGCGCCTTGGAACATGCTGGTGGCGATGGGGTGTTCGGCCTTTATCTGTGTCGCTGTCGGCGTGCCTGGCCTTGGCGGTGTGAAATGGCTTTATTCTATTCTGCCTTATGCCGAAGCGGCTGAGTATTACCGCACACACAGCCTGTGGACCGCTGATCACATCGTGACCCAGTTCCAATTGCTTGTGCTGGCAATGCTTGCCTTCATCCTGATGAAGCGTTTTGGTCTTTATCCGCCAGAAAAACCAGGTGTGGTGCTAGACTTTGACTGGTCTTATCGCCGGGTTGGATTTGGTTTTGCAAAATGGACCGGCGAAGTCTGGGGACGGGCCGCGCCTGCGATGACACAGGGCTGGCGAACACTTGGCGGACGCATGTATTCACAGCTAACCGCAGCATTCAGTCCTGAAGGGCAACTAAGTCGCGGCGGGTTAGCTGGATCAATGGCGGTTTGGACTGCTGTTATCCTTGGACTTGTGGTCGCTATTTCAGTGATTTCTGCAATTTAAATAAAGCATCACTTTTGCTTTACTCAACGTCACCTTACACAAGGTGGCGTTGAATATTGTTATCAAAATGACATTTTTTCTTTACATCTTTAACGACTTGATAGATGTCCCTATTCTATATGTGTATTTGAACTAGGGATTATTGGAAGCATGACTAAAGAAAATAACGAACAATACACGACACGCCTTGAACAAAGCGCTTTAATTGAAATCGTTTCAGAGATTGTTTCTGCTTATGTTGGCAACAATCCAGTTCCTTCTTCTGAACTGCCTAAACTTATTGAAAGTACATACGCAACAATCTCAGAACTAAATGGGCAGACGTCATCTGAAGAGAAGATGGATCTTAAACCCGCAGTCTCTGTTAAAAAGTCTTTGAACGATGATTATTTGATCTGTCTTGAAGACGGCAAGAAATTCAAGTCGCTAAAACGCCACTTGCGCACTCGTTACAACATGTCGCCTGAAGAATATCGCGATAAGTGGAACCTGCCTGCTGATTACCCTATGGTTGCGCCAAATTATGCCAAACAGCGCTCCGAACTTGCCAAGCGTATGGGACTCGGGCAGGCCAAAAAGTAAACAGTGTATTAATCGCTGTTGAATCGCTTTCGAAACAAATACAGTATGGTTAACGATAGTCTAGGTCTTGGTTAATAAGGCCTAGACTTGCCAAATCACTAAAAGTTTGTGAATATAGATTCCGTAAACCGAATCTTGGGCTTACGGGGCTGTATTAATGACTAGCGATTTGCAACTGGCATTGCCAGGGCAGAAACGTCTCCTCAACGAATGGCTGGTGCATGCAGGGCAGGCGAGCCCTCCGGCACGTGAGGCGATGCAACCTGCACAATTCCTTTCTGAACTCGGTTATATCTCTATTCTTCAGCTGCAAGATGACACCATCCGTTTCCGGTTGGTTGGCTCATCCGTACGGCGCTATATTCAGCAAGATCCGCGCGGGCACACGCTGTGTGATTTTCCTGACATCCATGACCGTGTTTGCGGGCATGAATCCATAATGGGCGCGTTAGAGGGCGGCAAGCCGACCTCTGGCATGGACATCTTCCCGCAGGAGCGCGTTCATTTCTGGCTGCGTCTGCCTGTGATCGATCCGCAAGGGCATTTGACTCAGGTCATCTGTCACGACCGTCTGCTCCCGGCAGATCTCTTGGACGACGATCATCCGGAAATCGCGCGCTGGTGCCGCGAGCAATCCCGCAAAGCCGCTTGATCACGCGCTTTTCGTTATAAAAAGTATGCAGGCAATGTGCAGCGCACTCCGAAGAGGAGTACGCTGCTTTTTCGTTTAGATTACCAGGCTGCGCGGTAAAGTTCTTCCAGCGCTTTTTCGTCGACCGGGCGTGGGTTGGCGCGGTTAACGAAGTCAGCCATTGCGTCTTCCACCAGTGTTGGCAGCAGGTCGTCTTCTGCGCCAAGGTCTTTGACGGAACGCTCAATGCCGATGTCGCTGCGGATTTTCAGGACAGCGTCAATCGCCGCTGTGCCGGTGCCTGCAGATGATGGCTCGAGAATTTTCGCAATTTGCGCATACTTCTCTTCGCGCTCTGGCATGTTGAATTCCATGACGTGCGGCATCATGGTCGCCAGTGTCTGGCCGTGTGCGGCGTGCAGGCGAGCTGAAAGCGCGTGGCCTGTGCCGTGCACTGTGCCAAGGCCAGCAATGTTAAACGCCATCGCAGCCTGAGCAGAGCCCAGCAACATTTGCGCGCGCGCTTCAATGTCGCTGCCGTCCTGAACCACTTTGCGCACATTGTTGGCGACTTTGTGGATCGCTTCTAGCGCGTAAGCGTCTGAGAAGGAGTTTGCTGCGATAGACACAAACGCTTCGGTTGCGTGGGTCAGCACGTCAAACCCGCATGTCGCAGTCGCATAAACCGGCAGGCCAACGGTCAGGTCCGGGTCCAGAACAGCAAAAGTTGGCAAAATGCTTGGGTGGATGACATAGAGTTTCCGGCCAAGACCGCTGTGCGTGATCACACAGGCGTTGTTGGTTTCAGAGCCGGTTCCTGCTGTTGTTGGCACAGCGATAATCGGTGATTTAGCTGGGGTCGGGTTTTTGTTGCCCAGCATTTGTTCCAGCGAGCCTTCGTTCGCCGCCAATAGCGCAACAGACTTACCACAGTCCATGGACGAGCCGCCGCCGATCGGGAGCACAACAGCATCACCCAATGTCTTGAGCATAGCTGCGCCAGCTTCCACATTCTTGTCTGTCGGGTTTGGCTCCACGCCGTCAAACACCTCAACCTGAATGCCCGCAGTTTTCATTGCGTCGATGACAGGGCTAAGCACGCCAGCCGCATGAAGGTTTTTGTCCGTCACGATCAGCGCGGCGTTCAAACCAAACCCCTGAATCTGCTTAGACAGCTTCAGGCTCGTCCCTTGGCCGAAAATAATTGTTGGAAGTGGCGGAACGATAAATTTTTGACTTGCGAGCATGGTGGTTTTTCCCCTGGAAATTTAATTTTGTTGTGAGCGATTGAACGTAGCTTGTCCAGCGATGCCTGTTCGATCTCGTCTTGGAAACCATCTTCCACATGTAATGGCGGCGACGCTATGGGGCCAGATCTGCTTTTTAATGTTTTCATAAAATGAAGTGACATGCCGGATCAACTTATTTTGTGCGTCCAGTATGGTGATGGTTCATTATACCGCAGGGAAAAAACAACCATATGCGACCGTTTTCAAATGTCCGGTTTGCTGTTTGCGCGCGCTTTTCCCGATACAGCCTGCGGCGATAAGCGCTTGTCGCGCCAAGTCACGCTGCGTCTGGCTCCAACGGCGTTTAGGTTGTCATATGCTGGCGGGCGCGCTGATCCATAAAGCCGTAAGCACCAAAACACCGATCAGGACGATTGGCGGCCAGCCAATATGCTTGCCGCGCGTCATCACGCCATCAATCACACCGGCTGCAAGGTGAACAAGACCAACCCCAAGGAGCAGCGGCCGATGCGCAATCTCCCCCTGCGCCGCCAGAAAGAGGTAAGCGCCAACCAGCGCCCACAACAGGCTGGTCCAGTGCCAGGCAAGGCGCAGCACGTGTCGCGCCAGGGGTTTTACCATCACGCCATTATTGGACTTTATCACCGGCGCGATCAGTCGTTTCTCACCAAAATAAGAATGGATACATGCGGTCAGCACACAAAGGGCCGCCGCTAAATAGAGCAGAATGGCGTCCATGCCTGTCCCCCTTAAAGAACGCAGGTCTGACCGTTCCTTATCTCTCTCACAATCATCCCCGCCAGAATATGCGGCCAGACGTCTCTGTTCCGTGCGGATTGGGCCATTTTCCCGATGCAGATGAAATTTCTCACTACGGTAGGGCGGGAGCTTAGTGTCTAAACCCAAAGAATAGGGGACTAGTGAATGCAGTTGGGGCCGTGCATGCCGCCAAAACGGGGGGCAAAAGCTATGCGCGGATACTGCGGTTGAGGCTTGCTCTTTTCTTCTTCCTCAGACGCCTCAGTGGTTACGTCAGAAGTGTTGTCGTTGGTTTCAACTTTAGCTGTTGCAGCGCCCGGCGCGACCGAAGCGCTCTCCACGCTTGCGCATGCTGCAGCGAACCCAAAAAGTGCTAATAGAAAGGTTTTTCTAAATTTATCTAGCATGGTGGTATAAAGTAACATTGCCTCCTTTTTATCAACTCTATAAAACCAATAACTACCCCAAAAGCGCATGAACGCCTCTTTTTGGTGCTCATGTTCAAGCACGTAGTTGTGCTAGCGTCGCTGTGATTGTTGGAATGTTCTAAAGAAAAGACGACGTCCTAAAACTGGAGCCGTGAACCAGATGGCCGATGACATTCTCCAATGTCCGGTTTGTTGATTGAGTGGGTGTTATGTCAATTGGACGCACCTATGCAATTTAAGACGGTATCAAACTGTAAGGTACGACTAATCAGTTCGCCTTTATGGATTGGTGGCTAATCGCGCGGCGATTGAGTGAACCGAGTTTGTGTGTCTAACGCGTCAAAAGCTCACGGAAAGCAAACGCTAAAAGACGAAACGCCGCAAAAAGATCGTTTCAAGGAAATGGCCAAAGATATTGACGTGGATGAATCCGGTAAAGAGTTTGAGCGGGCGGTGGAGAGGATTGTGCCGCCTGCTAGGTCTGCTCATTATGGTTCCAGCTCGAAAAAAAACGAGTAGCCTCTTCAAGTTCTCGTTTGTGGCGTTTGCGAACTTGTGTGGCTGTTTCAGAATCGTACTCTTGCCGCTCGATTGATGGGAAAAGCACGCTCATCGTTTCAAAAAGCGCGCTCATTTGCCGTCCCCACTCGGCGATATCATTCTCCGTGATGATTTCTCCCTCCCACTCCAGCTCATTAAGGCGCTCAAACGGGCCGCTCGGCTTTTGATTTGTTAGACAGTAATGACGACAAACACCCGCTATTAGATCGGCAGCTTGCAAGGGTGGAAATGAAATTTCGTCGTCAAACGCAATCTTTCCTATGTGGGGAGAAGGCCGGTCTCGCGTTGCAGCGTAGTGCGCCGAGCGAAAGTCTTGCCAAGAATCCTCGAGCGGGGCTCCTTGGTTTGTGGTATCGAAAACAGAGTCCACCACTTTATTCTGTCCCAGCTCTGTAAGGAGCGACATCAATGGACAGACAGCCAGTATGGCCGCATGCGGATACAGATGGTCAGTGATCAAGTTCTGATGCTGACGGGGCACTTCTTGAACATGTTTTTTGAAATGATCCCAACTCAGACCAACCCACGCAAAACCAATCACATGATCACAAATGACATCTACGAACTCCGCAAGGCGAGCCTGTCGTCTCTCTTCAGTCCAACCGTTACGCTCGTGAAATTGGCCATAACCTCGCACGACCTCACCGTACTTGACGTATTCAACTTCAGGGGACTTGCTTCGAAGCACTGACCAAGCATCGGAAAAATCTTTCCACGCCTCATACGTCGCAACGGGGCCGCCAATCACCAGAACTTGCTGATCCGGTGAATTACCGCTTTCGTCGAAAAAAGCCTGAAGACCCATTTATGATATGTCTTTCCTGATCTCTTACGGGAACAAATGGGGATCATTTGGTGGAGTTCAAGACTGTGATCTAAATAATCAACATTATCTCCCAGCCGGATAATCCCCCCAAAAAAACCACCCTTGAAAAAATAAACTAGGAAAAATATCCCACACCTCGGAATATGATCCATGATGCGGGTCTAAGCCAAGAAGGAGTTGGATAACATGACCAGTATCAAGCAATATCGTGACAACGCTTACTGCCGGTTGGCCATTGTGCTGACGGCGCATGCGCTGGATGTGCCGGCGCGGGATATCGCCGCGCCCACACGTGGGGATAGGGATGTGGCCTATGCCCGCCAGGTGGCGATGTACCTTGCCCATGTGGCCTTTGGCATGTCGCTGGCGCGCGTCGCCACCGGCTTTGATCGCGACCGGTCCACTGTCGCTCATGCCTGCCACATCATAGAAGATAAACGCGATGATTCAGATTTTGACGCCTGGATTGACGCGCTGGAGGCGGCCTGTGTGCTGGTGCCGCCGCCAATCTCAGGGGCTGGGCCTTATAGTGTCGGCGCTGGGGCGTAAGTCATGGATGAGACGATGGCGGCGACGCTGAAAATGCTGGCGCGGCGCGGCGTGACGCTGCGTCCCGCCCGTGCGCGGATGGCCAGTGCGGGCGGGCAGGGCGAGGGCGGCGCAATCGACGATTGGTCGCTTCTGCGCGGCGACAAGCGCACACGTGAGATCGCGCGGATACCCGCATGGCTTGTCCAGCGTTTAAAAGCGTCTGGATTTGTGGAAAGCGCGGTAAAAACAGACATATATGACATCACCCCCAAAGGCCTGGCGGCGATCAATCAACATAATAGCCTCGCCTTAATCCGCCCCTGTCACGGCCCGGATAACACCGGTCACACACCCCGAACACATCCCCGATCATCACCAGGATCATTACCAGCCACGGGGTTTGCGCGCCTTGCCACCAAATCCATCTGCGGGGAAGGGCCGCTCTCGGTGCGCGCTTTGTTGGCGGCGCGCCAATTCATGGCGGATGAGGCGCGCGCGTCGTTAAGCGATGTGGTGGGTGTCGATTGGGAAAGAATTTATTCCTA
>CAYFFG010000002.1:0-12187 GCA_964342355.1 uncultured Hyphomonadaceae bacterium
CATAGCCTTGCTAAAGGGGGATCAGCATGAGCCGGCTTAAAGGATTATTCGCCTATGTCCTGATTGGGGGCGCCATCTTCCTGACCATACCATTTGTCGTGAACATCTTTGGGAAGATGAACCCTGCGACTTTTCTGGACGGCTCCATGATCCTGGATTCAAAAGACCACATGTATGTGGAATGCCTGACATTCACATCCGATCGTGAAATGCGCATTGAGGTCGACGCATCTCAAGAGATTTTCCTATCGGTTTACAAGGGGGTAAACTTGGCGCCAACGCGTGGCGCCGACGCGATGGGATTTTCGCTGCAAAACTTTGCCTGCATGATGGACACCTCTGACTGTAGTGAATCAGCCATGCGCGAGTTTGCGGAGAAATACTCTATAGGCGCCACCTACTATCCGCGCACTTTGGGACAAAGCCTCAAAGTGTCTGTGCCTGAAGATAAAGAGGTTTGCCTAGCTTACATCATCAACAAGGCGGGGAGCACAACGATCAAACACAAGGTCACCACGGTCCCGGAGTGAGGGTCAGCCCGTGCGTTTGCGCAACGTCTTAACCGTCCGGAGACCACAGCCAAAAGCAGCACGGATCAAATGCGGCGAAACCGCATCAGATCCGATCTGTTTACGCCACGCCCTGATCGCGTTGATCTTCGCCGCGCTCAAACAGCTCAGAAACTTTGTGATTGGTAAAGACGATGCTGTCGCCATTGGCCTCAGCGTCCGCCACAATCCGCGCCGCCAGCGCCTGACCAGCGCGAATGCCCTTGCCGCCTTTTGGTAGGCGGGCGTAATTAACATATATGACATTGTCGCGTGGGCGCGTGTAAGAGATCATTGCCGGCAATTCCTCACCATCAACGGCGAGTTCATAACGTCCGATCGTCGAATGACCTTCATGGATGATTTCGTGCGTCATAGTCTACTTGCTCCTGTCTGGCATGGACCCAACGCATTCTGCGTAGTGCGCGTTCCATCGACTTCCACATAATGTGGATTCCATCCAGCAAGGAAATGGCGCCAAAATCTGGACCCTTTCGGCTCCATTTCAAGATAAATTGCGGCCAAAACGCTTGTGTCATCACGTGAAATTCACGCAATTACGTTTTATTCCGCAGTTCACCAAAATGCGGATTTATAATCTAACAACTCTACGTTACTCGAACTAATAAACGCTTAATAGCGATGAATTGCGCAATAAATGTCTACACATCACACTGCTAAAACCGACGAAAGTGGCATTCGCGCCACACCTCAACATCACGCCTGGCATGAAGATATTCAGGCCCTCGGCATTGGCGTTGTGCTGGTCACATTCGGGTTAACATTATTTGCCCATTCACAGGTGCTGACAGGCGGATTGGCGGGTATCGCACTATTAGGCGAATACGGTTTCGGACTGGATTATGGTTTATCCTTCTTCGTCCTCAACCTGCCTTTTTATGTTTTGGCGTTCATGCGGATGGGTCTGCAATTCACGCTCAAGACTTTCATCTGTGTTGGCCTGATTTCCATCCTCGCCAGCCTCATCCCCATGTGGATAAAGATATCCAGCATGTCGCCCCTTTTCGCAGCGGTCGCAGGCGGCGTGATGATCGGCATGGGCATGCTGTCCCTGCTTCGGCATCGCACTGGTGTTGGCGGCGCCAATATCCTCGCGCAATTCCTCCAGGACCGCGGCGTTATACGCGCAGGCTATTTCCAGCTGATAATAGACTTAGGCGTGATGCTGGCGGGCAGTTTCATTCTGCCGCTCGAAAAAATCATGGTCTCGCTGATCGGGGCGATCGTTCTCAACATGGTGTTGGCGATAAACCACCGCCCCGGCCGATATATGGGCTTCAGCTAGAGCTGGGCTTCAATGTCAGCTGTCAGCGTTTCGTCCTGCGGCGCGACGCGTGAGCCATAAGCCGCTACGGGCGCACCATCACGACCGATCAGGATTTTATGAAAGTTCCACTTTGGAACTACTTCATCGCCATATGTGTCGTGCGCCCATTTATAGAATGGGTGGGCATCCTCGCCTTTAACATGCTGGCGCACAGTCATGGGAAAAGTAACGCCATATTCTAAATCACAGAATTCCTTGGTCTGAGAGGCGTCATCATATTCCTGGCCGCCAAAGTCCTGGCTAGGAATGCCAACGACAACCAATCCTTGCGCTTCATATGCTTCATGCAAGGCCTGCAAGCCCTCATATTGCGGCGTGTACCCACATTTAGAGGCCGTGTTCACAACCAGCATCGGCTTGCCGGCAAATTGTGAGAAATCAAGATCGCCGCCATCCAGGTTTGGCAGCGTAAAGGAATAAGCCGATACAGCCGTTTGAGCCGCCTCAGCAGCTGGCGCTTCTGCACTCGCCGAAAGGTTCAGGCCCGTCAAAGCAAGCGCGCCAATAGCGGCTTTCATCAAATGCGTCATGTCCGTTTGTCTCCCCACTTTCGCGTTTTTGATAGTTTACTATACGCATGAAAATCAGAAAAAGACCAACAGTCCTCAAGCGGCGTCCGCGTCATATGCCGACACAGTCCCGGTGATGAAACCGCCCCCCAGCACAGCGCCCGCATCGCCTTCCGTATAAAGGACACAGGCCTGCCCAGGCGCAACGCCCTCCTCAGGCTCGTCAAAGACAAATCCAGGCGCGCCATTGATCATCGCCATTTTGCCCGCAGTCGGCGGACGCGTGGAGCGCACGCGCGCTAAAGCTGGCCGTCCCGCCTCACAGGCAGCCTCCAGCGAGCCTTCGCCCAGCCAGTTTGCTTCGCCCATGCTGAGTGCGCGCGTCATCAAAGCCTCCCGCGGGCCAACAATCACCTGCTTTTTCGCCGCATCAACTTTGACCACATAAATCGGCTCACCCGTGGCGACACCCAGTCCGCGGCGTTGACCGACAGTATAGCGGATCACGCCTTCATGTTCGCCCAGCACCCGACCATCCAGATGCACGATCTCGCCTTTGCGGCCTGCGCCAGGACGCAGCTTTTCAACAATCGCCGTATACTTCCCGTCCGGCACAAAGCAGATGTCCTGACTGTCCGGTTTAGAGGCGACCTGCAGTCCCATCGCCGCCGCCAGCTGACGTGTCGTGTCCTTGTTTAGACCGCCCAATGGAAAGCGCAGGAAATCAAGCTGTTCGCGCGTCGTCGCAAACAGGAAGTAGCTCTGATCTTTGTCCGGGTCTGCGGCCCGCGCCAATTGCGCGATGCCTGCTTCATCCACCCTGCGGCGAATGTAATGGCCGGTGGCCATCGCATCCGCGCCCAGCTGACGCGCAGTGTCCAGCAAATCACGAAATTTCACTGTCTGGTTGCATCGCACACATGGAATGGGCGTTGATCCGGAAAGATATGTGTCCGCAAAGTCTTCCATGACCTGCTCGCGAAAGCGGCTTTCATAATCCAGCACATAATGCGGAATGCCCAGCGCATCAGCGACATTGCGGGCGTCATGGATGTCCTGCCCCGCACAACATGCGCCCTGCTTTTTCAGCGCAGCGCCATGATCATAGAGCTGCAATGTGACACCCACCACATCATAGCCAGCATACTTTAAAAGGCCTGCCACAACGGAGGAATCCACGCCCCCCGACATGGCGGCGACCACACGCGTTTCATGGCGTGGTTTATCAATTCCAAGATCAAGGTCAGCGCCCTTAAGAATGTCCTGCATTCCCGGCGCGTCTAAAGCGTCGATTTTCATCGTCTGTCCTCTCCAACGGGTTCAAGGGCCCGTGCAGATGGTTGAAGTTAGTTATCGTTATAAATCAATGATGTGCAAAATGCATAGAAATATATTCTGAAAGCGTCGCCATTTCTCGTTGATATTTCCAGGATCTGCGTGCACACTCACGTTCAACAATTCAAAAAGAATTGGCACAATATAAGCGCTGAATACAGATCAAAAAGGGCGCACAGATATAATAACTTGCGAGTAGATGTCATATATAACCTTAGATAAGGAAAATAGTGATGGCAGAAACAAAGGAGTTGTTGATTGTCGAAGATGATCCAAATGACCGTTTTTTAATTGCTCACGCACTTAAAAATTTTGCTCAGGGCGTTAAATTCGACTTTTCAGACTGCGCCGAAGATGCGTGGGTACGGCTGCAAAACGGCGACATACCAAACCTTATCGTTACAGACCTGAGGATGCCCGGCATGGGCGGGCACGAATTTGTAGCTCGCTTGAAAAAACATGACGACTTCAAAGAAATTCCAACGATTGTTTTTTCAACCTCGCCGAACGCGTCCGATGTTCAAAAATGCTATAGCAATTACGCGAATGCGTATGTCGTGAAGCCGCAAAATCTGGACGGGTACAAACGCGCCGCCGAAACATTGCGAGAGTTCTGGTTCGAACAGTCCAGCCTTCCGAAATAAGCGGTTCCGCCACCAGGCGGGACGCGTCGGTCACCTTCCTGTCGCTTTCCCCTCATCCCCCAACACAGGAAGGGCGGCCCGACGCGATATTACGCCCAAAAACAAACAACAGCGTCCTTTGATGACATATGCTCACTTGCCGCTGGATCTGGTTTCCACTTATTGTCCCTTCATCAACAATACGGGGCATGTTGAGGGGAAGAGATATGAGCGACACACCACGCCGCTATCGGGGATTTATATCCTATTCACAGCGCGATCAGGCGTTCGCCAAGCGCCTGCACAAAGCGCTGGAAGGTTTTAAGCTGCCGAATGGCAAAAAGCTGGGCCGTTTCTTCCGCGACGATGATGAGCTTGGCGGCGCAGCCAGTCTTGGCTCTGTCCTGGAAAATTCCATCCGCGACAGTGAAGACCTGATCGTTATCGCCAGCCCCAATTCGGCTCAGTCCAAATGGGTGAATGAAGAAGTCATCCATTTCAAAAAACTGGCCGACCCCAACAAACAGGTTTTCGCTGTGGTGATTGATGGTGCGCCCGGCGGCCATGATGGCGCGCTGGAATGCTTTGTCCCGGCCTTGCGCTCCAAGGTCTCTCAATCAGGCGACATTACCGGCGAACCAGACGAACCCCTCGCCCCGGATGCGCGCAAGGAACCGTTCAAACGCCTCGTCACCAAACTGGTCGCCGGGCTCGAGGATCTGCCGTTTGACGACCTCTGGCAGCGCGAAAAGCGCCGCGCCCGTAATCGCATGCTGACCAGCGTGGCTGTCATCGCCGCTATCGCCGCACCGCTGGCATATTGGGGCGCCAACACCACGTTGAAGCTCCAGTCCAGCACCTCGCAACTCGCCAGCCTCGACCCGGAAACCCAGCGCGCAAATTTTCTGGATAACTACTATGTTCAGCTCGCCGACAAGCAGTTTGCCGAACAAGTGCCGGAAGAATATCGCATCACGCGCGAGGCTTATGACGACGCCATCCAGATCCTGGTTGAAACTGATCTGAATAACGACGGCTATCAGGACTATTTCATTAAGCTGGAGCACATCGAGTTTTGTGGCTCATCCGGCTGTCTGCACGAGATCGTCCTTACCGATGACGGCCGCCCGCGCATTATTCACAGCTCAAACGGCGGCGACCTGCAGGTGTTGACCACCAGCCGGAATGGCATGCGTGACATCGGTCTGGGGTTTGGCGGTCTTGAGGATGGCGGCGCCGTCTACCGTATGCTGCGTTTTGAAAACGATCTTTATGTCGACAAGGCCTATGCCGTGTGTAACGGCGTGGTGACCTATTGCGGCCTCTCCACCGTGTTCAGCGACACCCCTGTTGGCGACACTATGCAGATGGTCTTCCGCGCCGTCAGCGAAGCGGAAATGAACCAGCTCAAACTAGCTGACCGGAATGTCTTCACATCCGTGCGCGCAGCAGAAAACCGCGACCTTTCAGCGTCCTCCGGCACAGAGATAGACTATATCGCAGGGGTTGATGCGACTGGAGAATTTGGCCTCGTCCACGTCTGGAAAGGCACATATGGCGTGGTGCGCCTAGCGCCTTAACCGCCCAGAGGTTGAGTGGAATTTTGCCCATAAAAATAAAGCGATATTAATCCCATTTTTTTACTATGGTCATTAACTGACCTGATGTGAAAGAACCGGACATGACAGTCGTATCCCCTCACCAGAAGCTGCACGCCGCAGCCCCGCCCAAGCTGGACAATGGTGAGGAATTCGTTCCGGCGCCCCGCCATATGGTGCACACCATCACCACCAACGCCGAGTTTCGCCAGGCGCTCAGCGATGCGGCCGCGCCCTATTCTGTTGAGGTCAGCGCACAAGTTGGCGGGTTTGGCGTTTCCGGCGACACGCCTTCTAAAACCCTTGTCACCCAGATCTTAAAAGAACTGTCCGAAACACCGGAAAAATATGTCGAGCCACTGCACATGCCAGCCATCCGCGCAGCCATGGTGGAGGTCCACAAAAAGGTGCTAAAGCGCGATCTCGCATTCCGTTTAGAAGGCATTTTAGCGCCTGTGCGCCCGATGACGCTGGCCCAGCTTTCCTTCATGCAGGACCTGTTGGACAAATCCATCCCGCTTCTTTTTGGCACGGGCCCAACAGGCACTGGCAAGACCTATATGGCGATCGCCGCCGGCATCAATCTTCTCGCCACTGAGGCGGTCAAACACCTCATCATCACGAAACCGCACGAACTTGAACCCGGCGAAGTTGTCTCCCCGGACCTGCGCGCAGAAAAAGTGTGCGACGAACAGTTCAACGTCTATTTTGACGTTCTGCACGACCTCATTGGCCGCGAAGAAACTGAAGTCCTTCTGGCTCAGAAAAAACTGGAAGTCACGCCGCTGGGTCTTCTGCGCGGACGCACCTTCAACGACGCCTTTATCATTATGGACGAAGCCCACATCACAAACACCAGCTGGATGCGCCTGGCCGTCACCCGCATGGGCCAGCGTTCGCGCATGGTGGTGTGCGGCGACACCGGCGTCACGCATCTACGCTCAGGCGAAACCAGCGGGCTGACCCACCTCCTCCAGATGATCGAAGGACAAGGCATTGGCAAAGTCCACACCTTCGCCCCGCGCCATGTCATCCGCAATGACGTGGTCGCCAAGCTGGAAACCCTCTACGCCACCGAAGACGATGACAGCGTCTTTGACCCCTGCCCATCGGCTGAACACGCTTATGGTTAAATCCGTTTCATAAAAGCACGCACGCCGTGTTTCCCGATTGTCCAGTCTCAACAGCGTCTGTATTATCCATTTGTCCGACCCACTGATCATTTAGGCGTGTGTGGCGGCGCATTTGCTGAGGCATATATGGACATTGTCTTTCTTGTCGTCGCCGGACTGGCGGGTCTGATTTTCGGCGGTGACTTTTTGGTGCGCGGCGCAGAGAGCATCGCACTGCGCATCGGCCTTTCTCCCATGGTGATCGGTCTGACGCTGGTTGGCTTTGGCACATCCACGCCCGAACTGGTCACCAGCCTTCAGGCCGCCTTTGTCGGCTCGCCCGGCATCGCCATCGGCAATGTGGTCGGCAGCAATATCGCCAATATGCTGCTTATTCTTGGTTTCGCAGCGGTATTCGCCCCCATTGCCATCAGCAAGGCCGCTTTTATGCGCGACGGAACAGTTCTGGCGCTGTCCACCCTGATGTGCCTTGGCGCTGTGCTGTTTGGCTATTTAAGCCCCGTCATCGGCGCGCTCTTTATCGCCGTGCTGATTGCCTATCTCGTCTTCACTATCCGGCAGGAAAGTCGCTCGGCCAAGAAAGCGCCCGACCTGGATGTGACCGCCCCGCTCCCTTCGTCATCCAACCTCCTCAAAAACCTGGCGTTTGTCTTTGGGGGACTGGCGCTCACCATTTTCGGCGCGCGGTTTCTGGTCATGGGCGCCATAGACGTTGCGCGGGCCTTCAACATATCAGAAGCCATCATCGGCCTTACCATCGTTGCGGTGGGAACTTCCCTTCCCGAACTGGTAACAACGGTGGTCGCCATCCGGCGTGGTCAGGCAGACATCGCATTCGGCAATGTTGTCGGCAGCAATATTTTCAATATTCTGTTTATTCTAGGCGCAACAGCGCTTGTGCATCCGATCGCTATTCCGGACGCGATCGCCTCATTCGACATCTGGGTAATGACAGGGGTCACCGCCTTTATCATTCTCGCCGCCATAACCCGCTGGCGCATCTCCCGCACAGAAGGCGCCCTGCTGCTTATCGCCTACATCGCCTATACGCTCTGGCTAGGCGCCCGCATCTAAGTGAGTTCGCTTACAAGGGTCGCAAAGGAAAGCGTTCAGAACCGTTGCCGGTTACCATACCTCGTGAAGACTAAGCTGTTTCTTCAGTTTAATCCCACACCTGCGCCATTCGATTATGTTTATGCGTGTCGGCGGAATGCAAATGTCGTCGCCGCAAACGGCGAGATGGGGTCAGCACACAAAAAAGCAAAAAAAAACGAACAGAGAAATTATTATGCAATTGTTTTTATTGTTATTTTTATAAATTCACCCACAAAACACCACATGAACACCACCGGTATGACACCCGGAACATCACCCCTATCAAAACCAGGACATCACCGGGACACCACCAGGATCTTCGCCAAACGCCGCCGCGCCCTCACTCAACCGACTTATCCTCACTTCACCTGCTCTTTATTTATGGTAATGTCCGCTAAAACCATAAAAAATGTAGGGAGGTTTTCGGGTGGACACAGCAAATGACAACGCCACCGCGCAGGCGCCGTCTTCGATGAAACTGCCGGATGTGGCGACCATCACGATCACGACGCCATTCGCATGGCTCTCAGACGCCTGGAACGATATGGGCAAGGCTTTATGGCCGAGCCTTTTTTACGGCGTTGTGATGGCGATCGCCTCGGCGCTTCTGGCGATCGCGACCGTGTTTTCCGGTTATTCTGACTGGATCATGGTGCTGGCTGGCGGCTTCCTGCTGGTCGCGCCAATGCTGGCCATGGGGCTTTATGAAGCTGGCCGTATGATCGAAACCGGCCACCAGCCGGGCCTGAAAGACATGCTGTTTGTCAAAGGCGCTTTTCGCCAGGACCTCTTCTATCTCGGTCTGGCGCTCCTCCTGATGTATTTCTTCTGGGGACGGATGGCTCAGCTGGTCTATGCCCTCTCCACCTTCCGCAAGCATGATGATGTGCTCCAGTTCTTTGAGTTCATGGCCTTCACCTCCGAAGGCCACATGATGGCGCTGTGGGGCACGCTTGTTGGCGGCGTGATCGCCTTTATCGCTTATGCGCTGGTGGTGATTTCCGCGCCCATGCTTTTGGACAGGAAAACCGATGTGTTTGTCGCCACGATCACCAGCGTCCGGTCGGTCACGAAAAATTTTATCCCCATGCTGGTCTGGGCGTTTATTATCACCGGGCTGACTATTTTAGGGATTGTCACTGGGTTTTTAGGCTTGATCATCGTGTTTCCATGGCTGGGCATGGCCTCATGGCGCGCCTACCGCACTTTGGTGCCTGAACCCGGCGGCTGAGCCAGATAGAAATGCGTTAAAATTCGTGTAAATTGGCGATCTAGCATTAAGATTGCAGCGCCTCGTCCAGATGTGCCGATTTGGACGGGGTAGACATGCAGAACGTGGTGATTAGCGCTGGAATGGAGGGGCTTTTGTGGGGAGCCTTGATCGCAGTGGCGGCTCTGCCCGTCATCCGTCATTTCCAGAAATGGCGTGACCGCCGTAATACGGGCGAAGCCGCCTTTGATGGCTTTTTCCAGATATTCCTCCTGACCGGCGCTGTCTTTTTCGCCATGCTGACTGCTGCCGCAATTATCTCGCCGGAAGCCTTCCCCGGCTATTCGCGCGAAGGCTTCATTATCGGTTTCGCCACCCTGACCATCATCGCCGCCGTCAGCGCGTTTGACGCTCAGACCCGCTTTGTCATGTGGGGGCCCGCTGGCGTGATTGTCGAAAAATGGGGCTCAGACGGCGAACATCATCACTGGTCAGACATTGATGAGATCGTCTGGAACAATATGCTCCAGCTCTGGGAAGTGCGCTTTCGCGACGGGTCCAGCTTCATGCTGCACTCTGTCATGCGCGGCGCGCGCCACTTTGTCAGCGAAGCCAAACAACGCTGTCAGCTCTACATGGTCTGATCGCTTATCGCGGCCAGGTTAGAGCACGTTGACGAGCGACAGATTGCGGATCTGGGCAAAGATACTCGCCGAGGCCTGATAGGAAATCTGCGCCTGACTAAGCTCGAAAGCCACTTCGGCAAGGTCCACATCCGTGATCCGGCCGGTGCTTTCGTTCAGCGCGTTCAGCTGAGTCTCCTGGCGCTCAACGATCGTGTTGATTCTTGCCTGTGTTCGACCATTGGTCGATTCCAGTTCGATGGACTTGTTGTACGCTGAATCAAGGTCGGGCAGCAGGCCTTGCAGATAAGCGCGTTCCGTATCGTCAATGTCAGCACCATAAGGTCCGCCAGACGCTAAATCTTCCAGGACCTGGAAAAATTCCAGCGCATCTGTGTGAGCTACAGGCGCAATCTGGATCTCCTGAACCCCGTCAGGGTTTACCAATTGAGTGTTGCCATTGGTGCCAAACGCGTTGGCGGCGCCATTGGTGACAAGGTCGGCTGTGTTAGCGACTGTGACGGGTGGTGAGTCATTGGCGGTGCCGCCAAACACATATTTGCCGGCAAGATTGGTGTTGAAAATATCTTTAAGCGCATAAAACGCTTCTTCGATCTTTTCATCCACCGCGGTTCCATCGCGCAGACCCACGCCCTGAAGCACGGTGTCGCGCAGATCGGCCACGATTTCGCTTGCGCGCGACAAGGTCGATTCCTGGATGCTGAGCCGGGTCTGTAATTCGGTCGCCTGCTCTAGTCGGCCTTCAATGCGCGCAGCCACACGACTAGATGAAACCAGCGTATGCGCCTCAGGACCATACCCTTTCAGGTCCGTGGCCTTGTTCTGGTTGCCGGTCTGCCCTGTCGCCTTAAACAGCGATTGTTGCGCGCGCTGGATATCAAGCAGTGCGCTTTGCGTAATCTGAGCTGTTGAAACACGTGTCATTTTCTATGACTCCTAAAAGATCAGATCAGGTCGAGGAGCGTGTCGTAAAGCTCGCTCGCTGCTCGGATCAAACGTGACGCCGCATTGTAGGCTTGTTGATATTGGGTCAATTTTACCAATTCTTCGTCAACGTTCACGCCTTCATAACTGGCGCGGCGAAGAGAAAGCTCATCATGTATGGCCTGTGAGGACTCAACAGCCCTTTCAGCCGCAACAGCTTTGGAGCCCGCCACACCCGCCAGTCGCGCGCCATAATCGTTGATGGAGGTTGTCTGCGCCGCAATAGCGCCCGTCGCGCCAAAGCCGCGTACGACACTGCCAGCGTTTTCCAGAAATTGCGCGCCACGTCCGTCGCCTGGACCCAGCACATAGTCCCCCGCCACACTGCCAGCGATATCGGGTCGCGCTGTGGCAAGGTTTGAATAATCTGAAAGGATATCCGAACGGATTTCAATATTTTCCGCCCTGCGCGCCTGCGCGCCGGTTCCAAGTCCGAAGATTTGGGAAAAGGATAGTCCAGTGTCGTCGCCCACACCGTTTGACCGAGACGTAGTGTCTTCCGCCAGGTCGATGGATTTAACACGAGAGGAGTCGCTTGGCGTAAAACTCAACCGGCCCGTGGACGCATCAAGTGAGACCGACCCAAATCCGCTGAGTCCACCATTGATGTCGGTCAGAACATCGCCAATAGTCGCCCCACCCGTCAGTGTCACGGTTGGCTGATAGATGATTGTGCCCTCAGGCGAACGCACATCAAATGTCAGCGTTTGACCTGCCGCAAAACCAGATGTGGATGTTGATTGCAATCCGGTGTCGAAGTTAACTGGCGCCTCTTTCTGGATGATGTTGTTCAAGCCAAACGCGTGTGAGAAACCGCGGCCATTCCTGTCAGAAGGCGTGGTTTCGTCTTGGCGGATAGAGATTCCGTTTGTGCCTGTCGCGCTGACTGAAAATACCCCGTCCGCAAAGCTTGCAGATCCGTTGCCAAACTCGCCCAAAGCAGCGTTTAGAGCCGTTTCAAGGTCGCCGATTGTGCCGCCCGCAAATGCCTGCGTCGTACCCGTTGGCGAAGTAATCTGCTGGTTGTCAAAATCCAGCTCAAGCGTTTGAACAACGTTCCCTGACGTATCTACGACTGAAAGGTGCGCAATACCTGTAAAACTGTGCGCATCAGCATGAATAAGGCCAGTATTCGTACCTGTCAGCGTCGTTGGCGCAGG
>CAYFFG010000002.1:12287-268669 GCA_964342355.1 uncultured Hyphomonadaceae bacterium
GCGCATCAGCATGAATAAGGCCAGTATTCGTACCTGTCAGCGTCGTTGGCGCAGGCACGGATGTGCCATCGTTGTGCGCAGCGTTGAGGCTATCGACCACACCTGCCGCATATTCGCCAAAAGCAGCAGATAAGTCTGCAATTTCAACATCACGGGCCTTCAAAAGTCCCTGGATTTCACCCGATTTGATGTGCTTTTCAAACGACAGGGTTGTGTCTGAGAATGGCTGTTGAATCTCAAGTGGCGAATAAGTCTGAAGCCCGGTCGCACTACCCAGCGACAAAACAGACGGCTCTTCGCCAGCCAACAAGAAACCATTGCTGGTGCGCACATCGACGCCGCCAAGCGTGCGCGGTTCGACGCGGATGTCGATCAACTCACCCAGACGGGCCAGAAGCTGTGACTGTTCGTTTTGTGCGTAGCTGGAGTCATTGCCAGAAATCTGAGACGTCTGGATCGACTGGTTGAGGTCTGCAATCGTCACCAGAAGCGAGTTTGCTTCTTCCACTGATGAGCGCAGGCGCGCATCCGTTTCATCACGCAGTGCGGATAATTCCGTGGCCGTTTGATCTAGGACAGACACCAGGTTTTGAATAGAGGAAACCACCTCTCCCTGGCGCAGTGGCGCGGATGGGTCCAATCCCAGCGAACCAAACGCGGAGAAGACATCATCAACAGCAGAGAATACGGAACCGCCGTCGGACGGGTCACCAAAAAGCCCTTGCGCGCGATCAAGAAGTTCAGACAGAACTTCAGCAGAAGACGCAGTCGCCGCCGAGCGTATTTCTGCTGCCTGAAGATATTTGTTCGCCGCACGTGTGATATTGGCTTCAACACCGAATGCGCCATTGCGCGAAGATAATGTCGAAAACTGTGTGTCGATCCGCGAATACCCTTCAGTATTGGCGTTCGCAACGTTTGTGGACACGTTCCGCAAGGCCACCTGGTTGGCCTGTAACGAAGACAGTCCTGTGGCGAAAATCCCTGATATGCTCATTGGCTTCTATCCTTGCATACAGAGCGAAAGCTCAAACGTGTCACCCGGTCAAATCTGCCTATTCTAGCGAGATTATTACCGATCTTTCTTATGCTGGATTTTCGTCAACGCACCTTAACAAGCTTTTGAATTTGCTTGCGATATTATCGCCTCGTCGTGCATTTTTGCAGACGGATGCGCCATGGAATAATCCGGCGCTGCCATTAACCAAGCAAGCTTGGCGCCAGTTTTCAGACCGCGTGACGCAAGGCGATTTCGACCACACACCGCCCAATACTCGGCAGAAAATGCCGCCATACCCGGAAAAGCCTGACAGATTCTGCCGACCACACCTCAAAAGTTAACGCCAATCCGCGAATTTCGGGCAAGTTTCGGCGATTTAGTTACTGGCATTCTGCTTGCAGTTTATGGTTACCGACGCACCGGTTTTACCGGGCAAGATACCAAAAAAGTGAACGTCACAACAAATCAAGGGTAAGATCAGGTGGTAGACGCGGTTTCTTCTATTTCAGATTCAATTGCTGCTTCTTCGTCCAAAAAGGTCAGTGGTGACGCCTCTGAATTTCTGGCTTTCCTGGGTGGTCAGTTCTCTGCAAATAGCGTTGAAGGGGCAAAACCCAAAACCGCGGAGACTGAACTTAAACGTGAGGTTCAGGATGTGGACGGCGTATTTGCCGCCCCTACCCCAGTGTCACTTATTCCAACACACACACAGACCGGCCAGCAAACCGCTCTTCAATCTGGAACTTCTTCCTCCGTTCTTGAGGCTGCTATTCAGCAGCAGACATCAAATCGCAATGGCCAGGCCCCAGCTGACAACGGCGCACAGGGAGCTGATCCTGACGCCAACGCCAGTGAGCCCGACGCAGCGCTTGACCAGTTGGCGAAGAAAGCAAGCGACGCGTTGAAGGCAACCTCACAGAACCCGACAGGCGCAAACACTTCTGAAGGCGGTCAAAAGCCGCAAGCGTCTGCATCAACACAAACCACCGAACAAGCTGCTGCGAAAAACGCTCCGACTAACCCGTCATCTGCATCTGCACAATCTAATCAGGCCAGCGCGCAGGCACAGGTCCAGGCGCAGGCGCAAGCTGCTGCGGCCAGAAACGCGCAGTCAGAGGCGTTTGACGAAGCCACAGCCGATGAAGCTTCTGAACTTGAGCTTGCTGCAAATCGCAAAGCAGGCAACACAGACAATGGCGCTCAAAATGTGCGTGCTGAAAACAATCGCGCAACAGCTCAACCTGTCAGCGCCAGCGCCAATTCAAATACAACTCAACCTAATCTTGCTCAAAACCAGGCCGGTTCAAACGCACTTTCAACCGATAGCTTTGCCTCTGATCTGGCTGTGACGGATGCGCTAGGCGACGTTGAGAGCACGGAGACGACTGCAACGACGACAACCTCAACCACGCGCACCGCAGATTTGCCACCAACTTTGCGCAACGCGTCTTCCGTCGCCCAGCAGGCTTGGTCGAACCTTATTCACCGCTCAAATGGCACGTCACAGCGCTTTGAAATTCATCTCGACCCAGCCGAACTGGGCGAAATTGATGTCTCCATTGAAATTTCAAAAGACAGCAAAGCGCGCGTTGTTTTGGCCGTCAGCAACCCCGAAGCGCTTAGCGAGCTCACTCGCAGCGCGAAATCCTTGGAAAACGCGTTAAATGATTCAGGATTCGACCTTTCAGAAGGCGGCTTATCCTTTGAATTAGCTAAGGATGGAAAAGGTTCCTTCACCTTTAGCGAAGATACTCAAAACCAGAATGAGCACGCTGGAAAATCCAGCGGCGGCAATGCCAATGCACAGACGGATGGGCTAACTGAAACGCCCACGTCATACGCCGTTACCCCTGAATTGACAGTTTGGAACCGCGTTCGCGTGAACCTGACCGCTTAACGGCGCTGGAAAGCATTATGACTGACCTGATTTCATTTGTGTCGAACAGTACGACAGCTGCTGACCAACAAGCAGCGAATGACCGAGCAACACTCACAGACAACTTCGACACATTCCTGACGCTGTTAACGGCGCAAATCCAGAACCAGGACCCGCTGGAACCTCTGGATTCAGCTGAGTTCACTAATCAACTCGTGCAGTATTCAGGTGTTGAACAACAGATCCGGACAAATGATCAGCTGGAAACGCTAATCTCATCAAATAACAATTCAACGGGCGCGGCGCTCTCCGGTTACATCGGACAGGTCGCCGAGATTGAATCGTCAGGCGCCGGCTTCCATGGTGATCAGGTGGAATGGAGCTATCGACTGGGCGGAGACGCCGCAAGCTCGACTTTCACAATCGCCGATGAGAGCGGGACGATCATCTGGTCTGAAGAAGCCGCCACAACCACCGGCGCACACACCTTCTCCTGGGATGGCCAAACGCTGGATGGCGGAACAGCTGACCCAGACAATGTTTACTATGCAAACCTGATCGCTTTCGACGCGAATGGTGAAACAGTTGCGTCATCAACGCGCGTCCGCGCTCGGGTGACTGGCATAGACCTGTCCTATGGCGATCCTGCAATCACAACGACTGCGGGTATCTATGGATACGCTGATATTCTGCGCATCGCACAGAACTAGAAGCAAACACACCGGTCCGCAAAAGCGGAACTGAGACATGGCGCAAAAGCGCTCTTCATAGCACGCGTTGAGCAGGAAGCTCATAGAAAACGCGTTGGGAAAAGAGTGGGCGACTTAAGAGGAGAACCGCCATGAGTATTGGTTCCGCACTATTAGCAGGCACAGCCGGCCTGCGCGCAAACGCATCCGCCGTTGCGGCAATTTCAGACAACATCGTGAACGTGAACACAGTCGGTTACAAACGCCTGCGCAATGATTTCACGGCGCTCCTGCACAACCAGGCCAACCAGCGCACGCACAACGCAGGTGGCGTGAGCGCACAAGCCACAGCGCTGACAACAGAACAAGGCCCACTACAAGCCTCCGCTGTGTCCACACACCTTGCCATTTCCGGAAACGGATACTTCGTCACACGTGACCGCGCAGGTGACGCTGGCGCGGATGACGCATTCAACTATACGCGCGCTGGTCAGTTCTCTCCTGACTCGGATGGTTATTTGAAAAACGCTTCCGGCCAATATCTTCACGGTTGGGCGCTGGATGAAAACGGTGAAGTAACCGCCAGCCCAACTGACCTGACAGCCCTGTCGCCAGTTCGTGTGTCTGGTTTCGGTGGTGCGGCCGAAGCCACCACGCGTGTGTCACTTTCAGCAAACCTTGAGGCGGGACTTACGCCAAACGCTGCTGCTTATGCCGCTGGCACCCCTGCTCAGTCACTCGCTGGTTTCATCAATGGCGGCGCCGGTATTGAGCCTGACTTTTCCACGACTGTTCAGATTTATGACTCACTCGGCGGTCGCCACAACGTAACTTTCGCATTCCTGAAGGACGCGGCGAACCCGAACCGCTGGTACGCTGAGGCGATTGTTGAGCCTGCAACTGATGTGACTGACACGACAGGTACGCTTCACAATGGTCAGATCGCAGCAGGCTATGTTCAATTCGACTCGTCCGGTCAGCTTGACCTTGCAAACTCCACTGTTCTGAACAACACGCCGCTGACAATTGGCGCAACAGGCGGCGCAGGCCTTGTCTGGAACACAGGCAACCTGCTGGCAGAACAAACTATTACGCTGGACGTTGGTGGCACCAACTCACCGGTTGGTCTGACACAATACGACACTGAATCCGTCCTTGACACTTCACAGGTCAATGGTGTGGCGTTTGGCGCACTGTCCGCTATTGAAGTAGACGACGAAGGTTATGTGGTCGCACAGTTTGCAAACGGTCTTAACCGCCGTATCTATCAGATCCCGCTGGCGACCTTCTCTAACAATACCGGACTGTCCCAGCGTCAGGGCGGTGTCTACACAGCCGGGCCTGACGCCGGTGCGCTGAACCTTAAAGGATCTAACCAATCTGACGCTGGTTCGATTTCATCCTATGCGCTGGAAGCTTCAACAGTGGACCTTGCCGAAGAGTTCTCGAACCTCATCACGACACAGCGCGCTTATTCAGCCTCGTCAAAAATTATCACAACAGCGGATGAGATGCTCAACGAGCTGATCAACCTGAAACGATAGGTTTTTAACACTCTGTTTGGGTTTCTGGCCCAAGCTGAAACAAACCAGACAAAAAATGCCCCGGAAGTGTCTAAACACTATCCGGGGTATGTTTTTTTTGGAGAAATTTTCAAGAAAACCCTCTCGTTAAGCTCAGCCGTAACTTAAAACCATTCGTGTAGTGTCCTCAGCATGGACCAGACCAAGAAAGGGATAACCATGCTGAGCCAGAACGCGAAAAGCGCGGCCGTAGTTGGACCCGACGGTAAAACACTCACGTTGGCGGATCTTCCTTCGCCAGACATAAAGCGTTGGGTGACCCGTCGTAAAGCGGAAGTCGTTGCAGCAGTGCGCGGAGGTCTTCTTACAAAAGAAGCCGCATGCGACCGTTACAGAATTTCAGGTGAAGAATTTGAAGGGTGGGAACGTCTCTTTGACCGCTTCGGCGTCAAAGGCCTGCGCACCACACGCCTTCAGTCTTATCGCAAGTAAGCTACCTTAAAAGCATCAGTTTTATCGTAAACTGACATAACGCCGCTTTGCGCGCGTCTGCACTTGTTGTGGCGCGCGCAGGCGGCGATGTGTTTGCGCGTATGCGATAAAAAAACACCGCTTTTTTTGCAGGCATTAATGCGCCGTTTACACCCTGCTGGGAAATTCCTGCCTAGCACGCCCCGTGTTGGGGTGCAGGATTTACCGGGTAGACGATGGCGGACGCAAACAAGACAGCTTCGAAAATTATGGCGGCAGGCCGGACGCGGATTATCGCCGCTTTGGCCGTAACTGCGCTGGTAGGGGCTGCGCTGGGCATGATCGTCCTGCGCGGCAACGACAATAATGCATTGCTGTATTCTGGCCTGGATCTGACCGAATCGGCTGAAATTGCAGGCAAGCTGGATCAGGCCAACATTCGTTATCAAATTCGAGGCGATGGCTCATCAATCTTCGTAGACCGCGGTCAAGTGCTCGACGCACGTATGATGCTCTCCGAAGAAGGTTTACCGACGCGCGGCGCGCTTGGTTATGAAATCTTCGACAAAACAGAAGCGCTCGGCACCACTAGTTTTGTCCAGAACATCAACCGCATTCGCGCACTTGAAGGCGAACTTGCCCGCACCATTACGTCTCTCGACAACATAAGCGGCGCACGTGTGCACCTGGTGTTGCCTGAACGCCGCTTGTTTGAGCGTAACGCACAAACACCTTCTGCATCCGTTGTGATGACTGTTCGCGGTCAGGGCATGCCCCCGTCTCAGGTCCGCGCCATCCGAAACCTCGTTGCGGGCTCTGTTCCAGGTCTTGAAGTTGATCGCATCACCCTTCTGGATGACAAAGGACGGCTTTTGGCGGCCGGTGCTGAAAGCCGCGAAGCAGGCGCAATGGGCGGCAGCGCTGACGAACGTCACGTCGCCGTTGAAGAGCAGATCCGCTCAAAAGTATTGGACGTGGTTGAGAGCATAACCGGTCCAGGCGCTGCCCGTGTTGAGGTCGCTGCTGAGATTGACTTTAACCGCATCACGCAAAGTTCTGAGATCTATGACCCGGAAAGTCGTGTTGTCCGCTCCACCTCAACAACTGAGGAAACATCAAGCGATCAGACCAGTGATCCGAACGACACGGTCACCGTCAACAACAACATCCCCGAAGGCGAAGGTGACGGCGCAGAAGGTCAGGCGTCCACATCGCAGTCCAACTCCAGTCGGGTTCAAGAAACTACGAACTACGAAATCTCGAAAACCACCAAGACAGAGATCATTGAGGGTGGCCGCGTCCAACGTTTGTCGGTCGCTGTTGCTGTCGACGATTTGCGTGTGAATGGTGAAGATGGCGAATCAGTCTTCCAGGCACGCACAGAAGACGAGTTGGCGCGCATCGCCACACTGGTTCGTTCTGCTGTGGGATATGACGAAGCCAGGGGCGACACTGTCGAAGTTGTAAACGTCTCTTTTGTGCGTCCCGAGATTTCGATGGAGGGCGGCGTCTCCACCCCTGGCGCACTGGACTTCGACAAGAATGACATCGTTCGCATTGTTGAGCTTGTCATTCTGCTCGTCGGCGCAGTCCTGCTTATCCTCTTCGTGCTGCGTCCCCTGATCCGTGGCCTGATCACACCAGGCGTTGCGGTTAAGACAAGCAAAGCCGCACCGGCCTTAGCGCCTCAGGCAACACCCAACCTTACGCTTCCCAGCGAGGGTGGCGCCCCATCTGAAGAACAAGCCCTGGCTGACGAGCTTGGCATCGATGTGGCGCGCATCACCGGTAAGGTGAAAGCCTCTTCAGTCAAGAAAATCTCCGAAGTCGTTGAAAGCCATCCGGATGAATCCTTGCAGATCATCCGGGCATGGTTGTCAGAGAGCAATGAGCGAGGTGACGCGGCATGAGTTTAACGTCCGGAGAAGCTCAAGAGGCCGCCGCACGGGCGCTAGCTGGCATGTCGCAAGGCACGCAGGCCGATATTAGTGAAGCGGCGGCAAACGGCAAAAGCCTTACTGGCGCTGAAAAAGCTGCGATCCTGCTTCTGGCTTTGGGAGAAGAGACAGCCCCAATCTGGGAAGCGCTGGACGACGAAGAATTGCGCGAAATTTCGTATGCGATGTCGAACTTGGGCGCTGTGCAGGCACGTTTGGTCGAAGACCTGATCCTGGAATTTGTCGGCCGCCTGTCCTCTTCCGGCTCAATCACCGGTAACTATGAACAGACACAGCGCCTGCTCTCTCAGTTCCTGCCGACAGAAAAAGTCGACACGCTGATGGAAGAGATCCGCGGTCCGGCCGGTCGCACCATGTGGGACAAGCTGGGCAATGTGTCTGAGACGGTTCTGGCCAACTATCTCAAGAACGAATACCCACAGACTGTCGCAGTTGTTCTATCCAAAGTGCGCCCTGATCACGCAGCTGCCGTCTTGGCATGCCTACCGCCAGAATTTGCGGTTGAATGTATGCAACGCATGTTGCGCATGGAACCGGTTGCGCGTGACATTATCGAGAAAATTGAAATCACGCTTCGCAACGAATTCATGACGAACTTGGCGCGGACCTCAAAACGCGACAGCCACGAATTGATGGCGGACATCTTTAACTCGTTCGACCGCCAGACCGAAGGCCGCTTCATGACGGCGCTGGAGGAGAAAAACAAAGAGTCTGCAGAGAAAATTCGCTCGCTGATGTTCGTTTTCGACGACCTGTCCAAGCTGGACCCGGGCGGCATTCAGACTTTGTTGCGGGCCGTGCCGAAAGACAAACTTGCGCTGGCGCTTAAGGGCGCGAACGACCAGATGCAGGACCTTTTCACATCCAACATGTCTGAGCGTGCTGCGAAAATCCTCAAAGAGGACATGCAGAACATGGGACCGGTGAAGCTCAAAGACGTCGATGGCGCACAACAGGACATGGTCTATCAGGCCAAAGAACTGGCTGAGCGCGGCGAAATCATGCTGGCGGACGGCGGGTCCGACGACGAGTTGATCTACTAGAAGAAGGAGAAGGACATGCCCGAGACAAAACCCTTCGAATTCGCCACAGAGTTCACACGCAACGGAGAAATTCTCTCCGGGCAAGGCGCTGCTTACAAACGTGTTGAAGAAGTCTCCAAAGAAGTCGACCAAGCGCGCACAGACACCCAGACAGCGGTCATGGCGTCTTTAGAAGCTCGTATTGCACAGTCCATGGAAGCCATTGCGAGCAACTTGACGCCCTCTAAGGATGTGATGGCGCATATTGCGGAGAAAATACGCAATGACGCGATCGACCTTGCCCTGACAGCTGCGAAACTCATCGCAAACCGCGCATTGGATGAAAACGGGCACGCAATCGCTGCTGACGCAGTTGCGCAGGCCGTTAAAGCCCTGCCAGAGGCGCCGGAGCTGATCGTGATGGTTTCTCCAGAGGCAAAAGACGCGCTGGAACTGCGCCTCGCCAACATGCCCAACGTCGCCGGTCGCATACGCTTTGAGCCAGACCCAGCAGCAAAACCCGGTGATTGGAGAATTGAATTTACAGGCGGAGGTGTCGGCTATGACCGCGATAGCGTGATCGAGACTGTGGAAAACTGTCTCGACCAACGCAAAGCCGATCCGGTTGAAGATCAACTCGAACTATTCGGCGCAGCCTGAACCGCCCTCAAGGAGTAAATTACATGTCGACAGACGATCTAAATCTCCCGGAGCTGGACCCAAACGGCAAACCAGCAGCCGGCGCGGCGACCATACCGACGGACGTTGAAGAAGAACGACGTGAGAAATTCGCAGCAGACCTAGCGCCAATGTTTGATGTGCCGGTCGCCGTTCAGGCCGTGATTGGCCGCACGACAATGGAAGTATCCGAACTCATGCACCTTGGTCCGGGCTCAGTTCTGGAGCTGGACCGTCGCGTGGGCGAAGCCATCGATATTTACGTGAATTCCCGTCTGGTCGCGCGTGGTGAAATCGTTGTTGTCGACGATCGCCTCGGGGTGACCATGACAGAGATTATCAAGAACGACGGCGCGTAAGCGTCGCATTGGAACATAACCCCCTGCGTTGGGTAATCGACGCAGCACAACGAAGAAAACCGGGAACGACCTATGCGCGTTTTGATTATTGGCCAGCTAAGCGGCGAACTGTCAGCAGCCACCAAGATTGCTTTTGAACGTGGCGCGCAAGTGTTCCACGCCCCCTCACCTGTTATGGGTCTCGATACGCTACGCTCCGGCAAGGGCGCGGACCTGGTTATGGTTGATGTGAACGAAGACATCGCCTGGCTTTGCGAAGCCATGGATCTTGAACGTATCGCTGCGCCAGTGGTTGCCTGTGGTGTCGAAACAGACCCGGAAACCGCAGCCGCCGCTATTCGCGCCGGCGCGCGCGAATTCATTCCTCTGCCGCCAGAACCTGAGATGATCGCAGCCGTGCTCGCCGCCGTGGCTGATGATGAACGTCCAATGATCGCCGCTGATCCAGCGATGAAACAGGTCGTCGAACTGGCAGAACAGATCGCACCGTCTGACGCTTCTGTCCTGATCACTGGTGAAAGCGGTGTGGGTAAGGAAGTCATGGCGCGCTTCCTTCACAAGAAATCCCGACGCGCATCCCAACCATTCATCTCTGTGAACTGTGCCGCTATCCCAGAGAACCTTCTTGAGTCAGAACTCTTTGGACATGAAAAAGGCGCGTTCACCGGCGCCACCGCGCGCCGGGTCGGCAAATTTGAAGAAGCTAATGGCGGCACGCTGCTGCTTGACGAAATTTCAGAAATGGACGCGCGTCTGCAGGCCAAACTTCTGCGCGCCATTCAGGAACGCGAGATAGATCGTGTCGGCGGCGCCAAACCTGTCAAAGTGGATATCCGTATCCTGGCGACATCAAACCGTGATCTTTCCGAAGCTGTTCGCAGTGGTGATTTCCGCGAAGACCTGCTTTACCGCCTCAACGTGATGAACTTACGCATTCCTGCGCTGCGCGAACGCCAGACAGACCTGCTGGAACTTTCCAAATTCTTTGTCGAGAAATACAGCGCCGCAAACGGGCTGCCACAAAAGGCGCTTTCTGAAGAAGCGCTTATGCAAGTCAAATCATCCAACTGGCCGGGCAACGTCCGTGAGCTGGAAAACGCCATGCATCGTGCGGTGATTTTGTCACGTGGCCCATTGATCGAAGCCGAAGCCATCCGCACGCCTGACGGCATGCCAATGACAGCAAATGGCTCAACTGACTTTATGGACATGACCGCCCAACGCGCCGCCGAAACCGCACGCGCCGCAACTGCGGGTTATGCTGGTGTTCAGGTTGGCCGGACTGTCGCTGAAGTTGAACAAGACCTTATCCTCTCCACGCTGGATCACTGTCTGGGCAACCGGACACACGCCGCCAACATTCTTGGCATCTCGATCCGCACCCTTCGCAACAAACTGCGTGCATACACTGACGCTGGCATCGACGTCGCCGCGCCCGGTGAAACACGCGACATGGAAACCCGAGCAGCAGGCTAGACATCAATGTCGGACACTACTTCAACATCTGCTTCCGGCCCGCTTGGCGGATTAACCATAGGCGGCTATGACCTGAACAGCCTCGCCAAGGCGGCGGCAAAGGGTGAAATCGCTCTTGGTATGGGCGTCATGACACTCATCGTCATGCTGATCGTACCGTTGCCGTCCTTCTTGCTGGACTTCATGCTAGCGATCTCTATCACTTTCTCGGTGCTGGTCCTGATGACAGCGCTTTTAATCCAGAAACCGCTGGAATTTTCCGCCTTCCCGACCGTCCTTCTTCTAACGACCATGTTGCGTTTGGCGCTTAACATGGCGTCAACGCGTCTGATCCTGTCAAAAGGCGACCAGGGCCCGTCCGCTGCGGGCGCCGTGATCGAAACCTTTGGTTCGTTTGTGATGCAGGGCAATTACGTCATCGGTGTGATTGTCTTCATCATCCTC
This sequence comes from uncultured Hyphomonadaceae bacterium, assembly GCA_964342355.1. Classification (GTDB taxonomy): domain Bacteria; phylum Pseudomonadota; class Alphaproteobacteria; order Caulobacterales; family Hyphomonadaceae; genus Hirschia. The sequence continues at coordinate 23,784 of CAYFFG010000002.1, forward strand.
GTGATCGTGAACTTCGTCGTCATCACCAAAGGTTCTGGCCGTATCGCCGAAGTGGCGGCACGTTTCACACTGGACGCCATGCCCGGTAAGCAAATGGCGATTGACGCCGACCTGTCTTCCGGACTGATCAACGAAGATGAGGCCCGCGCCAAACGAAAAGAACTCGAAGGCGAAAGCAATTTCTTCGGGGCCATGGATGGTGCGTCGAAATTCGTAAAAGGTGACGCGATGGCCGGTATCATGATCACCGCCATCAACATTATTGGCGGAATGGTCATCGGTGTCGCTCAGAAGGGACTTCCCTTTTCTGAAGCCGCGAACGCGTACACAATGCTGACAATCGGTGACGGCCTGGTATCTCAGATCCCAGCGCTGATTATCTCTATTGCTGCAGGTATGCTTGTGTCCAAAGCAGGCGTGGACGGTTCTGCGGACAAAGCCCTTGGCAAACAGCTGATCAATTCGCCAGCCAGCCTTTCTATGGTGGCAGGCGTCGCTGCATTTGCTGGCCTTTTGCCCGGTATGCCGATCATTCCCTTCTTCTTGCTTGCAGGCGCATCCGGATATGGGGCATGGCGCGCGCAACGCAAGAAAGACGACGAAGTTGAAGCTGCGCAACGCAAGGAAAATGAGATCGAAGTTGATACCAACGCTCCGCCGCAAGAAGCGCCGATCTCTGACAGTCTGGCTGTTGACGAACTCAAGATCGAGCTTGGATTTGGCCTCCTCTCTCTCATCAACGAAGCTGAAGGTCGCAAGCTGACGGATCAGGTCAAAGCTGTTCGTCGTCAGATTGCCTCCGAATTTGGTTTTGTGACACCTCAGGTCCGCATTATCGACAATCTGGAAATCGGATCTGAAAACTATCGCATCCTGATCAAGGAAGTTGAAGCTGGCGCAGGACGCCTGCGTCCGATGCAGGATCTGGCAATGGACGCGACGGGTCGCGCTCCGCCAATAACTGGTGAACGTGTCCGCGAACCTGTCTTTGGTTTGCCTGCGGTTTGGATTGAAGCCGGCCTGAAAGAAGAAGCCGCCATGAACGGTTACACCGTCGTGGATGCAGCAACGGTTCTCACCACGCACTTCACTGAACTGATCAAAGAAAACATGGCCGACCTCATGTCCTTCGCAGTTGTGAAAGATTTGGCGGACGACCTGCCTGACGCACAGAAATCCCTGCTCGACGATATCACGCCGAACCAGATTACAATGTCTGGCATACAGCGTGTGCTTCAAAACCTCCTCAAGGAAAAAATCTCCGTACGCGACTTCTCAACCATTCTTGAAGCCATCGCAGAAGCATCTGGGGCTTCTTCAGACCTTCTACAGATCACAGAGCATGTCCGCACGCGTCTGGCCCGTCAGCTGTGTAACGTAAACCTTGGCGCAGACGGACAATTGCCAGTCGTTACACTGTCACCGGAGTGGGAACAGACCTTCGCGCAGGCATTGATCGGAGATGGCGGCGGAAAACAACTCGCGCTGGAGCCATCACGCCTTCACGCCTTTGTCGGTGAAATGCGCCAGGTCTTTGAGGCGGCTGCGCAAACTGGAGACACGCCTGTTCTCCTGACTTCCGCACCGATCCGTCCATATGTGCGGTCGCTCGTCGAGCGTTTCCGCGCACAAACAGTGGTGATGAGTCAAAACGAAATCCACCCTAAAGCACGCCTTCGCGGCGTAGGATCAATCTAATGCCCTTTTTGAGTACCAGTACCCTAACCCCAAACAGGAGGCGCCTATCATGAGAATGAAACTGTTCTCAGGAGCCACCATGGATGAAGCCATGGCGGCCATGCGCGCGGAACTCGGTCCGGACGCTGTGGTTTTGTCCACATGTGACGAACCGGGCTGCATTGAGGTGCGCGCCGCAGTGGAGCGCCCGATACACAGCCGTTTCGCCGCCCCACTCTTTTCCGAGGCTCGGCCGACATTTGATATGGCGACCCGCAACCGGCTGGAAGATGTGCTGGCCTGGCATGGCGCGCCGGAAGGGTTTTCCGAGATCGTGGTCAACGCCGGCATGAAGCTGATGGGCGATTCAGCTGACGCGGGTCCGGCGCTCTCAGCTGGAATTGAAGGTGTCTTGTCATTTGCGCCAGTCCACGCAGACACACGCAAAGCGGTTTTACTTGTCGGCCCTCCCGGCGGCGGCAAGACTTCCGCTGCGGCGCGCCTTGAGCGCACAACGCAAGGCGAGGACAAACGCTTCCGTGCTATTTCAGCAGACTTTGACGCCTGCGGCGGTCACGCTCGCTTGGCGGCTTATGTCGAACGCGCTGATGTTGCGCTCTTTAAAACACCTGAAGCGCTGCAACGTCGCCTTCTAGAAGAAAACAACAACCAGACAAAATTGGTGATCGACGGACCATCAATTAACCCTGTCAGCCCTGCCGACATATCCAGATTACGTAATCTGTTATACAATCTGGATGTCGAACCGGTTCTGGTTATGTCCGCAGAAGGACACCCAGCCGACCTTGAAGATAATGCCCGTGCTTTCAAAAGTGTGGGCGTAAAACGGGTGATTTTGACAAAATTAGACGGAGTTAGGCGTCGTGGAGGCGCTTTTGCTGCGATTTCTTCGTCTCGGTTAAGCATCGCTCAACTAAGTTTGACGCAAATTATATCTGGTGGACTGATTCCTGCGACACCTCTGCGCATTGCGCGTCTGTTGCTGGAAACGGCGCCAGAGAGTGGATCGGGATCTAACATGTCCCTTAAAGGAGCCGCCTGATGTCATTTTCTCAACGCAACAACGGACCCGCGTCTGCTGGACCACGCGTGACGCCGGCATCCATTCTGGCTGTGGCCTCTGGTAAGGGCGGCGTCGGCAAGACCTGGCTGTCCTCAACTCTATCTTATTATTTCGCAAAAGCTGGCAAACGTACCTTGCTTGTCGACGGCGACCTTGGTTGCGCCAACGTTGATGTGCAGCTTGGCTTTGCCCCTGAAACGGATCTTGCCGCCGTAATGGCAGGTTGGGTCGAACTTGACGATGCTGTCACGCCAATCAATGGCGGCGCCGGCAATGCTGGCGGCTTCGACGTCCTGCCAGGCCGTTCCGGATCTGGCACGCTGGCAGAGCTGCCAAAAGAAGAAGTCGCCCGACTTGCAAACGGTCTAACGACCCTCGCACTGCAATACGACATGGTCGTCCTCGACCTTGGCGCCGGGATCGATGCAAACGTGATGCGGCTCGCACGCGCTGCAGACCGCGCACTCGTTGTCGCAACAGACGAACCAACATCCATGACGGACGCATACGCTTTCATCAAAGTGCTGCGCGGCTATGCGCCATCTGTCAGCCCTTGGATCGCGGTTAACATGCAGGACACACGGGTTGCAGGTCGTCGGACATATGAAGCGCTCGCGCGGGCCAGCCAGACCTTCCTTGGTTTCCGGCCGCCTCTAGCAGGCATCGTCTTGCGTGACTCCAAAGTACGCGAAGCGATCCGGACGCAGAAAACACTGCCGGCGGTCTACCCAGACTCACAAGCAGCGATTGACGCATCTCAAATTGCCGAAGCCATTCTTCGTGGCGGCGCAGATCAGATTGCTGAAGCCAGCTAAACATTACTGGTAACTCTGCAGGCGCCATTACCAAAGAACGCCCAGAAGTTTACATGTATAAATTCTCATAGAAGCGGGCGGCATTTCCAAATGTCGCCCGCTTACATTTTAGGTGTATGGCCTAGCGTAAAGAAAGCTTGAAAAAGCGGTTTCCGTGCACGGAAGAAGTTGCACAAAAAGCCAGCAAACCAACATAATACCCTGTTTATATTCAATTTTTATTATTAAAAACTCAGAAACAACAACACCTAAAACCCAAGCTTCCATTTGGCCTAATTCTTAAGCCGATTGCTGTAAAAAGTAACGATCAGGAGGAAGCGGGCGGCGTGATGAAGTCCATCATTTCAGTCTTTACGATCAAGGCGTCAGAAACGCACTTCAACAGGACTCGCATTCAAGCGATCGCCACGTTGATGCCGTTGATGTATTGCATCGTCGGCATCTGTATGGTGTCCGTCGCCTTCACGCACTTTCATGTCGCGCCCAAATGGCTGACGATTATTCCAACGAGCCTGTACGTTCTGGAAACGATCCACCGCGTCTATAGATATTTTCACCCACAGGACATCAGCACCTTTTCGGACGAGAAGATATACAAGCTGCTGTGCGTCATCACGGTGTTCGCTCCGTTAACGACCGGATTGATGGTGGTCTGGGAATTTACACTGTTTCAATACGGTGACGCACGCCTTCACAGCCACCTCTTCTTTTTCGCTGGCGTAACTGCGATTGCGAGCAGTTTCTGTTTTATGCACGTGCGACCAGCCGCTCTCCTGATGGTGCTTGTTTCAACACCTACCACCGTTGGGTTTCTGCTTTTGCAGGGAGATCCGATTTTAAATGCAGTCGCCGTGAACATGGCCTTTGTCGGCGTCTTCATGACGATCCTTTTAAACCTTGTTCATCGTGACCTGGAAGTTATGAACCAGCACAGAGACGCCGTGATTGGACAGTCCCGCCGTCTTGAACAGATGCACGAAAACACACTACGCCTTGCAAATACCGACCCGCTCACAAGTCTGCCAAACCGACGCGCATTTTTCTCTCATATCGACGATCTTGCATCTGATTATGAAGAAACTGGCAAACCTTTTGTCGTTGGTCTGCTGGATCTTGACGGTTTCAAACCAGTCAACGACGTCTTTGGACACCCTGCAGGCGACCAGTTATTGATCGACACCAGCAACCGTCTCGTCAAAGCGCTAGGAGAAAACGCGGTTGTCGCACGGCTTGGCGGAGATGAGTTTGGTATTGTTATTCCAACAGACGCCGATGATGACGCTATTCTCGATCTAGGCGAACATATCTGCGACGTCATTCGCCAACCCTTCCAGATGAAAGAAGGCGCTGCCAATATTGCAGCGACAGTTGGGTTTGCCCGTTATCCTGATAATGCGCGCGACAGCCACACACTGTTTGATCGCGCTGACTATGCGCTGTGTTACGCTAAGCAAAATGAAAAAGGCGTGCCTGTCTTCTTCTCAGATGAGCATGAGGCGCTGATCCGCGAAGTGTCGATTATCGAACAGCGACTGCGCGAAGCCAATTTGAAAGAGGAAATGTCGGTTGTTTTCCAGCCGATCATCGATTCCACAACTGGCGCACCACTTGGGTTTGAAGCTCTGGCGCGTTGGGCCAATCCACACCTTGGCGACGTGCCGCCGGATTCCTTTATCCGCTCAGCGGAACAAGGCGGAACGATTACACATCTCACCGAAGTATTGTTGCAAAAAGCCCTGCACGAGATGCGGAACTGGCCAATTGACGTGTATATGACCTTCAATCTGTCGTCCGCGATACTGTCGTCCCCTGCATCCGTCCGCCGCCTGATTTCACTGGTCAGAGACGCGGAAATCGACATGAACCGGATCGTATTTGAGGTGACAGAAACCATGGTCATGCAGGACTATGACCGCGTGGTGGAATCTCTTCACAACATCCGAAACGAAGGCGCATGTCTGGCGCTGGACGACTTTGGAACAGGTTTCTCCAGCCTGAGCTATGTTCAGAAACTTCCGATAGACATTTTGAAAGTTGACCGGAGTTTTGTCGCTAACCTTGAAGATGACGCAGCAGACAGAAACATTGTTCGCACGATTTCTGACCTCTGCCGCAACCTTAATCTTGACTGTATTGTTGAGGGTGTCGAAACCAAAGGTCAGCTTGATATCATCTGTGATATGGGCCTGAAAAAGATCCAGGGCTATTACTTCAGTTATCCCATGCAGCCAGAGGACGCGTTGTCCTTCATCCGGGAACATGTTCAGAACGACAAGCTCTCAGCCTGACACTAATGTAACTCTCATTCTCTATTTCCACTGAAACAGCATCTTTCAAGTTGAGAGTTGCCAGCCCGCAGCATTTCAGAGAAACTGAAATCAAAAAGACAAAGTGGGAGAGAAATCCGTTCGAAAAGAGATCACGTTTTGGTTTTGATCGGTCACGGTCATGGCAGACGTGAATTGCGCCCCTATCTCTTTGACGACAGTGTTTCTTGAGAATTAGAGGATGTGCACGATGGCGGAAACCGGTTTTTCCGAAGCAATTATTGCTGACCTTGAAGCGCGTATGATGCAATTCGTTTCGGACAAAGAAGTGGAAGGCATTTCCACCCTGCTTGTCCATAAAGGCGAAGAGGTCAGTCGCAAAGTTTTCGGCAAACTACGTGTCCGTGATGACGCGCCCATACAACGTGACTCCATTTATCGCATCTACTCCATGACCAAGCCGGTTACGGGCGTTGCGATGATGATGCTGTTTGAAGAAGGCAAATTTTCGCTGGATGATCCCATCACGCGCTTCGTCCCACAGTTTGAAAAACTGAAAGTCCTCAGCCCGCCTCATAATCCTTCCCCAAATAATCTCAAAGATCCTGACCACATTCCGACAATGCGGGAATTGTTGAGCCATACGGCCGGCTTTGGGTATGGATTGTGGGGTGAAGATTATACAAACGCTCAGTTCCGTGAGATGAAAATCATGGATTCAGAGGACATGGAAAGCTTCATAGAAAAAGTCGCTTCGGTCCCTCTTCTCAACCAGCCTGGCGCGGAATGGTTCTATTCCTGCGCAGTTGATATTCAGGGCTATATCGTTGAACAGATTACCGGCGAAAAATTCAGCTCGTTTCTTCAGAAGCGTATATTTGATCCGCTCGACATGGTCGACACAGGGTTTTATGTCCCAGAGGCTAAGCTGGATCGTTTTGGCGAACTCTTTGCTTACGTGCCGCAACTTGGCGGCCTCGCGCCGCTCAACAAAACCCGCTACGCCTATCGCAAAGAGACTGTGCGCATGGAATCAGGCGGCGGCGGACTGGTTGGCACCATCGATGACTACGCGAACTTCTGCCAGATGTTGCTCAATGGCGGCGAATTCAATGGCCACAAACTCATCTCACCTGAATCCATCCAACTGATGCGAACAAACCTGCTTGAACCACATATGGAGATGGGCACAACAGGTACGATCGACACGGTCGATGCGTCCGGGCGCGGATTTGGATTGAATTTCGGTGTCATCACCGAGCCGGAAAAAACCGGTATTGCATACGGGAAAGACACCTATTTCTGGGGTGGCGCAGCGGGTACGTGGTTCTGGATCGACCCTGTCAATGAGTTGTTCTTCATCGGCATGATCCAGCGCATGGGCGCGCCACAGGACTTTCGTGAAGACAGCGCGCGTCTGGTCTACAAGGCGCTCAACACAAAATAGAACAAGATAGAATTGCCCGCCTTTAGGGCTAATGGAGGGAGGAACCCAATGGGTCGAGAAAGCATTAAATATCTCAAATACAGCGTGTTTGCATTCGCAAGCGCTGGACTGATCGCCTGTTCCGAAGCGGCAAATGAACCTGCGCCAGCTGCGGACACAGCTCCTGCTGCTGTCGAAACAGCGGCAGATACAGCACCTGTGTTTACGCCAGAAGAAATCACAGCGCTTGAAGCGCGTATGTCCAAGTTTGTGGCCGACGGCGAAGCAACCGGTATTTCCACCATGCTGGTCCACAAGGGTGAAGTCGTCTCCCGCATGACAGATGGAAAACTACGCGTGAGTGACGATGCGCCGATTACAGATGACTCAATCTACCGCATCTACTCCATGACCAAACCGATTACAGGTCTGGGCATGATGATGCTGTATGAAGAAGGCAAATTCTCGTTAGATGACCCGGTCACGAAGCACATTCCCGAGTTTGAGAACCTAAAAGCGCTAGCTGGCACGAACGAAGACGGTTCGCCTGTTATTGTAGATGCAACCCGTCCTGCTACCATGCGCGAGCTTTTGAGCCACACTGCAGGCTTCGCTTACGGCCTCGGCGGCGATGATTACGCAAACGACCAGTTCCGCGAACAAGGCGTCCTCTCGTCACCAGACCTTGAAACTTTCATCGATAAAGTTGCTGGTATTCCCCTTCTCTACCAACCAGGTGAGCAATGGTATTACTCCGCCGCTGTGGATGTGCAGGGCTACATCATCGAAAAGCTTTCCGACCAATCATTGGGTGAGTATTTCGACGAGAAAATCTTCACGCCTTTAGGAATGACAGACACCGGCTTTTATGTGCCTGAAGAAGACTATGATCGTTTTGGTCAGGTGTTCGCGTTCAGCGAAAAAGCGGGCGGCCTCGTCCCATTGGATCGCCCGAACTACGCATTCAAAAAAGAAACTGTCGGCATGGAATCCGGCGGCGGCGGCCTTGTCGGCACAATTGATGACTACGCCCGCTTTTGTCAGCTGATGGTCAATGAAGGCGAGCTTGATGGCGTCCGCCTCTTAAAGCCTGAAACGGTCGAACTCATGCGCACGAATGTGCTGAGCTCAGACATGAAGATGAGCACAACCGGAAACATCGACTCCGTGGATGAATCCGGAATGGGCTTCGGTCTCGACTTCGGCGTGATCATGGATCCGGAAAAAGTTGGCATTGATTACGGTAAAGGCACTTACTTCTGGGGCGGCGCAGCCGGTACCTGGTTCTGGATCGACCCGGTCAACGACCTTTACTTCATCGGCATGATCCAGCGCATGAGCGCGCCGGGCGACTTCCGCGCCGAAAGCGCCAAGCTGACATACGAAGCGCTTAACAACTAAAGCGCACGTGATAAATGAATAGGAAAATGCCGGGCCCGATGGTCCGGCATTTTTATTAGGCCCGCCGTGTCAGTGCGGCTTCGTCCAGCATTGCCTGCTCTGCAGCCGCCTCTTCGGCCCGTCTGCGGCGCAAGAAAGCCTCATCAAGTTTTTCTAGTTTTGCTTTTTCGCGATAAGCTGCGCGCAGTTTTTCACGCACATGCTTAAGCGCAGCTTCTGCTTGCTCGATCTCTTGCGAGAGACGTTCTTGCTCTCCCTGCGCGCGATATAAAAAAGCCGGTAGCGCCGCCAGCATCTGGATATCTTCGTTGGCCATCGCCTGCTCTGCCTGCGCTTTTGCGGCGAAAGACGCTTTTGCTGTGCGCAGGCCATCAATTTGAGATTGGCCTGAAGCTATCTCGACAGCCAGATCGTCGATCGCGCGCTGCGCCAATTTTATCAGAGTGGGCAAGGATTTCATACAAATCAAACTTTCAAAAAAGAACAAAGGAGTGATGAAGAACACCAGCTAAATCCGCGCATTAGCTTTGCGATGAACTGCTAGCGACCGGATAGTTGCTTTGCCAGAGAGGCTTTTTGCGCCGGCGATGGTCTTGCGCCACGTCTTTCACCAGTCTGACTCTGCAAAGCGGCCTGTGTGGTGGCATCGGGGTTTGGCGGCGCACCAACATTTGTTCCAGCGCCTCCATTCAGAACGTCCGCCAACATTGCAAATGTCTGTTCTGGCGGCGTGTTGTCGTTCGTCGGTTGAGACAGAATACGATCAAATTCTGGCGCCAACTCCACTGCACGATCTGTTTCAGGGTCTGATCCCCGCGCATAAGCGCCGATCCGCACCAGCTCTTCCATATCAGAATAGAGCGACATCAGACGCCGACATTCTTTGGCGATCTCCAGCGTTTCCGGCGTATAGAGCTGGCTCGCAAGACGAGAAAGAGACTTAAGAATATCAACTGCCGGATAACGTCCACGCTCTGCGATATGGCGCCCCATTACGATGTGACCATCCAGAATACCACGCACGGCGTCCGCAACTGGCTCGTTGTGGTCATCTCCGTCTACCAGCACAGTGAAGAGACCTGTAATCTGCCCTTGAGGGCGGCCTTCAGGCACAATGCGGCCAGGCCCAGCTCTTTCAAGAAGTTTAGGCAGTTCTGCAAACACAGACGGCGTATAACCCTTCGTGGTTGGCGGTTCGCCAGCAGCCAGCCCGATTTCACGCTGCGCCATGGCAAATCGGGTTACCGAGTCCAGCAAACACAGCACGCGCAGTCCCTGATCGCGAAAATGTTCGCTGATCGCGAGTGTCATCCAGGCTGCGCGACGCCGACGGGGCGCGGCTTCATCAGATGTCGCTGAAACAATCACAGACCGCGCCAATCCTTCTTCGCCAAGCGTATCCTCGACGAATTCGCGCACTTCCCTTCCCCGCTCACCGATGAGACCAATGACGATCACATCCGCTTCAGCATTTCGCGCCAGCATGGACATCAAGGTCGACTTACCGACACCAGACCCGGCAAACAGACCCATTCTCTGACCGACGGCGCACGGCGCGAACGCATCCAGCGCGCGAACGCCTAACGCCATTGGATCTGACACACGCGCACGTGACTGTGCTGGTGGCGGAGCAGCTTTCAAAGCGCGAGGTTGTGAGCCTTGAATAAGCGGCGGCCCTCCATCAACGGCTTCGCCGAACGCATCGACAACCCGTCCCAGCCAATGATTCGAAATACGTACGAACGCATCGCTCGGAGAGAAAAAAACCGGGTCTCCGGGTCGCAAACCTTCAAATTCATCACAAGCAAGAAAAATTGCATTTTCACCCTGAAACCCGACGAGTTCGCCGCGAGGACCATGCCTGTCGCCAAAGCGCGCATAGGCTCCCAACCCCAACGCTTCACGTGGTCCGGATGCCTCTACCCTTAACCCTTCTACAGCCAGCACTCTTCCAACAAACTGCTGAATGTTTAAGTTTTTAACGTCACGAATGGCTTGCGTCAGCACGATTCACCCACCTTGATCGAGGCGCATTGATTCACGCCATATAGGCAATTTGTGCCCACAGCCCTAAGCTCAAGTTAACGCCGTTGACTCTTCGCGAATCCACGCTTTCTGTTAAGGGACCGAAAACAGGTATGAATGCGCGTTAACACTTCTTAAAGACATGCCGTGCTTGATTGTTGATGGTTAATGCGCCCACCATGGCGTGAACTGATTCGGGAGAGCCTCATGCGGGTTTTGTTAATTGAAGATGATGAGGCGGTCGCACGCAGCATCGATTTGATGTTGAAAGCAGCCGGTTTCAACTTATACATCACAGACCTTGGTGAAGAAGGTGTGGATCTTGGTAAGGTCTATGAATACGACCTGATTATCCTTGACCTTTCTCTGCCGGACATTTCCGGTTTTGAGGTTCTTAAACAACTTCGCATGTCCCGTGTGAACACACCGGTGCTCATCCTGTCTGGTAACCCAGACATCGAAGCGAAAGTTAAGACACTTGGTTACGGCGCAGACGACTACCTGACCAAACCATTCAACAAAGACGAGCTGATCGCCCGCATCACAGCGATCGTTCGCCGCTCTAAAGGCCACGCCGAGAGCGTTATCCGCACAGGCGACATCCTGGTAAACCTCGACGCGAAAACAGTCGAAGTCAAAAACCAGCGCGTGCACCTGACCGGCAAAGAATATCAAATGTTCGAGCTGCTCTCTCTGCGTAAGGGTACGACCCTCACAAAAGAGATGTTCCTGAACCACCTTTACGGCGGAATGGATGAGCCAGAGCTGAAAATCATCGACGTTTTCATCTGTAAACTGCGTAAGAAACTGCAGCAGGCGACAGGCGGCGACCACTACATTGAAACAGTGTGGGGACGCGGCTACGTGCTTCGCGATCCAGACCCGCAAGCAGCTAACGCTGACGCAGCTTAATCAGGCCGGCTACTAGCTGTTCTGAAAGCACCCTGAATCAAAAAACTTAAGACCCGCAGTCTCTATAGATTGCGGGTCTTAAGTTTTTTGATTCAGGGTCTGAGACCACAGCCAACATCCTCACTAAAGCCGCTTGATCCAACTCACTTACCAGCATGTCCATGGCCTCTTGTGCTCTTGTCCACAAAGGTAAAGCTTCTGTCAGTTGGCTGCGGCCTTTAGGGGTGATGTGAATCCGGCGTGTGCGCTTGTCCTTCTGATCCGTTTTCACACGCACCATGCCGCCCTTTTCCAGCGCCTTGAGCTTTGCTGTCAGGCTCGTGCGATCCATGCCTAGCGTCTCTGCTAAACGCTTTACAGATGGCGCCTTCGGCTCAACCAGCGCAATCAACAACGAGAACTGACCATGGGTCAGCCCGACAGGCCTTAACGCGTCATCATAATGACGCGCGAGACGGCGAGCAGCCCTTTGCACATGTGAACACAAACAGCGTTCACGCATCTCAGCAGCTTGCTCCGCAGTAAGTACAATTTTCGAATTCATAACGATGTCTTGAAACACTTATCAACGACCAGTCAATGACAAGCTGGCGCGTCTGCCACAACCGGCATCGAGTTCACGGAATCGTGATGCGCGCCGCTTTCATCTAAAACCCCGCTAACTATCGAAGCTTTCACTCAAACTTTTGGAGGAGTTGCGATATCCTGGCCACACAATTGTGAAACACAATGGGCCTATGTCCAGTCTGCGCTCACGCCAATTTTAAACCAGCAAGTTCAAACGAACCGGAAATTTCCTTATGACTTATGTTTTCGTCGCCATTGCGCCTGTGCCTATCGACAAGAAAGAAGACTATATCGCTGTTTCAAAAGCATTCGGAGATGCGTTTACCGCGCACGGCGCAACCCGGTACCTGGAAGTCTGGGAGGAAGACATCCCGGAGGGTGAGGTCACATCTTTCCCGATGTCAGTAAAACGCGAACCTGGCGAAGCTGTCGTTATGTCTTGGACAGAATGGAGTTCGAAGGCGGACGCAGATAACGCCTGGGAAAAAATGCAGCAGGACACAGAGATGATGAAAGTTATGCAGTCTGCGCCAATGGATGGGAAACGTATGATTTTTGGCGGTTTTTCAGTTATTTACTCTGTTTAATCCTTACATGAAATTGTAAGGCTCCACGTCTAGAGTGACACGTACGGAGCTAGATAGTTTCACACGTTTTTTCCATTCTGAAAGGTATGCGGACAGATCAACAGTCCGCTCAGAACGAACCAATAATCGCCGCCGGTGCCGCCCACGCAAAACCGCAATCGGCGCCGGCGCAGGTCCCCAAATCTCGACACCATCCGCATTCGGCGCGCCGGAGACAAAGGTGTTGGCCGCTTCATCCGCAGCCAACGAGTTTTCAGCTGAAATCACAACCGCGGCTAACCGACCAAATGGCGGAAAGCCGAGCATTTCCCGGTTCGCCATTTCCAACTCCATAAACATGTCACGGTCACCAGCCAGCAAAGCCTGAATGGACGGACTGTCCGGTGCGTAAGTCTGAATAATCGCCCGTCCCGCATGCTTTGCGCGGCCAGCGCGGCCAGAAACTTGAGACAAGAGTTGATAGGTGCGTTCGCCTGCGCGCAGATCGGCTCCCTGCCCACCCTTTAATCCTGAATCCGCATCGACTGCGCCAACCAGAGTCAGCATAGGAAAGTTGTGGCCTTTTGCGGCGATCTGGGTGCCGATCAGGATGTCAATCTCCCCATTTTCCATACGCGTAACGATATCAGACAGCGCATCCGCATTGTGAGCGGTATCAGAGGAAAATACTTCCACACGGGCCGACATAAACCTTGAGCGCACCTCTTCAGCAAGTCGCTCCACGCCCGGTCCAACGCCCGTGAGCGCATTTTCCGCGCCGCAATGAGGACAGTTCGCCGGCTTCTTCATTGCATACCCAGTGAGATGACAAACCAGCATGTTTGAATAGCGATGCTCGGTCAGCCAACTCTCAGTGTCAGGCGCTTTTAGCCTTTCTCCACAACTTTTACAGATAACAAGTGGCGCATAGCCGCGTCGGTTCAAATATAGAAGTGACTGTTGCTTTGCCTCCAGATTATCTTCTAACGCCTTCACGAGCACAGGCGACAACCAGCAATCCTTTTCCGGCGGGTTTTCGCGCATATCCGCCAATTGAATGTCCGGCAAAACAGCTGCGCCAGGCCGAGCCGTCAATTTGAGGTGCTGATATCGGCCCGCCTCTGCATTCGCGAGTGTTTCAAGGGAAGGCGTGGCTGAGGCCAGCACCACGGTGCAATTACCGATGTGGGCGCGCATAACTGAGAGATCGCGCGCCTGATAGACGATGCCTTCATCTTGTTTGTAAGATCCGTCATGCTCTTCATCCACAATGATCAGCTTGAGGTTCTTATAAGGCAGAAAGAGAGCGGAACGCGCGCCGACCACAATTCTTGCGCGCCCCAGAGCAACTTCGCGCCAGGCGCGCCGTCGCGCTTTTTGTCCTGCATTGGAATGCCATTCGGCAGGCGCAGCTCCAAACCTTCTTTCAAACCTGGAACGCACAGCCTGAGTAAGCGCGATTTCAGGCAATAAGACCAAGATCTGAGCCGTCTCATCCGCGCGCAGCGCTTCGGCGATTGCTTCAAAATAAACTTCCGTCTTACCTGACCCGGTCACACCATCAAGCAGAATGGGAGCAAAGGAATTGGATCGCACCGCAGCACATAAAGTGTCTGCCGCTGCGGACTGATCAGGTGTCAGTTCAAATCCTTCAACGTCTGGCTTTGGCGCGTCATAAGGGCTGTCGACATCCCGTTCAAAAGTCACCAGTGCGCCCGTGTCGATCAGTCCTTTCACAACACTTGCCGACACATCCGCAAGACGGGCAAGGTCAGCTGCGCTAAGGGCAGCGTCCTCCGTGATGGGCGCAACTTCCAACACACGCTCGCGCGCTGGCGTCATCCGGCCAGGCTTACCCTCTCCGCGCAGGACAAACGTCTCCACAGGCGATGGCGCCAGCGCCTCTCTCGATCGCATGACAAGCGCAAGCATGTTGCCAAGTGGCGTGCATGTGTAGCGGGCGGACTTTTCAATAAACTCGCGAGACGCTCTTGGCAGGCTAGGCGCATCCGCCAGCAGTTCTTCAACACGTTTTAGCGGCCGATCAGAAGGCCCCTGCTTCACAGCCCAGACAACGCCGGTCACTGTTCGTGCGCCCAAAGGGACTTTCACAAACATACCCGGCGCCACCTGCATGTCGTCTGGCAAGCGATAATCAAACGCTTCCGGCAACGGCATCGGCAGCAACACGCTGGCAATCTTGTAGGAGGGTTCAGGAAACAGGCTCATGACACCTCATGTGTCGCGCGCACAGCGAGTCGGCGCAAGCACAGTTAATGCAACCGTTCCAAGACATGCGCGTTTGAATTGACACAACCTAGTCGAGGAATAAAGGCAATGACCCTCTTTCGCAGACCGATTTCAACACTGCTATCCATAGCAGTCATCGTTTTTCTGATCACGCTTGGTTATTTTTACATCGAGACCGGCTCATTTGAGGATGCTGGCGCAAAAATGGACGTCGCACTGAATGATGCAGGCAAAGAAGCCGAACAGGCAGCCACAACTGTTGCAGACGGCGCAAGTGATGTCGCTCAGGACATCGCCGACGGTCGTGACAGAGCCGAAACAGAGTGATTGGGTTCCAATTCCCTTGAATGAGCAGTTGCGGCGTAAGGCGTCCTGTCCCATTGTGCGGGCAACCAAAAGCACACTGACTAAAAGACACATATGACTAACTCACAGCCGCCCCTGCCATTCAACGTACGCATTATCCCGGTAACGCCCCTGCAACAGAACTGCTCCCTCATTTGGGACGGGGACACGAAAGAAGCCGTTTTTGTGGATCCAGGCGGAGATTGCGCACAGCTGGAACAGGCTCTGGAACATTTCGGCCTGACGCTAAAAAAAGTGTGGCTGACACATGGGCATCTGGACCATGCAGGCGCAGCTCAGACACTAAAGGAAAAGTACGGTGTGCCTATTGAAGGTCCTCACGAGGATGATCAATGGCTACTCGACGACATCGAAGCTCAAGGCGCTAAATACGGCATCACCGATGGTCGCAACACCAAACCGGACCGTTATTTGAACGACGGCGACACATTGGAATTTAACGGTCAGACTTTTGGTGTGACCCACTGTCCCGGTCACACACCCGGACATGTCGTAATCTGGCATGACGCAGCAAAGCTGGCTTTCGTCGGTGATGTCCTCTTTCAAGGCTCGATCGGACGCACGGACTTTCCACGCGGTAACCACGCCGATTTGATCGCATCGATCACACAGAAACTCTGGCCATTGGGCAATGACATGCGATTTGTGCCCGGACATGGTCCGATGAGCACATTTGGCCATGAGCGCCAATCTAACCCGTTTGTGGCTGATTCAGTCGTTGGATAGGCGTTAAATCGCAGCGACCTGATGATCAAGACCGCTATCGCTGCGACGTTCGGGCCCATGGAATTGCATTCCCTGCAACCTGCGTCGACATGGCCCGAAATACTTTCCCGTTCTTAAGAAAGTGCGGCTGTTGTTGATGAAAAACGACAGCTGACGCCACATATCCTTAGGCGCAAAAGGCAAACCGATTACGCCGTCCACTCCATATCCCAGCGCCTGCCGGATAAGACGCGCAGATGGAGACGCAGTCACATAAAGCACGATCGCATAAGGGTTGGCCGCATCCTTTTCAGCGCGCACCAATTCGACGACTTCTTTTAAGCTTTCACGGGTGTCATGATTGATAATTACCACATCATGAAATGTCAGCTTCACTTCATCTTCCAGCTGGGCGCGCGTACGGCTCCAATTAACCTCACGCACACGAAAAGAAGCCAAAGCCGCTTTCTCCAGAGTCGTCAGATTCTGGTTCGCGCCATGTATCAGCACACGCAATAGGCCCAGATTTGGTTTCGGCATGAATGACGTCCCACAAGCCTCTACGACGCCCCAAAACGCCGCCCTTAAGGTGTGAAACATAGCAATTAGTGCTTAACAGGCCTTCAACTCGACCCCGGCAAATCCAAAGCACTCCGTTTATCTGTAGAGGCAATACCAGTATCGCGTGTGATTTGAACACGTATTGACGGAACATCCCAAAGTCGCTGCGCCTGCCGCATTCGCGCCAAAAGGTCCGGCTCTTTCAGCCTGAAACGCCTCTACAATCCGACGAACATGAAGCGGAGCAGGTCGTAATTCTCCGTCGCTACTTCTTGCGGGCGGTGTGACCAACCATGCTTCGCCGGCATAGGATCGAACCGAAGCTGATGTGGAACGACACGCAGCATCCGTTTCCTGGCGCGCCAACAAGTCAGCTTGATCGGCAAGCGAATCAGACCATGTCAAACCAGCCGCGCCGGTGGCCTGCAACGCCATGGAATGCGCGCGCGTTATCCCAGCGAGTTCATCCGGCTCCGGCCAGTTGCGCTCAGTCGCTGGAGCGCCAATGGCTTTGTCTGATTCTTGACCTTCGACCGCAGGAGGCAATTCTTGCTTGGACACAGGCGTGACTGGGGCCGTGCGAATCTGCGGCCCTTCAGAGGGCGGACGATTTAAGAAAGTCGGTGTCGGTGTGACATCAGACGCCGGCTCAACCTCAAAAACCTCCGGTTCGGCAGGCGGAATTTCCTCCTGGACGGGATGAACACACCCGGTAACACCCACCAGAACAAACAAGCAGGCGCATGCGACACTATAAAAAGCTTTATGCAAACCAGTCCTCGTAAAAGAAATTGAGCTTTCAGCGCTCTTTTATGTCCCCCTGCAGGGAAAGTAGCGTAATTTCGCTGTTGTGCGCCAGTCTCCTTACTGCGACAAGACCCTGTCTCAGCTTACGAATAGGTGCAGCTATGACGCAGTCGAGAAAATCTCGGATTATCTGTCTTGCCCCGCGTGAGCTAGACCGCTAAACCGACCGGCAATTTGCCCGACCGCTCCCCAAGCCGGGCGTTCGCTGATGACTTCACAGGAAGGCGCGTCATGCCCAAACGCACAGATATAAAATCAATTCTTGTCATTGGCGCTGGCCCGATCATCATCGGTCAAGCATGTGAATTTGACTATTCCGGCGTCCAGGCCATCAAAGCGCTCAAAGCTGAAGGATATCGAATCATTCTGGTCAATTCCAATCCGGCCACGATCATGACGGACCCGGACCTGGCTGATGCGACCTATATCGAACCGATCACTCCGGCTTTCGTCGCTAAGATTATTGAAAAAGAAAAACCAGACGCTGTTCTGCCTACAATGGGTGGCCAAACTGCGCTCAACACTGCCCTCTCGCTCGCAAAATCAGGCGTTTTGGACAAACACGGCGTTGAACTGATCGGCGCCAACGCCGCAGCCATTGAAAAAGCGGAAGACCGCGAGCTGTTCCGCAAGGCGATGGACAATATCGGACTTGAAAACCCGCGCTCTACAATCGTTCAGGCCCCGAAAAAGTATAACGCAGACGGCGAAGAAACCGGCTACGACATTCTTGAGGGTCTGAAGCAATGTCTTGATGCGATTGACGAAGTTGGACTGCCAGCCATTATTCGCCCAGCCTTTACGCTCGGCGGCACAGGCGGCGGTGTTGCGAACAACCGCAAAGAGTACGAAGAAATCTGTCGTTCTGGCCTTGAAGCGTCCCCTGTGGCTCAGATCCTGATCGATGAAAGCCTTCTGGGCTGGAAAGAATTCGAGATGGAAGTTGTCCGTGACCGCGCGGATAACTGCATCATCATCTGTTCAATTGAAAACATCGACCCGATGGGCGTGCACACTGGCGACTCGATTACTGTTGCGCCTGCCCTAACGCTCACTGACAAAGAATATCAGATGATGCGTAACGCCTCGATTGCGGTATTGCGCGAGATTGGTGTGGAAACAGGCGGATCAAACGTTCAATTCGCTGTAGATCCTAAAACAGGCCGCCAGGTTGTTATCGAGATGAACCCGCGTGTGTCACGTTCGTCGGCCCTGGCCTCAAAAGCGACTGGCTTCCCGATTGCAAAAGTCGCCGCCAAACTGGCCGTCGGATACACGCTTGATGAGTTAGACAACGACATCACAGGGGCGACACCAGCATCTTTCGAACCCACGATTGACTATGTGGTCACAAAGATTCCGCGTTTTGCGTTCGAAAAATACCGCGGCGCAGATGAAAACCTCACCACGTCCATGAAGTCCGTCGGCGAAGCAATGGCCATCGGCCGCACATTCCAGGAAAGCTTCCAGAAAGCGCTGCGCTCGCTTGAAACCGGCCTTTGCGGACTGAACGAGATTGAGATTGAACGTATTGGTCTTGGTGACGATCTTAATGTGCTGCGCGCGGCATGTTCTCAACCAACCCGCAACCGTCTTCAGGTTATCGCTCAATCAATTCGGCATGGTCTGTCCGTTGAAGAAGCTGCCAACGCATCAGGTGTCGACCTTTGGTTCTTGCGCCAGATTGCTGAAATCATCGAAGTTGAAAACAATATCCGCCGTGATGGTCTTCCAGAAACGTATGACGAATGGATTGCGGTCAAGTCCATGGGATTTGCCGACAAACGCCTTGGTCAACTCGTTGATAAACCTGAAGCGGAAGTTCGCAAGATTCGCCATGCAGCAGGTGCTCACCCTGTGTTTAAGCGCATCGACACGTGTGCGGCTGAGTTTGCAGCCAAAACACCATACCTTTATTCAACTTACGAAACCGGCCATTACAACGCCGCTGGCGAAGTTGTGCCGCCTGAATGTGAATCAGACCCAAGCGACAAGAAAAAGGCGATGATTCTCGGCGGCGGTCCAAACCGTATCGGTCAAGGTATCGAGTTTGACTATTGTTGTTGTCACGCAGCCTACGCCATGTCCGACCTCAATATTGAATCGATCATGGTCAACTGTAACCCGGAAACAGTTTCCACAGACTTCGACACGTCCGACCGCCTCTATTTTGAACCGCTGACACTGGAAGATGTGCTCGAAATCTGCCGTGTTGAGCAGTCAGAGGGCGACTTTACAGGCGTTATTGTTCAGTTTGGCGGACAGACACCTTTGAAACTGTCTCAAGGTCTGGGCGAAGCGAATGTCCCAATCCTCGGCACTTCGCCTGATGCAATCGACCTTGCAGAAGACCGCGAACGCTTTGCGGCGCTGATTAACGACATCAACCTGAAACAGGCGCCTGGCGGGATTGCCCGCTCGCTTGATGAAGCGTTAAAAATTGCAGGCGAAGTCGGTTATCCGGTCATGGTTCGTCCATCCAACGTGCTCGGTGGCCGCGGCATGGAGATCGCGCACGACGCATCCGACCTGTCACGTTTTGGCAAGGATGCGCTTGAAGCCGCCGAAGGCAGCACGCTTCTCGTAGACCGCTATTTGTCCGACGCGATTGAAGTCGATGTCGATGCGCTTTGCGACGGCGCAGAAGCGCATGTCGCGGGCATTATGGAGCACATTGAAGAAGCAGGCGTTCACTCGGGTGACAGCGCGTGTTCCATCCCGCCTTATTCTCTTGGCGAAGATGTCCAGAAAGAATTAGCGCGTCAGGCGCGCGAACTGGCTAAAGCGCTAAACGTTCGTGGACTGATGAACGTCCAGTTTGCCTATAAAGACGGCGATGTCTTTGTTCTTGAAGCAAACCCGCGCGCATCGCGGACCGTGCCATTTGTGGCAAAAGCAATCGGCAAACCACTTGCCAGCATCGCAGCAAAACTGATGGCTGGCGAAGCCCTTGCCTCGTTTGACCTTGGTGAAGGACCAATTCAGCCACCGCGTTTTGCTGTTAAAGAAGCCGTCTTCCCATTTGCGCGCTTTGCAGGTGTTGATCCGGCGCTTGGCCCGGAAATGCGCTCAACCGGCGAAGTGATGGGCATTGACGAAACTTTCGCTGCCGCATTCCTAAAGTCTCAAATCGCCGCCAGCGTTAATCTGCCGACCAAAGGCGTTTGCTTTATCTCCGTT
Source organism: uncultured Hyphomonadaceae bacterium (assembly GCA_964342355.1). GTDB lineage: Bacteria > Pseudomonadota > Alphaproteobacteria > Caulobacterales > Hyphomonadaceae > Hirschia. The sequence continues at coordinate 44,393 of CAYFFG010000002.1, forward strand.
AAAAAATCAGACAAGGCGCACGCTATTGAAGTTGCAAGCGAACTGATTGAAATGGGTTTTTCAGTGATCGCAACATCCGGGACCGCCAACGACATCAAACAGGCTGGCCTTGAGGCGGAAATCGTCAACAAAGTGCTCGAAGGGCGTCCGCACATTGTGGACAAACTGACCGACGGCAACGTGCAATTGGTGATAAATACAACCGAAGGCGCGCAGTCGATGCAAGATTCTGCTTCCATTCGTCGAACAGCTCTGATAAAGGGCGTCCCCTATTATACAACGATGGCGGGTGGGCGTGCGGCCGTAAAAGCGATCCGCGCCCTGAAGGAACGTCCCCTTGAAGCGGGTTCGCTCCAATCTTACTCTTGACGTTGGCCGGAGTTCAGTTGACGCTCCGTCGATCACAGTAACGGTATCACACGAATGCAGCGTATTCCTATGACGGCTGAGGGCCACAAAGCCCTAGAAGCTGAACTGAAAAATTTAAAAACAGTCGAAAGACCTGCAGTCATTCAGGCGATTGCAGAAGCACGTGAGCACGGCGACCTCTCGGAAAACGCCGAATATCACGCAGCGAAAGAACGCCAGAGCCTGATCGAGGGACGAATCGCGGAATTGGAAGACAAAACCGCGCGCGCCGACGTCATCGACACGTCGCGTTTGTCCGGCGATACGGTGAAATTCGGCGCGACAGTCACTATACTCGACGAAGACACTGAAGAAGAATCTGTCTACAAAATCGTCGGTGACGATGAAGCAGATGTCTCGACAGGCAAGATTTCGATTTCTTCTCCAATCGCACGCGCGATGATCGGTAAGGAAGAAGGCGATATCGCCGAAGTGTCCGCCCCGGGCGGCGCCAAGTCGTACGAGATTGTCTCGGTTGAGTGGAAGTAAAAGATGAGTCAGAGCGGACCTGTTGGACCTTCAATCTGGGTTGTGTCCGACGGCCGCGCTGGCATAGAGAAACAGGCGGTCGCCCTAGCGCGTGCGCTTTGCGAATTTGATCGCTGGTCTCGTCTGTCTCACATCCGCTCAAACGCTCACAGATCTGGCCCGATCCGCATTGCGCCGAAACCGCCTCAGGTGTGGCTTCCGCCGACAATGTGGCCCGCGCCTTTTTTAGCGCTCTCAAAAGCCGATCAGGAAGTCCTCTCACCGCCATGGCCAGACATCTGGATTGGTTCCGGACGTCGCGCCGCCCCCTATTCGATGAAAGTGCGCGAGTTATCTGGCGGGCAAACCTTCGTTATTCAAACGCAAAACCCGAAAGTTCCACTCAACCATTTCGACCTTGTCGTTCCCCCCGAACATGACCAATTATCTGGCCCTAATGTTGTCTCAACGGTTGGAGCCCCTGCTTATTTTCCCACCGAAGACATTGAAGACGCCGCTCTAAAATTTCCTGATCTTCAGGCTGAGCCTGGGCGCAAAATCGCAGTTATCATTGGCGGAAAATCTAAAACGCACACTCTCACCGAAGCGCGACTGACAGAAATAGAGAGTGAGTTACAACGGCTTGCAGGCAAAGGCGCCCGCCTCTGGATCTCTGTGTCGCGCCGCACGCCAGAATTTGCGCGCATCAGATTACGCCAGCTTGCCGAAACTGTCGGCGGACGTTTTTTTGAGAGTGAATCTATCGACGGCCCAAACCCTTATCTTGCTTATCTGTCTTTATCAGACGCCATTCTGGTTACAGAAGACTCCGCAAATATGATCTCCGAGGCGGCTTGGTTTGGAAAACCTGTCTACATGATCCGCATGCAGGGTAAGTCCGCAAAATTTGATCGCATGCACGACAGTTTCCTCAAAAATGGCGTTGCACGCTGGTTTGAAGGGCAAATCGACGATTGGTCCCCGGAACCGCTTCGCGAAGTCGAACGCGTCGCTGACATTATTGTTGAAAAAGTGTTGGAGCGGCATCCGCGCAGAACTAACGCAGCGTGATGGTATAACATAGTCAATATTCTGATTTTATTGACTATTTGTCGGAATTGAAAGCGTATATAGTCTTATCATGCCGCACGATCATTTCGGACATACGCACGATCATCACCAACACGACCATGGGAGCGACCATTCCCATGATCATCACGATCATGCGGCCCACGCCTCCCGCACACGCCTGGCATGGGCCGGCGGGCTAACCCTGGTTTTCATGCTAGCCGAAATAATCGGCGGTCTTATCTCAGGATCATTGGCCCTGCTTGCGGACGCAGCGCACATGCTGACCGACTCCGCCAGCCTGTTTGTCGCCTGGTTTGGCTTTCGCCTGGCTGAAAGACCAGCCGATGACAAACGCAGTTTCGGCTTTGGACGCTTCCGCATCCTTGCTGCGTTCGCCAATGGAATTACACTGGTGTTATTGGCAATCTGGATTGTCGCGGAAGCCATTCACCGCCTTTTGACGCCGAATGTGATTGAGAGCGACGTTTTGCTTGGCGTCGCGATTGCGGGCCTCATCGTAAATATCATTGCCTTCGCCATTCTGCACGGTGGCGACAAGCATCACCATGACGTCAATCTTCAGGGTGCGCTCTGGCATGTGGCTGGCGATATGCTGGGTTCTGTTGCTGCGATCATTGCAGCGATTGTCATCATGTACAGCGGATGGGCGGCGATCGACCCGATCCTCTCGGCGCTGGTCGCCGCTATAATTGGATTTGGCGGCATACGTGTCGTTCGCCGCTCTGCGCATATCCTTTTACAAGGCGCGCCTGAAAGGTTTGATACAGACCACGTTGTCAGGGACCTTGAAAACACCGTGCCTGGCGTCGTCGACGTTCATCATGTGCACGCTTGGACCATGACAGGCGAAGACAGGCTGATGACCCTTCACATCCAGCTTGCGACAGATGCTAACCCAGAAGTCGCCAGACGCGCGGTCCGTGAGCGATTAAAATCAAAACATCACGTGGCGCATGCAACAATCGAAATCGATTCTCCAACAGACGATGACATTGCCTGTTGTGACTGTCTGCCCAATATTAAAGAGACTGCTCACTAGGCTGGGGTCCATGTGCGAAAGTCGCTTCATTACGCCATAAATGACGAAAAGTTTTCAATTTGTGCCCGAGAATGCGACTTAGAGCAGCTTGCACTTATGCGCGCATAAGCCTACGTGATCACCTAGTTTTATAATCCCCTCCCCAGCTAGCGGCATGTCCCCACACATGACGATGGTTGGCACAATGCCTAGGAGAGCCCTCATGAGCGCCCCTATTCACCGCTCCCTGATTATTCTTGGCTCCGGCCCAGCAGGTTACACTGCCGCGATTTACGCTGCCCGCGCCATGCGCAAACCTATGCTTATTGCAGGCATTCAACCAGGCGGTCAGCTGACAATCACGACTGACGTTGAAAACTACCCCGGTTTTGAAGAAGCTATCCAGGGCCCATGGCTGATGGAGCAAATGAAAGCTCAGGCAGAACATGTCGGCACAGAATACAAAGACGATCACATCAAATCGGTCGATCTTAAAACCCGCCCTTTCCGTTTGGAAGGCGAAAGCGGCAACACATACACATGTGACGCGCTGATCGTCTGCACAGGCGCTCAGGCTAAATGGCTTGGATTGCCTTCCGAGGAGAAATTCCAGGGGTTTGGCGTCTCTGCATGTGCGACATGTGACGGTTTCTTTTATCGCGGCAGAGAAGTCATTGTGGTTGGCGGCGGCAACACAGCTGTGGAAGAAGCACTCTTTCTCACCAATTTCGCCTCTAAAGTCACATTGGTTCACCGCCGTGACGAACTAAGGTCCGAGCGCATTTTGGCGGAGCGTCTGCTCAAGCATGAAAAAGTCGAAGTTCTCTGGGACACGACACTGGAAGAAGTGCTCGGCGATGATAATCCGCTCAGCGTCACCAGCGCGCGCCTGAAAAACGTCAAGACAGGTGACATCTTCACCAGAGATGTCCACGGCGTATTCATCGCCATTGGTCATGCGCCTCAAACCAGCCTGTTTGAAAACCAGTTGGAAACCAAACAAGGCGGTTACCTGATCACAGAACCAGGAACGACAAAGACGTCCATACCGGGTGTCTTTGCTGCTGGCGATGTCAGCGATGACAAATACCGTCAGGCTGTGACAGCGGCGGGCATGGGGTGTATGGCTGCGCTTGACGCCGATCATTTCCTTGCCGAGCTTGAAGCTGAGCAACCTGCCATGGCGGCGGACTAACAATCAAACCAACTTGCGCATTGACGCAGCAAGCAACGCATTAAACACTACCCGGCAACGATCGACACGTTGCCGGGTCTTGCATTTCTAACGGACAGGATGGACATCATGATGGACTGGGACAAACTCAAATCCTTTCATGCAGCCGCCGAAACTGGCAGCTTGACCGCAGCCGGCGAGCGTCTGGGCATCTCTCAGTCCGCTGTTTCCCGTCAGATCGCAGCACTAGAAGAACAACTGGAAGCGACGTTATTTCAGCGCCATGCGCGTGGCTTGATCCTGACGGAGTCTGGACGCATCCTTCACCGTGCAACGGCTGAGATGGCATCCTCAGCAAGATCAGCTGAAAGCGCCCTGAATGATACCGGCGACATGCCGCATGGCGAGTTGCACGTCACGGCGCCGGTCGCCTTTGGGTCTTTCTGGTTAGCGCCGCGCATTCACAAATTCCTCGACCAATACCCACAAATGCGGATCAAACTCTCACTTGATGACCGTGAGTTTGATCTTTTAACACTGGAAGCCGAATGTGCGATCCGGTTGTGGGCGGCCGCTAAAGCGGACCTCATTCAACGCAAACTCGCCACTGTGCAAACCAGCCTTTACGCTAGCCGCTCTTATCTCATCGAACATGGGGCGCCGGAACGCCCTGAAGATCTCGATCGTCACCGCATCATCGCCTATGGCCAGGAAGAAGAGCATATGGACGTGGTCAACTGGGCGCAGCGCGTCGGACGCGACGACCGCTCATTGCGCGATGCGTCGCTATTGATCAACAACGTCAATGGTATGATGCGCGCCGTGCGTGCAGGGCTTGGTATCGCTGACCTGCCTGACTATATGGTGTCATCAGAATTCGGCATGGAGAAAGTGCTGCCCAATTTGCAGGGGCCGACATTTGAACTTTACTTCATTTACCCAGCCGATCTGAAACGCTCCCGCCGCATTTCAGTGTTCAGAGACTTCCTCACCGCAGAACTGAAACAGGCGCAACGCGAATCGCCAGACCTTACCAAAAGGTAAGGCATGCGTTTTTGCAACTTACGTCTACTGAAATACTGCTTGCATGCAGAGCTGAATTCGCTATTTTGATTCCTGTGCGGGATGCCTCCCCCGCAACCCAATTCAAGCGCTAGCCGCTTCCTTTGGGCGTTTCCTCCCCGAGGCATACCTTTTTTTAGCCGCGCGTTTCATTCGCGCGGCTTTTTTTTGTCTGGTTTGCGAGAATCTAAAGAAAAAGCCCCGAGATGTTAGCCTCGAGGCTCATTCTTACGTTTGCGTAAGGTTTGGATGTGGAATGCTAGCTCGCAAGGTGTGCGCGCAGCATCCAAGCCGCTTTTTCCAGCACAGCTACCCGCTGTGTCATAAGATCAGCTGTCGCATCGTCTGCTTTATCAGCAGCTAATTGCAACGCGTTACGCGCTGCACGCACAACAGTCTCATTGTCAGACACCAGATTTTTCACCATTTGCATGGCTTCCGGCACATCATTGTCGGCCTTAATGGATGAGCCCGTGTAGATCGCCGCGCCTGCCGGCGCCGGAAAGCCCAGTGAACGAATGCGCTCTGCAATCTCATCCAGAGACGCCCACAAATCGCGGTATTGTGTCTCAAAAAGCGTGTGGAATGTCGTGAAGTGAGGTCCAACGACATTCCAGTGGTAACCATGCGTCTTCAGATAAAGCGCATATGTCTCCGTCAGGACGTCTGACAGTGCCCCAGCAATCGCCTTGCGGTCTGTTTCCGGGATTCCGATATCCATATTCCGTCTCCACTATTTAGATCCATTCTAATTTAATAAAATTAGCGTCCAATTCAAGGTGGCAACGACAAGTCTATTTCAAATTGCTACAGAACCGTTGAATACGACGTCCCGCTTCTTCAAGCGCCTCAGTGGAGGTCGCATAAGACACTCGGAAAGCCGGAGACAAACCAAAAGCGGATCCGAAAACAACCGCCACTTTCTCTTCTTCCAGAAGGGCTGCGGCAAAATCCTCGTCATTTTCGATCAGCTTGCCGCCCGCGGAAGTCTTACCGATCGTACCCGCACATGACGGATAAACGTAAAATGCCCCTTCTGGCGTTGGGCATGACAGCCCTTCGGCCTGATTAAACATGGACACGACCAAGTCGCGACGTTCTTTAAACACCTTGTTGCGCTCAGGAATGAAGTCCTGTGGACCGTTAAGGGCCTCTAACGCCGCATATTGACTGATTGAACACGGGTTGGATGTGGTCTGGCTCTCAACCTTCGCCATCGCTTTGATGAGGTCCGCCGGACCGCCTGCATATCCGATCCGCCATCCTGTCATGGCGTACGCTTTGGAGACGCCATTCATTGTCAGCGTGCGCGCGTAAAGCTCAGGGCAAACCTGCGCGACAGTCTTGAACTGGAAATCGTCATAAACGAGGTGCTCATACATGTCGTCTGTCAGCACCCAGACCTGCGGGTGACGCAGCAGCACTTCCGCCAGCGCCTTCAACTCATCGGCTGTATATGCGGCCCCAGACGGGTTGGACGGAGAGTTCAACACAAACCACTTGGTTCTCGGCGTGATGGCTGCTTCAAGCGCTTCAGGCTTCAGCTTGTAATTGTCTTCCGCGCGCGCCTCGGCAAACACAGGCTCACCGCCACAAAGCAACGCCATGTCTGGATATGACACCCAGTAAGGCGTTGCGATAACGACTTCATCGCCTGGGTTCAATGTCGCCAGAAACGCATTGTAGATGACCGGCTTGCCACCTGTGGATACGTGGATTTGATTGCGCACATATTCCAGCTCGTTATCACGTTTGAATTTAGCGCAGATCGCGTCTTTCAGCTCCGGGATACCGTCAACAGCCGTGTATTTTGTCTTGCCGTCATGGATCGCCTTGATCGCCGCTTCCTTGATGTTTTCAGGCGTATCAAAGTCAGGCTCGCCCGCGCCCAGACCAATCACATCCTCTCCAGCCGCCTTAAGCTCGTTCGCCTTTGTCGAGACCGCAATTGTCGCAGATGGTTTTACGCGTTGCAGGGCATCGGATATCGGGGCGGAAGACATGATGTAAGTCCTTTCCATGTGTTTCATCAAACAAGGCACTTCCATTTCATACGTGAGCGCCAGTTGAAAGCCCTCAAGTTAAGAGAAACACGATTTTAGGTTAATTGTAACGAGAATGCCGCGCCTGAAGTCTAAAGCGCATAATTCATGTCGTCCCCACCTGGTGGGTCGATTTCTTCAGGCTGGACCTTGCGACGCTCTTTGCCAGTGTAATGCGGCATGACTTTCCGGCGGCGGTCTGGTCCGTAATAAAACGGTGTTTTTACAAACCGGCGACGGTGGTTGATCACCATTGAGAGCTTTTTCCACGCCTGATCTGCAGACACAGGCTTTGCCAGGATTTCATCCACACCCGCATCAATAAACAGTTTTAATGTGCTTTTGCGTGTGTCGGCCGTACAAGCGATCGCTGGCACATGCTGGGACGGGCTATCCGGGGCGCGCCGCAGCATGGAGATAAACTCTGCGCCTGTCAGGCCATCCAGATGCTGGTCAACAATCACCACGTCGATGCTTTTATCTGCAATCTCTTTGAATGCCTCTTCAGCAGATTCTGCTTCGTATACGGTCCGAATACCGAACGCGAGCAAAATGCCTCGCCACAACAAGCGCATGTTGCGGTGGTCTTCAAGAATGAGGACTGTCACGTTCGCCAGCTTGTTTGTCACAATATCTGCCCGTCAAAATCCCATCAACCCACAAATCATTCTGTGGTTGGTGTAAAAAATTAAACTACATGCTTTCGCGAATAAACTAAAATCGGGTTACCGCTTCTTTACCCGGCGTCATCTCTTGCACGGACCGCCCACAATACCGGCGGCGCAAATCTCGCATACTCTATTTCCAGATAGTTCCTTCTGTCTCAACCAGAGACACCATCGACCAAATGCAAAGGAGGCGGCGATGAACCACGAATATACAACAGCAGTTCGACGTGCGCGCGAGGCAATTGGCGATGCATTGGAGCAATTCTACGCGCCGTTCCAAACCTGGAATGACCTGCAAAAGCTCATTCTTGTGTTGGGTCTGGTCTTTTTTATCGGTTACGTCGCTGCGCGCCCGCCACGTTTCAAACGGCGCTATGACGGTGAAACATCCGGCCAGGTTTTCGTACTGTGCACAATGTTGGCTGTGGGCAGTTTCGTGACCGGGCTTACCGTTTACACGGGTGTTTAATCGACGAAGCAGTCATCGTGCTGGATAATGACGCGACGCTCCTCAGCGCCCATGAATGGTGAGGGACGCCGCCGCCTGTCTGGTCCAAAATACCGCGGCGCGCTGACAAAATCACGGCGCTTGTTGGTAATCATGTAAAGTTTTTGCCAAGCCTGCTCAGCTGACACCGGCTTGGCAAGGATCTCATCCACACCGGCATTGACCCAATCCTTGATGACTGAACGGCGAGTGTCTGACGAGCATGCGATGGCGGGCACATGCGGCGCCGGACTATCGGAGCCTTTGCGCACCATATTGACGAATTCAGCGCCATTAAGATCCTCCAGGTGATAATCAACGATCATGACATCAACAGGACTTAGTTTGAGGATTTCAATCGCATCCAGCGCATTTGCGGCGTCATAAACATCGCGAATGCCAAACCCAAACAGAATTGAGCGCCATAACCGACGCATGTTAAAATGGTCTTCAACGATCAGAACTCTGACATTTCCCAGCCTGTTCAATGGACCATCCTTTTAAAAACATACCTGTTTTCGGGTGAAAGCTTCACACTGATTTAAGCACAATCGTCTTGTCTCCGAATGAGCGGCATGAGGAAAATTGAACGCGCCTTTTCAAGCTTTCCTTAATCGCATTTGCTTTGCGCGATCGGGCTTCAAGCTTATATTCAGGCAATGTCCGATTCATCCGCCAACACTTCTTCAAACCCTGCCCCAGTCCGCCAGTCCGGCGTGGATGTGATCAAGGACAATCTGAAACGCTTGCCGAACAAGCCAGGCGTTTATCGGATGTTCGGCGCTGATCAGGAATTGTTGTACGTCGGCAAGGCGCGCAGCCTTAAAAACCGGGTTTCCAATTATGCCAAGCTAGGCGGCCATACCCAGCGCATCGCTCGAATGATCTCGTTGACGCGCGCAATGGAATTTGTCGTCACCGAAAGCGAGACTGAAGCGCTTCTGCTTGAAGCCAACCTCATCAAAAAACTGAAGCCGCGCTTTAACATCATCCTGCGTGACGACAAAAGTTTTCCTTACATCCTGATCCGCCGCGACCACCCTGCGCCGCAAATTCTCAAACATCGTGGCGCAAAGAAGCTCAAAGGCGATTATTTCGGCCCGTTCGCATCCGCAGGCGCAGTCGATCGCACATTGGATACGCTCCAGAAGGCGTTTCTCCTGCGCACCTGTCAGGACAGCGTTTATGAAGGCAGGTCCCGCCCCTGCATGCTGCACCAGATCAAACGCTGTTCAGCCCCATGTACGGATGAAATCCGTATCGAAGAGTACGCCAAGCTGACAGAACAAGCCGCTATGTTCCTTAAAGGACAAGCCACGACGCTGCACGCGCAACTTTCAAGCGATATGGAAGAAGCAGCTGAAAATCTTGAGTTTGAAACTGCCGCCCGCCTGCGCGACCGCATCAAAGCGCTGGCGCAAGTGCGGGCCAGCCAGGGTGTGAATCCTGAGGGCGTGGAAGAAGCCGACGTCTTCGCCATCGAAACCCAGGCTGGTCAATCATGCGTACAGGCATTTTTCTTTCGTGCTGGCCAGAACTGGGGCGCCACCGCTTATTATCCCAGACACGATGCCGACGATGAACCCGCTTCCATCCTCTCCGCCTTCCTGGTTCAGTTCTATGATAACCGGCCGCCGCCTAAACTATTGCTGACATCTGTCGAACCTGCCCAAAGTGACCTCATCGCCGATGCGCTGGAATTGAATGCCGGTTTTAAAGTCGAGATCCGCACACCTCAACGCGGCGAAAAACTGGAACTGGTCAAGCAGGCGCACACAAACGCCCGCGAAGCGCTTGGTCGGAAACTCGCTGAAACGCAGAGCCAGACCAAAATTCTCAATGCGGTTCAAATAGTATTTGATCTTGCCGAGCCGCCAAAGCGGATTGAAGTTTATGACAACTCCCATATCCAAGGTTCAAATGCTGTTGGCGGGATGATTGTGGCCTCGCCCGATGGTTTCGACAAACAGAGTTATCGAAAGTTCAATATCAAGGATGAAGAACTCGAACCAGGCGATGACTACGGTATGATGCGCGAAGTGATGCGCCGCCGGTTTGCCCGCTTAAGAAAAGAAAATGAAGGTCGCGAAACACGACCTGACACATGGCCTGACCTCGTCCTGATTGATGGCGGACTTGGCCAGTTATCTGCCGTGATGGAGACGGTCTCCGAGCTGGGATACGAACCAGGCGAATTAAATCTCGTGTCCATCGCCAAAGGTCCTGACCGCAATGCTGGACGCGAACAGTTCTTTCGTCCGGGCAAGGCTCCTTTTCAACTCCCCGTCAATGACCCTGCGCTTTATTATCTCCAACGACTGCGCGATGAAGCGCACCGTTGGGCTATTGGCGCACACCGCGCCAAAAGATCCGCTGATATTTCTAAAAACCCGCTGGATGAAATCGAGGGTATTGGGCCAGCGCGTAAAAAAGCGCTCTTACATCGCTTCGGCAGCGCCAAAGGCGTTTCCAGCGCCAAACTGGCAGACCTGGAAACCGTCGAAGGTGTCTCTCAAGCCCTCGCCCAGAAAATCTGGGATCATTTCAACGGCTAAGCCGTCGAATTTATAATCACCCAACGGATTATAATCGGTATTAATATTGCTGACTTGAAATGGCGATTAACGATCGCCACCTGCCAGATCATGAAAACACTTATTCGAACATACAGGCCCGAGGGCGGCCATTGGGTCGGCGACGGGTTTCCGGTGCGCACGCTGTTCAATTACGGACCAGGCGCAGACAAAGTTAGTCCATTCCTGCTTTTTGATCACGCAGGACCAACGGAATTTGAACCAGCCGACAAACCACGCGGGGTCGGGTCCCACCCTCACCGCGGGTTCGAAACAGTCACCATCGTTTATGACGGCGAAGTCTCTCACAGAGACTCTGGCGGTAATGGCGGCACAATCGGACCAGGCGATGTTCAGTGGATGACAGCCGCTTCTGGCGTGGTGCATGAGGAGTTTCACTCCGAAGCCTACACCAAGACTGGCGGGCCATTTCACATGGTTCAATTGTGGGTGAACTTGCCAGCCAAAGACAAAATGACCACGCCGCGATATCAGTCGATCCTGAAAACCGCGACCCCAACCATTGACCTGAACTCTATGGGCGCCACCGCCCGTATCATTGCAGGTGAGTTTAATGGTGTGTCTGGTCCGGCTGACGCTTTCACACCAGTGGATTTATGGGATGTGCGTTTGCCAAAAGGCGCAGATGTCAGTCTGCCGATGAAAGACGGACACACATCCATGCTGGCAGTCCTGAAAGGCGCGATCAAAGTGGCGGGCCAACCTGTTGGTCCTTCGGAAATCGCATCTCTCAGCCGCGAGAACGCGGGCGTTCATGTCACAGCAGATGACGACTCTGTTGTGCTGGTCCTGGGCGGCGAGCCAATCCCTGAGCCTGTCTTTGGTCATGGCCCGTTTGTCATGAACAACCGCCAGGAAATCATCCAAGCGTTTCAGGACTTTGAAGCCGGACGCTTTGGCGGCATCGCCTAATTAAAAAGCGCGCTCAAACCAGTGAGCGCGCTTTTCTTATCCTAAAGACAAATTCAGGCCTTAGAAGGTTGTGGCGACTTCAATACCAAAGGTGCGGCCTTCATTCACGAACGCCGTCAGGTTGTTAAAGTCGATACCGCCGGTTTTGCGTGTCTCATCTGTAATGTTGCGCGCGAAGAAGGCGTACTCAAAGTCAGAACCTGAAGGTTTCACACCGACGCGCAGCCCGCCTTCCCAGTATGCGTCTTCTGTGAATTCAACTGACTCATAGAGGAAGAAGTTGACTTCTGAACGGTAGTTCCAGTCTGTGTAGACATAGATTTCGCCGTCAGCACCAACCGGCCAGGAATAACGACCTGTCACAGTCCCGATCCACTCTGGTGAGTTCGGGAAAGCATTGCCATCAATCAAGGCAAAGCCGCTTCCATCAAGCGCATCAGTCACCGTACAGCCGCCGCCACATGGCGCCACAGACAGGCTAGCGTCCTGAATTTCTGTGTCGTTCAAAGAAAGACCTGCTGTAACTAGGAAGTTATCTGTCGGTAATGCTTCAACTTCAAATTCAAAGCCTTGACCGACGCCTTTGTCAGCATTGACCAAAGTGTTGGCGTTAGTTTCGCCACCGATAGCTGTCAGCTGCTGGTCTTCAATTTCATAGTAGAACGCAGACAAGTTCGTGCGCACACGGCCTTCAAGCAATTCAGCTTTCACACCAGCTTCAAACGATGTGAGTGTTTCAGACTCTGCAACAGAGACGCCCTCATCGCCAAACGCAAATAGGATACGACCCTGAATGGCGGGTGAGCGGAAACCGGTCGCCACGCGTGCGTAAAGATTGACGTCTTCAGTCGCAGCGTAAGTCAGACTCGCATCCCAGCTTACCGCTTCATCGCCAACAGAACGGGTCAGAAGGCCTGTTGTCCCCTGACCGCCTAGGAATGGCGCAGCCAGAGGCGCGATAGAACGGATCACGTCATAGTCTTTGGAATCGTCGGTGTAACGCACGCCACCCGCAAGGGTCCATTTGTCCGCAAACTCATATGTTGCAGACGCAAACACCGCCCAGGCTTCTGCATTCTGGTGTTGCAGAACATAGCCATCCAATGGATTTCCCGGCGCAAGGCTTTCATAGTTGAAAGTCTCAATCTTGATGTCTTCTGCGAAGAAATACGCGCCAGCCTGCCAGTTAAATGCGCTGTCATAGCTGGAGGCGATACGAATTTCCTGAGAATACTGACTTAGCGCCGGCACGCCATCTGCGCTTTCAGCGTCAAACGGAATAACACCGGGACCAAAATTGCCTTCGCCCAGGAAAACCGCGCCAAAACCGCCGTCAATGTCACCGCGCGAGAAGGCTTCGCCGCCCTCATAAGCTGTCACAGATGTCAGCGTCAGATCTTCAGCCAGATCGTATGTCAGCGTCAGCGATCCGCCATAAGTCTGAAGGTCCTGTGGGTTGCCGTCTCCGCCATCATAAAAAACGGTTTCGCGGTCAAATCCAGCTGCCAGGTCGTTTGTGCCTGGCTCGATTGCGTTCCCGCGGAACAAGCGCGCCGTACCATCCAGGTCGCGGCCATGCACATTCAATAGCGCTGAGAATGTGTCTGTCGGTTCAAACAAGACTTGTCCACGCAGCGCGATGTCGGTGTATCCGCCGTATTGGCTGCCGCCATCTGTCAGAGCGTTGTCGATATAATCGCTACGCTTTTGCACTTTACCGGAAAGGCGAACAGAGATCGTGTCCGTCACACCGCCGCCAACAGCGCCTTCCAAACTGATTGTGTCGTATGTGCCGTATGATCCGCGCGCATAACCGCCAAATTCCTGGCTGGGCTTCACGCTGTCAAACTTGATGATACCAGCAGGCGTGTTGCGGCCAAAAAGCGTGCCTTGCGGACCACGCAACACTTCTACGCCTTCAACGTCAAAGATCGGGAAACCTTTAAGGATCGGATTTTCCTGAACAACGTCATCCACGATCAGCGAAACCGGCTGTGACGCGTTAAGGTCAAAGTCTGTGTTCCCCAGACCGCGAATGTAAAAGCGCGGGAATGTGCGGCCAAAGGAGCTTTCCACATAAACGCTTGGCACACGTGCAGAGAGGAAGCGAATGTCTGCGCCGCCAGACTGTAGCACATCCAGTTTCTCGCCGCCCAACGCGGCAACCGAACCAGCCACGTCCTGAAGGTCAGATTCAACACGGGTCGCTGTCACAACGACCGGCGACAAACGTTTTTCATCTGTTTCCTGCGCAATCGCAGCAGGTGTCATCGCTGTTAGCGCCGTTAACCCGCTGGCCGCCAACAAAGCAGACTTCAAATATGTGGAAGGTTTCATGGAATGCCCCGCAAAATGCCGACGCTATTGCACACGATCCCGCGCGCCGGACGTTAAAGTTTGCGACATTTTTTTGAAGGTCGACAACTTTGCAAGCGGTGACTCGGCATTTTCCTTCAATTATTGGAGCGAGCCATGATGACTGATGCAAACTGTGGCGCATTAGTCACGAAATTGTCACTCAATCAGTTCGCTAGAGCAGCTCTAACGGCCTCTAACGCGTCATTCGCCTTGGAACCATCAGGTCCGCCGGCCTGCGCCATGTCAGGACGACCGCCACCGCCTTTGCCGCCAACAGCCGCGCTCGCCACACGCACAAGATCAACAGCACTGATCTTGCTGGTCAGATCATCCGTCACACCGGTCGCGACAGCCGCCTTGCCGTCATTGACCGCCACAAATACAGCGACGCCTGACCCCAACTGTTTTTTAGCGTCATCAATCAGACCACGCAGATCCTTGGCCGGCACGCCTTCAGCAACGCGCGCGATTAGCTTCACCCCGCCAATGTCTTCAGGACCTTCAGCAGCGCCAGCAGACGCCCCCATGGCAAGCTTTTTCTTGACGTCAGACAGTTCATTTTCCAGCGCGCGTTTTTGGTCCTGCAGCGCAGCAACGCGTTTTGGCGCTTCGTTCAGTGTCGATTTAAGGGAGTCCGCAATCGTGCGAGCAATGTTGGCGCGGTCTTTGAAGAAATTCAGCGCATCCTGGCCTGTCACGGCTTCTATCCGGCGTACGCCTGCCGACACGCCGCTTTCTGAGGTGATGGCGAACACTGCGATGTCGCCAGTGCGCGCAACATGCGTTCCGCCACATAATTCAACAGAATATGCTTTGCCGTCAGGCGCTGTTCCCATGGAAAGCACACGCACAACGTCGCCGTATTTTTCACCAAAGAGCGCCATTGCGCCTGCTTCGATCGCGTCATCAGGCGCCATTTCTTTGGTGCTGACCGCTTCGTTCTGGCGGATAATCGCATTCACCTGGGTCTCAACTTCGTCCATCTCGTCCTGCGTCATCGGACCAGAGTGAGAAAAGTCAAACCGCAGCTTGTCTTCTTCAACGAGCGAGCCTTTTTGCGCCACATGATCCCCAAGCACATTACGCAGCGCTTTATGCAGGATGTGTGTGGCCGAGTGGTTTGAACGGATGCGATTACGGCGTGTCGCATCGGCCTGAAGGGTCGCTTTTTCACCCACACCGACATCGCCTTCGACGAGTTCGCCGATGTGGATGAAAACATCGCCCGCCCGCTTTTGCACATCGCTGACACAGAACCTCGCGCCGTTTGCAAAAGCAATCTCACCCTTGTCGCCAGCCTGACCACCGGACTCACCGTAAAATGGCGTTTTGTCGAAAACGATCTCTGCCGACTGGCCTTTAGAAAGCTTTTCCGTCGCCTCACCGTCTACAATGATGGCTTTTAATTCTGCGTCCCCGACGACGCCTTCATAACCGAGGAATTGGGTCGCGCCGACTTTATCGCGCACACGGAACCAGACTTCCGCAGCGCCAGTGTCGCCCGAGCCTTGCCAGTTTGCCTGCGACTGAGCTTTTTGTTCCGCCATGGCGGCGTTGAAGCCATCTTCATCGACTGTCAGATTGCGTCCGCGCAGCACATCCTGTGTCAGATCGAGCGGGAAACCAAACGTGTCGTAGAGTTTAAACGCGGTTTCGCCTGGCAGGACATCACCTTCGGAAAATCCGTCAGTGGCTTCATCCAATAACGCCAGTCCGCGACCCAACGTGCGCTGGAAACGGCCCTCTTCCTGCTCCAGCGCGCTTTCAATTGCCGCCTGTGCGCGGTTCAGTTCAGGGAAGGCTTTGCCCATTTCCCCCACCAGAGCTGGCGTCAGCTTGTGCATGAGCGGCTCGCGCGCGCCAAGAATATGCCCATGGCGCATGGCGCGGCGCATAATCCGGCGCAACACATATCCGCGGCCTTCATTTGATGGCGTGACACCATCAGCAATCAGAAATGCTGACGAGCGCAAATGGTCTGCGATAACCCGCAAAGAGGCGATCGTATCGTCACTTGCCTTCAAGCCATATGTCTCTTCTTCAGCCGCAATCAGCTTTTGGAACAGGTCGATATCGTAATTATTGTGCACGCCCTGGAGCACCGCCGCCATGCGCTCAAGTCCCATGCCTGTGTCAATCGACGGCTTCGGCAGGGATTTGCGCGTGCCGTCCGCCTGTTGATCAAACTGCATGAAGACGAGGTTCCAAATCTCGATGAACCTGTCACCGTCCTCTTCAGGCGATCCTGGCGGTCCGCCCCAAACATCCGGGCCGTGGTCGTAAAAAATTTCCGAACATGGTCCGCATGGTCCAGTATCGCCCATGGACCAGAAATTGTCAGATGTTGAGATGCGAATGATTTTTTCGTCAGGCAAACCCGCAATCTTGCGCCAGAGAGTGGCTGCTTCTTCATCTTCGGAATAAACAGTCACGAGCAGTTTGTCTTGCGGCAGGCCGAAAACCTTGGTCACCACATTCCAGGCATGGGAAATGGCTTCTTCTTTGAAATAGTCGCCGAAGGAAAAATTCCCCAGCATCTCAAAGAAAGTGTGGTGGCGCGCTGTATATCCGACATTATCAAGGTCGTTGTGCTTGCCGCCAGCGCGCACGCATTTTTGCGATGAAGCCGCACGCGGCGAAAAAGGTGTTTCAGCGCCAGTGAAGATATTCTTGAATGGCACCATGCCCGCATTGACGAACAATAGTGTCGCATCCCCATGCGGAACAAGCGGAGCGGACTGAACAACCTTGTGTCCCTGCTGGGAAAAATAGTCGAGGAACTGTTCACGTACGCTGTTCACGCTTGTGGATTGGGAAACAACAGCGTCATTCGCCATGTTGAAGGCTCCTCTTCGCGGGACTTAAAGGCATGATCTTGCAAAATCGCGCCACCCAAATCAAATTCATACCGCGATATATAGATGTCACGCCGCCTCGCCAAGCGTTACATCGAAGAGATAAGCGACATGCGCGTAAATATGCGCATGTCGCTCTGATTATTCTCTGATTTTAGCGAAGACTTAGCCTTCAGCGGCAGCGGAGTCTTCTCCGTCTCCGGATAATTGACCCGCCGCCAACATCTCTTCGGAGATTAAACCAGCATTCGCGCGAACAGCTGTTTCAATCTCGTCCGCAATCGCAGGGTTTTCTTTCAGGAAGCGGCGCGCATTCTCACGTCCCTGCCCGATCCGGTCAGATCCATAAGAATACCAGGACCCCGCTTTTTCCACGACGCCGGCTTTAACGCCCAGATCAATCAGCTCACCTGTCTTGGAGACACCCTCTCCATAGATGATGTCAAACTCAACCTGACGGAATGGCGGGGCCACCTTGTTCTTGACCACTTTCACCCGGGTCTGGTTACCGATCACTTCGTCACGGTCTTTCAACGCGCCGATACGGCGTATGTCCAACCGCACAGACGAATAGAATTTGAGCGCGTTACCGCCGGTTGTTGTCTCAGGCGAACCAAACATCACACCAATTTTCATCCGGATCTGGTTGATAAAGATCACCATACAGTTGGAGCGTGAAATCGACCCTGTCAGCTTGCGCAACGCCTGGCTCATTAACCGCGCCTGAAGGCCCGGCAGGCTGTCGCCCATCTCACCTTCCAGCTCAGCGCGTGGCGTCAGAGCCGCCACAGAGTCAATCACAAGCACATCCACAGCTCCGGACCGCACCAGCGTATCTGCAATCTCAAGCGCCTGCTCGCCAGTGTCCGGTTGAGACACAAGCAGATCATCCAGATCAACACCCAGCTTGCCCGCATAAACCGGGTCCAGCGCATGCTCTGCGTCCACAAACGCAGCCACACCGCCATTTTTCTGTGATTCAGCCAGACAATGCAGCGCCAGTGTGGTCTTACCGGAACTTTCAGGTCCGTAGATTTCGATAATGCGGCCCTTTGGCAAACCGCCAATACCAAGTGCGATATCAAGGCCCAGCGAACCGGTGGAGACCGCCTCAATGTCTAAAGACGCATCCTCGCCCAAACGCATAATCGAGCCCTTGCCGAAATTGCGTTCAATCTGGCCCAGGGCGGTTTCAAGGGCTTTTTGCTTATCCATACCGGTATTTTCCACAAGCTGCAGGGAGGCGCGCGCCATATCCGAATCTCCTTTTATTTGTTGCACAAGGACCGCCGCCGAGCAACGCCCACAGCCCCTTGGGAATTTATTTTGTACCACAAATGTTTCACAAGAACAAATAGAGAATATACAATTTTTCAGAACAAACGATTTACCACAAAAAAAACCCCGCTCCTGTCAAAAGAGCGGGGTTTTCAAATGCTTGCCGCAACGGGGTCGTTTTAAGCTGCTTCCGCCGCGTTCAATTCCTCTTTCACGCGTTCCGCCAGCTGGCGCAGCGTAAATGGTTTGGGTAGGAACGAAATTTCGCGTTCTTCATCCAATGTTTGCGCCAGATCGCGCTCTGCATATCCAGAGATAAACATGATCCGCGCGCCTTTCAGATAAGGCTTGGCCTCTTTTAACAGCGCCGGGCCGTCAATACCCGGCAACACAACGTCAGAGATCAGAAGATCAATCTTGCCCGCATGGGCTTTGATAAGCTCAAGCGCTTCTTCTCCGTCGGCCGCCTCAACAACCTGATAGCCAAAGGTCGATAACAGGTGCGACGCCAGACCGCGCACGGCGTCCTCATCCTCAACCAGCATGATCCGGCCACGGCCGGCAAGGTCAGCCGGACGCCCTTTCTCAGCCATTTCAGACGCGGCCGCGACTGCCTCGGCGTCCATAGCAGATTTTTCAGCAGATTTTTCGGCCTGCTCTTTTTCTTCTGGCTTAGGTGAGTAAGCAGGCATGAAGATCTTGAACGTCGTGCCCTGGCCCACCTTAGAGACCGGATAGACATAACCGCCAGACTGTTTGACGATCCCGTAAACCGAGGCCAGACCCAGACCGGTGCCTTTGCCTGTTTCCTTGGTGGTAAAGAAGGGCTGGAAGATCTGATCGACAAGTTCCGGCGGAATGCCCGTACCGTTGTCGATCACTTCGATCAACAGATAGTCACCTTCCTGCACATGGTTGAACCCGTCTTTACGCGCAGACGCCGCATCCGCACGCGATGTTTTCACGATCAGCTCGCCGCCGCCGTTCTTCTCCAGCATGGCGTCCCGCGCATTCGTACACAGGTTGGTCAGCGCTGTTTCCAGCTGACCGCGGTCGGCTCGAATCTGTGGCAGGTCACGCCCATGCACAATGTCCAGCTTGATACGCTCGTCGATGATCTGGCGCAGCAGCACATAATAGCTGGACAACATTTCAGACGGGTCCAGCACTTCCTGACGGAAAGTCTGTTTACGCGACCAGGCCAGCAACATGGAGATCATCTCCGCGCCACGCGCAGCCAGTTCATACATCTGCTTCAGGTCAAAGAAGGACGGATCGCCCGGCGGGTGCCGGATGAGTAGTTTGTCCGTGTTGAGCATGATGCCCTGAAGCAGATTGTTAAAGTCATGCGCGATACCGCCAGCCAGCTGACCAATCGCCTGCATTTTCTCGCCCTGCGCCAAACGCAGCTCCAACTGCTTTCGATCAGTGGTGTCGATGACATAAGCCGCCGCCGGACGTCCGCGACGGTCCAACGCGATAAAGACTTCAACAGTCTTAGCGTCACGCGGATCCTTGATGGAGTCATTGGCAAGTTTAAGTTCCACAGCGCCATCCAGCGCTTTGGCCAGCGTTTGCGCCAATTCTTCCTGACCGTCTTCTGCAATGAAAAGGTCCGCAAACCGCGCACCGGGTTGCGCTCGCGCTTCAGTCATGTCGCGCAGCGCCCGGTTAAGGTCCATCATGACGGCAGTTTCAACGCCGTCGCCTTCCAGCCGCACGACCCCAAATGGCGCATCAGAAAACATGGTGTCGTCGCCAATCACGGTTTCGCCGCGCGTCGATTTATCTTTAGCTCCTTCTTTCGCCACAGGCGGCTTTTCCGGGCTGTAAGACAGATGCACGACAGAACGCGACAATGAATCAGGGCCTTTGCCTGTCCATGACGTGGTCATCAATGCTGGCAACTCCACACCATTGCGGGCGCGAAGCACAACATCAGCACGCTGATGAGATCCGCCCCGCGTGTCTTTACGCATGAGCTTTAGACCTTCAGGGCGCATAATGTCGTCCATGCGCAATCCGCCCAGCTCATCTGGCAGGCCCAGCATTTTGCGAAGGCTCGAGTTGACATACACCACCCGGCCATCGCGACGAGCTGAGAAAAAGCCAACCGGCGCGTCTTCTACATAAAGCGCACGCGGATCAACGGCTGAACTGTCTCCAGCGCCAGCCTGCACGCGGCGCAAACGCCACAATGCGCGTGATTTGCCCAATGGGCCGACATCCGCGTCAAACTGAACCGGAGAATCGCTGTCGCCTAACATGACAGCAGGCAAAACTTCACGGCGCGCCGCACCCGACTTCACAGCTTTTGACAAACGATAGATCGGCGCCGCCAGGCCGGGGTTCGCGCCAAACAAACGGTCAACAGATGGGGTCTGACCGCTCTCGCCTGTCTCGTGCGCCTCAACTGACAAATCGATGTAAGCTTGGTTTGCCGCCACCACAGCGCCGCCACGCTCGGTCACCAGCGCAGGTTCGGCAATCGCATCCAGCCAGGCAAATCCTTTTGAAGAAGCCTGTACGGCCTGTTCAGCCGCGCCACGCTCCGGGAACAAGCCAATGCGACGCCCCGCGCCCCGCAGAACCCATAACAGGAGCACCATGGCAAGACAGCCAAGCGCGATCAGGAGAATCGGCGCAGCCGGCCCGACTTTTTCCTGCCACGTTAGCGCCACGCCAGCAGCCCCGCCCGCAAGGATCACACACAGCCAGAATGCCGTCTGCAGGATATCCACCTTCTTAGGTGTTTCATCCTCATCATCATGGTTAATCAGGTCGTTCATATCAGACATAGCGGCTCAATCCGTAATTCATCACGACAATTGTGCCGTGATTCGGGCGATTTGGGCTTGCGGCGGTTTTATCAAGCGTCATCTGCGCTTTTTCTCCGCCGTATTCATAACGAAGCCGATCACTTTTGCGACGGCTTCGAAGTGTTCTCGTGGAATTATCTCATCAAGTTCTGCGTTCGCATAGAGCGCACGCGCCAAAGGCGGGTTTTCCACAAGCGGCACATCCGATTCCTTGGCTTTCACCCTGATGCGCATGGCCAGTTCATCCACACCTTTTGCGACCACAACAGGCGCTGCCATGGTGTCTGCGTCAAACTTAAGCGCGACTGAATAGTGGGTCGGGTTGGTGACAACGACTGTCGCATCAGGAACGGCAGAAATCATGCGCTGACGTGACCGCTCCTGACGAACCTGGCGCAAACGCGCCTTGATCATCGGGTCACCTTCAGTCTGTTTGGTTTCCTGCTTGATGTCTTCACGCGACATCCGCATTTTTTTCATGTGGTTCTGCTTCTGGAAGATAAAGTCGATCACGGCGATTAAACCGACCACCACAAGAGACGCCAAAAACAGTCCGCTAGCCGTCTCATGCAGCAAGCCCGGTAAAGCCGCCACATCCATCTCGCCTGCTTTGATTAACACATGCCGGTTCGGCCATACCGCGACAAAAACAGCCGCCGCCGCCGCTAACAACTTCAACACAGCCTTCACAAGGTTCATCAGCCCTTGCATGCTGAAGATGCGTTTCACGCCACTGATCGGGGATAGCTTTGACAGTTTCGGCTTGATCTTTTCCGCTGTCCACAACGGCATGGACTGAACCAGGTGCCCGATCAGTCCAAAAATAATCAGCATCGAGAAAATGATGCCCAAGGGCAGCGCAAGTTCAGAAATCAGGTCGCTCATCAAGCGTACCGCGCCACCATCCGCCAGACTGAAATCATGCGGATGGTCCAGCAACATCGTCAATGGACGCCCAATGGATCCGGCAAGCGGTTTGGCCGCAGCCAAAAGCGCTGCAGCGCCCAGCAGGATAAACCATACCGGCACGTCCTGACTTTTGGCGATGTCACCTTTTTTGCGGGCGTCGGCTAATCGTTTCGGGGTGGGTTCTTCGGTCTTCTGGGACTCGTCCTGGTCGTCCGCCATTTGCGCCTCCTAGACGTTAATAAGGCCCCTGAAGCGATGCGTACCGCTTCAGCGCCTCAATCCAGGCCAGCAGTCCGCCGCCCAGTACGATTGCCAGAATAACCATGCCCATATGCACCTGTGTGGGCATGGCGATGAAAAAGATCTGCACTTGTGGAATGAGTCGGGCCACAAGGCCCAGCGACAAGTTAAACACCAGAGCAAAAACAAGGATTGGCGCAGCAATCTGAAGCCCAAGCTTGAATGCTTTCGACATCGAAGCCAGCTCCCACTCGGCTATGTCGCCGATATACATAGGCGTGCCCGGCGGAAACATCTGATAACTGTCGGCTGTCGCCTGAATCATGTCACGATGAATGCCTGTCGCCATGATGAGCACCAACGCCACCATGGACAAAAACAAAGCGACGATCGCCCCGGATTCTCCGCTCACAGGGTTAAACTGTTGCGCAGCCGCCAATCCGGAGAACAACGCAATCATCTGACCCGCCACCTGCAGCGCGCTCATGAAAAGACGCGCACCAGCGCCAAACATCAGACCAATCAGTACTTCGCCAATGATAATCAGCGCCGCGTCGCCAAAAGCAGCCGGCGCTTGTGGCGTTTTCTCTGCGAGGACCGGCGCGAGAACCATTGTCACCAGCACAGCGATCGTCAGTCGGAAAGTGGTCGGAACGCTCGTTTCTCCAACTCCCGGCGCCAGCATCAGCACGGTGCCTATGCGGCAGAACAGCAAAGCGCCCACCCATGCGTATGTGACGATAAAATCCATCGTTTAATAGTCCGCGATCTTCTCAAAGATCATGTCGGAAAACTCAGCTAGCGTGGCTCCCATCAGCGGTAAAAACAAAAGGAGCGTTAGAAAAATCACGATGATCTTTGGCACAAACACAAGTGTCATTTCCTGGACTTGTGTGAGCGCCTGGAAGAGCGCGATCACCAAACCAATAACCAGACCCGCCACCATTACCGGCGTCGCCATGGCCACAGTGGCCCATAACGCGTCCCTTCCAAGGTCTAAAACCTCTGCGCCGTCCATCGCCAACCTCATTTCGCGCAAATTAGATATTCGCCGTTAACTAATGGTCAAAAAAGGTTAACAAAAGCCTGCGATTATATGTAATTTGCAGTCACATCAGTGACATTGGGAAACTCATCCACCCTCGAAAAACAAGGATATCCCGCAGGTAACGCACCATTTATCAGCGAGATAGCGCACTTAACGATTAAAACTGCATGCTGTTACTTTGAAGTGTCGATGGAATTAGCTATTGGGTAAACAGCAGACAAAAGAACGGCGACCATTCCTGGGGGAACGCCACAAGCGGCGTTTATATGTTCGTCGCTCCAAATAGAGGACGCATAGAACACTATGGTTAGAGCGATCCAACTCTTACTTGGTCTGGCGCTGACAAGCGCTGGCGGCTGGCTGTTATGGCTTCGAAAGGATGCGCCTGGTGGTGTGTTCAATGTCGAAGACACCACCACTTTGTGGATGGTGGCGCTTGGCCTTGTGCTTGGATTGTTTGGTCTTGTCTTTCTGTTAATGGGCTTTTCGCCGCGCGCCAAAGTGGAAAAGATCAATTGGCGCTATCCTGACGCCCAGGCCAATGACATCGCCTTGATGAAGGATGATGAAAGCCCGGTTCACGGTGACGGCAAATCTCCCTCCTGGCTCCAACAACCTACTGGCAGCGCGTTTACGGACCCACATGGCGACGCCGGCAAATCCGGCCAATCCGCAGCGTCAAAGCCAACGGCGGACGTGATGGGTATTGGCGCAGCCAACCTTGCTGTTCCAGAAACACCTGCGCCAACGAACCCAACGGCAAATCCTCCGGAAGAATTCCCCAACTATAATCGTGAGGAATCGCCAACAGAGCGTCCGCGTTTTGGACCATCTGGTTTTGAAGAGGCATCCGAGATAAAGTCTGAGGGACCAAATCTGACATTGGTTGAGCCAGCTCAATCCACGCCTGAAAACGTTGTCGAGCCCGCTCCGGATGCGGATGAAGAAGATGCGCCAAACCTTGAAGAGATGGCGCAGGAAGCAGCCCTTGCAAGTTTTGATGATGACGACATTGAGAAAATTGCCTCTGAGGCCGCGCCGACTGAAAATGACGTAGAAGATGCATTCGAAAAACAGCTAAGCGCCATTGTCGCCCCTGAAGAAACCGTCGCGGCAAAAGAGGAAGACTCGCCAGCAATCGCACCGGTCTACGTTGCGCCCACCGAAGCGGACGTGGCTGAAACGAACGCCGAACTGGAAGATCCATTCTCGGCCGCAGCTGACGCGCAAACAACAGAAACAGCCGACGAACTGCCGACACTTGATGATCTGCCGGAACTGGAAACAGCGCCTCAAGAGGCTGAAGACACGCTGGAAGTTCCAGCAGAAACACAAGCTGAAACCGTTGAAGACCTTCCGTCGCTAGACGATCTGCCTGAGTTGGAAACGGCCCCTCAAGAGGCCGAAACACTCCCTGAAGACTTACCAGAAGAACCACCTGTAGAAGCCCGGGAAGACACACCGTTAGACCTTCCCGAAGACCTACCGGATGACCTGCCGTCTTTAGACGAGTTGCCGGAGTTTGAAACAGCGTCCGCAGAGGCCGAAACACTACCAGAGGATCTGCCAGAAGACCCACCCCAAGAGACCCTGGAAGAGCCACAGGAAGACACAACCCAAGAAATGGCGGACGAACTGCCAGTGCTTGACGATCTGGCTGCTCTGGAAACCGCCCCAACTGAAGCGACCCAAAGTCTTGAAACTGCGCCAGACGAGCCCTTGGAAATCGTGGAAGACGTTACCGAAGAGACTGCTGACGAACTTCCCTCTCTTGATGATCTTCCAGAACTTGAAATTGGCCCGAGTGAAACAGAAACACTGCCAGAAGACTTACCGGAAGAACCACCTGCAGAGACACTGGAAGAGACACCAGAAAACCTACCGGATGAATTACCTGAACTAGATGAGCTTCCAGAGCTGGAAACAGCTCTTTCGGCAGCAGACGAGCTACCAGAAAAATTACCTGAAGCAGCTGATGAACTGCCATCGCTTGATGACCTCGCTGAACTGGAAACAACGCCAGCAGAAGCAGAAACACTACCAGAAAACTTACCGGAAGACGCCCCTGTAGAGACCCTGGAAGACACACCAGACGAACCACACGAAGACGCACCGGTGGAAACCGCAGACGACCTGCCGACACTGGATGATTTGCCCGAACTGGAAACACCCGCTTTAGAGCCTGAAATCGTTGAAGAACCAACGCCAGAGCCAGCTAAAATGGACATGTCCGCATTAGCCGCGGGTGCGATGAGCGGTCCTGCTCCAGGCGAGCAAATTTCAGATGTTGAAACTGCGCCAACACCTGTTGCGCCCGCACCAATGTCCGAAGACATTTCTCACGGCCGTTTGCAACCCATTCGTGATGCGCTGAACGCTGGTCAACTTGATGAAGCCGACGCATTACTCGCCAGAATCAGACGCGATCTGGTGACAGAGGGTGACGAAAACACAGCCGAACTTGCTGAACTAACAGGATTGGCCGGCGATCATGCTGACGCGTGTGGCCGTCCTGGCGGCGCAAAATGGTTGTGGCGTCTGGCGATGCAACGCTTTGGCGAAGCAGATGCGCTCGACACACCAGCCGCTAACCGCGTATCAGAAAAATTACGCACCTCAGGATAAACTTATCCTCGGGTACTGTTTCTGCCGCATAATCATAAACGTCGTCGATTAGGGGATGGATCGAAATGAGCGAACTTTTTACTGCGTCAGGCTTTTTCACGCTGTTGATGCTGCTAGCACTGCAAGCTGTCCTGGGCTTTGACAATCTGCTCTACATTTCGATTGAATCAAAACGCGTGGGCGAAGCCAAAGCCCCCATGGTGCGCCGCTGGGGAATTGGTTTGGCGATGGCGTTCCGCATCGTCTTGCTGATCATCATTGTGTCGCTGTTTGGCGCACTCGCCGCTCCCCTCTTCCACATCCCGTTTAAAGGCGTGATCGAAGGCCATTTCAATCTGCAATCCATTGTCACGCTATTGGGTGGCGGGTTCATCATCTACACCGCAATCAAGGAAATCTCACACCTGCTTGTCGTTGATAATATCGAACACACAGAAGGCGACAAACCCAAATCCGTCTTTCAGGCCATTTCCATGATTGTCGCCATGAACCTGGTCTTTTCGTTCGACTCTATTTTATCCGCCATGGCCATCGCCAACACGAAAACGCCTGATGGCGAAGTGGTGTATCAGGTGTGGATCATGGCCGTTGCGATCATTGCATCGGGTATCGTGATGATATTGATGGCTGACTATGTAGCCGACTTCCTCAAACGCAACCGCATGTACGAAGTGCTAGGACTGTTTATCCTGTTTTTGGTTGGCGTTCTGTTGGTCTCCGAAGGTGGCCACCTCGCCCACCTCAAACTGTTTGGCTACGAGATTGAAGCGATGTCTAAATCGACATTCTACTTCGTGATCGGCGTTCTGGTGATCACAGACATCATCCAGACCAATTACCAGAAACGTCTGTGGGCTGTGCGGGAAGCTGAGCTTCTTGGCAAAAGCGGCGTAGAAAAAGCCAACGAGATGAAAGAAGCTGGCGCAAAGAAAAAGGCGCTTTAACGCTGAGTCCACAAAAAAAGCCGTCTCCCGAGAGACGGCTTTTTTATCAGCTTATCCAACAGCCTATCCCATCGGATAGAGAATATCCTTCGTAACGTTATCAATCGCCTTCATCACATCATCCGATAAGGTCAGGTCGATTGCTGCAAAAATCTCATCAAGCTGCGCGTCGCAGCTGGCGCCAACAATTGTGGACGCAACAAAATCATGCTGCTTTGACCAGGCCGTCGCCATGGTGATCGGCGACATGCCTGCTTCTTCTGCTATTGCCATAAAGCGAGCAGTTGATTCCAACGTCTTGTCGTTCACAAACCGGCGCGCCATGGCCGACTGACGTGAACCTTCAAGGCCAAAATACTTGGTGAAACGCGCACCTTCAGGCTGAGCGCCACCATTGTACTTGCCAGACAAAACCCCGCCGCCCAGTGGTGAATACGGGATCAGGCTCACATTCTCATGACGGCAAACCTGCGCCAATGCGTCTTCAAACCGACGATTGTTCATGGAGAAATTGTTCTGGATAGTCTGATAACGCGCAAAACCGCCCTGTTCGGAAGCTGCGATGGATTTCATCAACCCCCAAGCGGTCTCGTTCGAACATCCCAGAATGCGTACTTTACCCATGCGCACCAATTCATCCAGCGTCTCCATGGTTTCGTCATACGCTGTGCCATGGTCCGGCCAGTGGGTCTGATAAAGGTCGATATAGTCTGTCTGCAACCGCATCAGGCTTTCGTCGACAGCTTTAGTAATGTTGTGACGATCCAACGCTGTCATGCCGCCGCGCTTGGGCGAGCGAAACCAGTGATGGCTTGGACCAGACACTTTGGTTGCCAGAATGATGCTGTCGCGATTGCGGGTTTTCATCCAACGGCCAAAGATCTCTTCGGTCATGCCTACCCATTTCGGATCTGGCGGCACCGGATACCCTTCTGCCGTATCAAAGAAATTGATACCTGCGTCATAAGACCGGTCCAGAATACGAAACGCTTCGCTTTCATCGGTCTGGGAACCAAAAGTCATGGTTCCCATGCAAATGTCCGACACATAAATGGCGCTCGCGCCCAATCGTCTGTGCTGCATGCCCTCATCCTCCCACTTTGCTGTTATTGTCTATTTAGGCTGGCAAAGATCATCCCATTTTGGAAGCGCCCATTCCTCTTCCAGCCCTACTTTTTTCCATTGCGCAAAGGCAGGCTCGGCTTCCATGGTATCCAGATACGTCTGGCTGGTCGCCGAACGTGGCAGGCTGTAAGTCACAAACCGCGACACAACCGGCGCATAAAACGCGTCAGCAATAGACCAGTCGCCAAAAAGGAATGGACCGCCCGACTTTTCCAGCCACTGCGTCCATAATTTGTCGACCCATGCTGCATCTTCCAACGCAGCTTCTGGTGTTTTGCAGTCACGGAATTTCATGTTCATCGGGCATGCTTGGCGCAGATTGCGAAAGCCCGAATGCATCAAGGCCGCCGCCGAGCGCGCCTCAAGCCGCGCGCCGGGGTCTCTCGGCCACAGATCTGGCGCTTGTTCCGCCACCCACTCGGCAATTGCAAGGCTTTCACCGATCTCTACACCTTCAGCATGCAATGCCGGAACTGTGCGGGTTGGAGAAACATTCGAAATTTTCTCCTTAAACCCAGGCGTATCCAACGGGATAACCACCTCGTTAAAGTCAATGCCAGCTTTTTTCAGTGGCAGCCATCCGCGCATCGACCAGGAGGAGTAGTTTTTGTTTCCAATATAGATAGTTGGTTTCATGTTCCGCCCCTTCTTTTATCCCTAAATTGCGCCGCG
Organism: uncultured Hyphomonadaceae bacterium; assembly: GCA_964342355.1. Taxonomy (GTDB): domain Bacteria; phylum Pseudomonadota; class Alphaproteobacteria; order Caulobacterales; family Hyphomonadaceae; genus Hirschia. Next base: position 73,191 of record CAYFFG010000002.1, read on the forward strand.
CGCTTCGATTAGTGATATCAACAACAGCCCCCAAAGCGCTATCAACGCGGCTTTAGCCACAAGAAAAACTAGGAAGCGAATGAACACACGATTGAAGGTAAGGTGGATAATAGAGTGAACAATGCGCAAAGCCACAAAAACCCAGGCGATCGCCACCATAAGATCGTTTGCCTGCCCCGCGACAAACGCAATGACACACAAAACATAGAAGATGACTGGCATCTCCAGAAGGTTCATGTAATTGCGGTTTGGCAGGCTGACGCGCATAGACACGCGCTCAGATTCAGCACCAGCAAAATCTTTTGGTGATAACCGGCCTGCGGATATTTCCTTGGTGCGTACAATCGGGATGAGCAGCAATACTAGAAACGTCCACCCGATTAGGGCCATCACAGGGAATAATATATCAATCGAACCCATGCGCTTTCTCCTGAATCAACGCTGTGGATGAGTTTTCCGACATACTACAGAATTAATTCTGCATATGCAGAATTAATTCTGTAGTATACGTCCAGCTACCGCGTCAAGTTTTGCGACAATAGCAGGGTCACGATGCTCAGGCGGTGTGATGATTGCAAAATCCAGCCCAGTTTCAATGCCCTGAGACCCGTTTGCGCGAGGCTGAGCATTCAGTGCCGTGACAAGGTTTTTCACCGTGTCGCGCGCGGTGTCAGCGTTTTGCTTTAGAACTTCCAGCACATTGGTGACGGAAACATTATCCTCCTCCTCGTGCCAACAGTCATAGTCTGTCACCATCGCCACGGTCGCGTAAGGAAGTTCAGCCTCACGTGCCAGTTTTGCTTCGGGCATATTGGTCATCCCGATCACGTCACAGCCCCACTGACGATAAAGGTTTGATTCCGCGAGAGAGGAAAACTGAGGCCCTTCCATAACCAGATATGTTCCGCCACGACGGACAGTCACACCGGTTTTTTCCGCAGCATTACCGGCAAGCAGCGCCAAGCGCTCACACACGGGGTGCGCCATGGACACATGCGCAACGACACCTTCGCCAAAAAAGGATTTTTCACGCGCAAAAGTCCGGTCAATGAATTGATCTACAATAACAAAATCACCGGGTTTATAATCTGCGCGCAGGGATCCGACAGCGGACAAAGACAAAATATCCGTCGCGCCAACACGCTTGAGCGCATCAATATTGGCGCGATAGTTGAGCTGAGACGGCGCTTTGTTATGTCCTCGCCCATGTCGCGGCAGGAAAGCTAATTCAACTTCGCCAATGCGCCCGCGATAAATTTCGTCTGACGGCTCGCCCCACGGGGTAGACACTTTTTCCCAGCGACCGTCTTCAATGCCGTCCAAAGCATAAAGACCTGAACCACCTATGATCCCCAACACCCATTGAGACATGCTCTTACCTTCCTGCTTGACGGTTTCAACAAAAGCTAGGTCAGATCTTGTAGCCGGTCGAGCGCTAGTTTTAACCTTGAAATCAACTTCCGTTTACACGTCTCCAGAATAAAAAAGGCCAGTGACGAACACTGGCCTCTTAAGAATAATCATAGCGTGGAGGGCGACTTAGTGTTCTACGTCGCGCCAGATTGCTTTGTAGGACCAGTAAACCAGCAAGGTCAGCGCTAGGAGGTACAACATAACAGCAAAACCAAGACGCTTACGGGTCTCCATTTTAGGTTCGCCAGCCCATGCAAGGAATGCAGACACGTCGATCGCCATTTGCTCAACAGTGGCTTCTGTGCCGTCATCATACTCAAGAATGCCTTCGAGCAGTGGCGGCGCCATGGCCAGCATTCCGCCTGAGGGTAGCATTTCCTTACCGTGGTCGCCATCATCATGACGATGACGCGGGTCACCAGACCAGTTTGGCGTCACATCACCTGGGAAGTATGGGTTGTAATATTGGCCCACAGGCACAGTCAGCAACGGGTACTTTGTCGCCATGTCCTTTTCTGACGGGTAACCCACCAGAAGAGAATAAATGTAAGACGCACCGCCGTGACGCGCTTTTGTGATCACTGACAAGTCTGGCGGCAAAGCGCCGTTGTTTACAAAACGGCCTTGAGCCGGGTTTGCAAACGGGTTCGGGAATGGGTCGGATGGCAGACGCGTACGCGTTGTTTCTGAACCGTCTTCCTGGTTGATGATGTCAACCTCAGCCGCATCCGCAGCCAGCTGTTTCACAACCGGGTTGTCATTCGGGTTCGGATATTCAGGGTCGTAGAACGGACCACCCTTCTGACCAAGGTTGCGGAAATTGAGCAGGTCCATCGAGTGACAAGCTGCACAGACATTGCGGTAGACTTTGTAACCGCGCTGTAGTTGGCCTTGTTCAAAGTAACCAAACGGGCCTTCGAACGTCCAGCCCTCTTCCGGAGCGTGGGCGTGCTTTGCACCGCCGGCCGCGTGAGCAGACGCCACAAGGCCGACCGTTGCTGCTGCGACTGCGAGGAGTTTGAAAATACGCATAATGTCAAATCTCCTTAAGCGTCATCACGCGCAGGGGAAGCAGACGCCGCCCCTGGGATTGGCGTGCCGCCTGATGCGGATTTCTTGTGTCCCAACACGCTGTCCGCGATTGATGCGGGACGTGGTTTTGGACGCTCGATAATCCCGATAACAGGCAAAATAACCAGGAAGTAGGCAAAGTAGTACAGCCCCATCAGCTGAGCTGCCCACAACCACTTAAATCCTGCCTTTGAAACAACCAACGAAGGCGCAGCTCCTTCTGGAAGCTCGTCCATGAAATGCTCAGCTTCGTGGAAGTCACTGTAGAGTTTTGACTGGGCTGCATCGCCGTTTTCATCGGTATAAGACACGATCAACTTGTCTTCGCGGAAAGGAAACACATGGTCATCCGGATTATTTGCGCCTGCAAAACCAAGCCCCAGTCCGCAAACGACAAACAGGATGAAGAATTGCTTCGCCAGTGGGCGATAGCGCATGGAACGAACCTTAGATGTGTCCAACCATGGCAGAACAAACAGGATCGCGATCGCGCCAAACATGGCGATAACACCGCCAAGCTTTGCTGAGATCGGACCAATGTCGAACGTAATCGCACGCAGGATCGCGTAGAATGGCAGCAAATACCACTCAGGCACAATGTGCGCAGGTGTTTGAAGCGGGTTCGCTTCGATGTAGTTGTCCGTGTGACCCAGCGCGTTCGGTGTGTAGAACACGAAGTAAGCAAAGATCATAAGGAAAACGAGGATCGCGAAACCGTCCTTGACCGTGTAATACGGGTGGAAAGGTACGGTGTCTTTCTTCACGTCTTTAACGCTAACACCCGTTGGGTTGTTGTTTCCAGGAACGTGCAAAGCCCAAACGTGGAGCACAACAATACCAAAAATCACAAACGGAAGCAGATAGTGTAGCGAGAAGAAGCGGTTCAGCGTCGGGTCACCGATCGCAGGACCGCCCTGAAGGAAGGTCTTGATGGTGTCGCCGACAAGCGGGATCGCACCGATCAGAGAGGTAATAACACTTGCGCCGTGGTAGGACATCTGTCCCCAAGGCAGAACGTAACCCAAGAAGGCTGTTCCCATCATCAGAAGATAGATGACCACGCCCAGGATCCAAAGCACTTCACGCGGCGCTTTGTATGATCCGTAATAAAGCCCGCGGAACATGTGAATATAAACCGCAAGGAAGAACATGGATGCGCCGTTCGCATGGATGTAGCGGATCAACCAGCCATAATCCACATCGCGCATGATGCGCTCAACAGACGCAAACGCCAGTTCAGTGTTTGCCACATAGTGCATCGCCAGAACGATACCGGTGACGATCTGGATAATCAGACACAGCGCCAGAATGCCGCCGAATGTCCACCAGTAGTTCAGGTTCTTAGGCGTTGGAAAATCAATCGCCGTGTCTTTAGCAAAACGGATCAATGGCAGGCGTGTGTCCAGCCATTTCTCAAATCCGGTCTTTGGCTCGTAAGTGGAAGGTCCACTCATGTGTTCGTCTCCCCTCTTACAGCGAAATTTTGATGAGCGAGTCCGAAACGTATTCATACGTCGGGACAGGCAGGTTCAAAGGCGCAGGGCCTTTGCGGATACGACCAGATGTGTCGTAGTGCGAACCGTGACATGGGCAATACCAGCCACCGAAATCACCAGCATTTCCCTGAGCCGGACCAACAGGCACACATCCAAGGTGCGTACACGCTCCAGACGTCACCAGGATTGCCGGGTTCAACGAACCGTCAGGTTTTGGCACCAGACGCTCTTCGTCGGTTTGCGGATCTTTCAGTTTTGAAACATCAACAGACTGGGCTTCTGAAATCTCTTTTTCCGTACGGCGACGTACGAAAAACGGCAAACCACCGATTAGAACACGAATTTCTTCGCCTTCGGCAATTTTTGAAGTATCGACCTCAGCGCTCGAAGCAGCGCGCGTATCCGCGGCTGGACCGAGTTGCTTTACGAAAGGCCAAGCCACCGCGGCGACACCGCCAGCGAAGGCCGCCCCTGCGGCGATATGGATAAAGTCGCGGCGGGTTTCGCCGTCTTCTTGTGTCATGTGTGCGTCGGACAACGGACAGACTCCTAGCGCTATTTGGAGTAATTGCGCACTTACTTATCTTGAGCTGTGCTAAACGGCTAGAGACGCGTTGTCGCAACAGCCCCCAAATTTAATCAGGAAAGCGCCTACCTTGCGGATTGCATTCTATCAACCCGACATTCCCCAAAATCTTGGAGCCGCATTGCGTATCGCCGCATGCTTCACCTGTGCGGTGGATGTTATCGAACCCTGCGGTTTTCCCTTAACTGACAAGGCATTACGCCGATCCGCAATGGATTATGGGCCTCAAGTAGACGTTAAAAGACATAGTGGCTGGCAGGCTTTCTTAGGTGCGCCCGAACGTCGCATGGGCCGATTGGTCTTATTCACCACGAAAGGCGCAACCCCACTTTTGGAGACGCGATTCGAGCCAAATGACACACTTTTATTCGGGCGCGAGAGCGCAGGCGCGCCAGAGGATGTCCATCAAGCCGCTGAATTAAGATGCATAATTCCGTTAGCTGAGAGCGCCCGCTCGCTAAATGTAGCCGTCACAGCCGCAATCGGGGTACATGAGGCAATGCGCCAGACAAACTCATTGCCTAAATTTATAAAATAGCTTCGCCGCAAGCTTCAACGGCACCGAGCATGTTTATCCCGAGAGACAATTGCTCTTCAGGCGGCATAGATGCGCGTGCTTTAGCGAGCGCTTCTTCACCGCCTTCGGCTAATGTGGCGAGCTTGGCAAAGAGGTCTGGCTGCAGATTTTCCTCAAGATATCCCGCCATGCAATCACATGACGCATCATCGCCACCATTTTCGACGCAGTAGGCGGCAACTTTTTGATTGTCGGCATTTCCGCCACCACAGGAAGCCAGAGCGCAAACCGCAACAAATGCAACAACAAGTCTCATCTCACCACTCCTAGTGTTCTTATCGGGCGTGAGAGTGAAGCGTTATGGCAATCCTTAAACCGTTGCAAATTGATTCTACCTGAGTTTTGGGTTGCATATAGGCAAATCAGATTGACTCGCCTAAGTGTCTTCAATCCACAGCTCACTGTTGAAAAAGGACGCAAAGATGTCGCTAGACCACCAGAAGGAAAAAGCAAAATCCTGGTTTGAAGCGTTGCAAAGCGACATTATCGCAGCATTTGAAACGCTCGAAGAAGAAGCAGACGCACCGCTTTATCACGGCGCTCCGGGCAAGTTTGAGAAGACTCCTTGGAAGCGCGGCGATGGCTCCGAAGATCTGGGCGGCGGGACAATGGCGGTTATGCGTGGGCGTTTTTTTGAAAAGGTCGGCGTTCACGTCTCTGAAGTATACGGCGTTTTTAGCGAAGATTTCGCACAGCAAATACCAGGTGCAGCAGACAATGGCGGTCGGTTCTGGGCGTCTGGCATCTCACTGATTGCGCACCTTCATAATCCTAAAGTGCCTGCTGTGCACATGAACACGCGCATGTTAGCGACAAATCAGACTTGGTTTGGCGGCGGCGCTGATCTAACCCCGCTACTCGCCAACCAAAGATTTCAGGAAAATCAGGACGCCATCGACTTTCATGCCGCAATGAAATCTGCTTGCGCGCCTTATGACGCTGTCGATTACGACAAGTTGAAAGATTGGTGTGACGATTATTTCTACCTGCCTCACCGTGAGGAGCCCCGGGGCATTGGCGGAATTTTTTATGACCGCTTTAATTCTGGCAACTGGGACAAGGATTTCGCCTTCACACAGGATGTCGGCAAAGCCTTCAAAGATATCTATACCATGATCGCGCGCCGCCGCATGCCGCAAAGCTGGAGCCAAGACGAGCGCGAAGCGCAACTCGTTCAACGTGGACGTTATGTGGAATTTAATCTGCTGTACGACCGCGGCACCACATTCGGGCTTAAAACCGGAGGAAATGTGAAGTCGATCCTCTCTTCCATGCCCCCTGTGGTAAAATGGCCATAACATTCGCCGTTTTCGCGCCTTGCATAAGTTAGCGGCTAGCCCTCAAATAAGCGCAAGTATTGTAAGACGAGCAATTAGGGGAATGACCAATCCTTATTTTCGTCAAAGCCATGGCAACCTTCAGCGTGTCCTTCTTTATGGGCATGATCGGGTTCGTATTGGGAGCAGTCATCTGGTCCGGCGTGCGGGCGGATTTGCTCGCGCTTGAAGCTGATCACGCACTGGTCGCTAAAGTGCTTGGATTTCTCTGCCTTTATGGCGCTGCAATTGTTGGCGGAATTTATGGCCTCCAGAAGGGCGCACGCTGGACGCGCCTTTTCAGTTCCCAAAAAATGGATTTTTAAACCCCATCCGACGCCATGGTTTCGTCTGCGATTTCACGCATACGCCGCGCGACCTGCGCAACATCTTTTGGAAATCCGTTTTCAATCCACCAAGCTTCAGTTTTCTGAAGCACGTCCCCCACTTGAGGGCCCGCATTAATTCCGACCGCGATGACGTCTTCTCCACAAATCGGAAAATCTGGACGTTGATATAGGTCTGCTGCGCGGCTCAGCGCCCGCCAATAGACGGGATTGGCCCTGTCGCCGAACGCCGCCCATGCCAGACGAACCCGGTCACGGAACGTGTCCTGGCCGACCTGATACACAATCTCACGAAAACGTTCATCCGTGAGATGTTCGCCAAAATCTGTTTGATCTTCAGCAGCACATACAAGGCGTTTGCGTTCGCGGTTTGAAAGTTTCAGGCGTTTTGCCAGCTCTCTCATGACTTCCGCATCTTTCGAACACAGAGACATAAGGCGAATATATGGGTCAGCGCGCATGCCCTCACCCTTTTCGATCTCCACGACACGGTTGAAAAGGACACGATCCTGCACTTCTGGTAAGACGACTGACAACACACCTGTTTCATCCATCGCCTGTAGCGCTGCACGAGGGTCTGGCGCGCGCAGCGTTTTCTTTAGCTCTTCCCACACGCGCTCAACAGAAATTGCTTTTAACCCCGGTCGCAGCCGCATACACGCCGCTAAAGCCGTTTCGCTCATTCTGTCGCTGGCATACCAGGCAGTGAAACGGAAAAACCGTAAAATTCTAAGATAATCCTCTGTGATCCGATCTTCCGCGTTACCTATAAACTCCACACGGCGCGCTTTAAGGTCCGAATATCCGTGCCCCGTCGGATCAAAAACATTTCCAGACGCATCAGCATAAAGCGCGTTGAAATGAAAATCCCGCCGCTGGGCGTCTTCCAACCAGCTCTCCGTGAATGCGACAGTCGCTCTGCGTCCATCTGTAGAGACATCCCGACGCAATGTCGTGATTTCATAGGGCACACCATACGCCACAACCGTCACCGTACCGTGATCTATACCCGTGTCGTGGACGGCGAATCCAATTGGTTTGAGAAGCTCTGCAACTTTTTCCGGTGTATGAACGGTAGCGATATCAATATCGTTGACCATCTCGCCCAACAGCGCGTTTCGGACACATCCGCCAACAAATCGGGTTGATCCCTGACGCTGATGATTGAGCGCCCGGAAAATTTTCCGCACACCCTCGGTACACATCCAGGACTGAACCGGCATGCGTACGCAGATATCAGTTTCCATCCCCATCCTCCATCACACGCGGCAAATCATCCCGCGCCGTGGTCGTCGGTTTTTCAGTGTTTTCTCTCTCTGGATCACGCGCAGCTTCTGTTGCGCCACGACTTTCTGGCACCACAACTTCATCGCATGGCACCTTTTTTCCTTCGTATAAAACACCATCCTGATAATAGCCCGCCTGATAGCATAGACCATGGTCAGAAGGTTCTGTCGCCGCTTTTATCAGCAATCCAGCGACAGCTAACAGCCCGCCAACGGACACCAATGTTGTCAACGGCCACCTGTCTTTGACGCTCAGGTCGTTAGCAGCTGCGCGATAGAGGAAAAATATCAAAAACGGCGTTAAAAACAGGAGCAGTTCGATGAGTATGCGTCGCGTCATTGCCTTACCTTCGCCGTCTGCTCTTAGGATGCCGGATTATTACCATAAAGACAATCATATAGGTTGCGGATCATACCTGCTGTCACACCCCATATGTATCGTCCATTGTAGGGCATAGCGTAGTAAGACCGCATCACACCCAGAAACTCACGCTGACCCCGTTCATGGTTTTCCGGTGTCATGAGAAAAGACAATGGCGTTTCGAACACATCCGCGACTTCGTGCGGACAGGGCTCCGGTTTGAAATCGCTTGGATATTCGCCAACAATTAGCGACACACAAAAACCTGACCCCGTTCGATAGGGTTCAGCCTGTCCGATGACGTCAATGTTTTGTCTTGGTGCGTTTATTTCTTCCGCAGCTTCGCGCAGCGCCGCCTCGACAAAACTCTCGCCCTCTTCAAGTTTCCCGCCTGGCAATGCGATCTGTCCGGGATGCGCTTTCATAGTTTTGGGACGTTGAGTAAACACCACCCCATAATCATCGCCACGATCTATCAGGCCCATCAACACAGCGGCTGGACGCAGTCGTTCGATCGCAAGCCCGCTTCCGTCGCCAGCCACTTCAACATCCAATGGTTTGAGATTGGGTTGAAGTACAGCCTCTGGCGGCGCAAGTCTTGCGCGCACGCGCGCGATGAAATCGGTCTTGTTTGTAAAACGCATCAGCCGCTTATTGATCCTAATTCAAATCGAACCCCAGCAGATTTCACAGCTATAACATCACTTCCGTCGATAGGTTCTGCCCAATTGACAAGATCATAAAACGGCGCGCGTCCAATGCGAGCCTCTAGTCCCGCCCGCACTTCTACATAGGGTGTCGGTTCGTTTGTGTCCGGATCCGTCACGACACGCAATGGATGGTCTTCGTCAATTGCAAACACATCTCCAAGATTTGTCGTGACGAGCAATGTCTGTTCATCAGCCTCGCCGACCTTTTCAATTCTGGTCGCGATAAAGGGCGCATCTTCAACGTGAACAATCACTTTTTCGTGCGGGGTGACAAGATAGATCCCATCTTCATCCTTGCGCAGGATTGTCGCGAACAGTCGAACCAGCTTATCTCTATTGATCCGACCACCTTCATGCCACCAGGAGCCGTCCCTGCGAATTTCCATTTCGATATCGCTAGAGCGTTCGGGACGCCATAAATGCACGGGCGGCAACGCCCGCTGCTTGTCGGAACCTACTTCCGCCTTCAAACTATCCACGACAGTTTGGAGCCATTTGGTTTTATCGGTATCTGCAGTCATGCCGGTCTCTGCCTTGGTTTCGCCAGACTGACATAGGTAAAACAATCTCATGAGTGAAGCCGAAACATCTGAAATGACCACACCTGCGCCAAATATAACGCCCGACATTGACGCCGCGATCGCCGCACTCGACGATGTTAAGGGAGAAATTTCAAAAGCTGTTTTCGGTCAAGACAGTGTTGTCGAGCTAGTTTTGAGCGCCGTTTTGGCCGGTGGACACGCCTTGCTCATCGGTGCGCCGGGCCTAGCCAAAACGCGTCTAGTTGAATCCACTGCACGTGCGCTCGGCATGGATTGGGGGCGCGTTCAGTTCACACCCGACCTCATGCCATCAGATATTCTGGGCTCTGAAGTCCTCGATGAAGCCATGGACGGCGAACGCGCGTTCCGCTTTTTGCGTGGGCCAATCTTCACCCGACTGTTGATGGCAGATGAAATCAACCGTGCCAGCCCACGTACGCAGTCAGCTCTTTTGCAGGCCATGCAGGAAGGCCATGTGACGATTGCTGGTGCGCGCTATGATCTGCCCCAGCCCTTCCACGTTCTGGCGACCCAGAATCCAGTCGAGCAAGAAGGCACATATCCGCTTCCAGAAGCGCAGCTGGACCGTTTTTTATTGAAAATTGACGTCAGCTATCCTGACGAAGAAACCGAACGACGCATTTTGGTCGAAACGACAACTGGCGCTGATGTCAGTGTCAATTCCGCCCTCGATCCAGGACGCCTTGCGGTCATTCAGAAACTTGTTCGCGACATGCCAGTGCCAGAAACCGTGGTCAACGCTATTCTCAATCTGACGCGCGCTGCGCGGCCGGAACAGTCATCTGACCCAAGGGTCCAGGCGCGTGTGGAATGGGGACCCAGCCCACGCGCCGGACAGGCGCTTATGCTGACAACGCGCGCACGCGCACTTCTACGAGGTCGCCTTGCTCCCTCTATTGATGATGTGGAAGCATTGGCTGAACCGGCATTATCGCACCGCATGTCATTGGCATACGACCCAAGCGGCGAACAGGAAACGCTGTCGCAACTCATCCAGGACCTCGTCCGTCAAACGACTTAAAGGCGGAATTCCAGCATGCGCGCACCGCTAGCGCCTTTAAAAGCCGAAGCAGATTATCTTGCCAACCGGTTGCCTCGCCTGACAAACGTCGCTGGCCCAGCGTCGGCGGCGCATCCTGGCACAGCTGGAAGACGGCGTGCAGGCGCAGGAGAAAACTTCTGGCAATACAGGCGCTATTCCAACGAGGACGGCGCACAACGTATCGACTGGCGCAGGTCTGCGCGCGGAAACCATCTTTATGTGCGTGAAACCGAACTTGAAACCTCTCGCACATTTCTCTTTTGGGTCGATCCATCAGAAGGGTTTAATTGGTCTGGGACGAAAGGCGGCGTAACAAAAGCTGAGCGTGCCCTGGTCATCAGTCTGGGTTTAGCCCGTCTTCTGGTTCGTTCTGGCGAGCGGTGCGGTGCGCTAGGCGGTCCTCGCGCGCCAAGTTCCGGGCCACGCGCTGTACAACTGACCGCTGAAGATTTATGGACGCGTCCATATGAAAGTCCATTTCCGCCCCCTTATAGAGACCCCTCCAGTATCCTACTTGCGTCAGATTTTTATCAGCCTATGGATATTTGGAAGGCTCGCATAAAGGCGCATGCCGCAAACCATCCGAGCGGTGTGATCTTAGCGGTCGCAGATCCGATCGAAACGACCTATCCGTTCGAAGGTCGCGTTCGTCTCTTTGATCCCGGCAACAAACAGGCGCGCTTGTTGGGACGCGCCGAAAACCTCAAGTCTGCTTATCTGGAAAAATTTTCAGAACGGCGCAATGAGATAAAACATCTTGCGCAAAGCGTTGGTTGGGGCTTTGTCGCGCATACAACAAACGAGCCTGCCCAGGAAATCCTCGCACAGATTGCTTCCTTCTTTGAAAACAGGAGACGCATGACATGAGTTTAGGGTCGCTTGTATTTGGTCAACCGCTTGCTTTGCTCGGATTAGTTGCTGTCCCGCTGATTTGGTGGCTATTGCGCGCCACACCACCTGAGCCAAAGCGTTTCGCATTGCCGTCTCTGGCTTTGCTTGAAGGACTCTCACACCGCGAAGAAACCCCAGCTCAAACCCCATGGTGGATCATTCTTCTTAGATGTCTGGTGGCTGTGCTGGCAATTTTTGGATTTTCCCAGCCCAGTTGGAATTCGATCTCGAAAATAGAAAACACCCAAGGCACAGTCCTGATTGTGATGGATGATGGTTGGACCAGCGCGCAACGCTGGCAGGATATGAAGCGCTCCGCTATAGCGGCAACTGACGAAGCGGCCTCAATCGGACAAGCCTCATATCTCCTTTTTACCGCGCCGCAATTGTTGGCGACAGATCCAGCAGAGGCTTTAACGGCTGACGCCGCACGTCGGCGCATTCAGTCTATTAATGTGTCATCCTGGTCGCCAGACCGGTCGTCTGCACTGGAACGCCTTCAAACCGCTAAACTAAAGCCAGCAAGAATACTTTGGATATCAGACGGTCTTGATCATGGTTCAAGCCAGGCATTCGCCACAGCGCTTTCTGACATTGCGCCTTTGTTTATTCAGAATTTTTCTCCCGCAGGGCCTTATGCAATCACGCACGCAAGCGTCTCCCCGCAAGGCGCTCAGATCAATGTCGTTCGCGCTAACGCAACAGAACCGGTATCAACACGCGTAATCGCCGAAGGCGTTTCCGGCGCTTCGCTTGCAAGCGCCGAGGTGAACTTTAAGGAGAATGAATTTGAAGCGCAGGCGGAATTCGTCATGCCCGCATCCGCCCTAAATCAGACAGCTCGATTTCGGATTATTACCGGTCAGTCTTCTGGTGCTGTCTGGCTGTGGGATGACGCATCCCTGTCCCCGACTGTAGGGCTTGCTGATCCACCTCAAACACCACAGCCGCTACTGAATGAGTTCTATTACGTGCGTAAATCTTTAGAAGGGTATGCGCAGATGAGTTCAGGGCCTCTTGCCGATATGATCGCCGCCTCACCCGACGCAATTATCTTGGGTGACAGACATCTCTCGCAATCTATTGAAACAGACGGTGTGCTTGATTGGATTGAAGCTGGCGGCGCGCTCATACGGTTTGCAGGTCCAAAACTCGCTGAAGAGTCTGACGAATTCACACCTGTTCCATTACGCCGGGCGGCCCGCGCATTGGGGGGCGCTTTAGCTTGGGAGAATCCCCAACCGATAGCATCGTTCTCTCGCGAATCTGCCTTTAATGGCATACCTGCGCCGGGTGATGACGTACTTGTACGCCAACAGGTCCTTGCTCAACCGGACCCGGGACTTGCAAGCCTAACTTGGGCCCGTCTCGATGATGGCACACCGCTTGTCACGGCGCGGCGGATAGGTCGTGGGATCATCATCCTGTTTCACGTGACGGCGACACCTGAATGGTCAGACCTTCCTTATACGCAAGCATTTGTAGAAATGCTGAAAAGAGCGACTGCATCGGGCGATGGCGGCGCTAACCGCAACATAAACGCCGATGGTGTTCTAACCCCTGTACGCGTATTAGATGGATATGGCACGTTGCAGCAGCCACCCGATACGGCCCAATCAATTCCTGGGGACGGCTTCTTAAACGCCAAACCTGGGCCAAGAACGCCGCCTGGACTTTATGTCGGTCCACAAGGCAGTCGCGCCCTGAACGCGGCTTCGACAGCGCCCACCCCAATCAACACTTGGCCAGCACAGGCAACATTGCTCGAAGCTGGCGACATTGAACAAAGACATGGACTTCGGGCCTGGTTCTACAGCATGGCGCTTATATTGGTTTTCATCGATATCCTTGTATCCCTTGTCGTATCCGGTCGTTTGTTAGGACAGGCAGCAACGAAGGCGTTGCTTGTTTTTGCTGCGCTTCACATCATTGTCCTGGATTCATCAGAAGCTTCGGCGCAATCGCAGCAAAATATATCTCAAAAGGAACGTGAAGCAGCGCTAAGCCTACGTTTTGCTTATATTGAAACAAATGATGCTGGCCTTAACGAACAACTTCGTGCGGGACTGGAAGGATTACGACTGGAGCTCTACAAGCGTACTTCTGTGGAGCCTGACTCTCCGCATAGTGTGCGTCCTGGTATCGACACGCTCTCACTTTATCCGATGATCTATTACGCGCCGCCACGCAACGCTGATCCCTTCTCCCCCGAAGAAGTTACCGCCCTCAACCAGTATATGCGCTCGGGCGGCGCATTAGTGATTGATACACGTGATTACACGCCGGGCCTTCGGCCTGATGATCGTTTAAAAACGCTACTTCAGGGATTGGATGCGCCTCCACTTCGCCCGGCTCCAGATGATCACGTCCTGACACGTAGTTTCTATCTGCTTGATAGCTTTCCAGGTCGCCTTGAAAGCGGCCCACTTTGGATCGAATCTGATGCCGTGCACGATGAAACGCAACGCGGAGATGGTGTTTCCGGCCTGTTTATCGGCTCTTCTGATTGGATTGGCGCATGGGCGCTTGACGACCGTACGCAACGCCCCATCAATGATATGAACGGGCGAGAGCGACGCAGAGAACTTGCATATCGGTTTGGCGTGAACTTGGTCATGTACATTCTGACCGGCAATTATAAAGCCGACCAAGTTCACATCCCTGCATTGCTAGATCGCCTGGATGAAGAACAAATAGATCGCCTGGATGATGGGCCCGGACGCGTTCGAGAGACGTTCCCATCAAGACCTAGCTCAAGCGAGCCTGAGGATTTGCAGAAATTTTTCGAAGATATGCGTGAGCGTCGCAACAATGATAGTGACGCAACACCATGATAGAAGCGGCGCGTATTAGTTTCGATCCTTTAATTCCCTGGTTCTGGTTCTGGATCAGTGTTGCAGACGCTATGACGCTGTGGCTGATCTATCTGGTCCTTGGAGGTCGCGCATGGCTGACTCGTGGCCTGTGTCTTGGCATACTCATGCTCGCATTATCCAACCCTCTTTATATCAAGGAACAACGCGAAGCTCTTTCTGACATTGTCGCTGTTGTGTTGGACAAATCGGAAAGCATGCGTTTTGGAACCCGGGAACAGGCGGCCAATGCTGTATTTGATGCCGTAAACAGCAAGCTCGGCAACATACAAGGATTGGAAGTTCGCTATGCAGAAACAAATTCTGGCGCGGACGGAACTGACCTATATCGCGCCTTGAACACAGCATTATCAGATGCGCCGCGCGAACGTATTGCTGGTTCAATCATTATCACCGACGGTCAAATCCATGATTTCCCGACGGAAGCAGACGATACAGCCCCCCTAGGCCCTATTCACGGATTAATTGTGGGTGCCGATGACGAACAAGACAGGCGTATAGAAATCGTCTCCACACCAAATTTCGGTATAGTTGGAGAGACAGCTGAAATATCAGTACGCGTTGAGGATAACAGCACTCAACTTACACCTGTCGCAGTCTACATTAACGGCGAACAGCATACGTCGCGCCTCATCAGATCCGGTCGAGACGAAGTGTTCCGCTTTGAAATCCCGCGCCGCGGCCCCAATCTGATCATGGTGGAAACACCTGCAGGCCCCAATGAATTGACGCTTGCTAATAACCGCACAGCATCCAACATTACAGGCGTGCGTGACAGGTTACGTGTTCTACTTGTGACTGGCGAACCGCATGCAGGCGCACGGGTCTGGCGCGATCTCCTGAAAGCTGATCCGTCTGTTGATCTCGTTCACTTCACGATCTTACGTCCCCCGCATAAACTGGACCCGACCCCAATCGAAGAATTGGCGCTTATCTCGTTTCCAACGCACGAATTGTTTGTTGAGAAACTAAACGATTTTGACCTTGTCATTTTCGATCGCTATCGCCGTATCAATGTCCTGCCAATGACCTATTTTGATCGACTGGCGCGGTATGTCGCGGATGGCGGTGCGTTATTGGTCGCAACAGGTCCTCCCTACGCCCAATCGGCATCCATATACCGCACACCGCTTGCGGGCATTTTGCCGGCCCAGCCCAACGGACAGTTGGTGGATCGCGCTTTCAACGTACAACGCACTGCATTAGGCGAACGTCACACAGTCACCGCCAATCTTGAAAACCAAAATGAGTGGGGACGTTGGCAACGTTATGTGCCCGCACGCGCAGTTTCTGGTGAAACACTGCTAGAAACGGATACAGGTTCTCCATTGCTTGTCATGGATCGGGTCGAAGATGGGCGTGTTGCTGTCCTGCTTTCCGATCAGCTCTGGATGTGGGCGCGCAATGTCTACGACGGAGGTCCATATGCGGAACTTGTCCGCCGCACCGCTCATTGGTTGATGAAAGAACCTGAACTGGAAGAGGAACTGCTCAATCTGTCAGTGGTTGACGGCGAACTTCAGGCAACTCTTCGAACACTGAGTAACAAAGCTGCACGCCTTGAAATCACTGATCCTGACGGCGTACGCGTTACTGCGGAATGGGAAACGGTCGAACCTGGCGTTTTTGAAGCAAAATCACCGGCAGATAAACTAGGCCTCTATTCCGCTCAAACTGGCCGCGTTAGCGCTGTTGTCCTTAATGGCCCCGCCAATCCTCGCGAATACGAGGATGTGCGCTCCACCACAGAAATTGTACAACCGGTGTCTGACGTCGGCAAAGGTGGAGTTTTTCGAGTTGGCGCAAACAAGAACATCACACTGCCGGACATTCGAAGAATTGGCGAAACCGGCGCAGCGTCTGGAAACAATTGGGCTGGTCTGCGGCGTCGCAACGCTTACGCTGTCAGGGCTTCAGAGGCTACGCCGCTCATTCCCGGTTGGACAGGCATGTTAGCGGCGATTACGTTTATGATGCTGATGTGGCGCCGCGAGGGACGCTAAGCGCTCCGGGCGTAGGTAGCTCTCCCTCAGGCAATAGTGTGCGCATCAACAACCGTCCTTCAGGGATGTGTCCCGGCGCCGGATAGTCGCTGCTTTTGCAGGGAACAAAACCTATTTTGCCAAAATATGGCGCATCACCAATGAGCACCGCATGAGAAAAGCCTTGCTCCTTTGCTGACTGAAGACAAACATTCGTCATCTCAAGCCCGAGCGCGCCGCCCCTGAAGGTCTTATCAACAGCGACAGGTCCCACGAATACAGCGCTCACTTCTCCCCCCACAGCCAATGGCCACAAGCGTACCGCGGCAACAATGTCTCCCCCCTCATCCATCACGACGCGACTGCAATCCAACAACAGAGAATTGCCTTCCCTCAAGCGCTCAGCCGTCCGCGCAAAACGTCCCGGACCAAACACACGATCATAAAGGCGCTCAACTCCTTCCGCATGTGCTGACGTTTCAACATGATAGGTTGGCGCTTGAATCCAACCATTCTGATTGGCGGAGGTTTCGGATGACATGGAAGAAAGTACCTGGGTTAAGGCAGTAATTATAAGTAACAACGAGCCACGCTAGAACATGTGCGAGCGGGATATCCGCTAAAATCAATCGGCTATCGTCGTTCCATCGCCATCAGGATCATTCCCTAAAATCTCCAGGCGCACGTCCTGTAAAATGTCTGGCGCGTCGTTTATTGCGAGCATCACAAAAAGTCAAAAGATTTTCTTTGGTTCTAATCAGTAAAGCTTTGCACAATTTGAAAATACGCTAAAAATACCTCAGCACTTACTATACAAGAAAATCTGTTTTTTCATGACGTTACCTGTCTACATTCAACAAGACACCGCTCCCACAACACCCATTTCTGACACGTTTTCAGATCTGGATTCCATACAAACAATGGCAATAGAAAAAAGCAAAGCATTGTTGGAATGGGTCAATAATGTCCTTTTGCAGCCTGCCAGTCTTGTTCAGGTCGGTCTTATCGTCGGTGTTTTGATTGTCGGGATGATCCTTGCGCCTGTTGCGCGCAAATGGGTTCTGACTGGAGTCAGTTTCGCTCCAGAAAGGTTTTCAGCGAAATTAGGCGCACCATTAGGTGACCTCACTCGACCAATGTTGTGGATGCTGGGGCTTTGGATTGGTCAAGCGGCGTTAGAAGGCGCTGGCGAACCGGCAACTTTTGTTCGCCTTGCAACGTCACTTGCAACAGCATGGGTTATTATCCGCACAGCGACACTAATCGTTCCCCCCGAATACCGCAAACCAGTCGCCTGGCTCGCATGGATTGTCGCCGGGTTGAATGTGTTTGGTTATCTGGAGCCAACATTGGCATGGCTCAATGATAACGGCATCCCCTTCGGTGATCAGAAAATCACTCTGCCTTTTGTCCTGCGCGCAATCATTTTCTCGGCCATCTTCATTTATGCGGCGACATGGTTATCTCGCCAGCTAAGGACACGGATCGACAAACTGCCACGGGTCGAACCGTCTATTCGTGTTCTGATTTCCAATGCGACACATGTCGGACTGTTCATAGCAGCTGGCATACTTGCGTTGACCTCTCTTGGTGTCCCGTTAGGCGGCCTTGCCGTACTTGGAGGCGCGCTCGGTGTCGGACTTGGTTTCGGCATGCAGCAAATCGTCGCCAACTTTGTGTCTGGGGTAATTCTCTTAACTGACCGATCGATCAAACCGGATGATGTGATTGAAGTGGACGAAACTTATGGCGTCGTGAAATCACTCGGTCTTCGGTATGCGTCTGTTATTACGCGCGACGGGAAAGAACATCTCATTCCAAACGAACAGCTTGTGACAAACAAAGTGGTCAACTGGAGTTACTCAGACAACAAGGTCCGCATCAAACGGCGCTTGCGCGTTGAATATGAAACAGACCTTAAACTTGCTTGTGATCTGGTTGTTCAGGGGGCTAGCGCTGTTAACAGAGTCCTTAAAAACCCTGCGCCGAAATGCTTGGTGATGGAATTTGGCGACGAAGCCGTGGAGATAGAAGCCCGTTTCTGGATAAACGACCCCCAGAACGGCATTAACAATGTCGGGTCTGATGTGATGTTATCTGTCTGGGCACTGTTCCAGGAACACGGAATAGACATTCCGCTGCGCCAGGAAGAAATACTGATACAGCCCGGTTCTGTGCTCGAAGTCAAAATGGCGAAAGATTAGCTCTCGCCTTCTGCATCAAACCGCTTTTTCAGGCTGGAAGCAAAAGCATCCACACGCGGTGCGTCTGCAAGACGACGGACCGCTTCTGAGAGCGCCGCACCTGTGATGTCTGTTTGTGACGTTATCAGTTCGAAACTCTGCTCGTTGGCTGTGCCTTCAAACAGGTTTGAATACCCGTCGTTTAGTTGGGCCAGTAGACCCATCTGCTTAGCCATGCGAGCGGCAATCGCCGTTTTAAGCGCAAGGTCTGCATCGCGTTGTGTCGCTGACGCCGCTTGCGGCAGCATGGAAGCAAGAGCTGTGGACGCTTTTTGCCATTGCTCGCTATTCCAGTAAGCATCGGCACGGATAGACGCCGCTTCCAGACCCTCTACTCCCTCCAGCAACTCAATGGCATGATCATGCCGGCCCATATCGCGATAAGCGGCCGCCTCAAGCAATCGCCGCTGAAGCGCAAGCGCCTTTGGCAAACGAGGTTGGCGCGATACAGCGATCGCAGCTAATGCACGATCCGGTTGGCGGTCCATAAGATAGATGGAGGCAAGATCAACTGCAATGACAGCTTTACCTTGTCCTCTGACCCGGCTTTCAACCTGGTGCTGAAGCAACTCTGTTGCAGGGTCCAGCAAATCGAAGGCGACGAGACGACGCGCTAGTTTCCGGATCATCCGGTCACCATCAGGACCAATAGGGGTAAGTCCTTTGAACTCATAAAACAGCGCAAGCGCCTGAATAGGATCTAAGCGTTCAGCCTCGCCCTCAAGGTAGAGACGCCTGAAATAGTCCACTAGCCGCAGACGAAGTTCTCGGGCGCCCGGCGCATTCGGATCACGTATTGCCCCAGTCTGCACAAGCAACAGCGCCTCTCTAAAACGCCCAAGGCGCATATACTGGTCCGCCAGAATGCCAACGGTCGCCATTTCGGTGTCATCACCACGCCACCGAAACCGCAATGCTTCCAACTCGTCAGCAGCTTCGCTCGGCGCGATATCGCCCATCCGAACCCCTAGGTCCAGACGGCGCAATTCCGCCTTAACAGCAACCGGCTCGCTCGCATCCTGGGTGAGCGAGATGTATCTCTTGTAGGCAAGTTCGGTATCGCCCTGGATCTCCGATAACCGCGCCAGGATCAACGTCCCCTCTTCGGAGGGTTCAGTATATGAAGATCCGGCCGCACGTTCCGCCATTTGTCTTGCGCGGTCCATCTCACCTGCGCGCAATGCCGCTTCAGCCGCAACGGCATAAAAACGCGACGCCCAGCGCGAAGAATAAGCAAAGATAAGTTCTTCACCTTGACTGAAAAAGTCGTTCGCGCGCTCCCACTGCCCCATGCGAGCGGCTGTCAGACCACGCCAGATAAAAGCGGACTTGTCACCGCGCAATGCGCCTTTGGACAGGTCATCTTCTGCAAGCTCGTAGCGCTCCAGCATGACATTGGAAGCTGCGCGCAACGACAGAAAAGCAGCGTCTTGCTCCAGCAAAGGACGCCCATCCAGCGCAGTGTCAAGGACACCCATGGCTTCTGCGCCCAGATCATGACCGATATAAAACCTTGCAAGATCCATCAGGACTTCAGCACCGGCTTTTGACGCAAAATCTCTTTCGGCTGCTGCGCGCGCTAGCTGAGACTGGCGCACAAAAAAGGCGTTTCCCATGGTGCCGCCCCAGGCGTCGAAATCAATGAACCCGGGCGTCGGCGTATCTGTTTTCAACGATTGATAAGCGGACACTGTCTGAGCATTTGCAGCAGAAATGGCCATGCCTTTGGAGGCGTTAATGATGACGGTTTCTTCGTCCAGCATCAATGTGACATCGTCAGCATGCGGAATGACTGCCAAACCATGCGCTGTTGCCGGCATTTCCGCCTCCACAAACATGCGAGGTGTTGTAGACGCAATCGAAGGCCCAAAGGCAATCACCGCACCGATTTCATCTCCCACAACAGGATCTTCAAACCAGACGACCCCTGCGGCCCCGATAAGTTGCGTTTGTATGCTACGACGCCCTGTCTCAGACACTTCTCGCGCGGGCTTCAGAAAGCGAGAAGGCTGAACCGCCGCTGGCGCAAAGTCGATCGTCCAAGTTGATTCGTCAGATCGCGCGGATGGCACCATGCCTTCTGGCGCTTCCACACGGAGCAACACCGCACTGTCCTTGCGGATGACGTCAATTTTATAGCGAACCGGCAGATTTTCTTTGTTGAAAGTAATATCCGCATCCGCGCCAAAAATGACCCAAGTTGCTGGCGGCCGCGCAAAGACCGCTGCCGGCGCAGGAGAAAAGAACGGCACAGTCAGTCTGAGGCTTTCAGGCGTTGACTGGATCTTTGCTTTAACAACACCATCAGGCGGTGCGGGCGTTGCCCATCCGCTGCGATAAAAGCTCTCACGTGATCCTGGCTCGTGCTCAATGACGCCTTCATCAACAGGTTCTGGCCGCAAGTCCACAGGCCCAGCCGTTTCAGGCTTACCAATCTCACGCGATAATCCAATTGCGTTTGTTGACGATCCAAAGGTTACCTTTTCAGGCGCCTCCAACGGCTCAGAGGCAATCGCATCTGATACATTTGCAAGATCCGAAGCGTCATCTGCAAGTGGAAGGTCCCGAACACCTTTTGCCGCTTCTGCTGCGGCTTCAGCCGCAGCCGCGGCGTCTTTTGCAGCTTGTTGCAGCGCGTTCTCTCGCGCAATGCGCGCTTCTTCTAACGCGCGTTTAGCTTCTTCACGCTGCCGTTCAATTTCCTTGGCGCGATCAATCGCCGCTTGCGACGCTAAATCCAGAATAACAGAATTGCCATCTCGATAGATGGTTGTAGCGACACGGGTATCCAATTCGAAATTGAACAGCATGCCCTTGTCGTCGTTCTCAAATGTGACAGTCTTTACAAACGGCGGCGGCTCAATACGCAAACGTGCGACATCTGGCTCTGCGCGACGATTGAACTTAAGACTCAACACCTTGTCAGTGTTCGTTTCTTCAAATTCGACTTCTTCCGGCCAGTAAAACGCAATACGTGATCGTCCGCCTGCGTCAGACGCACGAACTTCAAGGCCGTTGACAAAATCGACCGGCGGAGGAATTTCCGCGATGCGCTTAGCTTCTTCAGCCGCCTCACGAATCGCAACCAAAGGCGACACCACATCAGGCGGATCCGTTTCATCATCCTCCAGCAATAGGTCGATGGCTGACAGATCAATAGATTGAGACAGATGAAGACGCGTATGTTGTTCTCGTAACGCAAAACGAGCGGTTTGTTGATCTGGATCCAGGCGCGCTAGCGCCACCCAATTCGGCAATGCTTCAAGGATGGCGTCCAGATTTATTTCAACTGGCTCTGGGAATGTCATCACCAGAACGCGACTATCAACCGTGGCTTCGATTTTGGGATGGCTTTCATCCCCGTCCGCCCACTTTGCCACAAAGCGCGCGTAACCACTTTCTTCTTCGGCTCTGAGCTCAAGCGCACGCTGCGCCCATGCGTCCTGCCCCACAAAAGGTTGCATGACGCCAGCAGCGCCTAACCCTAATAGAGCGCGCTTGACTGTTAGCCTGAAGACGGCGGGTTTATGCGGCGTGTCTGATGTCAACTGGCGTTTGCTCTTGCTAATACCTCTTCAGCGTCTCCTGGCGGTGCGGCGCGGTCCGCCAACAAGCGTGTGAGTTGTTGTGCGCGCTCCGAAGACATGTTCGACATGACAGCTGCCAGATTCGCATGTTTCATCCGCATCGAAACAGACAACAACACATCATTGTCTAACGTATTGAATATGCGTGCGGCATCTTTCGGCTTCATGGATTCATAGACTTTCACCAGTCCGTCCATCCGCTCATCACGCTTAACTTCCATCGCGTCCAATAATGACTGAACACCTGCTTCTAATTCTTTAAGTTCGGTGATCTGATCATCCAGACGCAGTTCCGCTGCGGCGGCTAACTGTTCGCGCGTATCAAGTTCGGCTGCGCGATCTTCAAGCACCTGGCGACGGTCCGCCAGTGAGCGCAGAACCTGTATTTCATACTGAGACAAACCAGTTTCCGCAGAGAAATCCGGGGAAGCAAGACAGGCGTCGCCATCCGTTCGGTCTTCTTCAGCCTGTCCATCGCCACGCACGGTTTCGTAGCCATAGTTGGCGTCCATCACACCGCCCTCGTCATGGGCGTCAAACGCATCAACGTCAGGGGCATGACTATCGTCTTGCGCCATAACATCCGCGTCTTCATCGCCATGGTCCGTTTCGTGTTCTGGTTCCGGCGCACCAACCGCCGCTTCAGCAATATCAATCGCCTTGAATGCGAAAGATCCAAGCGAAACCGCTATCAGGGCTGGCATAAGTCGTATGGACTGGCTCATTTTCGTATGCTTTCCCTGTTTAGAAACTTGTTCGGCGGCGAAGGCCTGCATCAGCCGAACTGATACCAGCGTTTTCTTGTCCGCGTTTATGAAGCGCGCGCGCTTCATCGATCTGCAACTGAAGTCTGGAACCAGCTTCCGCAGCGTTCGACTTAAGCCCTGCGATTGTGCTTTCCGCTTGCTGAATGGTCTGTGCGAGTTCCTTTGTCGCTTCCAACATGCCATCGCGGTCCGACTTTAACGCTTTCAAGCGCACATCTAATCGCCAGAAATAAGCGATAGCGATAACCAGCAGCAACGCGAGAAACACATCGACTACGATTGATGGCGTCAGCGTTATCATTTTCTGTTCTCCAAAACCCGTCGTTTTGTGCTGCTCGCCAATGGCGAATTCACACGCACAGCTATTTTATTCCCGATGCGACCAACTTGGCCTTCGGTAAGAAAGATGTTGCCGCATTTGAGTTGTACCTTGGTGTCAGGCCCCGCATTCATCAAAAGCGTGTCTCCCACCTCAAGGCTCATCATGCGGCCGAGCGGCTGATGAAATTCATCCATAACCACCCGAACATTGGTCGGCGCTTCCCAGATCTCAGTGGCCAGGTGGCTTTCCCAGATATTGTCGTTACCGAACTTTTCACCCATGAAGTTCTGCAACAACATCTTCCGGATTGGTTCCAGCGTCGCATAAGGCAGCATCAGCTCGCAGCGTCCGCCGCGGTCTTCCATGTCCACCCGCAAACGTACCAGAATGGCGGCGTTGGCGGGTTGTGCTATTGCGGCGAAACGTGGGTTAGTCTCGATTCGATCAAGGTCAAAGTCGACTTCTGTCAGCGGGTTGAAGGCTTTCTTGGCGTCAAGCAAAATCACTTCGACAAGTCGCGTGACCAACATACGCTCAATCGTGGTGTAAGGTCGGCCTTCCACACGCATCGCGACCGTGCCGCGACGACCGCCCAAAAGGACATCCACAATCGAATAAATCAGGTTGGAGTCGACCGTTACAAGGCCAAAGTTTTCCAGCTGACGCGCTTTGAAGACAGCAAGGATCGCCGGTAGCGGAATAGAGTTGAGGTAATCGCCGAATCGCATGGATGCGATAGAGTCTAGAGAAACTTCAACGTTGTCGGACGTAAAGTTTCGCAACGAAGTCGTCATCAAGCGCACAAGGCGGTCAAAGACCACTTCGAGCATTGGAAGACGTTCATATGAAACGTGCGCGGAGTTGATGATCGCGCGAATGCCCGATCCTTTACCCTCCTGATCGTCCTCCATAGAAAAACCCAGGAGCGAGTCGATCTCGTCCTGGTTAAGAATACGCTCAGAACCGGTCGCATGTTGGGCGATCGTCGCTGGGTCATGTTCAGACTCAGCTTCGTTGGCGAGTTCAGCCTCCCAGGCCGCCGCCATATCCTCGTCGAAGTTACCGGTGCCGCCTTCTGCGGTCCAATCTTCCTCTTCGGCCATACCAAACGCGTCCTATTGCACCAACATTTCTTCGATCAACACCGCATCCACACGCGATGGCGCGATGGCGAGATTGATCCGACGCAGCAATTCCAGGCGAAGCCTGTATCCCCCCGCTGTTCCATTTAGGTCATCCACACGCAGCTCGCGCAGAAACATCTGATACTGGTCAGTGATCCGCGGCAGAACTTTAGGAATGTCGTCAAACATTTTAGGATCTTCCGCTTCCAGCGTGAGTTTAAGTTTCAAAAATAGCTGCCGTTCGCCTTCCTGCGTCGCCAGGTTCACCAACAGATCAGGCATGATGTAGTAGGATGGATCTCCGGCGCTGCCGAGCTGGACAGTCCCTTTCTCGCGCGTCGGCCCAGCATCTGGCCCTTCCGCCTGGCCTTCCTCTCCGTGACCGCCGCCATGATCATCTTTCTTGCCATGACCATCGTCTTTTCCGTGGTCATCCTTTTTTCCATGGCTGTCATCGCTATGCGAGTCTTCGCCATGTGAGTCATCGGCGTGTGCGACTTCGACAGACTTTTCCTTGCCGCCGCCGCCAAGCATCATGCCAACGGCAACGCCGCCAAACAGAATCAACACAGCCGGTACGACATAGAACAAGACCATTGTCTTGCCTGCCATTTTCTTCTTAGCAGGCGTAGCTTCGTCTTCGCCCGCCTCAGCGTCTTCAACGTCGTTTATGTTCTCGTCTTCATCAGACATAACTTCACCTGCGTAAAATATCTCTACTCGGCAAAATCGTCCGACTTCGTTAATGATTAGTGGAGATGGGCAGAAACTGCCGACTAAAGGGCGGAAAAAATGTTCATGTCAGCAACACGGCGTTAACCCTAGCGCGCCATGTTGTGAGTTGGACACGGGAATGTTTCGCGAAAAAATGCGCGGAACGAACGCACTTTTTAAGTGTGACTTTGCTATCAGACGATCAAATTGTGCTGATGGGCGTCTAGGGTTGAATAACGCCGCATGGACAATTCATTGATGATCGGCTTGTCCACGCAGAAAATGCTGCGGCAGCGTTTGGACATTACCGCCAACAATCTCGCAAACATGACCACTACAGGCTTCAAAGTGGAGCACGTGGTTCAGCGCGAGTTGTCGGAACGCCCGGCACACGCCGCTGAAAATCCGGAAAATATTGTCTTTGCTGAAAGCTGGCGCTTGCAGCGGGACATGTCGACCGGCCCTATCGAACGAACCGGCAACCCGCTTGATTTTGCTATCGAGGGGGAAGGTTTCTTCGTCCTTGAGGCGCCTTCGGGCGAAAGAGTCTTCACGCGCGACGGCGGTTTCAGCATCGACGCAGATGGATTTCTTGTCTCTCGCAACGGATACACCGTAATGGGTGCTGGCGGCCGACAGGGCGTCGCTATTCTGGGTGAAGGCGAAGCGCCAATTCAGCTGGATCCGGACGGTGGTCCCGTTCAGGTCGCAGGAGATGGCGCAATTGTTCAGCGCGGGCAAGTGGTAGGTCAAATTGCGACCGTCCGGTTTGAGACGCCTGAAGCATTGGAAAAACGGGGATCAAACGTCTGGACTGCAACGGATGAGGAACCCGAAATCATCGAGGAGCCACGCATTGTGCAAGGCGCCCTTGAAGGTTCCAACGTCTCACCCGTGAAAGAACTGACGTACATGATCGAAACGGCGCGCGCTTATGAAGGCGTGGCGCGAATGATCAAGAATGCAGATGACATGCGAAGCTCGGCGATCAACAAGCTCGCCCAGGTTCGCGGCTAGTAGGTATGGAGGGATAATAACATGCGCGCACTTAGCACCGCTGCGACAGGCATGCAGGCCCAGCAACTTAATGTGGAAGTGATCGCGAACAACATCGCGAACATGAACACAACAGGATACAAGCGCCAACGCGCCGAGTTTCAGGACCTTCTTTATCAGAATGTCGAACGCATGGGAGTTTCCTCCTCTGACGCTGACACAATCGTGCCGACAGGTGTCCAGGTCGGTACGGGTGTGAAAGCCGGGTCCGTTTACCGCATCGCCGAACAGGGTGGCATTCAGCAGACAGGCAACTCCTATGACCTCGCGCTTCAAGGCCAGGGTTATTTTGTTGTGCAACTGCCCGACGGCCGCGACGCATATACCCGCGCAGGTAATTTCTCGGTCAATGGCGAAGGCGAGATCGTGACGGAAGACGGTTACACAGTCTCTCCCGGCATCAACGTTCCAGATGACACGCTAACTGTTTCAATCAACGCTCAAGGGGTTGTTCAGGCGACAACCGCCGGCGCAGCTGAACCTGTTGATCTTGGCGCACTCGATCTTGCGCGCTTCATCAACCCTGCGGGCCTTGACGCCATTGGGGACAACTTGCTGCTGGAAACACCCGCATCAGGCGCAGCGAATGTGGGACAAGCCGGACAGCTTGGTTTCGGCACATTGCTGCAAGGTTTCCTTGAAACATCCAACGTCAATGCTGTTACAGAGATTTCATCGCTGATCAACGCGCAGCGTGCTTACGAGATGAATTCCAAAGTGATCACAACCACAGACGAGATGCTGCAAACAACGTCTAACCTGAGGTAATCTGAATGATCCGGGACGCGCTTATACTTCTAACATTTGTCGCAGCTGCTTTTGCTTCGATTGCGCCTGCGCGCGCCAATACAGCTGGCGAAGTTGTCGAAGTGACTGGCGCATGGATCACGCTTGGCGACGTCGCCGACGCATCTGGCCCTTTGGCGAATGTGCGCGTTGCGCCTTCTCCGGACATCGGACAATCATTGGCGCTCGACCCTCAGTTTGTTGGCGCGATCGCGCGCAAGAATGGGGTCTATTTCCCAAGCGATGTGTCCGGTCCAATCCGCATTTCACGCATCGATCCAAACGCAGCAAAGCCCGTTTTCAATGACGCAGCGCCAAGCGAAAACATGCATCTGGTATTTACCCGGGACATGCAACGCGACGACATCGTCACCGAGAACGACTTAGCCTGGCGAAGTGATGGCGACCGCAACCCCTATATCGGCGCACCGGAGATGAAGTCCGAAGTGATCGGGAAAACTTTGCGTCGGTCCATTAGAGCCGACCGGCAATTTCGTGTCTCAGATGTGGAACTTCCAGCCGCCGTCAAAAAAGGCGAACCCGTTACGCTCGTCTACGCCAAGAACGGGCTGAAACTCACCGTCGATGGCAAGGCGTTAGAAGACGCAGCAATTGGCGCGTCAGTTCGCGTCCTAAACAATTATTCAAAAC
Source organism: uncultured Hyphomonadaceae bacterium (assembly GCA_964342355.1). GTDB lineage: Bacteria > Pseudomonadota > Alphaproteobacteria > Caulobacterales > Hyphomonadaceae > Hirschia. The sequence continues at coordinate 100,955 of CAYFFG010000002.1, forward strand.
GTGCAGTGGATGCAGTCGTCGCCGATATTGGCGTCGCGCATGTGCATGACCGCTAAGCAAAACCAGAGGATTTTCCGATGAAAAACGCGCGCATGCTGAAAAATTCCGCCGCTCTCGCCGCAACCGCCATGCTCGGCGCATGTGCGACAGCTGCTGGTATTCGGGACAATGTCGCCTCTCCGGAACTGACACCGATTGAAAACCCAACAGAATTAACTGGCCACCGCCCAGTTTCATTGCCGCAACCAGCTCCGCCTGCGCAAAACTACACTCAGAATTCTTTGTGGCGTTCAGGCGCGCGCGCATTTTTTGATGATGCCCGTGCAGGAGATGTCGGTGACATTCTAACAGTCAATATCGCGATCGCTGACCAAGCACAGGTAAACAACACCACATCACGATCCCGGACCGGGTCAACAGCCGCTGAAGTCAATGCGCTGTTGGGGATTGATCAATTACTCGACCAGAATCTGCCAGGTGCGTTGGGCGTATCGCCAGGCATAGACCTAAATTCGTCTTCGACCTCGAATGGGACGGGCACGGTAAACCGTGCTGAAATAATTGATCTAACTGTTGCTGCTATCATCATTGACAAACTTGCCAATGGAAACCTGGTCATCGCAGGCTCTCAGGAAGTGAAGGTCAACCACGAAATCCGTGAATTACTGGTGACAGGCGTTATTCGGCCACAAGACATTTCCGCGCAAAACACCATTAATCACACACAGATTGCTCAGGCGCGTATTTCCTATGGCGGCCGCGGCGATCTTTCCAACCTTCAGCGCGCTGGTGTCGCGCAACGCACTGTTGATGCGGTTAATCCATTTTAGGTCATAAAAATAAAGCGGCGCGCCATCTCTGGCCGCCGCTTTTTTTATAAATCGTGTATCCGGTTAGTCGTCTCGGACTGTGCGTTCTTTTCGCTCATGACGCTCCTGGGCTTCCAGACAGAGGGTCGCTGTTGGGCGCGCCTCAAGCCTGCGAACACCGATTGGTTCGCCCGTTTCTTCACAAAAGCCATAGTCGCCGGATTCAATGCGACGTAAGGCGGAATCGATCTTGGAGATCAACTTGCGTTGACGGTCGCGAGTGCGAAGCTCCAACGCTCTGTCTGCTTCAGACGATGCACGATCCACAAGGTCGGGGATCGGCGCAGAGTCTTCCTGCATGTTTTCGATAGTTTCTCTGCTACCGCTGAGAATGTCGGATTTCCATTTTTCGAGCTTGGCTTTGAAGTACGCAAGCTGTTGCTCGTTCATGTACTCTTCGTCGTTCGATGGCAGATAGTCGTCTAGATCTACGCTCATTCTACGCTCCTGACCGCAACGCCTCCCCGCGTTGCAATATGCACCGGTTAAGGTGCGAGACACGGCCCCTATAGCGAAAGCCGCCCACTGCAGCAATAGGCAAATCTCATGCCGGATTCGTGGAAAAAATCAGCAATCCAGCCGACTTATCCACCGCTTTTACGGCTTTGGCGTTCCAATTTGGCGATTTCCACAGCGGTGCGAACCTCAATATGCCCCAATGCTTCATCAAGACCTTCTTCGCCTGTGTCCTCGCGATTTTCCTTCAGAGCGCGTTTTAAAAGGCCCAGATGACCTTCCGTCACCTGCCCGTCCAGTACCGAAATCTGTAATCTATCGAGCGCATCCAGCATACGCCGACCTTTTCTTAACGCTCGCTCACGTCGCGTACCGACTGCATCCGCACCTTGCAGCGCCATAACAGCATCAACGGCTCCTACGCCTGAGGCGCTGCCAACTGATGTCACTGACGCACGTGGCGCATCTGCGGTGTTAGATGTGTTGGCTGAAACTTTCTGGAAGCCTGCGCCATCTGACTTAGCCGCTTTACCAGCGCCAGATGTCGGGCGCGAAGGACCTGATCGAGATACGCGCATATAGCCTCCAAAGCATGAAGGGTTAGAGTGCTTAACATAGGTTAATTGCTCGCTAACGCTGTTATCAAAAAAACTTAGAATTTTAAGTGTTTGTTTTGTCTTAGCGCGCAAAGTGAACATCAAAGACAATTAGGTTTCCGCCCAAATTGCGGAAGGTGGTAGACTTCTAGGGATGTCATAATGCGCCGAATAATCAGCGCCCTGCTAGCATTTGCAGCGATCTACATTCTGACAGGCGCGCCTGCTCAGGCTGGTGCGCGTTTAAAAGACATCGTTGATATTGAAGGCGTGCGCGACAACCAATTGCTGGGTTATGGGATCGTCGTTGGCCTTAACGGATCAGGAGACAGTCTGCGGAATTCGCCTTTCACGCGGCAAAGCCTTGAAGGCATGCTCGAGCGCTTAGGCGTCAACACACGCGATGAAACATTAAACACCGCAAACGTCGCCGCCGTCATGGTCACAGCAAATCTCCCCCCGTTCGCTACGCCTGGATCACGTATCGATGTGACTGTGTCTGCGCTTGGTGACGCAGATAGCCTCGAAGGCGGCACTTTATTGGCCACGCCTTTAATGGGAGCTGATGGTCAGGTTTATGCGGTTAGCCAGGGCTCTGTCGCGATTGGCGGATTTACTGCTGGCGGAGATTCAGGTTCTTCCCTGACACGCAACATTCCAACAAATGGACGCATCCCGAACGGCGCTTTGGTTGAAAATGAGCTTCCGTTTTCGCTCAACGACCTTCCGACCGTTCGGCTTGCGCTGCGAAATCCAGATTTCACGACTGCGCGCCGCATTGCAGGTGTGATAAACAAGTACATCGGAACGGACATTGCGCGCGCCAATGACCCGGCCACAGTCTCGCTAACACCTCCGCCGGAATATGGCGACATGGCCATGCTAATAGCCGACATTGAACGTCTGGAGGTTGATCCGGATCAGCCAGCTAAAATCATCATCAACGAAACCACTGGTGTTATCGTGATTGGCGATAGCGTCCGTATTTCTACCGTTGCAATCGCTCAGGGCAATCTGACGATCTCCGTCCAAGAGCAGCCAGCTGTGTCGCAACCCGGACCATTGGCGGAAGGCGAAACCGTCGTCGTACCGCAAACTACAATCGGCGTTGGCGAAGACATTGCGGACTTAACGGTATTGGATGGTGGTGTGCCGTTGAAAGACCTGGTCAACGGCCTGAACGCGCTAGGCGTCACACCACGCGACATGATTTCCATCCTGCAGGCGCTTAAGGCCGCCGGCGCGCTACAGGCAGATATTGAGGTAATGTAAGCGACATGGCTGACGCACTCTCTTCTCCCCTCGACCTGGGCCTAATTCGCTCATTCGGAAGCAATTCTGAATTTCGCTTTTCAGAAGCCGAAACCCGAGAACAGGCTGAAGCCAAAGCTCAGGAATTTGAATCACTCTTTCTAGCGGAGCTATTAGGTCCGGTATTTGATCAACTCGAAACTGACGGCCCCTTTGGTGGAGGTTCAGCCGAAGAGGCTTTCCGTCCCCTCCTTCTTGAACAGTATACAAAATCCATTTCAGAAGCCGGTGGTATTGGTATCGCCGACGCTGTCTTAACCGAGCTCCTGCGTTTGCAAGGACTAGAGGAGACACCAAAATAATGGCTATTGCTGCAAAAGACGGCGCTGACCGCGCTGACCAATTGATCGCAATCACACAACGCCTCCAGTCTTTGATTTTGGAAGAAACCAACGCGCTCAAACAGGGTAAGCTCGACGCTTCAACGCGCGATTGGCAGGAAAAAGAAAAACTTGCACATGCTTATCGCTTGGAAATTCAGGCGATCCGCTCCAATCCAGCCATGTTGGATGGCGCCAGCCCGCAACAAAAATCTGAACTGCGCGATGAAGTGGAGCGTTTCCGCGCCCTTACCGAAGCGCACGCACATGCGCTAGAAGCAGGAAAAGAGGTCACAGAAGGCCTTTTCCGCGCGATATCAGAAGAAATCGCGGAAACCCGCGCCGCGCCCAAAGGCTATGGGTCTGCAGGCGGCGTTACCAAGCCCAAAGATGAGTCCAGCAAAGGCATCGCCGCCAATTTCAAGGCTTAAGGCGTATAAGCGATCGGTGCGCCCGGCCCTAAATCCAGTCCCAGCGCCACCCAAACGATGGTGAGCGCAAGCCCGCTGACCAATATCCAGATGGAATATGGGATCATCATCGCAGTCAGGCTGCCCAAACCAAAGTTTGGCTGCCACCGACGTGCGAAGATCAGGATTAGTGGGAAATAGACCATCAATGGTGTGATGATGTTGGTCGCACTATCACCGACACGATATACTGCCGTCGCACCATCTGGACTGACTCCCAGCAACATCAGCATCGGCACCATGACTGGCGCAAGGAGCGCCCACTTGGCGCTAGCTGACCCTACAAACAGGTTGATGATCGCACTGAATACCAGAATCATACCGAGCAGGATCGGTAGCGGAAGGCCGGATGCTTCAATGGCCGCAGCGCCATGCACCGCGGAAATCAGACCAAGGTTTGACCAGTTGAACATGGCGACAAAATGCGCCGCCGCAAATGCAAGAACCAGATAATACCCAAGGTCTTTCATAGCGTCCGCCATCATGGACACAATATCTTTGTGGCCCTTTACAGTGCCAGCGGCCGCGCCATAGGCCCATCCAGCCGCAAGGAAAAGCAACAAGAACCCTGCTACCAAAGACCGGAAAAACGGCGTCATTTGCTGGACAAGCGCAAGGTTTTCAGCGCCAGGGCCATCATTTATGAGCGGCGTGCCCGGACCAATCGTCAGAAACACCCACAATCCGACTACGCCAAGGCATGCAAACCCAGCCCATCGTAGACCTTTGATTTGTTCAGGAGTGAGTTTTGCGTCTCCATCTTTGATCAATTCGGCGGCGTCTTCATTTGGTTTGTAGACGCCTAAACGCGGTTCAATCACCTTGTCTGTGACAAACCAGATGATCGGCGTGAAGATCACAATCATCGCCTGGATAAAATAGGTGTTACCCGCAATGTTGGCGTCATAGGCGGGATTTAGCGTTTCAGCTGCCGTTTCAGTAATCCCATAAAGCAACGCATCCAATTGCCCTGGGAATATGTTTGCCGAGAACCCACCGGAAACCCCAGCAAACGCGGCAGCTATGCCCGCGAGCGGATGGCGGCCAGCGGAAGCAAACATGACCCCGGCGAGCGGGATCAACACAACATAAGCGGCATCTGCTGCGTGATTTCCAATCATGGCCACGATCGCCACAACAGGTGTTAAAAGATATTTTGGCGCCGAGCGAACAGCGACGCGCATGGCGCTGGAAAACAGCCCTGCTCTTTCAGCCACTCCCGCGCCTAACATCACAACGAGCACATAGCCAAGCGGATGAAAGTGCGTGAATGTCGCTGGCATTTCCACCAACAGGCGGGACAGGTTTTCGCCGGACAACAAACTCTCAGCAGCAATCACACCGTCATCACTCACGCCGACCCGGGCGCGTCCATATTCGCCCATCCCGGTGAGAATTTCTTCATTCAGCACAGCCGATACGCCTGTCAGTTCGCATATGACTGAGATGGCCGCCAATACCGCCATCAGATAAAAGAAAATAAATACCGGGTCTGGAAGCGCGTTCCCTGTCTTCTCGATCCAGCCAAGAATGCCTTTGTGCGTCGCTTCAGGTGGTGTGGTGACATTCTCGTTCAAGGCTAAACTCTCCGTATGGACGGGCAAATGGTGATTCAAGGCAAAACCTAGCCGGGCTTTTCATGTAAAGGCAAATCAAGGTGACGCGACGTGACGATTAAGATCGGGCTGACGCGCCTTGAGAGTTGAGCTATCTTAGGCGTTAACAATGATAATTCCGGGAGGATTGAACATGGCCGCTGACACCGCAATCAAACAGAAACTAGATGTCTCCGAAGCTGAATGGCAGGCGCGTGTCGACCTTGCAGCGCTTTACAGGCTTGTCGCAATGAATGGTTGGGATGATCTTATCTTTACGCATATTTCCGCGCGTATTCCTGGCCCCGAACATCACTTTCTGATCAATCCTTACGGCATGTTGTTTGAAGAGGTTACCGCATCCAGTCTCGTCAAAGTTGACCTTGAGGGTGAGATCGTTGGCGAGAGCGACTATCGTATCAATCCAGCAGGCTTCACCATCCACTCCGCCATTCATGCCGCGCGTGACGACGCGATGGTCGTTATCCACCTGCACACTAATCAGGGCGTTGCGGTCTCCGCCCAGAAAGATGGCCTCTTGCCAATCACGCAGACCGCCATGATCGCAATGGGAGAGATCGCCTATCACGACTATGAAGGCGTAGCGCTCGACCTGGACGAGCGTGAACGCATCGTGGCCGACCTTGGCGACAAACACGCTATGATCCTGCGCAATCATGGCACGCTGACGGTGGGCGAATCCGCTGCGGACGCATACCAACGCATGTTCTTTTTGGAACGCGCCTGCGCCATGCAGATCATGGCGCAGGCGGGCGGCGGAGAACTCCTTTATTGCGGCGACAATCTTCAGAAAAAAGTTGAAGGTCAGTCCCCTGTCGGCGGCATGGCCAAACTCGCGGACAAGTTGGTATGGCCTGCGCTTCTTCGCAAACTGAACCGGGAATGCCCGGACTATGCGAGCTAACATACGCCCAAACGCCTGAATTCTGTGCGCATTGCAATGTGATCAAACGCAATGCGCACATCACCATGACTTTCAGAGCCTGCCTTGTTTAGCTGCTTCCAAAACGCAAGCGGATTTGTTCTGCAAACAATGGAAACGCCTGGCAAAGCATGAATTTTCTCGATTACGCGATCATTATCGCCTATCTCGCCGGTCTTCTCGGTTTAGGCTACTTCCTCCGCAGACAGGAAGGCCGAGAAGCATATTTTCTGGGCGATCGACAACTAGGATGGCGCGCCCTAACGCTTTCGGTCATGGCGACGCAATTGTCTGCGATCAGTTTTGTGTCTGCACCAGCATTTGTGGGACTGCGTGAAGGCGGTGGCTTGAAATGGCTCTCCTATGAGCTGGCCGTGCCACTCGCCATGCTGATCCTAATGGGCGCTGTTCTCCCGGCTCTTCATCGTTCTGGCGTGGTCAGCGTATATGATTTTCTCGAGAGGCGGTTTGCACGCTCCACGCGTTTAATGCTGAGTTTTGTCTTCCAGCTCAGCCGATCTTTTGCCACCGCTATAATGATCTATGCGCTGTCCATTATTCTTCAGGGCACAATCGGACTGGACTTCTGGGCGTCTGTCACGCTCGTCGGGGTGTCCACGGTGATTTACTCATTGCAGGGCGGAATGAAGGCCGTCGTGCTAGGTGACGCCATTCAGATGTCCATCATCATCTTCGGGGCGGTCTTATGTATTGTCTTTGGGTTACACGCGCTGGGCGGGATAGATATATTTCTCGCCAATATCGACAAGTCGCGACTGACCGCCATCGACTTTTCTTCATTCGGGTTTTCTGGTGATGCGTTCGGGTTCTGGCCCATGCTGTTTGGCGGGTTGGTGCTGTACGCGTCCTATTATGGATGCGACCAGACAGAAGCACAGCGCTCATTGTCCGCCGCAAATGAAAAAGACCTCAAATCTATCCTTCTGGCGAATGGGCTTATAAGATTCCCGATCACGCTGATCTATTGCACAGCCGGTCTGGTGATCGGCACTTTGGCAATGATCACGCCTGAATTCATGGAACAAATCCCAAAAGACAAACCAGACTGGATGATGCCGGTCTTTATCGTAAACTACCTGCCAAATGGCGTTATCGGTCTGATGGTGGTCGCCATTCTTGCCGCAGCCATGTCCTCTCTCTCTTCTGCGATCAATTCACTGTCCGCAGTCTCAGTCGAAGATTACGTGCGCATCACCGGGAAGACACTCAGTATGACCGCCTATATGAACCACGCAAAGATTGGCGCCATCATATGGGGTATCATCACACTGACTTTGTCATTCTTTGCCGGCTCAATCGCACCGACTGTGATTGAAGCGATCAATCTCGTCGGCTCAGTGTTTTATGGTCCAATATTAGCGCTATTCCTGTTGGCCGTTATGAGTCGGTTCCTCACAGCGTTTCATGCAAATACAGGACTTTTAGCAGGCGTCAGCGCTAACATCTTTACTCACTTCTTTTTAGAGAATGTGTTCTGGTTCTGGTACAACGCTATCGGCTTCATTGTTGCGATAATAACCGCGTTCACATGTAGCCTGATTTTCAAGCGCAAACCAAAGCCAAAACAGATCGCCCACGATCGTCATGTGTCGATCGTCAAACCACGCGACGTTGTGCTTCTGGTTGGCGCTTTCGCGATCATGCTGGCCGTCGGGCTTGGATTAAACGCGCTGGCGACATAACCCAAACAAAAAACGCCGCCCCAAAATGGAGCGGCGCTTAATTCTATATGCGATCAAGCTGGAAAGCTTATGCTTTCTTCGGCTTGCGCGCCTCGATACCGTGACCTGTGGTACGCTCTGCGATACGTGCGCGCTTACCAGTACGGCCACGCAGGTAGTAGAGCTTGGCGCGGCGAACTTTACCGCGGCGCTTAACTTCAATGCTTTCAAGCATTGGAGAAACAACCGGGAAAACACGCTCCACACCTTCACCGAAGGACAGCTTGCGAACTGTGAAGTTCTCGTTCAGACCGCCACCAGAACGGGCGATACATACGCCTTCAAACGCCTGCACACGTTCACGTTCGCCTTCTTTAATGCGTACGTTTACGCGCAGGGTGTCGCCTGGCGAAAAGTCCGGGATCTTCTTGTCGCCGAGGACGCGGTTCATTTCCTCGGCTTCGAGGGTTTCAATAAGGTTGGCCATTGCTGAGCTCTTAATCTTTCGGGCGCGCGTCTGTCGCAGCGATTGACTTGAAGGACGCGTATAAATCTGGTCTGCGCTCCTTTGTCAACGCCTCAGACTGTTCTTGTCGCCATTCTTGTATTTTTTTATGGTCTCCGGACAATAAAACCTCCGGAATCGACCGATTTTCCCAGTTTCTGGGGCGTGTGTATTGAGGGTGTTCTAAAAGTCCGGTCTCAAAACTTTCTTCTTCAAGGCTGTCAGCATTGCCAGCCACTCCGGGCAATAATCGGACGCATGCCTCTAAAACGACCTGTGCGGCAACTTCCCCGCCTGCCAGAACAAAATCACCAATGGAGACTTCCTGAATGTCACGTCCATCAATAACGCGTTGGTCCAGGCCCTCAAAACGACCGCAAACTAGAACAACGCCTGGACCGCTTGACCATTCGCGGGCCATCTCCTGATCGAACGGCTTGCCGCGCGGAGACATAAACACCAGCGGTCGGTCTTGTAGATCAATACTGTCAATTGCCGCTGCCATGATGTCGGGTCTCAGCACCATACCGGCGCCGCCGCCAGCAGGCGTGTCATCAACCTGATTGTGTTTGCCCTCACCAAATGAACGCAGATCAACGCAATCAAGTGACCACAAACCGTCTGTCCGCGCACGACCAATTATGGAAACGTCGAGCACTCCGGGAAAAGCTTCCGGAAATAAAGTGATGACTGTCGCTGAAAAACTCATAACCCGGCCTCATACACGCAGGTGGAAGATGGGACCAGACCACAAAGCTGTGTTTCATGGCTTCGCTCGTTTGATGATCTGTCTGCTCTGTTCCACACTTGCCAGGAGAATTAGCAGAGCCCGATCGTGGCAGCGATACAACAGTTACAAAAAATACATGAAGATTTATCCTTAATTCCTTGATCATAAAGAAAAAACAATTGCTCTTGCTCAGCTTCTCCATAGCCTAACCCGTATTAACTAGTGCTGGAGGCGTTTTGGTGTCCGTCGAGCTGGGACGACAGCTTGGGGCGTTTATTTGTTGGCCAAATTCCCAAGCATCATTTGCAGAAGACCTGTCCCAAGCGTTGACCATCGGTGGCTTGCACATCGTGTTGGACAACGCAAAAGAGCTTTATGCTCCGCAGAGCGGTCAACCGCATGTGAGTCCAAGTCATTCGGTTATAATTCACGCTGACATTGTTATCGCTGTTATCGATACAAGTTCCATGTCTGACAAGCGGCAACTTGCATCGCTTAAATATGCGCTGTCATTGGGAAAACGCATTATCTTGGCGCCTGTAGAATCTGTGCAAGCAGATCAAACGCCAGACCATCTCGTTGAATTGCCTTATGTGGATTTTTCGCCGCCACGTCGTTTCACCGACGCGCTGTCGGAGTTGCTCAAAAAAGTAAACGAACACGCCGACTGGGTAGGCGACCACACACAATTGACCATTGCTGCAACGAACTGGCGCAATCGCGGTAGATCCCGCGCGCGCCTCCTCGTCGCAGACGATATTCAACGGGCGTCAGATTGGCTAAGGCGTCAACCTATGAATTCTGCGCGTGTGAGTGACACGCTGGAAGCTTTTCTGACGGCGAGCTTTGAACGTTACAATGAAATTGTCGTTCGCGAACCAATCCAACGGTCATTTAATCTGATTTTAGCCGGCGTGGCGGCCCTGACTATATTGGTTGGAGTCTTCGGTTTCAGGTATGGACACTCACTTAAAGAACTCAACACGCTAGAGGAAGCTTATCACCTTGTCGTCCGAGACCTCATCCAAACAGCCGATGAATTGGCCCGTATAAAAGTAGATCCGGTTGTGCATATTACTAACGGTGACAAAGGCGACATTGTCCTCCCACAGGGCTGGAGACAGAGTGTGGCGGAGTTGGCCGGCGCTGTCGGCACAATACACAGCAAAAACGATGATTTTAACGCAGCAGGTCTTCTGATTAAAGGCGAAATCATTTCGAACGAGTTTTACAATGAACCTCTGGTTCTGGTAGCTGAAGCAACCGGCAACTCAACGCAAAATCTGGTCACGGCACTCCCCCGTTCAGATGAAAGCGCGGTCGAAACAGTAATGTTTACAAAAGTTGCAAGCGCATCTCACTCAGACTTATCGATTTTTACCAGCATCGCCACCGACACCAGTATTTTGCTCGGCGATGAGATTTGGCGCTCTGACAAAAACTTAAATGCAGATGTGCGCTTCTCACTCTACTCAGTTTCAAACAGATTGCCGGAAGGCATGCACGCCGTGGGAATGGAGCGTTTAATGTGTCCGTCTCCATTTGCAATGCAGGGGTGGGTTGGACAATTTTCCATCCAAGCCAACCAACCGGTTCTAAATGTTACGGTTGTTTCCAGCACACCGACACCCAATAAAATTGCGTACAAGACGGCGCACACCAAAGTGGGGGCGCCCGTTTTTGATTTGAACACAGGAAACATTCTCGCGCTTAGCCTTTCACAACGCGCAGAACCAGACCAACTTGAAGCAAAAGGCCTGTCACCCGCAGCGGTATTATCAAGCGCACGCGAGGGGTTTGGAGAAACAAGCTGGCCGGCATTTGAAAAATGTTTTTCCGGTCCATGACCCTTTCCAGGCATCTTTGCGCGGAAGTTGTTTCAATTATTACAGGTAATTGTAATTCCTTCTGAAAAGAAGGTCAGACAATTGGGTATCTCACACTATTTCGACTTGTGCCGAACTCTTTCAACGCGATAGTCTGCCCCTGACGCAAAATGCGGATCCGTATTGTGGGACCTTCTAAAATGAAGTTCCAGACACCCAGCTTGGAGAGATCTTCTTTGTCCACTTCAGCCCCTCTCCTGACTGTGCTCGTTCCCTGTTATAACGAGGCTGGGAATATCGAACCGCTAACACAGGAAATCCATGAGGCGCTGGACGGTGTTCCTTTCGAGCTAATCTTTGTCAACGATGCGTCAGATGACAGCACCGCAGATGAACTGAAGCTGGAGCAGGTGAAACACCCAGACACTGTTCGTGTGCTCACGCATGTTGAACGACGGGGAAAGTCAGCGGCGCTTTATACTGGCCTGCAAACAGTCCGCGGTGAATGGGTACAGTTGCTGGACGGAGACGGACAAAACGACCCACACGACTGTCGCCGATTATGGGATGAGATCATCATGAAAGATCCAGACCCGCGTTTGGGCATCATCGCCGGTCGCCGCAACAGCAGAAATGACAGCTTTTTTAAGTGGCTTCAGTCGCGTATCGCCAACGGTGTGCGCAAATTCTGCCTTCAAGATGACGCAAGTGACACAGGCTGCGGTTTCAAACTCATAAAAACACGCGCATTCAGAGACTTACCCTATTTTGCAGCTATGCACCGTTTTTTACCTGCGTTGATCAAGCGTGCAGGTTGGGGCGTTATCGAAGAACGCGTTAATGACCGTCCGCGCATGCATGGCGCTTCTAAGTACGGATTTCTCGGCAGACTTGGCGCGGGAACGGTAGATTTGTTAGGCATGATGTGGTTGGTGCGACGTGGGGGCTATGGCGTTGCTCTTGAATGGGATGACCCAAGAGCGGCAAACAGAAGCCAGTAGATCAGGACGGGGAACCGCGTGAACCAGTCTACGTCTGAAAGCATGATGTTCGACGGTCAGGCTGAAGACGTCGCACCCGTTCGCTCGCCGGCGTATGGGCGAAAACCTTCGTCTCAATTTATGCTTGTTGTCATTGTTGCTTATTGCGTCGCGCATTTTATCGTCCGTCTCTTCACCTCGCCTGTTTATACTCTGGATGAAGCCGATATCCTCCTCACAGGGCAATCCTTCCAACTTGGATACGACTTGGGTCATGCGCCTCTTCTGAGCTGGATTTACGCCTTTTTTGACCTCGTTGGCGTTGTTAATCGACCGGTTGTTTTTGGTGTGAAATACGCGCTGATGGCTATCGGACTGATAGCCTTTTACAGGTCGGTACAGATCGTTTTTGAGTGGATGGACGACAGCGGCATCGTTTATCATCGACTGGACCTTGCCGCCGGCGCGACAATCGCATGGTCTTTCGTATTTGCGACTGGCTGGGGATGGCACGAAGACCAAATATCCCAAGTGCTGACGTTCACACTGCTCGCCTCAACCTTTTATGCCTATGTCAGCGCGTTAACCGGGCAAGGTCTTTTGAAATGGGCTTTGTTTGGCGGACTGGCGGGTTTAGGCGTCCTCAGTCATTTTGGATTTGTGCTTGCGCCCTTATCGTTGGTGCTTGTCGGCGCCTGTATGAAATCGCTCACACAGGCCCATTATGACCAGAATGGCGATCGCCTGTCTCCGCCCGCAATCACCGGCATTCGTGTGTTAGTTGCGGTATTTTGCCTGATTGGTGTGATCTCGCCCTATATCGCTTGGCTCATCATGTCTCCTGAAGCCAGCATTGGTTATTTGTCGTCAACGATCAGCGAGGTTCAATCGATTTTCGCTAATCAGGACGCGATGTTGAACGCCATTCAGCACCGTTTGGATATGATTGGCCTGGCTCTTTCAGCGATTGTTCAGTTCAGCCTGCCGCTCAGCGTAATCTTCATCATGTTATTCTGGCCGATGTGGTTTCCCTACATTTATCCCTTCTTCCCAAGACGGGATGTTGAAGAAGGCCCATTTGAACGGGCCTGGCGCCGACTATTTTCAAACACTTTGCTGGTGTCCTGCGCGCTGGCGATCACATATGCCATGGTATCCGGCGAGAAACTAAGACCTGAATGGTTGCACCCGGTTCTCTTTGCTCTGCCAATATGGCTATTTTTCCAGGTACAGCGCTCCGGCCCTTATTTCATTGCGATGCGCGCGTTTGGCGTCTTGAGCTGTATTCTGGCTCTTCTGGTTGTCGGCGGCAGGATGGTGGACTGGAGCGAAGACATTATCTCCTGCCAGCCCCAACGCTGTCGAGCGTACATGCCGGTGGCAAGCTGGGCGAACAGTTTGAAAAATGAAGAAGGCTTCACGAGAGGAACACTGGTGACGGACGACTCCCACCTTGGCGGCAATTTCAGTGCGCTGTTCCCAGAAGCGCGTGTGATTGCGGCCACATATCCGTCATCAGCATTTCCAAACGCCAATGAAGATACATCGTCCTGTCTTGTCGTATGGCGCGATCGACCACAATTGCCAGATGACCTAGCCGATTACCTGCAAGAGCAATTGAAGGTCACGGTTGGCACACGCGCACCTGAAGGGGCCATGCGCCGGTTCCTGCTTCGATCAAACGAAACATCAGCGGTATTGTATTACCGTTTTTTCAGACCAACGGCGCAATGCCGCTAGCTCGCGTCATCGTCTTCTGTTTCGTCATCATCAATTCGCAGACCGTCTGGCAATAACGCTTCTTCTGGTTCAGCGATAAGCTGCCTTGAATTGATGTCTACTCTAGGAATAGTCGCTTTAGTAAATGGCAGGAAGTAAGTCCCACTCTGCGCCCATTTCAGTTCAATAAGGTCGTCCGCGCCATAATTCTGTACATGAACCACCTCACCAAGATCGCGACCATCAATGTGTTGTACCTGGCACCCTATCAGATCATTGAAGTAGAATTCATCTTCTTCGGGTTCAGGAAGATCAGAGCGGGACACATAAAGCAAAGTCCCCTTCATTTCGATCCATTCTTCGCGCTGGCGGTTTTCTTCTGGCCAGACAATAAATGTGTCTTTAGCCGCAGTCACTTTTTTAGGCGTCACGAGAACATTTCCCGCGCCGGACAACAAAGCGCCGTATGCAAAGCAATCTTCTGGATATTCTGTGAAGGAGCGTATGCGCACATCGCCTCTAACACCATGAGCACCAGCTATCTGTGCGACGACAACAAGATTGGCGTCAGGCTTTTCTTTCATGTGACTGATGACTCTGACTCTAATTCCGGATTGAGCGTTGATCGCACAAGCATGCGCACAACCTTGCTTGAATCCGAATTCGTAAAATCGCCCAGGGCTTGAAATCCAAGACGCTTATGGAAATCGAGCGAGACAAAATTCATCGGTTCTATGTTGACTTCGGCCGCCAGTACGACTGCTCCATGCGCCTCAGCCATCTCTAAAGCTTCCGCATATAGCGCCAGTCCCACGCCTTTACGTCGCCCCGCCTCTGCCACAGCAACGCGGTCCACATATAAAAAACTGTCCAGCCTGTCTTCAAACCATTTATAATTCAGGCTGTCATACCCCCGCCCTGGCGCCATCAGCATGACAAAGCCCAAGCGTTCGCCCTCGCCACCTTCAGCGATGAGCGTAGCGCAACACATGTTTTCTAATTCTAGATATTGTTCGCGGCTCAATTTGCTCACCGCTGGTGTATTTGCAGCATTAAGCGCAATGATCCAGTCGATGTCGTCCAGTTGAGCTTCGCGGATTGATAGGTCCATAGATATTTGTCCGATGAAGAATACGCCCTTTGCACACGAAAAGGCGCAAAGGGCGTCTTGTCCTCAAGCAGCCAGTTGAAAAAGCCTATTCGGCTTTTTCTTCCTCAGCAGCTTCTTCTGCTGGCGCTTCTTCAGTCGCGGCTTCTGCTTCGGCTGCAGCAGCTTCTGCAGCAGCTTTAGCTTCTTCTTCAGCGGCCTTGCGAGCTTCTTCTTTCTCTTTACGCTCTTCGATGCGGTCCATAGCTTTCTGACCAGGCTTCGCTTTGTTCGGGTTGTTGCCGTGTTTCCACTCAACAAGGCCTGCATCACCTAAGAAACGCGCAACGCGATCTGTCGGCTTTGCGCCTTTTTCCATCCAGACTTTGATCTTTTCAACGTCTAACGTGACGCGCGTGTCGGAGTCTTTGGACAGCAATGGGTTGTAAGAACCGACTTTCTCGATGAAACGACCGTCGCGTGGCGAACGGCTGTCAGCAACAACAATACGGTAGTAAGGACGTTTTTTGGTCCCGCCACGGGCAAGACGAATTTTAAGGGCCATGTGATAAACTCCTAATACTGGCGCTTAAGGGACATTCCGCTATTTGCGGAGCTGTTCGTGGTGACGAATAACTTCCGTCACGATGAAATTGAGAAATTTTTCAGCGAACTCGGGGTCAAGATCTGCTTCTACGGCCATTTGGCGCAACCGGTCGATTTGAGCTGTCTCGCGGGCCTTGTCGGACGGCGGCAAATCAAACTCCGCTTTTAGCTTTCCAACAGCTTGCGTGCATTTAAACCGCTCTGCGAGCATGTGGATGAGCGCATTATCAATATTGTCGATTGAAGCGCGCAGACGCTTTAACTGCTCGGGGACTTCCTGCATCAGCTTTTCCAATCAAATTTCAAGAAACGCACGCTAAGCGCACCCAAAATCAACATGACGGAGATACCGCCCATCAAGGGAACCAACGTCGCAGTGATCGATTGTGGCTCAATGCCTTGCCCTAACAGAAATGGGCGCACGATCATGGGTCCGAACAGAAACCCAAAGAACAAAGCCGCATACAAAACCATTTTAGACTGGAATGTCGCTCGATAAGTGGCGCCACAGTTTTTACACCGTCCCGCCAAAGCGATACCCTGAACAGGCGTTCCACACTTCTCACACTTGAATCGGCTCATTTTTTTCGCCCTCCAAACGATCCGCCCAGACCAGGAAGCCCTCCGCCTGGCGGAAGTCCCGCTCCGCCGAGGCCTGGCAGTCCGCCACCAGGCGCACCGCCCATTTTACCCGCCATGTCCTGAAGAGCAGCTGAGTCCATTGCTTTTCCACCAGGTACGCCGCCAGCGCCCATCGCACCCATGGCTTTAGCCATTTTCGCCATGCCGCCTTTGCCCATTTTCTTCATCATGTCGGCCATCTGCTTGTGCATTTTCAGCACCTTGTTGACCTCGGACACATGAACGCCTGAACCGGCCGCAATCCGTTTCTTGCGAGATGCGTTTAACAGGGCTGGCTTAGCGCGCTCTTTCGGGGTCATGGACATGATAATTGCGTGCTGGCGTTTGAGCACTTTGTCATCAAGACCCTGCGCGTCCATCGCCTGCTTGGCTTTTTTTGCGCCTGGCATCATGCCCATCAAGCCGCCCAGGCCGCCCATACGTTCCATCTGTTTGAACTGTTCGGCGAGGTCTTCCAGATCGAACACGCCCTTGGCCATTTTCTTGGCCATTTTTTCGGCTTTTTCCTGGTCGATCTCAGCAGCGGCTTTTTCAACCAGCGACACCACATCGCCCTGGCCCAAAATACGTCCGGCAATCCGGCGCGCATCAAAGACTTCCAACAGATCTGTTTTTTCACCCGTCCCGAGGAATTTGATCGGCAGACCTGTGACCGCGCGCATGGAGAGCGCCGCACCGCCGCGACCATCACCATCCATTCGGGTCAACACAAGGCCTGTCAGCTTCAAGCGATCATTGAACCGGCGCGCTGTCTCTACCGCGTCCTGACCTGTCAGCGCATCGGCTACCAATAGCGTTTCGGCAGGGTTAGCCACACTGGCGACATCTGCCGCCTCGCCCATCATCTGCTCGTCCAGTGTCGTGCGGCCTGCTGTGTCGAGGATCAGGACGTCGTAGCCACCAAGCTTTGCCGCATTCATGGCGCGTTTGGCGATATCAACCGGCATCTGGCCGCTGATAATCGGCAACGCATCCACGCCGACCTGTTCAGCCAATACTTTTAGCTGTTCCATCGCAGCCGGGCGACGCACGTCCAAAGACGCAACCATCACCTTTTTGCGGTCCATGGTCTTTAAACGCTTAGCGAGCTTTCCGGTCGTTGTGGTCTTACCAGACCCCTGAAGACCCGCCATCATGATGACTGCGGGAATGTTGTCGATACGCAGACCTTCCGGCTCACCACCGCCGCCAAGTGTTTCCACCAGCGCGTCGTGAACAATCTTGATAACCTGCTGACCCGGCTTGACCGAGCGGATAACGTCTTCGCCAATCGCCTTTGGCCTGACGTCATCTACAAACTTTTTAACGACGTCGAGCGCGACGTCAGCTTCCAGGAGCGCCACGCGAATTTCGCGCAGAGCCGCAGACACATCTTTCTCGGACAGGGCTCCTTTGCCCGTCAATCCGTCGAATACGCCGGATAACCTGTCTGTCAGCGCGTCAAACATACGCCATGCTCCTTAATTTATGCTCAGGCACACGCCTGTAGATTGCAGACGCACATGCAAAAACACATTGTCCGGTTTAAAAGCACGCCCTCTTCCTATCAGGATGGAGAGCCACAGGGCTAAAGACAACCGGTCTTCCGCAAAGCAGCGCTTAAAAAACGCACAAAGCAAAAGCGCCCCGCTGGGCGCAACGCGCTGAGCGGGGGTCCTCATGCCGGGCTCATCTGAACTCTGTCAGGAGCGTCCCGGAGCAAGGCGCAGCTATAGCTACGCGGAAGAAGCTGGCAAATACGCTGAAAAAGCCACGAAGGTCAAGGGCGGGTTAGCTGAGATCAGCGGAAACTCCTTGATTCACCAAGTCAGCAACGATTTGGTTGAGCTCTTTAATCAAAGACAAATCATCAGTTCCCGCATGGTAGATCTGACCACCTATTTGCGCCAATTCGATCATCAAGTCAGTTCTGCGCTGTTGGGTGGGAGAATGATCAACAAACAATACAGGCTTCTTTAAAAACCTCACCGCAGTCGTCAGCTCGCTACGCACCCATTGATTATTTGTATGTGTCACTTTGCTAGACGCAGCCACAAGGTGGCATTCGTCCATTTTCTCTACGATCTTGTCGTAAATCAAAGCTTTTCGAACTTGTCCACCTCTCGGACCAAGCACCGGATTATCTGAACTTATTGAAAGGTCCGCCACCCGAATATCAGCTTCTCTTGTCACGAAACTAGCAAGACGGGTATGCAAATCGGCATCATAATCCCAACGGTGACTGACAAATATCTTGAGCTCTTTCTTTAGCGCCTGACGCCTGCGAAAGACTGCTTCGCTAGGATTATAATCGTAACCGCCATCACCCGGTTTCGACTTTTTGTCTGTTCCTGAGAAATTGAACATTTTGCCGCCCGCTCCCGTTAACTTATCATTAACCATAAAGACAGGAATTTCAACTATGAGTTACCAACAACCGAACAACTACAAAACCCGCCGGAAATTAAGCGGACTTTAAACAAACAGCGCGAAATTCAATTCAAAGAGCAACACCATTTTGAGGGCTCAAGAGATGCTCACACCAGAATTTCGCACATCCGCCGCTACCCTGTTGATGGGGCTGATCAAAGCAGACGAGACTATTCGCCAAGAAGAAGTCGACGCAGCCTACGACTATCTCAACTCCATGTCCGACGGCGAAGAACGTCCATGGAAAGAAGGTGACAACGCTGTGTTAGGTCGCTCCAGCAGCAACCGTCTGTCAGCTGCGCTCGGCGCGCTTCGCCACTCTCCGGAAGAAGACCGCCTCGACCTGCTTGAAGCGCTTTGGGAAGTCGCATTGTCTGACGGCGAACTTGCACAGTCCGAAGCAGAATTCGTTGAGACTGCCGCAGAGGCGCTCGACCTGCCTAAGAGCGTTGTCCAGATTGTACGCCCAGCCATGAACGGCCTGGCTGACAATGTCTTTGCCGACTACCGCGCCAGCGCTTAAGACTTATTCTGACAGCACAATGTCATTTGTCGTGTCGCCACCATCTGGCGACACGAGCACGACGTCTTTGTCCAAAGTCGGTGACTGAAGGCTTAAGGGTGCGCCCCACTCCGTGATTGCTTCACGCGCAACTGTGTTAGCTGGGCGAGGCACCAGACCAGATTGTGTCGCCACTACATTATAGACAGCGCCATCCAGCATAGGCGCATACGCGCCATTACCATAAATCGCATCTACAGCGTTCAAGCTTTTGAACATCTCGTTTTTGCGAGCAAGATTATAGATGTCGACAGCAGCAGAAGTCCCTTCCGGCGACAGGCTATACGCTGTTGGCGGCTTTTCGTTTTCTTCAAGAACATCGTCATATCGCCCCTGAATACGGTCGAGACGATATATTGCGTCATATCCGGTGATGTTCGCCCAAGGTTGCCATTTCAGAAACCGCGCATCCATGCGGAATGCATCGCCGGTCAAGTCAAAAACAATCGGCTCGCCGAAATCTTCGCCTTTACCTGTCGGCACACGTACGCTGGCCTGAAACGTCTGCGGACCTGTCTGTGTCAGCGTCACTTCAGCTGCCGGGCGTTCATAAGTGAGACGCGCATAGGTTTGCAGGTTCAAACCGGCGAGCGAAATCGCAGCTGTCGCAGCCAGAAAAACACCGCCGAACAAAAAACGCGCAGCGCCAGAAAACATTTTAAAGCGAAAGAGACGACCTACGCCGCCGAATAGCAAAACTGCTCCGATGAGAGCTGTGAGGCTAGGTATCGCCCACCAGATAGAAATGTTCATTTTGCCTTACCCCTAGAAGAGACGACAGTGTGTCGCCGTCAACGTCAGGATAGGGTCTTAACACGTTATTAACTGTTCGCACCACCTTGATTATTACTCAATCAAGGTGGGCGATCAGCATACAGATGGTTGTAATTGCACGCTAGAATGGGCGTGGACGACCACCTTTCCCGCGCTCCACATGCAAACCACACTCGGTTTTGTCCATGCCAGCCCAACGCCCAGAACGCATGTCATTCGGGTCCTCAGCTGGCTGGGTGCAAGGCCAACAACCGATAGATGGATAACCTTGATCAACCAACGGGTGCTTTGGCAAATTACGCACACGGAAGAACAGATCCACATCTTCCGGCGTCCAGGACGCTAGCGGGTTCACCTTGTAGCGGTCGCTTGCGTATTCAAAGACGGGCAAGCGCATCCGCTCCCCACCATGAAAACGTTTACGGCCAGTAATCCATGCGTCAAAGCCTTTGAGCGCAGGCTCCAGCGGACGCACTTTGCGCAGATCACAACACGAATCCGGATCGCTTTTCCAAAGGTCATTCTTCGGGTCAGTCTCTTGGCGGTCCTGCTCATCCGGCAGAATGGTGCGCACACCTGTCAGGCCCAGAAAATCAATGAGGTCATCGCGGTATTGCAATGTCTGGTGAAAGTGCATGCCTGTGTCGATGAACAATACGGGAAAGGACGGGTCCACATCCGCGATGAGCGCCAGCATCACCGCACTTTCCGCACCAAACGAAGATACGTAACAAATATTGTCGCCAAACTCGCGCATGCGCGCGGTGCGAATTATCGTCTGTGCGGATGCTTCACGCAGTTCCTTGTTTAAGCGGAACAAACGCTCATCGCGTGTTTCTGTGCCTTGCTCGACGCCTTCAGCGTAAGCCATGGGACGTCCTTTCTTATCTGCTCTCGCCTGTCGCCGCGTGACGACGTGCGAATATGGGCGATTGTGCGCCCGAAGTGCGTTGGTACGCATATGTAAAATCTTTGATGGCGCCTTCAATGACATCATCAGCCGAACCGGACGTCGGCGTCATGACAAAGCTGTCAAAACCACAGCGCGCCATGTAATTGATCTGGTCTCGCAGAACTTCGCCAACTGCCCGCACCTCACCTTTGTAGCCTAACCGGCGGCGCAAAAGCTGAGCATGAGAAAATCCAC
Source organism: uncultured Hyphomonadaceae bacterium (assembly GCA_964342355.1). Lineage (GTDB taxonomy): Bacteria > Pseudomonadota > Alphaproteobacteria > Caulobacterales > Hyphomonadaceae > Hirschia. The sequence continues at coordinate 122,184 of CAYFFG010000002.1, forward strand.
GCCCATCGACATATTTAGGGAACTCGATTTCCACCAGCGACACGCGATCTAACACGTCTTCCAGCGCCAATGCGTCATCATCCGGTCCAAGACGAACCCCAAAAGGTTCGTTGCGAGAGAGCAACGCATCCTTGTCGTCAGACAGACGTTTGAGTGAGACGACGACGCCAGCATCTGTTGGGAAATCAGCGTCATCCGCCACAAACACATGGCCGCATTCTGCAATCTCTGCTGCGCCGTTATTGAGCTTAACCAGCGTCATAAAGCGCCTCCTTGAATGTCTCCGGCCCTAAACGGGTGAGTGTGTCGATAAACGGTTCGTCTTTAGAAGACCGCTTTTCCAGATAGCGATGAACAACACGCTCAAGCGCAGGCGTCACATCTTCTTGACGCAAACCCGGTCCCTGAATGTTACCGATTGCTGCTTTTTCATCTGCGCGCCCGCCAAAGGTGATCTGGTAAAATTCCTCACCTTTCTTATCAACGCCCAAAACGCCGATATGGCCGATGTGGTGGTGGCCACATGCGTTAATACAGCCCGAAATGTTGATGTGCAGCTTGCCAAGGTCACGGTCATGCTTGGACATCATTTTCTGAATGTCCATCGCCACAGGGATAGAGCGTGCGTTAGCAAGGTTGCAGTAATCCAGACCAGGACAACAGATCAGGTCTGAGGCCAAATCGACATTGGCTGTGCCAAGCCCTGCATCATCCAGAGTAAGGAAGACATTATAAAGGTCGTCCAGCTTCACATGCGGCAACACAAGGTTTTGAATGTGCGTCACACGCAGATCATCAAACGAATATGCCTTGGCCAGGTCAGCCACAACGCGCATCTGGTCAGACGTCGCATCACCCGGCGCAATGTCCAGAGGCTTGAGTGAAATCGTTACAGACGCATATCCTGGCTGCTTGTGCGCAGTTACGTTTGTCTCAACCCAGCGCGCAAACGCCTCATCATTTTCCTTTGCTTCATCCAGCTTGGATGAAGAGGCAGAAAGCTCTTCAAACGCTGGTGGTTTGAAGTATGCGCTAATACGGTCAACTTCTTCCTGCGGCAGACGAATTTTCTCTTCGTCACGTTGCGCAGCAAACTCAGCATTCACCTGGCGGGTGAATTCTTCCGGTGTTAATTCGTTCACCAGGATCTTGATGCGAGCCTTGTATTTGTTATCGCGACGACCGTGTAGGTTGTAAACGCGCATAATCGCTTCAAGCCAATCCAGAAGTTCGGCCTTTGGCACCCACTCCTTGATCGTCACGCCCACATGCGGCGTGCGGCCAAGACCGCCACCGACAATAACTTCAAAACCGATTTCGCCAGCCGCGTTTTTCTTCATGTGCAGACCAATGTCGTGCACACGCACCGCAGCGCGGTCTGGTTCAGCCGCTGTCACTGCAATCTTAAACTTACGCGGCAGGAAGGCGAATTCCGGATGGAAAGTCGACCATTGGCGGATGATTTCACACCAAGGACGTGGGTCTTCGATTTCATCAGCAGTCGCGCCTGCAAACTGGTCCGTCGTCACGTTACGGATACAGTTTCCTGATGTTTGAATCGCGTGCATTTCCACATCCGCCAGCTCTTCAAGAACTGTCGGCATGTCCTGCAACGCAATCCAGTTGTACTGAATGTTCTGGCGGGTCGTGAAGTGACCATAGCCCTTGTCATACTTGTCCGCGATATCCGCCAGTTTGCGCATCTGCACAGATGAAAGCTGGCCGTATGGGATCGCCACACGCAGCATATAAGCGTGCAGTTGCAGATAAACACCGTTCTGCAGCCTTAGAGGCTTGAAATGATGTTCGTCCAGCTCGCCCGACAAACGGCGCTCGACCTGCCCACGAAATTGGGCGACGCGGTCGCGGACCATTTGTTCGTCAAATTCGTCATAACGGTACATGGGTTACGCAACTCCGTATGCGTGTTCGATTCCAAGATCAGTCTCGACATGCGAGACCCAGCGGCGCACAGCCGGAAAATTTTCCAGATCAAAGCCACCCTGATGCGCCCAGCGCGTGTAAGCCACCAACGCAATGTCAGCGAGCGAAAGTTTATCGCCCACAAGATATTCAGTATTGCCCAGCTGAAGCTCCATCACCCCCAGCGCGCGACGGCCTTTGTGCAGCAATTCCGGGTCAATTTCGTCTTCTGGTGTGTTCACCAGGTGTTTGAGATAGCGACGCACAGCAATTGCTGGTTCATGAGAATACTGCTCCCAGAACATCCAGGACACCATCTGCGCCTTTTCAAAAGCGCTCTGAGGGATGAGCTTTTCTCCACCCTCATTTGTCTCTGCCAAATGCAGAATGATCGCATTTGATTCAGGCAAGGCATCGCCATTTGGCCAGCGCGCATAAGGCACTTTTCCAACCGGATTCAAGCCAAGAAATTCTTCGGTTTGCGTCTCACCTTTGACAACATCGATCTCAACCCAGTCATAATCAAGACCAAGAAAGTCAGCGACAAAGCGCAGTTTCAAGCAGTTACCGCTGACGACATTGCCGTAAAAGGTCAGTTTATTGATGTCACGCAAAGGCATTAGGTATTTCCTGCCTGCTTACCGAAATGCTTATGCACTGTCGGCCCCTGAGCCCGGATGGTTTCGCGCAGGGTTTCCCGCCCTGTAACCCCACCTTCAGGAGCAGCCTCCATCACATACGGGTCATTTGCGCGCGTTTGGTCTTTTTCCGCTTCGGCCAACGCGTTGTCCGCGTCTTCGCCGACAAGAACGACAGCGTCTGTGATGTCTTCAGACCAGTCACCGCTTTGGGTGCGATAAATAGTCCGCCCCGTCCGCGCATTCCATGCTGTAACAATCTTAGGCGTTTCAGGTTTTAGTTTTGGTCTGACGGAACTCATTCCACCGTCTCCAGTTCGTTTAATGTCGTCATGTCAAAGTCACCCAGCGCAGCCACAACACCGATAATCAACAATGCAGGGCCGGAAATATTGTTTTCTGCAAGCGCCTGAGGCACGTCCAACAGGCATGCGCCGACTGCCTTTTCGTTTTCGCGCGATCCATTTTCAATAATCGCAACGGGCGTTGTTCCCAGACGACCCGCAGCCATAAGGCGATCAACGATCACCGGCGCGGCGCCGACGCCCATATAAACCACAACGGTCTGGTTTTCTCGCGCCAACGCCGCCCAATCAAGGTCAGGTTCGTTCCCGAGTTTGGCGTGACCGGTAACAAACGTCACTGATTGTGCGTGATCGCGATGTGTAAGCGGCACTTTACGGGAGGCCGCACACCCAAGCGCAGAAGAAATGCCCGGTACGACCTCAACTGTAATGCCTGCAGCTTCTAACGCTTCAACTTCTTCACCGCCGCGCCCAAAAATAAATGGATCGCCGCCCTTCAAACGCAGGACACGTTTTCCAGCACGCGCTGTTTCAATCATGCGCGAGTGGATTTCTATCTGTGGGACTGAATGGTCACCTTTGGACTTACCCACCGGAACGCATTCTGCGCTATCAAACGCTATGTCCATGATGTCATCACCAACCAGGCGGTCATAAAAAATAACATCTGCAGTTTGAATACGCTTTAGCGCTTTAAGCGTCAGAAGCTCCGGATCGCCTGGCCCAGCGCCCACCAAAGACACGCTTCCCGCTGGAAAGTCGCCTGCGCGCAGCTTTCTTTTGGAAGGTGTTAGGGACATCAAGCAATCCTTTAGATTTACTGACACAAAAATCACGGTAATATGCAAAGGTGTCAGGCAAATGCGGTGTTTTCCACGCGCCTCGCCTTTTCCTCGCAATTCTACATCACTAATTGGCGTACAGGATACCCAGTTACAATTCACCGCAGCTAAGCCGAAACATTAGACTTACTCAAAATGACAGACAAAACAGATCCAAACGACAAGCTTCCTCCCCTTAATGCGTTACGCGCTTTTGAAGCCGCAGGGCGTCGTCTGTCATTCACCAAGGCCGCTGAGGAATTAAATGTTACCCCCGGTGCTGTGTCACAACAAATCCGCCACCTGGAAGAATTTGCGGGCGCGCCGCTTTTTCGTCGCACAGGGCGGCAAGTTCTTTTGACAGACATGGGGCAGGCCACACTCCCACCATTGACCGCTGCATTTGAAAACATGCTTGAAGCAGTCAACATCATGCGCGCACCTATAAAGCGTAACCGTTTGATGGTGTCTTGCGCGCCGTCACTCGCCGCCAAATGGCTGTCTCACAGACTGGATGGTTTTCAAAAACTCAACCCAGAAGCTGAAGTCTGGGTATCTGCAGATTTTGCGTTGGTTGACTTCACAGGCCCTGACATTGACCTAGCCATCCGATATGGCGGTGGCGGATATGAAGGGCTTCGATACGAAAAGCTGATGTCAGAAACTGTGCTCCCGGTCTGTTCGCCCGAGCTGATCAATGGTCCAAATCCGATCGCCAAACCGGAAGACTTGCTGAAACATACTTTATTGCATGACGAATCCCCTGAAAATGACCCTTCCTGCCCCGACTGGAAAACTTGGCTAGCCGCACGCAATGTTGACGCATCTCCTGCCGCGCAAGGGCCGCGATTTAACCAGGCTTCAATGGTTGTCGAGGCAGCAGCTGCCGGTCGTGGCATCGCGCTGGCCAAAAAGGCGATAGCTGCCAGCGACCTTGAATCAGGCCGGCTGGTCGCGCCTTTTGCAGACGGTTCCGCTGATTTGGATTTCTCCTATTGGATAGTATGGCCCAAAGGCAGAACACAATCACCGATAGCAAGAGCGTTTATTAAGTGGCTTAAGTCGCAAGCCAATGCAGAGGAAATTGTCGGAGTCTGACATTCCCCAACTGCGCGAGCCGCATGGACGCCTTGTAATTAATATGAAATTTATACGATTCGGGTAGGAGGCTGTTAACCGGGATTAACGTCGAACAGTCTTCGTGATAGGAATCGGGGTGTATATTCCTCGAGTTTTAAACGGGTGGCGAGAAACATGGCATTCTGGCGACAAAGTGGAAGCGACTCTTTGAGCGATAAGCTGGTGCGTCCCCGTGGCGACAAATCAGGGTATTGGGAACGAAAACCCAAGCTGTCTTCTAAACTCGTTCAGCCAGTAACGTCTCGCGGTTCCGAGGCCGTTGACCTTCGCTATCAAGAAGAAGAAACAGAAACGCAAACCTCCCCTTCACAAGAAGAAACATCAGCGCGTGAAGCCGCCGCTGCACGCGAAGAAGCGGAAAAACTATTTACTCCGCCGTTAGCCGCGCCTCCGTCCGCCACTGACATTCCCGGCATGAAAGATGAGGACAATGAGGATGATGAGGATGATGAGGATCTAGCTGAACTTGATGTTCCTGAAGCTCCGCCGACCGTTTCATTCGATGACGATGACAATGACGATGACGAAGAGGACGGCAACCCGTTCGCGCCGCCCCCAGAATTTAGCATGGGCGGGCTATCAGACGTAGACGAAGATGAAGTCGAAGATGACACCTCTGAAGACTCTTCTTCTCTTGTCCCACCTCCCCCGTCACTAGATCTTCCGGATGAATTTTCAGATGATGAAGATGAAACACTCTTTGAACCTGAAGTAATCGCCGAAGAAGAGGCCGAAGTCGACGATACCTCCAGCAAGGTCATCGCTTTCCCGCCTAGCGAGCGCCGCATCGAACCTGAAGCGGCTGGAAACGAAACCGCCAAAGAAGCGGACGAAGAAGCAGACTCTTTGGATGTTGTCGAAGATGATGACGCTCTCTTTGAAGAGGCGGACGCCAAAGAGCCAGAGGCCATTGCCTTAGAGCCGGTTGAAGAAGCTGAACTCGCTGCGCCTCCAGAGCCTATCGATGCCGATGTTATCGAATCGGACGATGAGGCGCTAAGCGAACAGGAAAAGATGGCGGTTTCGCTGGCCGCATCTTCGCCAGATCATTCTCAAAGCTCCTCTGACTCAACCTTTATCAGACCGCAGTCCGAACGCCGCATCGTCACGCCCCGACGTACGGGGGCAACGTATTATGACGAAGAACGCGACAGCGAAGACGATGATGACGGATATTACGTGCCTGCGCCCAGTCGAGATGATTCAGGGGGGCGCCGCATGGCGCTTTATCTGGCTGGGGCCGCTTCAATCTCAGCGATATGTGCTGCGGTTTACTTCATGCTGCCAAATGGCGGCCAGTCTTCAGATGTCACGACCGCGAGCAACACCACACCATCTGACCTGACAAATAACGCAACCAGCACAGCTAGCGTCAGTTCAGACACGACAGAACTTGCCGAAGTCCCCCCTTCTCCGGATCAGAACCTTTCAACAGCAGCGCCCGTCGAAACAGAACCGGAGGGCGCACTCAGTGTGACAGGCGAAGAACTGTTTGCTGAAAACGAAACGACAACAGCGACAGAAACAACAACAGAACCTGTCGCGGAGCGAACCGTCACTCCGAGCGAAACGACGCTTGCCACACCAGATAACAAACCACCCGAACAAGCGCCGATTATTCGGGAAAAAGCGCCAGATCTAACACTGTCCGCGCCAGCTAAAGCACTCGTCAAGACAGCGCCTGTGGTCGAAAGCGCACCCACAGAAACGGTAAGCGTCACACCGCCAAAATCAGCGCCATCTATCGCATCGCAAGTAGCAACACCTTCTGAGCCAACCGTTGTTTCCGCACGCAATATTAACCTGCCCCCACGTGTGTCCGACGCCGCCGTTCGCGAAGGCAGCTTGGCGCAGCAAGTTATCGACTCGCTTGCCGCTCAAGGCGTTTATGTGCCATCCGGCGAGCAGCAGCAGTTTGCATACAATATCCGCAACACGACGCGGATCACGCCCGAAGGTGAGACAGGTATCGTCGTGACGCCGTCCGGCGCGCGCGCCAACTTCCAGTTTGGCGAAACACGCAACGAAGTCCGTCCGACTTTTGTCGCACGTTCAGCAAGCGTGTCCGCATTGCCAGCTTATATGCTGATGTCAGAAGAGTGGATCAGTCTGCCAAGCGCGACAGCACTACAGGACGCGCCAAACGGCACTACCGCTCAGGTCATTGACGAATTACCCGCTCAAGCGGTGCTGGCAAAGATGGGCTCCGTCACGGATTCCAACGGCGACCGTTGGGCGATGATCGGGCAAGATGGCATTGTCATCGGATACGTCGCAGAAGACGCGACAGCGCCTGTCGGCGGTTTAGGCGCCAATCAGTCTCAAGTGGCTTATGGCGTGCCTTATCGCGCACAAATTACAAACACCGTTTTTGAGCAAATAGACGTCAGTGCGCCATGCCGTGACATGACAATTTCTGTGGGCGGCATCAGTACGGGCGGAGTGGCTTGCGCAACGCCAGACGGCGACTGGATGATGAAAGATGACGGACGCTTTGACGCGTTCGCGGATGTCTCAAAAGCGGTGATCACGTCACCGCAACCAGACACAAACCAGCTGTCTGCTGAAGTTCAGCAAATCCTGTTTGAACCTGAAACACTTCGCAGGGATGCCCGCCATGGTCTGGGCTCATCAAGCAACAGAATTAGCTCACTCTTCACCGCCGCTAGCGGGCAGACACTCGCCATTCAAACACCAATGGGCGAAAGCGGTGTCATTACATTTGCAGGACAGGAAATTGCCGACGACCAGCTCATTGGCGGGCCAGAAAGCGAAACGCCGTCAACCGTGAGCGATCTTGCGTCGTCACCGACCGAGTCGCCCTGTAACTCTGCGGCGTTTGAGGCTGGAGAATATGTTGGCGAACTTCAGGCATGCCTCAACAGCGATGGGCAGTGGACCGCCAAAGTTCTGCCCAAAGGCCCCGGATACAAGCTCAGAGCCTTTGCGAACCTGCGGCGCGGATAGCGGTTGATTAAAAAAACGAGCGCGAAGCAAGTTTAAATTCAACATCCGCTAGCGCTTCCATGGTTTCAATCAACCTGTCTCTTACCTCGCTGATCAGGACACCTGCGCGTATGGCGCTGACACCCCCTTCACGCCCGGCATTCTCCGCTTTTTCACATGCGTCGCCCAATTGCATCGCGCCGATACTTCTAGCTGCGCCCTTAATGGTATGACACGCATCCGCCCACTCCACTTCCGGCTTGCGCGGATCAAGTAACGCTCCCCACATTTCGACCTGAGATCGGAAGATTCCGATGACCTCCACCGCCAGCTCACTGTCACCCGCGGTCATCATCTTTAGCTGTTCGGCATCAATTACTGACGTCATCATTCGCCCCTCTGTTCTGGCGCCAGATTGAGGTTAGGCAAAATAAGGAAGTGTTAAACTGAGATAAGCATCTCAAATTCGTCTTCCCGTTTCATTCTGACACACTAAGACACCAGTACAGCAGAATAATCTCATTTCGACACACTTTCACCGACGGAACATTGGCATACGTTCGTAAAAAACAGCATGGACCTCGTTCTATCTTGCCAAGAAATCCGTTTAGAGAGATAAGTAATCTCGATTGGGGTTTATCATGCTGTCTTTATTGATCGCCGTTCGCGATGTTATCCTTGCAGTCCTGCTTGGTTGGGCGGGTTTTTCCGATTCTGAGGAAGCCCACAACGGAAGTAACGACCCACTCCCATCCGTTTCCGTGGCATACTTGAAATAATGCGAAATTGCGCAAGGTCGCATTGAGCGGCTGAGACAAGCTTTGTAGAATTTTATTCCCGTTGCTTCAAAAATTTCAAAATTTTCGCCTTTTAGGCTAAACTGACACGTAATGGCCCAGTTTTTGACTGTCATATGACAGAGTCAGGCCTAAAGTAGTGTGTCATGAGCAAAGAACTTCATATCAAGTCGAAAACAGATCTCCGCATAAAGCTTGAGCAAGCGCGGAAAGCCGGTGGCTGGTTGCCATGGGCGGCGACATCTGTGGCGATGATCTGTTGGGGGGGCGCTGGCGCCTACCTTTATGGCCGCTTTGGACTTGAAACGATACTGGCAGTTCCTCCTTTGGAACTTTCTGGTCTAACTGCTTTAGCGATCACACCAGGACTTGCGCTGATCCTTGCCGGCTTCATGGCGCGCGAATCGACCCGCTCTGCACGCGCGAACGCGATTGTGCTATCAGCGTCTCGCCAGCTTCTTGCTCCACTTGATGAGTTAGCGGAAGAATTTGACAGTCTGGGCGTCAATCTCGCCCGCACATCGAATAATATTCACGACACACTGAATGAGACTGAAGCACGCGTTCAGATCATCAAGCAGGACATGGAAGAAAGCTCTAACGCTGCCATGAAGGCCTCAGAAGTGGTCAGAGCAGACTCAGAAGCCCTGCGTTCCAAACTTATGCACGAGCGCGACGAGCTGATGCGCCTTTCCCAGGCAATTCGCAACCAATCCGCCACTCTGGCGGAAGCCATTCCAATGCACGCTGAGAAAATGACTCGTGCGGCCGAACTGGCTGAAACACAGGTTCGCAAAGCTGGAAAAGAGCTCGATGAGCGGCTTAACAATATAGATTCAACAGGCCGTAGCCTGGCCGCATCGGCCGCCAACCTGGACCAGATGACGGCTGAAAGCCGTAAGCGCGCTCAGCAACTCGTTCAATCATTGATGAGCATCAATGAGAACCTGTTGAATTCGTCGCGTACGGTCGACAACGCATTAAAAGCCGGCGACATGGCTGTTGAAGCATCTAAGTCCACAGCACTTGCCATCCGCGACGCTATGGACTCAGCGCTTGAAGGCGCACGCCGCTCATCCGAGGAAGTCGCCAAACAATCCGCCCTCACCCAGGAAGAAGCCGACCGCGCCATGGCCCGCCTGATTGAGGCAGCCAACCGTGCAGAAACACTTGTACAGGCTGCAATGAATTCTGCAGACGCGCACGCTGAAGCAACGGAACAGCGCGTAGATCGCTTAAGTGAGCACATGTACAATGCTGCCACACGCGCAACATCCGCTGCTGAAATGGGCCTTGAGCGCGCACGCTCCCGTATTGAACGCGCATCCAGATTGCTCAACGAAGATATTTTCGAAAATGAAGCAACCAAAGCTGATGCGGACCGCGCGGTCGAGCCGGAAATTCCGCCCAAAGCCGAGGCTGAATCAGCCGCACAAACACTGGACATTCCAGTTCCGATCATTCGTCGCCCGACGCGTTTGTCAGACCTCACTCCATTTGATCCGTTAGACGATGAAATAGACGCTCAGGACGATGAACCACAGCGTGCAAAACCAACAGCGACTTCAGAGCCTCAATCTGCCGCCGCCGCTGCTGCTAACGCCGTTGGCCAGGATGACATGAGCTGGAAAGATCTGTTGTCCAGCATCCGCGAACAAGCCAATGCGGTCGCGCCAGAACGTAGCAACGCTAACCCAGACACAATTTCCGCTGACGTTGAGCCCTCGAACGAAGCGCCTGCGCAAGCGACAGATATCCAACTCAACGGACAGGAAGCAGCCACCACCGCTTTTGTGTCTCAATTGGACAAAGCAGGCATCCGGCTTAAACGCGCGATCCGGTCTTCAGACCTGCGCCGCATCGCCGCTGCAACAGCACGAGGCGACCGTCAGCGTCGTCGTGCGACAAAGCAGGCGGCTCCTGGCGAACTGACGCAGATTCAGCGTCTGCTTAACCAGGATGAAGATCTGCGCATCGCAGCTGAAAGCTATCTGGCGCTGGAAAAACAGGAAGCGCTCAACTTCCTGAAAAACGCTGAACGCGCCCGTGAAGACGCTGAGCCACGCATTGCAGCCTACCTGCTGCTAGACGCAGCTCTCACACACTAAACATATTAAGATCAGACATCGCTTGGCGTTGTCTGATCTTCTGCATCTGGTGTCTCTTCAGGTGTGTCTTCGCCCTGATTTTCAGGCGGTTTATCGAACTTTCTGAATTCTTCTTTGCGCCGCTCTGCGCGCTCCAGACGGCGCTCTTCACGCAGCGCTTCCCAGTCAATCGGTTCAGCGTGCTCTGACACAAAATCGCCAGCTGTTGATGCTGCGTTCTCGATCGCACGAGCAAGCGCTTCTGCGCGCAGAACATCGCCTAAGCCAGATAAAGGCTCAACACTGCGTAGGTCCTGCGTGGCGACGACTTCACGACCACGCTGACGGGTCAGCACAAGTCGGATTGCACAGATTGCTTCGCGTGTATTGTTATTGACAGATAAATCCCTGACGCTCCAGCGCAGCTCATATTCACCACGTACGCCAGTTTGAACAGCCGTCGCCCGGCCATCGCCGCCGGCTGCCGTGAGTGCGTCAACAAGCGCTGACTGAAGCAATTTTGCCGGCGTGTCAGCCCATACCACACCATTAATGTATCGGATCTGCTGACCGTTGGCGCTGGCGATCTCAACACCCGCAAAGGCGCCTGGCGCATCAGGAAGATGCACGACAACATGGGCGTTTAACGGACTGGACGCTGCGCGGGTTTCCATCGGCAAACGAATAAGCGCTTCAGGCGTCTGTGCTTCGGGCAGAACAGACACACACGCGCTCGCCAACAGAGCCGCTGCTAAGATGCTGAAGGTAATTTTACCGGACATGCTTCCCCTGCCCCTATTCATAAGGTTTGACGTCGCCGAGGACAAACTCGCGCGGGTCACGTTCTAATTCTTCCACCACACCATCAAGACGGCGCACCAGAATGCGAACATCCTGCAGCGTAACCGCTAGTTCAGCCATCACGCGTTCGGCTTCTGGAGACAATTCGTCCGCCACAACGCTTTCTGCCGTTACGATTGCGCGGTTAGCGCTTTCCACAACGTCCTTCATCTCTTCAAGCACATAAAGCGTGTCACCGGTCATCTGCTGCACATTCGCATCGAAGCGAACCGCAGCGTCATCAACAGCCACAGCAGCTTGAGTCATAGCCTCACCCGCAGCGTTCAACGCTGTAATCGCCTCGCTGGCCTTGCCGATAATGTCGCCATCGCCTTTAGCAAACTCAGTCATATCTTCAATATTGGACAGAATGCGGGACATACGCGCCACGTTCTCGTCGCTAAACATAACCTGAACCTGGCCGAGCGTTTCATTACTGGTGGTCAAAAGGTCTTCACCGCCGGCAAACAACTTATCCAGTTGGGTCTTTTCAGTTTCAATGCGCGGCGGGCTCATCGAATTGGTTTTGGGCAGCATGGGTTGTTCCGGCGATCCGGCGTTCAGCTGAATAAAGGTCATCCCTGTGATGCCAAGGAAACCAAGCGTCGCCTTTGAGTTCCGGCGCACAGGCGTCGCCGCATCAATTCGGATGCGCGCAATAACGCGATTGGGGTCTTCCTTGTCCAGACCAAGATCCATGACTTCACCAACCTTGATACCGTTGAAACGTACCTCCCCACCTTCGGAAAGTCCGTTCACAGCGCCTTCAAACACAACATCATATGTCGCGTTCTGCTGGCTGAACTGAACCTTGGAAATCCACACCGCAAACAGTACGACGGCCGCTGTCGCCAACAGGACGAAAGAGCCGATCAGCAGATAATTTGCACGCGTTTCCATCTCAGAGACCTCCTGTCCCCATCACCTAATCCAACGCCGCACGTCCGCGCGGTCCCTGGAAATAATCCTGAATCCATGGGTCGGGGTTAGCCCGCACCTCTTCTAGTGTGCCGATCGCAAGAACCTTTTTTTGATTCAAAACAGCGATACGATCACACACTGCACCCAGCGTATCTACGTCATGCGTTACCAGAAACACGGTAAGATTCAGTGCACGCGAAAGGGATAAAAGCAAATTATCGAAATTTCCGGCGCTGATCGGGTCGAGTCCCGCAGTCGGCTCGTCCAGAAACAAAAGCTTCGGGTCCAGCGCCATAGAGCGCGCCAAAGCCGCGCGTTTACGCATCCCGCCCGAAAGGTCTGACGGGCGTTTACCAGCCGCATCCGCCTCAAGTCCGACCATGGCGATCTTCATTTCGGCCAGTTCGCGCATCAAACCGTAAGGCATATCGAGATGTTCTCGCATGGGCGCCATGACATTTTCGCGCACGCTCAGTGTTGAGAACAAAGCGCCGTCCTGGAACATAACCCCCCAGGATTGCTCGATTTCGCGGCGTGTTTTTGAACTGGTCTTGTCCAGATTGACCCCAAAGACATCAATTTCAGCCTGTTTGGGCGTGATGAGCCCGACGATCGAACGTAGTAGGACCGACTTGCCACAGCCGGATGGTCCAATAACGCCAAGGATTTCGCCCTGCTTCACATCCAGATCCAGATGGTCATGCACGACTTTTGTTCCAAACTGATTGATCAGGTTTCGAACGCGAATTGCTGGGGTATGCGGATCAGTTGTTTCCCGGATCATATATCAAGCTCCAGGAACAATATGGCGAATAACGCATCAATAACGATGACGAGGAAGATCGCTTGCACCACGGATGATGTGGTTCTGTCTCCAAGCGACTGAACATCACCTGAGACCAACAGACCCTGGCGACATCCCACAAGCGCAACAACCAGCGCGAACACTGGCGCTTTCACCATACCAACCCAGAAATGCTGGTAAGGCACCGTCTCGTAAATGCGCAATATGAACATGGAAGGTGAAATATCGAGCACAGTCCACATCACGACCATGCCGCCAAAAATACCGGACATAGTGGCGGCAAATGTCAGCAAAGGCGTCATGACGACCAATGCCAGCATGCGTGGCGCAACCAAAACTTCCATGGGGTTTAGCCCCAGAATGCGCATAGCGTCTATTTCCTCGCGCATACGCATGGCGCCAATCTGCGCTGTAAAGGCAGAATCTGTTCGTCCAGCAAGGAGAATGGCCGTCAGCACAACGCCAAACTCTCTCAACATCAACACGCCTACCATCTCAACGGTATAAACCTGTGCGCCAAATTGCTGGAGCAGGCTCACGCCAAGGAATGAGATAACCAAACCAATGAAGAAGGACAGCATGGCGACGATGGGCAAGGCATCAAGGCCGGCATCTTCCATAACCGCCACCACCGACGTCCAACGAATTCTATGAGGCGTCATCAACAACCGAACAACAGTTGCGACCGCTTCGCCTATGAATTCCAGAATACCGCGACCTTCATGGATAAAATCAACTACGCCGCGCCCCACGCGTTCGACCATGGCTTTAAGGCCGCCCTCGTCTGGAGAGCGCTCAATCGTATCCGGGATGGATTTGCTTACCACTTCCAGCAAGTCACGGGCGCTGTGATGTTCACCTGAAATCAGAATGTCGGCGCCGGTTGGAGCGCCGAGCTGTCGCATTGTGCGATCAACCATGTAAGCGCCAGCGGTGTCGAAATCCTGAAGCCCGGAGACATCCACATGCGTACTGTCGCCATCGTCAACACGAAGCTCTTTCAAGCGGCGATCAATCGGCGAGATCGTAAAGGCAGTCCAATCACCTTCAAGCACCAGAACGCGACGTCCTGATGGGTCGGTAGTGAAATCAAAACGCGCTTGATTGCCGGACATGTGCAAGTCGCTCCTTACATCCTTCATTTACAAGCAAAATCCGGGCAAGAAACGAAAAAAACGCAAATTTTATCTAGGTGGGCGAGTTGCGATCCTATACATCATCAATAAGGCGAAAAATATGCCTATTGCAGCCATCGCAGCCATCACCCAATAGCCTTTTTCGGCATGGGCGTCGTAAACCGCACCACCGACCAGCCCGACGAGTCCTGTGAGAACACCCGTCGTCAACGCCGCCTGAAGTGTCAGAGCAACGGTGCGGTCCTCCTTATCCACATCCCGGCGAATGATCTGAATTGTTCCGACATATGTTGCCGCAAACGACAGTGCGTGCAGGTTTTGGAGAACGAATGTAAGGCCTGGTTCAGGCGCTAATCCATACCAGGTCCAGCGCACAACCGCACCAGCCGCCCCGGCGAGGATTAGTCTTTGCGGCGTCACCCATTTTGGCAAACGCTCATAAAACACCAACAGGACAATCTCGATAACAACACCGGTACCCCACAAGAGGCCAATGACAGAACCCGAGAAGCCCTGCTGCTCCCAAACGACTGAGGAAAATGCGTAGTAAAAGGCGTGCGATGCCTGGATCGGTCCTGTCGACAACAGCAAAAGAAACAATGTCGGCCGTCTGAAGATGCGACCGCCTTTTGCAAATCTTTCCTTGAAGCTAAGCACACCACCAGGCGTGCCCAATGCATACCGCGGTGAAAACCACCCCAGACCGACGAGCGCAGCAAATAAAACAATCAACGCCCACATGATCGCATGAGCGCCAATGTGTTCGATCAATGCGCCACCAGAAAAGACGCCAAGGACAAAAGATGCAGACGACATTGCCCGCCCCTGTCCGAAATTGATCCCCTGCGGTCTTTCACTAACCGCATGCATAAGCGCCGCTTCAGAAGCCGGGCCGATGCCATACACAATGGACAGCGCGACAAATCCCGCTCCGATCATCATCACCGGACCGGTCGCAAACATCAAAGCCGTAAAGCCAAGCGCAGCCCCAAGCGCTAATCGCATGCTGGCGTTTCGGGCTGTTTGCCCATCCACCCACGCCGCCAGTACTGGTCCAGAAACGAGCCGGCCGATAGACGCGCCGAAAATCACACAGCTGATCTCAATCCCAGAAAGTCCACGCGCTGCTTCCAACCAGACGGGCAAATACGCCAGTTGTATGCCGAACGCATAAAAGAAAGCGCTTAAAAACAGGGTTGCGCGCCAGGCGTCGTTGAGTTTCATTCGCCCCTCCTAGCACGCTGCGACTCTTAACCAGTCACCGAGTCATTGACGCATACGTCCTATTGGCGCAAGCGAAATCCGGAATGTTGCTGTGTGGAGAAGGAAAGGACCTTGCGCATTATGAAATATGTTCCAGTTTATGCTGCGCTGTTTGGAGCAGTATGCGTGATCATGGCGGCGTCAGGCGCTCATCTTGTTAGATTGCCGCTACCTCCAGAAAGCCCCATGCCCGCATTTTTGATCGCTGAACGCGACTACAGTTCGTGGAACATTGCTGTCAGCCTTGGATTATTCCACGTCCTAGCCGCGCTTTGTGCGAGCTTAATTGACCCCTCAAACATATTGAGACGTTTTGCCGGACTTGGATTTTGCATCGGTGCGACACTGTTTTCCGGCGCAGTCTGGGCCAACCTGCTGTCAGGTCCTGCAGACATCGCTGGTCCACTTGCCCCGGTAGGCGGTATTACGCTGATTGTGAGTTGGGTCTTGTTTGCAATTGGCCTTTTTCCGTCAAAAACCGCTAACGCGGCGCCGGCGGACGAAAAAAAGGTCAGCGCAGAAAACTAGGAGGTTGGCGATTGCAAAGAGGCAATTGCGCCGGACATGCGCGCAGCCGCTAGATTGTCAGCAATACGGCGCGCCTCCTCAAGATCAGCATCGAGCGGGTCCAACAATGCGCGAAGGTCGCTTAAAGCCAATTCGTCGTACTCATTGCTTGCACGCAGCAGCGCTTCTGCAAATGTAGCTCTTGCCTGTCCTGCATGAATAAGCACGCGCTCATAGTCAGCCACATCTGATTTGCGCGGTTTATCGCCTGCTTCCGTGACGGCTGTCAGATTGGTGGCGACGCGGTTCACTTCGCGTAAAGCGCCAGAAGCAAGTTGAATATCTAAAGAAATACGATCAACTAGAACAGCTGCGGTGTCGACGTCGTCTGTCAACTCTTCCCAATAATCATCGCCAACATCATCTTCGCCATCCCAAAGTCTGGCAATCTTGGCAAAGCTGCTTTCGCCGTCAGCCCATTCGGCCTCACGCGCGATCTCACAAAAGTGTTCGGATGACTTCTTTAATTCTGACTGAGCGCGGGTTAAATGCACTTCAGTTTCCTGCGCTGCTTCGAGCACAGCGACAGTCGCACATCCGCTCGTTGAATACGCAGCGATGGCAAGTAGGCTTAAAAATGACTTACGCGGCACGCCAAATCCCCGTATTACGCAACTAAAACACCACCTGGCTTTCTTATTTATTTTCCCCCTCAATATTGAGTATGAAGAGGATATGTTGAAAGTCCACCCGTAAATATAAACTTCTAATGATGAAGCACCTATGAACGCAAGTAGCCGAACCCGAGTCCTTTTCCCTAGAATTGAGCCTCGTCGAGCCGGACGCCTGAAAGTTTCCGACGTACACGAACTATACTGGGAGGAGTCCGGTTCTGCTGATGGTATTCCCGTCGTCGCGCTTCACGGAGGCCCTGGCGGCGGTTCAAACCCTGAAATGAGACGTTTTTTTGATCCAGATCGTTATAGGATCATTCTGTTTGATCAACGCGGGTGCGGGCGTTCGTCCCCGCATTCCGAACTTGAAGACAACACGACCTGGCGACTTGTCGAAGATATGGAAAAAATTCGGCAAATGCTGAATATCGACAAATGGCTCGTCTTTGGCGGGTCTTGGGGCTCAACTTTGGCGCTCACATACGCTGCAATTCATAAACAGAGTACGTTGGGTTTGGTCCTTCGCGGTATCTTCTTACTAACGCAATCCGAGATTCGGTGGTTCTACCAGGAAGGCGCCAGCCGTCTGTTCCCTGATTCCTATGATCGCTATGTGGCGCCAATCCCTGAAGCAGAGCGCGGTGACCTTTTAAGCGCCTTTCACAAGCGTCTTACGGGGGCTGATCCCAATGAGCGTGCGACAGCAGCACGCTCCTGGGCGCAATGGGAAGGCGAAACCTTATCGCTTTTAAGCGCTGGGCGTCATCCGCCACGATTTGAAGACCAGGCCTTCCTCGACGCCTTTGCCAGAATCGAGTGTCACTATTTCTGGAATAAAGGCTTTTTTGAAAAAGACGGTTGGCTAATTGAACAAGCGCAAAATTTTGGCGATCTGCCAGGCGTAATTGTGCATGGACGATATGACGTGGTCACACCGCTTTCTTCAGCTTGGACATTGAAGAAGGCATGGCCGACAGCTGAACTGAAAATCATCCAGAACGCAGGCCACTCAAGTCTTGAACCAGGCATTGTCCACGAACTGGTGAGCGCGACTGATCGTCTAGCTGACAAGCTCACTTAAACAAGCGAGCCTGCTTTGTCCGTCTCTAATTGTTGTCACCAAGTAGCGGGACAAGGAAGCCTGGCAGCTCAACGCCATAGAGGTTTTGCAAGTTGTCCAGGAACCCAAAGACCAGAATAACACCGACAAAAATCGGAACAGCCCAGCGCAAAATGCTGACGACAAAGGACATAACCTCTTTGTTGTCAGCAAATTCGGATTCAAGCATGTTCTTTGGCAATATCCATCCAACAAACACCGCCACCAACAAGCCCCCTAACGGCAACAGGATAGAACCGGTCACAAAGTCCACAAAATCAAGGTATGCGGTCGAGAAAACATAGGCTGCGCCCACCATAAACAGGACAAAGCCAAGTCCAAGACTTGCGCCCATACGTGTCACGCCATGGCGCTCTTCCAACCAGGACACAGAGACTTCCAAGAGCGATATTGAGGACGTGAAGGCTGCAAATAACGCCAGCGCGAAGAAAACTGTCGCAATAATTTCACCGCCAGGAATTGAACCAAATGCAACGGGCATCGTGATAAAAAAAAGACCCGGACCAGCAGCAGCGTTACCGCCTGTCGCGAACACGATCGGGAATATCGCGAACCCTGCGATTAAGGCGACGAGCGTGTCAGCGCCAGCCACAATACCAGCTGATTTTGGAATGTTCGTGTCTTTGGAAAGGTAGGCGCCGTAGGTCATCATCAGACCGACACCGACCCCAATTGAAAAGAATGACTGACCAAGCGCTTGGAGGAATGTTGAGAATGAAATCTTGTCCCAGTCCACAGCGAACAGAAACTCTGCTGTGCCAAGGAAATCACCTGTCACAGCAGCAAAAATCACCACGCCAATCAACATGAAGAAGAAAAGCGGCATAAGGAATGTGGCCGCCCTCTCCAACCCACCTTTCACACCGCGCCCGACGACAATTGCGTTGGCAAGGATGTAAAGAAACAGCAGCCCAATCATGCTCCATGTGTTCGAGATCGTGGCTCCGAAATTTGTTTCAGACGCCTCAGGCGTGATGCTGGTAAAAGCGCCTGTCACCGCTTGAAACACAAAGGTCAGCAACCAGACCGAAATCACCATATAGAATGTCAGAATAAAGAAGGACGTCATCGTCCCCACCCAGCCGACAATTCCCCAATATCGACTGCGCTTTGCTTCTGCGGCAAGTGTCTGAACGCCCTCGATCGCAGAATGGCCTGACTTCCGGCCCATAGCGTATTCCGCCATCAAGATAGGCAATCCGATGAATGCGACACACAAAAGGTAAACGAGGATAAACGCGCCGCCGCCATTCTCACCGGCCGTATAGGGAAAGCGCCAGAAATTTCCCAGCCCGACAGATGAACCAACAGCCGCCATGATGAAACCGAAACGTGATCCCCACGTTTCGCTCTTCCGGCTTACTTCCTTAAAAGGCGCACCCGCCATGACTATGCTCCCGCCACCAGCCCCGAAGGTCCAAGATTTGGGAGCAACTTTTCCGAATCTTGCAACAGCGTCAATGCAGATGCATGACACTCATGTGAAATTGAAGTCGAAAGCGCAATTAAACGACGCCTTTTAATACGAGCGCCTGATCACGATGGATATGGGTCATCAGCAAGATAGCAAAACCCATCATCACAGTAATCATTGCTGTGCCGCCGTGTGAAATAAGTGGAAGCGGCACGCCGACAACGGGCATCAGGCCCATCACCATGCCGATGTTGACAACAACATAGAAAGCCAGGGTCGCCACCACCCCGGCAGACGCCAGCGCGCCAAATATGCTGGTTGACCTATTTGCGATCATCAATCCAAACGTCAGGGCTATCGCCCACGCCGCAAGCAGCGTCAAAGACCCCACAAATCCAAATTCTTCCGCAACAATTGTAAAGATGAAGTCCGTATGCTGTTCGGGGATATAATTGTTCTGTGATTGCGTGCCCTGCATATAGCCCTTGCCTTCCAGCCCGCCAGATCCAATTGCGATTTTGGCTTGCTGGAGCTGATACCCGGCGCCTAGCGGATCGCGACTTGGCTCCAGGAAAGTCAGCACGCGTTCTTTCTGGTAGTCCTTGAGCCCAAACTGATAGACCGGCCAGATCGCAATTCCGACAAAGACGAAACCACTGACAATCACACGCCAGGACAACCCCGCAAAGAACACCACCACCCCGCCTGTCGCCGCAAGCATAAGTGAGGTTCCAAGGTCAGGTTGTTTCAATACCAATATCATAGGCACCAAAATAATCGCTAATGCCATAACATGGTTGAGCATGTTCGGAAGTTTGGAATCACGCACTTGGTGGTAATAACGCGCCAACGCTAACAGGATTGCGATCTTCATGATCTCTGATGGCTGAATACGTATGGGACCGATGTCTAACCAACGTTGGGCGCCGCCCCCCATCGCGCCAAACAATTCCACACACACAAGCAGCAATAGCGCGCCTAGATAGGCCGGATATGCAATTGCCGCCCAATATCTGATCGGTGCCAGCGCTATTCCAATGGTCGCGCCAAGTATCAGGATAAAGCGCAGAATATGTTGAATAGGAATACCAGCCATACGCGGGTCTTTGAGCGTGACGGACACCAACACTGCCCCGCCAAACGCTGCAATCGCAATAATCGTCAGCATAAGTGACCAATGCAGATTGCGCGCCTTATCAGCTATGGATTGTCGGTCCGCACGAATGCGCATCATCAGATTGCCTCCCCCGCTTCAAAATCTGAAGACGCTATCGGACTGGAGACAGAGTGTACTGGTTTGCTGGAAGGGTCACGGCGAAGCGTTTCCTCCATGATATCCCGAGCAATCGGCGCCGCAGTGGATGACCCACCGCCACCATGATCAACAACAACGACACACACATATTTGGGATCATCCGCCGGCGCATAAGAGACAAACAACGCGTGGTCCCTGAAACGCCACGGTAGGGCTTCATTCTTTAGAACGCCTGTTGCACGCTCAGCGGTTGTGATGCGCCGCACTTGCGCTGTTCCAGTTTTACCCGCTAAGCGCTTTCCATTTCCAACGTCACCTGCGCGCATGGCCGTACCGCCAGCTTCAGAGGTCACCGCGAACATCCCGTTCCGCAAACGTTGAACGATTTCCTGGTCTGGCAGTTCAAAAACAGGCGCATTGGATTCCGGCGGCGCCATGCCTCCAACGAATAGATTTGGTGTGTGCGCATGATCCTCGCGCGCTATGCGCGCCGTCATAACAGCCAATTGCAGAGGCGACGTCGTGAGGTATCCCTGACCAATACCGTAGTTGAGCGTTTCCCCTTCATACCAGGGCTCACGCAGGTTTTCAGCTTTCCAGGCAGGGTCAGGCACGACCCCTTTTGCCCCGCCAGTCAGTCCCAACTCATAAACATGACCGATGCCGAAACGACGCGCCATGTCTGCAATCTTTTGAACCCCAACGCGGCGCGCAACTTCATAGAAATAAACGTCACATGACTTCTGGATGCCAGTATGCAAGTCCATCGCGCCATGACCGCCGCGTTTCCAACAGTAGAAATCCCGTCCCCCGAACCAGGTTTTACCACCGCAATAAATGCGCTCCTGCGGCGTCACGACACCAGCCTCTAGCGCAGCAGCGCCCACAACCATTTTGAAGGTTGAACCTGGCGGGTAAAGTCCGTCATACGCCTTGTGATAAAGAGGCGATTTTTCGTTTTCAAGGAGGAGATTGTACTTTGCTTGCGAGATACCGGATACAAAATCGTTCGGGTTAAACGCCGGCGTTGACGCCATAGCGATCAGTTCGCCAGTGCGGATGTCCATGACGACTGCGCTACCGGCTTCATCGCCAAAACGGTTGATCGCAAATTTCTGGATTTCAGCGTCGAAGCTTAAAACGATGTCGCCGCCATCTTTAGGAGCAACATCAGAACTATCTAATCGTTCGACCACACGACCAGCCGCGTTCACCGCCTCACGACTAAACCCAGGTGATCCCCGCAGATAACTTTCAGCAAATTGTTCAATCCCCTGCCGACCTAAACGCATATCAGGGTGACGATAGATACGCTGCATACGCGAGCGAATCCCGCGCACAGCCGCGACATTCTGAGGATCAATGTTTAAGCGCGCGATTTCTTCAGCGACGACATTATCGAGTTCTTCGCGATTAGGGCGCGCCACATAACCAATTGTGTGCGCGAACGCCGCTCCCATCGGGTAAGAGCGCAGCTCGCCCACCTCAGCGTAAACACCCTTAAATTCGGGCGCATGCACGTTGATCTTGGAGAAATCTTCCCAGCTTAAATCATCCGCCACCGGAACCGGCACAAACCGCGCTTGTGATCGCGCCTGCACTAAAATCTGTCGCTTCTTCCGATCTGAAAGAGGAATATATCGGCTGATCCGCTCAACCGTACTTTGCAGATCATCCACCTCTTCAGGAACGACCATGACGTAGAAATTGCGCTTATTCGACGCGAGCTTCTGACCAAAGCGGTCATAAATCACTCCACGGCGCGCTGGCGCCGGATCTAAACGAATACGGTTCTCAGTCGCCAGTTCTGCGTATTCGTCCCCTTCAATCAATTGAAGTTGAATAAGGCGAGCGATTAATCCGCTCCACAACACGCCACCAACAGCGCCAGCGACTAAAGTGCGGCGGGTGAACTCTGAATCTTTACTTCGGTTTGCGGTCACAAAACTTCTCCCCTGTCCATGGGCGCAAACACGCCGCGACAGATGAAATAAAGGCCGCCAGTCAGCCAGAGTGATGCGATCAGACGCGAATCAATGACCTCGGCGCCGCCCGCAGTGTCGCCTGCGATCACCAATCCGAAAAGCCCTGAAATCAGCCCAAGGACCACCGCGACAAATTCAGATGGAAGGGCATCAGATATTTTACGCAACTCACCATTCACAACCAGACCGGCTACATAAGCGCTGATAAATGCAAGCGGCCAAGCGCCCAACGGCGCATCTAAGAGGTAATCCTGCACAAACCCAATCATTACGAGACAGAGCGCCGCCCAAACCGACAAGTTCAAACGCGACCAGGCGATAGCCGCCCAAAAGCCGGCAACCGGCCAAACACCCGTTAAGGGAAATGGCAGGTTCAGCATTGGCGGAGCCGTGCCCAGGACGCTTATTACCATCGCCAGCAGCGCGCTTGAGAACAGTCTTGCGCGGACCCAAAAGCTCACTGTGCGCCACCTGTCGGTCCAGATTGCGCATCATGCGCAACCAACTCGGTCGTGAGCGTCTCTTCTGTATTTGGTTTCAACGCAACGCCGTCATCGACTTCGATTTCTTCTGGCGCGACAAAGTTAGGCGGCGGCACTAACCGCACAAAGTCTACATCAGACCGGTCCATAGCCAGATCCAGTCGCCACCCGCTTTCATCACGGTGCGCAAACCCAACCGTCATACCGCGCTCAAACAATCCGTCATCGCCAGACGTGATCCACTCTTCGCCTTCAACAATCAGGTCTGGTGTCTCTGCATGCATGAGCCTGGCGCCGGTTGTTTTGTCCCCAACCAGCAAAGCGCGGTCAAGCGATGTGCGCCCCATAACAGGAATACGGCTGTTATAGTCAGTTACCAGCAATATGCGTGATGTGCGGTTTCCAGCTCTTACGACCCGCCCAATCAGACCATGCTGATTAACAGCGGCAAATCCATCGCTAACGCCGTGCACTTTCCCAGCATTCGCAAGTCGCGTCTGCGCAAACGGTCCATTGTGTTCAGCCACTATGCGCGCGGTCACACCGCCAATCTGCGGTTCTCCCATCAGGTCCAGCACTTCTTCATACTGCACCATACGTTGGGACATCGCGCGCGCCGTGTCGCGCCATTGACGTAAGGCGCGCACTTCGGCCTCTAGTTCTGTGATGCGGGCCTTAGACGCTTTACTGGCAAAAATCCATGTCAGACCCGACACCTGCTTTGTCGCAGTTTCCGAAATCTGGCTGGTGAGGTCATCCATTCGGGCGCGTGAATCGTTTAAAGACTTTCGCACATCCGTAGATGATTGAATCATCAGGAGACCAAGCAGCGACACAGCAATGCCTGCAATAACTGCCCGGCCCGCAAACCGCGGTTGCTGTTGAGAATATCGTCGAGACAGTCTCGACATGGCGCTTGCCTCCATGTGTCCGCAATATGCGCGCAATCACGCACATATCGCTTGACCATACTTCAGAACCTAGACGTCAGGCGCCAGAACGTCTCTCATTCTGTCCATGTTCTCCAGCACTTCGCCGGACCCCTTAACCACACATTTCAGTGGGTCATCCGCTACTGTCACAGGTAACTGTGTACGCTCTTTTAACACGACGTCCAGATTACGAAGCAGTGCGCCACCACCAGTAAGCACAATTCCCTTGTCGACAATATCAGCAGCAAGTTCTGGCGGCATCGCTTCAAGCGCCTGTTTGACCGCGTCAACAATTTCCTGAACCGGGTCTTGTAAGGCCTTGGCCACCATTGATTCGGAAATTGACGCTTCTTTTGGCACTCCATTCATTAGGTCACGCCCACGGATATCAAGAGCCATGCCCTTTCCGCTTTCAGGAGCCTTGGCCGTGCCGATTTCTTTCTTGATACGCTCAGCAGACGCTTCACCGATCAGGAGGTTTTCTTCGCGACGCAGGAAGTTGACGATGGCTTCATCCATCTTGTCACCACCCATGCGCACAGATCTGGAATACACAATACCACGCAGCGATAGGACAGCGACTTCAGTCGTGCCACCACCAATGTCAACCACCATGGAGCCTGACGGCTCATCAATCGGAAGTCCGGCGCCGATCGCCGCAGCCATTGGTTCGTCAATCAGGTGAACTGTGCGAGCGCCCGCCATGAGAGCAGACTGGTGGATAGCTCGGCGCTCAACAGGCGTTGCGCCGGTCGGCACACAAATCACGATGACAGGCGAGATAAAGGAACGCTTGTTATGCACCTTCTGAATGAAGCGCTTAATCATCTCTTCAGCGACTTCAAAGTCAGCGATCACACCATCACGCATCGGTCGGATGGCTTCCATGCCGAAAGGCGTTTTGCCAAGCATCGCTTTGGCTTCCGCGCCAACTGCATGGACAATCTTGCGACCGTTCTGTGTGACATAAGCGACAACGGACGGTTCGTCCAACATGACGCCCTGTCCCTTGACGTATACCAAGGTGTTGGCCGTTCCTAAGTCGATGGCCATATCGACGGACATCATGCCGAGTAGTTTACCAAACATACTTTACTTTGTTCCCGCTCTTGACGGTACGATCCGTCTTATCTCCTGTTAACCCTACGCCTTGTATACCTCATTGCCGTTGAATAAGCATTAAAGCAAGAGAGTTGATCACATGCTTTTCGCTTAATATGGAACATAGAGTCCATTCTTTCACCAAAATCCACATTTCCGCCCAGGGCTGGCCTTTCAGGCCGGATGCAGGAATAGTCCTCAGCCTCCGCCCCATTAAGAAACGAACGAACGCATATGACCCAGTCCAGATTTGCTGCGTTTTCTAATCTGCCGTTTTTAAAATATTTTATCGCTCGGTTCTGTACCAGCTTTGCAACTCAGATCCTCGCTGTCTCCATCGCTTGGCAAATGTATGACAACACCAAGGACCCTGCGCTCTTGGGGTTCATAGGTCTGGTCCAATTTGCACCTGCTCTGTTACTCGTCCTGGTGACGGGTGTTGTGGCCGATAAATTTGGTCGCAGACTGGTCATGTCTGGTTCGATCTTTGTCGAGACGCTGTGTTCCGCCATCATTCTGGCGCTTGCAGTTACGGGATATTTCTCACCCGGAGTGATTTTAGGCGTCCTGACACTTTTCAGGGTCGCACGCGCCTTCTTTGGACCGTCTTCGTCTGCTCTCGTCGTCAATCTGGTGCCGGAAAAGGATTTTGCCAACGCCGTTGCATGGAACTCGTCTGCCTGGCAATCGGCGACAATTGTCGGTCCTGTTGCGGGCGGTTTGTTATATGACGCCTCCCCCGTGGTGGCTTACACTGCGTCGACAATTCTGTTCGCAACAGGCTTTATTCTTATCGCCAGCATCCCTAAACCCGCGCAACGCAAATCAACACAACCGACCACCCTCGATACGCTGCTGGGCGGTTTTAAATACATATTCCGAGAGAAAGTTGTCTTAGGTGCGATATCGCTGGATCTTTTTGCGGTCCTTCTGGGCGGCGCTATTGCTCTCCTACCCGTTTATGCCCGCGACATACTTGAGCTTGGACCTTCCGGGCTGGGCTTGCTGCGCGCAGCGCCAGGCATTGGCGCTATCCTGACAGTCGCACTCATTACCTCTTTCCCCATCCATAAACATGCCGGCCTGATCATGTTCGTCTGCGTCGCCTTCTTTGGACTGTGCACAGCCATATTTGGCTTTTCAACAATCACCTGGGTGTCCGTATTGGTCCTGGGCCTTGTCGGCGCATTTGACATGATCTCGGTTTATGTGCGCGGCGCTCTTATTCAATTGTGGACGCCAGATGAACTGCGTGGCCGCGTTAGCGCGGTCAATTCCGTATTTGTTGGCGCATCGAATGAATTAGGCGAATTTCGTGCGGGCATGATGGCCGCATGGCTAGGCGCAGTGCCTGCCGTAGTCATAGGCGGCATTGGCGCTGTTGGCATTGCCGGCGTATGGGCGTTCCTTTTCCCGGAAATGCGTAAAATCCAGACATTAGAAGCGCCAGACCGTCTCAAAGAACAATCTGGCGCTCAAAAAGAATAATCTGAACGGGGTGTGCTAAGCCGCCGTCGCCTTTGAACGACGGATCTCCAACTTGTTCATCGCATGGATGTACGCTTTAGCAGACGCAACCAGCGTGTCAGGATCAGAGGACTTACCCGTTGCAACCAGCCCGTCTTCGCTTAAACGCACTGAGACCGTCGCCTGAGCATCCGTACCTTCTGTTACAGCATGCACCTGGTAAAGCTCCAGCTTCGTGTCGTTTGGCGCAATCTTTCTGATAGCGTTGAACACTGCGTCGACAGGTCCGTTGCCCTCTGCGATTGCGTTCTTTGGTTGACCGTCGACAATCAGTTCCAGCTCAGCAGTTTGAGGCCCGTTGGTCCCTGCCATCACTTTCAACGATTGAAGCTGCATCCGCTCCTTGGCGCCGGACAACTGATCATCAACCAATGCGATAATGTCTTCGTCGAAAACGTGCTTTTTCTTGTCAGCCAGCGCTTTAAACCGGCCAAACGCATCGTTCAGCGTGTCCTGATCCAGCTCATAGCCCAGATTAACAAGCTTATCACGGAATGCGTTACGACCAGACAGTTTGCCCAACACCAAAGACGTAGCGGACACACCGACATCTTCCGGGTTCATGATTTCATAGGTCTGGTTGTTCTTCAGCATCCCATCCTGGTGGATGCCGCTTTCATGCGCAAAAGCGTTCTTGCCCACAATCGCCTTGTTGTACTGGACCGGAAAGCCGGTGATCTGAGAGACCATTTTCGATGCGCGTGACAATTTCGTTGTGTCGATGTTGGTCTCAAACGGCAAAGTATCCTTGCGCACTTTCAGCGCCATGACGACTTCTTCTAGGGCCGCATTTCCTGCGCGTTCGCCCAACCCATTGATGGCGCATTCAATCTGACGCGCCCCGCCGGTCACACCTGCAAGCGAGTTGGCGACCGCCAACCCTAAATCGTTGTGGCAATGTGTCGACCAGATAACTTTATCTGCATTGTGGACAGTCTCAATCAGGCGGCGAAACAGATTACCGTATTCTTCTGGGTGCGAATAACCGACCGTATCTGGGATGTTGATTGTGGTGGCGCCAGATGCGATCGCCGCATCACAGCAACGTACCAGAAATTCCCAGTCTGTGCGGGTTGCGTCTTCTGGCGACCACTCCACATCATCAACAAGGTTACGCGCTTGCGCGACGGAACGTCCAACAGCTTCCAATACGGCATTCTCACCCATTTTCAGCTTGTGCTTCATGTGCACAGGACTGGTTGAGATAAATGTATGGATACGAGGACGCGCCGCCTTGCGCACAGCTTCGCCCGCTCGCTCGATGTCCGCTGGTGTTGAGCGCGCCAATCCGCAGATAACAATATCATTGGCGCGTTCGGCGATGGATGAAACGCATTCAAAATCACCAGACGATGCTGCAGGGAAACCGGCTTCGATAATATCGACGCCCATTTCTTCCAGTAATTCAGCCAGCTCCAGTTTTTCGCGCAGCGTCATAGACGCGCCAGGGGACTGTTCGCCATCTCGCATGGTTGTATCGAAAATGCGTACGTGTTCGTTCTTTTGGGTCATATCTGTGACTCGATTATTCTGGTGGTTCTTTGTTTATCTTCCTCAAGAACCCCTGGACACGCGCCGGGACAGAGCCGGCTTTTAAGCCAAACGCATCCAGGGGCTTCTAAGGAGAAGCCCCACGAGCAACATGGATATGCCGGTATGATTACGCATGCAGCGTATATCGGGCGCAACACATATAAGTGTCAACTGCTATTCATGCAGATGAATTGGATTTATTCGGTACGGACTCGTCAGTTTCATCCGGTAGCGCATCTGGAGATTCAGAAGTCTGTAAAGGTGTCGCTTCTGCTTTTTCGTCCACCTGCCGCCTGGAAAACAGCATTAACGGCGCCCACAACACAAACGCCAAAACTATCGCCGCCACAGCTGTCCAGGGATTGCCTCGAATGGCGGCCATAACGGCCTGACCGCCGAAAGCGACAATTGCGGTCTTCGGCAGAACGCCAATGGCAGCCCCGGCCATAAACCGCCAAAACCGCGCATGGCTTACGCCGAACGCCATATTGACGACGATGAATGGCGCCGTTGGCACATTGCGAACAATCATCGACGCCATGAAATCATTTTTGCCGATGAATTTCGAAAGCCGGTTCACACCGTCTCCGCCATATTTACGGACAGTGTCGACCCCAACTCGACGACCGACCCAGAAAGTCAGCGCACAGGACACCATTGTGGCAATCCACGCAAAAAGAAACCCTTTAACCGGCCCAAATGCAACGACAGCCGCTGCGATCAATCCAAACTGTGGCGCACCGATAAAAGCAGCCGCACAGAACATCGCAATGACAGCTGGAAGCCCAAGCGGATGATCGCGCAATGACAGCAAAGCGTTTTGTACGCTCGACCAGACACCTTCGCCAGATTCCCCACTCATCACGACAAGTTTGCCGACAACAAGAATCGCCGCCATGCCCGCAAAAAGTCCTGCGGTCACAATGACTGCCCGCCAGGCAGTCTTGTCCATACGATTGAGAAACTCGAAAATAGGCGACATTTCCGCCGTTTGCGCGACCAGACGATGCCAGTCAAGCAAATTTGTCGGTTAATCTCTGACTTGTTTAAGCTAAAATTCAGCGCAACTTCCTACGCGGCGCGCATCGCTGGAAACCAACAATTCGGATTGCTCGCCAAACAGAGCTGTCTGTGAGCCAGTCTTGAGTTGAATATTGGTTGCGCTGGAGACAATTTCCGCCGGCGTGCTTTGATCTGCACACGACAGGATGAAGCTAAAGCCCGCCTCTTTTGTGGTTACATCTTCTGCGCGGCAGTCGCGGCGCATTTCATGAATAAAGTCCTCAAGCGTCAGTCCATTTTCATGTACTGGCAAACAAAAGGCGCCATGCAGAATTGTTTCGTTACGCGTATCAGTAACAGAGTGTGACCACTCCCATGCGCCAGACTGAAGCTGCAAGAAATGGCTGTTATCGCGTTGAGGCGCAGCAAGCGCAGCGGACATGGCAAGTGAAATTGCAATAATCGTTGATATCGCCATTAAGACTTTAGTTTGCATGTCCGCCTCAAATATTTCCCCTGGAAAACTCTCCTTTGAATCTAGTGCTTTGATTGGGGCGACAAAGGGGCGGATACGAGTCTCAACTTGGTTTTTGCGTTACAAATTCGAAAGGCTTTGCTCAAGCTTCCGTTTCCGCACATGCAAAAATGCGGCGCATACAGCCACGCCAGAAAAATACCCGCCGACATGAGCCTCCCATGCAATCCCCTGTCCCAGAACTTGTTCGGCAAGAACGGCGGCTGTGTAGTCAAGCACCACAATCAATAACGTTAGCGTCCAAAATTTGAATGACAGCAATCGGCCTCCGGCCATGATGTAATACGCCGACCCCATCATGCCCGCGACAGCTCCTGACGCGCCGATTGCATAAACCTCCTCTGATGAGGTCGCTAGGTTGAACGCTAGAAATGCGATTCCCCCTCCCAGTTGCGCAATGACGTAAATCACAAACATACGCACACCGCCCATGATGCGCGCCACCGATGCGCCAAAAGCAACAAAGAACACCGTGTTTCCGATCACATGCGACCAGCCAGCATGCAACAGGCCGTGCCCTACAAATGGAACCAAGTAGGCCAATGGGTTATCATAGCCCTGGTAAGAGCCAATATCCGCACCCGCTCGCTCTGTGATTAACGCCGCCGCCCAAAGAATGTCTTCCCGCATCCGGATCGACAATGTGGTGAACACCCAATGCAGTCCCGGTAAAACAAGCGCGATGCCAATAACCCACGGACTTATGCGAAACATTGGCTCGCGCGACGTGGTCTCTTCTGTCGTTTCCATCCTGGGTTTTCCATCTGCGTGAACAAAACTTAAGGCTTCTATATAGGTGTCAGGGCTGGATTTCGACCTGCAATCAGTCACTGTAAATGCGTATTAACCATAACAATCCACTCTCCAGCTCACGCATACCACCCCACTCGGACTGTTAAAAAGGCTTCCCCATGCTCTTGAACAAGATGAAATCACGCCTGTTGTTTGCCACTGCTTTAGCAGCCGGCGGCGCAGCTCTTCCTGCCTATGCTGAAACACCCGTCGCCGTATCCATCGGCGCAGGCACAACTGGATTTGGCGGTGAACTACAAGTTAAAACAAACGACTATCTGAGCTTTCGCGGCGGATATCATCACTTGGGCATTTCCCACGAAGATGATTATGACGGCATCAATTATGATGGCGACCTGACTTTTTCGAACGTATCCCTGATTGCTGACCTACACCCGTTCAAAAATAGCTTTGTCATTTCCGCCGGCGCTTACATTGGCGACAAAAAGATTGAAGCGATTGGCTCGAGCGCGACCAACGTTGAAATCGGCGGCCAAGTCTTTACGCCAGAGCAAGCCGGGATTTTGGAACTCAACGCTGAAATGGACGATGTGGCTCCATTTGCCGGTCTTGGTTTCGACACCACATTCCAAGGTGAAGGCCGCTGGGGTTTCAAACTGATCGCAGGCGCAATTTTCGCTGGCGAACCCGAACTTACGCTTGTTTCCCGCGATGGTATTTTCTCCGATGACCCGAACTTCATCGCTCTCGTCGAAGAAGAAAGACTGGAAATTCAAGAAGAGTTGGAAGACTTCGAAATCATTCCAGTTGTTGAAGCTGGTATCAGCTTCCGCTTCTAAATTGGCTATCATTGACAAGCCGCCAGCCCTTAATTGTGGCGGCTTGTCATGACTTTTATTCAACTGTAATTAGGCGGTCCATCTCCCAGGCAAGCCATGAACGATGCGCCTCCAAACGTTCGACAAAGCGTAAGTCCGCATCCGGCTGGGATAACACTTCATCACGCCACCGCTGCAATACCTTGTCCTGGGTCTGTAGCCAGTTGATAAGATTTTCCTGGGTCTCATAGGGTAAAGTCTGCGCCGCGTACATGAGTTGCTCCGCTCCATATATGCAAATCATTCTTAATTGCAATAAAGCGACAGGAAGCCGATTGGTCAAGTCAGAGATTTCTTGATTTGCAGCAAACAGCATGTAACAGCCTGTAGATGACCGTGCGCATGCGCCCCCTTCTTTTGGCCACTTTGGGCGTTGCTTGCGGCAGCGGCATGGATGCGCTTGTTAAATTTCTGGCACAGGATGTGGCCCTGATGCCGTTGATTGGCTGGCGGTTTATCGTTGGCGCCTTCCTTTCAATCATCATCTGGAAAGTCATGAGCGGACGCCTGCCCACAGCAGAGGGCCTCCGTTTTAATCTGATGCGCGGCTTTCTCTTCACCGGCGTCGGGATCACTTTCTTCTACGCTGTCACTCAGCTTGCCCTCTCGGAAGCTACAGTTCTGATCTTCACAGCGGCTTTGATGATCCCGTTGTTTGCGCGTGGTCTCTTAAAGGAAAAGCTTAACCCCATCACCATGGTCGCCACACTCGTTGGATTTGCCGGTGTGGCGCTCGCCAGCCTGGGCGGCGAAGCAGTTGGCGCGCCTCAGGACACCAACCGCGCTCTGGGATTTGCACTAGGGCTCGTTTCCGCCGCGCTTTATGGACTGGGACTGGTGCTGTTGCGTATGCGCGCCGGCAAGGAAGACGGACCGACATTGATCATGTTTTCCAATGTGGTGCCGGCAATTCTTTTATCACCTTTTGCCATGCAATTCTCTATGAGCGACGTCATCGCCCTCATTGGCCCTATTACTCTTGCAGCTTTGCTGGGCGTAAGCGTCTGGTGGCTGTTGGCGACGGCGTATGCTGAAGCGCCAGCCCAACAACTTGCTCCGCTAGAATATACGGGCTTGATCTGGGCGACCTTTTGGGGATGGATCCTGTTTGGCGAACGTCCTGCCTGGACCCTCTATCTCGGCGCTGTGATCGTGATCATCGCCTGCCTTGTGGTTGCTTTTGAAAGCCATTTCGAGACGCGCCGTAAAACAAAATCCCCCGCTAGCGACATTCTGCATTAAGCCCTGAGGTTAGTCCTTCCCGGCTTTGCGGGCACGGAAGGCTGCGGCTTTAGCGCGATTGCCGCATACCGACATTGTACACCAACGCCGTGAATGGTTCTTGGAGATATCGAGAAACCACATCGTACAGGTCGGTCCCTCGCAATTTTTCACCAGTTTAAGGTCTGCCTCACATATCAGGTCACCCATTGCTTCGGCGAGCAACAGGAGAAGGTCCTCAGCACCGTTCTGAGATGTCTCAAGCCAGCGCCAATGCAATAAGGCATCATCCCCTTCTTTGTCCGCGCCAAGACAGATCTCACGCCTGTATCGCCCTTTGGAAAGTATCTGATTAAGCGGCGCTATATCATTTTCTGTCAGGGGTTCAGTCAGCGGACCAAAATGCTTCGTGACAAAGCCTCGAAACCATTCACGCAAATCACGCACGTCTTTCACCACAGATTTCAGGTGAGCATCCTCAATCGTCTTTTCGTAATGGGCTGCTTTCTCTTTTGACAAGAGCGCTGCCTCGACCATCCAGGCGAGCAGATCTTCTGGCGTTTCGAGCCATTCGATCTCTTCCCCCCAAGGCGCGCCAACACTGTTTAGAAAATCCAACGCTACGTGGTCCGCGATAAAAAACGCAGCTGGACGATGAGCATCAGTCAACACGCACTCTCCTGCTTACAGATGACCAGAAGCGGCCAATCCGAACCCTCTAACGAAATAATGAGCAGTTACAACGATCAAACCTATTGGGTCGCAACGCATCACGCATTCGTTATTGATAACCTTCTATTTTGCATTTGACCAGTTATCTAACTACGCATAACCACTCAAATACAACATAAGCAGTTACGGCACGTTCTCACACTGTTTGTTGCTGCGACCACAAACGAGATCGCTGATGCCCTTTTTCAATTTCTTCAGGAGAAAAAGCCCAATGAACAAACTGCTTTACATCAAGGCTTCGCCGCGCGGCGGCGAATCCAAGTCAAACGGACTGGCTGACGCATATCTGGCGCGCCTGCGTGAGAAACACCCGTCCATGGAAGTTGATGTGCTCGATCTGGCGACAGAGAAACTGCCTGAATATGACGGAGACAAAGTCGCTGCCAAAATGACCGTCATCATGGGTCAGACAAACGAAGGCGCACAAAAGACAGCCTGGGATGAAATTGCAGAAATCGCCGCGCGTTTCACATCCGCCGACGTCTACCTCATCGCTGCGCCGATGTGGAACGGCTCCATCCCTTACAAATTCAAACAGTATATCGACCTGATTCACCAACCAGGCCTGCTTTGGGGTCTGGACCCAGAAAAAGGCTATTTCGGACTGCTGGAAAACAAAAAAGCTGTGCTGGCGCTGACCAGCGGCGCATATGGTCCTGACATGCCATCACCTGCTTTTGGTGTCGATTATCAGGCAAGCTATCTGAAATTCTGGCTTAATCAGGCTGGCGTGAAGGACATTGAAGAGATCCTCTTCCAGCCAACACTGCTAACAGCTGATGCTGACGCTGACTTTAAAGCTGCAGTCGCCAGAGCGGAAAAACTGGCCAAGTAAGCTCATCTCATAGTTCAACAAAAAACCCCGCTGAGCCTATCGCTCAGCGGGGTTTTTATTATCTGACGCTTGTGCGCTGATCGACTAGTTACGGGATTTGTCGACCAGACGGTCGTTTTGTGACCAGTGCATCATGCCGCGCAGTTTCTCACCGACGGCTTCAATGTCGTGCGCGTTCATACGTGCGCGGGTCGCGTGGAATGACGGAGCGCCCGCCTGGTTTTCCAATACCCAGTCGCGTGCGAATTTACCGGACTGAATGTCTTCCAGAACGGCTTTCATCGCCTTCTTGGATTCAGCAGACACGACACGCGGGCCAGACACATACTCACCATATTCAGCTGTGTTGGAGATGGAGTAGTTCATGTTGGCGATACCGCCTTCATAGATCAGGTCCACGATCAGCTTGGTTTCGTGCAGACACTCAAAGTAAGCCATCTCAGGCGCATAACCTGCTTCAACCAGTGTCTCGTACCCTGCTTTGATCAGCTCAACGATACCGCCACACAGAACAGCCTGCTCACCAAAGAGGTCTGTTTCTGTTTCTTCGCGGAATGACGTCTCAATCACACCAGCGCGCGTGTTACCGATCGCTTTGGAGTAAGAAAGCGCAATGTCCTTAGCTGTGCCTGTTGCGTCCTGGTGGATCGCCACAAGACCTGGCAGACCAAAGCCCATCTGGTACTGACCGCGCAATGTGTGGCCTGGACCTTTTGGCGCTGACAGAGACACGTCAACATCTGCGGATGGACGGATCAGGTTGTAGTGGATGTTGAAACCGTGACCGAACATGATGTGCTGGCCTTTGCGCACATGCGGTTCGATTTCGTTGGCCCAGAGCACAGCCTGCTTTTCGTCCGGCACGAGGATCATGACCACATCGGCCCACTGAGTGGCTTCTGCAGGCGTCATCACCTTCAGGCCCTCTGCTTCGGCTTTCTTGCGGGAGCCTGAGTTCGGCTGAAGGCCTACAACGACGTTTTCCACACCGCTGTCGCGCATGTTCAGAATGTGCGCGTGACCCTGAGATCCGTAACCAATGACGGCGACTTTCTTTTGCTGAATAAGGGACAGGTCAGCATCCTGCTCGTAATAAACTTTCACGGTGTGACTCCTTAGAGTGTGACAGAGGGCGCCTAGTCGACGTCTTGAGGTTTAGCG
This sequence comes from uncultured Hyphomonadaceae bacterium, assembly GCA_964342355.1. Taxonomy (GTDB): domain Bacteria; phylum Pseudomonadota; class Alphaproteobacteria; order Caulobacterales; family Hyphomonadaceae; genus Hirschia. The sequence goes on from CAYFFG010000002.1 coordinate 157,453, forward strand.
CCGAGCTTTAAGCACAAGGCGCGGAATATGAAAACTGCGTTGCCGACAACATAACGACCAAAGAGGCGTTTGGGCTCTTTTCCCAGTCGCCATAGCCACTCCATGCCAGCCTTGCGGACGATGAGCGGTGCGCGCTCAACCTTGCCGCCGAGAAAATCCAGTATCGCACCTCCATTGAGGATGGTGACAGGGTATTTCAGCGAAGTTTTAAGCGAAACTGCGAGCTTTTCCTGACGCGGCATGCCCATGCCAAGCACAATAAGGTCAACCGGCGGCGTCGACAAAGCGCGCATGTATGCGTCCTCGCTTTGAAAACCATCCATGACCAGTTTCACTTCACAGCCCTTTTTCTGAATAGCAATGGCCGCTTCATCCACCCACGGCGATTGGGTGCCTATAATGGCGACACGCGGCTTACGGTCCATTTCACCAAATTTGTCGACAAACGCATCAATGATGCGCGGAATAAGGTCGGTCCCGTTGAGGTTCTCCCCGGGCGGACGTCCCAGTAATTTCAGCATCATCTTCATGCCTGAGCCGTCGCGCAGCAAATGATCAGAGGTCAGCAGCGCATCAGAAAACAGCGTGTCTTTCATTGTCAAATTGACCGCATGCGCATTTATAAAAGAAACGATCTGCGGGCTCAATCTGGACGCTAACCCCTGCAACCATTTCTCGACTGCTTCCGCGCCTTCGGGAACCATCAGCCTGTCCAGCAAGACATATATCTGGTCTCGTTCAGCCATGGATGACGACCACGCTTATCAAGCGCCGGGTTCTGGGCCTCGTTGCAGTGACAGAACACCGGTTCGTGAAACCTCCACCAGACCAAGCGGCGCCATCAAGTCAATGAACTGATCAATCTTCGAAGACGCACCAGTAATCTCAAACACAAAGCTTTCAGACGTCGTATCCACCACGTTTGCGCGGAAGATTTCGGATAGGCGCAACGCTTCAACACGCTTGTCGCCCTTGCCCTTGACCTTCACCAGCGCGAGTTCGCGTTCAATACCGGATTTGGAGTTGGTGATGTCGATCACTTTGGCCACCGGCACCAAACGCAGCAATTGCGCTTCGATCTGTTCCAGAATGTGCGGTGTGCCTGAGGTCACGATCGTAATGCGTGACATGTGCGCGCCACGGTCAACTTCCGCCACCGTCAGGCTTTCAATGTTATACCCGCGCGCAGAAAACAATCCGACAACACGCGCGAGAACACCTGGCTCGTTGTCCACAATTGCAGCCAAAGTGCGCTTTTCAATGCGCTCTTCGTCGTGGTGCATGTCATAAGCGGACGCAGGTTCCATCGCGTCCTGCATGGCTTCGATTTCAGCTTCAGTCATTTGAAAATCTCCGCGTCACAGCCCTTAAACGAGCTGGCGTCCTTTTTCGTCGATTTCGTCGCCGGTAATCTCCGACAAAATCATTTCGTTGTGGGCTGCGCCCGATGGGATCATCGGCAGACAGTTTTCAGCTTTCTCAACCATACAGTCGAACAATACTGGCCCGTCATATTCGATCATTTCTGTCAGCGCATCATCCAGCTTGCTTGGGTCTTCACACTTTATCCCCTTGCCGCCGTAAGCCTCAGCCAGTTTCACAAAGTCTGGCAGGCTTTCAGAATATGAGTTTGAATAACGCTCACCGTGCAGAAGTTGCTGCCACTGGCGCACCATGCCCATCCATTCATTGTTGAGGATGAAAATCTTGACCGGCAGATTGTACTGAACCGCCGTTGAAAATTCCTGCATACACATCTGGATTGACGCCTCACCGGCAATATCAACCACGAGCGCACCCGGATGCGCCTTCTGGACGCCAACCGCCGCAGGCAAGCCATAGCCCATCGTACCCAGACCGCCGGACGTCATCCAGTGGTTTGGTTGAGTGAATTTGAAGTGCTGCGCCGCCCACATCTGGTGCTGGCCTACTTCGGTGGTGATGTAGACGTCATCGCGGTGTTTGGTCAGCTCATAAAGACGCTCGATCGCATATTGCGGCTTGATGACTTTGGAAGATTTTGGATACGCAAAGGAATCCCGCGCTTGCCATTCCTTGATCTGGTTCCACCAGGGTTTCAAAGAAGGCGTCTTCTTTGGTCTGCGTTCGCGCCATGCTTCCAGCAACGCCTCAAGCACTTGCTCACAGTCACCGACAATTGGCACATCCACACGAACATTCTTGTTGATGGAGGATGGGTCGATATCAATGTGGATCTTTTTTGATCCTGGTGAAAACGCATCCAGACGCCCCGTCACACGGTCATCAAAGCGCGCCCCGACACAGATCATCACATCACAGTCATGCATGGCGTTGTTGGCTTCGTATGAGCCGTGCATGCCCAGCATGCCGAGCCAGTTGTCGCCTTCAGCCGAATATGCGCCTAGCCCCATCAGGGTCGACGTGATCGGGAAACCTGTTTCTTCAACCAGCTGACGCAACACTTCAGATGCGCGCGGACCAGAGTTGATTACGCCGCCACCAGTGTAGAAAATTGGACGCTGCGCACGTGTCATCAGCTCCAGCGCCTGATCAATCCGGCGGGTCTTTGGCGCATAACGCGGCTGATAGGTACGATGGCTGATCTCTTGAGGACCAATATAGCTACCGCTCGCAAACTGAACATCTTTTGGAATATCAACAACAACAGGTCCCGGACGGCCAGTTGTCGCAACATAAAACGCTTCGTGCAGAATGCGCGCGAGGTCATTCACGTCTTTAACGAGATAGTTGTGCTTGGCGCAGGCGCGCGTCACGCCCACCGTGTCACACTCCTGGAACGCATCGGACCCGATAAGGTGTGTCGGCACCTGACCGGTTAAAACGACCATTGGAATGGAATCGAGCATCGCATCCGCAATCGGAGTCACCATATTGGTCGCGCCAGGCCCGGACGTTACCAGCGCCACACCGCATTTTCCTGTTGAACGCGCATACCCTTCAGCCGCATGCCCTGCGCCCTGCTCATGACGTACCAGCACATGCTCAACAGCATTTTGCGTAAAAAAGGCGTCATAAATCGGCAGCACCGCACCACCAGGATAGCCAAAAACCGTTTCCACGTCCTGATCGACGAGCGCGCGCAGCACAATTTCCGCGCCTGTGATTTGTTCCGGCTCCTTAGCGCTCGGCTTATCTTTGGGGGCCATGAGAATTTCTCCGGGTGTTTTTATATATCAATTGCCTGTTCGTGACTTAGAAAAACGCGGATCTGAAACGAAAAAGGGCCCCTTCAGGAGCCCTTGTTTCATAAACCCGACATCCCTTCCGCGTTACGCGAGGGATGCCGGGCTAATAACGAGTACGTTGATCGTCGTGTAAGGCATGATCATTCCAAAAAACTATTGCGAAAAGCACTTAGCCTTTCACTTCTAACCCGTCAATGGATCGCATGGGGAAAAAGTTTTCTTGTCGCACTGTAAACACGGTGTTTGTGTCCATTTCAGCACGCAAAGTTATCCACAAGCGCTTTGACCACATCCGTACGAATGTCCAAATCCTCGCTGGGCAACCTGACCCACTCGGGGAATTGGTTAGCAATCCAGGTAAATTGTCGCTTGGCGTAGCGGCGTGTATCACGCTTGGCGCGGGTGATTGCATCTTCAAGCGAAACGCTGTCCTCAAAATAATCACAAAACCCCGGCATGCCGTGTGCGCGCATGATCGGCAGATCGCGCGGCAAGCCCCGCTCCCATAAGGCCCTGGCTTCATCTGGCGCGCCGGTCTCCAGCATAGCGTCAAACCGCGCTTCTATCCGGGCATAAAGGGAAGCCCTGCGCGGGGTCAGCGCAATTCCCAACCATTCGCCTGGCTTTAAAATAGGGTCCGCCGGTGTCTGAAACGAAGAAAGAGGTTTCCCCGTCGCATAAAACACCTCCAACGCGCGCGCCAAACGCTGACCATCCGCGGGTGTGATGCGCGACGCCGTTTCCGGATCAACTTCGCTGAGTTCCGCATGCGCCGCAGACCGGTCTGCATACGCCTTGTCCCGCGCCTGCTGTTTAATCTCTTCAGGCACATCAGGAATGACAGACAGCCCATAAACCAGCGAAGACAAATAAAGCCCGGTCCCACCAGCCAGGATCGGCATAGCTCCGCGCGCTTGAATATCTTTAATCTGAGCTTGAACGTCCTCTAACCAACGGCCCGTCGAATAACGTTCCACCCCATCGACATGGCCAAACATATGATGTGTGGCTTGCGAGAGTTCCTCATCATCCGGTCGCGCTGTCAAAACCCGTAGGTCCTTATAGACCTGCATGGCGTCGGCATTGACGATCTCGCCGCGAAATTCTTTCGCCAAAGCGATCGCAAGAGCGGTCTTACCGCTTGCAGTTGGGCCATGGATCAGTATTGCTGGCGGCATCGGCGTTTATCGTATGCTTTCGTCGTGTTGTCTTGACCACCCCAAGTAAGGACTGGCCCCATGAAATTCATCATCGCCGCTTTAGCGTCTTTAGGAGAAGACGACCGGATAAACCGCGCAATCGCAGCCGCTTCCGGAAATGGCGAAGCCGTCAATCTAGGCGCAAAGCGATGGACCGCCAAGGAGGTTGAGGTCAAGGAGCAAGACTGGCTTGAGCGCGCTGAAGATGTCTACGCCATTATCAAAAACGCCCCAATCGACTTTGCGTTTCTGCCTTCTGAAAACCGCAAAAAGAAGCTTCTGATCTCCGACATGGACTCAACCATTATCGGTCAGGAATGTATCGACGAGCTTGCAGATTTTGCAGGCAAGAAAGCAGAAGTCGCCGCCATCACCGAACGCGCCATGCGCGGCGAACTCGACTTTGAAGGCGCCCTTACCACGCGCGTGGAAATGCTCAAGGGCCTTAACGTCTCAGTTCTTGAAAATTGTTTTGCTGAGCGCATCCAGCTTAATCCCGACGCCCGTACAGTCGTGCGCACGATGGCGGAAAACGGGGCGCGATGTGTGCTTGTCTCTGGTGGTTTCACCTTCTTCACCTCGCGCGTTGCGGATGCGGCCGGCTTTCACGCCAACCGCGCCAATACGCTAATCATCGAAAACGATGCGCTTACCGGTGATGTCGATCGCCCCATCCTTGGCAAACAAGCAAAGCTAGACGCTCTTAATGCTGAGTGCGAAGCCTTAGGGATCACTGCGGCAGACGTGATCGCGATGGGCGACGGCGCCAACGACCTGGCCATGATCGAAGCGGCTGGCCTGGGTGTCGCTTATTGTGCAAAGCCTGTTGTCGCGGAAAAAGCAGACTGCGCCATCAATCAGAAAAGCCTAGCCTCAGCACTGTTTTTCCAAGGCTATCACGAAGACGAATTCATCATCGACTAGCTCAAACAATGCGCACTTGGACGCACAAGCTTAAGTCTAACCGTCGGTGCGTGCGCGGATGGATCTAAAGGATGTATCCCCATCGCGGTAAAACTGCACAAGCACTGGCTTGCCCTGACTTGCAACGGCTTCGGCCTCGGCTAACGCCTGATCCGCGTTTTCGACAGGTGCGAAATTCACTTCAACGATCACATCGCCTTTTTCCAGCTTGCCCATCGCATCAGAGCCAGGCTCAACGCGCCAGACCATGACACCAGCGACAGACGCAGGCACACGATAACGCCGACGTTCTTCATCCGTAATTTCTACCAACTCTAATCCCAAAAGATTTGACAGCATCGGACCAGAATTGTTGCTGGTGGGGCGGTCCGGCGTTAGATCATCATCGCTCTTACGCAGCTCAAGCGACACTTGAAGCGTCCTGCTCTTACCCTTGCGAATAATGTTTGCATTCAGCGCTTTGCCAATATCGGATGACGCCACAGCAGCGGACAAATCACGTGTCTCATCAATGTCTTCGCCATTAAACGACACGATAAGATCGCCAACTTCCACGCCCGCACGCGCTGCCGGGCTTTCAGCGGTGACGGACGTCACAATCGCGCCGCCTGCCCTGTCGCGCCCATAACTCTGCGCCAATTCATGCGACACGCCTTGAACACGCACGCCCAGCCATCCCCGCTCGACCACACCCTTGCTGATGAGCTGGTCAATGATCTGACGCGTCAGATTAGATGGAACGGAAAAGCCGACACCCACTGAACCGCCTCCAGATCCGCCCGGAGAATAGATCGCTGTGTTCACGCCAATGACTTCGCCTTTGAGATTAAAAAGCGGTCCGCCTGAGTTACCCTTGTTGATCGCCGCATCGGTTTGAATGAAATCATCATATTCGCCGGCATTTATATTCCTGTCGCGCGCGGACACGATCCCGGCTGTAACCGTCCCACCCAGGCCAAACGGGTTGCCAATCGCCACGACCCAATCGCCAACAAGCGCTGTGTCACTGTCGCCCAGATCAACAGGTATCAGGTCCGCTTCTTCGGGGTTCACTCTTAAAAGAGCGATGTCGGTTTCAGGATCGCGACCGACTAATTGTGCAGACATGATTGTTCCGTCTGACAAAATCACGTCGATCTCATCGGCAAGTTCAATCACATGGTTGTTGGTCACCACATGACCGGCGTCATCAATAATAAATCCAGACCCCAATGATGACACACGCTGCAAGCCGTCATTGTCGCGGCCAAAAAACTCGTTGAACTCTTCTAAAGGCGAGCCTTCGCCAAACCCGCCAAGTCCGTTGCCGCTCGACATAACCTGACGCGTTGAAATGTTGACGACAGAGGGCATCAGCCGCGCGGCAAGCTTTGAAAAACTGTCTGGCGCGTTGTTGGGCGCTTCAGCAGGCGTTTCAGATGCGGTTTGAGCCATCGCCGCCGGCGCGCTCATCGACATTGCGCACAAGGTCAGTCCCGTCGCCAAAGCCTTAGGCCAATTTCCAAGCCGCATGTCGATCCCGTTCCTCAGTCCGCATCCGCATAAAAGCGGTCATCTCTTGTGATGGTATGAAAACGCCGTCCAAGCCTGCAAGGCCCGGACGGCGAAATCATGGCGAGCGCGCCTTTTTACAGGGTTAACGCTCTTAGTTTGCGCCGTCCTTGTCACCAAAGTAGCCGAAGAAATCGCTATCAGGCGCGATGATAATCGGCGTTCCTTCTTTCACACCGTTCTTGTATGCTTCCATAGAACGGTAGAATGAAAAGAATTCAGGGTCCTGATTATAGGCGGACGCATAAATTGCGTTCCGCTGGGCGTCGCCCTCACCCTTAATCTTTTCAGCTTCCTGGTTGGCGTTGGCTTCGATCACGGTTTTTTCCCGATCAGCTTCAGCACGAATGCGTAAGGCCTGCTCTTCACCTTCCGCGCGGATCTGAGCCGCTTCCTGCTGACGCTCTGTCTGCATACGCGCAAACACACGCTCAGAGTTTTCCTTTGGTAGGTCTGCGCGCTTGATACGCACATCCACGATCTGGATGCCATACTGCGCCGCGCCGCGGTTCAGAATGTCACGGATCGCCGTCATCAGTTCCGCACGCTGGCCAGAGATGATGTCTTCAGTGTTCACATCACCCAACACCTCACGCAGCGCTGACACCATGATGCCGCGAAGCTGGACGCGCGCGCCAGCTTCATTGTTTGCTGACCGGAAGAATTGCAGCGGGTCGATAATCTTCCAGCGCACAAACGCATCAACAATCAGACGCTCCTGGTCCGCCGCGATGATTTCTTGCTCTGGCAGATCAAAGCCGAGGTTCTTCTTGTCGATCTTTTCGACATTCTGAACAAACGGCACCTTAAAGTGCAGACCAGCATCTGAATCTGCCTTGTCGAGATTGTCGTATTCTACGACGCCGTCGTCACTGACTTCAGCAGCCTGTGTCTTCGGCGCGTTGATGACGCCTTTCGCTTCACCCAATTGAAGCAGGATTGCCTGCTCATCCACACGAACAATGTAAAATGAGTTTGCTGCGACAACTGCTGCTAAAACAGCCAGAACGAGCAAAGGTCCAAAAATCTTACCCATTACTGGTTCCCTCCACGGCGTAGTTGATCAAGCGGCAAATATGGCAAAGCGCCTGAGTCACCATCCAAAATCATTGTTTCTGAGCGGCCCAGCACTTCTTCCATTGTTTCCAGATACATGCGTTCGCGCGTCACGCGTGGCGCTTTGCGGTATTCTTCATAGATCTGACGGAAACGGTCGGCTTGACCCGTTGATTCAGCGACCACACGGTCACGATAGGCTTGTGCTTCCTGCAAAATGCGCTGCGCCTGACCACGCGCTCTTGGCACAACGTCATTCGCATATGCTGTCGCACGGTTGATTGTGGTTTCCTTGTCCTGCGCTGCGTTCACAACGTCGCGGAAGGAATCGATCACCTCTGCAGGCGGGTCAGCTTTTGCCAACTGCACCTCAGTGATCTGAATACCAGCGCCATAGCTGTCCAGAGTTGCCTGGATCAGTTCACGCGTAGAAGCCTGAACCTCATCACGCGCTGTAGTAATGATTGGCTGCAATTCGCGCTTACCAACGATTTCACGCATCGCGCTTTCAGCAACTGCGCGCAGCGTGTCGTCTGGGAATTTCACATTGAACAGATAGTCCTGCGGGTTGTTGACCTTCCAGAACACCACAAAGTCGATGTCGACAATGTTTTCGTCCCCGGTCAGCATTTGACCTTCAGATACGCCTGTTCCCACCTCAATGCTTTGAATTTTGTTCACAAGCACAATTTCGTGGCTTTCAAACGGGTCTGGGAAGCGTACGTGGAAACCAGGACCGCTTGTGCGCTCAAATTCTCCAAAACGCATCACAACAGCGCGTTCTTGTTCGTTCACCTGATAGACACCGGTCATCAACCAGCCAACAATCGCAATCACGATAAACAACGCAAATCCAGCCGCGCCAAAACCGCCGCCACCTGATTTGCCGCCGCGTCCGCCGCCACGACGACGGTTTGCGAATCGCTCCTGCATCTTGCGCAGACTGTCTTCCAGATCAGGGCCTTCCTTGTCGCCGCCGCCGGAAGGACGCCCCCAAGGTGTCTTATCACCCCCGCCTGAACCGCCCGGATCCGAGCCCCACGGCCCATTTCCGCCTTTATTGTCGTTCCAGGGCATTTGCGCCTCTCCTTTTGGATACTATGTGTTCACGAGTCAGCTTCTTAATATCTGGCGCTATACGAAAGCTTCAACCGTGACGACACCGAAAAATGATTTACGCGAGAGCATTGTAGAAGCTCTCGACGTTGTAAAGCACTGTGACACAGGCTCAGGTCTAAATTCTTCGGGACGGTTACAAGGCCTGACCGTTCGAGATGACGGCGCAGTTGGTTTCATCATCGAAATTGATGGCGAACCTAGCGATAAAGCGCTGGCGATGAAAGCTGAAGCCGAAGCCATCGCGTCCAATGTTCCTGGCGTATCTCAGGTGTCCGTGCTTCTCACCGCCCACAGCACGACCTCAACCGGCACGCAGCGCATGCGCAAAGGCGACAACACCGCCACGCGTGACGCGAGCCAAAGACCAACCGGAAGACCCACCCCAAAACAACCCCAGCAACAAATCGCCCAAATACCCGGTGTGCGCGCCATGATTGCGGTCGCCAGCGCCAAAGGCGGCGTTGGTAAATCTTCCGTGACCATTAACCTGGCGGCCGCTTGCGCCCGGCTCGGCCTGCGGGTCGGCATACTGGATGCGGATGTTTACGGCCCCTCGATTCCTACAATGCTTGGAACCGGTGACGCCTCGCCCACTCAAAATGCGCAAGGCAAGCTTGAAACCATCAGCTCGCACGGGCTGAAAACCATGTCCATCGGTTATCTGGCCGACACGGACGCGCCAATGATCTGGCGTGGCCCGGTCGTCACGTCCGCCCTCAATCAGATGATGCACGATGTTGCATGGGGCGAATTGGATATTCTTTTCGTCGACACACCGCCTGGCACTGGCGACATTCAGCTGTCACTTGCCCAACGCGCGCCGTTGACCGGCGCGATCATCGTTTCCACACCACAGGAGGTGGCTCTGGCGGATGTGCGCCGCGGCGTAGCCATGTTCCACAAAACCCATACACCTGTGATTGGCCTCATAGAAAACATGGCCTGGTTTGAAGATCCATCTTCAGGCGCACGAACCTATATTTTCGGCGAAGGCGGCGCCAAACGCACGGCGGAAGCGCTTGATATTCCCGTACTCGGGGAACTACCTCTCCTGCCCGCCATTCGCGAAGGTGGTGACAGCGGAACCCCTGCCGCGCTCACAAACGGCCCGATCGGGGACATTTTTCGCGTGTTTGCAGAAAAAGTGATCGCCTCGCTAGAGGCGCCTCTGGGTAAACCTGCTCCAACGATTATTTTTGAATAAAACCGAGGTCATCGCCACCAGCAATTTTCTAATTTCCCCACAGATTCGTGACTTTCAGCAGAAGAGAATTGTGAAAGGCAGTTTATTTTAACCTTTTTTTAGGGTTTTCTATGCGTCGGCCCGCAGGTTGCAGCGGGTGGTGGGAATTCTGAATTGCTGGAACCCGATTTATGACGCTTGCTTATCCCGTAAGAGGCGAATTCTGGCTGCAGGACGCAATGGGACGTGTCCAGAACGCAGCTGTGGATCGCCAGGACCTGAACCTTAAATGGTCACACCTTTGCGAAGAGGCTGTGGATCTCGCCTTTGATCGCTTCGGGGTCAGCCTGCATTCTGTCTATCTATCCGGTCAGGCCGCGCGCAATCGCCCAGGCGGCGGATCAATTATTGTCCTTCTTGCGATGAATGCAAAACCGCCATCCACCGCGCATTGGGCCAGCGCTGTGTCAGAAGAGCTGCGTCGTCGTTCCGGCATCAAGACAGGTTTGAATGTCCATGTTCTGCGCTGGCGCGATGCGGTCAGCCCTTCCATGCGCTATACGCCGGTGCAATTCCGCCTTGCGGTCAACGCTATCTGTATTGGCGGGCGCGACGTGACAACTGAAATTGGTCAGCCGCGCGTCGATGAAGCCGTCGCCAACACCATGCTCGTGTCGTTTGAACGCCGCATGGAAAAAGCCAAAGCGAAAACACTGGCCTCTGACAGCCGCAGTCGTATCCGCTCGATTTCAGCAACCGTTGGCCATGCGGTCGTCTCTGCTGGTTATGCCACAGTCATGGCGAGCGAAGACCTTTATACTGAAGATCTGGATCTGCGCCGTGATCTGTTCACCATGCACTATCCTGAGCGCAAGGACGACATCCAACGCGCATATGACATGGCGGCGCTGCCGTCTTTTGATCCTGTGCAGGTGCGCAGCTATATCAATGACACGCGCAAATGGGTGACGCCAATCGTGGAAGACTGGCTGAACACCTACAACCCTGAGCGGGCTGAGCTTTTAAACGTCTAGGCGTTATAATTGAGCCTTAGCCCCGCTTCAGGCCATCTGGTTTTCAAAAGTTTTCCGGTGGACGAACAGCAAATCCAAGCATCACGCATATCCTGACCGCCAAAACAGATATTAGTGGTCAGCGTATCGCGTGTGGCGTAATGCGTTGTCTCTCCTTCCGGCGTGATGGAAGTGATCCCGCCGTTAAAAATGGTTGCGACGCACACATTGCCTGACGCTGTGACCGCCAGACTGTCGAAATACTGAAGCCCCGGCATAGTGGCGATCAGATGCGCGCGTGGGCCAAAGCCAACCTTCGGCACTATTTTCCCCGGACCGCCAATCTCATACCGCCATAAACGACCAGGCGTCGTATCCGCATAATAAAGCCATTTGCCATCAGGCGAGAGACCGCAGCCATTCGGGGTGACAAGATTGTGCTCAATCTCGATGATGTTCGATCCATCTGGCTGTGCGTAATAAACCCCGCCCGCATCCCGTTTACGCGGGTAGGATTTGCCAAGGTCTGTAAAGTAAAACCCGCCTTCTTTATCAAAAACGATGTCGTTCGGCCCCTTCAGGTCGTGACCGTCACAGCTCTCGTAAATACGTTCAGATTTGCCGGTGGAAATGTCCACGCGTTCAATACGACCGCCAGAATAATCCTTTGCCGCATGTCCGGGGAAAAGCAGGTCACCCTGTTTATGCCAGGCAAAACCGCCATTATTGCAAACATAGACCGCCCCATCAGGTCCGATGGCTGCGCCATTTGGTCCGCCGCCAAGGTCTGCGATGACGCTGATTTTCCCATCCGGCGTGACGCGGCTAAGCGTACCACGCGCAATTTCCACTAAAATGATCGAGCCATCATCCATGGCGATCGGCCCTTCAGGAAACTGCAACCCTTCTGCAAAGACCTCAAATTCCATTACGCATTCCTCCCACATATCTGTTTTCGCCAGTATGCAGAGTTTGCAGCCTTAGCCTATGGAAGCGTTTAAATTACTTGCGGCGATTATAGGTGCGCATGACCATATTGTGGTCGTTTTCTGTGTCCGCCTGATGCGAGGCTGTTTGAACGCCCTCCCAGACCGCTTCGTCTATCTTGGGGAAGTAAATCTGCCCCTCAGGGGCGGCATCCACATCCGTGACATACAGCCGGTCCGCAAACGCCATCGCCGCACTATAGATCGCGCCGCCGCCAATCACACACACTTCATCCAATTGCGCGCGCACCGCCATAGCCTTTGCCGCCGCCAAAGCTGTCTCAATGCTTGGAAATACAAAAGCGCCTGGCGCATCAAAATCATGCTGGCGTGATACAACCAAATTGGCCCGCCCCGGCAGCGGACGCCTAGGCAGACTTTCCCAGGTCTTACGCCCCATAATCACAGGCTTGGCCTTGGTGACAGCTTTGAAATGCAGCATGTCCTCACGCAACCGCCACGGCAGGTCATTGTCAGCGCCGATCACGCCATTGCGCGCCACGGCCGCCACTATCGCGACCTTCACATCAATCGTGCCTGCTTTATCCAAAGCCAAACCTGTGTCCTGCTTGTCGATAGGGTGACTTCCACCCAATTGTCTGGAAGAAAGCAGATAAGGGGTATTTGTATACGCGATGCAAGCACTGTCTGAAATCTTTAAGCGCCAAACTCGATCAGGCGCATAGCGGGGGATGAAGTTGAGATGGATGCGGTTTTAAACGAACTCATCGGCGCGATTGCTTACCGCGATCCAAACCATCTGCCTTTTGTGCTGGTCGGATATCTGGCCACCGGAATTTTGCTCTGGCGATTGGGCGGTCGCAAAGCGGCGCTCATCTATGTGGCCATCATTCCGTTTGTTAACTGGAGCTTTTCCTGGGCGCCAAATGTCAGCCTGCCATTTGCACCGGAGTTTGGCTTTAACCCGGTCACGATTGTAACAGGACTGGTGCTGGTCTTTCGTGATTTTGCCCAGCGAGAAATGCAACAACGTGTCCTGATCGCCATGGCTATTGGCGTGGCCTGGTCGTTTTATTACGCCGCGCCAGAAATCGCTCTGGCCTCCGCTGGCGCTTTCCTGATTGCAGAACTTGTGGACTGGGCGTTGTTTACGTTTACCAGGTTCAGGCTCTCAACACGCGTGATGTTGTCCAGCCTCATTGCAGCTCCGGTTGATACGACGGTCTTCTTGTGGGGCGCGAAATTCCTCACCTTCCCCAACTGGCTTATGTCCGTCATCGGCAAACTCTTTGGGGCGGCGGTCGTATCTTTGATCGTCAGACAGAGCGAAAACAAATCCGAACCGGCCCCGTAAAGGGACGCAGCAAACCCAATTAGCCTCTAAAGACAAAAAAGGCGGCCCCAACAGGGGGCCGCCTCTTGTCTTGTTCAGAAGCTCGTCTGAATTAGTGAGCGTCTGTCACTTCTTCAGCTTCTTCTTCAGCAGCTTCAGTTGCTTCTTCAAGCGCTTCGCCTGCGTCCTCAACTGCGCCTTCTACAGCGTCTGCAGCTTCACCAGCGGCTTCTTCAACTGCGTCTGCAGCTTCTTCAGCGCCAGCTTCAACATCAGCAGCGACTTCTTCAGCCGCTTCAGTTGCGTCAGCCGCAGCTTCTTCAGCAGCTTCAACAGCGTCAGTTGTTTCTGTTGACGCCTCAGCAGCACCTTCTTCAGCTTGCTGGCAAGCAGCCAGACCAAGTGTTGCAGCAGCAGCGGCAGCGAGCAGAGTAGATTTCATGTTCATTTTGACCCCCTTCGGTCGTAGCAAGTGTTTCCGAGACCTAATTCACGCTTGCACAGGCCTCATAGCACGAACCGTAGTTTCCTCGCTAACTTCATAAAAAAATCAACCCTTAAAAAACAAGCAAGTGTGACCAAATCTTGTCCGTCGCGTGTATGCAACCGGCTGATTTAAAGGGGATAATCCTTAAATGTGAACTCTGTTTCACTGACGCAACAATCTGATTTGCTTGGTTATTCCAAGCAGAGCATATCACTAAAGCTCATGCCGGTTTCAGACCGCAACCGGCGCCTTAATGTGTGGTTGCGCGACATAGTTTTCTAATGTGAAATCTTCGTAACACCAGCTAAACAGGTCTGTTTTTTCAGGATTCAGGCGCATTTGAGGTAGCGCCCCCGGCGAACGACTCAGCTGCAATTCAGCCTGCTCAATGTGATTCATATAAAGATGCGCGTCACCCAGCGTGTGGACAAACTCACCTGGTTGTAATCCTGTCGCACGCGCCATCATCATCGTCAAAAGGGCATAAGAAGCAATGTTAAACGGCACGCCGAGAAACACATCCGCTGAGCGCTGATAAAGCTGGCAACTCAAACGCCCTTCGGCGACAAAGAACTGAAACAGACAGTGACAAGGCGGCAACGCCATTTCACCCACATCAGCCGGATTCCATGCTGATACGATCAAACGTCGCGAATTTGGATTTGTTTTAATCTGATTGAGCACGTCCGTGATCTGGTCAATCATACGCCCGTCTGGGGTCGCCCAGGACCGCCACTGCTTGCCATAAACAGGACCCAGATCACCGTTTTCATCCGCCCATTCATCCCAGATGGAAACGCCATTGTCTTTGAGATAGCTGATGTTGGTGTCACCCTTCAGAAACCACAACAGTTCGATAATGATCGACCGCAGGTGCAGTTTCTTGGTCGTCAGCAATGGGAAGCTTTCCGACAGGTCAAACCGCATCTGGCGGCCAAAAACGCCTTTTGTCCCGGTCCCCGTCCGGTCCCCACGCTCGACACCATTTTTCAGAATGTCTTCTAAAAGGTCGAGATATTGGCGCATGAGGAAAATCCGATTGCTGGTGGAATAGGTGATTCACTTCCCACTCTATCCCACACAAAAACGGCCCGCCAGTCAGACATGCGTTTAAACATGCGCGTGTTGGCGAGCCGCTTTGTGCGGCCCAGACAGACCAGGGCGTTCAGCGAGACGCGTCTATTTGCACGATTTTTGGTGGCGCTCCGTCGCGTATCACGCCGCCTTCGGCATGCATATACGCTTCAACGGCGTCCTGAGCCTGAGCCTGCGACAGCCCCGAACGCTCAACCAAACGACGTGTTATTGCGTGTTCTTCAGTTTCATTAGAACGATTTCGATCTGAACGATCCATAGTGTTTCCTCCTCTGTGCCTACAGCGGAGAAAGCTCCCATTCATTTTATTTTTCACATGTCCGCCAGCAAGCGCCAAGCTCGGAATTTATTGTCTGATTTTGCTTGTCCGCCCACCATGCGAAGGGAGCATCCACCGCATGTAAACAAAAGATTACCACGAAACCTGCAATTTTTGAAATTGAATTTTAGTATAGTTAACAGATCAAGCCAAACACGCACGGTTATGCTGCTCTAAGCCCTGATTTATGCGGAATCCGGACAGATTTCATCCTAAGCTCAGATCAGGGCTTTTTTCATTAAGCAACACGCATTATATAAGAACTGTTCTTCGGAACTATAACGATAAACCCTTGTGTAATAAGCGGCTCGGACCCGGGGGCGGTACCCGGCGGCTCCACCATTTACCCCCGCATCGTTTGGCGGTTGGATTTGGGGCCGAAATAGGATCGACGGACGTGTAAAGACTATGGCTTCGTTCGACTGGGCGCCGTTAGAAGCCCACTAAGCAAATAGTTGCAAACGACAATTTTGCTGAAGGTGAACTCCTCGCTGCGTAATGCAGTGCGGAAACTAACCGCTTAAACTCCTAGGGACTTTTAGCACTCTAGGCGGGGCCCGAAGGCGCCTGGCAACAGAAGCCTTCACTTTCACTTTTCATGTTTAAGCTCGGTCTCCCCCCCCACTAAACCGGTCCTGCGCCTTCGTTTTTTGAAACTAAGATGGCGCCTGGCAACAGAAGCCTTCACTTTCCCTGTTTGAATTATGCTTGATCTGGCCACCGATATGTCGGTTCGGCGCATACGCGACAAATTTAAAACACATGCGCATGCTTTACTTGCTCTTGCATCGCGCTAAACGTAAAATCAGCTGTGTAATGATGACTTGTTGACGGACTTCCTCACCACGGCGACGAAACGCAACAAGTGCTTTCGCCTTCAAATAGAAGTGGATTGACGCTGGACGCCCCATGCGCAACTGCTTCTCATGAAGGCTGTGGGAGACTCATAAATGCAAAAAGACGGTTCCGGATCAGAAAACGAAGACCTGATCGGCTATAAAGCCCTGTCAGAAGCCGCAATGCGCGGTGTCATGCGTGAGGCCCTGAAGGTCGCAGCAAAAGGCGAAGCACTGCCTGGCGCGCACCATTTCTACATCACTTTCCGCACCGCCGCGTCTGGCGTTCAGATGGCGGATGCGATTCGCGACCGGTTTCCCGAAGAGATGACAATCGTCATCCAACACCAGTATTGGGATCTGGAAGTGCACGACGACCGTTTCGAGGTTGTGCTGAAATTTGCCGGTATGCCGCAGCATCTGAACATTCCATACAGCGCAGTCACCCGCTTCTTTGACCCTGCAGTCAATTACGGTCTGGCGTTTGAAACGGATGCGGGCGCACTGTCCGACAATGACGAAACAGAGACAACTGCATCTGAGGACAACGTTGTTGATTCAAAAGATGGTGAGAAAACACCAGAAGAAGGCACTGTTGTTTCTCTGGACGCTTTCCGTCGCAAATAAAGCGACCATTTCTTACCAATGACCGTCTCCGCTCTCTTCGCCACGCAATTATTGCGCGACAGTTTTGTCGATGAGGACGGCTGGGACGCGCTGAATACAGACCTTGAGACGGCATGCCTGCAAATCGCCGAAGATGATGTTGCCGGCCAGACATGGTGTGAAGAGCAAGGCTATGATGGCTATACGTCATACGCCTCGCTAAACGACCTGCATGTCCGTGACCCGAATTTCAGACGCTTGAAAGACATGCTCGACGCACAGGCTGTAAAGTTTGCTAACGCCTGCCACATGGACCTTGGCGGCGCATCGCTTCAAATCGACAGCTTCTGGATCAACATCCTCAACCCGCTAGCTGCTCATTCCGGGCACATTCACCCCAATTCCATCATCTCTGGCACATATTATGTCAAAACGCCTGAAGGCGCTGGCGCGTTAAAGCTGGAAGATCCGCGCCTGCCCATGATGATGAACGCTCTTCCCCCACAAAAAGACTCACCGCGCGCTTTTCAACGTTTTGTCTATGAGCGTCCAGAACCCGGCACAGTGATGATGTGGGAGAGCTGGCTCAGGCATGAAGTCACTGCCAATCAGGGTGAAGATCTGCGGATTTCCATATCTTTTAACTATTCTGCCGCTTGACCTTTCCAAAATTCGTCACAGATTATTCATATAGCGCTTGTTAAATAGAGCTGTCGGGATGTTTTCCCGCACTCATAAAAAGTTACTGGTCCGATTGATTAATGCCTGATCACATCAAATTCTTGGCTAAACATGCAGCCGCCGGTTTCGCTTTCGGCGTGTTTATCGTGTTTTCCCTGATGTTGTTTGATCTTGGCGGTCTTAGATCTCTGATGTGGGCGTCCAGCGAACGCTGGCTTGCCCTTGGCATTTTCTCATTCTTTATGGGTTTGACCTTTGGCTCTGTTCAGATGGGCATCGCCATCATGAAACAGTCCGACAAGGATGATGATGATGACAAAAAAGGCCGTGGCCCCAAAATGCCTGACGTAATTGGCATTCTAGCCGCTATGGTTAGCGCGCCAGCGCAACAGCCCGTCAAGATTCCAGTCCGCGCTAACAACAACCTGCCAGCGCGCCGCCCGCGCCGTTAGTTTGATCCTGAAACGCACTGCACACACAATTGTCTCGTAAATACACGAAACCGTTGCTATTGCGCGCAAACTGAATAACCATTCCCCATCTGATAGATTCCTTATGAGGGGGATAAAATGAGCAAACGCGACGATCTCATCAAAAAGTACGCTGAAGACCTGAAGAGCAAGTGCGGCATGGAGCCGGACATGGACCTTCTGACAAAAGTCACCATCGGCTGCGGACCGTCCATCTATAACCCGGACTCTTCCACTGTGTCGTCTACATCTGCTTCCGAGCTTGAAACAGTGAAGAAAAATTTCCTCATCAAAAAACTTGGCCTTAAAGACGGGCCAGCACTGGACGAAGGTATTAAAGCAGCCGTCGACACGTACGGCAGCTCTACAAAAGCAAAATACCGCCCGGTGTTTTACTACCTGCTGACCAAGCACTTCAAAAAGGAAAGCATTTACGGCTAAGCCGCAAAGCTTTTATTCCGCCAGCGGCGCAGAGCCCTGGTGTCTTGGCGCGCCCTCAATGAGTGGCGCGCCTTTTGGTTGGGACGGCTTGAATGCGCCTGCGCGCGCATTGGCCGAATGCGTGATGATGTCGAGCATTGTGCTTCTAAACAAAGCCTGATCATGCATGTCGCCCAGCTTGTCATAAAGAAACAGGTCCGGGTCTTCCCATTCAAATTCAGATAACGCCGCTGCTGCCGCGCCCTCTTTGTCCTCATGCGCGATAAACACCGCGTCACGCCAAGTGCCCAGAGCATCCAGACGCTCCAACTCCCATTGGGTTCCCGATGTCACCTCTGACAGGTCCACGACAATGACGTCGGACGCATGCATCAACAGCGCGATAACTTCCTTCCACCAGTCATCTGATGTGCGCACGATGAAGGCTTCTTTCTTTGTCCAAGCCACCTCCAGATTAAGTCCCATCCGGTCGCGCAGACGTTGCGCCAATGATCTGAAATTGCGCGCTGAGCCCACCCACACCGGACCATGCTTGGCCCGGTTAAACTGGCGCATCACAATGCGCAGCGGCAACCAGAACACTATCAGGATCGCATGCGGAATACTGGTCGGAATGGCATTGCCCAGAAAGGCAAGCTTAGACCTGCGAATGTGTTTGTCCGACAAGGTCATAACATGCCCAAATGGGCGCAGCTCAGTGGTAATGACATTGCTCATCGCCTTACCGAGCTTCTTGTTGTTGAACTTGCGCAACAGCAATACCCGCGCAGGTTGGCGGCGCAGCAATGTGAATGTCGACCAGATCAGGAAGACAATGATCAACGCGCCGACCAACGTATAGGCCCCGATCTCAACCTGTTTGCGGCGTTTGCCAGCTGGTGTCGCTTCTGCGCGTTTTAACAGGATATTCTCCAGCCGCGTATCACTGGGAAATGTTTCCAGCACATCCGGGTCAGCTGCTTCAATCTCCGCTTTTGTCAGCTTTCGACCGCGGTCAAAATACTCATCATCCGTGATGACGCCGGCTTCACGCGCTTCTTTAAGGGCCTTGTCCTCTAATTCGACAGACCAGCCCGCCATGCCGAAAAGACCGATAAAGAGCAGCAATGTCAGGATACCCATCCATTTGCGCACTTCGCGGCTAAATCCAAAAAACTTGCGTTTAATTTTGTCGTAGGGCGCAGGTTTTACAAATCCGGGCACATAAACATCCGCCAAGTTCAGGCGACCGCCGCGACGAAGCAATTGCGCTTCGGCTTCTTGCTGAGCGGCTTCAGAATGCATGGGATTGCGCGCAATCGCGGCTAAATCCGTGTCGTTGAGATTGTGGAGCCTTGCGCGTACGCGATCGTCAATCGGCTTTTTAGGCTTTAACCACCCATAGGTACGCCACGCTTTTAAGCGCTTTTTCCAGTCCGGTTTTGGCATCTGTCCCGTCCCGCTCCGGTTCAGTTTTTCCCTCAGCCAACCCTAGCCTGAATTTGTGCGAGATTTATGATCCGTCGTCTAGTCGAGATTGTTCCATAGCAGCCTGCAACTATCTGCAGGCCGCGGATGATTTTACAAATATGTCTTAGCTTAGTTTTGTCGCCAGCTTAACATCCGGCACATTTGCCAACAATCCAGCTATGATCCTATACGCGACGCTCACTTGAATGCGTGCGCGCGCGTCGTTTTCCCACCCTTGCAGAATAGAATAAAATGCGATGTGCGCTTCGCAGAGGTTACCTCCCTCCGCCGGTTCTGATTGGAGTGTATCTATATATGCGTCAGCTATCGCAGAGTGGTCGCGCCAGTAATCGTAGAAAATGTTCCAATCGGTCTCACTGGCAAACGGAATAACCGTCTCTCCATTCTTGCCAGCGCTTGTCAATTCCATATGTGCCTCAAATCTAGACAGCGCTGCTTCTCGATTTTCTTCTACCTACTCCTTCTCCATCTCATCACTCGATACAAAAAACGCATTGCATGCCTCAGTCCCGAATTTGGACAGGAGGTAGTCCATATAATCGACTTCTTTTTGGATAAAAATATTGAGCGCTGCCTGAGGCGCGCGCTGCACATTCGAAAGGTTTTCGCGCTGGATTTTTGCAAAAAATGATTCAACAAGACTGACCTTTTTGTCCCCGCCCCGAACAGCATTCAAAGATTGCCTTAATTCATCAAATTCCTCGGGAAAGTGCGCTTGCAGCGTTTGAATTCCGGGCAGTTCTTCCATCTGACGAAAGATTTTCTTTGTCTGGCTGAGCGATAGCACAACGCTAAACCCGAAAGTTACAGCGCTATAACAAAATCCGGACACGGTAAGAGAAATCACAAACAAAATTCGTTCACGTTTACCCTTCCTCAAAAAGAAGGAAGCAGCAAACGCGGCACCGCCTATGATCAGCGTGAGTATCAGCACATTTTGCAAAAACTGGATCACAGCCCCACCCCATTACTTCCAGCCGCGTTGTTTGGCTCTTTCCTCTACTGCTTCCTTAGAGTTTTTCAAACCAAGACTTGAGGCTTCTCGCAGCAATTTTATGGCTTCGATTTTCTTGCCATTGCGAAGCGCGCTGTCGATGGTCGCCCATTGTGTGGAAGTGACTTTATCAAGTCGCTCTTGCTTTTCTTCCGCCGTCAAAGGCGGTGGGGAAAGACTGTCTTCCTCTGTCGGGCGCGCAAATCGACCCAATAAGAATGCGATGAATAACGCCGCCAAAACGATTGGATCCAAGAGTTTTTCCATTTTCGCGTCCTTCCCTCCCGACGCCGGAAATTAGCTCAAGTATTGCGCCAGCCTTCGGTCATGCTAAACCGCTCGCGTTAAAAGAATGATCCACATCCAAGCACACACACAGGGACGAGCCATGAGCGATAAATTCCGCACAGAATCTGACACAATGGGCCCGGTCGAAGTACCCGCAGACGCCTATTGGGGCGCACAGGCGCAACGCTCACTCGGCAACTTTAAAATCGGCTGGGAAAAACAACCAGCGTCCATCGTGCGTGCGCTGGGTGTGGTCAAACGCGCCGCCAGTGAAGCCAACATGGATCTGGGCAAAATGGACCCGGAACTTGGCAAAACCATCGTTCAGGCCGCGCAGGAAGTCATCGACGGCAAGCTGAACGAACACTTCCCGCTCGTCGTCTGGCAGACAGGGTCCGGCACCCAGTCCAACATGAATTCCAACGAGGTGATTTCCAACCGTTCAATCGAACTTCTCGGCGGTGAAATAGGCTCTAAAGCGCCCGTGCACCCAAACGACCACTGCAACATGTCGCAGTCATCCAACGACACATTCCCAACAGCCATGCACGTGGCTTGTGCGACTGAAACCGTTGAGACCTTGCTGCCTGCTCTGAAAAAACTAAACGCTGCGATCGACGCCAAGGCCAAAGAGTGGGCGGACATTATCAAGATCGGCCGCACACACACCCAGGACGCGACGCCTGTCACACTGGGACAGGAATTTTCCGGCTACGCCAAACAGCTTGAGAACGGCATCGCCCGCCTGGAAATGACTCTGCCCGCCCTCATGGAGCTGGCGCAAGGCGGCACAGCGGTTGGCACCGGCCTTGCCTCCCCTGAAGGGTTCGCCGAACTGGTCGCAGACAAGATCGCAGCCATCACCGGCCTGCCTTTCACCACAGCGCCGAACAAATTCGAGGCACTGGCCGCGCATGACGCGATGGTCTTCACTCATGGCGCGATCCACACGGTGGCGATGTCATGCTTTAAAATCGCCAACGACATCCGTTTCCTAGGCTCTGGTCCACGGTCAGGCCTAGGTGAGCTTGCTCTTCCAGAAAACGAGCCGGGATCGTCCATCATGCCTGGCAAGGTGAACCCCACCCAGTGTGAAGCCCTGACCCAGGTCTGCGCCCACATTCACGGCAACAACGCCGCCATCGCGTTTGCAGGATCTCAAGGTCACTTTGAACTCAACGTCTTCAACCCGATGATGGCTTATAACTTCCTCCAGTCCGTGAAACTTCTGGCGGATGCGGCGATTTCCTTCACCGACAATTGTGTGGTCGGCATTGAGCCACGCCTCGACAACATCCAGCGCGGCCTTGAAAACTCGCTGATGTTGGTCACGCCGCTGAAGGAAAAATACGGCTATGACCGTGCGGCTAAAATCGCCAAAACTGCGCACAAGAACAACACCACACTGCGCGAAGAAGCGATCAAGGACGGCATCCCGGGCAAAGACTTCGACAACATCGTCGTCCCCGCCAAAATGATCGGCCCAACGCCGAAAGCGTAAGGCGCCCGCCGCTTCATCCTGCATCGTCATCCTCGACGGCGAAGCTGTCTGAGGATCCATCTAACGCTCTCGCACGCGAACAGCCGAAAGATGGATTCCCAGACGCCTCCCGGCGTCGGGAATGACGATTGGAAAATCCAGACAGCAATTAGCTGTACTTTGTTCGCTAAATGCGTACATTAATTAAATGGAACTGCGTACTTGGCGAACCCACAATAAACTGACTCTCCAAGTGCTGGCTGACGCTCTTGGAACCACAAAAGGGTATGTTTCTGAGATAGAACGAGGAATTCGCCATCCGTCACCCGATCTAGCCAAACGCATAGAAGCCTTCACAAACGGCGAGGTCACCGCCGCCGAACTTCTCGGCCTTGATCCCGCGACGCCGAAGCGGCATGTCGCCGACTCCTCCGCGAATTACGCCCCAAACGCCGTCACCGTCGCCATCCCTGAAGCGCTGTTTGAAAAAGCGAACGAATACGGCCTCGACATTCCCGCGCTTGTCGCAGAAGGCGGAATTCCCTGCCTGCGCGCCGTCTTCAAGGAAGAATACATCCGACGCAATCAGGCTGGGATTGAATCAACGCGGCGCTATATCGGGGGCCGAAATCAACTCACTTTTCTAATAGAAACAATGACTTAGTCATTTGTGGTCTCGGGTTTTACCCCACTGTTTACCCCATTTTTTACCCCACCTTCGCATCATGCAAGTTTGGTTTGGGATTAAACATAGAACCGATAAGAGGGATTCGGCGAATCATCTTTTCCAAATTCACACATTAACTCGCCTACCCGTTTGGCAAATAGGAGTGTAATTGGATAGCTCCCTACACCATCACTGGAATTCCAATTCATTTTCGTTAACGCAAGTATCTCTTTTGCCCGCGCTAAAATATCTGTTTCAAATGCGCTCCCGATTTCCAGTGGTGCCGGAATGTGTGCGCCCGGATATTCGTTCCACCAAGGAACGTAGCCGCTCGTGAATAGATAGTTCTTGTCATCTAGGGAGCAAACAGTTCCTCGCCATGGCTCTTCCTGTCCTTTCCGGACAACTCGGAAAGACGTGGGTCGAATCCAAATCAAATCCAGCTTCGGAACAACCCCTTCAACCGCTTCAGAGAAACCTTGTTCCTCTTCCTCCATGTATCTGGTTGTCTTGTGGATCACGACCCGATCTGGCAGTACGCCTGCTCTTTCTTCGTATGCGTCAATGACCTTCCTCAAGAGGTCTTTCGCTTGCGCAGAGTTTAGATAAGTTTGCCTATCTTTTTTCTGATCATGGTCAATATTTGCTCCCTTCAGGGCAAACGGGTCTAGTTCAGTTGAGTAAGCCTGCGCAACGCTCGCATATACCAGATGTCCACCGCGCCTTTTCATGTGATGGAATGTAATCCCAACAAAGCACACATTTCGAGGGAGTTCCGCTGGGCGCCAAGGGATTCCCTTGGCTTTGTAATATATCGATGTGGCTATATTCCACATTCGGGTTGCATGGCTCTGACCAGAAGAATCTGGGCGCTCAATAGTGTCGCGACGAAGCACTTGTATTGGCACAGCGTTAGGAAGCGACATTACTTTTGCTTTTAGGGCGCGATAAAACGTACGAAACAGCAAGTCCTCTGCCAATGAATAAAGAGCCCGAGCTGCCTTTAGTTCTTCGGCTGTAGGTTGGAAGAGAGCCAATTGGTCGCTAATCTCTTCTCGTTGGATTATTTCAAGTGCACGTCGCTCCTCAGCATTGAGAGACGGATTGCTTACTCTTAGATCTCCTAGTTCACTGGGTATGCAGACGATAATACAATCTGGACCATCGTCATCCAGAAGGCTGGCAACCTTATCAGCATAGAGGTCTACAAGATCCTGTAATCCGTCACCTATCTTCGCTCTTTTCATTGCAAGAGAATATTGCCCTTGATTGACAACACGTTGTAGGCGTTTTGGTAGCCTGAATTCCGCTCCGAGAGCAGTATTTAAGCCCGGCCAGTCTCGGTAGCGTTTCGAGTTTTTTTCTTGGCCGGGGCTAAATCTTGAAAACCGCCCCAGCCATCCTGCTGCAGCTTCTGTATCGTCTTTCAAGCCAACAACGCCCAGAGTGATTTTTCGTTCGCCCAAGTAATCCGCTGGCTTGAATTTTTCGAGACCCCGTCGGGGGTCAACGTCGGTTTTACCGTCAGAAAACTGAACTTTTGGCTCAGGCAGTACGTTTATTTTGAGTGGCACTGTCATGCTTCAAGAGTCCTTTCTCTTCGACGTCTGCCCGATAGAATTCACCTCTCAACAGCAGATCGTCCGCAAACTGACCACCCAGATTTATGATCTGCATACCGTCTGAAATAAAGCGTTCCCAAAAATTGAGATCGCTATCGACACTTCCATTTCGATCGAACTTAAATCGTGAGGTGGATTTTTTGGTTCTGAGATAGCCCGGCAATGGAGTCACGCCATCAGTTTTTGTGAACATGTAGTAGGGTTTGATCCGAACACCCCAACCCCCAAGCGTTTTAACAACTTCATAGCCAAAACCTTCGCACTCAAACCAAGTATGTTTCCCAACTTCTCGCAGTTTAGCAACTCCGCGGCTAACACCACGCCTGCTCGCAGAATCATAGATAAAATTGCGGGGCTCTCCATTATCACCAGTAAAGTATGCCCGCTTTGCCGGGCGGTTCTTTTTCGTGCGCTCCAAAATAAGTCCATCATCTTTGAACCTTGTAAGATATGCTTCAAAGTGTTTGCGGATGAGCCAAGACAATTGTCGTTGAAGAACGATGTCCTCATCGGCCTCAGCAACATTGCGCTCTTCAATAGGTCCCGTCATCACAGGCTCAAAAATAAGGGAAGCCATCACTGCTGGCATGAATGTTCTAATCAGTCCTGCACGTCTATCGAGTAGAAACGTCCCAGCTTCATGCAAATCGCACTTTCGTTCCAAGTCACTCCAACTGGCTTTAACTGGAATGAGCTGGAGGGTTTCTGGTATGGAGCTAACCGGAAGCATGTTGACTGTGTATGTGCCAATTGGGCCTGTCGCACGAGCTATAGTGGCTGAACCCGCTGACGCTTCCATACGCAATAGCTTTGCTCTGAAGTTGTCAGTTCCGGACGGATATGCAAATTCGGCCGCACCGCCGTGCTCAGAAGCCATTTCCTGAACGTCGACCAGACCTGTGCCGGAGCGCTCCATTGCGCTCATGCCAAAAAACACATCACAAATAGTGCGATTACGTAGACTACTAAATTCAGGAACCGGCGTGAATGCTCCCAGAGAATCTAGGGAAAGCCGATCGCTCAATTTCGGCTTTTGTCCCGGGTTTTCAAATACGATCCCGACGCTTTCTTGTGCATCAACTCTAGCCGGCCGCTCTAACGAGTAATCTCTGTGAACCAACAGGTTGATCGCCAGTTCGATTAACGCACGATCCGCATATGCCGATCTTTGTTCATGAGTGCTGCGCTGCTTCACCGTCAGTGTAGGGTTCACATCCTTATCCTCCAGCCAAGCCAGCAGCTCTTTTCGCTGATTGATAAGGTTGCCACCAAATATTTGGCGCTTCTTCCCTCCGACTGTTGCGGATACGATAGCCCATGGGAAAAATCGATTGGTGTCACGGCCAAACAGCAAGATAGCCCCATTTGTTGGGGTATCGAATCCCTCTACTTTCAACAACAGGCCGAGGTCTCGCATAAAGGGCTTCAGGCTGTCTGACTTCAGATCGCTAGGACCGACTTTGTCTGCATAGTCTTTCAGAATTGCGAGAGCTAAATCAGCATCAATATCAGCCCAAGATGCGCCGTTACAAACCTCGTCATCGAAACCAACATCGTCTCCTTGCGGCGCTGAGTCAAAATATCGTTTTTCAGATTTGAGCTCTGTGTCTAGTTCATTGAATAGCCGATCAAAACCATCGATCTCAATGTCATGAAAGTTCGCTCCGAGGCGATCTTGTAATGCAACCGCGTTAGGATGAAATGGCTCACTCTTCATCCGGCACCAAAACACCCCCTTACGGAACGCTAAACTGCTCTCTTCGCCGAGAAGGTCTTTCATAATCGACGCCTCCGCTCCTCGGTAACCCACAACTACCAACGGTGTGGATTCGAGTAGTGGTCTCAACGTGTCGAGCAATTTTGGCGCTAGTGAGCTAACTTCTTCGATCAGATTGCAGTCCGTGTATTGCTCGGCCTTGCCGTGTAACCAGACGATTTGAGCGCGCGCATAGAGGTCAAATTCGTTAAAATCTCCAGGACTCCTATTCGATTCAAATACGTGACGTATGTGGGGATGCTTCTCCCTAAGTGCGTTCGGCAAACAAGCATCAAAATTTGTAGTCAGTATGCTTCCGGCCAAGCCTCTCGTAACAAGATTGGCAAGCGAACTGTAGCCCTGACTTGTCACACCTTCATGATGAATGAGGTCCATCATAACTGATCTGCGATATGCTTGCGGCGTCAGTAAATGCTGAACGGCAAGCGGGAAATTATCTGCAAGATTTTCGGCACCGTCTATAAACCAATCGTGAGACGATAACCAACTTTGCCATTCGGACGGCTTCAGACGTTCCGGAGCAATCCGCTCCCGGTTATGACGATCCGCATATACTCGTTTGGCAATTCGCCTTACGCATTCTCCAGCCATGGGTATACCGGACGAGAAAGAGGCACCTGCTCCGAGCAAAATGGTGGGTCTAGCATCATTCTGGTCAGGTCGAAAAATTGAAGCGAGTATAGATAACGAATCAGAATTTGACATTAGTCAAAACGCTAGCAGAGTTGGAGAACAAAGCAAGCACATTCTGTTAGCTTATCTCCGGTGAGTTTCGCTGGAACGTCATGGACCCGCTTTGATTACGCGTCCTCGTTAGACTGCCAGTATAAGCCGCACCTGCTTCATGGTCATAAACATGCGAGACGGATTGCTCGCGAATGACTGAAACCCAAATGCCGCATACCACTCGATACGCCTCTGATAAGCCAATTCGTCCCCATCAGCCATGACATCTAAGACGATTGCAAAGCAGCCGGCTTTTTGCGAAATCGCATCGGCTTTCGCAAAGACGTGGTGCATCAGAATTGATCCAAGCCCTTGACCTTGCGCGGTCTCGCTCACGGCGACCTGTCCGAGAAACAGAATAGGTAATTCGCCGTGATCAGGCGCGCCGCGCGGACGTTTGGCCAATTCGCCCGCATCCATCATGCCAAGATTGATCGCATGATAACCGAGAATATCGGCGCTGCCCTCTTCAACAGCGACATAGACGCGGGTCATGTCGTCCTTTTGCTGCTTCTTTGCGTTCAGCTTGAGAAAGTTGTCCAGTCGGTCAACCCCACAAGAAAATCCGGCCCGATTGTGTCGGGCCGGATCAAAATGCTCAATGCGCAAGTCGCTTGAATCAGTCGGCATGCACGACGCGGTCCTTATAGGCCTTCGCAGCGGCAATCGCGCGTGGCGTCGGCTTTGGCGGCGCATCCAGGGCAGCCGCAAATTGAGCGGCATCTTCTGGCATCAGCACATGGCGCGAGCGTGTTTCAAGAACGCGCTCGGCTTCCTTGGCGATTGCCGCCCGCAGGAAAACTGATTTATCAACCGCCAATGACGTGGCAGCCTGTTCAATTAGATCGAACAGCCCGTCGCCGTGACGGATCTGGGTCGTGCGAGACTGCTTTTCATCGTCCAGAGGACTGGCTTGAAAATCCAACATAGCGAACTCCTTTCATGTGATTATGTAGTGCATATTGCATTACAAGTCAAGTTTTGCCGCAATTAGGCAGACTGAGCCACAGCATTCACCATAGATCAAAAATGGCGAAATCCCCTAAGCGGCGTCTCTTTTTGGACGTGACCAGACCAAATCGGCTTTGCCGTCCTTGTCGAAAAGCGCTGCGTTGACTGGCCCGGCAAAGCTAGGGTCGTCCAGTAGAACGCGCAGATAAGGTTTTGCGGATTCTTTTGCTTCTTCGCGCCATGCGACGCCGAGATCACACTGTCCTGTTTTGACGAAGAAGTCGGGACTTCCGTCACCCTTCTTTCGGTCATTGGCGATGAAGCGCACCTTTCGCGCCATTGAGAGGGTCGAAATTGTGCCCTCATATCCGTCTTTGACGGGTCTAAATTGCCCGATGGTAGCCATAATGGTCTCCTTTGGTTGATGGACTTGGGTTAAGTGTTGAGCGCTTTGCGCGCCTTTTTGAAACTGCTGTCACTGGCCATGAATGCTTCCAGCATGGACGGGATGAGATCAGCGATTTTCGCGGACTGCCCATAGGCTTGCTCATAGACCCGCGCATAATCCTGCAAATCAGCTTGAAGCGGCGGTGGCAGGGCAATGCTGAGTTTGACGGGTGTGGTGTCAGGGAGTTGACCGATTTTGAGCGCGCTCATTGGGAGCCTCCATAGGGTTGCAGGACGATGTCCTTGTTAACGATGACGCGCAGCCGCCAACCGGGTCTGATCTTCAGGGTAGGCTGGACTTGAAGCTGCTGGGTGACGATTTGCTGACCTGCCTGATTGATGGTCTGCTGACCGCCATCGCGAAGCGCATTCAGAATATCATCATCTCGGTCACGGCCGATTTCGGAAGAGACGGACAAGACCGATGACAGGATGGCGGCTTTGAACAGCTGCCAACTATGATGATCGACGCGATCCTCAAGCCCTGCATAGCCCGACATATCCACCGCTGGCAGACTGTCTATGGTGATAGAAGTGCCGTCCGGCATTATGATACGTGACCAGACGACAAGCGCGCGGGACTGCCCATATGCAATAACGCTGTCATAGCGACCCAATAATTTTGAACCTTGCGGGATTAACAAATGCTGCCCTGTTGGCGTTTCATAAACATGCTCGGTCACTTGCGCGATAACCTGGCCGGGCAAGTCTGAGTTTAGCCCTGTTACCAGACTGGCAGAAATGATTGTCCCCGCCATCACCTGGTAGGGAGAGATCGGTGATTGCAGTCGATAAGGGTTATAAATCTCCGTCTCGACCTCAGCGCCCAGAAACGCCTCTTTACGCTCTTGGCGATTTGGATCAGGCGCGCTTGCGGGCAAAAGCCATGTAGGATCAACGCCGCCTTGGCTTGCTAAAATCTGAGCCAAATCGGGAGACGCCCCCGAGTAACTCGCCGCAGAAGAAAGACGGGATTGATCGGTCCCGCCATTTTGATGTGCGATAAAGAAGAGCTTTGAGGTTCGAGCCGCATCTGCAAGCTGGGCTTGCTTGGACGGCTGCGCGGCTGGCCGCGATCCTCCGCTATAGCCGGAGCCCGCTGGCTGGTAGCGGAATGGATTGTCTTGCGGAACCGGCTCACGCTCACGGCCAATCATCGCCGCGCCAAGATCGCCCGGTAGTGGTGGGCCGAGCAAAGGCGTCTCCTTCTCCACGTCCGCGTATGACGCAGGCATGGCATTTAGTCCGTCCGGTAGCGCCTTCATGGTCGTGTTGTAGAGTTCTTGCGGCGCGGCGGCTCCCGATCGGTCGGGTGAGCGCAAGGCAAAGGCGGCGGCCCCCAAAACGATGACACTGGCCGCCCCGACAAGTCCGATCAAGGCGCGGCGATTGAAACGCCGCACGGACTTGGGTTTGCCGCGAAGTTCGAGGCTGTCTGCCATCTCTATAGCCCCGCCATCTTCGTCACAGGGTTCTGCGTGCGCAGAATACGGACGACTTGCTGGTTATCTTCTCCCAAGCGCAACTCGGCGGCGCCAAACAGGCGGTCCACGATATAATAAGCACCATTAATGCGGTAATTGACGAGCTGACTCTCACCGCCTCGTCCGACCACAAAGAGCGGTGGCGCTTCACCCTGGTCGAGCCGGGCCGGAAATTGGATGAAGACCTTCTTGCCATCATCAAAGGCACGCAAGGGTCTCCAATGGGGTTCTTCACCGTCAATTTCATAGCGGAAATTCAAACGCTCAATCTGGAGACCGCGGTCCACGGGCTGGCGCGCCTGCGCTCGCGATGTGCGCTGACCAGACTTGCGAAGCATCAGCTCTTCATGCGGATAGCGCCATGAGACCGCCGCCATATAGGTCTCGCGGAAGGATTTCATCTCAACATGGTAAGTCCGTTTGGACGTCGTGATGATAAGATTTGTGGTGAGCCCGTGCGAGATCGGTTTGACCAGAATATGCACTTGCTCGCCATCACCGGAGCCGGAGACTGTATCACCCAGCACCCATCGCACTGTGTCGCCCGCCGAGACTGACATCAGTTCTTCGCCGGGCTGGAGAGCAATATCCGTGACCTGCTCAGGCGCGGTATAGACCTGATAGAGCGCGCCAATTGTGTAGGGGTAGATCTGAATGGCGTTTACGAAGCTGCCCGCTTCCGGCTCTACGGCGGAGGCAGCATTGGCTTGGTCAATCGCTTCATGAGGTTTTAGGATTTCAAGCTCTGCAATTGACTCATTGATGATCGGCTTGAGTTGCCCGGCCATAGCTACAGGCATGATGCGTTCAAACACTAGCGGCGATTCCGGATCAATTGTTTCGACATCCAGCTCATCCGGTAGATATACCGCGTCCATATATTCGGCCTCATCCAGCGTAAAATCTGGCACGGGTTTGTCGAAAATACTCTGCAAGGTGGAGCAGCCGCCCAGCATGGTCATGGACAGGCAAAGCAAAGCGAGGGGTATGGGTGGACGGATAATCATTGGGAGTCTCCTGTGTTTGACGGGGTGGAAATCAGGTCGCGTGACCAGTTGATGCCGTGGACATAAATGCCGAGTGGATTGCGGTGCAGCGTCGCTTCGTCCCGCGGCGGGTCGATCACCATTGAAAGGACAGCAGTGTAGGTTTGTTGGCTTTGTTGCACGCCAGACAAAAATGTCGTCTCGCGCCAGCGGATATCGAAGCTGTCATCCGAACTACGCACAATACTCGTTATATCGACCGAGACGGACCGCTTACCGACATCCGAGAACGGATCATTTGTCCGAGCATAATCGTTCAGCGTCAGCGATGCTTTATCCGTCGTGTAGTGATAGGCATTGAGCCAATTCTCACGCACAACAATTGGGTCAATCGAGACCGAACGCACATCCTTGATGAAGCCTGCCAGTTGATAAGCGATCTGAGCATCTGTGGGCTCGTAATTCGCGATGGTGGCGCTGACGGTCCGCACCTCACCGGAACTATCGAGCTCAATCACATAAGGCGTGACCATGCTTTGTGTGGAGCGCCAGACATAGGCTGCTGAGAGCGCCGCGCAGAGACCAAGCGTTGCTAATGCCGTTAGCCGCCAATTCTTGGCCTGCACACGCGCTGAACCGATACGGTCATCCCAAACCTGGGCCGCGCGTTGATAAGGCGTTTCCGCCATGGGGGTTGTGCCGTAAGCGTTTCGGCTGCGTTTCCAGAGCATAATCTAGTCCTCGTCCTGTTTGAGTTGCGGGCCTTGGCCAGCGCCACCGCCATCACCGCTGCGCACAGCGTGCATGGTGGCCATCCCGGCATCGCGCCGATTTTGGCCGCGTCTTGCGGATTTCGCCCAATTTGGTTCGCCAGTCGGGTTTCCAGAATTTGCAACATCATTGGCGGCGGCAGCGCCGCTTATTTTGCCGCCTGTCGCTGTAACCGCGCCCCGTCCGCCTGATTGATAGCTCTGCTTGAAAGGCGTTGTTATTTTGCTGGCAGCGTTTCGGCCTGCATTGGCGACCGATCCCGCACCGGCCTGCGCAACGGCACTGACGCCAGCAGCAGCACCTTTCAGCCCGCCTGCACCAGAGGCCGTTTTGCCCATGCTATAGGCCATCCGTGTGCCGCCAGAAATCGCCGCGCCAGATTTAGCAGCGGCCATAGTTCCGCCTGCAATGGCAGACGCGCCGCCTGTCGCGACAGCCCCTGCGGCCATTGCGCCCGCGCCCACACCGGCTGCAGCACCAACGGCAGCGCCTGCGCCGAGTTGCGGCGCGCCGGAAACAAGCCCAGTCGCGATACCCGGACCAAAAATACCGAGTGCAAAGAGTGCGAGGCTAGCCAGTATTACGGCACCGGCATCTTCTAATCCGACATCGCCCGTAAAACCTGCTGTGACTGACGCAAAGAGCGTTGAGCCAATACCGACAATGGTGGCCAGCACCATTAGCTTGATGCCCGACGCGATCACATTGCCTAGCACACGTTCGGCCAGGAACGACGTTTTGTTCCAAAGCGCGAAAGGCACCAGGACAAAGCCAGCCAGCGTGGTCAGTTTGAACTCGATGATGGTCACGAAGAGCTGGATCGCCAAAAAGAAGAAGGCGAACATGGTGATGAGCCAAGCGAGGAAGAAAACAGCGATGAGCACGATATTGGTGAAGAAACCGATTGGCCCCGTCAGGTCGCTAATGGCGTCCAGCAAGGGATAACCTGCGGTAAATCCAGTGTTGGCCACGAAGCCTGGGCGCATCAGATCTTCCGCCGTCATGCTGGCACCGGAGGCCGTGAGACCCAGCCCTGCAAAACTGTCAAAGATGATGTTCGCTAGAAAGCTGAACTGGTTCAGGATCAGCGCAAACACGCCGATATAGAGCACCTTTTTCACGAAGCTGGCGATGATATTGTTATCCGGTCCCATCGCCCAGAACAGGCCTGCCAGAACGATGTCAATCGTCACCAAAAATGTCGTGAGATAGGCAACGTCCGGCCCGAGCAAACCAAAGCCGCTATCGATATAGCTGCTGAAGGTCGCAACAAACTGGTCTATGACGCCAAGATCATCCATGAGCCCGCTCCGCCTAGCGCCGCGTATAGGCGGTGGCAGCGCCTGACATGAAGCGAGATTGACGCACCTTGCTTTCCTGCTCGATTTGCAAGCGGCGGGCACGTTCCAGGGCTTCTGCCCGGTATTGCGTCGCCATGAGCTGCTGGAGTTGCATGTCCTGCTTAATGCCAAGTGCGGTGAGTTGATTGCCCGCTTGTTGCACAGCCAAATTGCCCGTGGCGGACTGGCTGGCACCGACAAGGTCGTCCAAAACATCCGTGTCGATCTTAACCGCCTGAACAATGCGCGACTGCATCACGAGCGTATCCTGATACGCTGCGCGCGAAGTCTCCCACTGCCATTCAGCGGCTTCTGCCATTTCGGTAGAAGACCAATCTTCATACTCTTTGGGATAGTGGGTTTTGAAGACTCGCTCGGTTTCTTCGACTTTGTAGGAAATGGCTTCGGCCTCTTCCGTCAGGCGGAAAATATCATCCATGATACGCTTGAGCTCTGCGCTTACATCAATGTCGAGCGACAGAAGGTCTTCGGCTTGATTTTTCAACATAGCAGCTTCATTCTGAAGCTGCTCAATCTGGTTATTTATTTGCTCCAGTGAGCGCGCTGCCGTCAGAATGTTCTGCGCCAGATTGGTCGGATCGATCACAATGTCCCCGACGCCGAATATGGCATGCGCGGGCGGCGCGATTGTGAGCGGTGTTGTGGCCATGAAAATAGCAGCGATTATTGAGCGGCGCATAAGGCGTCTCCTTCGGTTTCTTGATTTTCAGGGGTGATAAGATCGGCGGCCCAATGCAGACCGCGCGCGGACAGCCAGGCTTGCGCAAAGCTCTCCGATCCCATGCGGGCATGAAGCGCCGTCATGGCTTTGAGTTCATCCTTGGACGAGACGCCGCAGAACGACAGCGCCACAGGGCCAAGGGAAAGATCAAAAAGACGATTGCCCGCGCGAGACTGGAAATAGTAATCGCGCTTGGGGGTTGCCTGCGCGATGATCTGAGTCTGGCGGGCATTCAGCCCAAACTGCGCATAGGTCTCCGCTTGCTGCGGTTCCAGCGCCCGGTCATTAGGCAGGAAGATGCGCGAGCCGCAGCTCTCAATGATGGCGGGCGCTATCGATGAGTTAGCAATGTCCGAAAGGGATTGCGTGGCAAAGATCACCGACACGTTACGCTTACGCAGGACTTTCAGCCATTCACGGATGCGCTCGGCAAAGAGCGGGTCGTCGAGAAATACCCAAGCCTCATCCAAAATGAGCAAGGTAGGCCGCCCGTCAAATCGCTCTTCGAGGCGATGAAACAGATAGGTCAGCACGGGCAGCACCAATGACTTGGCGTGCATCAGTTCTTCCATCTCAAAACACTGCCAATCGGCGTCACCAAGTGTTTCACGGTCAGCATCCAGAGCCGCGCCATGCGCGCCTTCGAGTGTGAACGGCAAAAGCGCCTGACGCAGATTGGAAGATTGCAGCAGCGCAACGAGCCCGGTTATCGTGCGTTCTTTGACGGGGGCAGATGCGAGTGATGTTAGCGCCGTCCAAACGGTCTCTTTGACCTCGGGCGTAACGTCCACGCCCTCGTGGGTCAGTAATCCGATAATCCAGTCCTGTGCCCAAGCCCGCGAACTGTCTTCGTCGATCCGCGCCAGAGGCTGGAAACACAGCGCGCTATCCCCGCCCAGTGCGTAATGCTCGCCTTGCATTCCCCATGTGGCGGCTTTTGCGCTTTCGCCCTTATCGAAGATGAAGACCTGAGCATTTTCATAACGCCGGAACTGCAAAGCAAGGAGCGAGAGCAATACGGATTTACCCGCACCTGTCGGACCGACGACGAGCGTATGGCCGACATCGCCTTGATGGGTGACTAATCGGAACGGTGTGTGAGAGCCGGTCGTGGTATAGAGAAGCGGTGGCCCTTCCAGATGGGCATTGAGCTCCGGCCCAGCCCAGACCGCCGAGAGCGGCATCATGTGGGCGAGGTTCAAAGTGTGGACGATCGGCTGGCGCACATTTGCATAAGCGAGCCCAGGAATTGTGCCGAGCCAAGCATCAACAGCATTGACGGTTTCGCGGATGGTGACAAAGCCGCGTCCGTTCACAACCCGCTCAACCGCGCGCATCATTTCATCTGCAATATTCGCGTCCTCGTGATGCACGCAAATCGCAGTCGTCGCGTAGCCGAACCCAACATAGTCCTGACCGAGTGCCTGCAAGGCGGCATCCGCGTCTGCTGCCTGATTGTCAGCATCGGTATCAACCAAGGCTGACGCCTCATTCGTCATCACTTCTTTCAAGACAGCCATGATTGATTTGCGCTTAGAGAACCATTGGCGGCGATAACGGCCCAACACTTTAGTCGCCTCGGTTTTGCCTATGGGCAGAAAGCGCGTCATCCAGCGATAAGAGAATCCAAGACCGTTTAGTTCATCAAGTAATCCCGGCTCTGTTGCACTCGGAAAGCCCTGAACTGAAATGATCCGCAAATGCTCGCCGCCAAGCACGGGCTCCAGTCCACCAATGAGATCCGCGCCGCCTAAGACGGCATCGAGATAGGCCGGTGTTTCAGGGGCTTTTACACGATGCCGTTTTGGCGAGACGCAGCTTTGCAGATAGGTCAGCGTTTCATCATCTGATAGGAACCGCGCTGATGGCAGGACGTTGGCAAAGAGATCGAGCGCTTTGTCCGTCTCGGCAATAAAGCGTGCGAGATGATCGCGGCCTGCAAGCTCTTCAATATCCTGCGGCGTTTCAATCAGAACATCTTCAAATTTCCCAACCCTGTCAGCGGGCGGAAGAAAGCCAAAGGTCAGATAATAGGCGCTCTCATAGAGATCGCCGGTCTCAGCGAAATGTCCATATCGCTCGGTATCAACCAGCCATGCGACCTGATCCCGCCAATTACTCTGCGGGTAATTCTGCGCAGGCAAGCGCGAGGCTTCAAAATAGAGCCCCCAGCCGGAGCCAAATCGCTTGAGCGCATTATTGATCCGCGCACAGACGGCGACGAGGCCTTCTTCGGTCGTGCTATCCAGATCAGGCCCTCGGAATTGCGCAGTGCGCTGATAGCTGCCGTCCTTATTGAGCACGACACCGGGCGCAACAAGACAGGCCCAAGGAAGATAGTCAGCCAAGCAATTCGGACGGGAGCGGAACTCAGACAGATTGATCATGCCAGATACCCCTTGTGACGAATATGCCGTGTAAGCACTTCGAGGAATTTCGGGTCACGCTTGGCTGCAAAAACGCAAATGCCGTGGGCAATCGCCCAATAGGCAATGCCGAGCAGCCAGATTTGCAAGCCAAGGCCCAAGGCGGCCGCAATCGTGCCGTTGAGGATGGCTGCGCCGCGCGGTGCGCCACCCATTAGGATCGGCTCTGTCAGCGAGCGGTGAACCGGTATGGAGAAGCCTTCCACCATCAAAGGACCGCTCCGCCACCAAAGCTGAAGAATGACAGGAAAAAGCTCGTCGCGGTGAACGCGATGGAAAGACCAAACACGATCTGCATCAGCTTACGGAAGCCGCCGCCCGTATCGCCAAACGCTAGCGTCAGGCCGGTAATAATGATGGCCAGTGTGCCAATGATTTTGGCAACAGGCCCTTCAATAGATTGAAGGATTGAATCGAGCGGACCTTCCCACGGCATGCCAGAACCGGCCGCATGGGCAGGTGCAGCGATGGCGAGGACGAGTATGGCGATGCCCAATGCACGGCCCGTTTGTTTATTCAAGATCATGAGAGACCTCCTTCTTTTGTGACAAGTTTCAGGGATTGCGGGCGTAGTGGCTCGCAGCGGTATCCGTCGGGGCCATCCGGTGAGATGACAGAGAGGATGTCGGTGACGGTGCGCTGCCCGTCAGTATTTGTAATGCCGATAACGACATCGACGGCCATAGCGATAAGCGAGCGCGGCACGCGGGCGGATTTCTCGGAGATGAGCTGTTCAAGCCGGTTGAGGCCATCCTTGGCTGAATTGGCATGCACCGTCGCGATGCCGCCCGGATGGCCTGTGTTCCACGCTTTCAAGAGATCCAGTGCTTCCCCGCCGCGCACTTCGCCAACAACAATCCGGTCAGGGCGGAGCCGAAGCGTCGAGCGCACCAGATCAGCCATTGAGACTGAGCCTGCTTGCGTGCGCAGCGCAATCTTGTCCGGCGCGTCGCATTGCAGCTCGCGCGTATCTTCGAGAATGACGACGCGGTCGCCAGTCTTGGCGACTTCATGCAACAGCGCATTGGCCAGCGTCGTCTTGCCAGAACCTGTGCCGCCGACGATGAGTAGGCTTTTGCGGGTCGTGATACATTCGCGCAGGATTTGCGCCTGCACCGATGTCATAATGCCGGACCCGACATAATCTTTCAGTGTGAAGACGACCGCAGCAGGTTTTCGGATCGTAAAGCTCGGCGCTATTGCTACGGGGGCCAATACACCTTCAAACCGTTCGCCACCACCGGGGAGTTCGGCGCTGACAATTGGAAAGGCCCGCGTCACATCTTGCCCAATATGCGAGCCAACAAGACGGATAACCCGCTCGGCCTCTGACGGCTGCATCGTCTCACCTGAGTTTATCCGGCCCTGGCCGTGCCGCTCAATCCAAAGCTGACCGTCCGGGTTCAGCATAATCTCAATGACGGTTGGATCAGCGAGTGCAGACGCAACCGTCTGCCCCATTGCCGTTTTAAGCATGGTCTCTGTGCGCAGAAGCGTTTCAGTCGAGCGATCAGGCATGGGCCGGCTCCTTTTCAGGACGGGCTTCATGCAAGAGCTTCAATTCATCCGCTGAGAAAAAAGCGCTTTCACCAAAGCGGACGTCATCCATCGCGCTCATCAGAATGGGATCGCCGTCAGCCAGAATGGTGCGCAGGCTTTCCAGATAGGTTTCAAAGCGTGAATGGCCTTCGGCTTGCGCGGCCTCTTTGTCTTTCGGGCCGACGGGCGGAATGACGGTCAGGAAATAGCGCATGAAGAGACCAAACGCTTCGGCATGCACGATATGGTCGCGCTTTGAGGTTTCAAGAATCCGGGTCATTTGGTCGAGACGCCGCAGCAAGGCATTCATGAACGATTGGGCGTGCTCGCCTTTGAAATGTGCGGCCAAGGCGTCATTGACGATGCTGGACTCTGTACAGCCAGGGCGCTCAGCGGCAGCGCGCAGCAGGACATAAATGTCCTCATCCAGATAGGGTCTTATGCGGGGACGTTTGCTGGGCATATCAGAAATCCAACAAGTCGCGTTTGGGCGCGGCTTGCTCGACGCCATAAGTGCGCCGGGCCAGTGATGTGGTCTTGGCGAGATCAGCGGCACGCTTAGCTTCCGCGGAAATGTCCTCGCCTTCCACACTTTTATCTTTGTCGTCGGCAGCCCGATCTGTTTGATCGTCTTCATCACGATCTAATTCAGGGGGTCTTTCTTTCCCACCATCATCGCTGCCGCTAACCTGATCAAACCAAGGCTGTGCCAAACGGTCATCCACAGAACGGGTAGATTGACCCCAATCATCCGGGCGGATGGGAGGACGATCGCCATAGGGATGATTGGGGCCGGGAAGAGCCGGAGGGGGAGAGACCCGGCCCGAAAAGTTTCCATCTTGGAAATAGCGCAACTTCTTAGCGCGAATTGGAGAGATGCCCGAAATGAGGATAATCTCTTCATCAGCGGGCAGCTGCATCACTTCGCCGGGTGTCAGGAGCTGGCGTGCTGTTTCCTGCCGCGAGACCATGACATGTGCGAGCCATGGCGCGAGCCGATGGCCCGCATAGTTGCGCATGGACCGCATTTCCGTCGTCGATCCCAGAGCATCGGAAATTCGCTTGGCCGTGCGCTCGTCATTGGTCGCAAACGCAACCCGGACATGGCAATTATCCAGAATTGAATTGTTCGGCCCGTAAGCTTTTTCAATCTGATTAAGTGACTGCGCAATCAAGAAAGCCCGCAAGCCATAACCCGCCATGAAAGCTAAAGCGCTTTCAAAAAAATCGAGCCGACCAAGCGCCGGAAACTCATCCAGCATCAGCAAGACCTGACGTCGTGACAGATCGCCCGGCTCGCTCTCCAGCTTTTCAGTAAGACGGCGACCTATTTGATTGAGGATAAGCCGCACTAACGGTTTGGTTCTAGAAATATCTGACGGCGGAACGACCAGATAGAGCGAGACCGGTTTGTCGCCTTCAATCAAATCGGCAATGCGCCAGTCACACGATGAAGTCACCTCGGCAACGGTGGGATCACGATACAGACCCAAAAAGCTCATCGCCGTCGAAAGCACGCCTGAGCGCTCGTTTTCAGATTTGTTCAAGAGTTCACGCGCTGCTTGCGCGACGACGGGATGGCAACGGGCGATATCGCCAGACCCAGTATCCGGGCCGAGGTGATTGGTGGACATCATGACCCACAGCGTGCGCTCAAAGGACCGGCTCGGATCAGACAGGAAACTTGCGACACTTGCGAGCGTCTTTTCTTTTTCAGCGTAAAGGACGTGCAGAATTGCGCCGACAAGCAACGCGTGGCCAGTCTTTTCCCAATGATTGCGGCGCTCTAGTGCCCCTTCGGGATCAACGAGGATGTCAGCGATGTTCTGGACATCACGCACCTCATTACGGCCTTTGCGCACCTCAAGCAGCGGATTGTATTTAGCGCTTGCCGGATTAGTGGGATCGAACAGCAAACAGTGTGAGAACGTCGAGCGCCAACCGGATGTGATCTCCCAATTCTCGCCCTTGATGTCATGTATGACGGCAGAGCCGGCCCAACTCAGTAAGGTTGGCACGACCAGGCCAACACCTTTACCTGAACGGGTTGGGGCAAACGCCATCACATGCTCTGGGCCATCATGACGCAAATAATTCTCGTCGGTGCGGCCTAGAAAAACACCGCGTGTATTAAAGAGCCCAGCGCGTTTCAGGTCGCGCGTATTAGACCAACGCGATGATCCGTATGTGGTCAGGCGCTTGGCCTGACGTCCGCGCCAGACGGACCCTCCAATAGCAAACACGCATCCGAGAAACCCGGAGCCTGCAGCGATTTGACCGCCTTTGGCAAAAACGTGTGGCGCATAGGCGTCAAACGCATACCACCACTCAAAGAGACGCCACGGATAATAAAACGGCGTGTCGCCAAGCGTGAACCAGGCCGGCCCTAGATAAGCGTCATAGGCAAACTGTGCGGCGGTCCACTGTGTGGCAAACCAAACACCGAATATGATCGTTGTAAAAACGACCAAGATTTGTCCGAGAAGAATGGATTGCGGTGACACGAAAAGGAACCTCATATTGACTATGAGGCTATGCTGCGCCGATGGGCTCTAAATCGTCCAGTGAGGAAACCGAGCAGAAATTGAAGTTAAATCAGCGCTTTCGGGGTTATTTGCGAGAGCGAGTGATGCCCACAGCATGTTGCGGGCAAATGTAGAGTTTTCGACTTACCAAGATGAGTGGAAATTTCAGGGTTGCGAGTGAAAATCGTGAGAAAGCCTGAACGATTTGGGAAAATCTGAGTAAAGTTACTCATGTGTCGTTGCGGTATTTTATGATCGTCCTCGACATATCGCATTTGTTAGGCAAAATCGCATTGATGATTCCGAAGAACGAAATAGACGAGCAAGTCGCTGAATGGCGTGTCCAAGGTCAAACAGCGCCTTTCGTTCAACACCTCACTCTGCAAATCGTTGATGAGGCCGCCCGTTCGCACTATCTAAATGACTATCCCATGAAGTGTCTGCAAACAGCCGGGGCCATCCAGCATATATTGCATAAGCTGGGCATAACGGCCCAATTTTATGCGGGTGCCGTCTGTTTTACAAAGATTGATCCATCAGGAA
Source organism: uncultured Hyphomonadaceae bacterium (assembly GCA_964342355.1). GTDB lineage: Bacteria > Pseudomonadota > Alphaproteobacteria > Caulobacterales > Hyphomonadaceae > Hirschia. The sequence goes on from CAYFFG010000002.1 coordinate 198,679, forward strand.
AATTTGTTGGATGGACAGGCTTTTGGAACGCCGATCACCATATATGGCTTCACACCGAGTTTAACGAAATCGTGGAATTGTCGGTTTCTCAATTACACAATCACCCTCTTACCCAAGGCGATGAGTTACCGCTTCCAGCTATATCGTGGGACTATCGACAGGGACTCCCCGCCGTCTTCAAATATCTGCCTGATGTGCCCGTTGCTAAAATCGAGATGGAAGAACCGGACCAGTCGATCTACTTGAAATTTTTGGAACGCGTCGATTGTCTGTATGATGAATATCTCTCGAAACGATCACCTGACGATATCTTTTTTAAGCGGTTGTTGGCACATATAAGCCAGCTAAATGAGTGGACGGACGCTGGCGACTTATGGCTCAATGGATCTCTCCAAATATTGAATGTTGAGAAACCTCACCCTCAATGGATGATTGAGCGTGAGGCTGAAATCTCATCGGCTTACGCTAAAGGTGAGGTCCCGGAGAGCAGTTTGATGTCTCAAACTGATTTGTTCCGTTCGTCCTAACAGCCTGAGTAATGCAACCGACGGAGGGTTAGGAAACGCCGAGGCCTTTCCCAATCCGCCATGAGATCGATTTGCCGCGAATGAGCCCGCTCACAGATTTACCATGTGCCCGTTCTAGGACCTCGCGCCAGGGCACGAGCGTAAAGTCTTTCGACCGCTCGATAATAGCAAATTTTCCGCTCGGACGGTCTATCGCTCCGCGATAGGTTCCGCGTAGCCGTCCAGAAGCAGGTGCCAGGGAATACGGCTTACCAAATTTTTCGTGCAGTGATCTGCCCGCTTCGCTCAAGTCTTTATTCGTCAGATCATCCAAAGTCCTCTGCGTCACCTCGGCGCTAACATCACCAAGAACACCTTGCTGAACCAGAAACTGACGACGGGCTACTTTGGCGGTTTCCACCTCGGCCCCAAATCCAGCGGCTCGCCCCGCGCCGCTATCGTCAATCAATTGCTCGTCGAGCCAGGTCGCCCCGATGGCCGTTTTCATATCCGTCAACCTTAGTGATGAGCGGCTTTCAATCTGCACGGGCCGGAACAACGCTGCGCTGCGTTCATATGCACCTGCGCGGGATAGATAATCCTGCGGAATGCTCCAGCTTCCATCCTTGTGGCGGTTCACGTGTCCTGCGCGGCGCAAAGCCTCCAGCCGCCGCACATGCGCTTCCACAAATTCAGGCCGGGCTGACGGGTCATCAGCCATATGCAAGCTCGGCGCATAGCGACCGCCATTGGCTTCAGCGATACGCGCAATTGTAACATCCGAACTACGCGGCTCTTGGGCAGGCGGAATAACGGTGACAATCTGGTGTCTGGTGAGATCGTTTAATCGCGCGGTTGGTCCAATATCAACATAAGCTGTTTTACCGTCCAGCGTGTCCAGAACCATATAGCCGCGATCGGCCACATCATCCCCGACGCCCGTCATCAGAATTTTGCCCGTGATGGGCTTCGAGGTTTCGACGCTCGGGTCATAAAAGCTGCTGGCATCGATACGGCGCATGTCTCGGTCTGCCATGGCCCGGTGCATGGTTTTTATGATGTCGCCACGCTCGCCCATACGCTTGAGTGTTTCCGGCGCGCCGCCCGACAGCTGCCACCGCCCTTTTCCAAGGCCGTCTGCGAGCCCCATCCCTTTAAGATATTTGAGCCTCGCCCGTTCCAATTGCCGCCGCCAGACCTGACCGCGCCGCGCGGGCGCAGAGAGGTCGATGATGCCTTCGCTTGCACTGCGCAACATCTGGCGGTCCAGCGCCGTCAATCTATGCTGGCGCACCATGCGCGCAAAGCGCTCGCGACCTTCAATTTGCGGCACGGGTCCAAGCTCAATCTCGACGAGTTCCTGCGCGCGCATCCGAATGCCGCGCGAGACATAGTCTTTTGGCATCACCAGATCGGTTCCATCATCGCGCTTACCGCGCAGAACGATATGTGTATGAGGCTGCCCCGTGTCATAATGATCAGCCGCGACCCATTCGAGCTTTGTGCCGAGATCCTGTTCCATTTCTGACATGAGGTCGCGCGTAAAGCCTGACAGGTCTGACAGGCGCGTGCTGTCTTCGGGCGAAACGATGATCCGAAACTGATGACGGTCATCCTTGCCGCCCGTTTCAAACGCTTTGACGTCAACCTCACGTCCATCTCGGTCATAGAGCCCGCCGCGCTCATCGCCGGGCGCTGCGCTATCACGCTGGATGTAATTCAAATGCTGACGTTGCGCGCCGATCCCGCGCCCCTCCATACGGACAATACTGACTTTCACCATGACCCGGCGCTGGAAGCTGGCCGAGCTGGTGGGGCGCTGTGTCCGTCCTGACCGCATCCGGCTGCGCCCGCCACGCCGGCCCACGTTTTTCAAGAATCCCGTCACACGCTCATGGCCCGAAGGTGAACGGATACGTCCCAGACGCACTTCAAAACGGTTATCTGGGCCGCGGGTGGCCATTATAAGAGTCCGGGTAGCTTGCGAGTGGTTCCATATGCGGAAGGACTCCCGATACCGACCGTAGCGACGGGCTTTACAGAATATTGGGGGGCCTCCCGCTTACGGCCATGGGCCCCCAAAAAAAGATGTGCAGACAAGGGGATGGCTCCAAGGGAGGCCTCCCGCCTTTTATCTTGCCCTCCACGCCATGACCCCGCGCCCAGCCTCCCTCCGACATCAACAGACCCTACCAACTCTTCGCCAAGGAACCGAACCGGCCCGACAATCAGGTCTTGCGATACGCCCCCAAAATACCTGCTGTCCCAACTCGTCTGCACATCTAAAGAGACAAGGAAGACTTCGTCTGCGTTCAATGTGTAGCAGCCAGAAATAACCGGCATTGCGCGTCCCAAACCATCCTGCCCGATCACGGAAATATCAGGACGGTTTGGGACACGCACCGACAAACCTTCATGACAGACCCGCTCCCCCCCAATGGCCCAAACAGTTTTGATAAGGGGCATATGCTCCGGCAAATAGCCCCGATCAGCGGCCAGCTTTCGCGCCTGTGCTGGCGCAAAGGCTGCGACGAGATCATCGCGATTAAGCGGGCGCTTCGTCTCAACCGCGTACCATCCGATGGGTGCGCTAATGGTTTTATTATAGATGAGCTTCGGTGTTGGCGGATAGATAATTTGCCAAAGGCTCGCGGCGCAAAATGCCGTGACAGCAACGGCTGGAATGAGGCGCATCAGCATGGAACACCTCGCGCAATTTCGTCTATGATTTGGATTTCTCTTTGACCTACAAGCAGCCTGTGATGGAGGTCGCGCCAGACCATTACGGGCACGTTTTCGAGTTTCGGATAGTCTTGTTTTAGCGCGTCAAAACACCGGAGCGCTCTTTTTGTTTTCGTTTTTCCGCGCGTGTGCAGCAACAGACTAGCCCCCGGCATGACGCCCGGTATTTGCGAAAAAGCGCCTCCGTTTACGGCTTCGCACACCACCAAAGTCCAGTCTTGTGTGCCGTATTTATCGCCGCGCCATCGCTCATATCCAAAGATATTCCCGGCAGCAAATATGGCCAATTTTCGGTGCCAGGCCCGACGAATTTCATGTATCGGTGCACCAAAAATCAGGCGATTATTCAGGCGGTTTTTGCGATAGGCGATGATGACGGCGGTTGCCGGATCATCAACTGACCTAGTCATCCTCATCGCCTTGATTGTCATTATTATGACCGCTCCCGGCGTCCCGCGTGCGCGACCAGGCGTCCAAATCATCGCGATGATAAATCACTTTTCCGCCATGCTTGCGATATGACAGGCCTTCGCCGCGCCAGCGCATATTATTGATCGTTCGTTCTTCAAGACGAAGATAAGCGGCGGCCTCTGCGGCGAGTAAATAAGGGCTGGGTTGTGCATTCTCCATGACTAAACTCCTATGCAACCGGGCTTGCGCGCCGCAGGATTGCGAGCGGAACGCGAGACGAATCGAGCCAGAAATTCAAGGTTGTGGGAAGACACGCAATCGCGACGTTGCGATTCCGTGACGCAAATTTTTACACTAATTAAAGGACTTTTTGGGCCAGCAAGTGGCGGTAATCTTCCGCAACAAATGCTTCGCCTTTGGCAATAGCGCGCCTCGCTTGGGCTTTCAAGGCCCTATCATTTGCGCCCCAATCAGCCACCATTCTGGCCCGTCCAACAATCATTTCGGCGACATCTTCAAGACTGCCTTTCGGACGTTCAAACCCATGCCAGATGTCATAGGCATTAAGCGCATTTGATAAGGGCCGTGTGTTTCTACGCCGTCCGATCAAGGACAATTTACCGCCCGCAGAGCGGTGCAGCGCGAGGAGTTGAGCAGCCGTATCAAGTCTGCGCTGCATGTGGTCGGCGCCATCAAAGCGTATATCGACTTCCGCTTGATCCCCGACAGGCGCGCGTTTAATTGAATAGAGTTGTATCCAGAAACGGCGACCATTCAGCAAGATATGACGCGCACCATCCACGGTTTCGAGAAGCACGCGGCGGGTTTTCAGTGCCGATAAGACGATTGTATCAGACGGCCCATCATCAACATCTGAACTCGTTCCTAGCGGTGTCAGTTTCACTCTAAGCGCGCCTGCCAGCAAATCGGGACGCCAAAACACATTGGCCTCATCTGCCGTCAAATACGGGTCGGCATAGGTTAAAAGCCCCCATTCTTCAGCGCCTAGATAACGGCGCGGCGCACGTAAAAGCCGCGCCCCGCCATAAAGCGGAATAGTCGCGGGCATGGCATGGGCATGTGCGCGATAGTCAGCACGATAGGCAGGATTGCGCCGCAATCCTTCCCATGCCCATGCTGCATTCGGCATACGCCGCGCAGCGGAAATCAGCCCATTTTCCCGCATCAGCCCGTTTATTCATATTTTTCAAGAGCTTATCGTATCAGAGAAGTATTGGAACTTAATTAAACCCTGACGCGAAAAACCTCACCCGGCGCTGGACGCCGAATGAGGCTCTTTTTGAGCGGTTTGGGCCTAGTCCTTCGGGTTCCAAAGGATGGCAAACTCTTCCGGCTCACCGCCTGCGGCCTGTCCGAGATTGGCGTAAACTTTACGCGGGCCGATCATCGGGGACGCCAGTGTGAGTGAGATATAGTCTTTGCCGCTGGCTTTTCCGGTGCGTGTCCAGCCGCCGCCGATCTCGCCGCCATCTGCGGAATAAACCCGAAAGTCAGGCTGTTTCTCGGTTTCTTTGGCATCATTGGTCACGATGCGGATGCGGGTATTGAGGCCCATAGCGAGAATGCCCTCGAAGTTTCCGTTTTCACCTTGTGTTACATATCCAAGTGCTTGTGCCATTGTTTCAGTCTCCATTTGTTATGCCGCCGGGAGCCAATCTCCCGGCTGACGCCGCCCGCAAAAGCGAGGCCGGGCGCGTCTCAACCCGAAGGGGCGCAGCGAAGCGGAGCACATAGAAGCTGACCTTTTTTGCTTCGCGAGGAGCCGCGATAGCGGCGGGGAAAAAAGGTCAGCTGGCATGTTTTAAGGCGCGGCTGGTTTCGCTTAGGGCTTAAAGCGTTCAGTCCGGGGATTGTCTCTTGGCGCAGATGATGAGGTGGAGACGTGTGACGATGGCCCTGCGTTTTGGCCTGACACGGTGTGAGAAAGGTGATGGCTTCGCGCTCTAGGCTTTGTGGGTCTCTCGCACTCATATGCCTTTTCAATGTGCAGCGCAGAGAGACTTTGACTGTTTTTATTTCTAAATTGGCCGCGTGACCTTTTCGGCAAGCAACGCGCCTGCAAGCCTGTGGCAAAAATCATCCCTCGCGCAACTGTGCTTCGTTTCGGGCCTCTGATATTTTTGCTACTCTCGGACATGCCGCACGGATGTGCCGATTAGGTGTCGTCCAGCATCACCGAGGGCTTGACACCGAACGCTTTAGAAATCGCCTCTACGGCATCCAGTGTCGGTGAGGTTTCCCCGCGTTCGATCATACCAATATAATTACGCGTTAATCCGCTACGCTCACCGACTTCTTCCTGGCTCCAACCAAGTTCGGCGCGGCGCTTGCGCAGATGTCTCGCAAAGATCGCTTTTAATTCCATCCTGTAAGGACTGGACGGGATGGCCGTTTACGCGCTACCAAGTATAGTTGGTATTCGTCGCAGCGGCGCTCGAATTGTGTTATAAAGGGTAAAACAGGTCTGCAGCGTATGGCGAGCACCACTATTGATGCCTCATTGATGAAGGTTTTTCTGACCTCCACGGGCTATATTGCGCTCTGCTCGAATCAGTTAGGCGCGGCTGACGAGGCTGATTTATTCGGCTCGAACGGCAAAATTCCGCCGCGTCCGTTAAGCGATTTGATACAGGACATGCTCGCGGATTTGCAGGGCGCGCCAGAGGCGAGCGACACCTTAGAAATCCGGCATCTGGAAACCGAATTAAAGTCCAGCCTGTCCTATGTCCAAGACGCGCTCAAACGCACCTAACCGAATCCATACGTCCCCAAAAAAGCACCGCCGCGCCTGTTAAGGCGCGGCGGTCTGTCGCCAAGGCTTGGGCGGGCCTCGGAGACTTCGCGAGGACAGCCCGCCCCAATTGTTCGCGCGGGCGCTAGGCCGCTTTCTGGTTCGGCGTTGTGTCCATCACTTTTGCGGCCCGCTCGACCGCCGCGCTGGGCGGGCACGTGGCACGATCAAGATAGTGGCTGGCGGGCACTTGCATCCAGCGGGGCCGCCAATCGGCCCGCGCTTTGTCCGCGCTCACCCCATGCCCTGCCATACGGTTGCGGATGATGTCTTTTTGCACCTTGCCCGTATCGGTCAGCGCGCCGTCTGCGCAGGACTTGCCTGCAATGTCTTTGACCATCGCATTGATGACGCGCTTGTCGCGCAAGATGTCAAAGAACGCATCATCGGGTTGCCACAGCTTGTCCATATCCACAGGCACGGCATAGGTCACTGCTTCGATAAGGTCAGTGCCCGCCGCAAGGCTTGCCGCCATGGCGAGGGTCATTACGCGCATGACTTGCGCATCCTCCATGTCCAGCAACTGCACAAAGATTTGTGTGATGCTCCCGTCTGCCAGCTTTTTGGACGGGCTATAGGGGCTGTCAAAAGGCGTCAGGCCTAAAAGGCCAAAGATGTCATCGCGCTCGGTTTCAAAACGCTTGGCCCCTTGGCTTGCGGCCACGCTCTCGGACGTGCTCTCTTTGCGCGACGAGGTTTTCTGCGGCGCGACTTGCCATAAATCAGAGCCGACCAACATATGCGCAACAGTGAGCCTCAAGGCCACGCTGGGATGGTCGAGCAGACACGCGCGAATTGCGGCGTGGCGATGCAAGGCGACATAATCGCAAAGCGGGCCTGACATTTCAGGCTTTTCCGTTTTGGCGGGCGCGTCTGCCGCGCCGCCTATTTTCAGAATGGCGTCAATCTTCTTGATGTCGGCAATAGACAGATAGCCAATATGGGGCGTGACGCTTCCGTCATGTCCCACGCTCAAGAATATCTTGCCGCCTTGCTCCATTGTCCGCTTTCCATGCTCCCAACTGGTGAAGTGCTCGCCGCGTTCCATAACGACAATTTCGCTCCACCCTTCGGCTGTCCATTCGCTCACGGCAGTCGCAATGGCTTTGTTCTGGTGCGTCCAGAACAGGTCTGGGTCTTGGAAATAGGCGGTGTCGCCGAAAAGGTCGGTGATGATTGTGCCTTCAAAATTGTCCACCTCAAACAGGGCCACATCGGTTTTAATCCGCGCTCCTCCTGTCAGCCATGCTTTGAGCTGTTCGCCTTGGGGCGCGTAATCGTCAGAGTGGTAGATTTCGAGCCATGCTTTTTGCTGGTCAGGCGTGGCAAGGGTCAGCGCTTGCAATGTGTGGCCCTGAATATCCTCGGCCTCGAACAGCGCCAGCAGTTCGGGCAAAAGATTGGCGAGTGCCAGAACCCGCTTCACGTCCAGTTCCTTGATGCCGAATGTCTTCGCAATGGCGGCGGCGTCCTTGCCGCTATCAGCAAGTCCCTTATAGGCGGCAAAGCGTTCTAGCTGTGTCGCGGGAAGCCGCGCGACATTTTCCAAAAGTGAGGCTTCGCGGGCGGCTTTGGTGTCACCGCTCTGCATAATTAAGCACGGCGCGGCTTGCGGCTGGCCTGTTTCCTCGGCTTTCTGCTTAAGTGCAAACAGGCGGCGGCGTCCGGCAATCACGCCGTAGCCTTTGCCCTCTTTGCGCACCAATAGCGATTGATGGACGCCGCTTTCCAATATGCTCGGATAGATGTCGTCAATATCGGGCGCGTCTTTCTGCGCTCGCATATTCAGCTTACTGACATGCAAATCAGTCACGGGCAGGAATTTTACGTCCCGTTTCGGTTTTGGCGCGGGCTTCGGTTTACGGGTCGCGCTTTTCTTTTTTGTGGTGGGCCTCGTTTTCGTTTCGGTGCTCATGATTAAGTCTCCTTGGTTGATTGAGCGATAAGGTCACACAGGTCGATTTGCGCACGGCCGACCTCATCAAAAAGGCCGTGGTCACATTGCTTTTGCGGGGTGTGGGGCCCACGCTTCGGGGTCATGGGCTGGGATGCCATGACCGCTAAGCGATCTCGCAAGGTTATCGGGGCCACCCCGTCAATCAGGGTCTGGTTGCCGACTTCGGTGGTTTCCGTCTCGCGGCTCATGCCGCTGTCTCGGCGTCCGCGCCGCAAAGCACGGCGCAAAGCCGCGCCCGCTCGGCTTTGGCAGCGTCTATCGCTTCGGGCAGGAGTTCATTGGCGACCTCGGCCAGATAAGCATTATCGCTGTCAGGATAGTTGGCCTCGATGCCCCAAAGGCTGGCGGCGTGGTCATCAATCTCAATCCCGTCAAAACGGACTGATATGACAATACCGCAATAGAACCATTCATCCTTGCGCCATGCTTCCATAACGACTTCGGCGCGGGCTTGGGCGGCGTCAAAACGCGCCCGCCAGCCATTGCCCGCGCCGATAAAGCCCGCCGCGTCTTTATAGAGCGAGGGCCAGAATCCATCTTGGCGCTGGTCGGGGGCGTCTCCGCAATCATCACGCACGATGCGGGCGGCAAAGGTAAAGCCTTGGGCTTCGCATGTGATGGTGTCACCCTCGCACACAAATGGCCCAAATTTTTCTGTGAACGTCATATCGCTCACCGTGCCCAAAAGACATGGACTTGCTGAAATCCTGTCTCAATCGTGAAGACGTCCCCGCCCATTTCCATGTCATGGGCCATCGCGGCGTAGTCGATATAATTGGCGAGACTTTCGGGAATCTGCGTCCCTGATGCTTCCGTCAATTCGCGGGCGTAATCTTCAAGGCTCTCAAATTCGCCGCTATATTCCTCTAGCGCGGCTTTCGCGTCCTCAAGGTCGCCGCCGTAATGCTCAAGCAGTTTCCCGCCTAGTGTCTCGTGCTCGGTGATAAATTCGGCGAGCGCGGCAATGGTTTCAAAACTCGTCCATTCGCTAATAGGCGCACCGTCAAAGCCTTCATAATCATGTATCGCCCATTCTTCGGCGTCTGGCTCTGGCGATGCGGCCAGCATGGCGCGGGTCTCGTCCCAAATATGGGCCTCGCCAAGGCTGGCATCTATCCAGCGGCCATGAAGATGACCCGAATTATAGGCGGCGAGACAGGCCACATAAATCCTAATCTCGCTCGATGTCGGGAGTGCGTTAGCTGTTCCAAGGGGTGGGTTGGTTGCGGTCATGTCAAAAGTCTCCAGTTGCCTTCCGCCCTGCCATTGTTTCCCCCGGACAGGCGGGGGTGGGCGGCAAGAAGGCGCTCCGGCATCGGGCATCAGGGCCAAGGCAGCTTGCTGCCGCTGGGCAAGGGTTTTGGTAGGACGCCGCAGGCGAACTAAACGCACGCAAACCCAAAGCCCTTGCCCATGGACCGCCCGGTGCAAGAGTGCCTGACGCCCACCTCCGTCTGTTCCGAGGGAAACGCCAATAATGCCGCCCGCGCGTGAGCGCGGCGCCTGCTGGTTGACATGCAGTCTGGCGATTGAGAAGGCGTTTTGACGCGGCAGAAAATTCGTTACGATGCAAATCATGACGGATTTACGAGAGACAGATTTGCAGAAATTACAGGCGCGGTACGCGCTAGATGACAGCCTGATCGAATCTTTGCTGGCCTCGAAAACTCAAGCGAGCGCGCACCTGGCCTTCTGGATTCGGACCATGTGGGTGGTCAATGGAACACTGATTACAGGCCTCGCCTTGATCACCGGCTTTGCGCTTCGTCAGCTTCTGCGCGGCGGGCCGATTTGGATCTGGCTCATTATTATCTTGTCCGTGTACGGAATATTATGGATCACAATCGTCCTGCAGCGCCAGAGGCGCGCCGCAGAAGCGATAAAATCAATAGCGACAAAACATGATTTGGTATGAATTGCGGTTCCTGTCTGGCATACAGATAGGGAATGAACCGATACGCTAAAAAAGCGATGACAAAGGGCTTAGCCAAGCGACTTTTGGTATCTACACCCTACCGTAATGACGCCAGGCGTGAATTGGTATTGGTCTCTTGCGACACTCAAACGATCTCCAGCATACCGTTTAGCGATTTAACACCAACCGATTGGGGGTTCGTCTATGAACGCCATGTTGGCGTCCATTACGAAACGCTGGGTTATACCGTCGATTATCGCGGGTTCAGACTTGGCCTGTTTGATAGCGGTATTGATCTCGTCGCCGCCAAAACAGATATGCCGACATGCTATGTGCAGTGCAAAGCGACCCAGAAGAAATTTGGCAAACAGGCGATTGAAACCATTCTCTATAAGGGCGGCAATTTCATCTCGAAAGACATTGCAGGGATGGATGGCCCGCCACCAGACTTCGTCTTAGCCGTGCTCGATAAGGATAAAAATATGAGCGTCTATAATCAGCACCGATTTCTAAGGCATAATAAAACCCAGTCTCGCACAACTTTATCTATCCTGTCGCTGCCGTGGGCGAGCTATACGCCTTCGTACAATGAATAACGGTTTTACTTATGCGGACGGACGCAGCCGCGCGCCAGCCGAAGCGCAGCTGAGGGAAGGATGAAAGCCCGAAGGGCCGAGACTTGGCGAAGACAAGGCTCGGTTCACGCGAGCCCGGTTGCGGCGCGAGCCGCAAGGCGCCCTACACCTAAAACTAGAAATTCTGTTGGCAAAGAGAACCAAGATATTGCAATAATTGGAAAATTTCAAATTTGAGGAGCGCGCAATATGTGCGAATAAATGATGAAACTAGATTCTCTGCGACTGTCTAACTTCCGGTGTTTTGGCCCGGAGCCTCAAGAAATTACGTTCGCGGAAGATGTCACATCATACATTGGCGGTAATGGGGCGGGAAAAACGGCCGCCTTATCCGCGTTGGCGCGCCTGTTCGGAATTACGCGCGCGCAGCGATCAATCTTAAAATCTGACTTTCATCTTTCCCGCGAAGCGGAAGGTCTTCAGGATGGCGATGCGTTATTTATCGAAGCGATATTCGGATTTCCTGAACTGGGTGATGACGGCGCAGAGGCAGGCGCAGATGAAAATACCCCTGCTGTTGCAGAATTCTGGCGACAGATGGCCGCCTCCGAAGACGGCGCCGCCTTGAAAGTCCGCATTCGGCTCAAGGCAATTTGGGTCGATGATGGCACGCCGGACGGCGCGGTTGAAGAAGATATTCGCTGGATACCGCGTCTTGATGATGCATTTGATTGGGAGAGCTGCCCAAAAGTGACAGCGACGGACCGTAGCGCGGTTCAAATGATTTATGTGCCAGCTATCAGACGCGCAGAGGAACAGGTTAAAGCCTTATTGTCGTCGCGGCTCTGGAAGGCTGCGAAGTGGTCACCGGAGCTGAAAGAGGCAGCGGCCAGCAGCGCCGAGACGGTGCAGACGGCGCTCGGCGGTGAAGCGCCTATCGCATTTATTCTTGAGCGTCTGGAGCGGCGCTGGTCGCAGGTTCACACGGCTGATACTGATACCGAGCCCGTGTTTCGATTGATCGAAGGTCGGTTCGAGCAGCTTATCCGTCAAACTGAAATCAGGTTCCGGCCCGATGAAGCGCAACAGGAACGCGAATTGTCGAGACTCAGTGACGGCCAGAAGTCCCTCTTCCATATCGCGCTGACCGCGGCGACACTCGAAGTCGAACGTGACGCGCTCGCTCTTGAAAACGACGCATCGCCTTTCGATCAATCCGCGCTCAAACAGGTTCCGCTGACCATCTTGGCGATTGAAGAACCGGAGAACTCTCTTTCGCCATTTTTCCTTTCGCGGGTCATGCAACTCGCAACCGAGATTGGCGCCATGCCAACCGCGCAAGTGCTAATGGCCAGTCACAGCGCCAGTATTCTGTCGCGTGTGGAGCCAGAAAGCATCAGATATTTCAAGCTCGACAAAGCAAGTGCAACAGCCAGTGTTAAAACGCTTACCCTGCCCGAGGATGACGCTGAGGCTAAAGCCTATATACGCTTGGCCGTGCGCGCCTATCCCGAGCTCTATTTCGCGCGCTTTGTTGTGCTGGCTGAAGGCGACTCTGAACAATTGGTCCTGCCGCGTCTGGCCGAAGCTCGCGGTGTGTCGCTTGACCGAAGCTTCGTGCCGATCGTGCCGCTGGGCGGGCGCTATGTTGCACATTTTTGGCGACTGTTGAGCGATCTTGATATTCCCTATGCGACATTACTCGACCTAGATCTTGGTCGCCAGCATGGCGGTCCGAACACAATTCGTTCGGTCATAGCGTCGCTGGGTGAAATCGGAAAAACCATGCACACAACGCAAGCGCATTTGGTCGATGAAACTATCGACATGGATGAATTAGACGATTTGGAAGATAGCGACTTCCAGCTCGATTACAGCGATGGAGACTTAGAGGGCGATGAATGGATGTATGCGCTCTGGGAACACAATGTCTATTTCTCAGAACCGATTGATCTTGATTTCGCCATGGCCCTGGCCTTTCCGGACGCGTATCATGTTAACCGTCCGGGCGGTCATGGCCCCAGCACGACAGATGCAGCCAAAGCCGCGCGCAAAAAAACTGTCCTGAAAAAGAATGGGAATCCGGACCTTTACCCGACGAGTTATGATCTGGATTTTGTCTGGTATGCCTATCACTTTATGCAGAGCAGTAAGCCAGCCAGTCATATTGCAGCACTCGCGCGCCTGACCGACCAAAAACTCAATGATAAATGCCCCATGTCACTTGAAAAACTGCTCGACCATATTGAAGCGCAATTGAGCGACGAGACATAGTGGCTTATGTCCGCCCTCAAGACTGGCAGCCGCAAGGTATTGCGACGCTTGAACCGGCAGCGATGCAGGCGCTGGAACAGACAGCTCAAAGCGTATGTGTGACAGCCAGCGCCGGGGCCGGAAAAACTGAATTCTTAGCGCAAAAAGCGACCTATCTTTTGCAGACCGGACTGTGCCGCGCTCCGTACCGTATATTAGCGATCAGCTTTAAGCGTGACGCGGCGAAAAACCTGGCTGAACGCGTGCAGGAGCGATGTCCGGCAGATATGGCCCGCCGATTTGATTCCATGACGTTTGATGCGTTTACAAAAACGCTCATCGACCGATTTGGGCCTGCCATCCCCGCACCCTACACCCCGTCGGCGAATTATCAGATTAGTTTTCCGCGCGCTGATGATTACCGGGACTTCCTTGAGCGACAAGGGCGACGCAATCTAAATACACAATCTCTTTCCAAGCACATTTCTAATGCAAGACTTCCCGCCCATGCTGCAGGATTGGCCCCGCACTGGACACAGCTTGTCGAAGCCTGGTGGACCGAAGCTTACCGAGATCCGGCAGAAACGCGGCTCGCCTTTTCAATGGTCAATCGTCTGGCCGATTATCTACTCAGATCGCGCCCGCAAATCATTCGCGCATTGCGACAAACTTACCCCTTCGTGTTTCTTGACGAATTTCAGGACACGACCGAGGCCCAATATGAATTGTTACAGGCGGCGTTCATGGGCAGTACCGCGAAGCTCACAGCTGTCGGCGATGACAAGCAGCGCATTATGGGCTGGGCGGGCGCGATGCCGGACGGGTTTGAGCGTTTGGCACGCGATTTCCACACGGTCCCGATAACACTATTGTCAAATTGGCGCTCGCATGAAGATTTGGTCGCCATTCAACACATTATCGCCCAGCGGATAGATGCCGACAGCCCGGCTCCGGAGGCCAAGGCTAATCGCAACATAGACGGTGATGTGTCTGCGATTTGGACTTATCCGACACGCGAGGCAGAAACTGCGGGCATGGCAAATTGGATTGGCCAGGAGATCGCAAGCGGCATTATTGAGCCGCATGAGGTTGCTCTCTTGGTGAGGATGCGGGCGGACACGGTTGAACAAGAATTTGCGCCCGTTTTCGGGGCGCAAGGTCTCACCATTAGAAACGTCGCCCGACTGGTCGGCGGCGTGGCCATACAGGACATTCTAACCGAGGAATTTACCCGGTGCATCTTGCCCGTGCTTAGGCTCGGGGCCAGCACCAAAGCGCCTGACGCCTGGCAGGACGCAGTATCGGCGCAGTATAGTTTGCGAGGGGTCGAGGTAGACGATGATATCGCCGGAGAAACCATTCGCTCTGACCTTGAAACCTGTATTGGTGAATTGCGCGCGGCCATGGCAGCACCGCCCACCCAAGAGAGCAGTGACCAGATTGTCGCCACCGCTTTGGACTTTATAGACGAAGTGGCTCTAAGACGCAGCGTGCCCGCCTATGGCCGCAATATCGACTATGCGCGCATAAAAACGGGTTTCACAGCGTTGTTGCATGAGTGCGTCGCAGGCGCGCCGGATTGGAGCGCAGTGCTGGACCGGTTTATTGGCATTGGCCAAATACCGCTTATGACCGTCCATAAAAGTAAAGGCCTTGAGTTTCACACCATGATATTCCTCGGTCTTGACGGACAGAGCTGGTGGAGCCTGCGGCCCAATTCCGAGGAAGAACTCAAATCATTTTTTGTCGCTTTCACGCGGGCCATGCAGCGAGCATTTTTTACGCGTTGTAATGCGCGTGGGGCGTCGATTGCCTGGCTCGAACAGCTGCTTCTCCCTGCCGGGGTTGCGACCATCAACGGTCCGGCTTAGCGGGTCCGTAATAGCAAGCGGAAGTTAGGCCAAACCCAGCTCATCAATGGCTTGCTGAACAGTTGTGACGATGGCGCTCGCTTGTCTCAACCGGGCCGCTCCAGGATGGCCATTTTCAACTTCGTGAGATGCAAAAAATACGCTAAAACCTTTCTCCAGCGCCATGGTGGCAAGGCCGATTTCATAGGTATTCACATCGGGCGCGATGATGAGCATTTGCCGCCATTTCGGTGTTTCCATCAAATCCCAAAGTTGCGGGTCTGTCCACGCGGGCTGATCGATATTTTCTATATCAAAACAGTCGATATGCGAGGCACGCAGAGTGTCCAGCATGTCCGTCAATTCGCGCGGAAAACCGGGCATTATGAACACGCCGACATCTTTGGGATCTAGGAGATTTCTGGGTCTTTCAAGTGACATAAAATTGCTCCTTTAGGCTTTATAGAGATGTGGATTGAGGCAATGCTTACGTGACATTAGGATTTCTCTTTCAATGGCTCTAATAGTTGCCCCCAATAATCGGATGGGTAATCCGCCCTATTCTCAATGCCAATCTTTCCCGAACGAACATTGCGACTCGACGAAAAATTCGCTGTGCCCAAGAGCACGTCCCAGATGGTGAGGAATAGGCCAAAATTAACATCGCCCTTTGACGACGACGCAATGTGATGATGGCGATGCACGGGGGCTACCGCCCATAAGTATCTCAGCCAGCCGATTTTCATATCAACATTTGAGTGTTGCAGCAGCAATTGGGTGGACACACAAAATGCACCAATGGCGGCAATTTCAGTAAGAATACCGAGTAATAACCATGGGAGCGTGCCTCCCAGTATTTCTATCAGTTGGTGAACAGGATGCTTAAGCAATCCGTTGAAGCCGTACATGCGTGTTACAGAATGATGCACGGCATGAAAGCGCCAAAGTAGATTCCAGCGATGACTCAAGAAGTGAACAAGCGTTATGCCTATGTCTAAAAGTATAATTGCAAGGCTGACCTGAATCCAAAGCGGTATATTTGTGGGCCAAATGGATGGCCATGGCACAAGTTTGGCCGCCAGCGGCATAAAGAGTAATAGTGAAATAATAGATGTCTCATTCACAACAGCATGAATGAAATCGCGGAGACGGTCCCCGTTTGGCTCGTTCCATACTTGTTCATATGGTAATAAATATTCAACGATGCGTGAGATGATAATGGCACTGACCAACAAAGGCGCGAGCCAATACAATCCTGCTCCTTGGCCCACTAAATAAATGGCCGCGCTGACAAAAAAGAAAAAGAAAAAGGGTGCATATACCGCACGAACAAAAGCCGCCATTTAATCTCTCCACGCTAACGGGATTAGATTTGGCCTATTCTTCGGAGGCCGTCTTGAACGTATCGCTTGGTCTGACTCAAGCATGTACGCTAACCTCTATTCCGGCCAGTCCAAGCGACGGGGTTACCCCGAACCATTCCACCATGCGCCTTGTAAAATGAGCCTGATCGCTGAAACCTGCCTGAGCAGCGATTTCTGCTAAGTTGGTCGTTTCGGTCAACGCTTTTGCTGCCTGCTGTATCTGAAGCCATTGCGTAAGTTTACTTGGTGGCACGCCATAATCTCTCACAGACAATGCCCTCAATCTGCTAGGCGACAGCCCCGTTGATACCGATAACCCTTTGGGTGAAAAGTATTGGTCTGGGGTTCAGAGCGCAGCTGTTAATCGTGGGTCAGGAAGATCGTTTGAGTATCTAATATATTGCTTTGCCCATTGTTCCGCGTTGGTGACACTCTTGATTTCTATCAAGGATTTTGCAGCTGCTTTGGTGATCAACACATTATTGGATTGGCTAGAAGCGCGCCGCTTAATGAGCCAAGGATCAAAATAAACGGAACGGGTAGATCTGCCTATTGGGCCCAAAGTATGCTTTGTTTTCGAGGGAATATGTACAATATGGCCTTTGTCGGCCCGGATGCGTTCGTCGGTAGTCACGTTTATCGGACCGTCTGTGCCAATGGTAAACTGATCTGCAAGATGTGCATGAGAGCGGTTATCTCCCAGACGCGCATCTAGAACCGCCCATCCAAGGCCCACAATGAGCTGGCCTGACCAGGCTGTTTTAGCCTCCTGCCTAGACATGTTGTGTTTCTATAAGAGACTGATGGCCGTCGGGTTTGGGCGCAAACCAGCGATGAAGCGCTGGCATGACAAGTAGCGTTAGCACAGTCGAAGAGACGAGACCCCCGATAACCACGGTTGCCAAGGGTCTTTGAACTTCCGCGCCAACACCCGTCGCAAACAATAAGGGCGCAAGACCAAGAGCGGTGGTTATGGCCGTCATCAGGACGGGTCTCGCCCGTAAGCGCGCGGCTTCAAGAGCAAGAGCATTCCTGTCACGGCCTGCGCGAGCAAAGTCATCCATAAAGCTGACAAGCACCATGCCATTACCTAGTGCGATACCAAATAGAGCGATAAAGCCGACCGTGGCAGGCACAGAAACGGGCAGACCGGTTAGCCAGAGTGCTAACGCCCCGCCTGTTAAAGCCAGAGGAATATTGAATAGAATGAGAATGGCTGATTTGACCCGGCCAAATGTCATCAGCAGGATCAGAAATACAATGGCGAGTGTGATCGGAATAACGACAGCAAATCTTGCATTTGCTTGTTGCTGAAGCTCGAACTGACCGCCCCAAACGAGCCGATATCCGGGTGCTAATTGTAATTCAGCGTCGGTCAGGGCCTGAGCCTCGGCGACGAAACTCCCAATATCTCGGCCGCGAACATTTGCTTGCACGGCAATAAAGCGCTGACCATCTTCACGGGTTATCTGACGTGGACCTATTACGGTTTCGATGTTTGCAACCTCGCGAAGCGGTATCAGCGCACCATCTTCTGATTTCAACAGGATGCGCCCAATCGCTTCGGGATTTGACCGGGACTTTTCGTTCAACCGAACGATGATTGGGAATTGCCGAACGCCTTCAAAAAGAGCGCCGGCTTCGGCGCCGCCAACAGATGTCCGAAGAACCTCTAGGGCCTGTCTGATGTCGATACCGTAACGTCCTAAGGCACTTCGATCGACAGTAACTTTTAGCTCGGGAGCTCCGGTTAACTGTTCTGCTTGTACATCGGACGCCCCCGGAACCCTACGCAGCAATTGCTGGAGATCATTGGCTGATTGGATGAGTTGATCTGAATCTGGGCCAAAAATTTTAATGGCGAGTTCTGCGCGTGTGCCTGTCATCAACTCATCTACCGCCATGGCAATGGGCTGACCAACATTGGCAAGAATGCCGGGGTAATCCTCTAAAAACTCAGAGAGCTCATATCGGAACGTCTCAGGAGACATACCCGCCCGCCATTCCGACTTCGGCTTTATCGACAAAAATATCTCAGCGCTGTTGGTCGGGTCTGTCATGGCCCCCACTTCGCCGCGACCAACACGGGTCACGATTGATTCGATTTCAGGAAACGTACTGGCCAAGTGCGATTCAATGCGCGTGACAGTCGCTTCAGCTTGCGTGAGCGAAATCGAAGGCGCCATGGTCACGCGCAACAAGATGTCGCCTTCTTCGAGTTCCGGTGTGAATTCCGAACCGAGTTGTGACCCGGCAAACACTCCTGAAAGCAAGAGCATGCTGGCGAGCACAACCGCACCGGCGCGAAAACGGATAAAAAAGCCAGCGCAGACCGTTATCAGCCTTGTCATCGTGCTATCTTTTTTCTCGGCCGATTTGGCTGGGCGCATCACACCGAAGGCTACAGCCGGGGCAATCAGGGCCGCGTAAATCAATGATCCCGTCATGGCGAGCGCAGCAGATGCCGCAAGAGGCCGGAAGGTTTTACCCTCGACCCCCTGAAGCGCAAATAGGGGTAAGAAAACAACAATCACCACAATGACAGCGGCAATCAGCGGCGCAATCACCTCTGCGGTTGACCGTGCAACGACGTCCCGCCGGGTCTCATCTGGGTCTGATTTCAGACCTCTATCCACGTTCTCAGCAATGACGATAGCGCCATCGACCATCATGCCAATTGCGATAGCAACGCCGCCGAGTGACATAAGGTTGGCTCCGATGCCAAGGACATTCATGGCGACAAAAGCAAAGCCGACTGAGAATGGGATCGACATGACAACAACAAGAGATGGACGCCATCCGCCCAAAAATACGAAAACGACAATCGCAACGAGAATTGCGCCCTGCCAGAGCGCAGTTGTCACCGTGGATGCGGCCTTATTCACAAGTGTGCCTTGGTCATAATAGGGTATGGCCCGCACACCTTCTGGGAGAGTGGTATTGATTTCGTCGAAGCGGGTTTTTACGCGCGAAACCACATCCGATGTATTGGTGCCGTAAAGTTTGAGCACCATACCGGCAACGACTTCGCCTTCACCGTTTGATGTTGCCAACCCTTGGCGCACACCTCCGCCAATTCGTACATCACCAATGTCGCGCATTCGCACGGGTCGACCATCAGTAGTTTTTATGGTTATGGCTGCAAGATCTTCAACGCTGCGGGCCAGACCAATACCGCGCACCGTAAATTGTTCATCCGCGAGTTCAATAAACTGAGCGCCTAGCGTATGGTTGCCACGCTCAAGCGCTTCCGACACTTCATTGATCTGAATGTCGTAAGATTGCATCGCTTCCGGGTCGATGAGAACCTGAAATTGCTTCTCATATCCCCCAAGAGACAAAACTTCGGTCACGCCTGTGACAGTTTGGAGTTGGTATTTGACGATCCAGTCTTGTATTTCGCGCATTTCAACCAAACTGCGCGTGCCGGTATCGTCGACCAGTTTGTAGTAAAGAATGATACCAAGACCTGTCGAGATGGGCCCCATTTGGGGCTCACCATAGCCTGCGGGGATAGCATCGCGCGCCTGCGCCAGACGTTCGCCAACAACTTGCCGGGCAAAATAGACATCGGTACCGTCTTCAAAATAGATATTGACGACGGACAGCCCAAAATTTGACACCGAGCGCATATGATCAATTTTCGGAAGACCTGCCATAGACGCTTCGATGGGATAGGTAACATAGCGCTCGACTTCTTCTGGTCCAAGACCGTCAGTTTCAGTAAAGACTTGAACCAGTGCGGGCGTAACATCCGGGAAGGCATCAACAGGCAGAGCGCGAAATGCGAACACTCCGCTAATTGTCATGGCAATGGCGAAAATGGCGGCGAGCAATCGTCCACCCGCAATACGGTGCATAAAATTATTCATAATCAATGATCCTGTAACTAGTCGTCGTCGGCGCCGAAGGAGTCTTTTTCGAGCTGCGATTTGAGCGTGAACGCGCCCTCAGCTACATAGCTTTCGCCGTTTTCCAGTCCCCGAAGGATGCTGATATAGCCGTCTTGTTCCAGACCTGTGACGACGGGCTTGGGCGCGAAGCCATCTTCGGTTGGAACAAATATCGACGGCGTGGCATTCACAGTCTGAACAGCGTTGATTGGAACCCGAACGAGGGTCTCGCCTTCACCAAGTTCGATCTTTGCCCGGATAAATGACCCCGGTCGCAAGCGGCCATTGGCATTATCAACTATCACGCGGGCCGTCGCCGTTCGCGACGATTGATCCACAATCGGTGATATAAAGGCAATTTCTGACTGGGCGATTGTCTCGTCATCATCAGTGATCAAGTTGACTTTTGTCCCCTCATCAAGACGGGAAAGATCTTGCTTGAAAACCGCAATATCCACCCAGACAACGCCGTCATCGACAATCGTAAATAAAGGCTCAGCTGATGTATCATCTGTATTGACGGCAGCTCCCAAGCTTACGGATCGTTGAACGATTGTTCCCGCGAGAGGGGACGTGACAACGAAATTTGCACCGCTATTGTCTGAGCTGATTTGCGCGGGGCTCAAGCCAAGCGTTTGTAACTTGCCCTTGATGGCCTGTAGATTGGCGTTTGCCGCGGATACACCCGCTCGCGCAGCGAGGAGGTCAGCTTCCGAGGTTATTTTATCCGTCCAAAGACGTTCCTCCCTTTTAAGCGTGGTTTGCGCCAAATCGGTCGCGGCTCTTGCGGATATAAGGTCTGATTTTAAGTCAGCGAGTTCACGACTGGCGATTAAAGCCAGTCTCTGACCGCGCGTGACATCGTCACCCTCTGTTGCATATAATTTGCGAACAATACCGCCAATTTGAGGAGAGATTTGAGCCACACGGTCGGCGTCGAACCGGACTTCTGCAGGCAGGTTAAGCCGATCTCCCACCCGCCCCGTTTGGGCAATTTCGACCCTGATTCCTGCTGCCTCAGCAGCTATGTCGCTCAAGCTGATAACGCCGCGATCGTCATCTTCATCCTCAGCGTCTTCATGAGCGGTAGAATTTTGATTTTCTGCACGATCAACTGATGTTAGCTCATTGCTGCACGCTGTCAGCATGAGAGTGCCAAATGCAACGATCCAAAATATTTTCCAATAAGACGTCATAAATTTATTCTCCAGAAAAGGGAGCGGCACCGATAAGGCTTTTCAGGCGCGCTGTTTCAACACGAAGCGAGTGTTTCGCATTCAGAACTGAGCGTTGGGCCTCAAGCAAAGCGTTGCGCGCATCGAAGGTCGTCGTCAGATCAAACTTACCGGCAGCATATCCTTGGGTGGACGCTTCATAGGCAGCAACGGCGCTGGGCAAGACTGTGTCTTCAAGAATGGTGAGGCGTTGGCGAGCGCTTGTGACGGCCGCGACCGCGCTGCGCTGGCGTGCCCGTAAACGAGCTTCAACGGCGACCTTATTGATTTGACCGGCCTTGGCCCGAATTTCAGCTGCGCGGGTCGCCCCCCGATTGCGATCAAATAAAGGCAGTGGAACAGACACGCCCGCGACAAGCGCGCTGTCACCTGTGCTTTCAAATCGCCGAAAACCAGCCGAAACAGTAATGTCCGGGATAGCAGCGGTGCGTTCAACATCAATGGCCGCCCGCAAGGCATTTTCCGATGCCGAAGCACGATCTAATTCCGGATGTGTAAATTGTGTCTCGCCCATGAGCATCGCATCGGTGACCGGGTCTCGTGCCTCCGCAAGACGGAACAATGGGTTCGGCTCACCCCAGAGTGATGCCAACTCATAACGTCGCTCTTCGACCAAGCCTGTCGCAAAACTTGCTGAGGCCTGGGCAGTGGCCGCTGCACTTTCAGCTCTGATCTGCTCGGGTGGCGGCGCGGCGCCGGCTGCGACGCGTTTGCGAACGGTGTCTGCCAATTGTTCCGCAGTTTCGGCCGCAGTGTCGAGCAGCGCCGCATCGTTCAGCGCATGAACATAACCGTAAAAGAGAATAGCGCCTTGCAGTTCTGTTTCGCGCAGAATAACCGCGCACTCGGCGGATGCGAGAGCGGTCAAGGCGCGCGCAGAGGTCTGGGCGCGTTGACGTTTACCACCGAGCCGGAGCGTTTGCTCAAGGCCAAGGGTTGTTTCTGCTTCATTAAACCCGCTCAAAGCACCGCTTCCGGCAAATTCTTCGAGTTCTATTGAGAGTACCGGATTTAGTGGGCGTCCTGCTTGCTCTGCGTCTGCTGCACGCGCCATTATTTCAAGGCTCGCAGCGCGCGTTTCTGGCGAGGCACGACGTATTTCGTGCAATACGGCGGCAATGGTCAGCGGCGCATCCGCGCCCAAAGATGATGCCCCGTCATAGTCATATTGGCTATTTTTTTCACAGGGTCCCGCTTGAGACTGAGCCTGAGCAGGCAGATAGAGAGCCAAAAGCAGTGTGGCCCAAAGAAATTGTTTCATTGATAGTGTCCTCGATTTGACAGGTCGTGCAGAAATGGCTCCGTAATTGGAGCGCACCGGTCAAATACGAGGGGGGCGAAAGGGGCCTTGCGGGCCGTCTCTAGAAAATAGGTCTGAATCTGGCGGCACATGAGCGTTTGTCTTCCGCTCATATGCGTGCATCCAATTGAAATCATTTTTGAGAATGGCGCCGCAAGTCAAGCATTGGCAACATCCCATATCCGTATCGTCGGGACTGTTGCGATCAACCGGATTCAGACGCTCTGCTTGAATGGTTTGCGGGACAGCACTGGCCGGCGACATCGTGCAGAATGCTGCGCCGCCTGTCTGCGGAGCCGTGCTCTGAGCCGATGCTGGGATAATGAAGAGGATCGCCAGAACAGCAAAACAGACTAAGCGCCACGCACTTTGTTTTACTCTTTCATGTTCCAGTTCCAGCGTCACAACAAAACTACATTCCAAATTACCGGCAAGTCCATCGTAGTCATGACCCAAAACCCATTAACGACGGCATTGCCCGAGCCCAATCGACTCAATAAAACAATGTCTAATCCCTCTAGTAACTAGAGGGTCAAGAGATAATTTTCTTTTTTGAGATTTTGGCCGATGCATGAGCGGGTTTGGTAATGCTTTCCATAATTGCACAGGACGCAACTTCGC
Source organism: uncultured Hyphomonadaceae bacterium (assembly GCA_964342355.1). GTDB lineage: Bacteria > Pseudomonadota > Alphaproteobacteria > Caulobacterales > Hyphomonadaceae > Hirschia. Next base: position 222,113 of record CAYFFG010000002.1, read on the forward strand.
CGCCTGCACAGGATACTATCATCTCTTTCAACTCCTTTTTGAGAGCGCGTAATTGTTTTAGACGCTTGTCCACTTCGCCCAGATGGTGAAGGGCAACCCGGTCTACTTTGAGGCAATCTGCGTTCGGAGTCATTTGTAGGTCGATGAGCTCCCTTATGGCCTCGATTGGAAAGCCGAGATCACGGCATTGCCGGATAAAGAGCAGCCTGTTGGATGATGCTTCGTCATAGACACGCTGTCCACCAGATGTGCGTCCAGGCTCTTGGAGCAATTTGATAGATTCATAATAGCGTATTGTTGTGATTTTTACCCCGGAGAGTTTTGATAATTGCCCAATGGAACGGTTTTGATCTGGCATGTCATTTTTCTCCTTGAACCTATAGTGACTATAGGGTGTAACAAACCCCTACAAGTTATGAAACAGACGAATGTTACGGACGTATCACCCTTCCATGAAACGGTGTTCGCCTAAATGACAGGAACAGAGGATACGCTATGGCGGATGACGATTGCTGCGGAGTTGATCAAGAACAGATCCGTTCGCCGGGCTATCGCCGGGCCTTGTGGATCGTTGTTATATTAAATGTGGGCTATGGCGTCATAGAGCTTTTCGGCGGCTTTCTCGCCAATTCTCAAGCGCTCAAGGCGGACGCTCTCGATTTTCTGGGTGATGGGTCTATCACATTCCTCGGATTGCTTGCGATCGGTTGGTCGTTGGCCTGGCGCGCTCGGTCTGCATTTATTCAAGGCATCTTCCTTGGGCTGCTTGGGCTTTGGGTGCTGCTCTCTACGGTTCTCAAGACACTTACGGACACACCCGTTGAAGCGGGTTTGATGGGATTGTTCGCGTTTGCAGCCTTGATTGTAAATCTCATCGCCGTTGTGCCCCTACTGCCCTACCGAGACGGTGATGCCAATATGCGCGCTGTATGGCTTTTTTCCCGTAATGATGCGATTGGAAATGTGGCCGTTATCATCGCAGCAGGTCTCGTTGCCTTGACCTCGACGCGCTGGCCCGATCTTATTGTGGCTTTCCTGATTGCGGCGTTATTTCTTCATTCAGCCTGGAATATTTTGCGTGATGCCTGGCGGGATATGACTATTGCAACGTCCCAAAAGACAGACCCGTTGGCAAGCGAGACAGAACCCGAATGACACGACATGTCCGTGGGTTGGGCGTATCTATCGCAGTAGCAATACTGATCGCCGATTTATCCAGTAAATTTGTCATGGTATCTTTCCTGACCAAATCGGGCGGTTTGGTCGACCTCGTCCCATTTTTTGATCTGAGGCTTGGATATAATCCCGGTGTCAGCTTCGGATTGCTGGGGTCGCACAGTGACTGGATGCCATGGGCGCTGGCACTGATTGCGTTCATTATATCTGCCTATTTGGTAATGCGATTATGGCGCGCCAAACACAAGAGGGATGCAATCTGGATCGGATTGATTATAGGCGGCGCTTTAGGCAATGCCATTGACCGTCTGATGGACGGCGTCGTCACGGATTTCATCGATCTTCATGTCTTTGACTATCACTGGCCAACCTTCAATTTCGCCGATATCGCGATAGTCCTTGGCGTCGCAATTGTGCTTCTGGGAAGCATTAGAAATTCAGCGAAATAATTAGTTGCAAATCAAGATGCCAACGACCGATGCGTTCGGTGAACGTTAACAATAACTTCCAATACTACAGAACAGGATATTGGTAGAACGGCTCGGTTTGCTGGGCGTCGTCAAATTTAGGATTCGACGACGAATTGCCCCATCATGCCCGCATCCTCATGTTCGAGTATATGGCAATGATACATGTAAGGTGTATCCGGGTCTGAATAATCTCTAAATGAAAGCAGCAACCGGACGCGCTCGCGCGGTGAAAGCAGCACCGTATCTTTTAGACCAGTTTCGTGCTGAGCAGGAGGCCTACCATTGCGATCCAAAATTCTGAACTGAACATCATGTATGTGAAACGGATGCGGCATCCAGGAGGCGTTTTCGATCTCCCAAATCTCTATCGTGTTCAATTTCACGCGCTCATCAATACGCCCCATATCCATGGAGCGGCCATTTATCGTAAAACCGTTTCCTGACCGCATACCCATACCCATTCGCAGCACAAATTGACGCGTTCTCACAGCATCTGCTGGATTCAAAGCTGGTTGTTTCATGAAAACCGTGGGGACTGACGGTGATGGATCCAGGTTTGCGTTGGGGATGATAAGTAAGACATTGAAAGCTGATCGTCCGCCGTCTCTGTTATTATTCGCACGCCACCATCGCTCGCCCATCATGCCACGGTCCATCATTGCATCATCCATCATACCCATTCCATCCGACGTGGGCGCGGCTATCATTTGCCGTGGCTCACCATGGCGCATATCAACGAGAATTTCTGCGCGTTCTCCCGGTGAAAGCCTTAGCTTTGACATTTCTAAAGCGGATTCTAAATGCCCCCCGTCGGATCCAGTCGTCAAAAAGTTCTGTCGGTCCGCAAACTGAAAATCATAAATACGGGAATTGGAGCCGTTGAGTAATCGCAACCGCAGTAGCTCGGTCTTGCATTCAAAAACGGGGTCAATCCCACCGTTGACGAGCAAGGTGTCGCCCTGCATTCCCATCATGATGTCGTGCATGGACCTTGCATAAACAAGCTCGCCATTATTCCCAAACAGCCTGTCCTGAACTATCAGTGGCAAATCATCCACGCCATAGGTGTCGGGTAATGCAGGCTCAGTTCGGTTGGGGTCTTTTACGATGATGGGGCCTGCAAGGCCGCGATAGACTTGCGGCCCGGCCTGTTTGTGTGCGTGAGAATGATACCAGAAAAGGGATGGCTTTTGGCGCACTTCAAATTGCGCAGTCCAGGTTCCACCGGGCTTTATCGTCTGATGGGGAGTGCCATCATATTTAGCCGGAACGTGGAAACCATGCCAATGAAGTGTAGTATCCTCTTGCAGCGTATTGTTGACATTGATCCTTACGGTAGATCCTACATCCATCTTGAGCGTTGGACCGAGATAGGCTTGATTAACCCCGATAGTTGACGTTGAGCGGCCTTCAAAAAATGTTGAAGTTCCATTTTGAATCTTCAAATTATATTCTGTATAAGCGCCATTTTTTGTTCCGGAAAGCAACTGAGGTATTTTGAGAAGGTTCCTATCAGAGTTGTGCGGACTTTGGGGAAAGCCTGCTTGCCCACACGCTGCTAAGGACAATGAAAGCCCCCCCATACCCCATAACGTGTCTCTTCGAGTCAGCACAATCTAGTCCTTTTTGATAGACTTACGCTTCTACGCTGTGTTCCCTGTGTCATCTGGCCTATCGTTTCCGATTGAAAAACAAATATTTTGCGAACGCAGCGATCCCCAGAATAAGGAATATAAAAACCAGTATCCCAATTAAGCCGCCAAAAGGCATCATGAACCATTCGTCTCGCATCATCATGTCATTAGAATTCATTTCCTGTTTCCTCTTTTTGCATTGTGTTTTGATCAGATCATCTTTTTGAATTTCGGACTTAAAGCAGCACGGTAACACCTACAGTAACTGTAGAATCAAGATCTTTTTTTTCTGATCCAAACGGGAATGTTTTCGGATTTGCAAATTACAGAAACCGCGCTTTCTAAGGATAGGTTTTGGACTAGTAGCCACACGCGAATAGGAAGGCGTTTTTAACGGACCTTAAGACCCACTTGTTGCCTATAAGCCAACAAGCGAAGCGCATTGAAGACGACAATGAGCGTCGAGCCTTCGTGGATGAGTACAGCCGGACCAACGCCGAGGCCAAACAATGTCGCCGGAATCAGAAAAGCAACGATGCCGAGGCTCGCCCAGAGATTCTGCTTTATAATGCGGCTGGTCGCACGGCTTAGCCCAACGGCGAATGGCAGGGTTTCAAGGTCGTCTGCCATCAAAGCGATGTCGGCAGTTTCGAGCGCTACATCAGACCCCGCAGCGCCCATGGCGATCCCGACAGTGGCATTGGCCATCGCAGGTGCGTCATTCACACCGTCGCCGACCATGGCGACACCGTGGCCCTGCTTGAGAGACTTGATTTTAGCGACCTTGTCATCAGGCATCAGATCGCCAAAGGCCTTGTCCAGGCCAACCTCGCGCGCAACTGCATCAGCAACAGTCTGGTTATCGCCGGAAATCATCATCATCCGGCTCACACCAATGTCGCGAAGGCGCGCAATAACGCTTTTGGCAGTTTCGCGCGGCGTGTCCATCAAGCCAATTGCGCCCAGATAAGCATTGCCGTGGCGTACAATCATTGTCGTGCGGCCATTGGCCGATAGCGAATCTACAATTTCAGCCAACTCATCTGGCACAGGCTCGCCGTCCACCTCATCGAACAAAGCCGATTTACCGATATGCACAATCTGGCCGTCATAGAGCGCAGACACACCGCGCCCGGTAATACTGGCAAAATCTGAGGCACCGCCGGCAACTGACCCAAGGCGTGTTCTAGCGTCGCGCACAACGGCTTCAGCCAAAGGATGATCACTCAGTGTTTCGACTGCGGCGCTAATGCTTAGCAATGTCGTTTCATCGACATCGCCATAAGGGACAATATCGACCAGTCGCGGCTCGCCTTCCGTCAATGTGCCGGTTTTATCAAATGCGATCGCGTCAAGACGACCAAGCGATTCCAGTGGAGCGCCGCCCTTGATCAACACACCGCCGCGTGCTGCGCGTGCGACGCCGGACAGAATTGCACTCGGTGTTGCGATGGCAAGCGCGCATGGGCTGGCGGCCACAAGCACCGCCATAGCCCGGTAAAAACTCTGAGAAGCCGTTTCGTCTAGAACCAGAAAGGCGAGCGACGTTACAACCGCCAAAACAATAACGCAGGGCACAAATATGCGTTCAAACCTTTTGGTAAAACTTTGCGTTGGAGATTGCCGTGTCTCAGCTTCACTGACCATGGTGACAACACGCGCCAGCGTCGTCTCGCCCGATAGCTTCGTAACTTCAATGTCCAGACTACCTGACCCATTAATTGATCCGGCAAACACACGGCTTTCGGGCTTGAGCGCATCTGGATTATTGGCCGCCTTGGCGCGGTTAGATACAGGCCGTTTGTCCACGGGAGCGCTTTCGCCTGTAATCGGAGCTTGGTTGACCGCGCTTTGCCCGCTGACCACAAAGCCATCCGCTGGCAGGCGCTCATTAGAGCGCACAATCACGACATCCCCAATTACCAACTCATCAATCGGGATGGTTTCTGTCGTCTCGCCGCGCCGCACAAGCGCTTCATCCGGGGCAAGATCGGCCAGTGCCGAGATGGCATTGCGCGCCCGCGTCATGGCGTAATTTTCGAGGGCGTGGCCGATAGAAAACAGGAAAAGGAGAAACGCGCCTTCTGCCCATTCTCCGAGGATGGCGGCCCCGGTGGCCGCCACCAACATCAGGAAGTCAATCTGGAATTGGCCTTTCAGCAATTTTCCGAGCGCTTCGCGCAAGGCGAAATACCCGCCAAAGAAATAGGCGGCCAGAAGAAAGCCAAAGCCAGCCATGTCCGGCAAAACACCGAGCTTAGGACCAAGCCAGCCTGTCAGCAGGAAAATCCCCGCCAATCCGGCAAAGATTATCTCGGCGCGCGGTCCCAGCAATCGGCTAATTAAATCGCCGTGATTATGACCATGACCGCCGCTATCGTGGTCATGGTCTGTGTGGTCAGGGGTCTCCATAAGTCTTCTCCAAAACGGTGTGCCTTGGCAGCGTTAGCCGCCAAGGCCATGTGAGTTATTCAGCCGGAACAGCTTCGGGGCTGTGCGGCGTTTCAAGAAGGGAATGATGCGTGTCCGGCCTTGGCGCAAACCAGCGATGCAAGGCAGGCATCACAAGCAGGGTTAAGAGCGTCGATGAAACAAGCCCGCCGGTAACAACCGTCGCCAAAGGCCTCTGCACTTCTGCGCCAACCCCGGTGGCAAACAGCAAAGGCGCAAGGCCCAAAGCGGTCGTCATGGCTGTCATCAGAACGGGGCGCGCCCTTAGACCTGCCGCTTCAACGGCCAGTGCATCTCGGTCTCGCCCGGCGCGGGCGAAATCATCCATAAAGCTGACCAGCACCATGCCATTGCCGAGTGCGATACCGAACAGGGCAATAAAGCCAACCGTGGCAGGCACCGACACGGGCAGACCTGTTAGCCAGAGCGCCAAGGCGCCGCCTGTCAGAGCCAGCGGAATATTGAGCAGGATCAGGATCGCTGACTTCAAGCGGCCAAAGGTGAGCAGCAAAATCAGAAGGACGATACCCAGCGTAATTGGGATCACGACTGCAAAACGGGCATTGGCCTGTTGCTGCAATTCAAACTGACCGCCCCAAACCACGCGGTAACCTGCGGGCAAGTCAAGATTGGCATCTGTCAGGGCTTGCGCCTCTGTCACAAATGAACCGATATCGCGGCCCCGCACATTTGACTGCACGGTGATAAAGCGCTCACCATCCTCGCGGGTAATTTGGCGCGGCCCGATGACCTTTTCGATGTTGGCCACACTTTCCAGCGGCACGCGCGCGCCTGACGGCGATTTCAGAACAATGCGCCGGATCGCTTCTGGCGTGTCGCGGCGGTCTTCGTGAAACCGCACAACAATCGGAAATTGTCGCACGCCTTCAAACAAGGCACCGGCTTCGGCGCCGCCAACCGAGGCCCGCAACGCATCAAGCGCATCTTCAACATCAAGACCATAACGTCCGAGGGCCGCGCGATCGACACGCACGACAAGCTGCGGCGCGCCTGTGATCTGGTCGGCCTGCACTTCAGCCGCGCCGTCCACTTGCTGCAAAACAGCCTGCAAGTCCTGTGATTTATCCAGCAGCACGTCGCTGTCAGGGCCAAAGATCTTGACCGCGAGTTCAGCGCGCGTGCCGGTTAAAAGCTCGTCCACGGACATCGCAATAGGTTGCCCGATATTGACGACAATGCCCGGCACGTCTTCAAGGTTTTCGGAAATCGCTGTTCGCAAATCCTCCGGAGAAAGGCCTTTGCGCCATTCAGACCTGGGTTTGAGTTCGACAAAGGCTTCCGCGCTATTGGTTGGGTCCGCATGAGCGCCGACTTCACCGCGACCGATCCGGGTGACGATGGACTTGATTTCAGGGAATGTGCTGAGCAGCCGCTTTTCAACACGCGTGGTGGTGTCCGCCGCCTCCGTCAATGAGATGGACGGCGCCATGGTCACGCGCAGCAAAATATCGCCCTCTTCCAGTGATGGGGTAAACTCAGACCCGAGCCGTGATCCGGCAAGCCCGCCCGCAAGCAGGAGCACAGCGGCCAGGCAAATTGCGGCCAAGCGTTGACGCACGAAAAACCCGGCGGCGCGGCTAACGATGCGCGCAATCCATCCGGGACGATGTTCAGTTTGCTTGTGGCTACGGCGCATCACACCATTAGCGAGCGACGGCGCAATCAGCGCGGCATAAAAGAGCGACCCGGTCATGGCGAGGGCCGCCGAGGCAGCCAGTGGCCGGAAGGTTTTGCCTTCAACGCCTTGCAGCGAGAAGAGCGGCAAGAACACAACAATCACCACGGCCACAGCCGCAATGAGCGGCGCAATCACCTCAGCGGTAGAGCGTGCGACCACATCGCGCTGATCCTCAGACGCGCCGCTTGTGCGAAAGCCCCGGTCCACATTTTCAGCGATCACGATAGCCCCGTCCACCATCATGCCGATGGCAATCGCAACCCCGCCTAGCGACATAAGATTGGCGCTTATGCCCAGCCATTGCATGGCGATGAAGGCAAAGCCGACCGAAAACGGAATTGAGAGAACGACAACAAGGCTGGGACGCCAGCCGCCCAGGAAGACAAAGACCACAAGCGCAACCAGTACCGCGCCTTGCCAAAGCGCCGTGGTTACGGTCGCGGCCGCCTTGTTGACCAGCGTTCCCTGGTCGTAATAGGGCACGGCGGTGACGCCGTCCGGCAGATTCTGATTGATAGCGTCGAAGCGTGACTGAACGCGGGCGATGACGTCCGAGGTATTGGTGCCATAAAGTTTAAGCACCAGGCCGGCGACAACTTCGCCTTCGCCATTGGCTGTGGCAAGTCCCTGGCGCACACCGCCGCCGACAATGATTTCGCCAAGATCGCGCACCCGCACCGGGCGGCCATCATCCACATTGACGACAATTTCTGACAGGTCTTCAATGGAGCGGGCCAATCCCACGCCGCGCACGGTATATTGCTCCGAGCCGATTTCGAGAAATTGCGCGCCTTCGGTTTTGTTACCACGTTCCAGCGCGGTCATCACATCACCGATCCGGATGTCGTAGGCCAACAGTGCGTCGGGATCGAGCCTGACCTGATACTGCTTTTCATAGCCGCCGAGCGACAGAACTTCGGTGACGCCCGGGACCGTCTGGAGCTGGTATTTTACGATCCAGTCCTGAATCTCCCGCATCTCCACAAGGTCTCGCGTGCCCGATGCGTCTTCGAGCCGGAAATATAGAATAATCCCTAGCCCAGTAGAAATCGGCCCCATTTGCGGATCACCAAAGCCGTCCGGGATATTGCCGCGCGCCTCTGCGAGCCGTTCGCCCACCACCTGCCGCGCAAAATAGACATCGGTGCCGTCCTCAAAATAGATATTGACGACGGACAATCCAAAATTTGAGACCGAGCGCATGTGGTCCAGTTTTGGCAGACCCGACATGGCGGTTTCAATCGGATAGGTCACATAACGCTCGACCTCTTCGGGGGCGAGCCCTTCCGTTTCGGTAAACACCTGAACCAGTGACGGGGTGACATCGGGAAAGGCATCAACAGGCAGCGCGCGGAAGGCAAATAGTCCGCCAAGTGTCATGGCGAGCGCCGCGATGGCGGCCAGGAGCCGTCCTCCGGCGATACGATGCATAAAGTTAAACATATCAAATAATCCTAATGACCGTGGCCGTCGCCGAAGGCGTCTTTTTCGAGTTGAGCTTTGAGGGTGAACGCGCCGCGTGTGACGATGGTCTCCCCCGCGTCTAGGCCGGAGCGTATCTCCACGAAGCCGCCAGATTTTGTGCCGGTCATGACTGCGCGCGGGGCATAGCCGCCCTCAACGGGCACAAAGACGGAAGGTCTGTCTTCAACCAGCTGAACGGCGGACTCCGGGATGCGCAAAACGTTTTCCGGCGCGCCGACGCTCAAATCCGCCGTGACAAACTGGCCGGGACGCAAACTGCCGTCCGGATTATCGACAATCACCCTTGCCGTGGCGGTGCGGGAGGTCTCATTGATTACCGGCAGGACAAACGCAATTGTGGACTGGGCCAGCACATCGCCGTCATCGGTCTTTAGCGCGACGGGCGCGCCGATGCGGATGCGTCCAATATCCTGTTTGTAAACCGCTATATCGGCCCAGACGACACTGTCATCGACAATCGTAAAGAGCGGGTCAGCGCCCGCATCCCCGGCGGATACGGTTTCGCCTAATGTGACTGTGCGCCTTACAACCGTTCCGGCGATCGGCGCGGTGAGATACGCGTTGGCATTGTCGCCGTCTGCCGCTGTCGCGATACGTTCCAGCGCCGCATGACTGACGCCAGCAGCATGGAGCTCATTTTCCGCCGCATCGCCATCAGCTCTGGCCGCTTCATACTCGGCGCGCGCATTCTGGAGGTCGGCTTCGGACGTAATCTTGTCCGCAAACAGCTTTTCTTCACGCGCCAGGGCTTTACTGGCCAGGCTTTCACGCGTTTGCGCCGTCAAATAGGCCGCTTTCAAGCTCGCCAGTTCCCGGCTGCGGATAAGCGCCAGCGTATCGCCGCGGCTCACCTGATCGCCTTCGCTTGCATAGAGCCTGCCGATGACGCCGCTCACCTTGGGCGACACATTGGCAACGCGGTCTGCATCAAACCGGATTTCCGCTGGAAGGCTCAACGATTGGGCGATCGCGCCTTCTATCACCGTGGCGGTTTCAATACCCGCTTCTCTGGCCGCGTCAGCAGTCAGTTTAACAAGATCGGCTTCAGCCTCGTCATGGCCATCATCATGGTCATTATGGTCATCATGCTCGTCACTGGCTTCGTCATGATCATCGTGATCTACGCTGGCGCTCACCGGCGCCTCATCATGCGTGCCATGTGTATCGGGGCCTGCATCGCTGCATCCCGAAAGCAGTGTAGCCAAAACGAACATGGCCGTTGTCAAAATGAATGTCTGTTTCATTGGAAGTCTCCATTGAAGGGGGCCGCGCCAATCAGGCTTTTCAGGCGCATCAGGTCGGCATTAAGGGTGCGGCGGGCGTCGATGACACCAAGGCCCGCCTCAATAAGTCCCTTGCGGGCATCGAGGGTCGTCGTGAGATCAAACCGGCCTGCCGCATAGCCTTGGACGGAGGCGTCATAAGCCGAACGGGCGGCAGGTAAGGCATCATTTTCGAGCAATGCGAGCCGGGCCTGCGCTGTGCGCACGCGCGCAGCGGCGGCTTGCTGCTGCGCGCGCAATCTCGCTTCAACGGCAACCGCGTTAATCCGCTCGGCATCGGCGCGAAGCCCGGCTGCCCGCGCGGCGTCACGGTTGCGGTCAAAGAGCGGGATGGGAACGCTGACACCGAGCAAGAGGGCATTGTCGCCAGTCTCTTCAAACTGGCGGACACCTGCGCTGAGGGTAAGATCAGGCACGCCTGCGGCGCGCGCGGCAATTTGCTCTGCATCGCGGGCATCGGCGCTAGCCTTGGCTGCGGCGATAGCGGGGTGCTGGGTCAGTTCTCGGGTGCGAGGGAGTGTTTCAGGGTCTTCCAATGCGCTTGAGCGCGGCGGCGCAAATTCAGGGTTGGCACTCCCCCAAAGCGCGGCGATTTCATAACGTCGCTGATCGATTTCAGCTTCGGCGGCAAGCGCTGCTGCTTTCAAAGCTGCCGCATCTGCATCGGCGCGAGAGCGTTCAGGCGGGGCGGCTGCCCCGGCATCAACGCGTTTTGCAACCGTCTCAGCCAAAGAAACGGCGAGATCTGCGGACTTCCGCGCCAGAGCGGCAAGTTCGGTTGCCGCAATCAGGTCGTAATAGAGCAAGGCCGCTTCTAATTCGGTGTCTCTTAAAATGACGCGGCACTGAGCATCGGCAAGCGCGGCGCGTGCCCTAGCGGCGCGCTCACGTTTTCCGCGTTTTCCGCCAAGCTGAAAGGTCTGCTCGAATGCGAGCGTCGTTTCTGTCTGGTCGAACCCGCTGAGCGGGCCTGAGCCAGAGAAATTTTCCACCTCAAGCCCAATGGAGGGATTGAGCCGCCGTCCGGCCTGATCAGCATCGGCGAGGCTTGCGCGCGCTTCCAGCGCGGCGCGGCGCACATCTGGCGAGGCATAGCGTATCTGGGTGAGCGCCGTATCGAGGGTAAGCGGCGCATCTGGCACGATGGCTGGCGCGCTGCCTGCTGGCCCGTTGCACGGGGCCGCGACCGCAGTGCCTGCAAAGGCAGCCGCGATCAGGGCGCACAGCGCGCCCTGTCTAAATTTTGGCATAGGGTATTTGTCCTTGTGGTAATCTGAAACGAGATCAAATCCGCGCGGGAAAGCGCGAGATCAGAGAGTCAGATTAGGCACGCGGAGGGCGGTAAAGACCGTTAGGACCGGCCCGTGCAAGGAACTGATCAGCGCCGGGACGCAAAGCGAGAGAGGCGGGACAGACAAGCGACAAATTGGCGGCCCTCATGCCGACCATATGCACATGGCACGTCCCGCAATTGTGGGCGTGGTGGTCATGGTCAGGACGCTGTTCACCACTATCCTGGTCGATACCGGTGTGGCTTTCAGATATATCGGCGCTCTGGCAGGCAATTTCATCGGCGCTGACAGGATGAATATCTGCCGCAGAAGCGCCCATACCCATCGTCACAGCGAGCATGACGCTGAGCCAAAGTCTGGTAGAACAGATGAGCGCGGCAAATTTCATTGTTTCAGATCATATCCGTTTTCGATGTCAAAATCATTAAATCAATTCATTAAGTCGGTGCGACTCGTCGTCATTACCGCTCTTTTCCAACTATTTTGCCTCTATACTCGCTACAGCGACTGTAGGGGCAAGCGCTTTCTTCAAAGTATGCAAAATCACACTCGCGCGCCAAGTTTAGTGGCAACTGCCGTACCCTCATGAGACTCCAGACATTGACTGTGATCGCCGAGGCTTTCCAGGACTTTACAAGTGGCGATGCTGCCGCCTTCGCACGCCGATACCATGCGTTTGAGCTCTGCTTCCAACCCTTCAAGTTGGGAGAGTTTCAGGCGCACGTCCGCCAACTGCCGACGCGCGATGACATCGACATGCGCGCAGTCTTCGCCTGGTTTATGCTGCAAATCTATCAGCTCGCGGATGGAGTCGATAGGAAACCCCAGATCGCGGGCATGACGGATGAACAATAATCGCTGCACGGCGTCATCGCCATAAAGTCTTTGACCACTTGTGCTGCGCTCCGGCTCACCCATCAGATCGATGGACTCGTAATAGCGAATGGTGGTGACTTTTACGCCCGCTGCTTTGGATAAACGTCCGATCGTCATCTGCTTCATGAAGTCCTCCGTAAAAAACTCTTGCCCCTACAGTCACTGTAGACTGTAGGGTTTAACCAGAATCGTCAATTACAAAGTTAAAGTGGAAAGACATGTCTGGTTGTTGCGAAGAGAAATCATTTGACGGCGTATCGCCCGCTTATCGCAGAGCGCTCATAGCTGTGATTGCGATCAATGCGGTGATGTTCGTTGTCGAGATGGCCGCTGGCTTGCTGTCTGGATCGCAGGCTTTGAAAGCCGACGCGCTCGATTTTGCAGGCGATACCGCGACTTATGCGCTAAGCCTTTTTGTCATTGGCGCGTCATTGCGAACCCGCGCCCGCGCTTCGCTCATAAAAGGCGCGTCTCTGGCTGTGATTGCGATCGCTGTGCTCACCATGACAGGTTTGCGTGTGCTTGAGGGTACACCGCCGGAAGCTGGAACCATGGGAGCTATCGGGCTGCTAGCCCTACTGGCCAATCTAACCAGTGTGTTCATCCTGCTGCGCTGGCGCGACGGTGATAGCAATGTCCGCTCTGTCTGGCTGTGTTCGCGTAATGATGCGATTGGCAATGTCGGTGTGATCGCTGCAGGAGCGCTGGTCGCGGCAACAGGCGCGGCATGGCCGGACCTCGTCGTGGCGGCGCTGCTCGCGAGCCTCTTCCTAAAATCAGCCGCCGCCATCACACTGCAAGCCCTTGGTGAGCTTAAGTCCCAGCAAACCCGACAAGCGCCAGCCACGGAGACAACGCAATGAGCCTCCGTGTTCCGCCGATTGTCCAGTTTCTCGTCTGCGCGCTTCTCGCTTGGGGCCTCGCTCAGCTTATGCCTCAACCAACCTTCGGCTCACCCCTTTGGGCAGTTGCTGGATACGGATTTATCCTTTCGGGGACCGTCTTGCTGGCGCTCGCTGTGTTGGCCTTTATCCGCGCCCGGACGACCGTTAATCCGCTTGCGCCTGACCAGGCCCGGACGCTGGTCACAAACGGGCTTTATCGTTTCACCCGCAACCCGATGTATCTGGCAATGGCGCTGATCTTGATCGGCGGCGCATTTGCGCTCGGCAACATCGCCGCATTGGCGGCTCCGGTTGTTTTCGTCTGCGCAATGACAGAGCTCCAGATTAAACCCGAAGAGCACGCGTTACAAACTATCTTTGGCGAAGCATTTACCGCTTATCGCAAACAGACCCGGCGCTGGCTGTGAGGTGGCAGAAATGATTGATCCACCTGTCTGGATGACGTGGGCCGCTTTTGGTCTCTCGCTGACTGGGGCGCTGTCCATATTCGGATTATCGGCTGTAGCGGCGCTACGCTCTGATTTTCAATTCTTCCCACCGCCCAGCAAACGGAGTTGGCAGCATCGGACATTCCTCGCACTTTTCCGGCTCTATCTCTATCCGCTGATCGCTCTGACCGTGTTTGTTTTCGCGCCGCTGGAAGGCCCATACGCATTGGTACAATATGGCGTGGGCGGAGCATTGCTGCTCATCGGTTTCGGTATGGCGATCCGGATCACGCTTTATATGGGATGGCGCAATGCCTTTGGTGAAAAGCTCGGATTGATGACAACCGGCTGGTTCGCACGGAGCCGCAACCCCATCTATGTGTTTACTTGGCTTGGCATAACTGGGTGGGCCATGCCGGCCAATTCCTGGCTGGTTACGCTGCTACTCAGCTTGTGGGCGCTTATGTATCTCATCGCGCCCTATTTCGAAGAACCTTGGCTTGAAGCCGAGTATGGGGAAGCATATCATGACTATGCAAGTCGAACGCATCGCTTTTTTTGATGAGACAAAGCCGATACCTCGCTATGGCGCGGTCAACTCGTGCACAAGCGACTACCGAATTGACCGCGACTTGTAATTCCAACTGGTCTACGAACATTGGGTAAGCGTGCACCCCATTAATCTCAATCCAGCGCTCGCATAGCGCGCCGCAAAAAGGGGATACGCGCTTCGAAGTGTTTCACTCGGCGCTTCTCTTGCGCCGCCAGGCAATCAGGCTGCGGCGCATCTTGATAATGAGCAGGATGAGGCCGGAGATCGCGACGAAGATTGCGGCACCGGCGGCCGTAATCAACAGCGGGTGATTGAAGTCGGCGCCATCATCATAATCCATGATGTGTAGTTTCCAGAAGAAATCATAAAACCGCCAGGTCGAAGAGCGTCGAGCGCGGACTTCGGCGGTGTTCGGATCAATGTAAAGTGTGGTGGCATCGCCATCCTTGAATGTGACACGCCAGACAGGTCCCGGGCGACCATATTCGGAGGGCGGATCGAGAAGGGTTTCGATGTCCTCAAACGCCCCTTTTCCGGAATAGTCAGCCTCGGCGATCTTGCGTGCAAGCGTTTCGTCGACAGGGCTGAGAACGGTTCCTGTCCGGGCGTGGACGACAGTGGTTTTTCCATCAGGTGTTTTCAGTCGCCAGACCGGTTCGCCTAGAACCTGCCCGAGCGAGGTTTCGGCAATGTAGGTCAACTGCGCTCGGTCAGCTGCACTGTTCAGGGAGACAAGTGTGGCTGGATTGACGCTGAGCGGATCGCTGGCAGCAATCTTGTGCTCGCCGCGCACCTGCTCAATTGGGATAGCGCTCATGACGAGGCCGCCTGCGATCCAGAGCATGATCTGAATCCCGACGATCAGGGCGACCCATTTATGAATTTTCACGGTCCATCTGAGTACAGCCATAAAGCGCCCTCCCGATTGTCCTTTAGTGGTCCATCATGCCATTGAGGCAGTCGGTGCCGTCTGCGCCTGTGTTGCAGATTGCCATGATCCGGTAGGAACCGTCACGGCCCTGCTTGACCATGAACGCCACCTCATCGCCTTCGGTGAAACCTGACAGGTCAACACCCCCCATGATATCAAAGCCCATGGTCATGGCCCCCATTTCGATGCTGCCATCAAACGGTCCGTGTTCAATAGTCAGGAAGTCGCCCTGGCCGCCAACAGAGCGGATCACGCCCGTGGCGTGACCGATGCCGTCCCCTATCGCGCCCATTTCGTGGTTGCCATGATCCATTCCATTATTGTCGGCCATTTCCATCGGCTTGTTTGTTTCGCTCCTGTGTGACGCCGGTTCGTCAGCACCGCCGCAGGCGGCCAAACCGAGCGCGAACAGGCCGGTGGTGATTATGGTGAGGAGTTTCATATCGGTTTTCCTTCGGGTTTTGCTAAGGTTGGTTGCGCGTCTTTGGCTGAGTCTCCGGCGCGCACGGAAAGCTGTAATCCGGTCCTGATGTAGTAGATGGCCGGAATAACGATCAGGGTGAGGACAAGGGTCGAAGCCATGCCGCCAATCATCGGCAGCGCGATACGGCGCATGACATCCGAGCCAAGGCCGTCGGTGAGGAAGATTGGAGCAAGCCCGGCGAAGATGGTTGTTACGGTCATCAACTTTGGACGTACGCGCATCGCAGCGCCTCGGCTGATCGCGGCGAAGAGATCTTCATGAGTCTCCGGCTGCGCCTTGCGCACTTCACTGTCGATATAGAGTAGCATTATGACGGCGGTCTCGACTGCGATGCCGCCAAGGGCGATAAAACCGACTGCGACCGCGACTGAAAGATTGTAGCCTGCAAGCCAGACCGCCCAAAGGCCGCCTATAAGGCCGAAAGGTAAGCTCGCCATGATAATCAGGGTGCGGTCCAGACGTCCGAAATGCAGCATCAAGAGTAGGAAGATCAGACCGATGGCGGCCGGAATGGCGATCTGCAGCCGGGCGCTGGCCTCTTCGAGCTGTTCGTACTGGCCCGCAAAATCCACCGCATAGCCAGGCGGCAGGTCGACAGCCTCGGCTACAGCGGCGCGCGCTTCACTGACATAGCTACCCATATCCCGGCCTGCGATATCGACGAATACCCATCCTGTCAGGCGCGCATTCTCCGAGCGGATCATGGGCGGACCTTCGGTGTAGGCAATGCTCGCCAGCTCACCCAGCGGAATATGCGCGCCGGTCGGTGTGGGCACGAGGATGTTGTCCAGGTCGCCGGCGCTTTCCCGGAAGGGACGGTCATAGCGCAAGATGATGTCATAGCGTTCACGCCCCTCCACCGATTGTGAGAGACGCATACCGCCGAGCGCGGTTTGCACGACTGCCTGGAATGTCCCCATGTCAATATTGCGACGGGCGAGCTCGCTGCGATCTGGTGTTGTTTCGAGATACTTTCCGCCGAGCACACGGTCAGCGAAGGCAGAGCGCGTGCCAGGAATGCCTGTGACCACGGCTTCGACATCGCGTGCGATCTGTTCGATCTCGGCGAGACTGTCACCGGTCACCTTGATCCCGATCGGCGTGCGCACGCCGGTCGAAACCATGTCCATGCGGATCTTGATCGGATAGCCCCAGGAATTGACGAGGCCGGGCATTTTGAGGCGTTGGTCAAGCTCAGCGGTGATGTCATCAATCGTAATGCCTGGCCGCCAGTCTTCCTTCGGCTTCAGGGCAATCCAGGTCTCGATCATGGTCAGCGGGGCCGGATCGGTCGCTGTGTCGGCGCGGCCGGCCTTGCCGAAGACACGCTCGACTTCAGGTACAGTCATGATGACGCGATTGGTCTGGCCCAGAACCTCACGCATTTTGGTGGATGAGACGCCGGGTAGTGTCGTCGGCATGTAGAGCAATTCGCCTTCATACAGCGCTGGCATGAATTCAGATCCGATGCGCTGCGCTGGGATAATCATACTCGCGGTGAGCAACATGGCGAGCGCCACCGTCAGCCATTTGAAGCGCAGCGCCGCATGCAGGACCGGCTTATAGGCCCAAACGAAAAAGGCGTTGAGGGGATTGGCTTCCTCGCGGCGGAATTTTCCCCGCATCAAATAGAGCATCAGCACCGGCACCAGCGTGACAGAAAGGATGGCGGCGAAGGCCATCGCATAGGTTTTTGTGAACGCAAGCGGTGAAAACAGGCGATAGCTTTCGCCGGTTAGCGCGAACACCGGCAGGAAGGACACTGTGATGATTAAAAGAGAAAAGAAGATACCGGGGCCGACTTCCTGAGCGGCCTCAAGCAGAGCTGCGCGGCGCGCAGCCGGGCTCGGGCTTTCCTCGAATTCCGAGAGTTTTCGACTGGCATTCTCTACAAGAACAATCGAGGCATCGACCATTGCGCCGATGGCAATGGCAATGCCACCAAGCGACATGATGTTGGCAGTCACGCCCTGAAACGACATGATCAGGAACGCGCCGAGGACGCCGAGTGGGAGCGTGATGATCGCCACTAAAGAAGAGCGCACATGCAGGAGGAAGATCAGGATTACCAGTGCCACGGCGATGCCTTCCTCGATTAGCTTGTCGCGAAGGTATTCGACCGACCCCTCAATCAGCGGGGCGCGGTCATAGACGGTGACGATCTCAACCCCTTCTGGCAGGCCGCGCTGCAAGTCGGCGAGTTTGGCTTTGACCCGGTCGATCACCTGAAGCGCATTCTCGCCATCGCGCATGATCACGATGCCGGCAACTGTTTCGCCTTCGCCATTGAGCTCGACAATACCGCGCCGAAGCGCCGGGCCCTCGACAATCCGCGCCACATCGCTGAGCAGCACGGGTGTGCCGTCAGCGGCGTAAATCACGACTTCTTCCAGGTCGGACCGCTCATCGACATATCCTGACGAGCGGATCACATATTCAGTTTCGGCCTGTTCGATAACGCGCCCGCCAACCTCGCTGGACGCAGCGCGCACCGCGTCGCGGATGCGGGCAATCGAAACATCGAAACTGCGCAGCCGGTTCGGGTCGATGAATATCTGATATTCGCGGACAAAGCCGCCGACGGAGGCGACTTCCGCCACCCCGTCAACGCCGGCCAGTTCCAGTGACAGGAACCAGTCCTGCAGAGAGCGCAGTTCGGCGAGGTCAGTATTGCCGGTCTTGTCCACCAGCGCGTACTGGTAAACCCAACCGACGCCCGTCGCATCCGGGCCGATCTGCGGAACAGCGCCTTCAGGCAACTGCGAGCCGAGGCGGGAAAGCGCCTCCAATACCCGCGAACGCGCCCAGTAGAGGTCCACATCGTCCTCAAAGATGACGTAGACGAAGCTGGTGCCGAACATTGAGGAGGCGCGGACATCTTTCGTGCGCGGAAGACCGAGCAGGTTTGTCGACAGCGGATAGGTGACGAGGTCCTCGACGATCTGCGGGCTCTGACCCGGAAAATCGGTGCGGATGATGACCTGAGTGTCTGTGAGGTCCGGCACCGCATCCAGCGGTGTGCTCTGAACCGCAAGCCAACCGGATATAGCGAGCGCGGCTGCCAGCACCAGTACGATCAGTTGGTTCGCAATCGACCAGCTGATCAGGCCTGCGACCCAGGATTTTGATGGATCATGCCCAGCAAGATCGTGTTTTGAACTGTTCGTCATCGTCGCCCCCTACCTGTCGCCTGAGTGAGGACCGATGAGACGGCGCTCTGCGTCGTCCATTTCCATCCCGGCCATCGGGTCGGGCCAAGCCACGATCTCAGCCTCACCATCGCCATAGGGATTACGCGGCGTGCCGCCTTCCTGTAACCAAAGACGTTCCGTTTCCGCATCTCGGAACAGCGTCAGCCCGGCGTCGCGATAATGGATCGGCGCGCCTTCTATGAGCCAGGGCTCCAGCGCCTCCACCAGGCGCGCAAGTTCAACCGCGAGCGCTTCGCCTTTGCGCGCATCCTTCGCAGCGCGCAGCGCGATTTGGCCGTCTTCCAGAATGGGAACCAGCTTTGTATCAGCGAAACGGGATTGTAGCGTTTCGCTCAAGCCCAGCGCTGGATCTACGAAATACGGATCGATACTATACTGATCGGTCAAAGCCTCATGGAAGTAGAGTGCCATGTCCGTGAAATGATTGATCTCGGCCAGCGTGCTGGCGTCCACCGGGAGCTGCGAAAGGGGTGTATCCGACCCGGCGACCATCGCAGGTGGCGCCTGCAGCTTTGATAATCCCTCGCGGAGGTTCACTTCGCTGTCGAGCAGAAACTGCCCGCTGGCGACGACCTGTTCACCGGACGTCAGACCTGCAATGATTTCGATGCGTCCATTGCTGTTGACGCCTGTACGCACGGCGCGGCCTGCAAACCGGCCTTCACCGAGCGATACGATGACATGCGCCCCGCGGCTGTCGCGCAGAACCGCTTCAGTTGGCACGGACAGGCGCTGGCCGCCGCCAAGATCCATGGTGATGTCTGCATAGGCACCGGGGCGCAGATAGCCGGCGGCGTTGTCGACTTCGATCCGCACCTGCGCCGTGCGTGTCGCCGGATCAATGGTTGGATAAATGTAGTCAACGGCGCCCTCAGCCGGCGCTTCCGGCGCGCTCGGAAAATCGAGCCGCACTGGCATACCGGTGTCGATCAATGGCAGGTCGGTCTCCGGCACCGACGCCATGACCCAGACCCCTGAATAGGATTGCAGGCGCAGGATCGGCGTGCCGGGTTTTACATAATCGCCTTCACGCACCTGCAGTTCGGCAACTGTGCCGCCAGCTTCGGCATAGACTGGCACGCGCTCGATCACTGCGCGATTCTGCGTCAACCGTTTGACCGCTGCATTCTGCATGCCGAGCGAGCGCAGACGCTGGCGAACGGCGGCGATACGGTTCTCATTGCCGATCTCAAGAGAATTCAGATAGTCCTTTTGCGCCGCGATCAGGTCCGGACTGTAGACCCTGTAGAGCAGCGAGCCAGGCCGCACCGTGTCGCCTTCCGCGCGCACGGTCAGGTTCTCGATCCAGCCTTCCAGGCGCGAGGCGGCGACGTTTTCCAGACGCTCATTGGTCTCCACTACTCCGAACGCGCGGAGCGTTTCGCCGAAATCGTTCACCTGGGCTTCGGCGATCCGGATACCCATGGTCTGGATCATCTCCGGTGCGACCGTCACACCAGGCTCGGTAACTTCATTGGCATAGACGGGTATATAATCCATGCCCATCGAATCCTTCTTCGGCACGGGTGATGTAACCGGCTTGCCCATGGGGTGCTTGTAATAAAGAATCTCTCCTCGCCCGCCGGGTTCAGTGCCTGCATTCCCGCTGACCGGGACCAGATCCATGCCGCAAATTGGGCAGGAGCCGTCGGGATCGGTTGAAATATAATGCGGGTGCATCGGGCAGGTATATTGCTGCGTCTCGATCGAAGCGTCCGGCGACTGGGCATTGCCGCCCGGTGATCCAGCCGGAGCTCCGCATGCGGCGAGAAGAAGGGCTACAGAAGCCGCGCCAATTGTCAGGAACATCTTTTTCATTGTGTCACCAGTAGCGCGTTCATGCGTGAGATCGCTGCGGCCTCGCGCGCCTTTTCAGCTTCAATTTCCGCATGGAGTTTAAGGATGGCGATCTCGCCGTCGATGATCGGCGCATAGTCACCGACACCTGATTCGTAGAGAGTCAGCTGGGACGAGATTTCATCCTCCACGGCGGTGATGTTGCGATGAAGAACGGTGATATTGTCGCGCGCTGAATGCCAGGCAGCGGCCTCGGCGGCGTAGCGGGCAGCCGCGCTTCGCGCCGCTGCCTGGTAGCGCATCTCGGCGCTTGCCCGGTCGGATTTGGCGGCCCGCAATCGCGGTTTCTGGCTCCGTTCGGCCCAGAGCGGGACCGAAAAAGTGACCATGCCGGAGACCCAGTCATCACCCGCGAAGTTCGCGCCAGACTCGCGCTGCTGATACGTCAGCTGCGCCCCCCAGTTGGGACGCCAGTCGGCTTTCGCGCCATCGACCAGATAGTCCGCAACGCGGATGCCGGCATCGGCGACGCGCACGGCATGAAAATCGAGTGCGTCTCCAGACCAGTCGACAGGGGCTGCTATCGGCGCCGGGGTTTCGGGCACAAGCCCGACGAGGTCGATGAGCCGAGCGTCGATTTCGGCCTGCTGACGGTCCAGATCGACAATCACACGAGAAACGCCAGCGCGCTCGGCTTCTATCTCAGCAAGCCGGAACACGGCGGGACGCCCAGCATCAATTTCTGCCTCGACCACATCGGTCAGTTCGTCATATTTGGCGTTGCGCGCCTCTGCGAATTCGCGCTGCCGGGCGATCCGGCCTTTTTCGTGCAGAAGCGCGATCAGTTCGCCGCGAAGGGCTGCGAGCTGCGCGGCGCGAACACGGTCGGTCTGCTCGGCCATGGCCCGCGCTTCCCCGGATCGCGCGTTGCGGCCCGCCAGATTGGGAAACTCCTGACGCACACCAACCGCCTTGTTGGTCGGCAGGAAATCGGAAAATGACGGATCAAAGATCGGAAAATTATTGATGCCGAGAGAAACGACAGGATCAGGCAAGGCGGTTGCCGCAAGGCCGCGTTGCCGGCTTGCATAAGCCTGATAGCTCAGTGCCGTGAGCGAAGGATGGTCTGCAAGACGGACTTCGAGGTCATGGAAGGATTGCGCCATTGCGGCGCCTTGGGACCCAAATGCAAGGGCGGCCCATATCATACAGATTTTGAGAGACGGTTTCATGATTACAACACCAGATTGACTGAGACGAACAACGACACGCGCGTGCGAAGACGCGCGGGTGTTGCCGGATCAGATCAACAGGCGTTGTTTAAGCGTAATGGGTGTGGTGTGTATTCGGGGCGGATCGCCCGGCGGGCCGGTCTTGAGGACAGTGGATTTGTGTCCAAACCCCTCAAAACGCGCCGTAAGGATCGCGACCGGAAATTCAGTCGATGTCTGGACGAGAAGTGTTCCGTCATCGAAACTCTGCGCCTGCATGACGCCAGCGTCGCAGTCAATGCACCCGGGGCAATCGGCCGGGGATGGGCGCTCATGATCGCTGTTCTGTTCCGAATGCTCAGGCGCTGTCTGTTCACCATGACAGAGGGGCATATCCGCTGATGCCTGGGTGATTTGCGGTTCGCCATGCCCGGTCAGACAACATGCCATCACTGGTTGCGCCACAATAGCGGCGACAGCGATCAGGATTAGAAGTCGTGTCAGTTTCAGCATAACCTCTTCAGTTCAACCTATTTAGATTAACATATATATACCAGAAGGGGGTATAATTACAATCAGATTGATGAGTAACATAAAGAAACCAAAAGCGCGGACGGTGCTGCGCGCTACTAATTCTCGACTCTTCGGCAAACACCGAAGCTATGTCGCACTTACCATTACGCATGGTGGTCATAGCAACACAAACTTCCCAATCATCAGAACGCCCGCACCGCCCTCCACAAAGGGCTAAATGTAAGCATAGCTCATGTATTGCGCCCGCTCTTTGCGGAGTCGGAAAGACTTGATTTACCCACACTCCAAAGACCAAACCATGGCAGCACGAGCCATTGCATCAGCGGTGATAAGCCCGTGCCGAGGGGCGGCAGAACCGGCATCAAATCGCGTTAAGCCCAGCTTTGGCGAATGCTAATATTCAGCCATTCGCTGAACACGGTGTAGGCAAGACCAAGCGCGATAGTGACTAGGGCCACGCGGGACCAATGGCGCGCCGGCCAATCCGGATTCCCGAATAGAAGCAGCGCTATGAGCAGGGTCTTTAGCGCAATCATGACATCGCCTAGGGTGCAATGCAGAACCGCGAAGATCTTTTCGCCCAGATCAGGAGATTCCCAGAGTGTATAGAGCGGCAGGTGGGCGATTTCCCAGACCAGATTGGCCCGCCCATCAATGTCGCATAGACCCCTAATCGGCTCAAATTCCGCTTTAACAAAGAAAGACCGCCTAACTTCGTCATGACGACTTGTTACCCGCCCGTGCATCTGCCGCCGTCGCAAAGTCAATTTCACTCGCGCGGTCAACCTGATCGCATTTGCGCTCGACTTGGACCGTTGAGAAATAAAAGCCGTAAACATCTGACAGAAGCGCCGTGGCTTCGGTAAGCACACGGTCAGGGTCCGCCACATCATCAGTGCGGATGTGAGCTGAGAATAGGTTTTTACCTGACGTCAGAGACCAGGCGTGAATATGGTGGATGTGCTGAACGCCGTCGATAATGCTAAGCCCGGATCGAACGGCCTCAACATCGACATCAGCCGGAACGGTTTCCATCAGCACATTTAGCGCGTCGCGGGTAATGCCCCACCCGGCCCAGATCAGGACAAGCCCAAAGCCCGTCCCCAATATCGGGTCAATCTGAACAAAGCCCGTAAAGCGAATAACGATGGCGGCGATTATTATAATCAGGGACCCGACAAAGGTCTGCATGACATGCCAGAACGCGCCCCGCATATTCAGATTGCCTTTGGAGCCTTTCGTCAAAAGCCGGAGCGATATGACTTCGGTGATCAGGCCGCCTGCAGCTGCCCAAAGCATCAGGCCGTAATCCATTTCAACCGGATTAAAGAACCGCATGATCCCCATATAAATAACGAAGACCGCCATGAGCAGTAAAAAGAGGCCGTTAAGTAGCGCGCCAATCATTTCAGCGCGGATGGCACCATAGGTGCGGTAGCGGTCTGCAGGCCTTGCCGCGATCCGTCCTGCGATGAGTGCCAGCAGGACTCCGCCAACGGCTGAGAATGTATGAAAGGCATCTGAGATGACGGAGATGGAACCGCTGACAATACCGAGCCCCATTTCAATCAGAAAATAAACGCCTGTCAGCGCCGCACTTATCTTGAGGGCCTTCTCATTATTTTTGAACATAGCGGTCATATCATGCCCCCCATGTCCTCTCGGTTTTTGCGCAGCCGCATGTTCATTGTGATCCATCGTCATGATGGCCCTCCCGTTCGGGCGGTTGGTTTCACCGCTTGATAGATTGAGATAACGCCGGTCGGTGTGGAAATCCGGCTCAGTTCCCGCACGTCTTCAATGCCAGCTTCCCGCATCAAATCAGGTAGAATGCCATCGGCGTTAGGCTGTGTATCTGCTTTCCCGTCGAGCGCTTGAACGGTGAGGCGAAACAACAAGCGTGAGAGCCATGTTTTTTGATGACCATAATCGGCGATCAAGCACTTGCCGCCGCCGCGCAACACCTGATGCATCGTCATCAGGATGCGGGATTTTTCAGCAAGTGGCACCTGATGAAGTACAAGAGAGCTGACAATTTTAGTCGCCCCTTCACCTTCATCAAAAAGATCGCGCTCAAGATAGCCATGCACGAAATCGGCTTTCAGATTATGACGGCTGAGCTTTTTCACTGCCCGCGCAATCGCCTCTTTGTCAGGATCAATCCCGAAAAAAACACTGTTAGGCTGACGGCTGAGAAGCGCTTTTGCTAAACTGCCTGTGCCTGACCCGACATCGACGATGATATCTTCAGCTTGAGGATTTATGGCGTCCACAAAATCTGAGCGCCAACGCCCTTCTCGCGTCAGCGAGGCGATGGCGCTGTCATAGAGCGGCGTTAAAACCTTAAACCCGAGCGGCGGTGTATGTTTGCTGGGAAGCGTCTGTGTCATGCGGCGCCCCCGCGGCTCGCCTTGCTATTCAAGCGCGGAATAAAGGCCGGGACACGCGCAGCGTAATCGTCCCAAGCCTTGCCAAACCGCGCCTGACTGTCAGTTTCTTCCTTTTTGGCGAGGCGCAAATACATAGTAACGAGGATTGGAAACATGATGACCGTCACAATGGTTGGCCATTGCAACAGGAAGCCAAACATGATGGCGACAAATCCGATATATTGGGGATGGCGCACGCGGGCATACAGTCCTGTGACAGCCAGCTTTCCCGCCTTTTGCGCCTCATAGAGAACGCGCCATGCCGAAGAGAGTAGCAAGAAGCCAAGGCCGATGAATATGATGCTCGCGATATGCAACACGTCAAAATGGGCATTGCCGCTCAATCCAAAAATGGTGTGGAGCAGATGGCCATTCTCATGCGCCATAAAATCAACGCCCGGAAACTTGCTCGTGAGCCAGCCTGAGAACAGGTAGATTGTTAGCGGAAATCCATACATCTCCACAAAAAGCGCAACGATAAAGGCCGAGAAAGCGCCAAAGGATCGCCAGTCACGCTTTGTTTCGGGTTTGAAAAAGCTGAAGGCGAATATGATAAAAATAGCGGAATTCAGGACCACCAAAACCCAAAGCCCATATGCTGATTGTCCTTCATGCATCACGGCCTCCATGGCCTGACGTGTCAGGGTCTGCATGTGTGTCATGGCCGCCGTGGCCCCGGTGGTGGAATATATGCATGAGCGGGCAGAGCAAAAATATCAGCCCGGGCAAATATGGGACGACATGCGCTGTGTGTTCGGTCAGCAGAAAATAGGCCCCCGCGCCAAGAAAGAATATGCAGGCAATACCGGAGGGTGTTTTCCACCAAACGGGCCTGTTTTCAGGCTGGTGATAGGCGTCGTGATCATGGTCCATAGTCAAGCTCCTAAAGTTGGACACGGCGCAGGCGCAGCGCATTGGCAATGACGGATACGGATGACAGGCTCATGGCCGCTGCCGCGATTATTGGGCTGAGTAAAATTCCGAAAAATGGGAAGAGAATGCCTGCCGCGACTGGGACGCCCAAGGAATTGTAGATGAAGGCGAAGAAGAGGTTCTGGCGGATATTGCTCATCGTCGCGCGGCTTAGATGTCTGGCTTTGGCAATGCCGAGAATATCGCCTTTGACAAGCGTAACCCCCGCGCTCTCCATCGCCACATCAGTGCCTGTTCCCATGGCGAGACCGACATCGGCCTGCGCAAGGGCTGGAGCATCATTGATCCCGTCGCCCGCCATAGCGACGATTTCGCCAGCCTCCTGCAATTCGCGAATAATACGGTTCTTATCTTCCGGCGAAACATCGGCGTGAACCTCATCAATGCCGATTTGGCGCGCGACAGCATGAGCAGTGCCTGCGCTATCGCCCGTGAGCATAACGACTTTGAGTTTTTCCGCATGCAGGCGCCTAATCGCTTCAGGTGTGGTGGCTTTAATGGGGTCTGCCACACCGATGAGACCTGCGGGCGCTCCGTCCAAGGCGACAAACATGACTGTCTGACCTTCGCTGCGATAGCTTTCAGCTGCGGTTGCAAGTTCAGCGTCAAACGCGCCAACGCGTTTCATCATTTTGGTATTACCGATGGCGACAAGCTTTCCGCCATAACGGCCTTGCGCGCCTTCACCCGTGACAGACTCGAAATCAGCCGCGTCGTTAATACTGAAACCGCGATCACGTGTCCCCTCAACAATGGCTTGAGCCAGAGGGTGTTCGCTTGCCATCTCCACGGCCGCAACATGCGTAAGAAGGGTTTCCTCGGTCAGATCGCCTGCTGGCTTAACCGTCACCAATTTGGGTTTGCCTTCGGTCAGCGTGCCCGTTTTATCGACAACAATGGTTGTGACTTTTTCAAATGTCTCAAGCGCCTCCGCATTCTTAATTAGAATACCGTTCTGAGCGCCTTTTCCTGTGCCCACCATAATAGACATGGGCGTCGCCAAACCAAGCGCGCAAGGACAGGCGATGATAAGAACGGCGACAGCATTGACGATGGCAAAGGCCATAGCCGGATCTGGGCCAAATAATCCCCAGATAATGAAGGTCAGCGCCGCGATGACCACAACGGCAGGAACGAAGTAGCCGCTGACAGTATCAACAAGTTTTTGGATAGGGGCGCGGGAGCGCTGTGCTTCGGCAACCATCCGCACGATTTGCGCAAGCAGCGTGGCATCCCCCACGCGCGTTGCGGTCATAATCAGGCCGCCCGTTCCGTTGACTGTGCCGCCTGTAACAGGGTCGCCAATATGTTTTTCAACGGGAATGGGCTCACCTGTGACCATAGACTCATCGACAGAGCTATGACCTTCCAGTACTTCGCCATCGACCGGAACTTTCTCACCGGGGCGAATTCGCAGCCGGTCTCCGTTTTCTACATGGCCGAGATCAACATCCTCCTCACTGCCATCGTCGTTAATGCGAATGGCCGTCGGAGGCGCGAGCTCTAGTAAAGCTCGAATGGCGCCTGATGTTTGTGAACGGGCCCGCAATTCCATGACTTGACCCAAAAGAACGAGGGTCACGATGACGGCAGCCGCTTCAAAATAGATGGCGACATGCCCGGCTTCATTTCTGAAATTGTTCGGGAAAATATCGGGAAAGAAAACCGCAATAAGGGAATAGATAAATGCGACGCCTACCCCCAAGGAAATAAGCGTGAACATATTTAAGTGACGGGTTTTAAGGGATTGCCACCCGCGCCTGAAAAACGGCCATCCGCCCCACATAACCACGGGAGCGGCGAGCGGGATTTGAAGCCACTGCGCCCAAGCACCGGGCACCAGACCCTCGAATGGACGACCCGGCAAAAGGTCTCCCATCGCATAGATGAAGAGTGGAAAACTGAGCAGTGCTGAGACCCAGAATCGACGGGTCATATCATCAAGCTCGGATGTATCTTCCTCATCATTGAGGGAAATATGTTCAGGCTCTAGAGCCATGCCGCATATCGGGCATCCGGTATTTGAGGTTTCGCGCACCTGTGGGTGCATCGGACAAATATAAACCGTGCCCGAATAGCCCGCAGGCACGTGATCATATTGCGCATCATCACCGAGCGCTGCATCATTGGCAGAATGACAATTTGCATGATCTTTATGGGGATGATGCGCCTGGGTCATGAGGCGTTCTTCCGATTGAAGAAGTTATAGAGCGGCACAAACAAAGCCGCGATGAACCAGCCATAGAAAGCTACCCAAGCTAGTCCAATCAGATAACCGGTGATCGACCAGTGGAACCCAGGCATGAGCGGTGCCCAAGCCTCGTACATGTGCATCTTCATAGGCGTTACCAGCCCCCAAAGCATGCAGGCGGTGAAGCTAATGATAAGGAACAGCGATAGCGCTGCCCCGACCGGAAATATTTTCATTGGTCTGCTCCGTCATCAGTGTCCGATGACTGCATCATCGCGCAGTGCTGACCCATCTGGTCATGGTTCATCATGCCTTTGCCCATTTGCTTATGATCCATTGTGCCGGCTTTGTGCGCCGCACATTTTTCCTGCATTTGAGCCTTCATTTCCGGCATCATTTCCATGCAGGTTTGATGCTTTTCCATCATCTCCGGCGACATCATTTTATGGCCTGGCATTGACCCCATGGCCTTACCCGCCATCATTGAATCGTGCATGGTTTGGCATTCTGCGCGCATGGCAGTTTTGTCGGCCATCGACATGCTGGATTTAGCGTCAGCCGTATCGCTCGTGGACGCAGCCGTCGCGCATCCTGCGAGCAGCGTTATGAGTCCTGCGCCCGCTATCATGACGACGCGCTTATGAAGTGTGTGAGAGTTTGTCATTTTGATTTCCTTCTCTGTGGTGTGAACACGGCCTATTCCTTCTGCGGATAAACCTTCATGTTCAGGCATCGCGAGGCGCCCTCAGGCACCTTGCGATCCTATTCCTCAATCATTTTGCGGCCCCGGATTTTGCCTTGCAGCAAGATGACGGTTTGGGGGTCGTTCCCAGTTTCGGATTTGCGTGTGAGTTCGAAGTGCAGCAGCCTTTCTTGGCTTTGACTTCGGATAAGTTCTTTCTTTTCGGCGCTGACATTTTCTGATCCTTTCTCTGTGTTTTTCACAATCTATATAATACCCCATGGGGGTATATGCTAGAGGCAGATGTGAATCATTCAAATTCATGTTTCAGAACCCGTCGAACGTCCGTTCAACCCAGATGCCGGATAGGTAAACGCGGACAGGCCGTAGCTATGATCAGCAAGATCATGAGCAGCGCGTTCACAGGCGAGCATGGCCTCGGAGAACCGCAAATTCTGCGCTTCGTTACTCTTTGATCGCGGTTTGCTCAGACTATGAAACACATCGGCCATGGCGGCGGCCACTTCGCCCGGGATCTCTTTGCCGTCCTCAGCAATCGCCAGACACACATCAGCCGATAGAAAACCAACGCGAACAATTGGCGGTTCATTTTGACTGGCCCTGATAATGTCACCGCAAACGTCCTGCGCGTTTAGAAAGACTGCTCTGATGGTCGAAAGGGTTTGCGGCGCCGTCATCACACGCCCTCGCTTTCATAAACAAGAACAGCTTTTGGCTTTTTCGGTCGCTTGAGTTTTAAGGCAGGCTTTTCGATTAAATGCCAGGACAGTGCCGAGAGACCGATAAAAAGCGGCACCGAGTAAGCGGCGAGCCAATAAGGCCCTATATCAGGCCGTAAAAACAGCACGGCCTGCATGACGGGATAGTGCCAGATATAAACCCCATAAGAATAGTCCGGGAGTTTGACCAAAGGCTCAATCCGGCGCTGGGAAAGACCGACGCGCAGGATGATGCCTGCGAGTGCTAAATTGGCGAGCCATTCCCCGATAGGTGATGAGCCAAACAGGAAGAACAGTGCGATCAATCCGGCGACAATTGCTAAGTGTGGCCGACGCGCCTGTGGGCAGTGCCAAAGAACCATTCCCATAAGAAATGCCGACGATAATCGTAGCAATGACAATGCCCCTGCAGGCAAGACTGAAAAGTCGATAAAATGCGGGGCAACCAGATAGGCAATTTGAACAATGAGATAGAGACAAATTATGCGTCCAAAACTTGTCACCAAGCCAAGGAAGAACCCGAGCGCGGCTAATATGTAGGCGGCCATTTCAAACCGAATGGTCCAAAGAGGCCCATTGAAATCCTGCTCAAGACTTCCGGCAAAAATTCCTCCAGGGGCTTGCTCGGGATTGCCCATGAGCAAGACACGGAAGACATAACGCCATGTCTCAGGCGCCCAAATACGCGATAGACCTCCGGGTTCTGAGAAGAAGGGGGCAAAGATCAGCGCGAAGGCAAACCCCATGACAATTAGCGCCGGATAAATTCTCAAGAGCCGTGATTTGGTGTAGGATTTAAGATCGCCGCGCATGTGAAGGCTTTTGGCAATCAATAATCCAGACAAGACGAAGAACCCGTTCACCGCCATATAGCCGCCCGTCCAGTCATGGATACGGAACGGCTCATAAGCCGTGGTTAAGAGCCAGAGATGACCGAGCGCAACAAACCCGGCCAGCACCCATCGAACACTCGTCAGATGATTAGCTCCAAAGAGCGGATCGTCTGACTGTCCGGTATGATACACCCCGGCCATTAGTGTTCTTGCTCCGTCTTCACAGGCGAAGATGACCAGTGAATATGCGCTATTCGCCAAGCACCTTCATGCTTGATGAGCGCCATGGTTTCGGTCATGCGCGAGTGGACAGCATTGCCCTTATAATTGCCTTTAATCTCGTAAGCTGAGATCACGCTGGCCTGGTCACTGCCGTCGATGACATCTCGCGCTGTCAGGCGGAATGGCACAGCCGATGTGAACGCCATATCGGCGCGCATATGGTGGCCGGCATATTCGTCAAATGAGCGCTCTGTTCCGCCGCCTTCTGCGATAATGACATTTGGCACAACAAGCGCGCGCAAGGCCGCTTCGTCGCCGCGGCGCAAGGCGTCTCCATAGGCTTCGACAATTGCCGCAGGCGAGCCATATTCCGCAGCTTGAGGCGCGTCATGATGACCATCACTATTGTCATGTCCCTCAGGAACTGTGTTGTGATGACCATCTGAATTGTCGTGGCCTTCAGGAACGGCGTTGTGATGGCCGTCTGAGTTGTCATGACCTGACGGCGGGGATGCGCTCCCTTTTATTGGGTCAGAAATTACGGGCGTTTCGCTGTCATGGCCGACATCACCGTGGTCATGATCATGACCATCACCGGTAACAACCGGCAAGGATTTAACCCCGAGTCCATAATTAAAGACGATGTGCCCGCCCCACCATGCCGTGACGGTCAGAGCCGTTCCTGCAAGCATCAATCCAGCGAGTAATCCCGCGCCAACCTTCTTTGCCCGCGTGCGCCAGCGCCAAAAGGCTAGCGCAAGAATAGCGAGCGCCGACGGCACGGCCCAATTGCGATGCGTGGTCATCGCTTCATGGGATGGTCCGTCATGAGCGACAGTGTAGTAAGCCCAAAATCCGGCGGCGACGGTGGCGATTATTGCCAGCGCGCCGCCCGCAAGCATCCAATCGCCTGCGTGTGTCAGGCCATCGCGCCGCGCCTTGCCAGGCAATAAACGCGCGCCCAGATAAGCGGCAATCGCGGTGATTGTTAGCGCATAAGCAAAATGCACAAGAATTGGATGAATATTCGGTTCAATTAGCCCTCCCATAGCCGCCTCCTAAAACCAGGTCCGCAAGCCGATCACGGCTACAATGTTGTCAGGATCGCCCCCTTCGGCGCGGCTAAAATCGGCGGTATCGCCAAACTCTTTTTGCCATTCAACGCCGATATAGGGCGCAAACTCACGCTTGATTTCATAGCGAAGGCGCACGCCCGGCTCGATGGCCACAAGACCGCTGCCTATACCCAGTTCGGGAACATCTTGGGCCGAGAGTTCAACCTCAATACGCGGCTGTAAAATAAGACGCTGGGTTAGAAGCAGCTCATACTCAGCTTCAACACTGGCCGACACGTCGCCATCCGTTGTGACAAAGGCAGCGGCATCTATTTCAAACCAATATGGCGCAAGCCCTTGCACGCCTAGTACCGCATGGGTTCGCGCCTTAGGTTCCAGATCATAGCGGATACCTGCTTGCAGGTCCCAGAATGACGAGATTGCGCGAGAGTAAAGCGCCTGGATTTCAGCGTCTTCTATCTCATCGTCTTCAAGAGAGACTTCGCCTTCGGTTTTGATCCAAAGCTTGTTGACGTCACCGCCATACCAGCCTTGTGCGTCCCAAAGCAGAGATCCGTCACCGCCCGTGTCCTGCCATTCAAGTCGCTCGCCCATGATCATGATATTTTTCTGATCACCATTGGCGGCTTGAACGCTTTCTCGGGACTTGGCCATTTCTTCTGCGCCCCAATACTTGTCGGCCATTGACCAAGGCGGCGCCGTTTCCTCTTTTGGCTCATCAGCAAGAGCTACTGGCGCAAGAGACACCATAAGCGCCGCGAGCGTGAGTGTATGAAACTGGTTTTTGATACCCATTAGTTCAGCTCCTTTTGTGAGCCATGCGCCCGTCCTGCATGCGTCGATGCTGCGTGTTTTTTCATGGACAATGGATTGGGCTGCACGGTCACGACCTGCATCATGCCAGCATGCATGTGGTAGATGAGATGGCAGTGAAATGCCCAATCTCCGACGTGCTCGGCTGAGACATCGACGGAGACTTTTTCTCCCGGTTTAACAATAATTGTGTGCTTGCGGGGTTTGTGATTTCCGCCGCCATTGACGACATCAAAAAACATGCCGTGCAAATGAATGGGGTGCGGCATCATCGTATTATTCACCAGCGTCAATCGCACCCGCTCGCCTTCCATGAAGGTGATCGGTTTTTTGACTTCAGAGAACTTCACTCCATCAAAGGACCACATATAGCGCTCCATATTACTGGTCAGGTGAACAACCACCTCGCGTCCGGGAACACGCGTGTCCGGATTAGGAGCCAGGCTTCTCAGCTGGCTGTAAGACAATGTGCGATGGTCAAGTCCTTCAAGACCGATACCCGGCTCTGACAGGCGATTGGTTGGCATTGCTGCGACATTCACAACGCCGGGTCCGCGTTTGATGTCAGCCTCGACTTTGGCAAGCTGGATCTCCGGCCCGTAGGGGTCAGGGCCATCGGCCATAGCAGAGTGATCCATGCCCCCGTGCCCCATAGCGCTGTGATCCATCGCGCCAGAATCCTCTGCGGAATGATCCATCTCTCCCGCGTCAGCATCCATGGCGCTGTGGTCCATATCCCCATGTCCCATGGCAGAATGGTCCATGCCCATATCTTTCATCGTTAGAACCGGCACTGGGCGCAGCGCAGGCACATCGGCGCGCATCCCCGGCTTTGGACCGAGCGTGGCGACAACCTGCCCAGAGCGGTCAATCGACTCAGCGACAAAGGCGAAAGCGCGCGCTTCTTTTGGCTCGACAATGACGTCATAGGTTTCTGCAACGCCCATCTGGAACTCATCAGTTTCAACAGGCTGCACATTCAAGCCGTCTGCGGCGACAACCGTCATGGGCAGGCCGGGCATCCGGACATTAAACAGGGTCATAGCCGCAGCATTGATAATGCGAAGACGCACCCGCTCACCCGGATTAAATACCATGTTGAAATTATCCGAGGTGGCATGGCCATTGATGACATAGGTGTAGGTTTCGCCTGTCACATCCGACAGATCATTGGGAGACATGCGCATCGCACCCCACATGCCGCCAAGACCCATTGGCCGACCGACCGTCGCCTGATTAAAGTTCAGGCTTTCGGCATTCTTTTTAAGTTTTGCGAAGATGCGGTGCGGATCGGTAAAGGTCCAATCACCCAGAATCAGAACATATTCGCGGTCATACTGAACGGGGTCAGCATCTTTAGGGTCGATGATCAGCGGGCCGTAATGTCCCAATTGTTCCTGCAAGCCGCTATGGGAGTGATACCAATAAGTGCCGCTCTGCGGGACGGCGAACTTATATTGGAAAGTTTCGCCCGGCTTGATGCCTGGAAAGGTTACACCCGGCACGCCGTCAAACTGGAACGGAACCAGTAGGCCATGCCAATGGATTGAGCTGTCTTTTTTCAGGTGATTGGCAACATTTAGCGTTACCTCTTGGCCTTCGCGCCACCGAAGCAATGGCGACGGAACAGACCCGTTCACGCCTATGGCTTCTGTAGCTCTTCCATCTATGCGTATGGGAAACTTGTCGATGGAAAGATCGAACTGGGTGCCCGTTAAAGATGGGATTCCCATATTGCCCGCGCTGGCAGGCCGGGCCCAAGCTGGCACCATGCCAGAGGCGCTAACGACTGCACCCGTTCCAAGTGCACTTTGCAAAAATCGTCTTCGGTTAAACATTTTACTATCTCCTTCTCGCTCTAGTGACCGTCATGCTCATCGGCGGGTGCTGGCTGCGTGTTCATGTCGGGTTTGTGGGGACGAATAGCGCTGATGACGTAGCCGTCTTCGCCATTGGGATCGAAATCGAACCCAATCATTGAGCCTTTTGACAGACCGGACAGGCTGACGGTGTCGGCAGCCTCAAACTCCATTGTCATGACCGGCCAATTGATCGCAGGAATCGGATCATGCTTGATGCGCAGGCTCCGATCCTCAACGTCAATTTTCAGGACGGTGCCAGTGGCAGAGACATAATTTGAACCGGGAGTCTCAGAGGCCATCTGAGCATGTCCCATCGCCCCATGATCCATATTGGCGTGGTCCATCTTGGAGTGATCCATTTTTGAATGGTCCATATGACCCTCGGCCATATCCATCTGATGACTGCTCATGCCCGCATGCATATTGCTACCTGCGCAAAGGCCGGGCTGAACGTCGGCGCGATCTGTCTTGCAAAGCTCGACGAGTGGGAGTGCGCCGTTTTCGGCGCGGTGTAAGGTGAATTGGACGCGGTCACCCGGGGCAAGCTCGCTGATTGAAATTTTGTCACTGATAGGAAATTTCATTGTGGCGGCGGGCCAGCTCACTTCGGGAATTGCGCCGTGCGATAGCCCGATACGCCCTTCGCCAGGCATGATTTTGGTAACGGTGGCGACGGCTTCGACCATATGGCTGGCCCGGTCATGCTTGGGCTTATCCATCATATGACCATCATGGCCTTGCGTCTGGGCGGTGGCTGTTGAAGCCAGAAGAGCAGCGCTCGCAGCGCTAATGAAAAGTGTTCTGTAAATATAAGTCATATGTCTGTTCCATTGGGGTGGGGAGAAAGCGGTGTGGTGGGACGCGGCTAGGACGCGCGCTACGACAATGCCTGGAACAGAAATCCGGTAGGTGGGGACATAGGGTCCCTGACCAGGCATTGCCGCGGCCGAGACCAATCATGATGACGAATAAGGGGCGAAATCATCAAAACCGGAACTCGACCTTCGATGCTACGGCTGCGCATAGGCGCAGGGCGGCATCAAAGCGATTCCGGTCTAATTCAGAAGTTTGATTTTGAGCTGTACAGGTGTGGGCGACGGCGGATGGAGCCATCGGAGTCCAGCCAAGGCGGTCGGTGCCAGATTGGCGCGCGTTTGGGCCGTTTGATCGACAAAGACCGTGACAGATTTTTGGCTGCTCGTCGTTTGAATGCCGTTTGTCGGACTTTGCTCAGCGCTTAGGAGATAGCTATCTGCGGTGTCGCAATGGCTACAGTCACTTGTATGGTCATGGTTACCGTCTGGATGATGACCCGCAGGATGTTCAGGGCCCTCTAGGTCAGCGCTGTCGCCCAATATGCTATTGGCTAAACCTACACTTACAATCTCGTGGGCAGCAGGTTCAGCCGTAATGGAGGGGGTAGACGCACTTGCAGGCATACAGGCACAAAGCACCTGCACCGCGCCAAAGATGATGGCGAAGAGGCTGATAAACACAGATCTGGAAATGCCAGAAATCAACATATTGACCTTTTGCTTCTAAATGCCATATATACCCTATAAGGGTATTCGTCAATGCAACAGTCTTCAAAAACCATCAACCGTCTGCGCCGACTGGAAGGTCAGGTTCGCGGCATCATCAAGATGCTCGAAGAGGATCGATATTGCATCGATGTTCTAACTCAGATGCAAGCCGTTAAATCAGCCCTGGCCCGCGCAGAAAGTGAAATTCTCAAAGACCATGCCAATAATTGCGTAGCTGAAGCGATTGAGTCCGGTGACGCCGAAGCGCAACGCGAAAAGGTCTCAGAATTGATTGATCTATTCGACAAACTGAAGCGATGAGCGATACGGGACCCTCAGATCAGTACGGCGCTGGTTCCCAAATCCACACATTTTCCCCTCGCATTTTCTTGTCAGCTATTGTGCTGGGCGTCGCAATTCCTGCGCACCTCATGCTTCCCGATGACATCAGCCGTCTGACCATAGCAATCACCATAGCCATTATCGCGGGCGCTTATATTGGCTTTGGTGCCAACGATGGCCGCCCTTGGATATTCCTGACAGAACTTTACATAGCGGCACTCTTTGGCGTCATGGCGCTGCTCGGTGTGATCTGGTCACCCTATATGTTCGTCGCTGCACTTTTCCTGCACGGCGTTTGGGACCTAATCCACCACAACGGTCTTTTCGGGGCCAAGGTCCCGCGCTGGTATATTCCGTTCTGCGTTGTGATCGATTGGATCGCGGCGGCGGGACTATTCATTCTCTTTGCGCTCTGACCAACATGCCAATCTCGCCATCCATCATTG
The DNA here is from genome assembly GCA_964342355.1 of uncultured Hyphomonadaceae bacterium. Lineage (GTDB taxonomy): Bacteria > Pseudomonadota > Alphaproteobacteria > Caulobacterales > Hyphomonadaceae > Hirschia. Next base: position 258,626 of record CAYFFG010000002.1, read on the forward strand.
CCGCGATAAGCGTGCCCGCCACTTCCGACACCAACACGTCCGAAGCCTATTTGGCGCAAAAGCATAATTTGCTTGGACAGTATAATTCTCTCGAACATCTGGTCGTGGACGGCGAGGAGAGTCTTGACCAAAGTACATACAACGGACTGACATTCCATATGCGCAGGCTTCGGGCCGCTATCGCCGAAGCCTTATGGCGCGAGGAGGTATTCGTAAGCACAACGATCATTGATGAATTTGTCTTCCATGAAGTCCAGCGTCAACCGGGTCAGGTTGTTGGCGCCGTCATGGCATCGCTCGCCCAAACCACTGTGCACCAAGCTGGATTTGTCATCTACCCACTTAACGGGTTCGGGTTTGAATTGCCGCCGCTACGCCGAAGCTCAGACACACTCTTACCTTATGCAGTATTCAAATCATTAGGCATGGCGGTTTCCGCACAAAGCAATAGTTTTGAAACGGCGAGCGCGCGTATGTCATTGCTTGCAAAAAGACTGGGTATAAAGGGACGCATACCGGTAAACGACCTTCATCATTATACCGTCCCTTCCCGCTTGCGCTGGTTCACCAACAATCCACTGATGATGATTAGGCTAACGTCTCACACGGGCGGGATGTTTGAGAACCAGTTTATTTATACCCTGAAAATCCGTATCGCATCCTCGCTTTTGACCATGCTAACTGCGATCGCTAATGATAAGGGATATGCCGCTGTGCCCCTCAGCTCCTCATCACGGGTCAATAATTTTTCGACATTGGATATTGATCATTATCTTATCGGGGAAGCCGTGCGTCCTGGCTCACGGCCCCTCGAATTGCGGCGGGTTCCAATGAACCTGGGCGCAAAAGATCTGGCACGACTGTCTGATCTGTCAGTGAACCTCAGTACCGAGTTGCTGGCGCGCTCAGATATGAAACGGGCAACGAGTCGTCTCTCTAAGGCACTGGCGACAATAGAGAGCGGATACAGGGACTCCGTTTTCATCGACGGAACCAGTACGTCCGAAGGAAGGCTCTATGCGCGCATTGTGACAGCATTGGATTGGTATCGACAATCATTCGGGTCGCGCTCAACCGATGATGAGGCCATCGTGAACCTCGCTGTCGCTTTTGAAACGCTGCTCGCCGATGGATATGAAAGCAAACCGAATGACCGCATGAGGCGGCGGGTCAGAATATGTTTGAGAGGCAGGCCCGGCGTCGCCGATTATGCGGAAGCGGTCTATACAGTCATGCGCGCTCGCGGCGCGATTGTGCATAACGGAACAACTTTGCAATCCACAGACATCAATAAAGCCAGAGCAGCCTTCGCGCTCTGCGTGGAGCACATTGCTGATGTGCTTCCAAATTTGCCGGCAGGCACAGCAAAACCCATGGAAACACTGTTAAACGATCCGGCCTGACCGATCAGATAAAAATTTTATCTAACCGCCACAACAAGACAATTTTGTTACATCTTTATTGAAGCCCTGTGCCGCAAGTTTTAGTCCTTCAACTGTTGTCAGATATGGGAAAATCGTCTCCGCAAGTTCAACCGTCTTCATACCAAATTTCAACGCAAGAACGATGGTTTGGATAGAGTCTGAGCCTTCCGGTGCCATAATTTGAGCGCCAAGGAGTTCGTCAGTGTCTGCATCAGCGACAAGCTTAATCAAGCCGCGTGTATCACGCGCTGCCAATGCGCGCGGAACCAGTTCCAATGGCGCTATGGATGTTTTCACACTATGACCAGCTAGTTTGGCTTGTGATTCACTCAAACCAGCACCTGCGATCTGCGGATCGGTAAAAACGACCCAAGGCATGGCGGCGTTCGTATAGGTTTGCGTCCCAACATTTATTGCATTTTTAGCGGCAATCTTACCGCCATAGGCTGCCATATAGACAAACTGATCCCGGCCCGTAACATCACCAGCTGCATAGATGCCGGGAAGGTTCGTTTGCATATTAGCGTCTACTGAAATCCCGCCATTCGGCAGCGTTTCTACTCCAAGCGCGTCGAGACCAAGTGTTCTACTGTTCGGTGTCCGGCCTGTCGTTACCAGCAGCTTTTCCGCGCGGAGCGTTTCATCGCCGCTTTCCGTTGAAATGCAGAGACTAAATCCATCATTCGTCTTGTCTGCTGAAACATAGGCAAGATCATGACGGACTGTTACGCCTTCAGACTGCAGATAGTCGGTCAACTCCTTTGAGATTTCCGGTTCAACTTCGGGCAACATACGGCTTCGCGTTACTAATGTTACTTGAGTGCCTGAACGCGAGAACATTTGCGCCAATTCGCATCCGATATACCCGCCGCCGATAACAATCATAGATCGCGGCAGCACATCGAGCTCTAATGCCGTTGTGCTTGTGAGATATGGCGTGTCAGCTAGACCAGCTATATCTGGAATGGATGAGGCGGCTCCTGTTGCAATGACAATACGGTCGGTTGCCAATAATTGCTCACCGACCTGAACACCGCCCTCAACGAGCTGCGCCTGGCCTTCAATGTATTCAACACCTTCGTATTCGCTCAGCAGATCAATGTATTTCTTTTGCCTAAGCTCACCGACCAACTCATCTTTATGGGCGATTAACGAAGACCAATTCTCTAACTTAGCTGATCCAGTTAAGCCTCGAAAACGACTTGCTGCGCGCGCTCCGTGCAAAGCTTCGCCAGCGCGTATCATCGTTTTGGAAGGCACGCAGCCCACATTGACGCAAGTGCCTCCGATTGTCCCGAAACCTATCAATGCAGCGCGCTTGCCCTCTTCAGCCGCAGTAATAGCCGCTGAGAAGCCAGCTGATCCTGCGCCAATGACTACAAGGTCGAAATGATCAGATGTTTTTGAGGATGAAGTGTTAGGCATTAGGAGTGCTTTCTGTGACTATTGATATCGCTTTTTGCGGCGCCAGACGGCGTAAAATGTGAGTAAAATGAAAAAGCCAAGGGCCGGGAAAAGCACGTAGTCGAGATATCCCGTCAAAGCGGAAAGCCCAATGGCACCTAACAGAATAATGAGCACCGGAGTGAAGCAACACAGAGCGGCAATTATCGTTCCGATGATGCCGATGCCGAATATGGACCGCATAATTTATGCGTCCTGAAGTGTCGCAGGATATCCGACATCGGTAGACGCCGCCGCTATTGCTGTTGCGTCGGTAAGATTAGGATCAAAGGTGACCAAGGCAATCTTCGTTTTATAATCTACATCGACAGATTTTACGCCTTCGACGCGTAGCATAGCTTTGCGAACAGAGATCGGACAGGTAGCGCATGTCATATTCTCAATTGCAAATTCGACGGTTTGTTCTGCCTGCTGTGTTTCGGCAATGGCCACATCTTGGGTGGTGGATTGCGCCAGAACAGTTAGCCCACTCAGCCCCCCAACGGCGAGCAGCCCGGCTATAATGATTTTGGTATTCATAATATTCTCCTTTAGTAAAAAAACGGTGCCCACAAATCAATTGTGGCGGCCAGCATCACCAGAGCGGCGGATGTCCAAAGTGTTATTTTGATTAACCGAGACGGAGCAGACCGCTCACAAACTTCACCGTCATCACAAGTTTTTTCAGTCTTATAGTAAACTTGCCAAAATCCTGCCGCGATAAAGACGATGGCGACCGCCATAAATAGAGGTTTGTATGCGTCGAGCGCAGCGAAGTTGCCAATCCACGCTCCGGATACACCCAAGCTGATTAGAACCAGCGGTAATATGCAACACGATGAGGCCAGTAGAGCGCCAAAGATACCGCCCGTGGCTAGCCAACGCCGCTTCGTCTCAGGGTTTCGCGCCTGTTTGGTTATGGGTTCTGGTTCTTTCAGCATTAGACTCAAGACTCTTCATTCACTTTTTAATTGATTCCGTGATAAGGCCTGTAGTAACTACAGGCTCAAGGGAATTCTTCAGCATGACGTTCACAGTTTCGAGAGGCGATGTGAAGCGAGGCGAATTAGCCCGCATTTCTGGGTGCAACCTGGAGACTATTCGCTACTATGAAAACATCGGTCTTATGCCCGATCCAGCCCGCACCGACAGCGGACACAGGCTTTATTCACCTGATAATCAGCGTCGCCTGCGGTTTGTTCTTCGCGCACGTGAACTCGGATTTTCAATAGATGAGATCAGGAGCTTGCTTTCGCTTGTGGTTTTGGGGACTTATACATGCGGAGAAATATACGACATCACTCAGGAACACCTCATATCCGTAAGTGACAAAATTGCCGATCTCCAAAAGCTTCAACTCACACTCGAAAACATATCAAAGGATTGCGCAACGGGCGACGAGCCCGAATGTCCCATCGTGGATACTTTAATCCGTGATTGACTGCGACGATACTAAACGAAGATTGTTGGTTACCACGAGTAACTCTCTCTATCGAAATTCTATCGCTGTTTTCTGCCTGTAAGGCTGGGTAATGAAAATCAGCTCCCGAATACGCAGCGCGTTAGTTCGACAGTATATGTGAAACTCGGATTACGCGCCCTGGGCCTCGATATTCACCTAAATTATTACCCGCTTTCTCATCTTACGAGCGGACACATATCATCTAAAATCTGACAATGGGTCAGAAGTCATCATCCCCTATCACTGAAGTGCGTCTGCGCCGCGCATTGCGCACCGTTGCCAATGCAATCGAGTGTCATGGCGAGGTATATTGGCCGATTTTCGAGGCGCTGAAAGCAGAGCTTGATGCCCGCAATGAGCGCCGCGCCCAGCTTGCTCAGTTTAGAAAACCCGCCAATGACAAAAGCGCCAACTATGTAAAAGACAAGATCAGGCAGGTTCAACCATAGCGCGGGAAGGCTTTACAAGCCCCATGGGATAAGGATGCGCAATTTTCATCAAGAGTTCCTGGCGAAACTCCAGTGAGCCCTTGCTGCCATAATCTGGGCGCGGATTTTTGTGCCCCATAAGATAGCAGCGCATACCGAAATCTATGCCTGCCTCCAGCATTCGATCTTCAAAAGCATGGCGGAAAGAATATATGACGTGATCCGTCGTTGGAAACAGGTCGCGGTGACGGAACGCCTTCATCAGATTGGCAGACACTAGCTCTCCGCGATCACGATAATGCGGAAAGCCGTTCGGCGCGTAACGCATAGCCTCTAAAGCCACACCGACGAGTGGGATTTCTCGCTTTGACGTTACAGTTTTAAGCTCACGGTCAATCGCGCGGATCTCGATATGTGGTGTGTTGGAATCCAGTCTGATTTGCTCCGGCATAAGATTGCAAATTTCGCTTATCCGCGCGCCTGTCTCAATCAGCACATAGATCATTAGGCGCAGATCATCGTTTAATTCGTCAAACATACCCGGAACTAATATCTTCTCACGCACCCATTCATCGAGGAAAGGCGGCACTTTCGTTTCCTGGTCATCCTTGAAGAACATTTTCCGAAACGGATTTAGGCGCTCTTCTGACCCGATGTGAGTAAAATAGGCATCATAGAGGCTGCGCATGTTTCCGATATGCCGATTAGCGGTATTCGGGCTGGCAGGCTTTGTGTCACCGTCGCCAGGTATCATGCGCTCGATCCACCAGCTGCGATAGGCGAGTGCCATTTCGCGCGTGATTTCATTGAGCGGCACGTCATCAATCACATCAATGAAGTAGTTGATGGACGTACGTTTTGTCTTTTCCCAATTGCGTCGCTGTTTGGGCGATTTCTTCTTTTGCTCATCGAAAGCGATTTCAGAAACATATAGCTCAAAGGCACTCGTGACATCCCCCACAGGCTTGTCAGGTTTCTCAATACCGCCGAGCAGGGCTTCAGTGTCGGCACGCGGCGGACGACCGGAGGCGCCGGTCTGGCGCTCTAATACTTCGATACGTTCGAGCAGGCGCTCAACACGCTTGTCGGCTCTGGCTTCTTTAGCCAGATCCTCGGCAGGTTTGTATTTGAACCCATAGGCCATGGCGCGGGCCTGAGCCGCTTCATATCTATGCTGCTCAGCGTCCATTGTAGCTTCGCTCACGCCGCCATTTTCGGCAGCTTCTATGGAAAGGGCCAGCCAGTAGGCGTCATCTGCCTCTGCCAGCGCGTCGCGTCGCAGCCGGGCAATGTCGATTGAAGTGGTGCGAAGAGAGGACCGGATCATGCGGCGAGAATCAATGTGTTTGAAACGCTTGGGGACGTAGCGCTGATAATACCAGCGATCGCCGCGCGGCATCAAATATCTATCTGGTCGGGTATCCACTGACATGCAGCTTTTTACCCCATTTTTTACGAATTTTCTACCCCATTTTTCCGCATATGGGGTAAAAAACAAAAGGCTCGGTTAAAAAACCGAGCCCTTTCTATGTCTTAGAACTTTCCATTTCCGGAGAAATGGCGCGAGTGACGAGACGCACGGCACGCCCGGCGAGCAGATCTGGCGCAGTCAACAATTCAGATAGCCGAAAACCGGCCCAAACTGGCCGTTGCGGGATTGATGCTCTCCATCCTGTTTGCGTCCGCTTTTATGAACAACACACCAGTTGTTCTCGTCATGATACCGATTGTCATCGAGCTGGCGAACAAGCTGAACACAACGCCACACAGCATGCTGATCCCATTAATTTCTGGCTTAAACCGCAGGCATTGCAGCGCCGTCTCGCATGCATGAAAGCCTTGACCAAGACGCGTCCGCGTGACTGTTATGGTTAACAGATAACAATGCATGTGGGAGGGGAAAACATGCTAAGATCACTCATTGCAATGGCGCTGGCCGCCTGCTTATCCGTCCCGGCCGCTTTCGCTGAGGATGCTGACGGGTGCGAGGACCATCCAGCCGTTTCCCGTTACCCTGGCACAGACCTGCAATGGTGCCTGACCGAAAATTTCCTGCCATACAAATTTCCATTAGGCGCGGTGTCCGGCTATCGCACCATTGGTGAGATCGAAGAGATTTCTGGCCGCGTAACACGTAATTTCTACGCGTATGAAGGTGATGACCGCACACACACAGAAGTTTGGAAAAACTTCTCAGACGCCATCAAGGCTGCAGGCTTTGACGTCATCGCTGAAGGGGTTTTCCCGAATTCAAACCGCAAGCCGGATGTCGGCGGACGCAGCTGGCAGGAAGTCCACCTGCTCAACAATGGCTGGACCCAGGGCGGCGCTGTGGGAAAAATGGTGTCAGGCACATCATCCAGCGGCGGCTCTGGTGCAGTCCTCGCCAAGAAAGTGCGCGCAGACGACACGCTATGGGTTTCTATCCTGGTCGAACAACATTCCGCCAGCGAGGTTGGCGTTCTGGTTGATCTTATTGAAACCAAGGAAGCTGAATCCGGCCTCGTCAGCGCCAACGCCGAAGCGATGGGCAAGGACATTGAAGAACTGGGCCGCACAGTCATAGACGGCCTGATGTTCGATCACGACAAAGCGACTTTAAAGCCTGAATCCAAGCCAGCTCTGGATGAAGCCGCCAAATTGCTTGAGGCCCTTAAAGACAAATCCTTCTACATTGTCGGCCACACGGATTCTTCGGGCACATACGCCTATAACCTGAAACTATCCGCCGACCGCGCCGAAACTGTTCGCGTGACATTGATCCAGGACTATGGCGTTGCCTCTGAACGCCTCCACGCTGTTGGCGTGGGTCCGGTTTCACCGGTTTTCGCTAACACCTCTGACGGGGGCAAGGAAAAGAACCGCCGCGTAGAACTGGTCGAAAAATAAGACGGCGTGGCAGTCTTAACCAGACTTGCCCTTGGCGAAGTTGATGATGGCGTCCTTGTCCCTGGCAAAGTCGTCTGAAAAGGATTTGGGCGCATTCGTAGATGGGTCATGGCGCACGCTCCATGCCGTCACCTCCAGCATCACCGCGGCCAAATCCCTGCCCTTGTCTGTCAGCGAATAAACAAAGCTGGAGCGATTTTCTTCGCTCACTGCTTTTTCAATCACGCCATGCTCCTCCAGGCGTTTCAGCCTGTCCGCCAGAATATTGGTCGAGACGCCTTCCGCCGATTCCTTGAACGCGCGATAGCTGGATTTGCCGTTAAACATCAGGTCGCGCACAATCAACAGCGACCATGCATCGCCAAATGTCTCCAGAAAATAATTGATCGGACAGTGTGACCGACAGGAATCAGAATTTCGCATAACGCTAATCTGACCACGCCACTTGCAAATTGCAAGCACCCATGAGACAAGCGCAATGTACTTGCATTTTGCAAGCACATAAAATCCATGAGGGGATTTATTGTCATGCGCCTTCAACACGCCGCCATCAGCGTAGGCATCGGCTTGCTCTTCTTGCTCGCCTCAATGGTCTGGTTTCGCTGGAACACAACCAAGCTGACTCAGCCGGAAATAGACACTTATCTTGAGCAAATCGCAGCCCAGACTCAGGTCCCCGGCGGGCGTCATGACATGGCTAATCTGCGCACATTTATGGAAAACGACGACGGAAAACCCTTCTTCGTAGTCAATCTCTACCGTTTTCACGACACAGCGGACTATGCCCCCAACACTGGCCATAGCGGCTCAGGCGAAGACGCCTTCCAGCGCTTTACCAATGTGATGGTGGGCCTGATTTTGTCGCGCGGCTCTTACCCCATGTTTTCCAGCAATCAAGCCGACGCTTACAGCGACTGGGACCGTGTCGCCATCGTGCGCTATCGCAGCCGCCGCGACCTTATGAATATCTACCTGACCGACGCCTTTGCCGACGCATCACAACACAAATGGGCCGCCATCAAAGACCATAACCGCATGGTCGTCAGCGCCCGCAATATCCCAGGCATCGAACCTGTCCTCATTATTTTAAGCGTCAGCCTCGCTATGGCCGTGTTTGTTGGGTTTGGGTTGGTAAGCCGCCCCACGCGCTTAGGATGAGCCAAGGACGGTCAGAAGGCTTAGGAGGGTAGCTCTCCCAACTCTCCCTCAAGAATTGCGGCCGAGATTGGCCCCTTAAACGAACGAACGGATTTGAACCCCAAATCTGAAACTCGCGTGTCCAGTCCCCGATTTCCAGAATAATTTTGGTAGACAACCTCTTCCGGTTTACAATTTTTCAAACCCAAAGTTGTGATATTTTCTTGCGAAAAGTGGAATCCCAAGAAGATTAACTTCGTCGCCTCAGCTACAAGGTCTGCTGCCCCATCATTAAGGTAATTCTCAGGCTTATTATGTGCAAATACAATTTCCGAACATGTTGGGTCAAATATTGATTTGCCGTTATGGTCAGTATCCCAAACGATCTTTCCATGCGGATATTTTATATCAAATATCTCCCTAAATTTTCCCACATTTCTGGTTGGGTGCTCCCAAACAAACGATCCTACTTTTTCAAATAGCCGATCATAGTTGAAACTGACAATTCCGTACTTCTGAGTATCTAGAACCGCCAGTTCGTTACGCATCATTGAACAGAACAAATGTATCCAATTTGAAAGCAATTCCTGTTTATTCTTCTTAGGATTTTCAATCTGCTTGTTGTTAAACTTGAAAATTTCATTGTCATTTTCATCTTTTGCGAACCCCTTCCTTAGTGACTCAGTTATCAGTTGCGCGCACAGAACTTTAATGATGTCGGCGTGTTCAGGATACTCCAGTGCTAATGTATCTAAAGAATAAGCCGGTGCGACCTTCATAGCGTCTAGTAGGTCAGATATTGGTTTGTCCGATATGTGCTTGCTTCCATTTTCAAGATCTTCCAGCATGAAAGGCAACAGCGATTTATACCTTGCATGTGATTTAACAAACGCAACCATTTGCGAGTAATTATAAAAGCTATCTCTACGTGCTTCCGATCTCAAAGCCCGAAGAAACTCTTCCAACAAATCTCTGGCTTGATTATACATTTCATCACCCAGAGGTAGGCCAAAATCAGCGCTTGCGCCCGCACCTAGAACCACAACTGTCTTCATTGTTTCCTCATCGTCTTCGTGACCGACGGATTACTTTCTAAAATCAATGCCGCTGAAAACTGACCATACATAACTTAGCTTCCACGCAAAGCGCGGCGTAATTTACTTTTCTCACCGCCTCCCCCGCGCATCTGGGGATCCATGCCGCAGCTTATCCATGCCGGAAGCGTCTAAAAGCCCCGCCCCAGCGGCCATCCCCCAAAACT
>CAYFFG010000003.1:0-36868 GCA_964342355.1 uncultured Hyphomonadaceae bacterium
AGTTCAACCTCGCGCTGGACCCGGAAACCGCCCGCGATTTCCACGACCAGACCCTGCCGAAAGAAGCCCACAAAGTAGCCCACTTCTGCTCCATGTGCGGCCCCAAATTCTGCTCCATGAAAATCACCGCCGAAGTCCGCGACTACGCCGACAAACTCTCCGACAACGAGAAAAAAGCATTGCAACTTCAAGCTGAACAAGGCATGGCAGACATGAGTAAGAAGTATGAGGAGATGGGCAGTCAGCTCTACCTCTCAGAGGATGGCACAACAAGAGAGCCGATTGATTAGGTCAAACCCTGAATTTTAGGCTGCATTTTAAGCAGGAACCGTAAATGTGGTTCCTGTTTTTCTTGTAAGAATCTATCTGCAATTTATGTAAAGTGGACAATCTCTTAGCCAGTCTCAAGGAGCACTACATGAACGGAACAGCAAGCGACGCGATTAAAGTTCATGACCTGTTTGAAGGTAGCTACATTTTCCAAATGCCACTCTTTCAGAGAAAGTATCAGTGGAAAGTCGACGACCAGCTAAAGAGATTCTGGGAGGATTTAACCAGCCTATTAGAAGAAGAAGTTGAAACCTCCTTTCTTGGCGCAATAGTATTGCAAATCGAAGAAGAAGGATCAGCGGCACGTTCGACAAAATACACTGTAATAGACGGACAACAAAGAATAACTACATTCTTTATTTTCATCTCTGCTTTAGCATGCGCTGCTCATCTCAGGGGCTGGGAAGAAAAACCTGCAGATTTACAAAGCGAGTATCTAGTAAGTTCGAAAAAAAAGAGAAGAAACTCTCAAAAGTTATTCCGACAATCCCTGATAACACCAGTTTCAATTATATTTTGAATAAATTACATTTTCCAAGCGTCAGACTTTTAACAAATTCTGGTGATCCTGACGGCCCATTGGTAGAGGCCTTTAATTACTTCGTTGAGCGCATCCAATCATATTTGGATAGCGACTCTAATCAAAATGATAATGAACAGTTTCAGCTTTTATGTGACGCAGCCATGGAAAAAATGGAAGTAGTTCAAATTGTTCTAGACAAGACTCACAACGCTAACGAAGTGTTTGACCGGCTCAATACGGGAGGACAACCACTTGGTGTAATAGATCTGGTGAGAAACGAAATTTTTCAAACTGTTTCAGCGGATTATGAGGCAGCTATTGAACTTTACGACAGACATTGGAGACCTTTTGAAACTAGATTGGAAGAAGCCGTCTCAGGTGTAAACTCGGACCAAAAGCATAGATTGATTGACGGATTCTTTTTTCCTTATGCGCTAACCCAAAACGCTCAAGCCAAGAAAAACAGACTATTGAACGAGTTAAGGGATATATGGCAAAAGCTATCTTCCAAAGACCAGATTACATCGGGTGAAGATATCACCAATCATATGGAGATTTTCCGAAGTCCCTATTTTGCAATGACAAGGGACATCAAACCCGAAAAAATAGGTGATCCATTATGGTTAGCTCTTCAAAGGCTCTCTAGAGTCCCCATTCCAGGTGTTACCCTTCCTTACTTTATGAACCTGATTGCATCAGTTCAGTCCGAGAAAACTGATGAGGGGCAAGCTATACAAGTATGCAAAATAATTGAATCATTCTTTGTGAGAAGGGGGGGTCGTTGGCCTGGAACCAACAGGGTTACACGCGGTATTTAAAAAACTATGACAAAGTTCAGGATCTGATCCTCAAAAATTGTTGGAAAAAATTCAAACTAGAACAATTTCCTTCCCGACAGATGAAGAACTCAAGCAGGCAATTCAAACTAAAGGTCTGTACAAAAGAGTTATTGAGAAATTTGTATTGTCGGAATATGAAGCATATGCACAAGAGACATCTTATTCTAAGCTCAGTCATCTACCTCAAATCACCACTGATCACGTCATGCCTCAAAATTGGCACGGCGACTGGCAAAGTAATGTTTCTCGAGAAGAGCACAATGAGGTAAAAGATTTGTGGGGTAACTTGGTTCCACTCAGCCACAGCGCAAATTCAGCAAAGAGCGCTCGAAATTTTGAAGAGACAAAAGCAATACTCAAGCGCGAAGTTTCATTCGTTACCACTGTTAGGTTGCTTGACGAGCATAAGAACTGGAACAAAGAAACCCTTATGCAAAGAACATCCAAATTGGCCGATTGGGCAATCTTGCGCTGGCCCAAGAAAATATAGCCTCGTAGTTGCTGTAGGGTACACCAAGCGCGAGCGAATGCATCATCAGCTATGCCCCCCGTCCCTGAAAGCCCGAGCCTGCCAGACTCATTGAACCGTCAGTAGCCGCGCAGGGTGAAACACGCCGCAGCCCACCACACCCCACCAGCACCATAGCGGCTGTCCCCCGGCTCAAGGCCGGGGTCCATCCTGCAAGGGTGTGCCCCTATTTCTTCGGCTTGTTGCCCAGATGCTCCATGCCGCCGACCTTGCCGGGCTTCTGTGAGGGCTGGGAGGCGTTGGTCTTGGGCTTGAGATTGTGCGCCGCCTTTAGCTTGCGCGTTTCCTTGTTGGTCTTGTTGTCGCTCTTGGCCATGTCGGCTGTCCTTGTTGGAGGGCCAGTCGCCCTCCGCACGGGCGCCCGGAAAGAGCGCGGCATCGCACCCATCTAGCACCAAAGCACGCAGAGCGCACTGTTAGAATGGAAACCGCCTGTTGATGGAAACTTCGGGGAAACGTAGGGTGCATTGAGACACGAAATGCGCCAACTCACCACGAGGATGTAGGGTGCATTTCGCTTACGCTCAATTCACCCTACAGAATGCCCCCATGCCCCACACCTCCGACACATCCTGCCCCGAAGATCGCCTCGACACCCTTGAAACGCGCATTGCGCATCAGGATGCGACGATTGATGAGCTGAACGCCACAGTGACGGCGCAGTGGAAGATGATTGACCGGCTGGAGCGTCAGGTGGCCGCCCTCATCGAACGCGCCGAGGCTGATGCCGCCGCCGACACCACCACCCCCGCCAACAAGCCTCCGCCGCATTATTAGCCCCTCTAGACTTAACCGCTCTTACCCACCTTCCCCGCGGCAGGCGGGGATCCATGTCGCCCTCACCAACCACTGCGCATATCGGAATGACAAATGAAGCCATTATCTAAACGCGCCCTGGTTTTGCTGAGCGTCTTTTTGGGTCTGGTGCTCATCCTCGTCTTGACCGCCCCACAGCTTGCTCTGTTTCTTGAAGAGGACACCTGTAGGGACCGTGGCGGAAGCTGGCATTACAACGTCAACGAGTGTTCCTACACAGAAAACTATCGCCCGGATTAAGTTCGGCAGCGTTCACCGCTACCCCTCTAATTCCTTGGCCTGATAATAATTTGACTCACATTTTTTAAGATTGCCCATCGCCAGGTTGGGGCGCGGCAGTGTGTGAGGATTAGCGACCTGATACGCCACCTGCTCTGCGTCACAGCTACAGGCGTTGAATGTGTGACAGGCGATGTTTTCTTCTTCTGAGCGCGGTCCTTTCATCAGCGTAGCGCAATTCATCGCCTCATAGCGCGCCTTACAGTAAGCCGCCTTCTCCGGCAGGCTCGCCAGCCGCTGCTCAACCGTCTGCGCGCCCACATCAACAGGCGCGCCAGCATTTTCCACCGGCACGCCAAAATTCTTAGCTGCGTTGTGGCAATAGTCCTGCTGGTTTTTCAACTCTTCAGGCGTATAGCCGCTAACCCGGTCGCGCATGACTTTCAGGTTTTTGGCGCGCGATCCACAGGCGCGAATGCAATTGACCAGTGTCTTGTCGCGGGTTTCCTCAAAAGCTGCGCGACACGCATCCGCCTGAGCCTGCATTTCATCAATTAGCGCATTGATTGTGCTGTCGTCCGCGCTTGCCGCGCCGCCCATTGCCGCCGCAGACAACAACGCCGCCATTGCCATAGTCAGTCTTTTAAAGAAACGCATAAAATCCCCTCCCTCAAAGTCAGATGTCCGACATCCAACTTACGTCTGAATATGACAATGATAGGGCGCAGCCTTTCAATCGCCAAACTTGCTGGCAAAATGAAAGAGCAAACAGTCATGGAGGGGGATCATATGTTTCGCAATTTGCTTGTTTCTACTTCAGCCTTGATTGTCGCTATGCCAGCGTTGGCGCAATCTGCTGGCGGCCTTAATGCGCAGTGCCAGATTATGGGTCAGCCGGTACAGCTGGACCTGCAATATGAAGTGATCGGCGGCGCAGGCGCAACTTACGGTCCCGGCGCAAACCCTGATATCACAGGCGTCATTGGCGATGGCTCCTCAACAATTTACTGGCAGGGCATGTTCACAGCAGGGCCAGGCCAGCAATTGCCCGTGTCTGGTGAAAATCGGTTTTTGCGTTTCTACGACGCCAATGTGCTTAATCGGGAAACCGTGCTGGAAGTCACTCAAACAGGTGAAACCAGTTTTTATCTCACAGATGTTTACGGCAATTACCCCGGTCAGCATCCGTGCGAGATCACTAATTTGTGGTGACAAGCCATCCTTAAGGGAACAACTCAAAACCGTGATACGTTCTTTCTTGTGAAAGGAGGAACACCATGTCCACACGCACACATATATCCATGGTTCTGTTTGGAATGTTCAACGCGGTCTTATTCGGTGTCGGGTTATTGCTGGCGCTTATACTGACCAGCACGGCTTCTTCTGCTGCAATAGGCATTGCGCTTGCCGCTGTTACGAGTGTTGTTGGCGGCGTGATACTCGCGCGTCATTATGCGCCACGTCTGCGCCAACGCTACTGGACGCCCAAAGACGAACCTGCCCATCCGATCTGGCGTTGACGAAACAGCAAAACCTCTGGTCCCTAGCTGACGTTTCTCGCTATCGTTGACGATGTACTTTGCGCCCAACGTCGCGTAATTAACATGTCAGCGAATGGGGAGACGCACATGGCGGATATACCGACGGACGAGCGTTTATTGGGTGAAATCTACCGGCGCTATCTGGATGATTTTTCCAATTATTCCGACGAAAACAAAACCCGTTCCGCCAAAATCTGGGTGCCGGTCGACATTGATATGCTGGCGAAGAAGTTTCGCTGTGATCCCGACCTCATTTTTGGCCGCCTTTATTATCACATGGATGGCCGCTATGGCTCGCAGACCGAACAGGGGGAGCGGGCAAATGTATTCGCCATGCGGATCGGGCGCGACGCCCATTGTGTGAATTTCCCGCTGATGGCGTCCGTCCTCGCCGATCTGCGCACCGACAAGAAACGCTTCGTTATCTCAACGCGCATTGCGGCCCTGTCGCTGATCTTGTCGGCCATCTCCATCGGCCTTGCGATCTGGCTATAAGAGATAATCAGCTGATAGCGCGCAGCTCGTTGATGATGTCTTGGGTCAGGTCCACATTCGTGGATGAGCCTTTAATCGCCGCTTCCGTGTCCTTGTGCAGGGCTTCAAAGTCCTCCAACAGACGGGAAAATTCCTGCGCATTGCTTTCAGCCTTCAATGACGTTTCCTGTAAATTGGTCAGCGCCACGCTGATGGCCTGACTTGCCTTCGATGCGCTGGTTTCAATCTCGCCGCTCTCGCTTTCCGCTACGTCCAGAGATCGCCCTAACTCGGTGATCGTCGTCATCATTGTGTGGTTGGCGGCGCCCATTTCTTCGACCAGTGAGCGAATTTCATCTGCTGCCTTAGCCGATAATTGGGACAATTGCTTCACCTCACCCGCCACAATGTTAAATCCCCGTCCTGCCTCGCCTGCGCGCGCCGCTTCAATTGTGGCGTTTAGCGCCAACAGGTTCGTGCGCGAAGAAATGTCAGCAATCTGGGTCGTCATCTCATTGATGCGTTGAAACGCTGCTTCAAACCGTGCGACCGCCACTTCCGTTTCACGCCGATTAGCGCCTGCCTGAACCAGCGCTTCACGACTGGCCACAACCGACGTTGAGGTGGCGCGCATGGCGTCATCTGTCGTTTGCAGCATGCAAATGTCAGTTGCAAACCGGCTGACATCGGCTTTGAGTTTTTCAACAAAGTCTTCCGCAAATCCGATCGCTTTTTCGATATGCTGCTTGCGCTCGCGGGATCTTGCATTCACGCCCTTGGCGTTTTCACGCACCGTATTGATCCGGGAGGCGGCGTTGCTGACACTCGCTAAAACGCTTTCTGGAATGACAGGCTGGCTTGGTATGTTTACCCGAGGCTGCTGTGCAATTGGCGCTGCAGGCGCCATAGGCTGTATCGCTGTTTCAACTTCGGCGCGTTTGGCGACTTCACTTTGCGTCATCAGGCTGGATACCAACGAGACGCTGAACGGAACAACAACCGTCAGGATGGCGCTGAATAGCCGGAAGGGCTGGTCTCCAAACAAAGCTTCAAACTGGTTTATCACAATAAGGACCGGACCGACGATCATCATTGTGATCAAGGCGCGTTTCAAACTGGACGGCATAAGCTTCTCCCCGCTCTTACGTAAGCGGAAAGCGTCTTTCTCTAAAAGTTCGGTTAATTCTGACAATGTGTTCGATTTAAATCAGTTGATTTCCGCCTATCAGAGGCTGATTGCTTAATAAATAACACCAATGCCCACATAATCGTCGCAGGTTCGTCGCCACTTTGCACCGCGCAATTTGCCGTGTTCATTGTGCCTATGGCCAACATTCTGCTCATCAACGCCCATTATGTTTTCCCAAGTTCGCCCGGCCGCCTCAACGCTGCTTTTGTTGAGCGCGCTCGCACTTTTTTTGAAAATCGCAGCGATACGGTTCGCACCATCAAACTGGTCGATCCATGGAACATAGAAAACGAAATCAATAACCAGGTTTGGGCTGATATTGTCTTTCTTCAATTCCCGTTAAACTCAATGGGACCGCCCTGGCCGCTCAAGCGCTATCTGGATGAAGTTTACACCGCAGGAATGGATGGCCGTCTGGCCAAAGGCGATGGTCGCTCGCGTTCTGATCCAACCAGGCAGTATGGTTCCGGCGGGAAAATGCAAGACACGAAATACATGCTGTCCGTGACGATGAACGCACCAAAATCTGCGTTTGATAGCCCGGACCAGACCTTGTTTGGCGGGCGCTCAGTTGATGATTTGCTGGCGCCGCTCCACATCAATTTTGCTTTCTTCGGGCTCTTGGCCCTGCCGACGTTCTCGGCCCACGACGTCAACAAAAACCCGACTATAGAAGACGACTTCCAGCGTTTTAACGCCTACCTGACTACTTATTGTTAGGCTATTTGAACACGCCGCCCCAACAAGAAGCAGGACTTAATTTCGAATGACTTCAACGCTTGCGCCTGCTCCATCGCCAAGCGTTGCTTGCCAGAATTCGATTAGGTCCGCCCCTCGAATACTTCTCTTGCGATCCACCCGGAATAAAGCAACCTCGACGCCTTCAAAATTTGGGAACTCTATCGCGTACATCGCTTCCTCAAATCGCTTCTGATTGAGACCGGAATCATACGTCGAGTAAGTGCTAGAGTTTTGATAAAGGTCTGAAACAAGCACGATGCGACGCTCCTCAACTGCATCCGTGAAATCTGTCCGCCGGTGAATGCCACGCATGTGCTCAATCAGTGGAGACACAGGAGAACGGTTTTTGAGGATAAGATCTGCGACTCGCGATTGTAGAGAGGTCTGAAACTTGTCCTCCCAGTCCTGCTGAATGAATTTAGGGTTTTCAAATACGGGATTCGCGCGGCGTGGCGATCCAGGCGAGCACCTGGAAAAAACAATCGTCCCCTGGTCAGGGTTGTCAGCGTTAATTCCCATGACGGTCAGCCGGCCGTGTTTTCTTAAAGCCTGCGCTTCGTCAAAAATGAGTTGCCACGCCCATTCAACATCCGCCTCTTGAAACGGGTCAGACTGATCAATCAAAACAACAGTATGCGCAGGCAATCGTCCATCAAGGCGACAATTCTCAGCACTTGTCGCGGGCGGACGTGTGACAGCCAGAGCGATGGGTATGCCCGCAAAACACACAAGAACAGCAGCAAACAAAAAATTCCACTTTGCTTTATTGACTGCTTTGACTTTTATTTTCTTGTTCATCACCCCACCCAGCTACCTGCCGCTACGCCACCTGTTCGTTGACAACTTTGAGCTTACCTTTTTTGGACGTGTCCATTGATCGAATTTGCTCATTAAGAACGATATCTTCTTCGTCCAACGCATCGCGTAATTGTCCATCCACGCCAAGACGAAAATCGGAAATCAACTGTCGCGCCTCATCCAGCACTTTGAGGTTATCAGATATTGCTGCGTGGGCATTCTGCGCCAAACGCTCCAGCTCAATCACCTCCGGCACGACCGTTTCCCAAGCGCCAGACTTACGCAGATCCACATCAAAGTATGCTGGCGGATTTCCCGGATTTGGAAGAGACTTGTCGGGTTTGCGCTCGGCCTTGCGCTTCATTTTCAAGCGCTTGCGTTTGTTTGCAGAACGGTAGTCACTAATCAGCGCCCACGCATGATTATTCACGCGCTCCTCAGCAGTCGTCGCGACTTTTGCGAGCCTTTGCGTGAACGAAATCGCACTGGAAACTTGTTGTTGAAAATGGAAATGCAAGGCCGTTGCTGTTTCGATGTTTGATTTTGCGACATCCAACACATTATAGGCAGTATCCCGAGCCTCCTGCTCAAGCCCCATCCGATATAATCGGTTGATAAAGAAACGTTTTCCTAGCTTGCCAAACCCCGGAATCGGGTCTGTGAAACCTTTGTATCCTTCGTAAGTCGCATATCCAAAGATACATAGCCCGATTACAAACAGCGCGATGCCCAGGACAGATCCCAGGTTGAATATATTCTGTATAAAATGCGGCCAGGCGTCAGCAAACCGTGGAGCCTCCGCTCGTGAAAGTTCGACGAGGCCTGCTTCGTCTGCGATGATCGCGGCCTCTGCGACTTCGCGAAAATGGGCGACATAAAGATTGAAAAACATCGCGAAGATCGCAAGGAGGCTACCTGCACCGATAACCACATACCGCCAAGGCTGATCCAGCGTCACCGCATATCGGATGATCAAAAGACCAAACACCAGGCCCAACAATATATTGACCAATGAAATGAAGACAGCGGAAATCCAGCCGCCAACCAATCCCTGAGGGCTAATTCCTGCAAAAATGGCCGCGTTTACAAGCGTCTCGAACAATAGCAACGATACAAGCAGCGCAATTGGCTTCATAAAATAAAGCGGCACTTCCGCATGACGTTCAATGCCGTTGTCACGCCTGAAATTTTCATATTGGCGCAGGCTGTCATTGAATTCTGTTCGCGTTTCCTGGAACGGACGACGGTACTCGGACAATTCTTCGTGCAGCTTCGCCTTGATTTCCTTAGCTAAGGTCTGTGCGTTCAAACGATTTGGCTTGTGCCGTTCTATCCAGTCTTTTGCATCATGTGTGAGCTGTTCGACATGCCCCTTGAGCTTTTTAAGCTCATCATCACGCTGCAGATCAATGTCTTGCTCACGCCCATCAGGGACCGTAGCATGAGACTCAGGGATCAGCTGTTTGGCGTCAAGTTTGCCTTTGCGTTTCGTCCACCATTTAGAGGCAGAGAAACCAAAACGCTTTTTGCCCAAGCGGTCAAAAATATTCGATATCTTCAGACCGAATTGAACTTTCTGAGTTTTAAGATCGTAACCCAGCTCAAAATTCAAATCTGGATTTTTTTCCGCCATAGCGACCCCCGCCAGCAAAATCCATTAACGCTTCTTTAAGCTTAAACGTTGGAGTTGTGGCGGGCAATATAATTTTTTATGTCAGCTGTCTTTCATCACCCGACTGTCGCTATGCCCGGCGCTTGCAGGACTGGGGCTTCAGCGCGGTCGTTGACGCGGAACCAGCCAGCAATGGAATAGCGCTGAGCTTTTGACGCCAGGACGGCATGGGGAATGTCTTCAGACAAAAACACCGCCAATGCGCCAGCTTCCGGCGTCACAAGGTATGTTGGCTCAATATCACCTTCATTGCCATAAACGGCCAGCTCACCGCCATCATCGGCGCGCCAATCATGATTGAGGTAAAGCACAGTGGACAATACCCGGTTTCGCGCGCCTTTGAACGCATCCATGTGGCGCGCGTAATAGGCGCCAGGCTCATAAACCGCATAGTGCGCTTCATAAGAAAACAAGCCCAGAAAAAGTTCGCGGTTGATGATCAGCCGCAGCTCTTCCATCAGGTCCAGATATTCCGCCTGGACGCCCTCTTCGCGTGTCAGCCAGCGGGTCTTGTCGCGGCGGATATCCCGGTCGATCAACAAGTCATCGGCCCGTCCCACGCCCGCCAGTGTCAGACGTCCCTTTTCGTGCTGGCGCTGAGCGTCAGTGCGTAAAGCCGCAACCATGTCTGACGGCACAATATCATGCACCACCGCCCACCCCGGAGAGACCAGAGCATTCAGCCAGTTCCAGCGCGACGTATCTGCGCCGTCAAAATAGGTTTTGGGCAATAAAGTATCCGCCAAAGAGCAAAAGATGCGCGGCTATATGCTATGCCGCGCACCCATACAAGCAGAAACTGAATTTGTCTCTTAGCGCTCAATCTCGCTTAAGAACGCGATGAGGTCAGCATTGACACGTTCAGCCTCTTCCTGCTGCACCCAGTGGCCAGTGTCGGGATAAAGGATCACACCGCGAAAGTCGTTACAGGTCGCAGACATGCGCTTTTCCAGGCTTTCAGCGTTCGCCCCGCGGATAACCACATCCTGTTCGCCCGCGAGGAATTTGACTGGAATGTCGATGGTCGCGCCTTCCAGCTGCGGTGTTGATTTCCAGTTATTGTTGAAGTTGCGATAATAGTTGATGCCGCCGCGAAAGCCGGATGCTTCAAACTTGCTGACATAATAATCAAGATCAGCGTCAGACAGCCAGGACGGGCTAGCGGTCGGCTTGCCCAGACGTGGGATCCATCCGCCAGCCGCCATTTTAGGATCGGTCAGTTCCGGCGGCATGCGCGGGCTGTCTGGCTCAAGATATAAACGCGAAAGAATAGCACGCGGGTTCGCATCAAACTCGGCCTCAGCCACGCCGTCTTTCTGGAAATAAAGGATGTAGAAGAAATTGTCCTGCATCGCCACGCTCATCCCATCCACCGGCGGGATGGGCGAGCGGCCGTCATAAGGCACGCTCATCGCAAAATAGCTGTCAAAGCGTGTCGGGTGTAACAAGACCGCATGCCAGGAGACGATCGCGCCCCAGTCATGGCCCACCAGGCTGGCTTTGTCTTCGCCATAAAAGTCGATGATGTTGACCAGATCCTGCGTCAGTTTCTGGATCGTGTAGGCAGACACCTCAAATGGATTGTCACTATCGCCATAGCCGCGCATGTCAGGCGCCACGACCTTATAGCCCGCCGCCGCCAGCGCAGGCATCTGATAACGCCAGGAATAAGCCAACTCAGGCCAGCCATGCACCAGCAGGACAAGCGGCCCCTCGCCCATTTCATAGACTTTCAGCGTCACCTCGCCAGATTCGACCAGGCGCTCTTTTGCGCCCCATGAATTGGTCTTCAGCGTTTCAGATTTGGTCTCCGCCGTCGCACAGCCAGCCAGCAGGCCAGCCCCGCTAAGGCCCATAAAGCCGCGTCGGTCGAGTTTGAAAAACGTGTCCATGAATTATCCGCCCCTAGTGTATTTCGTCTTGTCGTTTGGTTTCTTTCTAGTGCCATATACGTCCAAGCACCAGCCGGAAAAGACTTACCCGCCATGACTGACACCCAGACGTCCCCGCCAGCGCCCACACCCGCCGCGCCAGCAGCAGCCCCAGAGCCAAACGGCCCTAAAGCGCCCTATCACCACTTTCGCGCTGACCCCAATTCCCAGCTCAATCAGGTGATCGGCGTCGTGCGCAACACCGAAGGCCGCGCAATCGAAATCATGAAAGTTTCCGCCCTGTTACTGCCCGCTATCGGCGCGTTTCTTTTGTTCTTTGAAGACCAGACATTCAATCTTTTTAACTGGGCCTTCCTGTTTGGCGCGCTGGCCGCCATCAGCTTTTCCATCTGGAGCGCCCTGCACTGCATGAAACATTTCTCAGTCTCAAAATTTATCGCGCCTGAAGAGGGATCGCCCGAAGCGCGCACCGACCATGACTGGGCCATGGCTTTTCGTCACACGCTGATGCGGTCTGAACGCAATGTTGAAAACTGCCGCAAAGGCCAGATGGCGGGCATTGTGTGCCTGTTGGCGTTTGTCCTCTCTATGGGCCTTACCCCGGTCCTGCCCCAGATTGGCGACCTGTTCGCAAAATAACCAAACTGCGCTAATGGGGACTAATACACGCACGACGGGGACACATATTGGCTAATTCCGAACGCAAGCGTTTGATGGATATCACCTACGCCACTGTGCTGGGTATCGGCATATCCAGCGGTATTGACGATATCCGCCCAGACAAGATTGGCTTTCTGGCGCTGGCCATTATCCCGGTCTTTGAAGATCTTTATCTTTATTACAACGACGCCAACCCTGAAGACGACAGCTATTCGCCCCTGCCCGCGGCCGCCCAGGTGTCCAGTGCGCTCGACAATGTGCTTGCCGCCATTGAGATTTCCATAGTCGCCTGCTGGATGCTGGCCGCGATCGAGTTTCCCAAGGAAGCGGCCAATTACTTCTTGTTCTTTGGTCTCTTCTGCCTGTTAAAGACCATCGCTGGCTATATTCTTTATGTGCGCGAAGGCACCCGCCAGATCATGAAGGCGTTTCAGGAATCTGTTTTCCTATTTGGCGCAGCTGTTTCGTTTTACTTTTACGCCACACCGCCAGAAGAAACCGGGGTCGATTTTTACGGCGCGGTCGTCGTCGTCTTTTCGGTCTGGCTCATTCAGACCATGGTGTGGTGGCGTCTCCAGCACACCTCAGGTCTGTCTTATAAAGCCCCCATCATGCGCCGCCGCAAACGCATATTCGCAGCCCGCCAATCCATGATCGCCCACCGCCGCCGCCGCCGCATCACCAGAAAATGACCTATCGCCCACCCTCCGCGATATCTCCAACATCCCGCCGCATGCCTGGCCTCCCAAACCGTTTTCCCCGTTTACCCTTCCGTATTCCCCGCGCAGGCGGGGATCCATCTCTCCCCCCTCACCAATGAGGGTGGAGAGATTATCTTTTAAATTACACGAATCACTATAAGTTCATGATATGTTCCATATTCTTATTACAGCAATAACATCCTGAAGCGAGCAATTTAAATGAGTGAGAACAATTCCGAAGGTGAGAAACTTGAATTCGAGCTCACTATTGGCTTAAAAAAAATTGCTGGAATATCTACAAATAGCAGAATTTTCAGGGCGATTGATGCTTTGCTCGGAAACACTATTTCCATTGGATCCAACTTTGTTGGTGGAATAAGTGAACGAGTTAAAATCCGAGATGAGAAGCGAGCAGAGTTGATAAAAAATGCGGGCGAATTAGCAGCTAAAAACAACTCTGAAGTCATCAGCAACTTAGCGCAAGCAATGGCGGAAAAACATGCAGAAAAAGAACTCAATGCTCTGGAGAACAAGGTTAACATCGCCTTATTGACAACAAGGAAATTAGAAGGTCACCGCATCTCTGAAGAAGACGAAAGTTTAGATGACTTCGATGAGTGGATGAATAAATTCGAAGAACTATCTAGCCACGCAAAAAGCGAAAGACTACAAAATATATGGGCAAGCATACTTTCAGAAAAAATTAGAAAAAATCAATCTTTCTCTCTATCTACGCTACATGTGGTTTCAATTCTGGACAAAAAAACCGCAGTCTTATTTCAGGATTTCTACAACAACAGCGTCAATGGAAAAATGGCGAAAGGAACCATATCAGGAGAAGAATATTTAAATTACAAATTGCTAGAAGAAAATGGCCTTATACACGGATTAGCCGGCAACTCTATTATGCAATTTGATACCGATATCGAGGGCAATTTTTATTTTATCGCAGGAAGCTATGCGATTCACGGGCATGGTACTCCTCAACAACAACTTCACTGCTCAGCGCTTGCTCTTACCCGTGCAGGAGAAGAGATCGGAAACATTCTACCTGCTCCCCAGAATACCATCTCCGGACTTAGAAAAATCACGGAAACCATAAGACCAAAAGGGCTTTTAAAAAGGGTCGATCTAGTACAGGTCCTGTCTCCGCCAACAACTTGTGGCACGTACAGTTTTAAAGTTTTTGAGACCATAGATTTTTAGCTTTCATTCTAACTGACCACGTCGATTTCACACCCCCCAATCGCTAAACCGCGTCGTGGACGGAGAGGACCATGTCAGCGCCTGCTTCGCGCAGGGGCAATAAGGCACGATAGTCTTCGCTGTTGTAAAAGCCCATCACCGCCTCGCGGTCTGGAAACGCAAACACAGCAATATTAGGCAGCTCCAACGCGCCGATCAGATTGGCTTCTTCGCCGCCTTTTAAGATCGGCTTCCCGCCAAACCGTTTGATGATCACCGCCGCATTTTGCGAATACTCAGCCATTGCCTCAGGTGATTTCACTTTCAGGCGCGCCACAAGATAAGCAGTCATTTGGTATCTCCTCTTTCTGGTCCAAATTCCCGCACAAGCTGGCATTTTGCAAAAATGCATCATAGATAGAATATTGCATGATATTCATGGATTTTTGCATATATGAAAAACTGGGACGATCTTCGCTTCTTTCTGGCGGTGGCCGAAGGCGGCTCCATCACCGCAGGTGCGAATGCGCTGGGCGTTGACCAAAGCACGGTCTCGCGCCGCATCCACGCCTATGAAGCGCGTTTAGGACGTGACCTCTTTTACAACTCGAAAAAACGCGACCAGCTCACGCAATTTGGCCAGACCTGCCTGCGCAGCGCATACGTTGTGCGCGATGAAATGATCCGCATGGAACAATCCCTGCGCATGGATGATGACAGTCTGAAAGGCACAATTCGCGTTTTCACCGAAGGCGTGTTGTCCAATCGCTTATTGCTCACCAGTATTTCCAGCTTTTTAGAAATTTACCCCGATCTCAATGTTCGCCTTTCGACCGAGAATGACAATCCGCCAAAATTTCAGGCCGATATCGGCATATTTTCCACCAATGCGCCTGACCCTGATTATGTTGGCAAACGCCTCGCCACAGCGACATTCGCCAGCTATGCCAGCCCTGATTATCTGGCCCGCTTTCAAGGGCGCGAAGAGGACATGTCATGGCTCAACTGGGATGACGGATCAGATGCGCCCACATGGCCAAAACTGGCGCCGCATATTCCCGATGAAAACTGCCGCATGCGCTCCACCAGTGTCGCCTCGCTGATCGAAGCCGCCAAACTCGGTCTTGGCGCAACCATTCTGCCCTGCTTCATCGGCGAGCCGGATACCGCTCTTGCCCGCGTGTCGCCGGGCAATATCGTATCCTCACGCGATGTCTGGGTGTTTGTGCAGCCTGAAGTGCGCAAGGTCCGCAAGGTCCGCGCGTTTTTAGACCATCTTTATGCAAAGATTTCCGCAGACCGTTTGCTTATCGAAACTGACCTTCCTACAAGCTAGCCCGGACACCTTAATCCAGCGGTTCGCCATAAACGCGGGTTTCAAGATTTGCACAGTCTGCTGTTGTGAGATTGTGGTCATCAAATGCGGAAAAGCCAGCAACTTCAGGCGTAATGCGCCACACCTCCAGCCCTTCTTGCGTGTCGCCATCAACATGGGTCAGCGTGTCAAACGCCCATTCGCCCGGCTGGGTGATATCCTCCACATCCATGCGGCCATTACGCATTTCGGTGTCAAAAGCTGCAAAATACGCCGCCTCATGATTGTGGATGACGCCAAAATGTTCGCCGGTGACGCCCGTGTCCGCAAACACAATGCGCAGGCCTTCTGTGGTTTCAGCGTCATCGCTGAACCAGCACATCTCACCGGTTAGCGCAGCATCTGGCGCGCTGGCCGCTTGTGTCTCCTGAGGAGCTTCAGGCGCAATATCTAAGGCCTCGCTCGGCGCAGGCGTATTTGTCGCCTCACTATCTGCGCCCTCATCTTCAGCCACGCACGCAACCAACGCCCCAGCCACCGCCAACACCAAAATCCTGCGCATCAAACACCTCTCGCTCAACAAACCACTCCGCCCGACAATCCTAAATCCCCCACGAAATCACGTCATCAGCAAGGCATTGTTTTATTTATCGGGGATGTGCTTGGGGTTCATTGCGCAATGGATTCCCTGACGCTGCGCGTCGGGAATGACGCCGGTGAGACATGCGCCGTCCACACCCACAGCCGTCATCCCCGATAAGCGAAGCGCATCTGGGGATCCAGTTCAGCGCGCGCAAGCCGTTTTGCGCGCTTGCTTATCCCCTTCACATACAGCTCAGACATAATAAGCGCTCACGTGCAAAACGCGCCAGAAACGCCATCCGCCGAAGAGAAAGAGAACACAAAAATTTCAGCTTATCCCGGGATAAGCGCCCGCTCCAAACACTGTTTCAAAGCGATTTTTATACAAAAACCATAGGGATAGATCGCGCTTTATCCGCAAAACACCACCAGGAAGACACCCCGTATTCTCACCGGACAAGGCCCCTAACACCACCAGGACCTTACCCGTATGGCGCATCTAGCATAGCGTCCGCCTTGGCTTCATAGCGCGGTGCGGCCATATCGCCGGGGACACAGCCATTGGCAGGCACAGCGTCGTAGATTTTCGCCCCGCCAGCTTCTGCTTCCATCAGGTGGACATAGCCGATGCGCTCTGCTCCCGCATCAACCGGCACAAACGCCGCCTCGTAAGGGCATGTCGGCTTGGATGTTTGGCCTGGCGCGGCTAAAGCGACGGTTCCAATGGCGGCCGTCTTTGTGGCGACGACGCGGTGATTGGCCTCTTCTGCTTTGGCGCCAGTGAACGGTTTGGCGCCAGTGAACGGCGCCAGAATGATTGCAAGCGTAATAAAAGTTCTGATGAAAGTGCTCATGTCGCCCGCCCGTTTCAAACGTTAACGAAGGCCTAACGCCGGGTCGCCGCAATTGGTTGCATAAAATATCAACAAGGCCTTGAAACCCGGCGTTGTGGCTCACACCTCTTCTTTAACGGCAACAATTGAAAGGAGGTGATCCAATGATCAGTGATAAAAGACGTGTGCAGCGCACAGGTGTTGGCTTCATGTTGGTTGGAGCAGCCTCCGGTCAACATGCCTAGCTGACAAAGTGCGTGTCGATGTAAGACGCAAGCTTTGGGGAAGTCCCCCTCGCCCCACAGGCTACGCAGCACACGGGCTTTCGTTACGGGACAAGGGTCGCTTAGCTGGTAAGGCTATGGCGGCCCTTTCTCGTTTTTAAGAAGGCTTTTTGCTTATAGCGCGCGATGTCACAGGATGTTTTTGATCTCTCGCGTAATTGTGAGTCGCCTCAACCTTCAATCTGGATATTGTCGCCGCCATGCTCCGGATCTGGTTTCTCCTCCTCAGCGCGCTCGCTATGACCGCGTTTGCCGCCAACTCGCTCCTTAACCGCGTTGCTTTGGCGGATGGCGAGATGGGCGCATGGACATTCACTTTAGTGCGAATCGGCGCAGCCGCATTGGTGTTAGCAGCGCTTGCAAACCGGAAAGCCTGGCGCGAAGGCAGCTGGTTTGGCGGCCTTGCCTTTGTTGGCTATGCGGGCATGTTTTCTTATGCCTATCTCCAGCTCGATGCTGGCATCGGCGCGCTTGTCTTGTTTGCGACCGTCCAGTTCACAATGGTCGGCTGGGGATTGTTTAAAGGCGAAATTTTATCAGCCCTTCAGTGGGCGGGGCTTATCTTAGCCCTTGTCGCTCTGGCTGTTCTTGTCTGGCCTGTCGGCGGCGTGCGCGATGTTGCGCCATTACCGGTCTTCATGATGGTGCTCGCTGGCGTTGGCTGGGGCAGCTATTCCCTGCTTGGACGCGGCACGATCAATCCGCTGGCGGTGACATCCGGCAATTTTCTGCGCGCAGGCGTGATCGCTGCAGCAATCTCGCCGGTTCTGCTGAACTATGTGCCGGAAACGCGCCCCAGCGATGATGGTCTTCTGGCTGCGATGATATCAGGCGGCGTCACCACTGCGCTTGGCTGTACAATCTGGTATAAAGTCATGCCCAAGCTCACCACAGCCCAAGCAGGCGTCATGCAGCTCAGCGCGCCCGCTATTGCAGCTGTCGGCGGTGTCGCCTTACTGGCCGAACCTCTCACCCTGCGATTTGCCGCAGCCTCTTTTGCGATCCTGGTCGGGGTCGCCATGGTGCTGTTTTTGAAGCGCAGTCAGACACAATCGCTAGCATCTGGCGCACAGTCTGAAACAGCTCAAGCCTCGTCCTGACTTTAATCGCTGAAAGTGTAATGGGACTGTCGCATGAAGCGTGTTAACCTTCATTACTTACCAGCTGGGGCGAAAAATCATGTTTGGGCGACGCAAGCCAAAGCCGCGCAAATGGAAAGGTCCGTTTTGGTCGGACGATATGTGGACGGATTCGCCGTTCCACATTTTCGCTGCTGCTACAATCGACACGCTCAAATGGCCCAACTGGCTGCAAAGATTGGGACGTCGCATGCTTGAAATTTTCAAACCCAACATCTCCTGGACACCCCAGGAAGCGCTCTACTGTCTGATGGCTGCCGCAGCTTGGGCCGACGGCAAACTCCAGGCCGAAGAAGACGCCGAGATAAAGGCGCTGGCGGCACGCACGCCCACCTTGTCTCAAGTGCCCGAGACGGGCCTTAAAGACCTTAACAAGCGGGTCGTTCGCCGCCTGAACGATAATTTCGAAGCCGCTGTAGAGCGCGCCTGCGCCAGTTTGCCCGAAAACATGCGCAAAGCTGCTTTTTGCCATGCCGTCGATATCGTCTACGCCGATCGCGCAATTCTGCCCGAAGAGGCTCGCTTTTTGAACAAACTGGTGGAATTGTTAAGCATAGCCGAAAACGACGCCCGGGAAGTCGCCCGTGTGTTGGAAGCAAAAAACGCATTCTAACACTTGCGCGTCACCGATTTTGGCGGACGCGACGTTAAGAAAGACGCACCTGTTGATCAGGTCTGGAAGGGGAAACAAATATGTTTAAACAAAGCGCAATTAGCGTCAAAAGCCTTGCCACAGCAGGCTTTACAGGAACCGCATTGTTGTTGGCCGGTTGCCAAACAAACAGCGCGCCTTCCGCCAAACTGCCCCTAACAGAACTGCCCGTTGAACAACAGGCCGCTTACTTTGAAGCGCTGACAACTAAAACGCTGAAAACCGCACTTGCCGGGGAAGCATCCTATGTCGCGCTTGCAGAAGCGATCCCCTCTCCTTTAACCGTCCAAATTGGATCGTTCTCAAACGAAGGCGCTGGCATCGTCGCAAAGGACGTCAAAATCCTGTTTGAAGACGCAGACCAAGAGTTTGGTCTTCTTATCAAGGAAATGCGCATGTGGGGCGCAAACGAAAGCGCTGTCACACAAATCCACGCTGGCGAAGACGCCCGCATTGCCGATCGTGTCGAATGGCGCAACGTCTCCTGGATTGGCTTTGACGCGTTATTGTCCGACCTCAGCAATGCTGGATCAGACGCAGTTCTAGATGCGACCCTTGACGCGCTAGGCGAAGATGACGTCGATCAGGACGAACTGCCCTTAGAATTCAACAACGAATACGCCAACCTCTCTTATGAGATGGACCGTGTGATTGTTGACGGCCTGGTGGTGAATGCGCCCTCAGTCGATTTGTCAACGCTCGGCGAAGGCGGCGACTGGACAAACATTCTAAAAGTGGTCGCAGCTATTCAACGCGCCGCCAGCATGGATGACGTTGTCGCCACCGGCACAACGATGTCGTTTGATTTCAATCAGACCATAGAATTGGAAGAAGCTATCGACACGTCGTCAATGTCGATGTCGATGAACATGCCATTGGTTGGATATCACGGCCTTAGCGACGGAAACTTGGACCTCTACCTCATCAAGGACCATACATATTCGTCCGCCATGACGATGAAAGACGCTAGTCAGACTGCTCCAATTAATTTGAAACAGAGCGGAGAAGTCGCATATCAAACCATCACCGGCTTTCAGTCATCCAAATTGATGGAATGGTTTGCACGCGGTGAAATGCCATCCGCCGATGAAAAAGACATTTTCTCTCTTGGGGAAATGGAGGCCTGGGGTTTCAACACCAATATCAACGACAAACCTTACTTTGGCGCCAAGTATCTTTCTCTGGATATGTCGGACTGGACCTGGTTTGTCCCAACTGACATCTCATTAGAAATCGACGATGGCTTGTTCGGCCTGGAAGGCTATTTTGACTTCTTTACAAATACGCTTGCGTCATCTGGCGAATTTGAAGGCGAAGAAGCAGAAATATTCGACGCTGTTATTTCTGTGATGCGCAATAACGGGCTGAGCGAATTCAAGTTTGACGGAAAATTCGATCTTAACTGGAACCCGGACACCGGCGCGACAATTCTCGACTCTGCGGGCCTCACGCAGGGCATTTCAGCGGAAACCACCACTTTCAATGCTGTGCTCCCGACATACGACCAGTTCAAAAACGCCTTCCGCCAGGAAAACGAAAGTGTGCGCACACAAATCCTCGGTGAAGCTTTCGAAAACAACTTCAGCTTCTCTGAACTGACCTACAATATCGAAGACTTAGGGTTTTTAGAGAAGCTGTTCTCCGCAGCCGTCGAGATTGGGCAATATCTTCCAGAAGACACAGACGGTGTCGACATGCTCCGCAATTCAACGCCTGAGAGCCTGCGCCGTTCCGCCTCCGGGTTTGTTCGGATCGCCGCATTCGGCGCAGCTGAAGAATTTCCACCTGCGGTTAATTGGCTGAACGCTTTCGCTGACTTTGTCTTGGAGGGCGGAACATTCAATATTTCATCCAAACCAGACAAACCATTAACAATGAAAGATTTTAATAAATTAGACACTGTGTCAAATCAGGACGCCGCAGATTTGTTGGTAAACATGCTTAAACTAAAAATAGAACACACGCCGCCCGAAGATACCGCCAACAAGTAGAACTATAATCTGCATTTGGTTATTAACGTTATGAATAGTATTTCCACGTATTCCTATCTTTGGAATTAAGAGGGAGAAGCCAGGTGCGTAAATTCTGGAGCGTAACAGCAGCCACACTCTTAGGGTTGAGTTTGGTTGCTTGTGACAAAGAACAGGCTCTGCCAAACGAAGAAAGCATTCGTCGCGCCATGCAGACATGGCACGGCGACAAACACGTGGACACCTTAGAAAATGTTCGCTGTGACTCGCTTGGTTACGGTAAATTCGTATGTAGTTTCACAATTGGATACATCGGTGAGCGCAAACAGGAGATGGAGCATTGCTTCTTTTCTGGTGCGAAAAAGCTGACCGTAGAACCATTCGACCGCTGCTATTAAACAAATCTGCTGGCGCAACTTGCGTGCGCCACAGACATTGTCCGTCCGCTTCGATTTTGAAAGCTATGGCGGACCGACAAAACAGCGTGTTAAGATAGTCCGATCTTCAAAACTATATTTGGCGACTTGCCTCAAGACCTAGCGCTTGAGCTTTAGGCCAATGACCAAACCGCACCAAAGGACAATATGATATGCCCCAGTTTTCTATGACGCTCATCGACAAGAACGACATTGGTGACGGGGATGTTCTAAAAAGCGAACCAGGTAAAGCCGCCCTTTCTGGCGAAGGCGATCTCACTTACCGTTGCGGCGCATGTAAGGCGCGTCTTTTGAATTCCGTCACACACGCACAGATCTGCAGCGTTGTCGTTGAATGCGGCAAATGCGGACGTTTCAATTCAGTTCCACACGATCACCACCATCACCACCACTAAGCTCATCTCCTGAGTTATTTGGGGTAAAGTGATCCCATTATGGGTGCGCAAACGTATCGTCCTAAACACCCCTAAACGAAGGGGGGAGACAAACAGATGCAGGCGAGTATATTGCACCGCAACATTTCTAAGGGAGAATTATAATGGAAGGCACATCAGAAGCCCGCAGCGACGCGCTTGTGATCGACAATCTTCTTGGTCTTATGTCCCAGGCTGCGGACGCTGCAGACGTTTACTTTCAGGCTGCGCGCAAATCAGTCGCCGCACTTGTTGCGCCAGCAGGCAAGGTCGACCGCAAACTGATGGACGTGGAACAACGCGCCACCCATGGTCTGGGCTGGGTGCTTTCCTATGTTGAAACGCTCCGCCAGGTCACGCTTTGGGGCGAGCGCCTCAAGGATGAAAGCAGCTTTTCTGAAACAGAAGCCCTGCTCTCTCAAGTTCTGTTCAGCGAATACCTAAGCCAGTTGGCCGGCGGTATCCTGATGACTCAGTGCGAATTCGTCCGCCCGGTCGATCTGGGCGTCGAGCAAGACGCCGTGACAACTCTTTTAGAGACACCAGCTGTTGCCGCACTCCTCAAATCCGGAAACACGCCAGCAGTTCGCAAGCGCGCAGCTGAGCTTATCCGTGATGCTCAGGGCCGCTCGACTGTAGAAAACACCGGTCTGGACGAAACACTGTCCATGATCCGTGACCAGTTCCACAAATTTGCGGAAGACAAAGTCACGCCGTACGCACACGAATGGCACTTAAAAGACAACCTCATCCCTATCGAAGTCGTCAACGAAATGTCAGAGATGGGCGTTTTCGGCCTCACCATCCCAGAAGAATATGGCGGCCTGGGCATGGGTAAAACCTCCATGTGTGTGGTCACTGAGGAGTTGGCGCGCGGCTATATCGGCGTTGGCTCATTGGGCACACGCTCTGAAATCGCGGGCGAGTTGATCCTGAAGGGCGGAACACAGGAACAAAAGGAACGCTTCCTGCCGAAAATTGCTTCTGGTGAAATCCTGCCAACCGCCGTCTTCACCGAACCAAACACAGGCTCTGACCTTGGCTCTCTGCGCACACGTGCCGTTCAGGATGGCGACATGTGGAAAATCACAGGTAACAAAACCTGGATCACGCACGCTGCGCGTACAGATCTGATGACCGTTCTCACCCGCACGAAGCCTGACACAAACGACTTCCGCGGCCTCACGATGTTCCTCGCTGAAAAGCCTCGCGGCACGGATGAAAATCCATTCCCAGCCGAAGGCATGACAGGTGGTGAAATTGAAGTGCTCGGCTATCGCGGCATGAAGGAATATGAGCTGGGTTTTGACGGGTTTGAAGTGCCCGCTAAAAACATGCTTGGCGGACCTGACGGCAACTGTATGGGCTTTAAGTATCTGATGGCGACATTTGAAGGCGCTCGCATTCAGACAGCTGCGCGTGCTGTTGGTGTTGCTCAATGCGCTCTGGAGCTGGGCCTTAAATACGCGACTGAGCGTGTTCAGTTTGGCGGCCCAATCTTCAATTTCCCGCGTGTTCAAGACAAGTTGGTCATGATGGCGGCAGAACTGATGGGTGTGCGCCAGCTGACTTATTACTCCGCCCGCATGAACGACAGCGGCAAACGCTGTGACTTGGAAGCCGGCATGGCGAAACTGGTCGGCGCGCGTGTCGCGTGGGCTGCGGCAGACAATGCGCTTCAGATCCACGGCGGTAACGGCTTTGCGCTGGAATACCCGATCAGCCGCGTGCTTCAGGATGCGCGCATCCTGAACATCTTTGAAGGCGCTGGCGAAGTTCAGGCTATGGTCATCGCCCGCCGCACATTGGACGAATACTGCTCAGCTGCTGGCTAAGCTGTCCTTTTACTAACTGCTTGCGCCATCTTTTTTCTGGCGCGAGCAGTTAACTCATCAAATCCGCGCATGGAGCGCGAGAGCCAAAACATTTCACCGTTCACAGCTTTCAGATAATGCATTTGTATAGCGTCGCTGAAACCTATGCGCGTGACGGCTTTCCATGTGATCGCGCGCGCCCGTGTAGGTGATCGATAATAAACATAGTCCTCATCAAACGCCATTCTTATGCAACAGGTAAGATAGGCTGCTAGAATGGTGAAGTACCCGGTCACGACCGCAAACGCACACATAAGGCTTGTCAGCAAAAATGTGTCCGCGCGCCAGGCGGCGTACAAACACAAAATCGGCAGCCCGAGCGCTAAAAGGGAGATGGCTTTGACAATCGGGCTATAGCTCAAAACGACCAGCGGACCGCGCTTAACGCCCTCTCCGCCCCTTAGTGTGTCGAGCAAAATGATGCCGGAACAGCCACTAAACACCACCACCAGGACAAGGGGTAACAAAGACCCAAACACTTCCAGTAACACGACCATGTCCAAAACCTGTACCTTCACACTGTCTTTAAGTGTGACTTTGCAAGGAGGACGCCAAATAAAAGATCCTGTTAACTTTTTAACTGGACGCAGAGATTTGTTCGCTTTATGTTCCGAAATATCGCAAACATAAGGAGGACGCACAATGATTGGGTATGTGACACTGGGAACAAACAACCTGCAGGAAAATGCAGGTTTTTATGACGCTATCGCCGAGGTGATGGGAACAGGCCGCATGATGGAGTTTCCAACTTTCATCGCTTGGGGCAATCCGGACGCGCCCGGAATTGGCCTGACGCAGCCCTTTGATCAAAAGCCAGCTACAGTCGGAAACGGCGTTATGGTCGCCCTGCAGGCGAAAGATCGCTCACAAGTTGATCGCCTGTACGAAACTGCCCTTGCGAATGGCGGAACGGACGAAGGCGCACCAGGCGAGCGGTCTCCAGGATTTTACGCCGCTTATTTCCGCGACAAAGACGGTAACAAACTCAACGCATTCGTTATGGAAGCAGCCGGATAAAAAGTTCGGCTGTTAGATGTAAGGCATCACGTCAGAGTTGAAACACATTGATGTGCGTCCGGTTTTTTGTTTTTTGTACCATCGGACGCACATTCATCTGCACTGGCGGGACTAGATCTTTGAAACCGGGCTGGAAAATTTACGCAATTCTTGCAGCAGGGCTTGTCGCGCTGAAGATCAACGCACCTGTTGTAACGGCAGAAGAGACTGAACGTAGTCCTTCACCTTCAAACGCCCAACAAACGATTGAAATCGTCCCAGGCGTTACGCTCTGGTCTGGGTATGAAAACAGTGATTGGGCGAGCTATTTTATTCCAAAGGGCGTAAAAAAGGTCGCGCGCGAACCCGTCATTGACGGCGGAGTCTTGTTCCTTGGCGACAGCATCACCGAAAGCGCGCCGTTCGAATACATGTTTCCTGGCATTACCGTCGCCAACCACGGCGTTCCTGGGGACACAAGCGCAGGCGCATTACATCGTCTGGCTTTGGTGACTCAGAACACGCCAGAACGCGTATTTATCAAAATTGGCACAAATGACCTTAATTATGGTTATGACGCAGAAGCGATCGCCAGCAACGTATTCGAAATCGCCGACCGCCTTCATCAGGAAATGCAGGGGGTCGAACTTTACGTCATTTCGCTAACGCCTCGCGAAAAACAGGCGATGAATGCAATTAACAAAGCCAACCAATTACTGCAGGCTGGCGCGGTCTCTTCCAAATACACTTTCTTGAACATCGCCCCCTATTTGAAGGCGGCGGATGGCGCTATCGACCCACAGTTTTCTTCAGACAGTCTACATTTGAATACCCAAGGTTATAAAGTTTGGGCCGAAAAAATGGACGCCTGTGTGCGTCAGGGATGCAAGGGCCTTTAGCTGCTTTTAAACGTGCGACATTCAACCGCTCGCCAAACTCGTCCATTGCCCCTAAATAGAAGCTATGGGATCACCGCTTTACATTCTTCTTTATGTCGCCATGGCCGCCGTGTTTATCGTGCTGGTCCTTGGACTACTTAACCTGTTCAACAAGTCAGACGAACAGCGTTCTCGTTCCAATAAACTCATGCGCATGCGGGTCTTGTTTCAGTTCGTCGCGATTATCATCTTGGTGGTGATTGGCTGGACGAGCGGCGTTATCAATATTTAGCTCGCAATACATTCTACTCCTGCGCTGTGAAAGGAACGCCTGATGGTGAAACTCAACAAGATCTACACGCGCACAGGCGATGATGGCACAACAGGACTTTCCACCGGCGCCCGGGTTAAAAAATGGGACCTTCGCGTTCGCGCTTATGGTTCTGTAGATGAATGCAACAGCGCTCTGGGGTTAGCCCGTCTGCATATTGGTAATCGCGCAGACATGGATAAAGCGATTTCTCGGATCCAGAACGATCTGTTTGATTTAGGCGCAGACCTCGCAACGCCAGAGAGTGACGATAAACTCAAATGGGAGCCACTTCGCATCGTCAAAAGCCAAGTTGAATGGCTGGAAGGCGAAATTGACCGTTTGAACGCAGACCTTGCGCCTTTGGATAGTTTTATTTTGCCCGCCGGCTCTGCCCTTTCGTCCTACCTTCACATGGCAAGAACGATTGCGCGCCGCGCTGAAACCAACATCGCTGAATTAAATGCGGACACGAACGAAATCGTCAGCCCGGAAGCGTTGGCGTACATAAACCGGCTCTCAGATTATCTTTTTGTCGCAGCGCGTGTCGCCAACGCCAATGGCGCTAATGATGTGAAGTGGGTTCCTGGCGCTAACAGATAGCGTTACTTCAGCAAAAATTTTCACGTTTTCGCCATCTTCCGTCACAGATATTGCAAACCAGAGAAAATTCAGCACAAATCCTCTTCAATTTTACGCTTTCAGGGGAAACTAATCTTGCGCACATCAATTATTGCCATTGCATCAGCTTTGTTACTCACAGCCTGTTCTGGAATACCGACATCAAAATCCGCTCCAACAGAGACCGCTGAAGCGACTGCATCAATAACACAAACTGAATCTCAACGCTTAACGGAATGGCTTGATGCCAAATACAAAGAGCAGCTCGAATTCAGCCCCATTTCCAAGACGTTTCTTGGCATCAAAGATGACGCCTACTCTGAAATTGATGATTTTTCCCCAGAAGCTGAGACAAAACAGCTCGAATGGCTGCGCGCCTCTGTCGATGAGTTAAAAGCTTCATTTGACTATGATGCGCTCTCACCTGACGCCAAAATCTCTTATGATCTTTGGGTCTATGATCTGGAGCGCTCGGAAGCGAACCACAAATTTCCAATCCAGGGCTACGCATTTGATCAGATGAATGGGAATCAGGGGTTTTTCCCTCAATTCCTTATTCAGTTCCACACGGTTGAAACCGAAGCGGATATGGAGGCGTATATCGCCCGCATATCCGGGTTGGCGCGCGCGACGCGTCAGATGTTGGAGCGCGCTGAAACAGCCGCCCAAGGCGGTGTCCGCGCGCCCAGCTTTGCCTATGAAGGCGTGATCGAACAGGCTGAGGCCGTTCTTAAGGGCAAACCTTTTGACACTTCAGATGAACTGTCCGCTCTTGGCGAAGATATCCACACAAAAGTCGATAAACTCGTTGAAGACAGCCTGATTTCAGAAGCGCGCGGCAAGGAACTGCATGATCTAGCTGTCGCTGCCTTAAAGAGTGACTTTGGTCCTGCATTCCAGGAAGTCATTGATTGGCACAAGGAAGGCCTCAAGGAGCTTGGGGAGCCCAAAGGTGTTTGGGCGTTACCAGACGGCGAAGCTTTTTACCGCGAACGCCTAGCCTATGCCACGACAACAGAACTGACTGCTGACGAAATCCATGAGATTGGCCTTAAGGAAGTCGCCCGCCTTCGCTCACGCATGATGGAAATTAAAGACGAAGTCGGCTTTGAGGGTGACTTGGACGCTTTTTTTGAATTCATCCGCACAGATCAGCAATTTTACTTTCCCGACACAGACGAAGGCCGCGAAGCCTATCTACAGGGCGCTCGTGACTTCATTGGTTATATCGAATCCGAGCTGCCCGAATATTTTGGGTTGCTTCCTAAAGCGGAACTAGAAGTCAAACGTGTGGAAGCATTCCGAGAACAAGACGGCGCAGCACAGCATTATTTCCCAGGCACACCAGATGGGTCTCGCCCTGGCATCTACTATGTCCACCTGTCCGATATGACTGCGATGCCGAAAAATCAGCTGGAAGTCATTGCCTACCATGAGGGGTTGCCTGGCCACCACATGCAGATTTCCATTGCTCAGGAGCTGACCGGTGTTCCGGAATTCCGCAAACAAGCGTTCTATAATTCTTATGCAGAAGGCTGGGCGCTTTATTCTGAGCAATTAGCTCAGGAAATGGGAGCTTACGAAGACCCCTACTCTGAATTCGGTCGCATTACATCCGAGATCTTCCGTGCAATCCGCCTTGTCGTCGACACTGGTATCCATGCCAAAAAATGGTCAGAAGAAGAAGCTGTCGCGTATTTCATGGCGAACTCTCCTGAACCGGAAGAAAGCATCCGGTCTGAAATTCAGCGCTACTTTGTTCTGCCGGGTCAGGCGACCAGTTATAAGATAGGTATGATAAAAATCCTGGAGGCGCGCGCAAAAGCAAAAGAGGCTTTGGGCGAAGATTTTGATATTCGTGGCTTCCATGACGCGGTTTTGGGCGGCGGTGGCGTTCCTATGAATGTCTTAGACCAGCGCGTTGAACAATGGGTCGCTTCTGTCCAAAGCAAATAACGACTATGCCCGTGGGCGAAGGCGTCCACGGGCAATAATTCCCTTGTCATTCACCATAAGAACAAAACAAACGCAAAAATCGAACCGAAACGTATCATTTCACTCGCAGTCTGAGGTAACACCTTTTGCCGTATGCTGATTTTTTGAAATTTTCATGCCGGTGAGACAATTTGCCCCCAAAAACCTGAAATTTTTGCGACAATCGCCTTTTATCAGCCGCACCCCCGCCTTGACGCTGCACTGCATCAAACGTAATTCACAACACCAGCATTCGCCTCGGACCTGCTGCTGACACGCTTTAGTCGCAGACTGCGGCAAGTCATAAGATAGATATTGCAATGGAGACGCTCAGATGAAGGTTCTCGTGCCCGTCAAACGGGTCATCGACTACAACGTCAAGCCGCGCGTAAAACCAGACCAAACTGGTGTTGACCTCGCGAACGTAAAAATGTCGATGAACCCATTCTGCGAAATCGCAGTAGAAGAAGCTGTTCGACTTAAAGAAAAAGGCGTTGCGACAGAAATCGTTGCAGTGTCCATCGGCCCTGCTCAAGCTCAGGAAACACTGCGCACCGCCTTGGCGATGGGTGCAGACCGCGCAATTCTGGTAACTGAAGACTCAGATCTTGAACCTTTGGCGGTTGCAAAAATCCTTAAAGCTATTGTTGACGAAGAAGCACCAGGCCTTGTTCTGCTTGGCAAGCAAGCGATTGACAACGACAACAACCAGACCGGCCAAATGCTTGCTGCGCTTCTGGACTGGCCACAAGGCACATTCGCGTCAGAACTTGCTGTTGAAGATGGCAAAGTGAACGTCACACGCGAAGTCGATGGCGGTCTTCAGACTGTCGCGCTTGAAGGTCCTGCAGTCGTCACGACTGACCTACGTTTGAACGAGCCGCGTTACGCGTCTCTTCCAAACATCATGAAAGCCAAGAAGAAGCCACTCGACACGAAAACAGCGGGTGACTTTGGCGTCGATGTCGCACCTCGTTTGACCGTTCTGAAAGTGACAGAGCCACCTGCGCGTGAAGCGGGCGAAAAGGTCGAAGACGTTGCAGCGCTGGTTGCTAAACTTAAAACAGCAGGAGCGATCTAATGGCCGTTCTAGTTATTGCAGATCACGACAACGCGTCTTTAAACGACGCAACGCACAAGACAGTCACAGCAGCAAAAGCGCTTGGCGGTGATGTCGACATTCTTGTCGCTGGCGAAGGCGCTGGCGATGTTGCAGCAGCGGCTGCAAAGATCGACGGCGTTCGCAAGGTGCTTCACGCAGAAGGCTCAGCTTACAAAGCATTGCTAGCTGAAGCGGTTGAAGCTCTGGTGGTGCCACTCATGAGCGGCTACGACGCACTTCTTGCGCCAGCAACAACAATGGGTAAAAACGTTTGCCCACGCATCGCGGCTAAACTCGACGTCATGCAGCTTTCAGATGTGACAGCTATCATCGATGCAGACACATTCGAGCGTCCGATCTATGCTGGTAACGCCATCCAGACTGTTAAATCCTCCGACGCCAAGAAAGTGGTGACTGTTCGCGGTACTGCTTTTGCGGCTGTTGCTGAAACAGGTTCGGCGTCTGTGGAAACAGTTGACGCTCAAGCTGGTCCTTTCAAATCTGCGTTCGTATCTGAAGAGCTTTCTAAATCAGACCGTCCAGAACTGACATCTGCAAAGCGGATTGTTTCAGGTGGCCGTGCGCTTGGTTCTGAGGAAGACTTCCAGAAATACATCTTCCCACTCGCTGACAAACTCGGCGCAGCTGTCGGCGCCTCTCGTGCTGCGGTAGATGCTGGTTACGCACCAAACGACTATCAGGTTGGCCAAACAGGTAAAGTCGTTGCGCCTGAACTGTACATTGCTGTTGGTATCTCCGGCGCAATTCAGCACCTTGCAGGTATGAAAGACTCAAAAATCATCGTTGCAATCAACAAAGACGATGAAGCGCCAATTTTCCAGGTCGCAGACTATGGTTTGGTCGCAGACCTGTTCAAAGCAGTGCCTGAACTGACAGACGCACTATAAAAACGCATCTGAATACCCAATTTAAAACGCCGCTTGGACCTTGTCTTAGCGGCGTTTTTTTGCGCGCCGCAGCAAAAGAAACGCAAAGTAGATTATTCCACAATTACAACGCAAAGACGCAACAAACTATGAATGAAAGCGTCACATATCAGCGACAGGAATATATTTATTCGCATTCGCGGCATTTTTACCCTCTCGCGGTTTGGTAAAGGCATGCTAACCTAAATCAATTGGAATGCTTGCTGATATAGATTCCTGATCGATCAAGGTGCAAAGTCATGCAGAAGATTCAACGCGTTGGCGTCATCGGCGCAGGCCAGATGGGAAACGGAATTGCCCATGTTTGTGCGTTGCACGGCATGGACGTAACAATTCACGATATAGATGCAGAGCACTTAAAAGCCGGCATAAGTACGATCGACTACAATTTACATCGCCAGATCAACAAAGGGATGATCAAGGAAGAAGCGCGGGTTGCTACGCTTGATCGTATCAAATGCGACACTGACGTTAAGGCGCTCAGCGATTGTCAGCTGGTGATTGAGGCCGCTACGGAAAAAGAAGCCGTTAAACGCGGTATTTTCGAAAATCTGTGTAAGACATTGAACAAAGACGCCATTCTGGCGAGCAACACATCTTCTATTTCGATTACGCGGCTTGCTGCCTCAACGGACAGACCTGAAAAATTCGTCGGGCTTCATTTCATGAACCCCGTCCCTTTGATGCAACTTGTAGAAGTTATTCGAGGTCTCGCGACAGATCAGGAAACTTACGAAACTGTCCTCGGCGTTGCTGCGCAACTGGAAAAAATCGTCACAAACTCAGAAGACTTTCCAGCCTTTATCGTCAATCGTATCTTGATGCCTATGATAAACGAGGCTGTTTATACCCTCTATGAAGGCGTTGGCACGGTCGATGCGATCGACACTTCGATGAAGCTTGGCGCAAATCATCCAATGGGCCCGTTGCAACTTGCCGATTTCATTGGTTTAGACACCTGTCTTTCCATCATGCAGGTGCTTCATGACGGTCTTGCAGACACAAAATATCGCCCCTGTCCCCTTTTGGTAAAATATGTTGAGGCTGGTTGGTTGGGCCGTAAAGCTGGACGTGGATTTTATGACTATCGTGGCGAAAGCCCCGTCCCAACACGTTAATTTCATTCGCACAAAATTAAGAAATCACAACAGGATTTAAGGCCCGCCTATTCCTGCAACAAAGCGCTTTTCCCGCGATTTTACCGCTAAAACCGCCCCTTATAGTTAAACGTCTCTCAATTTGAACTGACAACGATCACAAGGTTTCTGAACGCCTTAGAAAGGCTTTTTAGGTATTCTCACCGCGTAGGGTATTTTGGGGACCAATGTTCCATGCGCGGAGCAATGCGATATGCATCGTTATCTTTTGAATAAATTCTTTAATTCCAGAAATGGCGGCATAGCGCCAATTTTCGCGCTGCTGATAACCGCAATCATGCTGATCATCGGCATCTCGGTTGACATGCGCCGCGCACAAAATGCTGTCGTACACGTGCAGACAGCAACAGATTCCGCAGTATTAGCCGCGGCACGAGAATATATTACATCCGGTGATCTGGAAGAAGACGTTCGCCGTGCGAAAGCGTCTGAAGTTGCAAATGACTATTTCGCGGCAAACCTTTCCGTTGGCGGCTCAAACGTTGAAAATGCAGGCATTACCCTCACCTTCAATGCTGGCGGCGAAATCGAAGCAAGCGCCACCGGCGAAATGGACATGCTTTTCGGCTGGCTGATTGGCAAAGCAACACAACGAATTCCAGCCAATTCGGCTGCCATCGCGGGAGACTCGCGCCGTGTTGACGTTATACTTGTGCTGGACAACTCCACGTCCATGTTCCGCGAAGACAGAATGGTCAAA
The DNA here is from genome assembly GCA_964342355.1 of uncultured Hyphomonadaceae bacterium. Classification (GTDB taxonomy): domain Bacteria; phylum Pseudomonadota; class Alphaproteobacteria; order Caulobacterales; family Hyphomonadaceae; genus Hirschia. The sequence goes on from CAYFFG010000003.1 coordinate 32,294, forward strand.
CTGCGTTCAGCAGCAAAAAACTTTGTCGATACAATGTTCAACAATGCGGAAGGTCCCAACACAATTCAAATCGGTGTGGTGCCTTGGGCCACGACAGTGAACATCAGCTCTGAACGCCCGCTGAGTTGGGATAACGCTCCTGGGTCCACGACCGTTGTTGATGCAGCAGGTTCTCGCACTATTCCAAAATCCGCCTTTGATGACCGGTCAAAATACCTATATGAACCATGGACTTACACAGGTTTCTACGACACCGACCAAATGGACATTGACTACGGTCCAGTCGATTGGCGCGGATGTATCACAGCTGCATCCGACGAACGTCGGGTTAACTCATATGGTCATGTTCTAAGCTCGCTGACCGACACACCGGTTGTGGGGATGCGTTGGCCCGCACTGCTCGAAGAGCCTGAAATCGAAGAAATTTACGTCGAATACGAAGATAGCCACTTTGAAGATGATGATGACGATGATGACCGTGAATGGCAATGTCTGAGAAGAAGAAAGAATGGCCGTTGTAAGAAATGGGGATATGCCTCGCTGTCTCCTAATTCAGGTGGCGAATTCTCCAGCACATTTGTTCCGGAGACTTCTAAGATCCTCGACCTGGAAAACCTAAATGGACAAATCCCTGAAGACCTTCTTGTAAGTTCAGCGGCTGTCACACCTATTCGCCCGGATGGTGGCTCCGTTGATGGATGTAAAGACCCGGACAAAAATCCAACCGTAGATGCGAATATCTGCCAGCTTCACAACTATGTTCAACCGCGTGACACACAATGTCGCGAAGGTGACGGGTGTAGCGTCATCAAATGTACGCAAGACCAGACCCAATGGGGATCCTGGTATAAAGGCTACCGCAATGTATGGATGCCCCACGATCTGCCGTGTTCTACAGAAGGCGATGAGATCCAAACAGGTAATGTGTCTGCGTGTGTCTCTGATCCTAACGAGTTTTCCTATTTCGCAAACGGCGGCGAAGCATGTCCTTGGCAACCTGAATCAGACTTCCTTCCATGGAATTCGACTGGCCGATATGTTTCTAGCCCAAATCGCAACTGCCCTTCGGCCATGCTGGGAATGTCTCAAAGTCGACCACAGATATTCGATAAACTAAATCACCTCTACCCCGCTCCTGGTGGCACGCACGCTGACGTAGGCTTGATGTGGGGGTTGCGCATGTTGTCCGACAAGCAACAGTGGAAAAGCTTCTTTGGTTATACCACTGACAACGAGCCAAAAGGCTTTGAGGCCAAACGATCCCGTCCAATCATGATCATGCTGACAGATGGTAAAAACGAAGCGCCATATCATTTTGCCGGTTACTACGGGTGCAACGAAGAAGAGAGCCCATACGATTCGCACTCTGGTCGACGTTGGACCGGGGACTGCCAGAGGTCTGTTGGTATTAATCAGCTCAGTAATGAATCGTTGAACAACCTGATGATGGACGCGTGTAACGCGATAAACGGTTATGGCGTTGAACTCTATACGATCGCGTTGGACCTAAACTCCGATAATGAAGAAGAAGCCAATCACATCGCGCTTCTGGAAGAATGTGCAGGTTCATCTGAGCGGGCGTTCAACATCCGCAACGATGAATTGGATGAAACATTCCAATCAATCGCAGCGCGCACGCTTAGACTGAGCAAATAGGCAAAAATTTAAACGCGGCCCGATTTTAGGATTGGGCCGCGATTGCTTTTACAAATGCGACGGCGTTTTCACTCGCCCAGTCAGCGCCTCCCGCCTTTCTGGCAATTTCACCCCCATTCGCATCGTATAGAATTGTCGTCGGCAGGCCAACGGCGGCTGTGTCATATGCCACTCCAAAATTCTTGTCGAAATAAAACTCTAAAACACCGCCGGACAAACGTTGCAAGGAATCGCGATTGAATTCCTTGTTCCCTTCCCGATCGACGGCGACTGCAAGCACTTTGACGCCTTGTTCAGCAACCGCTTCCTGTAGTTTCGCCAGTGATGGCATTTCCGCTTCACACGGCGCACAGGATTCATTCCAGATATTAAGGACAATTGGTGCGCCCTGAAATGCAGCTAAAGACGTCTCCTCGCCATCGGGGCCCTCGATCGCGCCGGTTGGTAGAGGCTTCGTCGCATTAAACTGAAGACCAGAAAGATCCCCGACCGCAAATCGTTTATAACCTGAATTGACTTCAGGCTGGCCGCTGGCGGAAAACAATGCCACAACCGCCATTATCAACCCGAAAATCAAAAAAACGGGTATGCCGATGCGTGTGATCGCTTTAGGCATGCTTGTGAACTCCATGATTGACTTTAGACACGATAGATAGACATGACCGGCAAGCCGACCAATACCGAAGGGCAACAAATGTGGGGCGGACGCTTTAGCGCCAAGCCCGACGCGGTAATGCAAGCTATAAACGCTTCCATTGATATCGACCAACGCCTTGCTGAAGAAGACGTTGCCGGTTCAATTGCGCATTCAACAATGCTCGCCGCTTGTGGGATTATCACGGAAGCTGACCGTGACGCCATTCATGACGGATTAAACCAAGTCATCGAAGAAATCCGGTCCGGCAAATTCGTCTTCAAACGAGAGTTAGAAGACATCCACATGAACATAGAGGCGCGCCTGAAAGAGTTGATCGGCGAACCTGCGGGACGCCTGCACACAGCGCGCTCAAGAAACGATCAGGTCGCGACTGATTTCCGTTTGTGGGTGAAATCTGCCTGCACAGCCCGTATGGACCAGATCGAAACACTGATGAAAGCCCTGCTTGCGCGTGCTGAAGCGCATGCGGATTGGTGTATGCCCGGCTTCACACATCTGCAAACCGCACAGCCCGTGACCGTTGGGCATCATCTGTTGGCCTATGTCGAAATGCTGTCGCGTGACTTTACACGCTTTGCCGATGCTGTGGTGCGTATGGATGAGTCCCCTCTTGGCGCAGCGGCTTTAGCTGGCACTGGTTTCCCAACAGACCGCGAAATGACCGCTGAGGCGCTTGGGTTTGATCGTCCAATGGCCAACTCTTTAGACGCAGTGTCGGCGCGCGACTATGCCATTGAATCTCTTGCTGCAATTTCAATCTGCGCCCAACACCTTTCGCGGTTAGCCGAAGAAATCGTCATCTGGTCATCTTCGCCATTCTCGTTCGCACGCGCTTCTGACGCATGGTCGACAGGTTCATCGATTATGCCGCAAAAGCGTAATCCTGATGCAGCTGAGTTGGTGCGCGCCAAGACAGGCAAAGCCAATGGGGCGCTAGTCGCCATGCTGACCATCATGAAAGGCCTGCCACTCGCCTATTCCAAGGACATGCAGGACGATAAGCAAACAACCTTTGAAGCGTTTGACAGCCTGGACCTCAGCCTGCAGGCCATGACCGGCATGATTGAAAGCCTGTCCTTCAATCAGGAAAACCTAATGCAGGCAGCCGCTGGCGGCTATTCGACTGCTACGGATTTGGCTGACTGGCTCGTGCGCGAACTCAACATCCCGTTCCGCGAAGCCCATCACATCACTGGCGCAAGCGTAAAAGCCGCAGAAGAAGCCGGTCTTCAGCTGTGGGATTTGCCATTAAAGATCTTGCAAGACATTGAACCGCGCATCACAAAGGATGTGTATGACGTTCTCAGTGTTGAAGCGTCTGTTGCGAGCCGGAAAAGCTATGGGGGCACAGCCCCGGATCGCGTTCGAGAGCAAATCGCCCTGTGGAAGGAAAGACTGTCATGACTTTAAACAAGTTTCTGATTGGCGCGTTAGTCGTCTCCAGCCTTGCAGCATGTGGCCACACAGGCGACCTGGAGCGTCCAGACCCGATTTTCAAAGAGAGCACACCCGCACCTGCGCCTGCGCCGGCGCCAGCCCCAGAGAACAGCAGTGAAGATAGCTCTGTTCCAGATGACGAACTTCTGGGCGGCCTGTAAATTCAACTAGCTAGACACTTGTATGCACCACTTTCATTACCGTGATGGCCGTTTGTTCTGCGAAGACGTCGCTCTAGACGACATCGCAGACGCGGTCGGCACACCGACTTATGTATATTCGACAGCTACGCTTGAGCGTCACTACAACGTGCTTGCAAATGCGTTTGAAGGTTCCAAATACCTAATTGCTTATTCGGTGAAAGCCTGTGGCAATATCGGCGTGGTCGCCACTTTGGCTCGCCAGGGTGCGGGCGCCGATGTTGTTTCCGGCGGTGAACTCGTCAAGGCGATGCATGCGAGCATTCCTGCTGACAAGATCGTCTTCTCCGGTGTCGGCAAGACACGCAAAGAACTGGAGCTGGCTTTAAAAGCGGGCATTCACCAGTTCAACGTGGAAAGTTTCCCGGAAATGGAGCGCCTCGCGGAAGTCGCTCGCAGCCTTGGTAAAACAGCGCCAATGGCATTCCGTGTGAACCCGCACGTTGACGCCGGCGGCCATGCAAACATCTCTACTGGCGGCGCTGAACACAAATTTGGCATCGCATGGCACGAAGCTGTCGACATGTATAAGCGCGCACAGGTGACGGATGGTGTCGACCCAATCGCGGTTGACGTCCACATCGGCAGCCAGATTACTGATATTGCCCCTATGCGGGTCGCCTT
>CAYFFG010000003.1:36968-257093 GCA_964342355.1 uncultured Hyphomonadaceae bacterium
TTGACGTCCACATCGGCAGCCAGATTACTGATATTGCCCCTATGCGGGTCGCCTTCGAAAAGGTTGTCGCACTGGTGCGCGAACTCCAGGCGCAGGGCGTTAATATTCGCCGCATGGATCTTGGCGGCGGACTGGGCATCCCCTACCGCACGCATGAAAACCCTGACACGCCCGCCCAGTACGCCCAGATGATCCGTGAGGTAAAACAAGGCGTGGACGTTGAGCTTATCCTAGAGCCAGGCCGAATGATCGCCGGGAATGCAGGCGTCATGCTTGCGCAAGTCGAATACATCAAAGAACGCGACGGGCGCACATTCGTGATCCTCGATTCTGGCATGAACGACCTGATGCGACCTGCGCTCTACAATGCCCACCATGACATTCTGCCACTCAAGGAAGCGAGTGAAGATAACTTGCGTCCGGTTGATGTTGTAGGGCCTGTTTGTGAAACGACTGACCGTTTTTGTGAGGCGCGTCACCTTCCGCCACTCGCAGAAAATGACCGCATCGCATTTATGTCCGCAGGCGCATATGGCGCCGTTCTTTCATCACAATACAATGCCAGACCTTTAGCGGCTGAAGTGATTGTGAAAGGCGACACATTCGAAGTGATCCGTAAACGTGTATCATATGACGAAATGATCGCCCTTGAAGCCCAGCCATCCTGGCTGGATTGACCCGACATACATTTCCGGAGTGACTATCTGATAGAGATGACCGGACAGGACCATATCAAGCGTTTGATCCGCGCCACACAGTCCAGGCTGGAGTGGCCCGCATGGCTTAAAGCCTTTGGCCCGGCCATGCTTGTTCTGTTTGTTTATCTCTATGCTGTGCTCCTGGGTGTTCATGGTTTTCTTCCCCCTAAAGTTCAGGCAGGACTTACCCTGTTTGTTCTGGTGGTTCTTACGGGGCTTGTTCTGGTGGGAATTCGGCGTTTTCGCGCGCCCTCAGAACACGAAGCTATTGAAGTTATTGACTCTTTATCTGAAACCCGACCTGCAACCACTCTTTTAGACCGTCCCGTTCATTACAATGAGACTTCGCTTGCGATCTGGAAATCCCACCAGATACGTGTCGCAAAAGAAGCCTTCAACCTGCCAACGCCATCATTATGGCGGCGGGTACAGAGTGTGGATCCCTTTTTCCTAAGGTTTTTGGCGCCCGTTGTTTTAATCGGCGCCTCATTCGCTGCTGGTGACCTGGCGCCTCAGCGCATAGCGAAGGGGCTTTATGCGGATATTGGCCTTCTGGTCGGCGCAGATAAAGTTCAGGCTTTAGCCTGGGTCACGCCGCCAGCTTACGCAAACAAGGCGCCCTTCAACCTTGAAGCGTCCGCTGAAGCGCGCGCGCCTGAAGGATCTGAGCTGACCTTGCGCGTTGAAAGTCCGGGACCGCCAACACTCAAACTGGCGTATAATGATGACAAGCGCCAATCCATACAGATGGAACGCGGTGAAGATGGCGCTTTTGAAGTTAAGCTAACCCTTGAACAGGCTCTAGACGCTGAGATCCATTGGTGGGGGCAACGCGCTTCCTTTTCCATAGATACGGATGCTGACCTTCCGCCGATCGTGGCGTTTGTCACACCTCCCTCTCGTGACGAAGTCGACCGCACAACATTTGAATGGTCCGCATCCGATGATCATGGCGTACAGCGAGCAGAACTCGTCCTGAAGCGCAAAACGCCTCCCAATGGCACCGAAAACGAAGAAAGCATTATGGCGCTTGATCTGCCGGGCGTTGAACCGCGCACAATTGAGAACAAATTTGTGCATGATATGACGCGTCATAAATGGGCGGGTCTTGAGGTTGAAGGTCGCCTACGCGTCACCGACGCATCCGGTAAAAGCACGCTTTCAGAGCCGTATAATTTCACATTACCAGAACGCTTGTTTCTGCAACCTGTCGCACAGGCGGCTGCCGAAATCCGTTCAGTCGTTCTGCGGGAATGGCGTGACTATGAATCTCTTGACACAATTACCCCCGTCGAACTGGCTAATGACAATGTCCCATCATTTGCCCTGCCCTCACAGTTAGAGCGTGCGCCGCAGGATATTCGTCGCAGCGCGATCATGCTCGATGCGCTAACCTGGCAGCCAGAAAACTATTTCAGCGACCCGTTGTTATATTTTGGGCTACGCCGTGCGCATGAAACCTTGAAAACCTCTCAAACTCGCGAAGATGCAAATCGTGTGGATGATCTTTTGTGGTCGGTCGCGATGCGCGCAGAGTTTGGTGATTTTGCCGACGCTGCGCGTGCGCTTGAAGCAGCGCGCAAGGCCCTAGAAAAAGCATTGCGCGACGGCGCCAGCGAAGACGAAATCAAACGCTTGATGCAGACCTATCGCGAAGCGGTACAGAATTATATCCAGCAACAAATGGCGGAAGCGCTGCGTCGGGGGCAGTTTTCTAACCAGGACCAAGCTCAAAATGGCGGTCAAGCGCTCGGTGACAGCGACCTGGAGAACATGCTCAAGGCGCTTGAGGACCTTGCCGAGACAGGCGCCACAGATCAGGCGCGCCAATTGCTCTCTGACATGAGCCGGATGTTGGAGCAGCTACAGAACTTCCAATTCTCAGAAGGCAATGCTGATGGGTTTGAATTGCCCTCTGGTCCAATGGCTGACGCGTTAGAAGATCTAGCCGAGGCGCTACGCGATCAACGCGACCTGAATGATGACACCGCACGTTCACAGCGTGAACAATCCCCAGGTCAACAAGGAACGCCTTCTGGTGAAAGCAGCGCGCTAGCTGAGCGTCAGGACGCCCTGCGTCAGCGGCTGGAAGACGCCCTAAATGGCGCGCAATCAAACGGCCAACAAGGCGGTGATGAAGAAGGCGAAACAGGCGGCGCACTGTCAGAAGATGGCGAACAGGCGGGCGGTCAGACAGAGGGTGACCAGCGACAAGGCTCTGCTGGCGGTCTGGATGGCGCGTTGGCTGAAATCGGCGAAGCGCAACGCCGCGCCGCAGAAGCACTGCGAGAAGGCGACCTAGATGCGGCGCGACAATTCCAGCGTCAGGCGGAAGAAGCCCTCTCCCAAGCCGCTAGCGAAATGGCTCAACTTGCTGATCAAGCAAGTGGCGGCCCTGATGGAGACGCTCGTTCAGCGCGTGAAGCTGATCAATCAGACCCACTCGGTCGACCTGCCGGCAATGGCGCTATCGGCTCAGGCGATGAGATTGCTGTTCCTGAACAACTGGACAGGCAGCGCGCTCGCGACATTCTGGAAGAATTGCGTCGCCGCTCGGCTGAACGCGGACTGACGAAAGAAGAAAGCGAATATCTCCAGCGCCTTCTGGACAGGTTCTAAGCTTCAGGCACCGCGCCTAAATAGGGCAGTCCACGCCACTGACCAGCATCATCCATTCCATATCCGACGAGATATCTTGGCGGCGCGTCGTATGCCCAAAGGTCCAGTCCATGAAGACGCGCTTCAGGCTTGCGCGCAAATACGCATGTCAATACTTCGCGTGCGCCCTTGGCCATCATATGCGCACGCGCAAAATCGAGTGTGCGACCTGTATCAAAGACATCATCCAATATCAGCACGCCTTTGCCGGCAACCTGGCGCTGAATGTCGGCGCGCACGACCACCCGTCCTGAACTTTCGCGAGCGTCGCGATAACTTTCAAGCCAAAGCGCGTCAAAGCCGACATCTATTCCGCGATGCGCTAGCGCGCGAAGCAAGTCAGACGCAAACGGTGTCGCACCAAGGAGAATAACAATCGCAGTCCAGTCCTGGTCGACAAGGCGCGGGGCCAATTTATCTGCAATTTCTTGAATACGTGCGTTGATATCATCAGCGCTCAACAGAACGTCAAACGATGGCGTTTCAGTGATGGGTGCCACCGGCGTGCTCCTCTTCGGACGCATGCTCATCGTGTCCGTCATGTTCGTTATCGTGACCCGCACCCTCTGCATCGGCGTGGCGATCATCTTCTACATGATAACGGCCGGAAGCGCCAACATGATAGGACTCTGTGTCGTCATCAAACTCTTCGGCGGCTTCAAAACTGGCCTCCAGATCGAAACTGTCCAAAGGCGGCGCGACAATATGGGCGGTGAAATGGCCTGCTTCGCCGGGCGCAACCACCGTTTCGATAAGGCTTACGCGCTCAACGTGCACTTCAACACCGTCTTCGTCACGCAACCCCAGTCGCACCACCGGCGATGGTCGATGACGTTCAGATACGTTCACGACCTGCCCCGCAATTGTCAGAACAGGTGTTGTGCCGTCGAATGAACGGCGTGCTTCGATACCGTCAAACTCCAGCCCGAAACGGTTCACTTCCATTCCTGCCATTGCATAAAATGAAGCTGTCTTAGGCCACATTTCCACAATCTGTTGACGCTGTGTGATTGATGCTGTTGCTCCGCCAACCAGTAAAGCGCCGGTCAGCGCCCACGCAGTCGAGGCAGCGATCGTGCGGTTACGGCGTTGGCGCTGGTTGGTCTTTTCACGAATTTCGGCATGAGGCCCGGAACGTGTTGCGTTATTCTGTTCTGCTTTTTGACGCAGTCGTTCTACTTGCGCCCGGGTCAGTCCCGATTCATCTTCAACCTTGGAATCGTCTGTATTCAATGTTTCAGGAGGGCGGGCAAACCATGAGTGATCGCACGCTGCGCAACGCACATTTCTCCCACTCGGCCCTAATGCGGCCTCAGAAGTGTAGTATCGGGTCTGGCATGACGGACAGATCAAAATCATGATGCTATCGGAATCACATTTATAGTTAACATTGTACAACTAAAGACGCAGTTCGTGTAGGAAACAGGCGCTTATGGCGGATAAACATAACTTTTCGCTCGATTATCCTGCTGTCGAGTTTGACGACGTTTCGTTGTCATATGGTGTAGATCAAACGGTTTTATCAGGTGTGCGGTTAGAGTTGATGCCCCGCTCCTTCACATTGCTGACAGGTCCTTCCGGCGCAGGCAAGACAACACTTCTCAAACTTGCCTACCTCGCTTTGCGCCCGACATCTGGGCGAATGTCGATGTTTGGCGTGAATACAGGCAAACTCAACCGATCGGAGCTGGCAAAACTTCGACGTCGGATCGGTGTGGTGTTTCAGGAATTCCGGCTGCTTGATCATCTTACAGCTTACGAAAATGCTGCGCTTCCCCTTCGCGTCGTTGGTGATTCGGAGCGCCGATATCGCGATGATGTGGTGGAGTTGCTCAAATGGGTCGGTCTGGGCGACAGGCTGGACGCCTTGCCTGAAACCCTTTCAGGGGGTGAAAAACAACGCGTCGCGATTGCCAGAGCGATTGTCTCCAAGCCTGACCTCTTGATCGCTGACGAGCCCACAGGCAATGTCGACCCTGAAATGGGGGGGCGTCTTTTGAGGCTGTTTCAGGAACTCAACAAACGACTAGGCACGACCGTGCTCATCGCGACTCACGATCAGGGCATGGTTGAAAATGCTGGCGCAGAAGTCCTGCGACTGGCGGACGGGCATCTGATGCATCAGGTCAGAACCCGCAATCACGATCCGGTGCTATGAAATCAACGCCACTCCTGCCCGTAGAAGACACGCGCGACGCCGCGCTGTTTTTCGTCGTCAGCGCCTTGTGTTTCTTGGCGGCGCTTGCCGCCTTGTCTGCGCGCGCGGCTTATTCTGCTGCCGACAACTGGACCAATGAAGTCACCGGCCAGATCACCATTCGCGTGGAAGGTGATTATGACGCGCTGGAAAAAGCAGAAAACATCACCCGGAACTTTGCAGGTATCGCATCAGCCAGATCGCTCACCCGAGACGACGCCCAGGAGCTCCTGAGCCCGTGGCTTGGCAAGTCCGGCGTTCCCGAGAACCTGCCCCTGCCCAAATTAATCGCCGCCGAGAGCGTTCCCGGCGCCCGTGATATTGGCGTAAAACTTGACGCGCGACTTAAATCAGCAGGCCTCAACGCCACAGTTGATGACCATGTCTCATGGGCGGAAAACGTAAAATCAGCGACCGCATCCGCCCGTACCGTCGCCCTGAGCACAGTTGCGCTTCTGACTGCGACTGCGGTTGCTGTTATTGCTTTTGCCACACACGCATCATTGTTGGCGCGTAAGGAAATCGTCGACGTTTTGCACTTGTGCGGCGCTCGCGACAGCTATATCGCCAGCCTGTTTGAACGGCGTTTTCTGGGGCTGGGCCTGCAAGCAGGCACGCTAGGCGCTCTGCTCGCATTATGTGGCGCAGCACTAACTCTTTTTGCCACCAAGCAGGCGGACGCTCAGGTCTGGCTGCTTCCGCAGTTGTCATTGTCAGCAATTGATGGACTCATACTTGGTATCACGCCTCTGATCGCTGGCGGCGCATCCATGATCGCTGCTCGCCTGACTGTTATGCGTTCGCTGTCCGAACTGGTGTAGTCAATGCATTTAGGTACCGGAAAGATTGTCAAACTGACCATATTCGCCGTGCTCGCGATGTTGGTGATAGATTTTCTGAGCTTTACCGGGCACGTGGCAAAATGGTCAGAACAAACACCGCCAAAGGGCGCACATGACGCAGTCGTGGTTCTGACTGGTGGGGCAGCCCGCATTCGCGCTGGCGCCCTTATCGCAGAAGAACATAATCTGCCACTCTTCATCTCGGGAGTATTTCAGGATGCGACCCTTGAAGAAGTCGCTCTGGGCGCTGACGCTGATGAGGACTTTTTCGCTTGCTGTGTGACATTGGGTTATGAAGCGCAAACAACTTATGGCAATGGCGCAGAGATTGCCGCGTGGGCGCGTAAAAATGCTCATAACCGGCTGTTAGTTGTCACATCTGATTATCATCTTGATCGTGCAATGCTGGAACTGAAGCACGCGATGCCCGAAGCAATCTTCAGCGGACTGGCGGTTAAGTCCCCGGCCATTGATTCAAAAGCGTGGTGGAGAAACTCCCGATCAGCAAAGCGAATGTTGATAGAGTGGTCGAAATGGCGCGTTGTCAGTATTAGGGAGTCGATTGTCGCGCCACGATCAGCTAAACCAACCGCCACAACGCTATCTGAAGACGTAGCTGAAAGCACCTAATACGTATGCTCACCCGGATCCGTTCTATTCTTTTCATGATCTGGCTATATGGCTGGATCGTTATTCTTGGCCTGTTCTGGTCACCTGCATTTCTTCTGCCTCGCCGTTTCACCGTTTATGGAATGCGTTCGTGGGCCGCAGTCACGCGGTTTGGGTTGCGCTGGATATGTGGGGTGCGCACAATTGTCCGTGGCAAGGAAAACCTTCCAGCAGGCGCCTGTCTTGTCGCATCCAAGCATCAGAGCATGTATGACGTGCTCATGCCGTTTCTGTTTCTGAAAGATCCGGCATACATCCTCAAGCGCGAGCTTTTATTCTACCCGATCTTTGGCTGGTACGCCTGGAAATCAGCCATGATCCCAATCAATCGTGGCGGGTATGTGAAGACACTCAAAACAATGCTGGCCCGCGCAAAACACGAAGCAGACAGGGGACGTCAGGTTGTCATTTTCCCAGAAGGCACACGTCGCCTCCCCGGAGCTCCGCCAGAATATAAATCCGGTGTTTTTGCAATGTACAAAGAACTGGAGCGTCCGTGTGTGCCCGTAGCGCTGATCACAGGCAATTGCTGGAGCCGCAAGGGTGTGGACCGTCATCCGGGCACCACGATTTTCCAGATACTTCCGCCTATCGAAGCTGGCCTGCCTCGCGAAGAGTTTATGCGCAAACTGCAGGATGCGATTGAGCCTGCTGCTGATGACCTCCTAAAAGAAGTTGGCGCCGAACCTACCGGACGCGCAGCCGTCGCGGCGCCCACATCTGTCAAGGAAGAGACCCCTGCATGAATGACGTCCCAAAGAAGCACCGCCGCTGGCCCGTCTTCGTCCTGCCTATTGTCTTTCTGATCGCGATCATCGCCTATTCTGCCTATTGGCACATCTTGGCAAAAGAGCTGCATAAAGGCGCGCTTGCATGGATCGATGATCAGCGCGCAGCTGGATATGATATGAGCTACGCCTCAACCAAAATGTCCGGTTATCCGTGGCGTTTCCGACTGGATGTAGAGACCCCAGCGATCAAAGATCCCAATACTGGTTGGGATTGGGCGGGTGAAAAACTCACGCTGGTCATGCAGACCTACAATTTCAGCCACGTGATCAGTTACTTGCCCGGAAAGCATGTTCTGACAGCCCCAGATGAAACGAAATATGAAATGGATCTGGAAGGCGCGCAGGGGTCGTTTCGCTGGAACGATGAGAACGTACAGCGCGTTTCATTGGTTGCGCGAAGTGTCGTGATGAATGCGCCAGATGGAATTTATGAGATCCAAGGACCTAATTTCCACATGTCGCCCATGCCCGGCGCAACAGAAGACATGCGCATTCAGACGGGTTTTGATAAAATCCTGTTACCGCGAGAGCGCGCTGACGCGCCTTGGCTTGGAAGGGAAATTGGCCCGGTCGCTGCTCCGATTGCAGTTAAACATGGCATGACCGTATTGAGCGTTTCAGGAAAACCCAAAGACATCATCAGTGCGTTAGATCCGTCGGTGATCACACCATTGACCGAAATCAACTGGGGGCCATTGAAGGTGAAAGCCAAAACTGCTGGCATTACTATTGATTCTAAAAACCGTCCTGAAGGTGTGCTTCAACTGCGTCTGGAAAACATTCCTGCTCTTAGACGGGCACTGAATGACGCCGGCCAACTCGATCAGGAAAGTCAGGCTGTTTTAGCGCTTGCCGAAGGCATGATGCAAAGCGAGACGGCCTTTGTGCCGATTACCTTTAAGGACGGCAAAGCCAAGTTCGCTTTCCAGGATCTTGGTGAAGTCGGCCCGATTTTCTAGGCATTATTCTGCTGGCGCATCACCATCTGGTGTGGTGCGTCCAAAGTTTGGCGCAGCCGTGTCCTGACCTGCTTCAATAACTGACTTGCGGATACGGCGCGCACGCGTGAACAATTCAAACAGTTTATCGCCATCATCCCATCGGATCGCACGCTGGAGCGCAGCCAGATCTTCTGTAAACCGCGCCAGCACCTCTAACACAGCTTCTTTGTTGTTGAGGAAGACATCCCGCCACATGGTTGGGTCTGAAGCAGCAATACGGGTGAAGTCTCGGAAACCGCCGGCGGAGAATTTCACCACTTCACCTTCAGTTACGTGACGTTCCAGATCATCCGCTGTGGCGACAATGTTGTAAGCGATGAGGTGTGGCACATGACTCGTCACCGCCAACACCAGATCATGACGCTCAGTCGACATGATTTCCACGTCTGATCCAAACGCTTCCCAGAATGTCGTCAGTTTTTCTAGCGCGACTTGTTCCTCATCCGTCATTTGGTCGGGAGGTGTCAGAATACACCAGCGTCCCTGGAACAGGCTGGCAAACCCGGCATCTGGTCCTGAGTGTTCTGTTCCTGCGATCGGGTGCCCTGGTAAAACATGTACGCCAACAGGTGCGGCAGCGCGCATTGCTTTAGCAGCCTCAGCTTTCACTGATCCGACATCCGTCAGAATCGCCCCGCTTTTCAAATAAGGCGCACAAGCCGAAGAGACTTCACCGATCACCCCGACCGGCGTGCAAAGGATAACCACGTCTGATCCGTCACACGCCCTTTCCAGCGTGTCACAGACATTTCCCAATCCGATGTCAGCCGCACGTTGGCGCACATCGGGATCTGCATCAAATACGCGTACAGTTTCTGCCGCATGGCTCGCCTGGGCGGCCCGCGCGATAGAGGAACCTATCAAACCTGCGCCAATGATCGTGACCGTATCAAAGATCGGTGTGTCCAGCCGTTCGATCATGACTGACTCATGAACGCGCGCAAACCGTCGAGCACTGCGCTTGTTCCCTCTTCGTCACCCACTGAAATGCGCAAGTACTCCGGTAATTTGTAGCTGGCCATATTGCGCACGGACACGCCCTGGGTTTCGAGAAATGCAGCAGCATCCGACGCCGTTCTGCCTTCTAAAGTTGGGAAACGCACAAGCACAAAATTGGCGACACTGTCAGTTGCTTCAAGGCCGAGTTCGCGAACACCATCGGTTAGGCGCGAACGCTGCGCATCGTTTAGTGAAACAGAGCGTTCCATAAATGCCTGATCTCCCAAAGCCGCAATCGCGGCCAGTTGAGCTTGAGATGAGACATTAAACGGACCACGTACCCGGTGTAGCGCATCAATAACGTGCGCCGGACCATATGCCCAACCAACACGCAATGACGCTAAACCGTGAATCTTGGAGAATGTGCGCGTCATGATAACGTTTTCAAACTCAGATACGAGTTCGATACCGGCCGAATAATCGTTCAACCGCACGTATTCGGCGTATGCCCCGTCCAACACCAATAGCACGTTGCGCGGCAAGCCCGCGTGTAGGCGGCGCACCTCATCAAAAGGGATATACGTCCCTGTCGGGTTGTTTGGATTGGCGAGGAATACGATCTTTGTGCGCTCCGTAACGCACGCCAGAATGTTGTCTACACTTGCGGTGAGATCAACTTCGTCTGCAATCACTGTTTTCGCGCCAGATTGCTGTGCGACCAAGTGATAGACGAGAAAACCGTAAGTCGTCTGAATGATCTCATCATCTTTGGTGAGAAACGCACGCCCCAGCAGCTGGAATATTTCATCTGAGCCCGCACCACACATAATCTGGTCTGCGTTCAACCCGTAGCGCTGCGCAATCGCTGCCCGCAATGCGCTGAAGCCACCATCGGGGTAAACTTCCAGATGTTCTGTTGAATCAATAATCGCCTGCTTGGCCAAAGGAGACGCCCCTAGCGGGTTCTCGTTTGAAGCAAGTTTGAATGTGCGACCGCCTGTTTTTTTCGGGGCGTGTCCGGGCACATATGGCTTGATTTCCTTAACCTGTGGCAATGGCTCAGGGCGCAAGGACTCTGTCATGGTTGATCCTTCGTTAAGCAGCGTTGCGCCACCTAACGATAAAATCAGGCTTGAGGCAGCACGCCGACAATTCGAACACCGTCTAGCCCGTTGTCACGCAAAACATCAAGTCGTGAATCATTCTCGGGCATGAAGCTATATATTTTAATGAGCGCTAAAGAGCGCACACGGGCGACCACTTCACCTTCAATTTCAGCATCACGAAACGCACGGTTGGCGTGATGCAAATCATCGCGAGCGATCGCCAACATATGGTCCTTACCAGATGGCGCCATCGTCCTAGGCGCGATGATCGCCGTCTCCAGACTGGACGCATCATGACCTGGAAGGTTTGGCCAACCCGCCAGAATACGCATGTGTTTAAAGCGGCTTTCATTGAGCATTGGCCACCATTGTCCTGCGCCTGGCAATTCTGGCCATGGAAGACATGCAATCCCGCCTTCTTCTTCAGCGATGGCTTCTAACGCCTCACGCGGGTCAGCTGCCTGCACAAGCGGTGTGGCATATCCAAACAATCCGCGCGCTGCGTTGACGTGACTGGTATTATCACCCCCCGCGATGCGGACAGATTTCACGCCCTGGAAAGCAACACATTCACCAATTACAACGCGGAATAGGCGTGCGACCGCCTCTGCAGGCACATCATCCGGCGCGGATTCGACAATCCGACGAATGGTTGCCGCATCCTGCGCAAGGTCCGCAGAAAGCAGATCCTGATTGGAACCACGGCCCTCTTTTAACGCGCTAATCGCACGCATGCGACGAACAAACGCCTCGAAAATCGCCTTGTCAGCAGATTCAATTTCAGCGTGGATATATTCTTCGCTCATGCCAGTCCCCTCTTCCCGCATGACCTATGTTCGCTGCGAACAGTTTAAGCCGCGCTCGTTTGCGACTTGTTAGATAATGTGAACGCATCGAGCACAGCGTCTACGGATTGTGCGTGACGTAACGCGTCCCGCACATCCGACTGGCGCATCACGCGAGAGACCTTCGCCAACGCCCGCAAATGGTCTGCTCCAGAGTCGACCGGGCATAAAAGCAGGAAAATGAGATCGCAGTCACGTTCGTCAATTGCGTCAAAATCGACAGCTTCTTCTAGCCGAGCGAAGGCGCCGATCGGATGATCAACCCCTTCGACACGCGCATGTGGAATTGCCACACCTTCGCCCACGCCAGTTGAGCCGAGTTTTTCACGCTCGATCACGGCTTCATAAACAATCGCCGGGTTCAACGCATGCGCCTTTGCAAGCTTCTCCGATAGTTCAGAGATAACCTGTTTTCGGCTCGCCCATTTTGCGCGCGCCACGATCGTTTCCGGATTCAGCAAATCCTGAATTTGGGACATGTGAAGATACACTCGTCGTTACATAAATGGTTGGCGTGGCTTACGAAACGCCAGGATCGACCCAACCAACATTTCCGTCTGGGCGGCGGAATACCATATTCAGACCGCCATGTGAGGCGTTTCTAAACATAATTGCTGGAGAATCCATCAGTTCAAGCTGCATAACAGCCATCGAAACAGTCATAGTTTTCAGCTTCGCGTCAGTTTCAGCAATAATTGCAGGGGCAGAACCGTAGTCTTCTGCGGCTTCAATATCGCTCTCATCGCCACCTTTAATGACGCGTTCTGAGATTGCTTCAGCGGGCAGAGCTTCTTTTTCTCTGTGGTGATCTTTTAGGCGTCGGTGATATCGGCGCACTCGTTTTTCGATCTTTTCCAACGCCGCTTCAAACGCTGCATAAGCATCTGATCCCTCACCATGCGCTTGCAATGTCACGCCAGACGGCAGATGGACCGAACAATCAACAACGAAATCACGTACAGGCTTGGAAACAACGACGGACGCTTCACCTGTCCGGTCAAAATACTTGCTCACGCCAGCCTCTAGGCCAGCAGCAATACGCTCTCTAAGAGCTTCGCCAACGTCTATCTGTTTTCCAGCGATCTGTACTTGCATTGTGGGGTCTCCAAAACCAAAAACCGGGTTACTCGCCATTTGACGGAACCGCCCCGCAGACAATTTATTTCATAAACAACTTGCCTGTGTCTTAAAAACCCATTCAAGCACATTAGGCCATACGGGCCAACTGGCGACGTCGCTCAACAGATGAAGGAATTTTCAGAGATTCCCGGTATTTAGCCACTGTACGGCGCGCGATGTCTACGCCATGGGCACGCAAACGCTCGACAATCTGATCATCGGAGAGCACGCCACCTGGTTCTTCTGCTTCAATAAGCGTCTTAATTCTGTGCCGCACAGCTTCAGCAGAATGCGCCTCTCCGCCACGGATCGCGGGGATAGCTGCCGAGAAAAAGTATTTTAATTCAAAGACGCCACGCGGCGTCGCCATATATTTATTGGATGTAACGCGTGAAATCGTTGATTCATGCATATCGACCGCGTCAGCTACCGTTTTCAAATTCAGCGGCCTCAGCGCCTGCACGCCACGTGCAAAGAAACCATCCTGCTGGCGAACGATTTCCTGCGACACCTTCAAAATTGTGCGTGCGCGCTGGTCTAAAGATTTTATCAGCCAGTTCGCATTCGCTGCGCATTCAGTGACAAATGTCTTTTCTTCTTCAGTTTTGGAAATGCTCGAAACTTCGGCGTAGTACGTGCGATCAAGAAGCACTTTCGGGAGTGTGCCTGAATTTAACTCAACTGCGAAAGCGCCATTTGACATCTCTCGTACGAAGATATCAGGCACAATTGCAGGTGACTCATCTATTGCAAAACCTGAGGCAGGACGTGGTGACAATGCGCGCAGTTCGCCTAGCATCTCTGCAAGATCTTCCCTGTCGACACCACATACATTGGCAAGCGCTTTTAGGTCCCCTTTAGCAACAAGCCCAAGGTTTTCGATCATGGCCTGCATAGCCGGATCGTATCGGTTCAACTCTTTCAATTGCAGCGCAAGGCAATCCTGCAGATCGCGCGCCATCACTCCAGTGGGTTCAAAACCCTGGCAAACCCCTAGAATGCGCTCGACTTGTGAAAGATCCGCTCCCAACGCATCAGCAATTTCGCAAAGGTCTGTGCGCATATACCCTGTTTCATCTGTTTCATCGATCAAACGCGTCGCGATGAACTGGTCAACACCGACCAGTCCAGACATCAAGAGTTGCTTTTCAAGGTGCGAGCGCAGCGTTTCGGTCGGCGCCGTGATGCTCTCAAAGTCAAAATCTTCCCCACCCGTGCGCTTGTCACCTGTGCCAGACCAGTCAACTGACGACGAAGGACCTGTTTCAATTGCACCGCCGGCAGGCTGGTCGCCATGCGATTGTTCGGAAGGACTGTCAGCTTCGTAAGCATCTTCGCGCGGCGCGTCCAAGTTGGTCTGCGCATCGCCAATGCTTGTGTCAGAATCTAAGGAAGCTTCACTACTGGAGCCCTGCCCGGCTTCATCAGCGGGAGAGTGATCCTCTGATCCATCACCTCGTTGGAGCAAAGGGTTTTTTTCAATCTCAGCTTCGACGTATTCAGCCAGCTCGATGTTTGAAAGTTGCAGCAGTTTAATAGCCTGCTGCAATTGCGGCGTCATAACCAGGGACTGGCCCTGACGCATTTGCAAACGTGGTGAAAGCGCCATTCCCGACCCTCCTAGGCCGCGAACCGGTCTCCGAGATAGACCCTGCGCACATCTTCGTTGGCCAGGATCTCATCCGGACGGCCTTCAAAGAGAACAGCGCCATCATAAATGATGGAGGCGCGGTCTACGATATCCAGCATTTCTCGCACCTGGTGGTCAGTTATCAGAACGCCAATTCCGCGTTCTTTTAAATACCGGACCAGATCAGAAATGTCAGACACCGCAAGCGGGTCGATCCCGGCGAAGGGTTCGTCCAACAATATGAAGCTGGGCCGGGAAGCAAGCGCGCGCGCAATTTCTACCCGGCGACGTTCGCCGCCGGAAAGAGAGTTGGCGTTTTGATCGCGAAGATGGGAAACGTTAAGCTCGTCTAACAAAGACTCAACATGTTCATGCCGTTTGTCTCTGTTCTTTTCAGTAAGCTCAGCCACACTCATCACATTTTGTTCAACGGTCATACCACGGAAAATCGAATTTTCCTGAGGCAGGTAACCCACGCCAAGGCGCGCGCGCTGGTACATTGGCAGCGCCGTCACGTCCTCTCCGTCGATTTCCACTCGCCCGTCATCCACAGCGATAAGTCCCATAATCATGTAGAAGCAGGTGGTTTTACCCGCTCCGTTCGGCCCAAGCAGACCAACGATCTCACCGCGATTAAGGGACAGGCTCACGTCTTTCACCACACTCCGGCTTTTGAAAGCCTTCGCCATGTTGAACGCTCGTAGCCCTGTTTTGGGCTTGGCCCCCTCATCGTCCGACTGTTTCGTCGACTGCTCGAACATCACACACCAACACAATTAAAATCCGGTTAGAAGCTTATCTGATTCCAGCGGTATCGCCTTAGACACCTGAAAACCTGAATGAACAGCTTCTATTGAATTGTTTGATCTTCACTTGCTTCAAATACAGAGCGAACACGCCCGCCCGCACCATCACCAACCATAATGTAGCGTCCCTGGGTAAGGTCAATCACAAGGTTTTCGCCAGCAATTACGCCATCAGCATTTGTGATGCGCACATTGCCAGCCAGCGTGATCGTGTCCTTATCGGCATCATAGCGGCCGCGATCAGCCTTAACTTTCTCTGTCGCCGTAATGTAAAAAACTTCGCCAGTCGCTTCGATTGTCCGAATTGATCCAACAGAGCGAGCCGCACTCTGAGTCGGAGCCGGACTTTGATTGTCAGTGTCCCGTGGCGCATAATTGATTACGACTTTTTCTGCACGAATGCGCGCATCGCCCTGAATGATGTCGACATTTCCAAGATAGGTCGCCTGATGACGCAAATCATCCAATTCACCGCGATCAGCTGTTATCTCGACAGGGCCGCCATCACTACTGATCTGCGCAGATGCAACTGGCGCAGCAATCAAACTTGCCGCAAGGCCGAGCGCCACAATAGATCCCAAAGTGTATGTTTTCATTTTCGTTCTCATCATGCGCAGTCGCGATTTATTCGTCCGCAGCTTCAAATCTGGTCCAAACATTACCGACCAACACTATTTTCTCACCATTGTCCAATACGCTATAGCTATCAGCACGCAATCGACCAGATGGCCCTACTCCAACGAGCGGCGTGACGCCCTCTACGCGGTTTTCATTCAGAAACACCAACGCATTCTGTGTTCTAAATTTATAGCCGGACGTATCATTGATGTTGACGTCACCATCAAGGGAGAGTGTCGATTCAGTTCGATTGAAGACACCTGATTTTGCATCCACATGCGCGCCCACGCCATCTTCAAGCACAGGGTTTTCCAGAAAAATGATATTGACGTCTTCCTGACTGCGACGCGCGGTGTCTGCTGTCAGGTTGAATGGACGGTCTTCTGAATCAAAACCCGTAAAACGCGGGTTCAGCATTGTTACGCCAGCCGCTGGCGGTGCGCGATCGTCTACATTGTTGACGAAGGCGTGCATGACAACGGGACCGACCAGCGCGCCAGCTGAAATCGCCGCGCCAGCCATGAACAACATCCGCAAGAGCCCCACGAGCGATGACCGACGACGCGCCTGCGCTAGCGTCATAACGCGGCGCGGCTCCCACAAATCCATGCGTCTGTCGTCGATTGCGATCAAAATAAACTCCGAACTGATGGTTGCCACCAGCTTAACTGTGTCTTTGGGGTTTATCCATGACAAGGTCGTGGCAAAACCGACGAATTACATCAGCTGTGTGCAAAAATGTCCGTCTCTGGCCAGCCAGCTAGGTCCAAGTCTGCGCGCTTCGGCAAGAAATCAAAACATGCTTGCGCCAATTCCAGACGCCCTTCACGCTCCAGCATGACGATCAGCTTCTCGCGAATTTCATGCAAATAAAGGACATCTGAAGCGGCATATTCAAGTTGTGCGTCTGTTAGTTTATCCGCTCCCCAATCAGAAGATTGCTGAGCTTTCGACATGTCCGCTCCGCAAAGCTCGCGGCTTACGTCTTTCAACCCGTGGCGATCTGTATATGTCCGCGCCAGTTTCGAAGCGATCTTCGTGCAGAAAATGGGAGCGCATTCAATTCCCAGCCATTTTTTCATCATCGCCACATCAAAACGCGCAAAATGGAAAATTTTGAGTACCGCAGGGTCTGCAAGCAGTGCTTTGAGGTTTGGACAATCAAACTCTGGGCGCTTTAAACGAACAACATGTTCCACGCCTGACCCGTCGGACAATTGAACGACGCACAATTGATCACGATGTAATTCCAGGCCCATAGCTTCGGTATCCACAGCGATTACATCGCCTAGTTTCAACCCCTTCGGCAAGTCGCCATCGTGGAACTTAATTGTCATGTGCTTATCTTCTTTGCGCTTGGAAATCAGCTGTTGGTTCATCACCGGTTGATATTGTAATAATCCAGATACCAATCGACAAAACGTCCTACGCCTTCGTCAATATCGGTTTTTGGCTCAAACCCGGTCAATTCGCGCATGCGTGTCGTATCAGCCCAGGTTTCCTCCACATCTCCGCTTTGCATCGGAAGCGCGTCAATTTCAGCTTTCTTCCCGAGCTTGTCTTCTAGGACCTCAACAAACCGCATCAACGGCTCGCTTTTTCCTCGACCAAGGTTCAGCACACGATAAGGCGCAACACCACTTGAGGACGGATTTGCTATCTTGGGATCCCAAGAGGAATCAATGCTCGGCGGCAAAGGCAGTAACCTGGTTAACCCTTCCGCAACATCACCAACGAAGGTGAAATCCCGTTTCAGATTGCCGCCGTTAAATAGTGGCAACGGTCTGTTTTCCATGATCGCCCGGGTAAAAATGAACAGCGCCATATCCGGCCGTCCCCACGGACCGTATACGGTGAAAAACCGAACAGCGGTACATGGAATATTGAACAGATGGGCATAGTTGTGCGCCATCATTTCATCGGCTTTTTTTGTCGCCGCATAAAGTGTCAGCGGGTGCTCAGCTCCCTTTTCCTCACGATATGGCATGTCTTTGGTCGCGCCGTATATAGATGAGGTTGACGCAAACACCAGATGTTCGACTGGAAACGCACGACATGCCTCCAAGATCGACAAAAAGCCTTCAATGTTTGAATGCGTGTAAGTGAATGGCTGCTCGAGACTGTATCTTACGCCCGCTTGCGCCGCGAGATTAACGACATGTGTCGGACGCTCTTTTTTAAACAAAGCCGCCACGCGGTCTTTGTCAGCCATGTCAAACCGGTGGAAAGTGAACCCAGGATATCCGCCCAGCTTGGTCAGCCGCGCTTCCTTCAAAGACGGATTATAATAGTCAGAAACATTATCCAGCCCAATGACATCAATGGACTGGCGGAGGAGATTTTGGGCCAGGTGATAGCCAATAAAACCTGCCGATCCAGTGATCAGCACTTTCATGCGCGATACCTCGTCGCCGTCAGAAATCCCGCCGCTTACGCAGCCTCAGGTGAATCAAGTAGAGGTGTGCTACACGATGGGGAATACGAAATCCAACATTTATTCAGCAGAGTAATATCTTAACGCCGCGTCGGTGGCGCAGCAGACTGTCGTTTGACCAAGCTGAAGTCCATGATTTTCTGAGCAGGCGTCGTGTTTTCTGAGTCAGTCTTAGGCCAAATTCGGCTTTCCAAGATTTCCAGCGCCGCCGCCGCCATGTCCGCCACTGGTTGGCGGATCGTCGTAAGATTGGGCCATACAGTGGTCGCAATTGGCGAATCATCAAACCCGACAACCGACAGGTCACCAGGCGTTATCATTCCTGCGCGCGCGCCCGCTGCCAACACACCGGCCGCCATGTCATCATTGCCCGCAAAAATTGCGCTCGGCGCTGGGTCAAATGATAACATTCTCTCCGCTGCTTCCATGCCTGAACGATAGGTGAAGTCCCCCTCTTCCACATAGATGGGGTTCACTTCCAGTTCAGCTTCTTCCATTGCGTCGCAAAAACCCTGGTAGCGCAAGGCGCTTCCTGAGTGCTTTTGATTTCCTTTAATGAAGCCAATTCGACGATGACCCTGCTCAATCAGCATCCAGGTCATTTCATACGCTGCGCGTCGATTATCGATCATGACTTCACTGGCTGATGACATTTTCACCCGCCCGGGCTTGGCCCCTCCCGAAAGAAAGACTGTGGGAAAGTTTTCACGGGCGATGAGTTTACGCACGCCCGGCGCTTCGCCAATCGGAGATGGGAGGATAACGCCATCCCAATTCTGATCCATATTGTCAGCGATCATATCAGCTACGCGAGATTTTTCTGCGCGGGAAACAATCAGCTGATGTCCCATCTTACTCGCCGCATCAACAGCGCCAATCAGTAGTTCGCCCAGATAAGATGAAGACGGGTTGTCATAAAGCAAACCTATCCTGGCCACTTTCGCGCCAGCCAGTCGACGCGCCCCGATGTTAGGGCGGTATTTTAGTTTCTTAATAGATAACTCGACATTTTTGCGCGTATCGCTTTTGACGCTGGTTTCGCCATTGATCACGCGCGACACAGTCATAGGCGACACGCCCGCATCTCGTGCGACATCCGCAAGCGTGACGATTCTGCAGCGTGAACGATCAGACGCCAACGCGATAATTCCCTAATTTATAAGAGGGCTTTCGCCCTGCGGACTTACGATCCGAAATGTCTGGATACGCCATATTTCACAAGTCAATGACGCAGCGCAAGGTAAGGCTGGTTTTTCATCTCCCAATTCGTGGCGCTTTCACATTTTGAAATCGCCAAAATGGCATAATGACAACGCATTGAATTTATGAGAAATGGGGAAAAATTGACCGCTTGAACGACCCAATAGCCTCAAAACGCAAAAATTACCAAAGTTTCACAAGTATGAGATTCGTCTGATTCTGCGCGAAAAATCGCCATTTCGCACCCATTCGTGAAGCCATCTTACTGATTTTTCACATGAAAGAACAACGGAATGTGAAATATGGTTAGCTTGGCATAAGAGGAGAAGTTGAACGAACCGAACGTTTACGTGAACGTTTGGATGCGGTTCATAAGAGCGATCAGTTTTTTAGCGGCGCAGCGCCTTTGATTTTCGTATATCCGAACCCGTTTTCACGCCTTTTCAGACAAGGCGCAGGATGGTTTCGGTCGAAACAAAAGATTGCTTCGACGCTCTTTTGCTCCAGAGGCCCACCTGCATGTCAGGAAGCCTTTGAAGCTAGACAATAGGTCAAAGGTTAATTTGGGGTTAACAAATAAGGTGAAAAACAGGCGCGCCATCACATTAGCGGTTTCATGGACGATTGCATCCGTGTTCGCTTGCCTGCCAGCAAGCTCAGTGCCGCTGTTCTCTGCTCAATATGCAGCTGGCGCTTCCAATGCGAACGCCAACTTTTCTTTTGATCTTTTATCTGAAGTCATGGAAGCGCGCGCGCAGCAACCATACGAACCGTCTCGTTCTGAATTACCCGGCAAACTGTCGAAAATGACATATGATGAGCACCGGGCCATTCGTTACAACCCTGATCGTGCTATCTGGAAAGACAACGCCGAGTTTGAGCTTCAAGCTTTTCACCTTGGCGGGATCTACTGGGAAATCGTGCGTCTTTACGAAGTCGAGAATGGAAAAGCTCGCCGCATGGGCTTTGTTTCTGACGATTTCATCTATCGCGAGCCTCTAAACGCCGAAGATTTTGAAGATCTGGACATGCCTGGCGTTGCAGGTTTCCGCCTAGCCTATCCATTGAACACGACAGAATACAAAGACGAGTTGGTATCCTTCCTTGGCGCATCCTACTTCCGCGCTCTTGGCGAAGGCAGTCTTTATGGCCTGTCTGCTCGAGGACTGGCCCTCAACACCGCCACAAAGACTGGTGAAGAGTTTCCACGCTTTTCCGATTTCTATATTGAAAAGCCGAACCCGGAAGACACATCCATCACCGTCTACGCTGTCTTAGACAGCCTGTCCGTGACGGGCGCATACAAATTTGTCATTCAACCTGGCAAAGACACCGTTATGGATGTCACAGCACGTCTTTATTTCCGCAAGGACGTACAGCGTTTAGGCGTGGCGCCGCTTACGTCTATGTACCTTTATTCAGACTCAAACCACCGTTTTGACGACTATCGCGGGCGCGTACACGACAGCGACGGACTGAAAATCATCCGTGAAAATGGTGATGAACTTTGGCGCAGTTTAAACAACCCGAAGAAACTCGCGAATTCCTTTTTCGCCGAGACGAACCCACAGGCATTCGGACTTTATCAGCGCAACCGTGATTTCGACATGTATCAAGATGCCGAAGCTTATTACGAGCATCGTCCATCCCTTTTGGTCGAGCCGAAAGGCGAATGGGGCAAAGGCCATGTGACGCTCGTTGAAATCCCTACAGAACTTGAGATCAACGACAATATCGTTGCGTTCTGGACCCCGGAAGAACCCGTCAAGGCCGGTGATCATCTCGAGTTTGAATACAGGTTACATTGGGGTGATGTTGAACGCCCAGATGAAGAAGAAACTCCTGTTGCGCGCGTTATCGGCCTACGCGGCGGCATGGGAGGTGTCTCAGGTACGGTCGGGGTCACCGACGTACGCAAGTTTGTATTAGATTTCGAAGGTGGCCCTCTGGCGGAACTTTCCCCAGAGCAAACCGTTGAATCCGTCGTAAACATCAGCCGCGGCGAACTGGTGAATTCCGCTTTGCATAAAATTGGAAACACCAACCGGTGGCGACTGGTGCTCGACACACGTCCGACTAGCAACCTCCCCATGGAGTTGAACGCCTACCTCAAAAATGGCGACGGCTCCCGCTTGTCGGAAATATGGCTCTATCAATGGAGATCAGGTGATGAAAAACGTCAATTCTAACCAAGGCCGCAAGGTCGCCGCGATGGGTCTGCCGCGTGCGCCGCTTGCAATGCCTGTGCAAACGCTTGAGCGTCGCGCACAGAAAGGATTGAGTTTGTCTTTACGCCTTGCTTCGCGCGCAACCGCGAAGTAATTCTAGCGACGAACGTCAAAACGTCCCGGTAATAACACGATTTTTCTGTTGAACGCCGGGACGGACAATTACATATGCTATTTATTAGTCGTGTCCTTTCCATCGCCTACGCGGCGCTCATTGCATTCGCTGCTACGCGTTTGTCAGCTCAAGTTTTTTTCGCTGATGGACAGGACTTTCTCGACTATGTCCGCATTGTATTACTAGGTATTTCAGCCGCATGGATTGCATGGGGCGGCGCTCTTGCTATTGGCGGTTTGTTTGCATCAGCAAACCCCGACGATGCGGGTCACAATCAATCGCCAGATGAGCCTGTTGGTGAATTTACGCACTCTAAGACGGCAATTCTGGTTCCCATCTATAATGAAGAGCCGTCCAAGACATTCTCACATGTCGCCGCCATGACTCATTCGCTGCGCTTAATTGGCGCGAGTGACAAATTCGACTTTGCAATTTTGTCAGACACTAATCGTGACGATGTGGCTGCATTGGAAGAAGAATGGCTTGACCGCCTGGTCGAAGAATGGGGGGAACACTCCCCTATCTACTACAGGCGCCGCGAAGACAATATCGGCAAGAAAGCAGGCAATATCGAAGACTTTATCCGCACTTCTGGCGGCGGATATGATTATCTGGTTATTCTCGACGCCGATAGCCTGATGGAAGGAAACACCCTTGTTGAAATGGTTCGGCGCATGGATGCTGACCCCAAGCTCGGCCTGTTTCAAACGCTTCCTAAAATCATTCACGCGCGCACTTGGTTTGGGCGCGCCATACAGTTTGCAGCAAATTATTTTTCGCCATCGTTTGCGCGAGGGCTGGCTGCAACACAAGGATATGAAGGCCCCTTCTGGGGTCATAACGCAATTGTCCGCACGCGCGCTTTTGCAGAGAGTTGCGGTCTTCCCGCATTGAAAGGAAATCCTCCTTTTGGCGGTCATATTCTTTCACACGACTATGTTGAAGCGGCCTTGTTGGCGCGCGCTGGCTGGCGGGTCATTTTAGACCCCGAATTGGGCGGATCTTTCGAAGAAGGTCCTGAAAACATCATTGATTTTGCAAAACGAGATCGCCGTTGGTGCCAAGGTAATTTGCAGCACACCCGCCTTGTCGGCGGACCGGGCCTGAAAGGCTGGAGCCGATTTACCTTCATGCAGGGTATTATGGCTTATTTAGCATCTCCGCTGTGGGCGTTGTTTATTATCGCATCAGTGATCGCCCCTGCTTTTCTTGAAAAAACGACCAACTATTTCCCAATCCCGGGTCAGCGTCCGGTCTTTCCGGTATCAGCAGAAACACAGGCGCTCACATTGATTGTTGGCGTGCTGGTGCTGCTAATTGGTCCCAAGTTTCTAATCGTCATGCGCGGATTGTTTACTGGTGAAAACCGCCCATTCGGTGGAACGCTTGTGTCCTTTCTGGCGACATTCATCGAAATCCTTTGGACCTCCGTTTTTGCTCCCATCATGTTGATGTTTCAAACACGCGCCTTCCTGCAGATTGTGACAGGGTCTGACGGCGGCTGGCCGGCGACTAATCGTGAGGCTAACGCTGTAAGTGTGGGCGAAGCGTTTGCAGCGTCATGGTGGATTTCAATCTTTGGCGCTGTTTTGCTGATTGCAAGTTATAGTCTCGCACCAGAACTAATCTGGTGGTTTATGCCGATTGGATTACCGCAATTGCTAGCACCGTTTTTGATATGCTTAACCTCGACACGGTTCAGTGGCCGACTTGCCTACAGATTTGGGCTTTTCCGTACGCCAAATGAAAATGAGCCAATGCATGTCATACGCGCGCAAGAGACAATCCTGGATCACTGGCGTCGCGGCGCGCATGTTTCCAAGACAACGCTTTTTCCCAAGTCATCCGATAAGGCCCAAGCGCCTGATCTAACTGTTTCACCGTCAATGGACTGATTAGTCTTCTGAACGGCCTCTCACACCAGAACAAAAACTAGATGAGCCACCATCCTTTCATTCCAGGCAGTACCGGCCGCGACAGGCGCCTTGATGTATTTCGCGGCCTTGCTGTGTTGACGATTTTCATCAACCACGTGCCCGGGAATGTGTTTGAAGATTTCACATCGAGGAACTGGGGGTTTTCCGACGCAGCGGAAGCTTTTGTGCTGATGTCTGGGATCGCTGTTGGCCTTGCCTACACCCGTACGCTGGAAAAAGGAGACTTTTCCGGCGCGTTCAAAAAAATGTGGCTACGCGCATTCAAGCTATATTGGGTGCACCTTGTTGTGATCAGCGCCTGCTTTATCATTCTCGCTGTTACTGTCCGCTTCTTTGGCGCCGACCAGATGATAAACAAAGTCGGTCTGCGGCCATTGATCGATCACCCAGACACCTCTCCCTTTGCTGTTCCGTTACTGACCTATCAGATCGGATATGTGAATATCCTGCCCCTCTACATGGTGCTGTTACTGATGTCACCAGGCCTGATGTGGCTGGCTATGGGCGGACGTTGGATGTTGCTGTGGCTGTCAATTGGCGTCTGGTTTACAATTCATATGTGCATGTATGCTGGCCATTGGCTCAACTTACCCAACTGGCCGCATTCAGGGCGCTGGTTTCTAAATCCATTTGGCTGGCAACTCTTATTTGTCATCGGTCTGCTTGGCGGCGTGAGTGTCAAACAAGGGCGAAAATTTGCGCCTTACAACCCGATTCTCTACATGCTGGCCTTAGCATATGCGCTCTTCTCATTTTACTGGATCCAGAACCGACTAGGGGCGCTACCGTTCAATGAGTATTTGCCTCGCATAGCCACTGACTTCAACAAAAGCTATTTAGCGTTGCCGCGATTACTACATACGTTGTCGCTAACTTATCTCGTTATAAACACACGCTGGCCTAAATGGTTTGCAACGACCAAGTTGTGGAACCCTATTGAAAAAATGGGTCAGAACGGCCTGCCAGTTTTCGCAGTCGGAACAGTTTTATCTATTTTTCTTCAGTGCATTCGCGAAGTGATGAAAAACAATTTTGGCTGGGGGAACGTGCCCTTTGTCGTTGACGCGCCACTCTTTGCGGCCGGGATTTACATCCATTATCTCGTCGCAATTTATGCGTCTCGCGGAAAAGCAGCCCCATCTCCAAAATCAGCACAGCCTACCGCTAATGCGGCTTTAGCTAACGCTTAATCCGCCATCTCACGACGATAAAACTGCAAGCGTTCCTTGATGTGCGCGCGATAATCCGCAAGCGAGATGTTGAGGTCTGACACTTTCGTCACACCACGGGACACAGGCGCGAGCACACCACTTCCATCTTTGCGCGCCAATGCTCTTACGTTGTCCGCGCTCCCCCCTTGCGGTCCCAAACCAGGGCACAAGATTACCGCATTTGGCATCAAGTCTCTCAGTGACTTTGCGCTTGGTGAGTTGGTAGCGCCGATGACCGCCCCCACAGCGGACAGTCCGCTGACGCCCACGCTTTGCGCGCCCATCTCGCCAACCAATAACGCAGCTGTTTCAGAGACGGTGCGACCGTTTTCCAGACGTTGTTCCTGCAACCATGCGCTGCCGGGGTTGGAAGTTTGCACCAAAACGAACAAACCTTTGTCGTGCTGTTTCGCTGTATCCAAAAAGGGCTCAAGGCTGTCTGGCCCTAAGAACGGATTGACGGTCAGACAATCTGATTCAAACTCAGCAGCGCCGCCAGTGCTTTCTGGCGTGATAAACGCCTTTGCGTAAGCTGCTGCTGTTGAGCCAATATCGCCACGTTTAGCGTCCATTATGATGGCGATATCATGAGATTTCGCCAGCGCCACACCCCGCGCGAGGACTTCATGTCCGATCAATCCGAAAGCTTCAAAAAAAGCAGACTGGAATTTTACAAACCCGGTTTCGCCTTTTGCGGCATCCAACAAGCACTCGGTGTATGACCACAACACCTCGCCGACAGGCCGTTGCGCTCCTCTAAACACATTGGGAATGTCTGACCAAACCGGATCTACTCCAATAACGACCGGCCCGAGTTCATCGCTTTTGCGCGCAACCAGATCGCCCCAATGTGTCATGTGCTGTGCTCCGTTAAAGAAAGACATCCTTCTTTAACGTGGAATCTATTTGAAACCAGACTATGCCGACAGATATTCTGTGAACGGATCGCGCTTATTCGCCAGACGCTGCAATCGCAGCCATTTTTTCCGCGCAATCGCGTACGCCCGGAGGACGTCCAACTGTTTCTTCAGCGCCATTGCTTATATCTTGGAACACATCGGTTTCCAGCACGCCATTGCTTAGTTCCAGAGCGATAATGCGCGCGACGCCGCAAGCGCCAAGGAAAGTGAAGTGCGTGTTGTCCTCCACATATTCCATTTGATTGGTGCGAATATTCAAGCGCTCTCCCCACAAGAAGTCCTGTTTGGTCCCCGCGTTACCTTGCTGCTCAAAATAAGCGAGCGTCAGATTGGCAAGATCAATAAAACTTGCGGCAGCTTGACGGGCGGCTTGTTGAGCCGCGACCGCATAAGGTCCGTGTGTTTCAACCATTGCAGGCCCTTCCCACAGCCGGCGCGCAGCTGAAGACAAAATGATGGGCTTAGCTCCTGCTTGATGCACATCATCGGCAAACCTGACAAGATTATCTCGATAGCTTCCAAATGGCGGCGCAAATCGTTCAGGCGCGTCATCGCGGGAGTCATTGTGGCCAAATGATATAAGCACCAGATCCCCTGGCGTCACTTCTTTCATCAAAGCATCCCATTTGCCTTCATCTATGAAACTCTTTGTGCTGCGTCCGTTCACTGCGCGGTTCAGAATTTCAATATCATCACTTAGAAAGTATGGCAGCGCCTGTCCCCATCCAACTTGCGGCGCGCGACGCGCAGGATAATCCGCTGCTGTTGAATCTCCAGCGATTAAGATACGTCCAGAAAACGGCGTCCGTTGCACATTCTCACCGACCTTACCCGTCTCACATGCGGTACAATCGCCCTCTCCAAACACGCCATAGCTGCGTCCAAAGTCGTAGAACAATTGCGGCCATAATCTGAGCGGCGCATCATCAATTCCGCGAAAGCCAAAACCATGGCCGCCTGTTTCGAATATGTTGAGTGCGACCGGTATGTTCTGTTTGCGAAAGCTTTCGTAAGCGCGCAGCGCATTTTCAACAGGCACTGCCTTGTCGTCGTTTGCGTGTAGAATGAATGTCGGCGGTGTTGCGGCCGGCGGTTCATGGTCGACCGAATATTTGCGCACCTGATCTAAACTAGGCTTGTCGCCAACAATGTTGGTCCGAGACCCCATGTGAGCAATGTGCGCATCAAGCGAGATGACCGGATAAATCAAAGCGCCAACATCAGGCCTGGCTGACACGTCGTCGGCTTCATCCATTGGATCGTAAACGCCTGTATCAAAACGCGTTAGAAGACTTCCTGCTAAATGCCCACCAGCAGAAAACCCCATAACAGCAATACGATCTGGATCTATACCTTCAGATGGCGCACGTTTGCGGATGAGACGAATGGCCCGCTGAGCGTCCTGCAATGGGGTGTCAGCCCCTGCTTTCCAACCATGTTGCGGAAGGCGGTATTTCAACACATAAGCGGTGACGCCCTTCTTATTGAACCAGCGCGCGCCTTCATGCCCTTCCTTTTGCATAACAACGCGAGCGTAACCTCCGCCCGGGATAATCAGAATTGCCGAACCGTCCGGGTTTTCAGGATAAAATACTGAAAGTGTGGGGTTAGTGATCTTTGTCGCCGCCGTATCAGGCAGATTGAACGGATTATCGCGTTCAATCCATTCCTCTTCCAGTCCTTCAGGGACGCCACCCGGCGGATCGCCAGGCCAAATGCTGAAGACTTCATCAGGCGCGCGTTCAATATCAACAAGAAGGTTTGGCGTTTCTTCTTTAGGGGTGACCAAGTGCGAACAGGCGTTGATCAACAGGATCAACATCGCCCCCAGCCCAGAACGTATCGCAGTCATAGCGGTTTCCGACTTTTAAGCGGGTAGGAAATGATCAGCACCAACGGCTCGTCACCGACCTGTTTGATGCCGACATTAGCGCCTTCATAGAGATACGCCGCCATGCCAGATGTCAGTTCAGCTTCCTCGCCGTCAGATATGACAACACCTTTACCAGATACGACGTAATAGACTTCATCATGTGAAATCACGTGTTCGCCGATGGCTGCGCCCAGATGCAAAGACCGCTTGCGAAACTCCATGTTCCGCTGAGGCGCGACATCGGAAATCCGGTAGGCCGTGCTCATACCGATTTCACCGTGTGGCGGAGGTTGTTCAACGGTGACATCCGCTTCGTCCACCACAACCATATTTGTCGACAGTAATGTCTCACTTGTCGGCTGAGCAGCGCAGGCAGACATCACAAACATGCCAACCACACATGATATCAGGTGTCGCATATCTCTCCCCTATTTGAATAACCCTGGCAAAGTCAGCGACAGCTGCGGAACAAAAGTGATAACCAATAAAGACAACACCAATGCGCCATAGAAGGGCCAGATTGACTTCACCGCTTTTTCAACCGGAACTTTGCCAACTGCAGCGCCTACAAACAGGACCGATCCAACAGGCGGTGTCACAAGCCCAATCCCAAGGTTCAACATCATGATAATACCGAAATGAACCGGATCGACACCAATCTGCTGAACGACCGGCAACAGGATCGGGGTTGTGATCACAATCAGCGGCGACATGTCCATAAACGTGCCCAACAGCAACAAAATGACATTGACGATCAACAGAACCAAGATTGGATTGTCAGTCAGCGTCGTGATGAGGTTTGCCAGTTGGGACGGTGTTTCCAGTATCGCAAGCGCGAAGGAAAACGCGGTCGCCGCACCGATGATCAAAAGCACCATGGCGGTGATTTTCACCGACTGCATGGCCGCCTTCATGAAACGCTCCCACCCAAGCGTACGGTACACAAACGCACCTACCGCAATGGTGTAAATCACAGCAATCGCCGAGCTTTCCGTTGCGGTGAAGATGCCCGACAGAATTCCGCCCATAATGATGATCGCAGCCATAAGGCCCGGAACGGCCGCAGCCGCAGCAATAAGGAAGGGCTTCCATCCGGGGAAAATACCGCCGTCATAACCGCGCTTAACAGCAACACGCCAAGCGACGAACATGAGGAACATCGCCGTTAAGACCCCTGGCACAATTCCCGCCAGGAAAAGATCGCCGATTGAAACGCCAATCCCTGAAGCAGCCGAGTAGATAATCATGTTGTGGGATGGTGGGATGAGCAATCCCACAATGGCCGATGTTACGGTCACATTGACCGCATAATCATCATCATACCCTTTTTCCTTCATCAAAGGCATAAGGGTTGAGCCCATTGCAGAGGCTGATGCGATTGCTGAGCCTGAAACTGCGCCGAACATTGTTGATGCGCCGACTGTGACCTGACCGAGTCCGCCACGCGACCGACCAAGAGCGGCTTCCGCAACTTTGACCAGACGTTCAGCAATGCCCGAGCGATACATCAAGTCACCCGCGAAAATGAAAAACGGAATGGCCATTAGCGTAAACACGCTTACCCCTGCCGCCATCCGCTGGAATACGACAACCAGAGGGATGTCCAACGCCAGAAAACAAGCGATACTTGCGCCCAAAAGGGAAAACGCAACCGGCACGCCACATGCCAATAAAAAGACCAATGTGGCGACGAGAATGACTAACTCCATCTCGGGTCCTCCTCATTCTCAACATCATCACCGTGAATTTCTTCAATGATGCGCTCTAACGAAAAGAGCACAATCAGCACGCCTGCGATTGGCAGCCCAAGATAGGCAAGTCCGCGCGGAAGCCCCAGCGATGGGATCACATGACCCCACGTTTTGGCGACAAGCTCTCCGCCCCAATAAGCCATAGCCACGCCGCACGCTGCGACGACGCACTCATTGAACAATTTCATGAAAAAGCGGATGCGCGGCGGTACGGCTTCTTCCAACGCAACGATGCGAATGTGGAAACCTTCCCGCACGCCAGCTGCTGCAGCGAACGACACAAACCAGATCATCAAGGTGAGAGCAGCTTGTTCTGACCACGACGGGCTGGCGTTTAAGACATATCGGCCAAACACCTGATAGCCGACGATAACCGTCATTAACACCAGACCGGCGGCAGCTGCTTTGACAAGCAGGTCAGCAGCTCTGTGCGTAAAACGAGCGAGCAACTCAATCATAGCGCCCTCCCCAATTCCTGGATTTGCGCCACGAGGCGTTTTTGGTCATCCGTTTGAACGAAGCGATCCCACACGGGTTTCATTTTGTCTGAGAACTCTGAGAGATCATCAACTTCGTTGACCGCAACGTCTGTTTTAGCGATAGCGGCCTGCGCTTCAGCGACGCGCGCATCCCAGAGTTTGCGCATATATGGCACGCTAGCTTTTGCAGCGTTTTTGACCAGAACCTGATCATCCGAACTGAGACGTTCCCAGCGACTTAAGGACATGACCAGCACTTCCGGGGTCATCACATGTCGCGACAATGAGTAATAAGGCGCAGCCTCAAAGTGCCGCCCTGTGTAATAAGATGGCCAATTGTTTTCAGCGCCATCAATTACCCCCTGCAGGAGAGACTGATAAACTTCCCCCAGAGACATGGGCGTCGCGTCAGCACCCAACGCCTTGATCATCGCCACATAAAGATCCGAGTTCTGCACCCGGATTTTCATACCTTCCATATCGGCTGGCGTGCGGATGGGTTTGCGCGTGTTGTAAAAACTGCGCGATCCAGAATCGTAGAAACACAGCCCTATCAGCCCGTGTGGCTTGAGTGAGGCCAATATTTCTTCGCCAATCTCACCGTCCAACGCAGAACGCATGTGCTGTGTCGACGTGAACAAAAATGGAAGCGAACCCACTAAAGTCAGCGGCTCAATTGCATTCAGCGGCGCTAAGTTGACACGGTTTAGATCTAGTCCGCCAAATGAGGTGATTTCGAGCGTATCGCGTTCGGAACCAAGCTGGCCGCCAGCATAAACTTTAACGCCAAGACGCCCCTGCGTTTGTTGCGCCAGTATGCGCCCCATTTCACGCACAGCAGCAACCGTTGGATAGTCGTCGGGATGATAGTCTGACGCCAAAAATACGCGCTCGTCACTTCGCCCACAGCCAGACAGCGCGATACCGGCAGCGCCGGCCATACCTGTTAAAACTGCGCGACGAGCAAAAAGCGGATTGGCGCGCGCAAACTCTGGTTTCGCGCTAAATCGCATGTGTTCCTGCCCCTATGCTTATTTCCCGACGCAGAACAAAGCGATAGCCCTCGCCAACTGCATCCTGGAAAGTTGGATTTTCGATAAGTGATTGCGGAAACACGCCGGTTTGACGCAGCATCAAATCTACATCTTGGACGGCGTTGTCCGTCATTTTTTCAGATAGTGCGAGCAAGGTCTCAGCAATCGGATCGATAAGCTTTTCGCCTGCCAGTCCTGTACGGCGCACAAAACGCATCCAGGCGGCGATACCAATGGCCAATCGCTGAATGCCGCGGCCAGCATCTAAGTTATCTTGGATAGTCGCAAGCAGGCGAATGGGAAGTTTTTGTGAGCCATCCCAAGCAATCTGCGAAAGCTGATGCGCCAATGCGGGATTTAAAAACCGATCAATCAACGCTTCAATGTATTCGTCCAGCTCCATCCCCTTCGGAGCCTGAAGACTGGGCGCAATTTCCATATCCATCATCTCGTGAATGAAACGCCGCAAATCATGATCCTGCATAGCCCGCGCGACGGTTTCATGGCCATAAGCCAATCCAAGGTAGGCAAGTGTGGAATGCGCGCCATTCAACAATCGAAGCTTCATTGTTTCGAATGCGGCCACATCATCCGTCATGACCACGCCAACTTTCGCTAAATCGGGGAAGTCATCTGAAACATCATTTGAAATAGCCCAAAACGTGAATGCCTCTCGCTGGATGGGCCAAGCATCTTCTAAACTCAGCGCATCAGACACGACTTCGCGCAAAGCATCGTCAGTCGCAGGGGTTATTGAATCCACCATTGTGGTAGGGAAATGACAGGTCTTAGAGATCCAATTCGCCAGATCGCCGTCTCTTTTACCCGCAAGCAACAGCACGGCGGTTTTGAGTTTTTCACCGTTATTCGGCTGATTATCGCAGCTGATGATGTTGAGGCCGCCCGCACCAGTCTTCATACGCTCGGCTAACGCCTGAACCAGCCAGCCAATCAAGGATATTGGCGTTTCTGGGCGCGCGACGTCATGAGCAATATCTGCGTGAGAAAAGTCCAGTTCGCCGTGAGTGTTGAGACAATATCCCTTTTCCGTCACAGTCATCGTGATGATCCGTGTGTCTGGTGCGCTCATTCTTTCAAGAACAAGCGGATCATCGCCTGTGAGCACTTCTTTAAGAGCCCCCACGACTCGGAATTTTACCTTTTTGTCCAACAGCGCAAGCGTATAAAGTCCGTCCTGTGGAGCTAAAGCGTCATGCACACCTGCGCTGCGCAGAGATACGCCGCAAATCCCCCAGTGAGGATCAAACTCGTTTAAGCGATCAAAAACATCTGCCTGATGTGCGCGATGAAAAGCGCCGGGACCGATATGCACGATGCGAACGGGCAACGCCGCCCTGTCATAGGAAGGCGTTGATACGACTTCCTTATCTATGTGCGCTAATGTCTTGTTAGAGAGTCTGTTTAGGAGGGTCACAAGGTCACCCCTTGCTTCCAAAGCGCAACGGAACGTTCCTGACGTTCTTCGGCGCGCGTCAGCTTACCATTCGCAACATCCAGAATGTGACGCCATAGGCTATCTTCTACATCCGCGCGCGCTTCGCCCTCAACTATGCGTCCTGCGTTGAAGTCTATCCAAGAGGTTTTACGCTGCGCGAGATCGCTGTTGGATGAAATTTTGATGGTCGGAGCCGGAAAACCCAAAGGCGTTCCGCGCCCCGTCGTAAACAGAATGATGGTTGCGCCCGCTGCTGCTAATGCCGTTGAGGACACCGCATCATTTCCTGGCGCCTCAAGCACAGTCAGGCCTTTAGCTTTTACTCTGCCTCCATACCGAATGACAGATGTCACTTGCGCCTGACCCGCTTTTTGAACAGCGCCTAAAGACTTTTCTTCCAGCGTGGTGACGCCCCCCTCTTTGTTTCCAGGAGATGGGTTCTCATAAACAGGCTGATTAAGGTCCAGGAAATAGCGTTTAAAATCATTCACCACTTGAACGAGATCGTTAAACACTCCCTCATTTTCACAATGCCGCATCAATAGATGTTCAGCGCCGAAGATTTCGGGAATTTCGGTTAAGATCGCTGCGCCGCCATCTTGGGTGACCCGGTCGGTCATTGCGCC
This sequence comes from uncultured Hyphomonadaceae bacterium, assembly GCA_964342355.1. Taxonomy (GTDB): domain Bacteria; phylum Pseudomonadota; class Alphaproteobacteria; order Caulobacterales; family Hyphomonadaceae; genus Hirschia. The sequence continues at coordinate 70,152 of CAYFFG010000003.1, forward strand.
GACAAGCGGGTTGGCTGTCAGGCCGCTAAGACCATCTGATCCTCCGCATTTCACACCAATGACAAGTTCAGAAGACGCACATTCCGTGCGCTCATCTTTTTCAATGATGTTGGCCAGTTCATAAATTGCCTCTAGCGTTGCTAAACGTTCGTCATCAACGCTTTGGGCTCTCACAGTGCGGACGCGATTTGGATCAAGGTTGGGCGCGGCTTTTAACAGCTCGCTCATCTGGTTATTTTCACACCCAAGGCCAACAACCACAACGCCGCCAGCATTAGGATGTTGGGCCAGCGCCGCTAATATTGTTCGTGTGTTCGAAAGGTCATCGCCCAACTGAGAACACCCAAAAGGGTGAGAAATGGAAAGCACGCCATCTATCCGACCCTTGAGTTCTAATCGAGCTTGCATTGCGACGGCGTCGCAAACGTTAGCAACACATCCAACTGTCGCAATAATCCAGATTTCATTGCGGACACCAACACGGCCATCGGGACGTTTGTAACCCAGGAAAGTATCCAATCCGCCTGAGCGCCGCACAGGCGGATGCTTTGGCTGATAGCTATAAGTCTGCTCTCCGCCCAAACTTGTTTTCACATTATGGACGTGCACCCAGTCTCCCGCCTGAATGTCTTCAGTAGCGACACCAATCGGCCAACCATATTTAAGGATTTCGTTTCCGGCTGCTATGTTGCGTAAAGCAAACTTATGACCCTTGGGAATATCAGCGCGCAGCGCAAGTTGTGGTGCAATACTGCTCTGCTGACCTGCGGCAAGGTCTTTTAATGCAACAGCCACATGATCAATATCTGATACACAAATTGCATCAGGCGCTTTCGTCGATTCAGCCAATATGTTGAGGTCGCCAGACGCCAACTTTGATACTCCTCCCTTTGATGCTTTTCGCATCCGTTCTTGCATTCATGGTAACCGGTGTCATAAAATGTGCAATAGCTGTTTTTGACTTAACTAAACTTCGTGGTCTTCAGGCCTTCGACAAACGGGAGCAGAGCTTTGCCTAAACCTCTATCACTTCACCAAGATCGCCTGTTTTCGTCTGACCCAATTCAACGGGACATTGCACGCAGATTATATCAGGAAATCGCAGAACTGCCGATCATCAGCCCGCATGGCCATACGGATCCGAAATGGTTCTCCAGCAATGAGCGTTTCGGCAATCCCACCGAATTGTTCCTTGCGCCTGATCATTACATCTATCGCATGCTCTTTTCTCAGGGTGTCTCACTTGAGGCGTTGGGGGTTGCCAGCAAACAAGGTCCTTCAAAAGCTGATCCGCGCGAAGCTTGGCGACTGTTTGCGTCAAACTTTCACTTGTTTCGTGGCACGCCTTCGCGCATGTGGCTCGATCATGTTTCAGTACTGTATTCGACATACCCAATGTGTTGGATAAGGACTCCGCTGATGACATCTATGACGTCATTGACGCGGCGCTAAAGACTGAAGCGTTTCGTCCGCGCGCACTCTTTGATCGGTTCAATATCGAACTGCTTGCGACCACTGAAGCGCCAACGGATACGCTGAAATATCATGGCATTATTCGCGACAGTGACTGGAGCGGACGTGTTGTCTCCGCCTACAGACCAGACAATGTCATCGATGCCGATCATGAGAGCTTTCAAGAAGCGCTTGACCAGTTCGCACACATCACCAATGAGGACACACGAACATGGAAAGGCTATCTGAACGCGCATCGTATTCGCCGCGAACATTTTAAAGCGGTTGGCACGACTTCTTCCGATCATGGCCATCCAACGGCCTTCACAGCAGACTTGTCCGATGCTGACGCTGAAGCGCTTTTTTACCGTGTTACTGGTCATAAAATGGAACCCGGCGATGCTGAATTGTTCCGCGGTCAGATGCTGACCGAAATGGCCAAGATGAGCCTTGATGATGGTTTGGTTCTACAGATCCACCCCGGCGCCTTCCGCAATCACAACCGCGACCTGTTCAATGCGTACGGACGCGACAAGGGTGCGGATGTCCCGAGCCAGACCGAGTATGTCCAAGCGCTAAAGCCATTGCTCAACAAATTCGGCAGCAATCCTGACCTGTCGATTATTGTCTTCACGCTGGATGAAACCAGTTATTCGCGCGAATTAGCGCCGCTGGCGGGTCACTACCCTGCCCTCAAGCTTGGCCCGGCGTGGTGGTTCCATGACAGCCCGGAAGGCATGCGTCGCTTCCGTGAGCAGACAACGGAAACCGCTGGCTTTTACAACACAGTTGGTTTTAACGACGACACCCGCGCATTCCTTTCAATTCCAGCGCGCCATGATGTTGCTCGCAGAGTGGATTGCGCATTCCTCGCACGACTGGTTGCAGAACATCGCATGGATGAAGATGAGGCAGCCGAAACAGCTTATGATCTTGCTTACCGGCTGCCCAAGGAAGCCTACAAACTCTAGCGCTGGTATTTGATAAACTTGGTCCGCTTGGCGACCTGGTCGTATAGTTTTGCGGCTGGGTTGTCTGTGGCTGTCGTCCAGTAAACCGTAGGACATCCGAGCCGGTCCGCTTCTGCATAAACGGCTTCTATAAGTGCGCGGCCATACCCGCCGCCCCTTACGGTCGGGTCCACGAACAGGTCCTGAAGATAAAAGACGTTTTCCACCCGCCAACAATGACGATGCTGAAAGAAGTGAACCAGTCCGACCGGAATATTTTCATCGCAGGATAGCAAACAACGCGGTTCGTAGACATCATCCAGAAACATCCGCGCAAATGTGGTCTCGTAGACTTCTTCAGGCACGCTGGATTCGTAAAACTCAAGATATCCAGTCCAAAGCTTACGCCACTGCTTATAATCATCTTTTTCCAATGGACGCACGACTGGCTTTGACATCTGCTATTTTCCTGTTGAGCTGTATATTCGGAATTGGATTGGTAGGCGGCAATCAATCCCACGGACACCCGCCGCCTCGCTTTGAAGATTATGTAACACCATTCAAACTGGGGTCGGATAACATTTTTAATGAGTCAGAATTGCTGTATCCGCTGCCAGCGCTTGTGTGACCATTTTGCCTAATTGCCAACGCTGAGCCGCATGAGTAAGCAGTCACCCCATGACTCGTTCATTACGCACAAAATCATCATTCAGGCTTTTTGCCTTCATCGCTTTAACAGCGATGATGATGCGTGCGCTTGTGCCAACAGGCTGGATGGTGGCGAGCGCTGAAGACGGTCAAAGTCTTTCTATTCAGCTGTGTTCTGGCGACTGGGTTCAATGGGACCTGAATTCTGGCGATTATGCTGCAGGCGATGCTGCGCAAGATGAACCGCAGCATTCCGACCATGACATGGATGGACAGCCCTGTCCTTTTGCCGCCTCAGCACAGATTGATGCGCCTGCTGAATGGACTTTTGTCACTAACACACCATTGGTTTTGGTGCGCCAGACAGGTATCTCTGCACGCGGCCCGCCACTCAAAGCTTCCAATCTTCCTGCACTACCGGCCCGTGGGCCACCTCTCTTTATCTGACAAACATCACGCGAACAAACAGTCAGAAACCGTGCCGCCCGTTTTAAGTGGCACACCCGAGAGAAAAACTTCAAATGAACATCGTTACTTCAGGCTCCATGACGAGCCTTTTCGCCCTTAGCCTGGCGCTTGGCGTTAATGCGTCCGCACAAGCCGAAGACGCGCCGCGCGTCGAAGACACAATTATCGTCACAAGTAGCGCCGCACTGGCCAAAGCCGAAGAATATGTCGCCCGCACAGCTGGCGGCGCCGACGTCGTATCGCATGAGGACTATGCGGATCGCTCACTGGTTTCCTTGCGCGACACACTTGCCTACTCACCGGGTGTTTATGTTCAGCCGCGCTTTGGTCAGGAGATCCGCATCTCCATCCGCGGATCAGGCCTTTCCCGCGGTTTCCACATGCGCGGCCTGACGCTGTTGCAAGACGGTATTCCGATCAATCTGGCAGACGACAATGGCGACTTTCAGGAATTAGAACCGATCTTTTTTGACCACCTTGAAGTTTATCGCGGTTCCAATGCGCTGCGTTTTGGATCAGGCACGCTGGGCGGCGCTATTAATGGCGTAACGCCAACAGGTGAGACTGCGCCGGGACTTTATGTGCGTGCTGACGCAGGCAGCTTTGACACTGTGCGCGGTCTTGTTTCTTACGGTGCGTCCCGCGATGGGATCGACTATTGGGCGGCTGTCAGCGCCGACACCTCCAAAGGCGACCGCGACCACGCCGAGCGCGGCTCCCTGCGGTTCCACGGAAACCTTGGCATTGATCTTTCACAAAACGCCAAGACACGTTTTTATGTCAGCGTAAACGACATCAATCAGGAACTGCCCGGCGCGCTCACGCTGGATGACGCGGAGAACGCCCCGGAAACCGGCAATTTTACTGGTGATCAGGCACGTGACATTGAAAGCATTCGTCTACAGAACCGCACCACTTTCCTGACGGAAAATGGCGAAATCAATGTTGGCGCCTTCCTGAATGTAAAATCCCTCTACCACCCGATTTTCCAGGTCATTGATCAAGAAAACACCGACTATGGCGTATTCGCCCGTCAGGAATGGGAAAAAGGCGATTTTGCTTTCACACTCGGTGGCGAAGTCCGCATCGGTGAAACAGCGTCACGCCGTTTTATCAACTTAAATGGCGACCCGGGTGCGCTGGCGTTTGACGCGGATCAGGATGCGCGCACATCCAGCCTTTATGGTGAGTTCCGTTATTCGCCAGCTGACAATCTGACATTGATTGCAGGTGGTGTTTACGCCAATGGCGAACGTGAACAACACCAGACATTCAACCTATTCCAAGGCGGTCCGACCAACTTTACCGGCGATGTCGACTTCAGTGAATTCTCACCAAAATTCGGCGTGCTGTATGAGCCATCCGATTCCATTCAACTCTATGCCAACTATTCACGATCTGCTGAATTCCCTGGCTTTATCGAGCTGGCGCAGGTTGCAACATTTGTCGACCTGGAACCACAAACAGCCTGGACGGCTGAGATCGGTACACGTGGCCAACTCGGCGTTGCGGAATGGGATATCTCAATCTACCGTTCAGAAGTGGAAGACGAACTTCTCCAGTTCACAGTCGGCGATGATGTTCCAGCCTCCACATTCAACGCAGATGACACGATACACCAGGGTATAGAAGCAGGCCTGAGCCTTGATCTGCACAAATATCTGCGTCTGCGCCAAGTCTACCAATATTCAGACTTCAGCTTTGATGGCGACGCGCAATATGGCGACAATGATCTGCCTGTTGTGCCTGAGCATGTTTACCGCGCTGAACTGCGTATTGGCGGCGAGAAATTCAATATCTCTCCAAACCTGGAATGGGTGCCGACAGGCGCTTATGCTGACTACAACAATACGCGGGAATTACCTGATTATGTTCTTCTGGGCATGACGGCCTCCTATAGTGTGACGGACAGCATCGACCTCTTCCTGGATGCGCGGAACCTGACGGATGAAACCGGCGCAGGTGATGTCAGCGCGGTGATTACGGCCGCTGATGATTCGCGCATCTATTACCCGCTGGAACGTCGCGCCGTCTTTGGCGGCGTCCGCGCGAGGTTCTAATCAAATGGCCAGCGCAAGATATAATGTGCTTCAGCACCGGGTCTGGCGCTGGCACTTTTTTGCAGGTTTGATGGTGATCCCTTTCGCCATCATTCTTGCCTTTACAGGCAGTATCTATCTCTTCAAGGCGCAGTATCATGCGGCGGTCGACAAGCATGTCGCCGCCAACGCCACTGCAGACACGGGTCCTGTGCTGCCAGCCGATGAATTGGTCGATGCCGCCATGTCGGCGCACGAAGGCGCACAGTTTAAAAAGATCACTCTGCCAATGCAGGCGAACGACAGGACCCTCGAAGTCGAACTTGTCGCAAATGATACGCCTCGCACATTGTGGATTGATATCCATAGCGCAGACATTCTGCACGATGTGGCGACCAGCGATCGCCTGATGGGATTTGTTCAACGCATTCACGGCACGCTCTTAAATGGTGACATCGGGTCATACATAGTTGAGCTGATGGCCTGTTGGATGATTATTTTGATCGTGACCGGCACATATTTATGGTGGCCACGAGATAAAGCATGGTGGCGGGTATTCCTTCCAAGCTTTGGAGACAAAGGACCCAAGCGTGGATTGTGGCGTAATCTACATGGCATGACCGGCGCCTGGATTGGTGTTGTTGTGCTCTGCCTCCTGATTTCAGGTCTGCCTTGGACCCAGGTTTGGGGAGATGGATTTTCCCGCGCACAAAAGCTATTTGGACTGACATCTCCGGGCCAGGAATGGTTTGTGACCCTGCAATCAGAGAAGCCAAAAACCATCAAGGAAGACGGTCTCAACTTATGGACAACAGGTGAAGGGACAGAAGGCGTCGTCACCCTAGAATCTGAAAAACCATCGACCGGTTTACAGCCTATCACCTTGCAAGATGTGGTCGATAAAGTTGTTCCGCAAAAGCTTCATCCGCCTATCGAAATTCAGCCGCCGCGTGGGGATAACGGTGTGTGGACCGTCCGGTCTATGGTGCAAAACCGCCCCTTAAGAGAAACGGTTCATTACGACAAATGGTCCGGTAACGAGATCATGCGGATCACGTTTTCTGACTATAATCCAATGGTCAAAGCAGCGTCCTACGGCATCGCCTTTCACGAAGGCGCCCTCTTTGGTCCGGTCAATCAAGGGGTCGGTGTTCTGGCGGCGATCGGGGTGGTGTTCCTGTCAGTGTCTGGCGCAATCTTATGGTGGAAAAGACGACCAAGCGGGGCAATGGGTGTGCCGCCAATACCGGCGGACAAACGGGTAAAGTTCGGGGTGGTCTTACTGGTCATCATACTGGGCGTGTTCCTGCCATTGTCCGGGTTAAGCTTGGTAGCTTTTCTGATCCTAGATTTTCTATGGGGGAAGGTTACGCGCCGCGCGCGCAGCACGTAACCTGTTATTTTTAATCGGATTTGTCTTTTAGACTTTCCCGATACTGTTTGGTCGGCAAGCCACCAACACCCCAATTGTCCAGGTCAACTTCGTCAATCACCACATGTGTAGTGGCTGGCGATTTGTCGAGCACTTTCACAAGCAGATCCGTCACCCCCTTGATCAGTTCTGCTTTTTGCTCCGGCGTGACGCCTTCGCGCGTCACCTTGATGTTTACAAATGGCATGCGGAAATCCTCAGTCTGTCTGGTTTGAAATCTGGAAAACCTTGGCGATTATACGCCAGCGGCCGTCCACACGGATAAGGGTTAGAAAATCCACGAAATCGCGCGCGCCGATAGTGCATCGCACGCGTGCAAGCGCAGTGTTGTCGCCAGCAAATTCGATACTGTCGATAATGTCCCTGCGCGCTTCCTGGCGTGACGCTGGAGGTTCTCGCCTAGCAATGACAGGCATGTACTCTTCCATCGACCGGAAGAGCGCTGGAGTTTCATCCGCAGTCGCATAGATCGCACGCGGATGAAACACATCTTCCAGCAGCTCCACATCGCAATGATAGAGCCCATCAAAGTAAGCGTTTAGCAGTGTTTCAACGTCCTGAAATTTACTGTTCACGCCGCCACGAGTCCTTCTTGTTCGAGTGTTGTCTGCACGCTTGGACGTTGTGCGTGTCGTTCAAGAAACGCTTTTGATTTTGGCCAATTTGCCAGTGATACGCCGATGAAGTTCGTCCAGTTGAGGATGACGAACGCATAAGCGTCTGCAACGGTGAAAGTGTCTCCAACCAGATATTGCCGCCCGTCCGACAAGAGTGACTCCACGTGATCAAGCTGACGGGAGAGTTTGGCGAACGCCGTATCCTTTTCCGCATCGCTCAGGTCACGGCCCGAAAAATACGGGCTAAATGCCTTGTGTAGTTCTGACGACAGAAAGCTCAACAATTCCTGCAGGCGATAGCGGTCGCGATGGGTTGTTGGCGGCGCCAGCGCGCTTTGCGGCCATTGATCAGCCAAGTATTGCAGAATGGCGGCGTTTTCTGTGATGACGGTATCATCTTCAAGAACGATTGCTGGCACATAACCACGCGGATTGATGGATTTGTAGTTGGCGCCGGTCTCTGTGGCGCCTGTACTCGTGTCAACTTTCTCGGCGACGTAGTTTGCGCCAACTTCATTGAGCACAATATGCGCCGCCATCGAGCAGGCTCCGGATTTATAATACAGCTTCATGTCGCTTCTCCTCTTCCATGCGATGAAGTAGACATGAGAAGCCTTGTTACCCTTGGCTAGATGGTTACCTTTGGGTACTTACAGAATGACGTTACCGCAGAGAAACCAGGTTCCCGACATGCCACTCAAAATGCGAAAAAACAGATCTCCTCAGCCGCCTGAGCCGTGCCTTTTAACAGAATGCATGGAGATTATCGCGGGCGCCTGGGCGCCAAATGTGATCTGGAGTTTGCGCAGCGGGCCGCGCCGCTTCAGCGAATTGCGCGTGGATATTCCGCCGATCTCAGCCAAAGTGCTGTCACGCCGACTTAGCGAGCTGGAAGCGCGCGGCGTTTTAGAACGCCATGTGAAACCCACATCGCCGCCATCGGTGGAATATCAACTCACACCACTAGGCGCAGAACTGATCCCCGCCCTGGAAGCGATTGTCGATGTCGGACACCGCCTAAAAGAACTAAGAGGCGAATTGCCAGAAGTCGTTAATGCGGCCAGCGATCTTTAAGAACGTCTGCGACACCTTCTACGAAACGCACTTCCATAGATGGCTCAGCGTCATCTGCTTTGGTGAATAGTTCGTAGATAACAACGCCATCAGACTGCAGGCTTTCGATCACCCGCTGTGGTGAGATATCCGCTTTGACTTTTTGCGCAGCTGATTGAACAACGGATGGCGCATCAACCCAGTCAATGTCCTGTTGTGTCTCAACAATCTCAGGCCCTTTGTCTGTCATCAGAATGTCGAACTCGATTTCTTCGCCGTCTGGCGTTTCACCCTCAACATCAAAATAGACCCGGCCCTCGCGCACTTTTTTCTGCGCCTCGCTCAGGACAAATCCTGGAAGCGCCGCCTCCGCTGTGGCGCGCACATCAGCAGGTACGTCTTCAGCAACGAGGTGTGTGATCTCAACATCAGACGGTTTTGGCGTCACATCATGATGCACAGCGCACGCGCCCACCCAACTGGTCAGTGATACAGCGACAATAGCTCTTTTTGACATACCCATTCTCCTTTCTAGAGACCCCTCAGTATTGAATGCTTGAAATCGGAATACGCGTGTACTCAACACGCTCTTTGTTGGTGGCGTAGCTCACATAGATGCTGCCCGCATGGACGAAACTTTTGGGATAAGAATACCCGATACGCTTGTATCGCCCGTCAAACCTCATCGCCGGCAAGTCTTCTTCGCCCCGAATGAGGAAGGCGCGATCAAACAACTGACCATCCTCACTTAATGAGATTACAAGCGGGTAGCGCGTCCTGTCATGCGTTGGGTTGTTGACCCGAAACACGATGCCATCGGGCAAATTGCCTGCGCTTTGTTTGGAACGTGAATCCGGAAAATCAATCAGTTCTGGCGGCGACCAGGTTTCGCCGCCATCCAGGCTTAAAGACGCGAGCGTTTTGAAACTGGACGACTGATCGCGGAACACCATAACAATTGCGCCATCCGAGCGGACATACCAGCTTGGCTCCAGCTCTCGGCTCACGGGGCCTTCGCTTGGCAGGTTTTCCAATTGCCCCTCAACCCACCCAGACACACCATCTGGATTGTCAGTGAAGTGTGGTTTGGCGACCAGTCCGGGCGCAACGTGAAAACTGGTCAAAATACGTCCGCTTGGCAAAGCGCGCAGATCCTGCTCAATCACACCTTCGATCGGCATCCCGCCCTTGTCCGTAACTGGCAGAGGATCGCTCCAGTTTAATCCGTCCGAGCCAGTGATGTATTCAACATGGCCCTCGCGTTGATCTTTTTTTGCGTCTGGCCAGACATTGACGTAGGCGGTCAACGTGTCGCCACTCACCCACCATCCGCCATTGGTGATAACTGCATTTTCGCGCGCAGGCACCAATGTTTGAACTGAAGACCATTCTTTACCGTCTTCACTCACGGCATAGGAAATGACGGTTTCCGGCGCGTCTTCATCCCGCATGGAACTTTGCCATTGCGCATAAAGGCGACCTTTAAACGCGGTCATGACGACGCCGTGGTTGTAAGCACGGTCTGTTTCAGCTTCAGGCGCAAAGATCGTAACCGTCTCTGCTTGCGGAATACGCTCAAGACCTAAGGTGACGGGCTGATTATAATCGAACACACCCTCAGCAAGCTCAAAAGGCGGCTTGTCCCTGTGGCTGGACGCACACTGCGCCAACAAAGGCACAAGACTGAGCAGAATGACCGCCTTGATCCGCATCAGGTGCCCCACTGTGTGAATGGCACTTTGGCGAAGAGTTCGCGCTCGACTTTGCGCGGGTCATCCACAAGCCGGGTTTCAGCATCAAACACCATGGTCGCACGTTCTGGCAGACGGTGTTTTTTCCATGTCGGCAGACCTGGATGGTTTGGGTCGCCATGGCGCGCCAAACTGATAAAAGCATGCTGAAGTTGATCAGAGACACGGCGCGCATTTGCGTCCGCGCCCATAAAGGCGCCCTCTTTGTCGAGATTGCCAAATGCTGCAGCGATATCAATCGTGTGGGGCGCGCCCCATTTGCCGCCGTCATCGGGAGATGGCCAGTCGAACTGATAAACCCAGGTTGGACCATTCTCTCGTGCGCGGACATCTGCCTCTTCCACCTGTCCGCGCCAGGACCGACCCGCTGTTGTTGCGGCGAAGAACACGTCGGCCGCTGAGTAATTCGGGTAAGCTTTTCGATAAGTCGACACGACAGTTTCAGGCAGGATGTCACATCGCATATGGTGCGCGATGTGCGCCGGCAATTCGTCCCATGTCATGTCAAACGCATCCGGCTCGCGCCGACCAATCAAATTGCGTGTTTCATCATGGGTGTTGCCAAGGATCATGGGAATTTTTGCGGACTGCGCAGGCGCATCCGGCCAGAACGGATGCCGCGTCAACATGCGGTCATCCAGCACTGGTCCAAAATACAATCCATGTTCAGGATTGATTGGATCGCGCGCGGAAAGACCCTCGATCAGTTTTTCGACCGGCATTGATTTTAGTGCGTCCACATCCCCCGGCTTCACACCGACTTTGTCCAGAAACGCCATTGCGCGCGCTTTTCCGTTCAGCGGACCACATGCTGTGACTTGCTGTCCGCTCATGGTCGCGGCCGCATGGAACAACCCTTTTGCTGCCGGGCTGGCCATCATGGTTGCGATCTTGGCGCCGCCGCCTGATTGGCCGAATACCATCACACGATCAGGGTCACCGCCAAATGCCACAGCGTTGGCCTGCACCCATTTGAGCGCAAGGATAAGGTCCCACTGGCCCGCGTTTCCAGAATCCGGCAGTGCGCCATTCATCACCAGCGGCAGATAAAGATACCCAAATGCATTGAGGCGATGATTGACCGTGATGACGACGACATCCCCTGCTTCAGCGAGCCGCCTACCGTCATAAAGTTCGTCAGAACCTGAACCCGAATTATACGCGCCGCCGTGAATGTAAAACATGATTGGACGTTTAGCGTCACGTTCTAAACCGGGCGTCCAAACATTGAGGAAAAGGCAATCCTCCGCCTGCGAACGATCACCTCTTTGAGGTGAAGCTTTCCCGTAATCTGTACACTGAATTACGTCTGACCATGGTTCTGGCGCACGCGGTTTATCAAAGCGGGTTATGGCCGTATCGGCACCGTAACGGACGCCTTTAAACACATGTAACCCGCCATCGCGAATACCCTTAACAGGTCCGTTGGATGTCTGGACAACGCCGTCACTGCGGCCGGCAGCAGAGGCAGTGGAAACACATCCGGCCGCCACGATCGCGGGAGCTGCAATAGCGCCTGCTTTAACAAAGGCGCGACGGGTTGGCTCCGTCCGCTGATCCTTGTGCGCGTCGGTCATCGTGTTTCCTCCAATTATAGTTATTCGTTTTGCTGTCGAAACTCAGCGTTTGACGTCGAGACTGTCGCTCTCCATCGCCTGCTCAACATCTGAGACAGAGGCGATATTGATGTCACCCGGAATGGAATGTTTGATCGCTGAAGCCGCTACGCCGAAATCAACAGCATACTGATCATCCTTACCGGACATGATTGCATGCAGCACACCAGCAGCGAATGCGTCGCCCCCGCCAATGCGGTCAACAACGCCCGTGAGATCCTGCTCCTGCGCGGTGACGCGGGAAGACGCAGTTACGATCTCTCCGGACAGCATGTGATGCTCAACTGAGTTTTGACGGCGCGTCGTACATGCAATCCGCTCCAGTTTCTCAAAGGTCTTGAAAGCCAGTCTGAACGCTTCTTTGCGACGATCCGCAACTGTGTCGCCTTCAAAGGATTGTTGCAGGATCAAGCCAATGTCGCGTTCATTGATGAAAGCGATGCTTGCGCATTCCAGAAGTTGACGCAGCACGCCCGGCCCGTCTCCATCCCACGCCGCCCAAAGCTGGCCACGGTAATTGCCGTCAAAGGAGACTTTAACGCCCATCTCGCTCGCAGTCTTTGCGATGTTCAACACGGCCTGCGAACAGCTCGCGCCAATTGCAGGCGTGACACCTGAAAGGTGCAACCACTCCATGCCATCAAGCGCTGCACGCCAGTCTGTTGCTTCCGGATCCGCCTGGTCAAAGGCTGAAAACTTGCGGTCATAAATGATTTCTGAAGGACGTCGCACAGCGCCTTGAGACAGATAATACATGCCCATGCGGCCCTCAGCGCGGCTGACATGACTGACATCCAAGCCATGACGACGCATTTCAGCGACAGCGCCCTCGCCCAGCGGATTGTTAGGAATAGTCGATACCATGCGCACCTGGTGACCAAACTGAGCGAGCGACGCGCCTACGTTCGCCTCAGCCCCACCGACATAAACGTCGAACCGGGCTGATTGCAGGAAGCGTTCGCTGCCCGGCGATGTCATCCGGAGAAGCAGTTCGCCAAAACAAGCTATGGTCCCGCGCTTCGTCATGATTTTACCGCGCTAGCCAGCCGCCATCGACTGGCAATGTGATGCCCTGAACATAGTCCGATGCAGATGACGCAAGGAACACAGATGCGCCACCAAGATCTGATGGCTTGCCCCACCGACCAGCAGGAATACGCCCCAGGATTTCTGTGTTGCGTTTTTCATCAGCCTGAAGCGCTGCGGTGTTGTTGGTCGCAAAGTAGCCCGGCGCGATCGCGTTGACATTGATGCCATGCGCCGCCCACTCGTTTGCGAGGATACGCGTGAGCCCCATCACACCAGATTTGGATGCTGTGTAAGATGGCACACGAATGCCGCCCTGATAGGAAAGCATGGACGCGACATTGATGATCTTGCCGCCATTGCCGCCTGCGATCATCTGCTTAGCCGCCGCCTGGGACAGGAAAAACAGCGTGCGCAGATTGACGTTCATCACAGCGTCCCAGTCCTCAACTGTAAAGTCGATGGAATCGTTACGCTTGATGATGCCCGCATTGTTAACAAGAATGTCTACTGACCCAAGCGAGGACTTGGTTTCCGACACGATGTCTTCAACCTTGTCGATTGAACCCAGGTCAGCAGAAATGACGTGAACTTTGCGTCCAAGTTTTTCAGCTTCAGCGACAGTTTCATCGGGAGATGAGCGTCCTACCAGACAAAGGTCTGCGCCAGCGCTCGCCAGAGCCAGCGCCATACCCTGCCCCAGTCCTGTATTCGCACCTGTGACGATAGCGGCCTTGCCTTCAAGGCTGAACATTTGGATGCTCATAATTCCCTCCAGAAACTTTTCTTTGATCGTATCGCTGAAGCCAAACAGGCTTTAGGACGCCAGCAGGCCTTTGACATAGTCCACGATGGCGTCGTCTTGAGCGTTGGAGAAGAAATACTCCTGGAAACGTTCGCCAGCGACAGCTGCTTTTACAAGGTCCTGATCGAGAGCTTTCAGAACAGTCACCATGTCGTGACAAGCCGCCGCTTTTACATCCTTCAGGATGTTACGGTTTTGGGCCATGATCTCGGCGCGCTCTTTCGGGTAACCAAGACCCGTTTCGCCCTCAAACAGCTTCTGGTAACAGTCTTTCAGGTTGAGCTCGGCAGCCCAGCCAAATCCCATTGCGTAAGGCATCGAGATGGCGTTTCCGTCGTTGATCTGACCAAACAGGAATGCATCTGTCGGACCTGTTACAAGACCACAAAAAACACCTGGCATTGAGTTACAGGCCAGGTTGGAGCCCATACCGGTGCCACAACCGGTGACAACAAAGTCTGCTGCCTTTGAGTTAATCAGGATGCCGGCCAGAATGCCGTTCATGACGTAAGTCAACGATGCGTTATCTTCAGGGCCATACATCCCGTAGTGAAAGACGGAGTGACCAAGCGGCTCAGCAACCTCTTTGAGTGCGTCGTAAACGATTTCGCTTTTAGCAGCCTGACTGTTTTCGATGATGAGCGCGATCTTCATGAGAAATTCCTGTCCTGTTACATAAGCTGGGGCGCTTAATATGGCGCTGATGACTATGTGAAATCAGCGTTTAAAACTTGATTTGGTAACCGGTGTCATAACACCCTCTAAAGCAGGCCGCAACATGCGCAACCGGCTTTTATTTAGTGTGTGATGTTGATTCCCGAACGACGATTTCCGGCGTGAAGGTTTCAACGTCTGGTGTTTTGCCGCCCCCCACAGTCCGGAGCAACAACCGCGCAGCCGCTTCGCCCATTTTTCTGATTGGGTGACGCACTGTCGTCATGGGCGGCCAAATGCGTGATGAAATCGGCGTATCATCATATCCGACAATGGAAATATCCTGCGGAATGTTCAATCCCGCACGCCGCACCGCCAGATAAGCTCCCATCGCCATTTCGTCGTTACCGGCAAAAACAGCTGTCGGTTTTTTCTTTCCGCACAGTAGTTTTTCCATACAGGTGACGCCAGATTCAAACGTGTATGCGCCTTCAACTGTCAGGTCCGGATCAAGGGATAATCCCGCCTCTTCCAGCCCGCGTTTGAAACCATCAATCCGTTCATGCATCGACCGGAACGAATTAGGTCCATGAATGTGCGCAATCTGTCTGTGGCCAAGGGACGCCAAATGACGCGCTGCTTGTGCGGCCCCTTCGCCATCCAGAGACCGGATCATGCGTTGTGGCTCGTCCAGTTCTTCAGACGCGATGCGCACATAATCGCAATCCATTTTGCGCAAGGTTTTCGCTAGCTCGTCATCTTCTGAGACGGATGGCGTCAGGATCAACCCGGTAGGCTTGTGTTGTGTGACAAAGCTTTCCACCCGTTGGCGATATGATTTGTCTCCACGTTCACAGGGGCTCAGCACCAGTTGGAAGCTTGTTTCGTTTAACACATCCAGAATGCCGCGCTGCATCGAGACCACGTATTGCGGACTTGGGTTGTCATAGACCATGCCGACAAGAAATGATTTCCGCATCGCCAGAGCGCGCGCTTGCGGGTCGGGCGCAAACCCTGTGCGCGCGATGATGGCCTTGACCCGCTCACGTGTTTCTTCGCGGACCAGAGGCGATTCATTAATGACGCGTGAGACAGTTTTTTTCGACACATTCGCCATACGCGCAATGTCGTTGATCGTGACCTTGGGCCGATCTTTTGTCTCATCAGAAGCGCCAAGAATTGGCGCTTCTGTGTCATCGCTTTTTGAATTCGTGGACATGCCTATTCGAATCGCTCTGCAATTTCCCAAATCAGACTAGCTTCATGGCCCCAGTGTGAAATGGAAACAAGTGCGACGCCTTGGTCAGGTGCCCTTAGATGCTGATCCATCGTCCAGCGCTGCTGTGGTTTTAGGCGTCATCGTGTCTAAATTCCACAGATCAGGATCAAACTTGCGTTTGACTGGTTCGACGACTGGGTATCCTCCAACCTCTTCCTGACTGTCGATGATTTTACCGCGACCTTCCGCAACGTCCGCCATCACACGCACATCATGCTTGTCGCGGTCCCAGGGACGCGCGCCTGCGCTGGCAAGGACATAACGCTCAACCAGTTTGGAAGACATTGGCTCAAGGCCATTTAAGTCCTGCGCAGCGGATTCGACAGATACAATCTCGGCTGTGCCCATCGTATAACGTCCAACCTCCGGAAGCGGCGCGCCAAACTTGTCGACAGAAATATTGTCGTTAAGGAAAAGCTCGACCGGTCCGTCCCCACCGACAAGCACCATTGGCAGATTATCGTTTGTGGAAGGCCCTCCACGCATGACATTGCCAATAATGTCCATTTTGCCCGTCTGGAATTCAGCGTCACCCCACTCAAGCCCTTGCAGGTTGTAGTGAATGGCGCGCTGACCCGGGTTGTAAATGAGGTTGTTCACAATTGCGCCGCGAACGCCGCCTTTAAACAACGGACTACGCTCCATATTGTGCGCATAGACATTGCCGAACAATGTGATGTTGGACGTGTTGTCGTGAATGAGTGAGCCTTTTGAGTGCTCAAATTTCGGGTGGGTTGAGTTTGCTAATCCCTCAGCCGCCAAATTGTGGCTGTACAGCAAGTCGTGTGATGCCCCGTCACGCCATTCATCTGGCGTTGCGCCCGTAAAACGAGGACCAGACGCTGACATGTTTTCGTCTGTCGCCCAGGTCAAAGAACAGTGGTCAACGATAACATTGCTCGCGCTGCGCGTGGAGATCGCATCCGCATCCCATTTGTCAGTCGTCAGGCCATCGCCTGGACGAATGCGTATGTGTTGGATGATGACATCATGGGTGGCGACAACCAGTCCGCCTTCGATCAGCGTCACACCAGGAGATGGCGCCGTTTGTCCAGCGATGGTCAAATACGGGTCCGTAATGCCAATCGATTTGCGATCCAGATCAATGACGCCTGCAACCTCAAAGACAACAATGCGAGGCCCTTTCGCCTCAAGCGCCGCCCGCAATGTGCCTGGGCCTTCATTGTCCAAAGAGGTGACCTTGATGATCTTGCCGCCTTTACCACCCTGGGTGACAGCCTCCACGCCCGCAGGCAGGAAATATTGCGGTTCAACAGCCTGTTTCCACAATGGAGACTGGGAAACATCGGATGCTTCAGCTTGTGGCGTTGGCGTCAATTGTGCGCATGCCGCACCCGCAACACACAAAAATGATGTGGCGATAAGTGCGGCGCGTTTTGTCTTAAGTAATCTCATAACGGCTTCCTCCCGTGTGCTTATTGTGACGCCAAATATCTATACCGTCGAGCGACAAACCGGATGCGGGATTGACTTGGCGCCATTTTCAGTGGAATAAAATGACACCGGTTACCTTTAGTGTCCATTCCATTCTGAATCTAGAGCGGAATGAAAATATAAAACGATAAAAAGTAGATGGGAGTTTTTCATGGAACGCGCGAACGCATTGCTGAAGGCAAGACGCGAGACAGGCTATCTGGAAAATTTCCCGACACCATTCGCACAAACACTCGACGAAGCTTACGCCATTCAGGATCAGACAATCGCACAATGGCCAACAAAGCTTGTGGGTTGGAAAGTCGGACGTATCAATGGCGACGACATTGACAAATACGGTACAGATCGCCTGGCGGGTCCCATTTTCGAACCCACTCTCCACAAAGCCAACCTGAGCGTGCTGGACATGCCTGTGTATGGCGATGGCTTTGCCGCTGTGGAAGGCGAATGCGTTGCTATTATTGGCGCAGACACTGACCCGGAAAAGACAGATTACACAACAGAAGAAGCCTTGACGCTGATCCAGTCCATGCACGCCGGCATTGAGATTGCGTCCAGTCCCTTCCCCGGCATCAATGACAATGGACCGCTCGTCACTATTTCTGACTTTGGCAATAATTATGGCCTGATCATCGGCGAAGAGATTCCAAACTGGAAGGACCTCAAGCTAGAAAACTGGACGTTCGCAACGTACATTGACGGCGAACTGATTGGCGAAAAAACACCCGATAGCATTCCTGGCGGGCCTGTTGAATCTGTCCGCTTCCTTCTTGAAAACGCAGCCCGCCGCGGCTTTCCCTTAAAAGCTGGCGACGCAATTACCACAGGCGCAGTTACCGGCGTCCATGCGATCAAGGTCGGTCAGACCTCGCGCGTGACATGTGCTGGCACAGCCGACATGACATGCCGGATTACGGCTCTGGAGTTTTAGTTTCCTCCCCTGATTGGGGCCTCCCAACCCAATAAGGACAACTTGCGCTGGATGAGACACCTCATCCAGCGCAATTTTTTTAAAAGTAATCGAGCGCGCGGTATTTCAGATTACGGAATTTTACTTTGCCGTTCAGCGCAGCATAAATACCTGGTGTCAGGCTCAAAAAGCCGTAGCCGACATTGTGATGATAGCCAGAGACTTCCATCTGAACATCGAATTTAAGCCACTTTTCACCATCCAGACTGTAGAAAAACGTGACGACATGGCGGTCGTTTTTCATGCGAATGAAAAGTCTTTCCACGCCTGATGGCAACTCAGATCCGCGGCGGCGTTGCATCCCATATCGATGAAACAACATGCCTTCGTCATCAAAGGCGAGGCCCACATAGAGGTTGTCATTGTAAAACGCGAGCAATCCGGCACGTGTTCCCGGCTCGCGCTCGATTTCCACTTCGACTTCATAAGCAAGATCGCCGGCCTTAAAACATAATGGGGTGGCGTCTTTAGGCTGAGCGCCCTTGCCTTGCATGACCAAAGCGCCGTCGTTGAGCGTCAACCGGTCATATTCATTTGTTTCCGGACGAAAGAACGCCCACTGCGTATCGAGTGACGCGCCAGAAAAATCATCGGACAATGGCGCACCGTGTGAGACCTTTTTGTCAGACACGGGAACAGCAAACGGTTGTGAGAGGTCTCCACCTAAAGATTCCCACCATCCGTCTTCACGCCACTTGATCGGCTCGAGCAAAGCCTGACGACCGAGTGTCCAATATCCGTTTTCATAGCCATGTGAAATGAGCCACCAGTTTCCATCCGGTCCTTCAACGGGCGTCGCATGACCACGCGACCACCATTGTTCGGCACGGGTAACCGTACGCACCTGAGGATTGTTTGGCGCATGCTCCCATGGACCATGCTCCGACTTTGATCGTGCCGTAATCACCATGTGACTTGTCGGCGGGCCAGCAGTTCCTCCGACTGCGGTCAGCATGTAAAACCAATCCCCTTTGCGCAGCATTTTCGGCCCTTCTGGGCAAAAACACTCAACATCCCAACTTTCCGGATAGCGCCACGGGTCGTAGACATGTTTGACATCCCCGACCGTTGAGAGCCCGTCATCGGACAATTGCACCATGTCTCCCGATGACAGGAAGAGATAACGTTTTCCATCTTCGCCAACGATATGACCAGGGTCGATATGGTCGTGCAGGAACAGATCAACTGGCTCAGACCAGGGCCCTTCGATATTGTCTGCCCATATCACATAGTTGGATTTATAATCTGAGGTTCGCGCCGGAATATACATATAAAACCGGTCATTATGTTTGATGAGATCTGGCGCCCAAACTGAGCCGATATAGGTGTTCAGGGCTGGTTTTAGCGGCTCCCAGTTTACAAGGTCGTAGGATCGGTAAACCAACAATCCGGGGTAGGCTTCAAAGGTTGAAAACGTCACATAATAGACGTCCCCATCTTTTAATATTGCCGGATCCGGATGATCGCCTGCGAATATGGGGTTGAGAAAACTTCCATCCCCCCGGTCAGCGATACGTTGTCCTTCAAATCCTTTTCCCCAGCGCCTTTCTTCTGCTTTTTCAGTGTTAATCGCCGCCGGCGCATTTGTGACTGACTCGCCAGGCGCACATGCCGCCAAAGGCATTACGCCCAGTCCAAACAGCCCTTCCCGTCTTGACAACTTTAGTTGTTTCATCGCACTCACCTAAAAAAAGAGCCCAGCGCTTAAATGGCGCCGGGCTGAGTTGGGACATTGCTAACTGGAAGAGAACACTCTTCCCGGGAAAACAGCGCCGCCTCGCAGGAAGCGGCGCTGTAATTATGTTTAGAACGTGTACCGCGCACCAATGAGGAAGTTACGGCCAGTGTGGTGATAGAGCGTTGGAAGCTCCAGACGGTCAAAAGTCTGATGCTCAAACTCGTCGGTCAGGTTGATTGCTTCAAACGTAACATCCAATTGATCTGAAATGGCGTATGACATCGAAAAATCGATGTTGTATGTTGAAGCCACACCACGTTCTTCACGGCCAACACTTCTCCCAGAAGAGTTTGGAGAACGTGTTTGATATGCATCGCGATACGCTCCCGAAACACGAGCGGAAAATTTATCCGTCTCATAATACAGGGTCATGTTGTGAGAGACGGGCGAGAAATCATCAATCTCGTCCGAATCCACATAGGTGAGATTTCCAACAAAACCTGCGTTGTTAAATGGCGCCGGCAGGAATGAGAACGGCTGTTGATAAACCACTTCCAAACCTTGGATAGCAGCATCTCCACTATTTACCTGCTGACTGATGGCGACCATCGGGTCTAACCCGTTCGCCAAGTCCTCTCCAAGAGGGCTTGTACTAGAAGCTACTGAGTCTGGAAGCCCCAATGAACTAAACGGAACTTCGGTTGCCGCAGGAGTAAGGAAGAAAGACTCAACGTCTTTATAGAATAAAGACAGGCTCAGTAGGCTTTCTTCAGCAAAATACCATTCTGCGCTCAAATCATATGCCGTCGCACGGTAAGGGTCCAATGCTGGGTTACCTAGAGAGTAAGAATAAGGCTCACCGCTGAATGTATCCAAGCTACCGCCAGGTGTCAGGTTACCGAGCGAAGGCCTCGCCATAACTTTGGCTACACCACCACGCAAAACAAAGGTGTCTGAAGGCTCAATAACAACATTCAGAGCAGGCAATACATCTTCATAGCTATTTTCGACAGAAGTCAGAACAAAACTGTCGCCGTTGTCGACGAAACCAGATGATGTCGTCGTCGTTTCAACGTAACGAACACCAACGTCACCACGTACCGGCATACCGCTCAACTGGGTTTCAAAATCCAACTGAACAAAGGCACCCAAATCTTCTTCTTTGACTGCTCGGTTGCTTTGAGGGCGTGAGGAGATATCTCCTGTAATGTCCAGAATGCCGCTCAGCTGAATAGCTGCATCCCAATCAGCAGACACCCAAGATGTGTCATTATTGCCGTAACTTAAACCGCTTCCAAATCCAGTCAGCACATTCGACAAAGACTCATCCACGACAATCGGCGCATCAAACCCGTCCAAGTCAGCCACATTGCCATCAACTCGCACTTCACGAGTCTCAAACTCATACTGCTTCCAGCTAACACCACCACGAAGCGTCATATCTTGGGAAAAGTCGTATACTAACTCTCCGCGCAATGTTTCAAAGTCGTTATCGGAACCCTGAGGACGATTTCTAAACTGAGTGAAAAGAAACTCAGATGGATCTGTTATACATCCGTTGTTCCGTAACTGATAGCTGGCACCTCTAGGTCGCCTCGGAAGTCGTATGTGTAATCCTCAACAGGGTTTGCAGCATCAAGGAACACTGTCGCTTGGATTGGATTATCGTATTTCGAGGAGGACTGACCCGCAAAGAAAGTACCGCGAAGCTGATCAGTGAAGTCCTGTTCGATCTCTAAAGTGAACTGTTGGAATTCCGTCGTGTAAATGTCACGGCGGTGCTCACTACGCATGGGAATAATGCCGTTCGATAAGTCGGCCTGAACATCACCTTGCAGGTAAGTCAGCACGCCATCACCGTTTACTTCGTAGTCAGTGATATCAATGTTGTCGGTATTGGAGCGAACAAAGACCTGCAGGAACTCTTCATCACGTTGCGCATTAAGCTCAGAATACAGCCCCTCAAGAGTTACTGTTGTACGATCTGTAGGCGACCACTGTAACGCCCCGGTCAAACCTGTCCGTTCCTGATCATAAGTTAGACGACCATAACGAGGAATACGCGCGTAATATGAATCAAACACCTCCTGACATCCCGCGGTAAGTGGGTCCGTGCCAACACACGCCTCGCCATTCACCGAACGGAAAGTCCCGTGGTCATCAAAACGAACTGAGGAGAACCCTTCTTCACGAATGGTGCGCTCTTGAAATGCAGCAGATACCAACACGCCAAAAGTACCGTCATCAGTCTTGTAAGACGCCAGACCAGCCGTACGCGGGGACGTGTCTTCAATCAGATCATTGTACAATGCTTGACCCGATACGGAGAATGTCCAACCATCTTCAAAATCGAACGGACGGGCGGTGCGCAGCTCAACATTCGCACCCAGCGACCCCTCTTCAACAGAGGCAGATTGCGACTTACGAACAACAAGCTGGTTGAACAACTCAGATGCAAAAGTGTTGAAATCAAAAGTACGACTGCGGTTTGTACCGCCGGAAGCATCCGAACCACCACCAGTTGCAAGTGCGTCCATACCGTTGATACGCACACGCGTGAAATCACCTGACAGGCCGCGAACGGTGATACGACGTCCCTCACCCGCTTGTCGGTCGATCGCGATCCCTGGAATACGTTGAAGTGATTCAGCAAGGTTCAAGTCTGGAAAGTCCGCGATATCCTCCGCGAGGATAGCATCAACAACACCATTTGATTGGCGCTTGACGTCCAGAGCCTCGCTCAGGGACTGACGGAAACCTGTCACAACAACAGTGTCCAGACGGTTTTCAGCATCGGCCGCCGCTTCAGTACCTTCTTGGGCGACAGCCATAGGCGCCACGCACAAAGCAAAAAGCAAAAAGCGATGCACTCGCTAGAGCGCTAAGTCTTCTATTCATCATAATTCCCTCCCGAGGATTTATTTATGATACCGGTGTCACTTGAAATGATACCGGTGTCAAGCTTTTGGTGCAGATCATGTGGCAAGTGATCATACCTGATGCATTTTCGTCACGGTTTTATAATGCCCTGACCGCGCGATTCATTACCAACAGCCTCGATATCTCTATGTATTTGAGGCTTTCTGCCTGATTGCACAGTGCGAACTATACTACAAAGTGCATTATGCGACCAGAAAACTTGCAGCCTGTAATCAGCCCCTCATAATCCATCACCCAACATGTCGCTGATTGACGCAGCGTCCTAGGGAAGAAATTAAATAAGATGACGCAAGGTAACCGCTGGACAATGCAATTTTGCGGTGTTACCGGCAAACAAAACGCCTTCGACAAAAGCAGCGGCGGAAGACTCAAAAAAACCATGGGGCACAGCACCTAACTGGCTCCAGATTGCCTTTTTCTGAGCGCGGCATGTGAAAGACACACCTTTTGATCTAACGTCAGCTTATCCGCCACAACAACAAGGATGCATCCCAAAGTGACAACAGCTTCTATCCTAAACGCCAGCCTGTCTGATGCGCCCGTTGTGCCTGTATTGACTATCGAAAAAGCTGAAGACGCACCCGAACTGGGAAAAGCGCTGGCGCGCGGCGGGGTGACAACCGTTGAAATCACATTGAGAACCGCAGAAGGTCTTGATGCCATTTCGAATATGAAGCGAGCCTGCCCTGATTTGCTTGTTGGCGCGGGCACCGTGCTTAACCCAAAGGACCTGGATGACGCCCTTGAAGCTGGTTCTGACTTTATTGTCACACCAGGCGCCACTCCCGCCTTGTTAAAAGCAGCTCAAGAATCTGGCGCTTTATTCATTCCTGGTGTCGCAACGCCATCAGAAGCGCTCTTTGCTTATGAGCACGGTTTTTCAATGTTAAAACTGTTTCCCGCTGAAGTCGTTGGCGGTGTGAATATGCTCAAAGCGATTTATGGTCCGATGCCACAGCTCACATTCATGCCGACCGGCGGTGTGCGCGCTGACACGATGAACCGCTTCCTTGAATTACCCAATGTCGCCTGTGTCGGCGGCACATGGCTCGCAAGCAAATCTGACGTTGATAACAATGACTGGTCCGGTATCGAAGCCCGCTCTAAAGAAGCCATTCAAACAGCGCAAACTTAAGCCCTCCACCCTAAAAGGGACATGCTCTGCACGCTTTTTTATTCAGCGTCGCTCCTGACATGCTGGCCGCGACAATCTTAAATCTGGACAATGACACCAAATTTTGGTCTACGCGTTTCAGGATATTAAGCATTCAATGGTGCAAGTGTTCATCGATTTTCTTGCACACCGCCGCCCAGGTCAGCAATCAGACTGTGGCGCAACAGATATGAGGCGTTCGGCCAATGGCGACACATTCTGACAAACTGATCACGATATTTGGCGGTTCCGGCTTTATCGGTCGTTACGCAGTCCGCACGCTTTGCAAAGCCGGATGGCGCGTTCGGGTCGCCGTACGCAACCCTATGAATGCGGGTGATCTGCGGATGTCAGGCGAAGTGGGCCAGGTACAGATCATCCAGGCTAATGTGCGCAATCGTCCTTCTGTTGAACGGGCCGTGCACGAAGCCGACGCTGTCCTTAACCTTGTTGGGATTCTTTACGAAAAAGGCCGACAGACATTTGATGGCACGCAGGCTTTAGGCGCCGCAAATGTCGCTGAATTATCCGCCAAAGCGGGCGCAAAGAGATTCATCCAGATGTCGGCTATCGGAGCAGACCCGAACTCTTCATCCAACTACGGCCGCACGAAAGCTGAAGCCGAAACCGCCGTCAAAGATCACTTCCCCAGCGCGACCATTTTGCGCCCATCCATTGTGTTTGGACCGGAAGATGATTTCTTCAACAAGTTTGCGCACCTTGCACGTTTCTCACCTGTCATGCCTTTGATCGGCGGCGGAAAAACAAAATTCCAACCTGTATTCGCCGGAGATCTGTCAGAAGCGATCCTTGGCGCGCTGGAAAACGATGACACTCAAGGCCGCACGTTCGAAATCGGTGGCCCAAATGTTTTCACATTCAAAGAATTGCTAGAATATATCTGCAAAGTCTCTGACCGCCGCCGCGTGATGTTGCCCGTTCCGTTTATGGCGGCTCAGGTAAAAGGCTCAATGCTGGACTTCCTGTTCCGCATGTGGCCGTTCCACGGTCCGCCACTTACGGGCGACCAGGTTCGGATGCTGAAGACCGACAATATTGTCGGCGCATCTCAAGTTGAAGCGATCGGCACAATCGCTGATCTGGGCGTGACATCGCTTGAAGCTGTTGAAGCTGTTGTGCCGAGTTATCTGTGGCGCCACCGCGAGTACGGACAGTTCCACATTCCGCACGAAGATGAAGTGTCTCGCGTAGACCTTTAATGTAGCGTCGCAGCTGTCAGGCCAGGCGCAAGGAACAATAGTGCGCCGCCCAAAACAAATCGGTACAGGACGAACGGCAAAAAGCTCATGCGCTTTAACAAGAACATGAGCGCCGCAATCGACAACCATCCCGAGACAAATGACACGCCCGCGACGAACAACCCGTCTGAAAGCGTAGCTGCGCCCGTCCCATCGGCTTGGGACAATTCCAGAAACGCGTAAGCGCCAACAGCCGCCAGGATCGGCGCGCCTATCAGCATGGAAAACCGCGCGGCCTCCTCACGCTCAAACCCCAGTGCGCGAGACGCTGTCATTGTTATCCCTGAACGGCTTGTTCCCGGGATGAGCGCCGCGATTGCCTGTGTCGCTCCGATCAAGAAAGCGTCCTTGATCGTCATGTCACTTTCCTTGCGAGACACTCCGCCTTTGACATCCGCCCACCAGAGCAGTGCGCCAAACACGATCGTCGAACCCGCCACCACATAAGCGTTACGCAGGCTGTCTTTCATGACATCAGAGGCAATGATCTCCCACCCCGCAGCAACAATAAGCGCAAATGGGGTTGCAGCAATAATCATGAGCGCCAGCCGACCAGACGCGGACAGAGCCTTTTTCGTAATCGGAGATGTAACCAGCTCAACACCTCCGTTAAGCGCACGCGCCACATCTTTCCAGAAATAGATCAATAATGCGCCCAGCGTTCCTAAATGCGCCATCGCATTGATCAAAAGCTCTTCTTCACCACTCATGCCAAAGAAATCAGACGCCAAAAGCACATGAGCAGATGATGATATGGGCAACCATTCCGTGACGCCCTGCAGAAGCGCAATCAGGATAAGCTGAAAATAGGACATGGACGCTCCATTTGCGATCATTGACTTGAACCACTCACGTCTAAAGAGCAGCTTTCAGGCCAAGTGGGAATACGCGCTTTGCGGTATGTGTGTCCTATTTCAAAACCCATTCCCCGCGAACAAAAAACTTACTAAACACCATTTGGTTTGCTTTTTTCTGCGAACCAGTCTCAAAATGCCGTGATTTTTTGATTTTCCCCCATATTTAAAAACCAAATGGTTTCTATGGGGTGTTTTTTGTCTTGCGGGCCAAACTTTAAGATCGTATTTAGAGTGGAATTCCACCCAACAATAAAGATACCGCTATGACGCAGAAGATGCTGAAATTTATCTCGTTAGACAAAGAGATGCCTGAGAAGCGCGAAGCCAAAACGCGCAAAGAGGACTTCCACGAGATTTATGCAGATTACATTGCTGAAAAAGCGCGCGATCAAGCAAGTCGTTGCTCTCAATGCGGTGTGCCATTCTGTCAGCAGCATTGTCCGCTGGGCAACAACATCCCGGACTGGCTCATGCTTACTTCCGAAGGGCGTTTGGAAGAAGCGTATGAAGTGTCGTCCGCGACTAATAACATGCCAGAAATTTGCGGGCGTATCTGCCCGCAGGACCGCTTGTGCGAAGGCTCATGCACGATTGAACAGTCCGGTCACGGCACGGTAACGATCGGCGCTGTTGAGCGGTACATCACCGACACAGCTTTTGAAAACGGTTGGGTTGAACCAATCAAGCCGCCGCGCGAACGCGAACAGAGTGTTGGTATCATTGGCGCTGGGCCGGCTGGCTTTGCAGCAGCTGCTGAGCTGCGCAAGTTTGGTTACAAAGTAACTGTTTATGACCGCTACGACCGCGCTGGCGGGTTGTTGATTTACGGCATCCCCGGCTTCAAACTGGAAAAGGACATCGTCCTTCGTCGGACCAAGTATCTGGAAGATTCCGGTGTTGAGTTTGTTTACAACACTGACGTGGGTAACGATGTGACGCTCAGCGAACTGCGTCAAAAGCACGATTCAATTCTTATTGCGACCGGTGTTTACAAAGCACGTCAGCTGAACGTGGCTGGCGCAGATTCAAAAGGTGTCCACAAAGCGTTGGACTTCCTGATTACGTCTAACAAACAAAACCTTGGCGACTCTGTAGAGCGCTTTGACAGCGGCGAATTAAACGCCAATGGAAAACGTGTTGTGGTCATCGGCGGTGGCGACACAGCAATGGACTGTGTGCGCACATCTGTTCGCCAGGGCGCAAAATCAGTCACATGTCTTTACCGGCGTGACCGCGAGAACATGCCCGGCTCACAACGCGAAGTGGCTAACGCTGAAGAAGAAGGCGTCAAATTTGACTGGCTCTCTGCGCCGGTTGAAGTGCTTTCCAAGAAGACCGGTGAAGCAAAAGCCGTCAAAGCGCGCCGTATGAAACTTGGTCTGCCAGACGCTTCTGGTCGCCGTGCGCCTGAAGAAATTGAAGGTTCTGACTATGAATTGAAAGCCGACATGGTGATCATGGCGCTTGGGTTTGATCCTGAGGACCTACCTCAACTCTTCGACGAAAGCGCACTGACTGTGAACCGCTGGGGCGCTCTTAAAGTGGATTACTCCACAATGATGACGTCCCTGGACGGCGTGTTTGCGGCTGGTGACATCATGCGCGGTGCGTCACTTGTTGTGTGGGCGGTAAAAGATGGGCGCGACGC
Organism: uncultured Hyphomonadaceae bacterium; assembly: GCA_964342355.1. Taxonomy (GTDB): domain Bacteria; phylum Pseudomonadota; class Alphaproteobacteria; order Caulobacterales; family Hyphomonadaceae; genus Hirschia. Next base: position 97,902 of record CAYFFG010000003.1, read on the forward strand.
GGCTATCAATATCCACAAATACATCAAAGCCCAGATCGCCACTCGCACAGCAACTGCTGCGGAGTAAGCCTATGGCCGACAACAAGATCACAGGGTCTTGCCTTTGCGGTGAGGTGCAATTTGAAGCACCCGCTCTGCATCATCTGGATGTCTGTCACTGTAAAATGTGTCAGCGCTGGAATGGCGGTCCGTTTTTTGGAGCGGATTACCGTGAACCAGTGACAATCACCAAGGGTGAGACGCTAAGCTGGTATGACAGCTCCGAATGGGCGCGCAGAGGCTTTTGCAACAAATGCGGCTCCAGCCTTTTCTACCGCCTGAAAGACAATGACTCTTTCTGGGCGGTCAGCGCCGGGGCGCTCGATCTTCCTTCAGGAATTTCCATCGAGAAAGAAATCTTCATCGATGAAAAGCCTGACTATTTTGAATTGGCCGGGGACCGCCCTCGCCTGACCGGACACGAATTTTTTGCTCAGCTCCAAGGGGGGCTCAAATGACTGACGAAATCAAAAACTACCTCGACACACGCCAGCACCTCATTGATGGCCACGCTTATAACCCCGCCGACGAGCATGATGCTTGTGGTGTTGGCCTTGTCGTGCAGATGGACGGCAAGCCAACGCGTGAGATCGTTCAGATGGGGATTAAAGCCCTCAAAAACGTCTGGCACCGCGGCGCTGTTGACGCCGATGGGAAAACCGGTGACGGCGCAGGTATTCGGCTGGACGTGCCTCAGGACTTTTTCCACGCGCAAATCATCCACACCGGACACGACCCGAAAGATGAGTTGCCAATCTGTGTCGGTCAGATCTTCCTGCCACGCACAGACCTTGGCGCACAGGAGCACGCACGGACGATCGTTGAAACTGAAGTGGTTCGCTTTGGGTTCTACGTTTATGGCTGGCGTCAGGTGCCAATCAACACGTCTGTGATTGGTCAAAAAGCAGATGCGACACGTCCTGAAATTGCACAGATCATGTTCTGTGACCCACGTGAGCGTGACGAAGCAGAGCTGGAGCGCCTGCTTTATGTCTGTCGTCGCCGCATCGAGAAACGCGCCCGCGAAGCTGGTATCCCGGACTTTTACGTCTGTTCTTTCTCTGCGCGCTCTTTGATTTACAAAGGCATGTTCCTGGCAGAAGACATCGACAAATTCTATCCAGACCTGTGCGACGAACGCTTTGTGTCTTCTGTTGCGATCTACCACCAGCGTTACTCCACCAACACATTCCCGCAGTGGTGGCTGGCTCAGCCTTTCCGCATGTTGGCGCACAATGGTGAGATCAACACCGTCAACGGTAACATCAACTGGATGAAGAGCCATGAAATCCGGATGGTGTCTGAAACCTTTGGCGAGTATCAGGAAGACTTGAAACCTGTCGTCCCACAGGGATCATCTGACTCTGCTGCGCTGGACGCCGCATTTGAACTGCTCGTGCGCGCCGGCCGCAAAGCCACAATGGCGAAAACGCTGCTCATTCCTGAAGCCTGGTCAAAACGCGAAGATGTTATGCCTGAAGCCCACCAGGGGCTTTACGCTTATGCAAACGCGGTGATGGAGCCTTGGGATGGTCCAGCCGCAGTGTGTGCGTTTGACGGACGCTGGGCGGTGGCTGGTCTTGACCGAAACGGTCTGCGTCCAATGCGTTACGCCCTCACCTCTGACGGTGTTCTTGCTGTCGGTTCTGAAACCGGTATGTGTCCGATTGAATCTGAGCGTATTGTTCGTCGCGGACGCGTTGCGCCCGGCGGCATGATCGCAGTCAACATTGATGAAGGTAAATTCTACAACCACCGCGAAATCATCGACGCGTTGGCAGAACAACATCCATATGACGCATGGCTCGAAAATGTGATTGAGCTGGACGACAAAGTCGTTGAAGGCCCAGAGCCTAAAGTGTACGCAAAAGAAGAATTGCTGCGCCGCCAGACAGCTGCCGGTTTCTCTCTTGAAGATGTGGAGCTGATCCTTTCACCAATGGTGGAAGACGGCAAAGAAGCTATTGGGTCCATGGGTGACGATAGCCCACTTGCGGTCCTGTCAGAACAGTATCGCCCGCTATCTCACTACTTCCGTCAGAACTTCTCTCAGGTCACCAACCCGCCAATCGACCCATTGCGCGAAGAACGCGTGATGTCGCTGAAAACGCGGTTTAAAAACCTTGGCAACATCCTGGCTGAAGATGAAGCGCAGTCGAATGTGTTCCTGCTTGAAAGCCCAATCCTGACGACCGGCATGTACAACAAAATGGTCGAGATTCTGGGCGAAAGCCTGACTGTGATCGACTGTACGTTTGAAGCCGACGACGTCAAAGCAGGATCAGGCGCCGCATTGAAAGCAGCGCTTGAACGCATCCGTCAGGAAGCCGAATTTGCTGTATCTCAAGGTCGCGAACACATCGTTCTGACCGACGAACTACAAAATGCTGATCGTGCGAGCGTCCCGATGATCCTGGCGGCGGGCGCTGTTCACTCACACCTGGTCAACGAAGGACTGCGTTCTTTCTGTTCAATCACAGTGCGTTCTGCAGAATGTCTCGACACGCACTACCACGCTGTTCTGATCGGTGTGGGCGCAACATGTGTGAACGCGTACCTTGCATACGACACGATTGCTGATCGTCACGCGAAAGGTCTATACCCAGACATATCGCTGGATGACGCGGCGCAAAACTACAAAAAAGCCATAGACGCCGGACTTTTGAAGATCATGTCCAAGATGGGTATCTCTGTGATCTCGTCTTACCGCGGCGGTTACAATTTCGAAGCGCTTGGCCTGTCTCGCGCGCTTATCGACGATTATTTCCCAGGTATGACATCCAAGATCTCAGGTATCGGTCTGAACGGTCTTGAAAAAAAAATGCGTGAACTTCACGATAAAGCTTGGGACGCTCAAGTTGTCGCGCTTCCTGTCGGTGGCTTCTACCGCATTCGTCGCTCTGGTGAGCGTCACGCTTTGACTGGCGACCTCATTCACCAGCTGCAAAAAGCCTGCGACAACGGTCATTATTCTGACTGGCGCAAATATTCTCAAGCTCTGCGCAAGCAGGCGCGTGAGCATCCAATCCAATTGCGTGACCTACTGGACTTCCGCAAAGCCGACAAACCGATTCCGGAAGACGATGTGCAGTCCGTCAACGAAATCCGCAAACGTTTCGTCACGCCGGGCATGTCGCTTGGCGCCCTCTCCCCAGAGGCGCACGGCACGCTGAACATTGCGATGAACCGTATTGGCGCTAAATCTGTATCTGGTGAAGGCGGCGAAGTGCGTGATCGCTACACGCCAATGCCAAATGGCGACAACGCAAACTCTGCGATCAAGCAGGTTGCTTCCGGGCGCTTTGGCGTAACAGCGGAATACCTGAACCAGTGTCGCGAAGTGGAAATCAAGGTCGCACAGGGCGCAAAGCCTGGCGAAGGCGGACAGCTACCTGGCTTTAAGGTGACGGAGTTCATTGCCAAGAACCGTCACTCAACACCCGGGGTTATGCTGATCTCGCCACCACCGCACCACGACATTTATTCCATCGAGGACCTGGCGCAGCTGATCTACGACTTAAAGCAGATCAACCCGGAATGCCGCGTCTGTGTGAAACTCGTGTCGCGGTCTGGTGTAGGAACCATCGCCGCTGGTGTCGCAAAGGCGAAAGCGGACGTCATCCTGATCGCCGGACACAATGGCGGCACAGGCGCAAGCCCACAAACCTCCGTGAAATATGCCGGTCTTCCATGGGAAATGGGTCTTGCAGAAGCACACCAGGTACTGACGCTCAACAACCTCCGTGATCAAGTCACCCTGAGAACAGATGGTGGTTTGCGCACAGGTCGTGACATCGTCATGGCGGCCATGCTCGGCGCTGAGGAATATGGTATTGGGACAGCGTCACTTGTGGCGATGGGCTGCATCATGGTTCGCCAGTGCCACTCAAACACCTGCCCTGTTGGCGTATGTACGCAGCGTGATGACCTTCGTGAGAAGTTCACAGGCAAGCCATACAAAGTGGTCAACCTGATGACTCACATCGCTGAGGAAGTCCGTGAAGTGCTTGCTTCGCTTGGTTTCTCAAGCCTTGACCAAGTTATCGGACGCACAGACCTTCTGGTGCAGGTATCGCGCGGATCTGAGTTCCTGGATGACCTTGACCTCAACCCGCTCCTGATCCGCGCCAAAGCGGACCAGAGGATCACCTACAAGCCGACACTTCGCAACGAAGTGCCCGGAACACTGGATGAATCCATTCTGCGTGATGCTGGCCCATTCTTCGAGCGCGGCGAGAAAATGCAGGTGGACTATAAGGTCCGCAACGTTCAGCGCGCTATCGGAACGCGGTCCTCTTCTGAAATCGTTCGTCGCTTTGGCGGTGATGCAGATCTGCCGGAAGGCCGTTTGTGGGTCACACTGGACGGATCCGCTGGTCAGTCTCTTGGCGCATTCTCTGTGAAGGGACTGACGCTGGAAGTGATTGGCGACGCTAACGACTATGTCGGCAAAGGCCTTTCAGGCGGCACAATCCTGCTGCGTCCATCGTCTCGCGCTCGCTACATCGCCAGCGAAAACACGATCATCGGTAACACATGCCTTTACGGAGCGACGTCTGGTTATCTGTTCGCTGCGGGACAGGCTGCGGAACGTTTCGCCGTAAGGAACTCTGGCGCAACCGCCGTTATCGAAGGCTGTGGCGCCAACGGTTGTGAATACATGACTGGCGGCATGGCAGTCATCCTTGGTCCGATCGGCGACAATTTCGGCGCGGGTATGACAGGCGGGATGGCGTTCATCTATGACCCAGATGATACTTTCGACGTTCTTGCGAACCCGGAATCCATCGTTTGGAACACAATCAGATCCAAACACTGGGAAGGCGTCCTGAAGGATATGGTTGAGCAGCATTTTGAACGCACGAATTCACAGCTGGCGTCCTCGCTGCTTTCCAACTGGGAATTGGAGCTGCCTAACTTCAAGCAGGTCACACCAAAGGAAATGTTGTCTCGGTTAGCTCATCCGCTAGACGACAGCGCTTCTAAAACGGCGGCTGAATAAGCAGCACAGACAGTCTCAAAATCTAAGGACGCGGGGTAAACTTATCACCTTGCGTCCTTTGTTTTGAAAGAAATTATCTTTTCCATTGAAATATCAGCAACCATCGTCTAGCCAGCGGCGATGAACAGCGAATTATTAAACGTCGCTATGGCGACATTTGTCACATTCTTCGTGCTGATTGATTCAATCGGCGTTGCGCCTGTGTTTGTGTCTTTGACATCGCCAGGCGGCCCTGCCTATGCGCGCAGAATGGCGATCCGTTCCGTCATCGTCGCAGCCATCATCATTACCGGCTTTGCCTTCGGCGGCGCATGGTTGCTGGACTCACTTCATATTTCGATAGATGCATTCAGAGCCGCTGGCGGAGCTTTACTGTTTCTAATCGCTTTGGACATGGTGTTTGAAAAACGCCAGGAACGCCGCGAAAGCCGTGCTGAAGAATATCAAGCCGAGCATGAAGCGGCGCAAGACGTGTCTGTTTTCCCGATTGGAATTCCCATGTTGGCGGGACCGGGCTCGATCGCTACGGCAATGCTTTACATGCAGAACGCCAAGGGCAATCTGATTGAGCAAACTGTCGTTATTGGCGCAATCTGGACCAACCTGGCGCTTTGTCTGATTGTCTTCCTGCTCGCAGCGCCGCTTATGCGGCTGCTGGGTGATGCAGTCGCCGGCGCGATCACCCGTATTTTCGGCGTAATCCTTGCCGCACTATCAGTTCAGCTGTTGATAGACGGCATAAAAGGCGCGTTCGGCATCGCCGTCGGCGCCTAACCGCCCGTCAGATTATTTTGATGTGCGACGACGCTTTTTAGGCGCGCTGATGGCAACATCGGTGTCTGCAAGAGATGATGGAGCATCCCCTGAGCGACGACGCATTTCCGACGCCATTGTTTTTAAGCTTTCGCCTGGGAATGTGCGTGCAAGCAGTTCAAGGACACCTGTTTCATCAATGAATTCGTCATTTCGATCAGACGAATAACTGAAACCTTCGGTCACTGGTTTGGCGCCAACTTCTTTCCAGTCAGCAAAGCGCGCATCGTGGCCTGCTGGCAGGAGGACATAGCGGTCTTCAACTTCAACCGTGGATCGACCATCGTCTTCAGGCACCATAATCTCGTGCAGTTTTTCACCAGGACGAATACCGATAACTTTCTGAGGCATCTCAGGCGCAATAGCTGACGCTAAGGCGCCAATCGTGGATGAAGGGATTTTCGGAACGAAAATTTCACCGCCGAATGTCTGCTCCAGACTTGAAAGGACAAAGTTTACGCCCTGTTCCAGCGTGATCCAGAAACGGGTCATACGTTGGTCTGTGATCGGCAGATGGTCAGCGCCCTCGGCGATAAGCTTGCGGAAGAATGGAACAACAGACCCGCGGGACCCCAACACATTACCGTAGCGCACAACGGAAAATTTCGTCCCACCCGCACCAGACAGATTGTTGGCGGCTACGAAAACTTTGTCAGACGCCAGCTTGGACGCACCATAGAGGTTGACCGGGTTGGCCGCTTTGTCAGTTGAAAGCGCACAGACCTTTTTAACACCCATCTTGATGGCCGCGTTGACGACATTTTCAGCGCCAAACACGTTCGTGCGGATACATTCCATTGGGTTGTATTCAGCAATTGGCACATGCTTGAGGGCAGCAGCATGGATCACATAGTCCACATCGCGCATCGCCATTTCCAAGCGATCGGCATCACGCACATCACCGATAAAGTAGCGCATGAAGGGATAGTCCGCCTGCGGGAACTCCTGCGCCATCTCATATTGTTTCAGCTCGTCACGAGAAAACACGATCAATTTCCGCGGCGTCCAGCGTTCAGCCACCATGCGGGTAAACTCTTTACCGAAGCTGCCTGTGCCGCCTGTCACCAGAATGATCTTGTCATTTAGGTCTGGTGCTGGCTCCAGAAACGAACGGAAACGGGAATTTGACATCTATCTGGCTCGCAGTTCTGCCTGGCTGATCACGCGATGAAACGCAGTTTTGCCGACACGCTGCCCCAATACACTTAACGTCCGGTTAGCAATAATTAGCTAAGTGATAGAGCCATATTGGGAAACAAATAGGCGTTGTAACCCAATTATTACGATGATGCTGTCCGTCGCATCCATCACCGGCGGACAGCGCTTTCATACTTGCTCTATGGGACGCATTTGAAAATGACGCTAGCTGTGATTGTCCAGGCCCGTTGGGGGTCCAGCCGTTTACCCGGAAAAGTCCTGCAAGATTTAGGCGGCGTTCCCGCCCTTAAACATGTTCTGGATCGTTGCGCGCGCATCCCCCAGGCGGATGAAGTTGTCTGCGCCGTTCCTGACACAGAAGATAGTGACCCGGTCGCACGCACCGCCGAACAGCTTGGTTATAAAGTTGTCCGCGGATCAGAGACGGATGTTTTATCGCGCTATGCCAAGGCTGCTCATTCCGTCAACGCGACGACTGTGATGCGCGTGACCTCTGACTGTCCGATGATTGATCCTAAGATTTGTGGAGAAGTTATTCACCTCCTCAAACGGACTGGCGCAGGGTATGCCTGTAACAACATGCCGGCCAAATTTCCGCACGGTTTGGACTGTGATGTTTTCCCAGCCAAACACCTCTATGATGCGGACGAGCAAGCGACCTCAGCCTACGACCGCGAACACGTCACACCGTGGATCCGGTCGCGCGAAGGCGTTCGCCGCGCATCGCTTCAAGGTCCGGGCGAGCCGTTGTCAAACTTCCGCTGGACGCTCGACTATCCAGAAGACCTTGATTTTATGCGCGCGCTTTTTGACTTCATGGGCGAAAAAGCAACGACTGCATCAGCAGCGGAATTTGCGCGTGTCTGCCTGATGCGGCCTGATATTGTTGCTATCAACGAGATGCATGTGGACGCTCACCGCTTGGCGCTCACGGAATGGGCGCATGTGGAAACCTCTCCACGTCCTCTGGACATGGCCGCTTAATTCCATGCGCTGGCTGGTCATCGGCGCAACTGGCCTTTTGGGCCCACGCTTCATGGACGCTATTAATGCGCGTGGCTGGACCTCTATTTCAGCTGCCAGAAATGGCGCTGAAGTTACGGTCGATCTTACCGATGATGACGCCCTCAATCATACCCTCAGTGTTCTGGACGTTGATGGGGTGGTGAATTGCGCCGCCAACATCTATGTCGACAAATGCGAAGAAGACCCAGGCGGCGCTTATGCCGTTAACACGCGTCCCCTGTCTTTGCTGGCGGACTGGAGCATTGCGAACCAGAAACCTTTGCTCCAGGTCTCAACAGATCACTATTTCACGACAGGCGAGCGCGCACTTCAGACCGAGACAACCCCAGTTGATCTGGTCAATGAATATGCGCGATCAAAATGGCTCGCAGAACATTTGGCGCTAAGGTCGCCACACGCATTGGTTTTGCGCACCAACATTGTCGGCGGCGCCAAAGGCCATGGGCGATGGGTCGTTGAAAGCCTGAAAAACAAGTCGCCCATGACACTGTTCATGGATTTTTATTCCTCTCCCATCCACGTCGCCGCTATGGCCGACGTGAGCATGACGTTAGCTGAGAAGAAAGCCACGGGGATATACAATGTCTCTTCCAGAGACGTGTCCTCCAAAGGCGAATTCATTTATGCTGTCGCGCGTGCGCTGAACATTACGCCCGACTGGGTCCAGGAAGGATCTGGCCGGCAACTGGCGACCAAGCGCGCGATGTGCCTGGGGCTGGATGTGACAAAGGCTGAAAAGACGCTGGGATACGCCCTGCCCACTTTAGAAGAGACCGCCAAAGCCCTCGCAGAGGAGTCGCTTTAACATGCGCTACGACAACAGCTTTAAAGTCTATGATCGCGAAATCGCGTTGGACAAACCAACTTATTTCATCGCTGACATCGCTTCCTCTCACGATGGCGACCTTGAGCGCGCCAAGGCCTTGATCTGGCAAGCCAAGGAAGCAGGAGCAGAGTGCGCCAAGTTCCAGCACTTCCTGGCAAAAGACATTGTCTCAGATCGAGGCTTTAAAACGCTTGGCGGCCAGATGGCCCACCAGGCGAGCTGGAAAAAATCTGTTTACGAGATATTTGACGAATATCACTTGCGTCGCGAATGGACGCCTCACCTGGCCGAGGAATGCCAGAAAGCCGGCATACATTACATGACCACGCCTTATGATGTGGCCGCGATTGAGATGAATGACCCTTTGTGCGGAGCTTGGAAAATCGGTTCAGGCGACGTCACATGGCCGCAATTTATTTCCAAAGTCGCACAGTGTGGCAAACCGGTTTTCGTTGCGACAGGCGCGTCTGACATGGAAGAATCCATTCGCGCTGCCGAGGCTGTCATTGGTTATAATCGCCAGGTCTGCCTCATGCAGTGCAACACCAATTACACAGGCAGCCACGACAATTTTTCCAATGTGAACCTCAACGTGCTCAAGGCTTTTGCAACAGCATTCCCCGGTATGGTTCTGGGACTATCAGACCACACACCTGGACATTCAGCTGTTCTAGGCGCTGTGGCGCTAGGCGCGCGGGCCGTGGAAAAACATTTCACAGATGACAATGATCGTGATGGCCCGGACCACGCCTTTTCCATGACGCCAACAACTTGGCGTGAAATGGTGGATCGCACCCGCGAACTTGAAAGCGCGCTTGGCGATGGCGTCAAACGTCTTGAGCCTAACGAAGGCGACAGCGTGATCGTTCAGCGTCGTTGCCTGCGCGCAAAACGCGACCTACCCGCCGGACATATTCTGACGTCAGACGACATTGAGGCCCTGCGCCCTGCGCCACGCAACGCCTATGAGCCATGGGCGTTAGAAGACGTGATTGGGCGCAAACTGACCAGCGCGCTGGTATTTGGCGATGCGCTGACCCCTGACAACACACAGGAAGCTTGACCCATGCTCAAAGGCGAACTGACCGGCCTGCGCGCAATAGCTGAAGCCGACCTGGAACCACTCCGCATCTGGCGCAACAAACCGGAGTTTCGTCGCTATTTTCGCGAATACCGTGAAATCTCACCAGAGATGCAACGCAAATGGTTTGAAAACGCGGTCCTCAATGATCCGCGCACACGCATGTTTGCGATCGAGCGGCTTGAAGACGGAGCTCTGATGGGCGCATGCGGTCTTTGCTATATTGACGGCATCAACCAGAACGCCGACTTTTCAATCTATCTGGGATTAGACGACCTCTACATTGATGACAAATACGCCATCGACGCCGGCCAGATATTGCTAAAATATGGGTTTGAAGAACTGGCATTGCATCGCGTCTGGTGTGAGATTTATTCTATCGACACAGCCAAACAAAGCTTTTTGCCAAAGCTTGGATTTGAGCTGGAAGGCGAACACAAAGAAACACATTTCACCGAAGGCAAATGGGTGAACAGCCTTTATTACGGGCTGCTATCAACTTCCCATTCCGGTTCCTCCAAACGATAGACCGCGCTGCGTTTCACAGGGCGTGCGCGCTGGATGGACCGTACAAGCGTCTCAAACGCCAGCCAGAGCGCAACCACTCCCATACCCGCCATAATGGCGATCATCAGGCGTAGCCGGTTGGTCCAGTGAATGGGTGTTTTAGCTGCTGACAATGCGCTGGAATCCAGAACGGCCAGAGCAAGCGCTTTATCGCCGCCTGCCTCAGTCAGCAATTTAGCGCGGCGCAGGTCGATCGAATTATGCGCCAGTTCAAGAAAGATAATCGCGGACAATGCGGACGTGTTCGCCGAGATGTCGCGCACCAAGAGAAGGTCATCTTCAAGCGGTGCGATATGTTTTGGATCAAGGTCCGCGCGAATAATCCGCATCATCGCGTCTGTCTGGCCGGCAACACTTAAGGAACTGGAGAATCTGACTGTCAGGTCGCGCTTCAGTCTTTCCGGCGGCGCCGCCATGAACAGACGGTTTTGAAAATGTTGTTTTAGATTTTCATTCAAACGATTTGCGCGGTCTGCAGATCTCAAGACCGACGCGCCAGCACGCGCGCCCGGGTCAAGGGAGGTCAGCCCCACAGCTGAAAGTGAAAAAGCAAATGTGTTAATCTCACCGCCACGCACCCATTGCGACGCCTGTAACGCCAAGTCGCGCTCGTCACCCAAGGTATTGAGTTCACGTAAACTCGGCGCGCCATCTTCTAGCTTTTCCAAAACAGTGTCAGCCGTCTCATTTTCTGCGGTGGCGTCACCTTCAGGCGCATCAATTGCCGCGCGCCAAAGCGCGGCAACCGGCGAGGTAGCTTGCTCATATTTAACGCGAACATCTTCGTTCAAAAAGCTGAGCGCAGCAGCGACAATCGCATCTTCCCCTGCCACGCTCTGCGCTTTTGCAGCCGCCAACAGCGCAGCAGAATCCCGGCTGTCCAACATTTGCGGCGCAGCAAGCAGAAAGCCACGCGACGTTTTTAAGCGTCCGCGGTCCAATTGTTCATTAACTATGTCTGACCACGCTTTGCGCTTGTCAGATACGTTCGACACCAATGCGCGAAAGCGGCTGTCGATGGCGTCGCGCGTGGTCGCAATCGAGCCGGCATTGACCTCAAAGCTCATGCCGCGACCACCAAAAGTCTCCGATATTATGCGGGCGCCGACCAATGGCGCTAATGCGAGCAGCATTAAAAAGATAGACGCACTTACCCATGCGAAGGGTTCAGGCCTTTTGCGCTTACGAAACATGGGTCGTCTGCGCTCCCTGCGTCCACTGCAACATAACTAGGGAAAACTCCAAGATTAAAATCTCCGCTCCCCCGTTAGCGATTTCCTCACGCTGGGACGATAAGTTCAAGTCTCGATTACCGTCAGATAGATATTTCTTTAGGGCGGCGTCAACGGGTGAAATCACATGGTTGGAATAACTCCTGTTCAATTTGACTTTTCGCTGCTTGCGAATGTCGCGAACGCAAAAATCAGCCAGCGTCTTGCTAACCAGACTTTTGCAGGTCAGTCAGCGACGCCTACATCCGCCTCCGCGTCTGCAGAACTTGCTGCAGGTGACCCGCCGTGGCGCGCTGAGCTGTCGGAAGAAGACACCCAACGCCTTGTTCAAAAAGCGCTAAAATCAGGCGACCTTATCTCATCATCTGACCGTCGTCGCGCACTGGCGTCCGATGAAGACACACCTAAACTATTTGCTGCTTATGAAGCGCTGAATACATTACATGCGCTTGCGACCGCTATTCAGGAAGGCGACATTTCTGACGTATTTTTGAAGCGCGCCGAAACACGCTTAAACGAAGGTCGCGCTGAAATTTCGTCTTTTCTTGAGGAAGCCAATATTGATTCGGTGACCTTGCTTCAGGGAGAGCGCCGTTCATCCGCCAAGTCTGACGTTGCTATCGCGCGCCAATCTTACGACTACACGACCAAAGTGTTGCACTCAGGCGAGTTTGATGACCCGGTAGACGCCTGGGCGGATATTGATGGTTTCACGATCAAAGTCGATCAGACAAATGCGTCTCACACAATCAATGTGGACCTGACTGGTCTTGCAAATTCTGAACGAACGCTCTCCAACGTTACAGAACTGATCAACCAGGAATTTGAAAACCTGGGGTTGAACACACGGTTCCAGCACAAGAAAATCGGCGAAGAAAACGATTCCGGGGTCATTGAGAGCGATGACTATGCGCTTCACATCAAAGGAAGCCAGACTGAAAAACTGACCTTTACCGCCAACACGTCTCAGCCATCCGTTTATCTGTTGGGGTCATCTGGCGCGAACGATACGCAATCGGCGCAATTTTCCAAATGGACAGATCTTGCCAGCGCCAGTCCGACACGCGCGACGACGAACCTTTTCCAGGCAGACGAAACTGTCGTCACCGAAGCGGACGAGACTGACGAAGATTCAAAAGAAAAAACAGCTCACAGCGACACACGCTTCATAGCATCCGCTGCCGGGCCAGACGGGTCTGTTTATGCATTGGCAGAGACTGAAGGCGACCTTGGCGATCAGGTGCTGCGTGCGGATAAAGACCTTGTTCTCGTCAAATACGACAGCGCGGGTCAGGAATTATGGACCCGCCTGGTTGGCTCAACTGGCGAAACAGAAGGCACTTCCCTGGCTGTGGCTGCAGATGGACGCGTCGCAATTGGCGGCAGCACGACTGGCGAATTAGCATCCAACACAATTGGCGGCGCCAAGGATGGGTTTGTTCTGCTTTACAATGCTGATGGGGTCGAACTATCCGCCCGCCAGCAAGGCACGAGCTTCAATGATTCTGTGACCTCCCTCGCCTTTGACTCAACAGGCGCGCTTTATGTTGGTGGCAACACAAGCGGTTCACTGGACGGCAATGGTAATAATGGCGGATCTGACGCTTACCTTGAAAAGCTCGACGGGTTTGGCAACCGTATCTGGATCAACCAGTGGGGAACAGCTGACTCCGAAACAGTGACCGCCATTACAGTTGATGACACAGATACTGCGATCGTTGCGACCAGAGAAAATGGCGAAGCGTTTTTAAAGAGCGTATCTGGTGAAGACTTTACTGGCGCTGACTGGGAACATGCGCTTGGGTCTAGCTCTGTCACAACACTGAAATTTGATGGCGGTTCGATCTACGCTGGTGGTGAAACACGGCTTGATTCCCGCACAGCCGGCGAATTCTCTGGCAACAGTTTGAGTGATCCGGACGCATTTGTGTCCCGATTTACTGTGACCGGCGCGACTGTGTCTGAAGATTGGTTCCAGCGCTTTGGCGGCGGCGGCGCACAGACAGCGGCAGATCTTGCTATCCATGATGGCCAACTATACCTCGCTGGCACGAGCGCGAACGACTTTGGCTCCGCTTCGGCAACAGGCGACAAAAATGCGTTCCTAGTATCTTTGAATACGGCAGACGGAACGGAGGCATGGGCGCAGAATTTGACAGGTCGAGGCGGAATTTCATCTGCCGCTGGGATCGCCGTTTCCGCAGACGGTGACACAGATCTTGATAAATTTGGTCTGCCGTCCGGAAAGCTTTCCACGGGCGACACCACATATGTCACAGATCGCACGTCAGCGCGCCCTGGCGACCATTTCTTCATCTCAGTTGATGGCGGCCGCCAAAAGAAGATCACGATTGAATCCGGCGAGACCTATCGCACGCTGACATTCAAGATCAACAAAGAGCTGGTGCTGGACGGCAAGGCGGAAGCGCGCCGCGGACTCGACGGTCAGACTTTGTCGATCAAACCGAGCGAGAACACACGCATCGAATTGTTCTCCGGCTCCAACGGAAAAGACCTGCTCTCAGCGCTTAGCCTTGCGCCAGGCGTTCTGTTCGACAAACCCGTCGGCTCAGAAGATGGCGACTCATCATCAGACGCACCGCCGATTGTGTCTTTGGAATTACCCGACACTTTCAAACTGACGTCAAAAGATGATGCTGAGAAAGTCGTCTCACAACTTGATTCAGCTCTGCGTGGCATCCGCAAAGCATATCGTTACGCGATTGAAGACCCAACGCTTGCAGCCCTCACACAGGGCGGCAATCAGGGCAAAAGTACGCAGGCATCCCCTTACCAGTTGTCACAACTTGCAAACTTGCAAGCAGGATTAAACCGCCTGTCTGCTGGCGGCGGTGGTGGCGGTGGCTTCTTTATCTAGAAAAAACACGCCGTTATCTAACTAACGGCGTGTCCTCGACTCAAAGCTTTTTACTGTGCGGTTTCAAGAACCGGCGCATCTGTTGGCGCCAGGCGAATGAGATAATCAAACGCTGATAATGCCGCTTTTGAACCTTCACCCATTGAGATCACGATTTGCTTGTAAGGTGTTGTTGTGGCGTCACCAGCAGCAAACACACCCGGGACAGATGTCGCGCCACGCATGTCAGTAACGATCTCGCCACGACCCGACAATTCAACAGCGCCTCTGAGCCATTCAGTGTTTGGCACCAGTCCGATCTGAACGAAAATGCCTTCAAGCGCCAATTCGTGGACGGCTTCTGTGTTGCGGTCTTTGTAAATCAGGCCGTTTACCCGTGTGCCATCTCCAGTGACTTCAGTCGTCATCGCAGATGTGATGATTTCAACATTTGACAGGCTGCGCAGTTTGTTCTGCAGCACAGCGTCCGCACGAAGTTGGGTGTCAAATTCAATCAACGTCACATGCGCCACGATGCCTGCAAGGTCGATTGCCGCTTCAACACCGGAGTTGCCGCCGCCGATAACCGCCACCCGTTTTCCTTTAAACAGCGGACCATCACAGTGCGGACAGTAAGCGACGCCTTTATTGCGGTATTCATCCTCGCCAGGAACGCCCATCTGACGCCAGCGCGCGCCAGTGGCCAGGATAACCGTTTTTGAAGACAGGCTTGCGCCATTGGCTAGCTCAACTGTGTGAAGCCCTCCCTCCTGTGTGGCTGGCACAAACTTCGTAGCAGTCTGAAGGTTCATCACGTCGACGTCGTATTCGCCAACATGTGTTTCCAGAGCAGTCGCCAGTTTGGGACCTTCCGTGTGTGGAACTGAGATAAGGTTTTCAATCGCCATCGTGTCGAGCACCTGACCGCCAAAACGCTCAGCCGCAAGGCCTGTACGAATACCTTTACGCGCCGCATAAACCGCAGCGGCCGCACCGCCTGGCCCACCGCCGACGATCAACACTTCAAACGGGTCTTTTGTCTTAATCTCTTCAGCGGCCCGCGCTTCAGCGCCCGTGTCAATTTTGGCGAGGATCTGTTGAAGGTCCATGCGTCCAGATGAAAAGACTTCGCCGTTTAAGAAGATCGTTGGCACAGCCATGACTTCGCGGCGATCAACTTCCTCTTTGAAGTATGCGCCGTCGATCGAGACGTTCGAGATCTTTGGGTTGAGAACGCTCAGCACGTTCAGCGCCTGAACAACGTCCGGGCAGTTCTGACATGATAGTGAGAAGTAAACTTCGAAGTTGAATTCACCATCCAAAGCCTTGATCTGCTGAACAGTCTCATCGTCAACTTTAGGGGGGTGGCCACCGACATGAAGCAGCGCCAGCACCAATGAAGTGAACTCATGCCCAAGCGGAATGCCGGCAAAGCGCACAGAAATATCTGTCCCCGGAGAGGTGATAGCAAAAGACGGCGTGCGTTCGTTAGCGCCTTCTTTCCACGTCACCATATCTGAGAGCGCGCTGATCTCTTCAAGAAGCTGTTTCAGATCCGTTGAGCCCTTCGTGTCGTCAAGCGAAGCGACCAGTTCAACCGGGCGTTTGACGTTTTGCAGATAGGCTTTGAGTTGGTTTTTTAAATTATCGTCCAACATGTGGATCTCCTGTGAGCTTAGCGCATCTCCCTTAAGGATTCGGGGGGATTTTTCGGGTAAGAAATTTTTGGGGGGGCATACTCGCCCGGCTCGACACACACGCACAAAGCCGGGCGAATACTTATAAATTCAGCTTAGATTTTGCCGACGAGTTCGAGTGAAGGAGCAAGTGTTTCAGCACCCTCTTCCCATTTCGCTGGGCAAACCTGACCTGGGTTGTTGCGCACGTGGATTGCAGCTTTCACCTTACGCACGAGTTCTTTTGCGTTACGGCCAACACCTTCACATGTTGTTTCCATGACCTGGATCACACCATCTGGGTCAACAACGAAAGTTGCGCGGTCTGCAAGGCCCTGGCCTTCGCGCATCACGTCGAAGTTGTTTGTGATCGTGCCTGTTTGGTCGCCGACCATGTAGTACTGGATCTTGCCGATCGCAGGTGATGTGTCGTGCCATGCTTTGTGGGAGAAGTGTGTGTCTGTGGAAACACCGAACACTTCAACACCCATGGACTGAAGGTTTGCGTACTCGTCCTGAAGGTCTTCAAGTTCTGTTGGGCAAACGAATGTGAAGTCAGCTGGGTAGAAGAAGAATACAGCCCACTTGCCTTTTACATCAGCTTCTGTGATGTCGACGAATTCGCCGTTTTTAAAAGCAGTTGCCGAAAATGGCTTAATCTCGGTGTTGATCAGCGACATGGGATCTCCATTTAAGTCGTATGGTCAGCAGCTCCAGGTGGAACTGCCAGGTTAAGGCGTCGACACGCGCAGGCACAGGGAAGCCTCCCTTACCTTAGAGCGTCACAAATGCGGATTAGCGACAGCGTCCGTAGACACAGGGGCGCTGCTCCCCGCCAACAAGTTATTTATAATGGTTCTAAATTACGAAAACAAGACGCGCACGTCATTTTTCCAAAAAATTTCTAACCTTTACGCAACCTGCCAGCTGCTGAGCGTTGATCGTCGATCAACAGACACGCAGCGTCTTTATGTGTAGCGAGATTCTACGACGATAATTTTTCAGCAAGGAGATTGGCGTGGTTGGAGATGTCACCCGCGCCCAAACACACGACCATCGCGCCTGGTTGAGCAATCTGGCGAATAGTGTCTGGCAAGTCATCCAATGACGCCATTGTGCGCACATCCTTGTGCCCATGCTGGCCAATAGACTTTGCCAGCGTATCTGAATTGAAGCCTTCAATTGGTGTTTCTCCCGCCTCATAAACCGGCGGTATCAAAACGGTATCCGCCAAGTCAAAACAGGTGGAAAAGTCGCCAAACAGATCTTTCAGGCGTGAATATCTGTGCGGCTGAGCAACTGCGATAAGTTGTTCCTGTCCCTGCATCGCCCGCGCAGCTTTTAACACGGCGGCGATTTCGACAGGGTGATGACCATAATCGTCAATAATGCGAACCGGCGCCTTGCCGGTTTCAGGCATCCATTCGCCAGCGGGTGTGAAACGACGCTTCACACCGCCAAATCCAGATAGCCCGTTGCGGATCTGCTCGTCATTTGCGCCAAGCTCCAGCGCAACCGTCACAGCTGCCAGCGCATTCTGGACGTTATGATCACCAGCCATTGGCAAGGTCACACCTTCAATCATACGCGGAGTGGCAGATCCGGGACGACGCAGCGCAATATCAAAGTGTGCGCCATTCAGGTCGGTCTGTAGATTGACAGCACGCACATCCGCCTGACGGTTAAATCCGTAAGTGATCTTGCGACGATCGATCAAACGTGCCGCAAGCGACTGCACTTCTGGATGGTCCGTGCAAAGTACGGCAAATCCATAGAACGGGATATTCTCGACAAAAGTGTCAAAGGCTGCCCGCAGCGTATCCATATCGCCATAATGCTCCATGTGCTCCGGGTCGATATTGGTGACGATCGCTGCGGTCGGTGAGAGTTTTGTGAAAGTGCCATCGCTCTCATCGCTCTCAACGACCATCCAGTCGCCCGCCCCTGCTTTGGCGTTGGAGCCATAGGCGTTGACGATGCCGCCATTGATGACTGTCGGGTCAAGATCCGCCGCATCCAGCAAGGCCGCGACCATGGACGTCGTGGTCGTTTTCCCATGTGTGCCAGCGACACATACAGTCCACTTCAACCGCACCAATTCTGCAAGCATGTTGGCGCGTCGCACGACAGGAATTCCCGCAGCCCGTGCAGCGTCAACTTCCGGATTGCCTGACTTGATCGCAGAGGAGATGATAACAGCGCCAGCGTCACTGACATTTTCAGCTTTGTGACCGATAAAGACTGTCGCCCCTTTTCGGCGCAAGCGCTCAATGTTTGGCCCTTCCTTCATGTCAGACCCTTGAACTTTATAACCCATGGTCAACATGATTTCGGCGATACCGGACATGCCGATGCCGCCAATACCAACCAGGTGTGCTGGGCCGAGATCAAAGGGAGACGGGTTCTTCATGTCAGGTCTTTCAAAATCACTTGGGCTTGTTGTTATATCGAGGTGCTGGAGGCGATCTTTTCAGCCAAATCAGCCAAATCAGAGGCAGCTTTTGTCGGGCCTAGAGCGTGAGCTGCAGCGGCGCGATTTGCAAGATCTCCGTCTGTGCCCAGACGCAGTTTTAACACGTCTGCGAGCGCATCGGGCGTGAACGTTTTTTCGAGAATGACATCACATCCGCCTGCGGCTTCTAACGCTTCAGCATTGGCGCGCTGATGGTCATCCATGGCAATGCCTAGCGGAATAAGAACAGATGGTCGTCCAGCGACGCATAATTCGGTGACTGTCCCGGCCCCCGATCTAGCGATGACGAGATGTGTTTTCGCCAGTCTCTGGTCCATATCTGAGAAGAACGGCGCTAAATCACTTGATACGCCCGCCCCATCATAAATGGCTTTTACGGTATCCATTTGATCTTCGCGGACTTGTTGCACCATATGCAGGCGCGCGCGCATAGCATCCGGCAATTTCAGCACGGCTTCAGGCACGATCTCGCCAAACATTTTCGCGCCCTGACTTCCCCCTGTGACAAGCACATTGAAACGTCCATCTGGCCCAAGACTCGGATATGGAACGTCACGTACCGCCAATATGGGAGCACGGACGGGATTACCAACAACGACACGATGCGCTGTTGCCCTTCCTGGCAAACGGTCTAATCGCTCAAACCCTGAAGCCACCATTTTTGCTGACTTGGCGAAAACGCGATTAACGCGGCCAAGCACAGCATTTTGCTCATGGATAAGAATTGGAACGCGAAGCGCCTTGGCCGCTGACAGTGACGGAAAACTGGGATAGCCGCCAAACCCCGCCACAAGCGCTGGCCTTTTTGCTTTCAACTGTTTCTTGGCGGCGCTGATGCCGGAGCGAATTTTGAGCGCCGAAATGAACAGCTTGTCGGGCCGTTTGGATGTGATGGTCGCCGCTTTGACCTGTTCGATCCAATCTGCTGGAAAGTTGGATACAAACCGAAGTCCGCGATCATCTGTGACTAGGCCTACGCGCCAACCACGCGCAACCATTTCTTCGGCAAAAGACTGTGCCGGAAACATGTGCCCGCCCGTGCCGCCCGCCGCGACGATAACAAGCGGTGCGGATGAATTTTCAGATTGCTGGGTCATATATTGATGAACCGCCTCATGGAAATCTCTGGCCTGCGTCTTGTCAGCGCTAACGCCCAACCAAGGGTTAACGCAACACCCAAAAGCGATGAACCACCATATGAGATAAACGGCAAGGTCATGCCTGTGTTTGGCAAAAGCGCGACATTCACACAGATATTGATCGCAGCCTGAAGCCCGAAAACCGCAAACAGTCCAGCCGCCGCCGCCCGCGGATAAGGATCAGGGTGGCGCGACGCCGCCAATATGCCTCGCACAGTGATTAGAGCGAACAGAATGATAAGCGCCAAACAGATTACCAACCCGAATTCTTCGCTAATAACGGAATAAATAAAATCCGTGTGTGCGTCGGGAAGGTCGTGTTTGATTTCTCCTTCGCCCACACCTGCGCCCATCAAACCGCCGCGCTCGATCGCCTCTCGCGCCGTGTCGTTTTGATAAGTATCTGCGTTTTCCGGACTGAAAAAGCTGTCCAACCGATGCCGCACATGCGCCTGTGTAAAGTAGATCCCCATCCCTACCAGGACGCCACCGCCAACAAAAACAGCAGCCCACAGAAGAGATATGCCAGACACAAAGAATGTGATGAAGAAACCAGCAGACACCAGAATTGTCTGACCCACATCCGGTTGCAGCAGCAGCAACCCCACGGTAGCGACATAAATGCCCAACGCGATAAATATCCAGGGCGCTTTAGGAAACATCTCGCGCTGCGCCAGCAACCACGCTGTCATCACCATCAGCGCCGGTTTGATGAATTCCGACGGCTGCAATGAAAAAGCGCCTAACCGGACCCATCTTTGAGCGCCCTTTGATTCATGCCCAACAAACAACACCAAGGCCATAATCAGGAACGCGCCCAGAAAGATAGCGGCGCTGACGCGCCTTACCCATTGCGTGCTGAGCATGGACATTCCCACCATCAACACAACGGCGAGCAACATGAAGGCGGATTGTCGGTAGATAAAATAATATGGATCGTCCAACTCGATCCGTTCTGCCGCCGCCGGGCCTGCCGCCAGCGACACCAACATTCCGACCGCCATCAATGTGAACAGGCTCGCCAACATCATTTTGTCGATGGTGCGCCACCATTCAGGGATTAAAGATCTGTCGGAGCGAGCAAAATGCGTCATGCCAGACTATAATCAGACCAACGCAGCATGTCAGGCGTTAACGGTAATCGCGTCTTGCCGGATAAGCCCTTGAACAGCCCGTTTAAAAGCGTCGCCACGGGCCTCAAAGTCCTTGAACTGGTCAAAGCTGGCGCAGGCAGGTGAAAACAGAACAACTGGATTTTCAAGGCCGGACTCCACGGCATCTTCATATGCGCGAGCGACTGCGACATCCAACGTTTCGCATTTTTCCGTGACAACTTTACCTTTCAGCGTTGAGGAAAAATCATCCATCGCCTGCCCGATCAGGTACGCCTTGCGAATGCTTGAGAAATATGGGGCCAGTTCGTCGATGCCATCATCTTTAGCGCGGCCGCCAGCAATCCAGAAGGCGCCAGGATATGCGCGTAGCGCCTGCTCAGCGGCCTGAGCGTTTGTGGCTTTGGAGTCGTTGACGAATGCGACGCGGCCGACAACGCCAGCAGCTTCAAGTCTGTGCGCCAGTCCAGGGAAAGTTTCCATACCTTCCAGGATTTCGTTTGGCGCAAGGCCCAGCGCCCGGCACGCCGCATAGGCGGCTGCTGCGTTTTGATGATTGTGCCGCCCCGGTAGCGTCTTAACGTGACTAATGTCCACGGGCGTTTCTGAATGTCCGTTGTGACTGTCAGACAAACGCCCCTGAAGAACCGACACACCACGACCAAGCGCCATTTCTGCCGAGATTGGCGTCACGCGGCGCGTCCCTTCCGCCGCCAAGCGCGTACAGAGAATTTGAGTGCGTAAATCATCCACACCGATCACAGCTGTGTCATCACGGGTCTGATTGCGGAAAATCCGCGCCTTCGCAGCAACATAACCGTCCATGCCGCCATGGCGGTCCAGATGGTCTGGAGAGACATTCAGGAAAACGGAGACATTGCAACGCAGGCTGTCGATCAAATCGAGCTGATAAGATGACAGTTCCAGCACGTAGATCGAATTAGCAGTCAGTGATTCAAGATCTAGCACGCCACGGCCGATATTACCGCCGACACGCACATCCCGACCAGCACGTTTAAGGATATGCCCAATCAAAGCTGTAGTTGTCGACTTACCATTCGTACCGGTAATCCCGACAATCTTGGGACGGGCATGCCCCGGCAGATCGTTTACCGAACGTGCAAACAATTCCATGTCCCCGACGACCGGCACACCGACCAGTTGGGCCATTTTCACCACACGGTGAGGCTCTGGAAATTTGTACGGAACACCAGGCGAAAGGACCAACGCAGCAAATTTCTGCCAGTCCATCTTGTTGATGTCTGAAATCGTGACACCGGCTTCACGCGCCTTTTCTCGGGAGACTTCATTGTCATCCCAGGCATGGACTTTCGCGCCCCCCGCGATTAGTGCGCGGGCAGCAGAGACGCCGGTTCGACCCAAGCCGAACAGCGCCACCTCCATACCCTTATATGCGGAAACCGGAATCATGCGCTCATCACCTCAGTTTCAACGTGGCTAAACCAGCGAGCGCGAATACGGCTGATAAAATCCAGAAGCGCACAACAACACGCGTTTCAGGCCAGCCATCTTTCTGGAAATGGTGATGCAGAGGCGCCATCTTGAAGATGCGCTTGCCCTCGCCGGTCAGTTTGCGCGTCAGCTTGAAATAGCTGACCTGCATCATCACGGAGAGTGCTTCTAAAACAAACAGGAAGCCAATCACGACGAGAGCGAACTCATGCTTGACCGCCACAGCGACGACGCCAAGCAAACCGCCCAGACCGAGCGATCCAGTATCGCCCATAAACACCTTTGCCGGGAAAGTGTTGTACCACAAAAAACCCATCCCCGCGCCCATAAGGCCTGCCAGCAACACAGCCAATTCACCCGCGCCCGGTGTGAATTGAATGCCCAGGTATTCCGCGAAGACAAAGTTACCCGTCAGGTAGGCTATGAACGCATACGCCATACCGGCAAAGATCATCGGCACAATGGCCAGACCATCCAGACCGTCTGTAAAGTTGACCGCATTGGCCGACCCTACGATGACAATCATGCCGAACAGCACAAAGAAGCCGCCCAACGGAAAGAAGAAATCATTGACGAACGGGATCGCAACACCGCCCGCAAAGGACTGCGGGTTAGGCTCAACGCTCGTGATTGGCGCAAATACAGCGATCTGTTCTGCAATGGAATTTAACGGTCCCCAATCAGCATGACCAAGTGGCGTGTGCGCGCCATGGATGCCCATAATAAACGAACAGGAAAGGCCCGCCACAAGGAGCTCAACACCCAGCCGCGTTGCGGCCGACACACCATCGGTGGAGTGTTTGGTGACTTTTGCATAATCGTCCATGAAACCCAGGACAGCAAAAGAAACCGTCACAAATAACACAACCCAGATATATGGATTGGTGAGATCCGACCACAACAACACACCTGCCAAAAGCGACAGCCAGATAATAAATCCGCCCATTGTCGGCGTGCCCTGCTTGGACATTTGCGCTTCTAACGACAGGTCACGGATCGGTTGGCCCTTCCCTTGACGCGCACGAAGCATGTTGATGATTGGGTCACCAAACAGAACGCCAAACAGTAACGCCGTCAGTAAAGCGCCGCCAGAACGGAAGGTGATGTAGTTAAAGAGGTTAAAGAAGCCGCCATGCTGCTCAGCTAGTGGCGCAAGCATTTGATAAAGCATTATGCGCCTCCGGTGCTGGTTTGAGTGTTGTTCATCGCGTCTTCCAGGGTCTTTTCGCTAAGCGCTTTAAGTGCGCTGCCTACCTTAGCGATACCGGATGCATTCGAGCCTTTTATCAAGACGCAATCACCCGATTTTAACGACTTATTAACCAACAAATTCAGTTCTTCTGCAGTTGACGTCCAGCAAACCCCCGGTTCGTTCTTATTATTTGCAAGTACAGACTCAAGTGAACGCATGCCTTGGCCCGCCAGAAACACTTCTGACACATTTGCGGCGCGGATCGGTTCCGCCAATTCGGCATGAAGCTGTTCTGCGCCCTCACCCAGCTCCAGCATTTCACCAAGAATGGCAATCTTGCGCCCTTTGCGCTTGCCAAGCGCTGACAACGCCGCACGCATGCTTTCCGGGTTTGCATTGTAGGCGTCATCCAGGAGCGTGATTTCGCCTACATCTGGCAGGTTCAATTTTTGTGCGCCGCCACGACCGCTTGGCGGATAAAACCCAGCTAATCCCAATGCCGCTTCACCAGCCGTCATTCCTGACAAGCGACCAATCAGTATGGCAAGAACGGCGTTCATTCCCCAATGATCGCCAACAGCACGTAATGAAAAGCGCACCTGTTCCCCTAAAATCTCAGCAACGCCCGTTGAGACTTCGCCATCATCACTGAACGAAACCAAGCGAGCGTCAGCCCCAGAATCCGCACCGCCAAAAGACAAAAGCTGCGTGTGTGGCTGTAGATCGAACGCACGCGCCTTCATGTAATCGTAAAAACGATCCTCGCGCGGGAGGATGGCGACACCATCCGGCGTCAGGCCGGAAAAAATGTCTGATTTCTCGTCAGCGACGGCATCCAGACCACCTAATCCTTCAAGATGTGCTGTTGCGATCTTTGTGATGGCTGCGATCTGAGGGCGAACCATATTTGAACGCGGCGCAATCTCGCCCGGCGTGTTCATACCAATCTCAAAAATGGCGCGTACGGTTTCGCGTGGCATCCGCGCAAGCGTCAGCGGCACACCCCAGTGATTGTTAAACGAGCGGACATTACAATGCGCCGGACCTTGCGAACGGAAAATCTGGGCGACCATCTCCTTTACGCTGGTCTTGCCGACTGAGCCCGTTACAGCCGCATGCACCGCCCGCGAACGCGCACGGGCCGCAAGACCCAGCTTTTCCAATCCTTTTAATGTGTCGTCGACCAACAGCTTGGGACCTTCAACGCCAACGTCGGACACAAGCGCGGCAGCCGCGCCTTTTTCCAAAGCCTGCGGCACGAATTCATGACCGTCACGCTGATCTTTAAGCGCCACAAACAGATCACCGGCAGAGAGCTCGCGCGTGTCAATTGACACACCCGTCACGTCCCAGTCGCCAACGACTGAACCGCCTGTCGCATCGGCTGCTTCCTGTGCTGTCCAAAGAGGTGTCGACACTGCTATACGCCCTCCCCAGTCATCGCTTCCAACGCCGCTTGCACAGCTTCATGATCAGAGAAGTGGTGAACTTCTCCCTTTATTATTTGTCCTGTTTCGTGCCCTTTGCCTGCGACAAGCAACACGTCGCCTTTTTCCAGCTCAGCCACCGCAACACGAATGGCTTCGTTGCGATCAGCAATTTCGTGCGCGCCCGCACATTTTTCTAAAATAGCGGCACGAATGGCATCCGGGTTCTCAGAGCGCGGGTTGTCGTCTGTGACGATAACCTTGTCTGCAAACCTGGATGCGATTTCCCCCATGACCGGGCGCTTGAATGGATCACGATCACCACCGCATCCAAACACACATACGACTTTCTTAGCCGCGTGAGGACGCGCGGCTTTTAACAAAGTCTCTAGCCCGTCGGGCGTGTGGGCATAGTCCACAAACACGCCAGCGCCGGATTTGGTTTCGCCAACCAATTCCAGACGACCTTTGACACCTTTCAGCTTTGACATGCCGGAAAACACTTTTTCTGCGTCTTCGCCCATCGCGAGCGCAAGGCCGGCGGCCGCTAGCGCGTTTAACGCCTGGAATTCGCCGATGAGAGGCAATTGAACGATTGTTTCCTTGTCGCCTTGCGGTGTTTCCCACTGCAAGCGAAGCTCCTGTCCCGTGTTGCGGGGCGTAATTTCGTCAATCCAAAGATGGTCGCCGCGCCATCCAAAAGTGAAAGGCTTTAAGCCCGCCTCCAAAGCCACTGCTTCAACGCGTTCGCGGTGCGGGCTGTCAGCATTGATGACCGCAGGCGCACCTTTTGGCAGCAATTCAGTGAACAGTTTGAGTTTAGCGTTCAGATAGTCGTCCAGGTCCTTGTGATAATCGAGATGATCCTGGGTGAGATTGAGGAATGCGCCTGCGGCCAGCTTGACCCCATGCATCCGATATTGCGCCAAGCCATGTGATGACGCCTCCATCGCAGCATGCGTCACGCCTTCATGCGCCAATGTCGCCAATGTCGAGTGAATTGACACTGGATCAGGCGTCGTGTGGCCAAGGTCTACAGCCCCATTAGGACCAACAGCGCCAAGCGTGCCTAAAGATGCTGACACATGTCCGCATTCGTTCCAGATCTGGCGCAGGAAATCGACCGTTGACGATTTGCCGTTTGTGCCCGTCACGCCAACCATGATTTCAGGCTGATTGTGGAAGAAAGCCGCCGCCGACTCAGCCAACGCCAATCGAGGTTCTTCTGTTTTGAGTGACGGAACCGACCATTCGCCAGGGCGCTCATCAGTGATGATCGCTATCGCGCCATGCTCGATCGCCATGTCGATATAGTCGCGACCATCAGCCACCACGCCCTTTAAAGCCGCAAAGACAAAGCCCTTGGCCACTTTCCGGCTGTCAGCTGTGAAGCCTGTAATTTCTAAATCCGGCGCGCCGGGAATGAGCTGGTTCAGTTTCATAAGGCCCTCTTGTCTGAAACAGCGCTAGCGCCAGGTTGAAAACCGGAAGGACGATGAGTGGTGTCGAGCACCGGTTTAACGTCCAGCATAGGTGCGATGCGGGCGATGAGGCGTCCCGTGACCGGGGCTGCGTTCAATGCGGCCGTCTCTCCTGTTTGCCCAGCGTGCGCTTCGGGCTCATCCAAGACGATCAAAACGACATATTCTGGGCGTGATGCCGGGAATAGTGAAATAAATGAACTAATATTGCGGTCTTGAGCGTATCCGCCCGGGATCGGCTTTTCTGCTGTGCCGGTTTTGCCCGCAACTTCATATCCATAAACGTCCGCGCGAGACCCCGTGCCATCGGTGACAACTTTGCGCATCATCTCGGCAACCACCGCAGCGGTCGGCGCGGACATCACGCGCTTGCGCTCAAATTCGTCATAAGGGCCCAGTTCAACGAAGCGTGGACGCACCATTTCTCCGCCATTAGCAACTGCGGTGTAAGCCGTCGCTAGCGCCAGCGGCGAGATCGCAATACCATGGCCATAAGACGCTGTTGCAAGACTGAGCTCATTCCACTCATCCGGCACAAGCGGAATTGCAGCGCCTGGAAAAACGACATTCGGGCGTTCAAAAAAGCCGAGCGCGTCATAAAAATCGGTCTGACGGCGCGCCTCTAGCAATTGAGAGATGCGCACCGTTCCGATGTTTGAAGAATGCGCAAGAATGTCTGAGACGTCTGCACGCGCTGCGATCGGGTGATCGTCACTAATCACAGTACGTCCAACATGAAGCGGCTCAGTCAGATCAAACGTATCAGACGGATGCAATACGCCTGCCTCTAATGCAGAGGCGACCGTGAGGGGTTTAAATACGGAGCCGAGCTCGTATAAGCCTCCAATGACCCGGTTCAGACGCGCTTCGGGCGAGGCGTCCGCTGGGCGATTAGGGTCCATTTCCGGCCAGGACGCGATGGCGCGCACCGCTCCGGTTCTAGCATCCAGCACAATGCCCGCCGCACCTTTGATCTTGAAGGCTTCGCTAGCGAAACGAAGCTCATCTTCCAGTGCGAACTGAACTCCAGAGTCGATGGTCAGCTTCAACGGCGCTTTACCTACGGAAAGCTGTGTGTCGTGCGCCAGCTCAAGGCCCGCAATTCCGCGCGAATCAATGTCGGTATAGCCAAGTAAGTGCCCAGCCAAAGAACCGCCGGTGTAGATACGCTGAACTTCCTTTTCAAAGCGAAGACCTTCCAACCCCAGATCAAATAACGCCTGACGTTGGCGAGGCGACACTTTGCGACGGATCCAGACAAACTTGCGGCCAGGATCCGTCATCTGCGCATGAAGGCGGTCACGATCGAGATCTGCAAAGACCGTCGCTAGCCCGTCCAGAAATTCATTAACGTCCCAGATTTCTTGAGGCGCAGCGGCGACGCTGTCGATTACAAGAGATGTGGCCAGCAGTTCGCCATTGCGGTCCACAATATCCTGCCTCGCGCTCGCATCAGCTTTCTGGCCAGGCGTTTTGGCGTCGCCAATGTGAACACCGCCCATAGCAACCGCCGTTGCGCGCCACGTCACCGCGCCAAACACCAACGCGACGCCAGCCGCCACCATCATCGCACGCACAGTTCCCCAGCGCTCAGGAGACATATCTTTGAGGCGATCGACAAATTTCACTGCGCCCCCTCCCCAGCCGGAGTGTCGACAGTGTCAAGACGCTGATTGAGGTCGGCTTCCTGTTTCATTTGCTCCGGCTTCACAGGAAACATGCCCAGCTTTTCTTGCGCGAGAGGACCAATCCGCTCTGGGCGTGACAAGTGCGCCTCTTCCGCGCGAAGCGCACGAACTTCTTCCCGTTCCAGCGCGATCTGCGCCTCAAGCTGGCGGATTTGTTCTTCAGATTCCTGAGCGCCCTCTTTGGCCCTGTAGACAGACACCGCCAGAAGCGCGACCACAAAAAGAGCAACAAAGAAGAAACGCTTCATACCAGAGCCTCCAGTGTGGAGAGCGGCGGCAAGCGGTCACTAAACCGCGCCACGCCGCCCCAAGGCTCTTCTTCTGTGCGGATAGCCCAGCGAAGGCGCGCAGACCGCGCTCGCGGGTTTTGAGACGTCTCTTCTTCTGTTGGCTCGATTGCTTTGCGCGCAACCAGATCAAAAGTCGGCGGCTTGCCTTTCGGCAATTCCGGCATGTGGCGCGACCCGCCCGCACTTTCGCCAGACCGCTCGCGCAGGAATGATTTCACGATGCGGTCTTCGAGTGAATGAAACGTCACAACAACGAGACGTCCGCCCGGCTTTAACACATCTTCACTGGCCGCAAGCGCGCGGGCCAATTCGCCAAGTTCGTCATTCACATAAAGCCGCAATGCCTGGAAACACTTGGTTGCTGGGTGTGTTTTCTTGCCGCGACGCCCGCCGAGTGTTTTGTCGATCACATCCGCCAGATCCAATGTGCGGGTGAATTTTTCCTCTTCGCGGCGCTTGACGATCGCCCGCGCCACACGGCGGCTGGCTGCCTCTTCTCCCAGATAATGAAAGATGGCGGACAAATCCTGCTCGGATAAAACATTCACTGCGTCAGCTGCGCTGGGGCCGCGCATCTCCATGCGCATGTCCAATGGCCCATCACGCATGAAGGAGAAACCGCGCTCAGCTTCGTCCAGCTGATAAGAGGACACGCCCAGGTCCAGCATCACGCCATCGACCTGTTGATAGTTCGCCGCGCGCGCCGCCAGGTTCAACTCACCAAAACGTCCTGGCGCAGGCCGCAGCCGAGGGTCTCGACCTGCATGATCCCATGCGCGCTGCATTGCGTCAGGATCACGGTCGACCGCAAGCATCGCACAGTCCGCAATCGCCAGCACGGCGCGCGAATAACCACCGCCACCATACGTGCCGTCGATATAAGCCTTGCCATCAACTGGCGCGAGCGCTTCGATAACAGCCTCTAACAAGACAGGGATATGGACGCCGTTCTCGCTCACGCGGCAAACTCCCCATCTTCCACATCAAGACTATCAATCAGGTCGCCGGACTCACCTGCAAGCTCAAGGAATTCGCGACGCTTTTCCGCCAGCAGGTTCGGCGCCCAGATTTCAAACCGCTCGCCCAGACCAACGAACGACACTTCATCCGTTATGCCTGCATGGTCCAGAAACTTCTTTGGCAGCAGGATACGTCCGCCCGCGCCGTCAAACTGTAATTCTTTACACTCACCAAGAATGCCGTACTCCAGCGCCTGGCGGCGTGGATCCATCGGCTTCATTTTGCGGATGGATTTGTACAGGTTCTCGACCAACTTCCTGCTCCCGCCTTCAAGGCATTGCTTGGATTTCCCAAAAGACGGCCAAACGAAAACAACTTCATCACCGCCCAAATGCTTTCTGAATGGCGCAGGAACCGACACCCTGTTCTTAACATCGACCTTGCTGTCATAGGTGGATGTAAACATGACGCGATATCAGCAGCCCCAGAAAGTGAAAAACAAAACCACCCAAAAACACGAGCGGGTACGCAAACAGGTACGCGTGGAACATGTCAGCCAGCCCAGCTTGATCCACATTTAGGGGATACCATGGGAAATTATGGGAAGCAAAGCCAGAAAGGATTCGTTAACACACAAGATGTGGAACATTTGCAAAACATATGGAGTACATATATTTTTTTGACCCAAGATTACTGTGGATAACTGCGCGGACAACTATTGGCAGATAAGACGGAATCATATTGGCCGCGAAATGAAAAGTCCGTTCAAACAAAATATGAGGGACATCCGCGCTCAAACTCTGACACAATATATAGTATATTTAGTAAAATCATTGTCCATATAGGTTGATTTTCGTTCGATTTCGCCAAAACCGCCGCAAGCATCCCAAATTTCTCCATACGCATCCTTGACGTTTTCCCAAGAAATCCCACCCTCAGGACCGCACGACAGTGATGTTCCAAAGTTTTTTTACCGGATTTTGTGCTGAATTTTTGCTGCGCGCACATTTTAGGCAAAGAGTCAGGCGGCCTATAAGCCGGGTTTTGTCCTCTAAGTCGCAAAACGACTCAGATGGGCGATCATTCATCTTGGGCGTTCTTCGCAGAACGCCTCGCGCGACCAACCCGAACGGCGCTCAAGAACAAGCGTGAAGCAAAGCTTCGTCCGTCCCTATTCGGTCTTGCTCCAGGCGGGGCTTGCCGTGCCGGACCTGTTACCAGGTCCGCGGTGCGCTCTTACCGCACCCTTTCACCCTTACCATCAGCTAAAAGCGTCAGGCGGTTTGCTTTCTGTGGCGCTTTCCCTCGGGTTGCCCCGGGCGGGCGTTACCCGCCGCCTTGTTCCTGTGGAGCCCGGACTTTCCTCTAGTGCAAACACCAGCGATCACCCAGCCGCCTGACCAGACGCGCTTCCTATCACACTTGTTTGGGGAAAGCGATAACGTGGCGTTTTCCCACATTTTCCCAAAGGTCCCACAAAATCCCAATTGCTATTTGCGGGCCTTGGCATAACGCGAACTTACCAGCCCAAGGATGCGGCGCGTTTCTTCATCGGCCTCTCCTGTAATATTCTCCGGCCGCCAGCGGCGCTGGAACGCAGCCAAGCATGCCTCAAGACTGGCATCGGGGATCATCTCCACGCCATAGCCAATTACGCGCAACGCTTCCGCCACGCCTGTGTCATCCACAGGCTCCATCGCAGCCGCACGCGGCCAAAAACCTATGCCAGCATCAGAGAGCCGACGCCATGGAAACCGCTCGCCGGGATCCTGTTTACGCCCCGGTGCGATATCTGAGTGCCCAACAACTCCGGTGTGCGTGATGTCATAACGCAACAGTATGTCCGCGCACAAAAGCGTCACCGCACCAATTTGTACATCCGAAAAATCAGGCAGATCGAAATCATGGCCGCCATTGACAATTTCGATCCCGATAGAACGGGAATTTATGTCATCAAGCCCCTGCCAGCTTGCAACACCAGCGTGCCAAGCGCGATCGTCTTCCGATACAAGCTGAAAAATTCGCCCATCTTCTTCGACCATATAATGTGCGGACACCTTTGCGTTGGGATCGCACATGCGATCAAGCGCCGCCTGACCGCTTTCCATGCCGGTATAGTGCAAGACCAGCATGCTGATGGGAGCTTTACGCGCGTCGAAGTTTGGACTCGGGGATTTGATGATCTCCAACACGGTCGCCTCCATTGGTTGGCGCTGGAACAGCCTGTTTCGGCCCCATCATTACAACACCAACGCCAACTAAGGCCAAGAGTCCGCCGAAAATCATATTGAGCGTTATGACCTCCCCCAACAGCATAACACCACCCAAAACGCCCCATACCGGCGTCATCAATGTCAGAGGCGATATCAGCGACATGTCATATCGCTTTAGGAGATAGTAAAAAACACCATGCCCGAAAACCGAAACCGCCAACGCCGCAAACACACCCGCTCCCCAAAGCGCCAATCCACCAGCGAAAATCACCTCCGCCGATTTCGGTTCTAGGATAAATGACATCACGCACAACGGCCCGCATGACATCAACGCCACCCATGCCTGCATTTCAAAAACACCTAGCGGTTTCATGGATTTCATCAACACGTTTGCGGACGCATATCCAAACACTGATAACGCCACAAAGACCAACCCTACGCTTGCGGATAGCTTTGCCGGATCAACCGCTATGATCACGACACCCACAATCGACACCCCCATGCCAATCATGCGCCGCCACCCCAGAGGATCGCCCAGAAATATCATCGCCATAAGCGCGCCAAATGGAACGCCTAATTGTTGCGTAATGGCCGCCGCGCCCGATTCTGCATCCTGAAGACCACGGAACAACAGCGCGAAATGCAGCGCGCCGATTCCCATAGATACAAGAAACAACCTGCCCCATTGTTGCGGAAGTCGTCGCAGCCACGGCACCAAGACCGCCACAACAATCAAAAATCTTAGCGCCGCGAACGCTAGAGGCGGCGCATGCATATCCGCAATCGCCCATCGCGACACAACGATATTCAAGCCCATTGCAAGACATGCTGCGCACAACAGCGCAAAATCTTTCGCAGTCACGATTTATCCGCTTAGCTGGTTTATATGTTGAGAAAACCAACCACAACCCAGGATAATTGACAATCTATAGTTGTATTTTTAATTAAAACAAATCCGGCCTCTTAAGACCGGTTTTGTATTCATGTAATTTGAAATGTGTCTGCGCCTACTTAGACGACGGCGTTTCAATAACCCACCCATCAGGGGTTTGATGCGCATCAAGTGTGTCGCCCGTCTGCGCCTTCCGGGGTTTGGTTGATTTGCTGAACACTTTGGCACGATAAAATCTCGTGCGGGCGCTTGAAGACTTACCACTCACGCCCTGTCCGGCGCGCAAAAATAATGCGGCCAAAGCGATGATCAGTCCGACAATCGTTGTCGCAAGCAGAGCAAGACCAGCCGCCATAACAACGAACAGTCCGAAAAAAGCGCGAGCCGTCCAAGCGCCAACCTGTCTTAAGGTTGAGAAGAAACCTGCGAAGGCATCCTGGCCAGATTCAGAATATGTCATTTAATCCTTGCTCCTTGCCCCCTCCCACTATCAAAGATGTGCGCACGATAGCTTAACGTCAATCCGGCTGAGCGACAAAACCGCGCTGCGCACGAATTTGTGCATAAGCAGAGGTGATTGCAGCTGCTTTTTCATGCGCGACAACCTCAAATTCCCGTGGCGCATCGCGCGTCGCAGCAAGTCTGTCTGGGTGATGATCCTTCATCAATTTGCGGTAGGCGCGGCGAATATCATCATATTCAGCCGACCGGTCTACTCCCAGTATTTCATATGGGTCATCCGGGTCCGCCCCCATGTGACTGGCTTTGATGCGTTTGTAGTCATCTTCGGAGAAGCCAAAAATATCAGAGACCGTCCGCAGATACTCCAATTCATCCAACGTCACAAAACCATCCGCCAGAGCAATCTGGAACAGACCGTCGAGAACCCCTTCGAGCAAGCATGGCCTGTCCGCATATTTTTTTGCGAGCATGCGCGCATACGATTCATACCCGTGAACCGTTTGGCGCGCGATGTTGAACACGCGCCGCACGGACGCAAAGTCTTGCGGCGCCGTTCGGAATGTTCGCGAAAAAGCCTCAACTTCTTCGTCGGTGACAAAGCCATCCGCCTTGGCCATTTTGGCGCCAAGCCCCACGACCGCAGCTGTAAAATCAACATCGTCCGGTTCAGGCCCACAAGACACATCTATCATGTCAACGCTTGTCGATATTTCGCTTTCAGGCGTCGGCCCGAGAAGGAACAAGCGGTGTGCGATAGCTGAAAGATGCGTCCACAAACTCATAAATCAGGGTCACTTTGTTTAACTCGTCCGGCGTCAGGCACGATGAAACCAGACTAACTCAAGCTGAGCCAGATAGCTCTAGCCCGCTATGCTTGCAAGTTTAACGCACTTTTGAGGCGACACCGTCATTCTGTTCAGAACTCTGATCAGACTGATCAATTTCAACCTGCTGAGCCTCCTGCTCGCGCAGCGTTGTGCGAAGTTCTGCAATTTCTTCGCGCAGCATACGCACTTCGCTCAGCATCAATTCCTGTACAATGTGGGCTTCTTCCTGCCCTTCCTCGATCTGGTGCGTTGTGGTCTCAAGCTTTGTCACATCCTCGCGAAAGTCATCATTTAATGCTTCCACCACGAGCGCAATGAACAGATTGAGGACAGCAAAACTCGCCAGCACAATGTATATGAGGAAAAACACCCAGGCATATGGATGACCAGCTTCCATGACCGGTTGCAGAATTTCCCCACGCCAACCATCCATGGTCATGACCTGGAACAAGGTCAGCGCACTCACCGGCAAAGACCCGAACAATTCGGGATTGGTGACGCCATACATGCTGGTCGCCATGACAGCCGCCACATAGACCATTAAAGCCAGCACGGCGAGGATCGCTCCCATACCAGGAATGGCCTGAAAAAGCGCTTCCACAATCCGGCGCATCATCGGAACAACTGACAATAACCGCAATACCCGCATGACACGCATCGCCCGCAGGATATTGAATGGCCCCGTACCCGGAATAACCGAAATCGTCACAATCACGATATCAAAGACATTCCATCCGCTTTTAAAAAACGAAAAGCGATAGGTGATCAATTCGAGTCCGATTTCGACGATGAATACCGTGCTCGCAACGCTGTCGACGACTTCAAACATCGCCTCAACCGCCGGCGGCCATCCGCCATAGGTTCCCATGCCCAATGTGATCGCATTGGCAATAATGACAAACGTGATGAATGGCGTGAACCAACCTGCCTCAACAACCAACGCCGCCAACCTGCGCGCACCTTTATATGCGACTGGTTTAACAGCGTTTTCAGGCATATAGGTCCTCTCATTTGATTTGCGTTTAGTGTTGAGCTCAAACTAAAAAAGCAAACGCCAAATCGCAACAAAAATACGGTTGCGCGCTGTTATTACGAATACGCAAAAGCTATTTTGGCTTCATCTAAGACGTATGGTCCGACACGATTAGCCAATTACCATCAATCTTCTCAAAGATGAGTGTAAAAACGCCACCGGCGTCGTCAATGCCTTCACGGGTGAGATACCAACGCCCGAACACCATTGCGTCGTTATCAGAGAAAACTTTGATCTCCTGAATTTCAGTAGAAAGTTTGCCCATTTTCTGCGGCGTATCATATTTTGACTTGTAGCGATCCAGAGACGCCTGCCAGCCCCATGTGATTGTGTCGCCTGATGCAAAGCGTAACTCTTCAGAATTCCAGTAAGTCGACATGAAGCCGTCTATGTCGCCAGCATTCCAAGCTGCGTCCTGCTCATTCAGCACTTTGCGAATGTCACGCTCTGCATCAGCCTGCACGGCCTGAAAAGCAGCCAGTTCTTGTGCACGCAATTCTTCCGGTGATGTCGCACAGGCGGTTACCCCAACAAGCAGTACCGCGCCCAGCAGGCCTTTTAATACGCTACGCATCCCAAACTCCCATCCAACTGATGGGCGCAAGCTACCATTTCACCCGCCAGAGGCAATTGTTTATTGCTAGTTGCTGACTCAGCCGTCAGCCTCTGTTGCGTTTGGATCATAATTGAGGATTGGTCCCAGCCAGCGTTCAGCTGTTCGCATGTCCCACCCTTTGCGTTGAGCATAATCGGTGATCTGGTCCTTATCAACGCGGCCAACAGCAAAGTAGACACTTTCAGGGTGAGAAAAATATAGACCAGACACAGAGGCAGGCGGCGTCATGGCAAAGCTAGACGTCAGCTCCACACCGGTTCGGTCTGTTGCGTCCAACAACCTGAAAAGTGTCTCTTTTTCGGTATGGTCCGGCTGGGCAGGATAGCCCGCCGCCGGACGAATACCATCGTAAGCCTCTTTGACAAGTTCATTGACAGACAGGTTCTCGTTGGGCGCATACCCCCAGATAGATTTACGCACCCGCTCGTGCAGCATTTCAGCAAAAGCTTCTGCAAACCGGTCAGCCAAAGCCTTCACCATAAT
The DNA here is from genome assembly GCA_964342355.1 of uncultured Hyphomonadaceae bacterium. GTDB lineage: Bacteria > Pseudomonadota > Alphaproteobacteria > Caulobacterales > Hyphomonadaceae > Hirschia. The sequence goes on from CAYFFG010000003.1 coordinate 133,940, forward strand.
TGCGGAATAATCATCGCCCTTGGCTTCAAACTCTTTGGCTTTTTCGATTTCGCCATGACCAGCTGTGACGCAAAATCCGCCAATCCAATCTTCGCCCGTTTCAGCAATGAAGTCCGCCAATGCAAATTGGCCCTTTTCATTGTCTTTTTCCATCTGCTGACGAATGGAGAAAAAGCGTGCGCGTTCTTTTGTGCGTGTGTCATTTTCCCAAACAACGACATCGTCCCCCACCCGGTTGGCGGGCCAGATGCCAGCGACACCTTTACATGTCAGCCATTGTTCGCCGATCAGTTGTTGCAGCATGACCTGTGTGTCTTTCCACAGATTGCACGCCGCTTCACCGCGTTTAGGATCATCGAGAATAGCCGGATAAGCGCCTTTCAAGTCCCAACTCATGAAATACGGCGTCCAGTCGATATAACGCGCCAGGTCCGCCAGATCGACGTCATCAACCGTCGTCAAACCAGGCTGAAGCGGTTTGGGCGGCGTATAGCCTGTCCAGTCAATCTTTGTGGCCTGCGCTCGCGCATCTTCTATTCTAAGGCGTGGCTTTACGCCCCCGCCGGACCGACGCTCGCGGATGCGGGCATAATTGGCGCGCACGTTTTCCCAATACCGGTTTTTGTCGCCATCAGATAAAAGCGAACCAACCGTCGGCACCGCGCGACTGGCGTCGAGCACATGCACAACCGGGTTCTTGTTGTAAGCCGGTTCAATCTTTACAGCTGTGTGGGCCGGGCTGGTTGTCGCACCACCGATCAACAATGGGATATGCATGTTGAGACGCTGCATTTCCGAGGCGACGAAAACCATTTCATCCAGCGATGGCGTGATCAGGCCGGAAAGACCGATTACATCCACATTGTTTTTCTGCGCCTCTTCCAGGATGGTTTCAGCAGACACCATGACGCCAAGGTCGAGGATTTCATAACCATTACAGGCTAGCACCACACCAACAATGTTTTTGCCGATGTCATGCACATCGCCCTTCACGGTCGCGAGCAAAACCTTTCCGTTGGATTGGTTTACCAGCCCAAGTTCCTGTTTTTCCTTTTCCATGAACGGCTCAAGGTGGGCCACGGCCGCCTTCATCACGCGAGCCGATTTCACCACCTGCGGCAGGAACATTTTCCCTGATCCAAAGAGATCGCCAACGACGTTCATGCCGTCCATCAGCGGTCCCTCGATCACATGCAACGGACGCTCAACGGACTGGCGCGCTTCTTCTGTGTCTTCCACGATGAATTCGGTGATGCCGTGCACCAAGGCATATTCCAGACGTTTTTTGACGGGCAGCTCACGCCAGGAAAGATCCTTTTTGGTCTCAACGCCTTTTTGGCCGCGATATCTTTCGGCAATGTCGAGCAGTCGCTCTGTCGCATCATCGCGGCGGTTAAGGATCACATCTTCCACGCGCTCGCGCAGATCCGCGTCGATGTCGTCGTAAATATCGAGTTGGCCAGCATTGACGATGCCCATGTCCATGCCCGCCGGAATGGCGTGATAAAGGAAAACCGAGTGCATCGCCCGGCGCACGGGCTCATTACCGCGGAAAGAGAAAGACACGTTCGATAGACCGCCGGAAACATGACAGCCCGGCAGATTGTCGCGAATACGTTTTGTGGCTTCAAAAAAATCAACTGCGTAATTGTTGTGCTCTTCAATCCCGGTCGCGACAGCAAAGATGTTGGGGTCGAAAATAATGTCTTCTGCTGGGAAGCCGACCTTTTCGGTGAGAACCTTATACGCCCGTTCACAGATTTCGAACTTGCGGTCCGCCGTATCGGCCTGGCCCACTTCATCAAACGCCATCACCACAGTCGCCGCCCCATAAGACATGACCTTGCGCGCCTGTTCGATGAAGAGGTCCTCCCCCTCTTTCAATGAGATAGAGTTCACAATGGCTTTGCCCTGCACACATTGCAGGCCCGCTTCGATCACGTCCCACTTGGAACTGTCGATCATGACTGGCACCCGGGCGATATCTGGCTCAGCTGCGATCAGATTGAGGAAAGTGCGCATGGCCTCGGCGCCATCCAGCATGCCCTCATCCATGTTGATGTCGATAATCTGGGCGCCATTCTCAACCTGCTGGCGCGCCACTTCAACGGCGTCCGCGTAACGGCCCTCAGTAATCATTTTCCGAAAAACCGCCGAACCGGTCACGTTGGTGCGTTCGCCGACATTCACGAATGTAGCTGTTGATTGCGTCATGAGGGATCGCTGTCTTTGTCTTGAGTGTCTTTATTAGGGTGAGATGATCGCGCCGTGGCTGCATGTAAGATGGAAATCGCACACATAATGACTGCGAAGATTTCCAGCCCGATCCGCATGAAGGGCGCCATCTGAATTTGTTCTGCTCGCGTGTGCAACAAAAAGGCGCAAACGCCCCACGCTGCGGCGATACTATACCGAAGAAGCGCGCGGCCTAACTTGGCTTCAGCGGTGTGCAATTGCTGCTCGCTAGCTGGTTCATTGTCAGACGTCATGACAATCCCTCGCGCGGCCACTCACCGCCTTCGATAACTGAAAAATGCGAACTGGGCGCTGTATACCAGTAAACCCAAGCCTTACCTTCCCGAATGCGTCCAGACCCGTCGAAAAACGGCGTTTTGTACCGCTGATAAAGCGAGCTGTCCGGGTTGCTCATATCGCAATCTTCAAATTCGTCCAACGCAGGCAGAACGGTCGTGTCATTCAATCGATAAAGCACGCCCGCACACACATCATCCTCGCTGGGACGAACACCAGGATAACCGCCAGCATCGAACATCTCAGCGCAAAACGCACAATGGCCGATGGTTTCTCCCCGTACGTACAGTCGCAAATGCTCTGGATGCCCTTTCGCAAAAGGCATCAACAGACCATAGAAGATAAACAGGTCGCCAGGAAGAACTTCCGCATTGCCCATCAGGCGATCTCGAACGGTTCCAGTCCGGAAAGTCTCATGTGCGGAGTAATCTTTGCTGGCTTGCGAGGCGCAACGCCGTCCGCAGCTTTTGCGATTGCTTCAATGTGTTCTGGGGTCGTGCCACAACAGCCGCCAAGGATGTTGACCAAACCGTCATCAGCCCAACCATGCAGCATGCCGCTGGTTTGATCCGGCGTTTCATCATATTGGCCCATTTCATTAGGCAGTCCGGCATTCGGATAAGCCGCAATGAGCGTGTCCGCGACTTTGCCGAGCGACACAATGTGCGGACGCATCAAGTCTGCGCCCAATGCGCAGTTAAACCCAATCGCAAACGGCTTCGCGTGACGCACAGAATTCCAGAAACCTTCCACGGTCTGCCCCGACAGTGTGCGCCCGGACCGGTCGGTGATCGTTCCGGAAATCCAGATCGGAAGTTCTTCCAATCCTTCCGCTTCTAAATCCTTGATCGCCTTGATCGCAGCTTTGCAGTTGAGCGTGTCCGTGATCGTTTCAATGAGATAAAGATCCACGCCGCCCTCATTGAGCGCTTTGATCTGAGTCCGATACGCCTGATAAACCTGTTCGAACGTCACTTCGCGCGCGCCCGGATCGTTCACATCAGACGACATGGACAACATCTTGTTCAGAGGACCTATCGAGCCGGCAATGAAGCGTGGCTTGTCGGGCGTTTTTGCATTCCATTCGTCCGCGACCTTCCGGCCGATTTTCGCGCCTTCCAGATTGATGTCATAGCAGACATCATCATCCAGATCATAATCACCTTGCGCGATCACAGTGGATGAGAATGTGTTGGTCTCGGATATGTCAGCGCCCGCTGCAAAATAAGCCTCGTGCAGTTCGGCGACGATATCCGGACGCGTCAGACACAGAATGTCGTTATTGCCCTTCATCTGGCCGGCATAACCTTTAAACCGATCACCGAGATAATCAGCTTCCTCCAGCCCTTTGCGCTGGATCATGACACCCCACGATCCATCGAGAATAAGGATGCGCTCTTTGGCGGCGGCTTTCAGCGCCGCAATTCGTTTCTGTCGTGTCATCTTATCAGCTCTCCTCTGCCGGTGGCGGCAGGTCCATCGCGCCATTGTCTCTTAGCGTCCATACAGGGTTGTATGCGATCTCCCATAGATGCCCGTCCGGGTCCGCGACATAACCGGAGTATCCGCCCCAGAACACATGTTCAGCAGCCTTTACCAACGTTCCGCCAGCTTCAACAAACCGCTTTATGTCCTGATCCACCTCAGCTTCGCTGGGGCGGTTCCATCCAACTGACTGTCCGCGAAATCCTGTTCCTTCGGATGGAACGTTGGCGTCCTTTGCCAATGCGTCCCAGCCAAACAGGCCAAGGGCTGTGCCGCCCATATCAAAGAAAGCAACTTCCTCGCTGTCGAAATTTACCCGCTTCAGGCCCAGTCGCTCATAAAAAACCGCCGCAAGCTGTACGTCCTTCACGCCCAGCGTCAGCAATGAGATGTGTGGCGCGCTCATGCCAGTGGCTCCTGTGGGTTTGGTTTCACCCCCAGCAAACGGCAGGTCGACAAAGACAACCCCGCCCGGTTCATGGTGTAGAAGTGAAAGTCTTTGACGCCTTGATCCATCAGCTTGTTACACAGATCTGCCGCCAGATGCGCCGTCACAAGGTCCCGCGTCTCAGCGTCATCATCCAGACCGTCATAAAGGTCAGCGAACTTCTTGGGCATATAAGCGCCACACATACTCGCCATGCGTGACAATCCGTTGAAATTGGACTGTAGCATCACACCCGGCACAATTGGTTTGTCGATACCTGCATCCGCCGCGGCGTCACGGAAACGCAGGAATGTCTCCGGCTCAAAAAAGAACTGCGTAATCGCTCTATCGGCGCCCGCGTCAAACTTGCGCTTCAGATTGTCCAGTTCATGACCAAGGCCACGCGCTTCCGGATGGTTTTCCGGGTAGCATCCAACGGAAATATCAAAATCAGCTATCTTCTTAGCGCCTGCAATCAGATCCGCTGCATATGCGTACCCGCCAGGATGAGGTTCATACTTAGCGCCAATCCCATCCACCGGGTCACCGCGCAAAGCCACGATGCTCTTTACGCCATTTTCCCAATAACCCTTCAGAACACTGTCAATTTCTTCACGCGTCGCCGCCACACAGGTGATGTGCCCCGCTGCCTTAAGAGGCGTTTCCTTGGCAATGCGACCAACAACATCCAGCGTGCGCTCGCGTGTGGATCCGCCAGCACCATAGGTAACCGACACGAATTTAGGCGCTAATGGCGCTAAACGTTGCACAGAATCCCACAACCGGTTGGACATGGCGTCCGTCTTCGGCGGAAAGAACTCAAACGAGATATTGAGATCGGTCATGCCACGGCTTCCTTCCTGCGCGATGCGGTTTGCGCATCTGCTGACCACAGTTTGACCGCAAGACCGTCTTTTGCGTTCTTTGGCGGATCAAACTGCAAAGATTGTGTGATAGTCAGCCCAGCACGTTCGCACCAGTCTGAAAAATAAGCGTCCGACACACCCAGGTGGCGATGCGCTTGCTCGGTTCTAAGATGTTCCAGCGTATGTGGCGCAAAGTCGATTACGATCAGCCGCCCGCCAGGTTTGAGTATGCGTGACGCTTCGGTAATAACCCGGGCCGGGTCTTCTAAAAAGTGCAACACCTGATGCGCAATCACCAGACTAACACTGTTATCGTCAAAGGGCATGGCTGCTGCGTCCCCATGGCGCACAGACGCATTCGTTACTCCGCCCGTATTTAAATTGGCGCGGGCGACGGTAAGCATTTGGTGCGACAAGTCGAGACCTTCAACAATGTCCGCAAAAGGCGACAGCAAGCTTAGCATTCTGCCAGTGCCCGTCCCGATATCCACGACACGTTCGAATGGACCCTCGCCTGCCGTATCCAGAATAGCCGCTTCGATGTCGCTTTCCGGATAATGAAGCGCGCGTATGGCATCCCATTCCTGAGCTGTCCGCTCAAAAAACGCGACCGCTTCCGTACGGCGCGCAGCGCGAATTTCTTCCAGTCTGGCAAGGTCTCTAGCCACAACGGGATCTTTCCAATCCAGCTGTTCCAATATCGCGTCCACAAGATATCGCGCCCGACCTGTCGGCGCTAACCGGTAAAAAACCCAGGCGCCTTCAGGCATACGCTCAACCAGATCGGCAGATGTCAGAAATTTCATGTGGCGGGAAAGACGCGGCTGGCTTTGTCCGAGTATCTGTGCCAGTTCGCCAACGGATAGCTCGCCCCCGTGCAATAGGGCCAACACCCGCGCTCGCGTAGGTTCTCCGGCGGCCCGGAGCGCCTCGATAATTTCAGATAATTCATGGCCATTCATATCAACATATAAACATATCTTTATATGGTGTTGCAAGTAAATTTGTGTAAAGCAGGCGCAATGAGATTAAGCGTCGGTGTGTGTCCAGATAATCACGCTGTCGTGAACTCGCGTTAAGGGTCTTGCAGTTGAACGACCCCATACGCATATCGCGCTGGGTTGCACGGGAGATGACGCGTGAAAAAATTAAGCTTATCAGTCGTGGCGGCAATGTCGCTCACAGCATGCGCGTCATCTGGCGCCGGAACGTCTAACGATCCATGGGAAGGATTTAACCGCACAATGTATGGCGTCAACGACGCTTTGGACCGCGCCGTGCTGGAACCTGCCGCCAAGGGATATCGCGCTATTACGACAAAGCCGATCCGCAACGGTGTTTCAAATGCTTTATCCAACCTTGGCGAACCGATCACGTTTACGAACGAGATTTTACAAGGCGAGTTTAGTCGCGCCGGCAACACGGCTGGCCGTTTCCTCGTCAACTCCACGGTTGGTGTCGCTGGATTTGTTGATGCGGCGGGCCAATACGGCAATCCACGAACCAATGAAGATTTTGGCCAGACACTTGCCGTCTGGGGCATGCCAAGCGGACCTTACCTTGTGCTGCCGCTCATCGGCCCAAGCAATCCGCGCGACCTTTTTGGAAGCGGGATCGACGCCGCATTCCAGCCACTAAATTATGCTGAATTCGAGGGCGACACGGAGTTTGCTGCTACAAGAGGCGTCGCTGGCGCTCTATCTGGCCGCGAACAGGCAATCGAAGTCATTTCAGACTTACGCGAGCAACAAGCTGATCCGTATACTGCTGTAAGGCGAATTTATGACCAAACGAGGGAAGCAGCCATCCGAAATGGCGAAGAAGACCCCAACGCTTACGAAGATTTGCCTGATTATGATGAATACTGGGACGAATAACGATTTAAAGGGACGCCTGGAGGGCGATTTTAGAATGTTGAAACAAGCTAGCATGTGGGGTGCGGCCGCAATCTTCGCGGGCATGAGTGCTTTTTCGGCTTATGCAGACGAAAAATCAGAGCGATATGTTGAAACCAACGCCAATGTCGTTTTGCAGACACTGAACCAGCCGAAATTGTCTGACTCAGAACGCACATCTCAATTCAATGAGTTCATGCACACATTTGCCGATATGGAAAAAGTGGCGCGCTTTGCAGTTGGACGATACGGCCGTCAGTTCTCAGCTGAAGACTTCGAACGTTATTCGGATGTCTTCGTAGACTACGCGCTCGCCGTCTACGAAGCGCAGTTGGACCAGTTCCGCGGCGAAGAAATTGATGTTTTTGACTCAGTTGACCTACGCCCAGGCGACTCTGTTGTGAAATCAAAGATCAAGTCGGCCGATTCCGGACGTGATCTGGTTGTTGAATGGCGCGTACGCCAGGAAGGCGCATCTGAAGAGTTTAAAGTGCTCGACGTTGCTCTGAATATTGAAGGATCGCAGATCTGGCTGGCGCAAGAACAGCAAGCTCAGTTTGTGGCTTTGCTCGATCGATCAAACGGCGATGTTGACGTCCTGATTGAGCGTATAAACCAGATGACAAACAAACTGCGCGCTGACAAAGCCGCAGGCATTGTTCCGGACATCCAGACAACAAACTAAATATACAAATGCTGCTGCGCCCGCTTTTTGTTCTAAATGCGGGCGTTATGCATCCAGAAAAATCTGATTGACGTCCGCGCTGTCATCACCTTTGCGAATGGCGTTCTTGACAGCGTTAATCAGTTCCTCTGGGCCGTACGGTTTGAACAAAATTGAGTCCGCGCCCAGTGATTTAGCTTCATTCAGGACACGGTTCGCGCCATCTTTTTCGCCACCGCCACTCATCGCAACCAATCCAACCTCTGGCCAGACATCCCGTACTAATTGGATGACTTCTCTTCCATCCATGTTAGGCATGATCAGGTCTGTGACAACAACGTCGACGCGGTCGTAACTCAGCCGCTCGATCGCTGCGTGAGGGTCTTCGAAAGACGACACCCGGTATTCATTTGCAGTCAGCACGCCTGCCGCAACCTTGCCGCAGGTACGACTGTCATCAATCACCACAATGTGGCGGCGCATCTTGCCTTCGCGTTTCATGTAAACAGCATCTGACACGACACCGCGCGCATCTTCCATGCTAAACGGTTTGCGCAAAACCAGGTTGACGCCGCGTTCACGAGCTTCAGATAACCCAGCGTAGCTGTCAGTGGAATCAGCGGTCATGACAACCACAACGCAGCCAGACCAGCGCTTGCGGATATCACCAATCAAATCCAGACCGTTGACGCCTCCTAGATTGATGTCGACAAAAGCGATATCAATTTCAGTGTCAAACAGATCCGGATTGCCCTTATAATCACGCGCTGAGTTTGCCACAACACACTCGCAACCGATCCGTCCCAAGATCGATGAAATGATTTTAGCTTGCGTCGCACTATCTTCCAGCAGAAGACATTTTAGCGGCGAACTGCCCATTTCGACACCCTTATTATCTCGACCCGAACCCTAAAACTTCGGGCGAATCTAAGCATTTGATCCCTAATTTTGAGATAATACCCTGAAAAATTTCTGATATCTTAACGACGGCAGCGTTAAATTTTACGTTCTTTCGGAGTAGCCCCCTCTACAACGCCTATTAGCAAGCTTTGTTAACCTTATTCCGGCGGGCGCGTATCAACGACACTTGGTCGCTTGGATATCTGAGCATGCCATTTCGTCAGATTTGGGCGCATTTCAGACCAGTTGAACTCTGGATAGCGAAACGCGAGATAATCAAGAGCCGAGACATAAGCGATCTGACCTAGATCAAAGCCTTCCTCAAAGCTGTCCACGCGGGACTCCATCTCATTCAATACACGATGAAAAACATCCATATGACGTTTGATGAAAGCTTGCGGCAGGCCACCTTCAAAAAAGCGACCAGTAATCATCAAATTCACAGCTGCGTCGACCAATCCATCGGCCAGCGCCTGATCAGTCAGTACGCGCCATTTCGCTGAACGCTCATCAGGTATCGCCTTGGCAATGCCCGCAAGACGATCAACAAATTCACAAATCACCGGGCTGTCATAGATCGCCTCTCCTTCAGAGGTGATCAGGACCGGAAGCTTGCCAAGCGGATTGACAGCGCGAAGCATGGTTGCATCTTTTGCAAGATCGATCATCTCAACATCGACATCCTTTTCGAGCTTCTTCTCTTTCAGCAGGATACGAATCTTGCGGGCGTAAGGTGACGTCGGGGAGCAAATCAGTTTCATCTTTATACGTCCTGTCTACTTGGCGATAACCGGTTTCCTAAGAGGCTTACTTTCACCTGCGAGGCCACATTCGCCAACTGAAAATGTAGTCTGCAAAGAACCAATGCCGTGCAAGTGGGATATTCCGCACTAAATCGTCCGCGAACGATTGCTTCGCCTCACTCCCGACGTAAAAATTTCCCCAATATGTGGCTGGACGAGCATACGATGAACCATCACCATACGAATCAAACGGGCTAGGGAAAAAGCAATATGGCGCACGGCGGACAGGATATTCTCATCAAGGATACGCTGGTCTTTTTGTTCGCCGCAGGCATTTTTGTACCCGCCATGCGCCTCAGCCGCATACCGGCAGTCCTTGGTTTTATTCTCGCTGGCGTTTTTCTGGGTCCGTTTGGCCTGGGGGCCCTATCCGAACACTGGCCTGTACTCGAATATTTCACCATGACCGAGCCTGAAGCAGCAGCGCCATTTGCTGAACTTGGCGTCCTCTTCCTATTGTTTTTGCTCGGGCTGGAGTTGTCATTTGCAAAGCTCTGGGCCATGCGCAAACTGGTGTTTGGCGCAGGCGCTATTCAGGCGGGTGTTGGCGCACTTGTGATTGGGCTATGCGTCTACGCACTGGGAATGGATGCAGGAGCAGCGGCGCTTATTGGCCTGGCGCTGGCGCTTTCATCAACAGCGATTGTTATGCAGCTGATGATTGACGAACAGCGCGCCGCCACGCCAGCTGGCCGCGCGTCACTCAGCGTGCTTTTGTTCCAGGACCTGCTGGTCGCGCCAATTCTGATTTTCGTAGGTTTCCTTTCCAAAAAGAGCGACGCGAGTATTGGCGGACTGATCATCCAGTCCACCATTGAGGGATTGTCCGCTCTAGTGGTCATACTTTTTATTGGACGCTTTCTTCTTGCCCCGCTCTTCCGCCTAGCTGCGCGCACAGGCGGACGTGATTTTCTGATGGCGATCACATTGCTCACTGTTGTTGGCGCAGCCGTCATAACTGCCGCAGCAGGACTGTCGCTCGCACTTGGCGCATTCCTGGCCGGACTTTTGTTAGGCGAAACGGAATTTAAACATCAAACCGAAGTCGACCTTCAGCCCTTCAAAAGCCTGCTTCTGGGGCTTTTCTTCATGACCGTCGGAATGAGTTTGGATTTAACCGCCGTATGGCGCTTGGCGCCCCAGATCGCGCTTGGCCTCGTTGGTCTTTTAGTTATCAAGTTCGCCGTCACTTATCTTGCCTGTCGGTTTGTGACCCGCACCAGTCCGGTCTCGATTGAGACCGCCGCCCTGCTTGCACCTGCCGGTGAGTTTGCTTTTGTCATTTTAACCGCAGGCGCATCCGGACGAGTAATAGATGGGGACGTTCTCACGCTGGCATCAGCTGTGGCCGGTCTTTCCATGATGATTACCCCCTTCTCCTCAAAGCTTGGCCTGTGGGCAGCGGCGAAACTTACCAAGCCTGAAGCGCCAACAGATCAGGCGCATATTATTGATAAAGTCACCGACTTAGAGGGGCACGTCATCATTTCAGGATTTGGGCGTGTCGGACAAACTGTCGCTCACGTTCTTGAAGAAGAAAAAACCGAATACATCGCTCTGGATTCCGACCCCAAGCGGGTCGCACAACAGCGCGAGCATGGGCGCCGGGTTTACCTTGGAGATGCGTCACGTACGGAAATCATGGAAATCGCTGGCATAAAGACCGCCGCCATGGCCGTTTTAACGTTGGATGATGCAGGCTTAACAGAAAGCATGGTCAGGTGTGCGCGCGGTATTCGCCCTGATATTCCGATTATTGTGCGTTCTCGCGATATGATCCACGCCCGTGAATTATACAACGCTGGCGCTAATTTTGTGGTGCCGGAAACCATTGAAGCCGGGCTGCAGCTTGCTTCACGCACGCTGCAAGAGTTTGGCTATGACGAACAAACCGCCCGAGACCGTATCGCCCACGAACGTGACCGCGAGTACAAATTGGGCACAGGCATGGCGGCTCCTAAGCCAACGAAACAGCCTCAAACCTGAACGACCGCCAGCACGCCGTTTACGTAAGGAGTCAGTCGCTTGCGTCGACGTACCCCCTGAAATCCGTTGAGCAGCCAATAAAAAACGCGCCTTCTTCTGAAGACGCGTTTCAAAAATTCTGTCGTCAAATTAGAGTGGTAATTCTACCTTCGTCAAAGACAACAAACAGGCATAAGCCTGAAAGGTCTTAGAACAACCAGTCCCAAAAAGACCACTTAGTGACGTTCTTTTGCATAACGATCTCCCGCAAAAAGGTTCGCAGCTCTCCCTGCTGCGGAGATCGTTTTACATGGTTAAAGCAGTGTTAACAAGCAGTTTGAGACAATTTTTCGGTGTATTTTTTATTAATAAGCCAAGTGATGAATTCTTCGGCAGGCATTGGCTTCCCGATGTAATAACCTTGTGCAAGATCCGCCCCGAGCGATGTCACAAGGTTCAGCGTCTGAAGGTCCTCAATCCCCTCAACAACGGCTTTCATGTTCAATGCGTGCGCCAATTCAATGGTAGACCGCACAACGGTTTTGTCAGACGGGTTCGTGCAGATGTCTTTTACGAAACATCTGTCGATCTTAAGTTCCGTGGCCGGAACCTTCTTTAGGTATTCGAGCGTAGACAAACCCGTTCCGTAATCGTCAAGTGACAACTCAACCCCTAGCTCACGGAACCTGTGCAATAATTCCGCCGTGCGTGTCTCATACATCAGCTCCATCGTCTCGGTCAGTTCAAGCATAAGACGATGCGGCTCAATCTGGTGGGCTTCCAACGCGACGCTGACAACATCAAACAACTCATCTGTTTTCAAAGAGCTTGGCGAGATGTTCACGCTTGCCGTGATGTTTGGATATGATCCGTTGAGCATGTTGAGCATGCCCAACGATTTGTGGATGACGAAGCTCGTCAGTTCATCAATACGGTTGTGACGTTCAGCCACCGTAATAAATGTGTCCGGACGGATGTTACCGCGTGTCGCATGTGTCCAACGTGTCAGCGCCTCAACGCCTGCAACCTTTTGTGTCTTCAGATCAATCTGAGGCTGGAAGGCGACCCAGATTTCATCACGCAGCAATGCTTTGTCCATTTCCCCCAACAAAGTGAGGTTCCATGTCTTCTCACCCACTTCTTCGGGGTCGTGCAACTGCCAGCAATTATTGCCAAGCTCTGCCTGGCGCGCTGCCGCAAGCGAGTTCGCGATGCGGCTGGAAAGCGGCGCATCAAGCTGTTGGTCCACACCGAATGAGATATTCACATAAAATGGACGGTCATTCACACTCACCGGCATGCGGAAAATCACACGCATGGCCTGGAATTGCTCATCCAGGCGTTCCAGATCTGTTTCAGCGGTCACCCAGAAGAAGTTACCGTCCTCACCCTGCAGTAGTTCAGCTCCGCCAACACCAAGCGTCAAACGCTTAATCACTTCCTTTACAAGTTGAGTTTCCCCTTCTTGCGGCAGTGTAGAGATGATGTCTGTGTAGTTCTTCACGCGCGCAACCACCAGAGGGCGCATCTGGTGCGCGTCTTCCTGGCGCAATGCGTTAATCGTGCGCAAACCAGATACCGGGTCCACCACGCCGCGATTACGCTGACGCTGCGCAAATCGTTTCCAGCTTAGCGAAATCGTCGTCATCAAGATGAGCGCGCACGCTGGACCTGTCATGACGAACACATGCGCTGTTTCCAGGAACACAGGTCCGACAGCAAACACAGCAGACATCACATAACCAAACGAAACTTCAAAGCCACGTAATTTGTTCGCAAATATCAGGTAAGCCACACCGCCCGCGAGAATCCACGCCATAAACCAGTGGATAGTAATCGGCTTGCCAGACTTTAAAGTCTCCGCACTTAAGGCGAGAATAGCCACTCTTGGCGAATGATCCTGCCCTATGGCCCGATATTGATCCGTTGATTTGGATGTCAGACCAAAAATGATGTCTTTACCGTAAACCGCTAGCGGATCAAAACGCCCTGTAAGGACGTCATCAGCACTTACAAATGGCAGAGATTCGACTTGATAAGAATAATCAATTGGATGACGTTCATCCACGTCACCTTCAACGCCAGCCAAAGCCGCGCCCAAGAATGGACGCTTCATGCCATCCACTTCAGCGGCGTAAGGCACATTGTCAAAACCACCCCAGAACAGCTTTGAGTGATCAACTGCGACAAGTTCCGCGTTCTCGGCCTGAACGATTTCTGAGTATTTCGCCAATCCTTTACGGGTGTGGTCCACGGCAAAATGCATTTTATATGGATTGCCGTTGATGATTTTTCGCAGACTTTCATCTTTGAGCGTTTGCCCCGGTAAGGACTCACCGACAAACACGCGTTTGGCGCCCTTGTCGAAGAGCTCATCTGCTAACAACGCAATCTTATCGCCTTTCCACGGCCAGCTACCATGTTTAGCCATCGAGACTTCATCAAGTCCAACAATGACGATGTCTCCGCTAACAGGCTGAGCGCGCATCTTCACGCGCAAAGACTGAAACACAAGATCAACGGGCGCCATCAATTCAATGACACCCATTATTAATGTAAGTAAGAAAATAGTTATCACAGACCTGAAATTTTCAGCTCTTTTGATAACATCAGATTTTTTACCTGATTGACTCATGTTTCACCTCTGTATTCTGGAGAGGTACCACACAATAATTATTAAATTGCAAAGCTGATTGATTTAACTATTCAATATGTAAATATTATTACTTCATTCATTAAGTAATCAGCTGCGATAATCGCTCTAGAATATAGGCTATTTACCATTCTCAACCGGCGCGTGTGACGCATCGAAATTATTTTTGAGAAAAATCGAAATTAGGTTGAGTCGCCACATATGCTTATACAGACACAAAAAACGGCCCCAAAACGCTTGGAGCCGTTAAATTCTGTTCGAATGCCGCCATTAAAAACAGCCAATTTTCAATAGATTATCTCTAGTCGCGAGAGAATTTCTTAAAAGCTTGAACATTCGGTTCCAAGCTTTCAACACCGAGGCGACGCTTCTTGTCCTCAAGATAAGCTGAGAAATCACCTTCAAACCATTCCACGTGACCTTTGCCCTCAAACGCGAGAATGTGCGTACACATGCGGTCCAGGAACCAACGGTCGTGCGAGATGATGACCGCACAGCCCGGGAAATCATCTAAGCCTGCTTCCAACGCCTGCAGCGTTTCCACGTCAAGGTCGTTTGTCGGTTCGTCGAGCAGCAGAAGATTGCCGCCTTCGCGCAGCATTTTCGCCAGGTGAACACGGTTACGCTCCCCCCCTGACAAATTGCCAACCTTCTTGGACTGATCGGTCTTGCGGAAATTAAACGCCGACACATAAGCGCGCGAGGACATTTCCACGCCGCCGATATCAATAACGTCCAGTCCGTCAGATATTTCCTGCCAGACATTATTGTCATCGTTCAGACTGTCACGAGACTGGTCGATATATCCCATCTTGACGGTTTCGCCGACTTTGAATGTCCCCTCGTCCGGTACGTCCTTGCCAGTGATCATCTTAAAGAGCGTGGTTTTCCCCGCGCCGTTCGGACCGATCACGCCGACAATACCGCCAGGCGGCAGGCGGAAGGACAGATTGCCATCAATAAGAACTTTGTCGCCAAAAGCCTTTTTGAGATTTTCAGCTTCCACCACAACATTACCCAGACGCGGCCCTGGCGGAATGCGGATCTGGGCTGTGGTGACCTTTTCCTTTTCCGCAGCAGCAGCTTTTTCCTCATAAGAGCTGATCCGCGCTTTGGACTTGGCCTGACGCGCTTTAGGGGATGCTTTAACCCACTCCAATTCCTTGGCCAGCGAGCGCTTCTTGCCAGCCTCTTCGCGGGCTTCCTGTTCCATGCGCTTGGCTTTTTGTTCCAGCCAGGAAGAGTAATTGCCCTGATATGGAATGCCCTGCCCGCGGTCGAGTTCCAGCATCCATGTCGTGATCTGGTCGAGGAAGTAACGGTCGTGCGTGACGAGGATCACACAGCCTTCAAAATTGACCAGATAGTTCTGCAGCCAGGCGACCGTTTCAGCGTCGAGGTGGTTGGTCGGTTCGTCCATCAACAGCATGTCAGGCTTGGAAAGTAGCAACGCACAGATCGCGACACGGCGTTTTTCACCA
Source organism: uncultured Hyphomonadaceae bacterium (assembly GCA_964342355.1). Taxonomy (GTDB): domain Bacteria; phylum Pseudomonadota; class Alphaproteobacteria; order Caulobacterales; family Hyphomonadaceae; genus Hirschia. Next base: position 149,611 of record CAYFFG010000003.1, read on the forward strand.
CCTGACAAATTTTCAACGCCTGCGTCCTTTGGCGGACATTGCAGCGCTTCCATCGCCATTTCGATCTTGGAGTCGATGTCCCAGGCGTCGTATTGGTCAACTGTCTCCTGAAGTTCGGTCATCTCCTCCATCAATTCGTCGGAGTATTCCTCCGCCATTTTGTTGGAGACTTCATTGAACTTGTCGAACGCAATCTTTTCCGGGCAGTCGGCAATGATGTTTTCCCAGACCGTTTCACCCTTATCCAGTTGCGGTTCCTGCGGCAGGTAACCAACCTTTGTGCCTTCGGCCGCCATCGCTTCGCCCTGGAAGTCACTATCCTGGCCAGCCATGATGCGCATCAGGGTGGATTTACCGGCGCCGTTGACACCAACGACACCGATCTTGGCGTCTGGCAGGAACGACAGGTGGATGTTTTCAAACACCTTTTTGCCGCCTGGAAATGTCTTTGTGAGGCCCTGTAGCTGGTAGACGTATTTAACGGCCATAAGCGCGCTGATCCCTTGGTTAAAATATTCTGAATCTAAGGCCCGAAGTCATGACGGAAACGGGCCCCTCAAGCAAGGGGACATATGGAAATGAAAAGCTGTCCGGCCATCGGCTCTAAATGAAAATGTCGCGGCGGATCAAACTGAATGAAATGTCCAGCCAACAGCCATCTGCTGGAAATTAGCGCATGCAGACACAAAAATAAGACACGCACCGCACATCGAAGTTTTCCAAAGCAATGACATAGTCCACAATTCCCGTTTAGGTCAGCTTGATCAATCAACAATCAATGCCACCACTTTAAGGTGTTTATTTCAAGTTCCCAGAAAAACCGATGTTTTATATACCTTGGGCGCAAACAATTATTGCCAGTAGAATATTGACTCTTACCCGCAACACGTTTTGATTGAAATTAACTATTCATTAGGGTTGGGGCTGATGATGGCGAATTACGTTAAATACCTGTGCGCTTTTTTAAGCGCAATTATGCTGGCGTCATGTTCCAGCTTTCCGGCTTTATTTTCAGAAGACGACGCATTCATCGTCAATACTCCTGAATACGCTGATAACCGCGTTTTTTACCTTTATGACCCTTGCATACTCAAGGACACGAACAATCCTTCTGAATACGAGAATTGCGACACAAATAAGGGTTTGCCGAGCCCGCTAGTCGAATTGCAACCAGGATATGCCCCAACACAGCATTCAGGATACGCCGTTCATCATGGCAAACCTCTTACTATTGTCGTAAGCAGCGCCAGCTTGCCGCCTAGCACGCGATCAACAACAATGGATATCGCACTGATTGTCGATGTTGGGACTGCAAACGACGGTTCACGCCAGCAATACGCAGTTTGGTATCAGCGCGGCGTTACGCCGGATCAATTGTTGAACTTTTCAAATATCATATTGCACTTCGAACCTGAGTGGGATTCACGTGTCGCCCCGTTGTTCCGGATCCGGCTGATAGACGTTACGACTGAACGTAATCTTGAAACCATTCAAGCGCTCAACCGGGTCAAGGAGTGGTCCAGTGTCGCCTTGCTTGCAGCGCCTAATCCAGCAACTGTTCCAACACTGAATACAGCAGCAAACGCCGCTAAACTTGTTGTCGCAAACAACGAGAACCAACCCTTGCTGGATTACACGGTTCAGTTTTATTCCGACGAACAGGCGAATGCGGCACCCGGGTCAACGCTGACCAGAATTCGTCGCGGATCTTTCTTCTTGTTCGGACGCAAAACCATGGGTGAAGGCAGACAAGCACGAGACGTGTTTGGCGGCAAATTTCAATTCGATCGCGGCAGTGACACTTTGTTTTGGCAGCAAAAAACAGGAACGAACACTTATTCGCAACAGCTTGAAATCTTCCCGTCTCCTTACATTAAAATGTCAGTGCTTGATGCAGATGTGGTTGTCCCTTCAATCGTTGCGGACAGAAGCATTGCAATCACAAACCGCCTGACGAATGCAGCTAACAAAATATCCGAACAAGATGAGGCAGCCGTCGAAGATCTGGCGTGCGACCTTAAGGCGCTTCGCGTGGTCAATTCCGTCCTCGGTCCTAAAAGTGTGGCTGGCGTTGATGAGCTTCTAAGAGAAATCGAAAGAACAAAGGGTTCCGATTCATCGGGAACATGTATTAGCCGACAAAGAGCAACCTGGCTCAGAACGCTGACTAAAATTTCCGGATGCAGCATCTCCTCCCCAGAAGAAGCACTCCAATGGAGACAAGCCAACTGGACGGCGTCAGAAAACCGCAGCTTCAAATCCGACGCATTACAATTATCCAACTATGGCCAAGGGTGTTTAGACATTGAAGTTGAACAGGAAGAACAGGAGGAGCCCCCTGCTTCTGATGCGAGTGACGACGGCGAAACAACCGATACGGAAGAATAAAGGACACTCATTATGCTGATCAGATTGTGTGTTCTTGTTTTCACATCAACCCTTTTCCTCACGTCGTGCTCAACGACTGCGATGTCCATTATGTCTTCATCAAATTCTCAGGAACGTTTTTCGGCATACACAGACAACAACAATATTGTTTTTTCTGTCAGGCCAACGTCAATCAGCACGCCCTTGTCCGGACCGTTGTTTGAACTACAGGATTACTTAGACGATCTTAAAGCAGAACTTCCTGCTGATCTGGCCTTTAAAATAGAATTTAAGGACAATGGTCAGTGGCTGAAAATAGATTATAAATCGAGGTATGATTTCCATCCTGGATCAGCCGTTACCCTCTATTGTCAAGCCGTTGATCGTATGCCCGGCGCACGAGAATACGGTATCGATTTTGTCGTTCGCCACGCCTTTATTGATGGTGACCTCTTACCCGGCATACAATTTGAAGCGCATTGGGCTCAGTTGTCAGACTGGCTAAAAAAAGCTCACGAGACAGTCGGCGCCTCTGATTTCAGGCTGACCATCAACTGACACAATACAAAAAACGCCGCCCTCGTTTAAAGGGCGGCGCACTTAAGAGGTGTCAGCCAAATTTACTCAGTCGCAGATTTGGGCGCGACGTAGGACGCTTCAAGACCCGTCTTCACTTCCATCGGCGAACCAATGTCGAGATAGGTGTTGTTCTCTGCTGTGTAGACTGGCCATTCAACCAAGCCCTCAACAGAAGGATTGCTGGTTTTTGCAAACTGAGCCCAGATGGTTGCGGACTCTTCCGCTACGCGTAGATCCTCATCGTCGTGTTCAGGCACATGCGCTTTACATCCGCCACGACCGGCCAGGAATTGTGTCGTGCGCGACTTCAGTCCTTCAGGCACAGCGCCAAACACATATGTCAGTTCCAAACCGTGAAAAGCCACGCATCCTTCTTCACTGCGCCACCCCTTTGGCAAGTGCGTGAAGTTATAGACATAAGTCTCAGGCACGTTTTTAGAGTGAGCCTTGGCCATTTCCGGCACGGACACTTCCAAAAGCCCCTTTTCACCTTCGTTGGCGCCAACAATCAGAGGCACTTTGTGCTGTTCGCCATTTTCGAAAATCTCGCTGACCGGTTTCGGAATAACGTGACCATCAACCACAACATTGGCGCGGAAACCTGCGTCAGATCCTGCCTGTATCACTTCTTGCCAGGGCTTGGCGCGCAGGGCCGCCAACACATCTTCTTCGCCTTCCACACCCAGTTTCGCAGCGATTTCTTCGCCTTTGGCTTCAGCGTCAGCAAGCATGGTGATCCGACGCGGAGACACAAGCGCTGACCCACTCTGCACGATCGCTTTGTCGAACAATCCTTCCGCCAGCGGGGTCGCCATTTGTGAAATGGTTTTCGTGCCACCGCCAGACTCACCAAAGATCGTCACATTGTCCGGGTCGCCGCCAAAAGCGGAAATGTTCGCCTGCACCCAATCAAGCGACGCTTTAAGGTCCAGCGTGCCATAGTTACCTGAGCCGGTTCCGGATTCTGCTGATAATGCCGGGTGCGCCATATAGCCAATCGGTCCAAGACGGCTGTTCACTGTCACGAGAACGACGCCTTTGTTTGGCAACATCGGGTGGTTGTAAGTGGTGGAGTTACCTGTGCCAGACGTCAGTCCGCCACCGTGAAAGAACACCATGACCGGGCGCTTCTCTTCAGCTGTCGCCGCAGCCGTCACCACGTTCAGACGCAAACAGTCTTCGCTGATTGGGCCGCCAGCGCCCATGCTGCTTTCACCCTGTGGACACCGGTCAGGCCAGACAGTGCCATCCAGCTCCCCTTCCCATGCTTGCGGCGGTTGCGGCGCTTTCCAGCGCAGATCACCAACAGGCGCAGCCGCATATGGAATGCCTTTATAGATATAAGCGGTCACGCCATTGTCGGTGACCGTTTCGCCGCGCACGGCGCCAAGTGTTGTTTGAACAACCTCGCCAATTGATGCAACAGCCTCTTCAGCCGCGTCAGCTGTGGCTTCGACCGCTGGGCCTGAAGCTTCTGCGCCTTCATCTTCTGGCTGACATGCCACCAACGCCAAAATCGCCCCAAAAACAGGGTAAGTCGCCTTGTTCATAATTTCCTCCTAAGCAGTCATGCTTGTTTGTTTTATAGACTGTGAGAGGAACCTATATCTAACCTGAACGAAACACCAGCCCATGATTGAACAGCAATTTTGTCATAAAACCAGGCGCATAAATTCACACAGAACAGCGCATTTTATTGCTACTCAACCAGTCGTTTTCGCGGTATAGTTAACGTGGGTTAACGACTTTGGGGACAGTCATGCCGCTGCCATTATTAGGACTTCTCGCCATACCCGCCGTAAAAGCAGGTCTTGCACTTGCTGGCATAGCCACAGCAGGCGGCCTCGCCACATCCAAATACGCCGAGCACAAGTCCGGCAAACAGGAAGATGAAGCTAGCGACCTTTTGAAAAAGATCGGCCAGCTCGACAATGACTTTGCCGCGCGCATCCAGCCAGTCATGGAAAAATGCCTTGAACTGGCCGCCAATGCGATTTTGGAAGCTGATGCGATCGCAAAATCCGCCGGCATAAACCCAAAACGGCGCTACGATATCGTCGACCCGGATGTCGATCTTTTGCCGCCAGACGTCAAAGGCGCGCTAGACCGTATCGACAATGCAAAATTTACCGCAATTGGCAGCGAAGTGCGGTTTGCAGAAGATAGTGACGTCGCCAAAGCCTGGCGAAATGTCTCTCCCGGCCACATTCACGCGCTGACGAAACTTCCAGCCCAATATGGCCATTTAGCAATTGTCGCTTTTGCTGGCACGACAGTTTATGATGCCGGCAAAAAGCTCCTTAACGTCCGCGAGAATGAGAAAAAGCTGAATATCCTGCGCGCAGAATACAGAGAAAGAGAAGAAAAGTATGACACCGGCATGAAGGCAGCCGAGGCCGAGCTGCCGATTCTGGAATCCTCTTCCCGCGTCGTTCTCAATCACATGGCGTTTCTGGCCAAGCAGAAAAAGACATCCCAGCGCAACAAACAGCTAAAAGTCATGCTGATGAATATCAAAGCGCTCTCCCCGACAATTTAAGGCCGCTACCATGAATAATATGCGTGACATTCAACAAGCTGGTCAATTTCTCGCCAGCTCGGACGCAGGCCTTTCAATGCTGGTTGGAAGCCTGCAAGAACACTTTCGTGAAATGAAAATCCTTGAAGCTCAGCTACAACAAAGCCTGAAGGACATCGAATTAGCCTATGCGGAATTTCGCAAAGGCATGGATGACGAAATCGACGCATACAACAAGCAACTTTCAATCGTTCAGAACATTGTAGAAATCGCGCATGCGACAGGCTCTGAAGCATTATGCGAACGCGCCAGCATTCAGTTGACGGAACTCATTCAAAACCGCCCGCGTCCGATGCAGGAAGCTTATAAATTTGCCAACCGCAATAAATAGCTTCAAAGCAGAGGTCGTCTCTTTCTTAGATGTTTAAACTGTTTTCCCGCCTTTCCAGCAAAGCGCGCCCCTCTTCTCAAGACGCAACGCCGTCAGCGACAATCGACACATCTTTAGATGTGTTTGTCTCTTATAAGTCAGAGGAAAAAGGCCTTGCCGGACTACTGGTCGCGCAGTTGGAAATCCTGGGGTTTTCGGTCTGGTGGGATGGAAAGCTCGCCCCCGGAGACGCCTACCAACGCACCATCAACGAAAACCTTGCCCGCGCAAAATCTGTTATTGTTATCTGGTCTTCGGCTTCCATCGAAAGTGACTGGGTGCGATCAGAAGCTGAACATGCGCGCGAACGAAATGTCATTGTTCCCATTCGTACGGACGAAGCAAATATCTGGCCGCCGTTCAACACGCTTCACACGCTCGATTTTTGCAAATGGAACGGTGATTATGGCCACGCCGGATTTCAGGATCTTGTCGCCCATATCCGCAAGAATGCAGGACTGCCACCACTGACAAAATTAGCAAAGCCGGCTCCAACGCCTGGCGACATTATTATCAGCCGCAGCGCCCATTTGGTTCACAAGATAAAAGCAAAAGATTCAACCGGCGAATGGGCTTACTATTTTGTCCATGTCCTGCCTCATAATGAAGATGCATTTTTAGAACAGCTTGACCAGAAAGATGGCATTATCGACTTAGAAGATTATGGCGTCGTCATCGCCAGCAATTACGGCGAAACCCCGAGCCCCGAAGTAAAAGCCTTCCTCAAGACCCGCTATGATTTTTCGATTTAGCCGATGACGTCACACGGACTGATTAAAGAAATCAGCGAATACTAGGATTCCGCCCTGTGCGAGCGAATCCTTGGACCTTTTCCATACGCCCATTCGAAAAATTAGATCCGCCTACGGAGTTGTTTCACGCGGCGTTAACCATGGAATTCATATATTTGTCACAATCAGACGTCGAGGGGGCGTGTCAGTACAAGGCTAGTAAAGAGCAGATACAAACAACCATGTACCTGGAAAAGAAGCACCATTATTCTCTTTCAAAATCTATCAATGTCGCGGGCGTGACAGATGCGCCATTTCATCCGCGACCAGATCTATTGCCCGAGGATTATACGCCAGAACAACAGGCAGACTGGCAGGTTGAGCCACAAATTGTGCGCGAGGTCGACAACCGCTATCTGCGCGAATGGCTGGATGCTGGCTACCCTTATTCAAAACGTATGGCGCGACGCGAATATGAAAACATTAAACGTGACCTGCAGATTGAACTCTTAAAGTTGCAGACCTGGCTCAAGGATAACAATGAGCGCCTGGTGATTATCTTTGAAGGTCGGGACGCGGCTGGCAAAGGCGGTACGATCAAACGCTTTATGGAGCATTTAAACCCACGTGGCGCACGCGTGGTCGCGCTCTCTAAACCAACTGACATCGAACGCGGGCAATGGTATTTCCAGCGCTATATCGAACATTTGCCGACAGCTGGCGAAATCGTTCTGTTTGACCGCTCCTGGTATAATCGCGCTGGCGTTGAGCGCGTCATGGGATTTTGCACAGAAACCGAATACGACCGGTTTTTAACCCAGACTGTTGAGATCGAGCGCAACTTACGCGAAGCGGGCACCATGCTGGTGAAATTCTGGCTTTCGGTTGGCAAGGAAGAACAGGAACGCCGTTTTAACAAACGCGCCAATGATCCGCTTAAACGTTGGAAACTCTCCCCCATCGACATTGAATCCATGCAGCGATTTGACGCCTATACCGAAGCAGAACGCGCCATGTTCCAACATACCGCCACGAACGAAAACCCGTGGGTGGTGATCAAATCCGATGATAAAAAACGCGCGCGCTTAAACGCAATGCGGCATGTCCTGAATACAATCGACTATGACGGCAAGGACCATGAAACAGTCGGCGCAACCGATGGGTTGATCGTCAACATTGTCGAAGAATTCTGGGAACGTTAGATCGCAAGCGAGGCCCATAAATGCTGCGCAGCATAAGCGCGCCATGGCCGCCAGCGTTCGGACATTGATTCAAGCTCTTTAGGCTTTAACCGGTCACCAGTCAGTTTCTCATATGCGCTGATCAGCGCCACATCTGCGGCCGGAAACGCATCCGCCTCCCGCATAGCGCGCATCGCCACATAATGTGCTGTCCAGTCGCCAACGCCTTTAAGGCTGGTCAGTGTTTTAACCGCGTCTTGCAAGTTAGCCTTAAGCGAAAAGATATCCGGATCGTCGCGCAAAGCCGCGCCCAGGCCTTCCAGTGTTAGGGAGCGCGCGCGCGGCATAGGTAGCCAGGACAGATCGGCTTCCGCAATCGTTTGTGCGGAGGGGAAAGCAAAACGTAACTCATCGCTAAGAAGCGTCTCAGGCAGTGCGCGACCATGTGTTTCGACCAGCCGCCCCGCTAGTTTGCGCGCGGATTCAACTGTGATCTGTTGCCCCAAGACAGCGCGCACCGCCAGCTCAAACCCATCCCATGCGCCCGGCGCTCGCAATCCGGGACGCTCGGCAATCAAAGCCTGCATGATTGGATCTTTGCTAAGGTCCTCATTGATCCGGTCAGGTTGCGCGCCAAGGTCAAACAATCTGCGCACCCGCGCCACCACATTGGGCAGAACTGTCAGATCGTCTGTGCGCACATCCACAATCAGGCAATCTTTCCCTGGAGATACTCTGACAATTCCAGTCACGCCCTCAATGTCAAAGGACCGTGCATATGTGTCGGCTGAAACAGTCTCAACGCCTTCAATCAGGCGTGCTTTAAGATAGCTCAGCATAGCAGGCCAATCATAAGGCGGCGCTAAGGGAAGTTTCATGCGGGCGCCATCTTTCGCGTTGCGCACATCAACCTGTTTTCGCCGAAACTCGCCAGGAGCATGGCCATAAAGCTGAAGAAACGTCTCATTGAACCGCCGGATTGAGCCGAACCCCGCCGCCATCGCCACATCCGCCATCGACAGATGGGAGTCGACGATCAATCGACGCGCCAGCAGCACGCGTTTTGTCTGCGCCACAGCGATCGGCGTCGCCCCCAAATGCTGCACAAACAACCGACGCAAATGCCGACCGCCAACCCCCAAGCGCGAGGCCAGTTTCTCAACGCCTCCAGATGTTTCCGCACCGCCGTCTAAAGCGCCCAGTTCGATCATCGCCAACGCCCGCGACACTGTATTGGACGTTCCTTTCCACGCTCCCAGGTCAGGCGCCGCCTCCGGGCGGCATCGCAAACAGGGTCGAAAGCCAGCCTCCTGTGCGGCGGCGGCGGTCTGAAAGAAGGTGACATTCTCAGACTTCGGCGTGCGCGCCGGACAAATGGGACGGCAATAAATCCCCGTCGTCTTCACGCCGGTGAAGAAGCGTCCGTCAAACCGCGCATCTCGCGCCGACACGGCCTTATAATAGGCGGTATGGTCCATCATCTGGTTCATGGACGTTTTCTGATCGCTCAAGGCGCATTCGTCTAGCGGTTTTCGGACACGACCCGCAAGCCCTCACACATATCCGAAAACCGCGAGATATGATTAGCCGGCGACATTACATCTTGAATGAGGCACTTTTTTAAATCCAACCCGTCTGAGTCGTGAATTATGCTGCATTTATTCGTTGATACATTTGCCACCCCAACCGGCGACATGCGCGCGGTGACCGATGAAAATCGCGTTTTGCGGGCGCTGGAGTGGGTCAGCCATGATAATCGCCTGCATAAACTCCTGTCGCGCCAGTATGGCGCCGCCAAATACCACCTGGAAGACCACCCGGAACACGCCATCAACATACGCCAGAACATCAACCGGTACTTTGACGGGGACTTTAACGCGCTTGATACGCTTGAAACCAAGACAAATGGGACTGAATTCCAGCAAGAAGTCTGGGCGGCGCTTCGCACAATACCGGTTGGAAAAACAGCGAGTTACGCCGAACTTTCCTGTATGGTCGGACGCCCTAAAGCGGTTCGCGCTGTTGGTCTTGCTAACGGCGCCAACCCAATCGGGATTGTCGTCCCCTGTCACCGCGTCATCGGCGCAAACGGCACTCTGACCGGATATGGCGGCGGACTGGATCGCAAAGAATGGCTATTGCGCCATGAAGGCGCACTCACTGGCGAACTCTTTTAAGGCATGACGAAAACGAAACCTGTTTCCATCTTCATCTTGGGCGCAAACCAGCTCATAATCGCGCAAAAACAGAATTAAACGGATATGGAAACGGACGCTCATGACATACATCGCCCCGATTGATCGCATTACACAAGCGCTGCGACATGCTGCTGAGCTGGACAAACTTGCAGCCTCCGGCGCGTTTCCAAATTATGATGCAGACGTCTTGGAGCCGATCCTGGAAGAAGCCGCTAAGCTGGCTGGAAACGCCATCGCTCCGCTTAATCAATCCGGTCACCAGAATGGTGCGAGGCTGACTGAAAACGGCGTTGTCGCATCCAAAGGCTTTAAAGCGGCCTACGAGGCGCTTTGCGAAGGCGGATGGATCGGGCTGCCCTTTCCAGAAGCCCAAGGCGGACAACAGCTTCCCCGCCCGATCGCCATCGCTGTCATGGAGATGATCCAAGCGGCCAATATGAGTTTTGGGTTATGCCCAATGCTCACCTTTGGCGCGATTGAAGCTCTGCTTGTGCACGGTACGCCAGATCAACAGGCCAAGTACCTGCCCAAACTGATTACCGGCGAATGGACTGGCACCATGAACCTGACCGAACCACAGGCGGGCTCAGATGTCGGCGCGCTCTCCACAAAAGCTGTCCCACAGGACGACGGCAGCTATCTGATCACTGGCCAGAAAATCTTCATTACGTGGGGCGACCACGACATGACGGACAATATCATCCACATGGTGTTGGCCCGGCTACCGGACGCCCCAGCAGGCTCTAAAGGGATTTCCCTCTTCGTCGTGCCAAAAGTCATGGTCAATGAGGATGGCTCGCTCGGCGAGCGTAATGCGCTCAAATGTATTGGCCTTGAACACAAGATCGGCATTCACGCATCCCCGACCTGTGTCATGGAATATGAAAACGCCAAGGGCTGGATGATTGGCGCCCCCAATAAAGGGCTTGCCTGCATGTTCACAATGATGAACTCAGCGCGCCTCCAAGTCGGACTTCAGGGCGCAGCAGCCTGTGAAGCCGCTTTACAAGCTGGCGAAGCTTATGCTCGCGAGCGCAAACAAGGCGCAGCACCCGGCATTGAGGGCGCAGCGCCTATTATCCGCCATCCCGATGTTCAACGCACACTGACGTCCATGGCGGCCACAACCCAGGCCGCACGCGCCATTTGTTATGCTTGCGCCAGCGCGGCAGACTTAGCCGAACACGCCACTGATGATGAGATCCGTGCAAAAGCCAAAATGCGCGAAGACCTGCTCACTCCCATCGCCAAAGCCTGGTCCACAGACAGAGGCGTAGATGTCGCCAGCATGGGTGTTCAGATCCATGGCGGTATGGGCTTCATGAACGAAACACTGGCCGCACAGATCTTCCTCGATTCGCGTATTGCACCGATTTATGAAGGCACAAACGGCATTCAGGCTATGGACCTTGTTGGCCGCAAATTATCAGGCAATGGCGGCGCGGCGATGCATGACCTGATTTCAGATGTGCGAGCCACAATCGCTAACGCCAGCGCATCTGAAAACGCATACCTCAAACAGGTCGCACAGCACCTTTTCAATGCTGTGACAGTGTTGGAAGAGGCAACCGAATGGATGCTAGCTGCAATGCGCGACAACAAGGAACAAGGACTTGCAGGCGCAACAGCTTACTTGCGTCTGGCCGGCGACGTCCTAGGCGGGCAATTGCTAACGCAAACTGCCGTCAAAGCGTTGGAGAACAATGAAACCGACGCGCCTGCCGCTGTGACGCTTGCCAGCGTCTTTGCCGCCGACACACTCACCCTCGCGCCTGGCCGTGCGGCCGCTGTCAGTGCGCCAGCAGAACTAACCAAGGAAGCAATGTCCACACTTTTTACGCCGGTTTCGGACTGACCAACATGGACAATTCCACTCGACTCAACATCAAGTGACAAAAAACATTTCCAGCATTAAGGACGCGCCATGACCGAAGCGCCAGTCGGCTCCAAAGCCAACCCCTCCCAGTTTGACTGTTATAACGACCTTGGTCAGGACGAGCCTTATTTCGTCATCCGCGCACACGACCCCTTGTCTGACGCCCTTGTCGAACTGCACGCTTATATTGGCGCCGGTCAGGCTGGCGCGGCGCACAACAAGCTGGCCGAGATTATGCGCTTAACGACTGAAAACGCCCCTCGCCCGTCCGGCAGTCCAAAATACCGCGAAACCTTTGCGATCTCCGCCGCCATGGAACGTTGGCGCCAGAAAAACGGATAACAACTTATCCGCCCCCGTTAGCTTTGGTGATACTTTCTTCAAATATCCTGTACGCGCAGGATGGGAAGGAAATGCAATGTCGAATGTCGTCAACCTGAACCAGTTTCGCAAAGATAAAGCCAAAGCTGAGAAACAGGCTAAGGCCAAGCAAAACCGTACCAAGCATGGTCAGACCAAAGCGGAAAAGACGCTAACCAAGGCGCGTAAGAAAAAAGAAGATAAGACCGTCGACAACGCCAAGCGCGATGAAGACTAGCGCTTAGCCGACGCTGAACGCCAACAGCTTACTAACATCACGTTGGGCAAGGCCTGAATCTTCGCACCACTCGTTAAAGGCTTCCTGCACAGCTTGCATCGCAGACTTTGATGTTGGCGCCTTGTCAACAACGCCTTCGCGGATCAGGGCCGTTACCACATCGCCAGACAAGATAAAACTATCCCAACCCATAAAGCGCAGAAAATATGATCCTGTGTTGCCGGATAAATGTTTGCCGCGTTTTTTGAAAACCTCCAGCAACCCGACCTGATCATCAGGGTGCCACTTGGAAAGGAACGCTCCAAAAGATCCATGCTCGCCTGCAATATCGACCACGAATTTAGCGTTATGGATTGTCGCCTGAATCTTGCGGCCATTGCGGACAATGCGCGTGTCAGACACCAACCGGTCAAGATCTTCATCACTATAGAAAGAAACAATGTGCGGATTGAAACCATCAAAGGCGGCTTCAAACCCATCCCATTTTGATTCTATGACTTTCCAGGAAAACCCAGACTGGAAAATACCGCGCGCCATCTGTGACAGGTAACGGTCGTCGGGGATCATCTCCAATGGAATCGATGGCGGTTCATATTGCGCCATCAGCTTTTCCAAATTGTCCTCGCCGCCATGCTTTTCTACCGCCATTTCGATGATGTGATCGAAGGTGCGCATGTCCCTCTCCCCTGTTTTAGAATGATGTCTCCAACATTCTATCAAGGCGCTGCTGACTTGAAATCAAGCCCCGCAAACGGTCTCGTGACTGAGTAAGTGTTTTCATGAAGTCGTGATGCGGCTTGCCGGACAGGTAAGAAGAAGCGTCATACGCTTTGTCATAATAGGTGTTTGCGTCGTCATACTCGCCAAACATTTCCGCACACGCTCCCATATTGTAAGCAAGGCTCGCATCATCAGGATATTGCACCCACAAATCCTCATAACGCCCGCAAGCCACAGCGTTGCGCCCAGCTTTTGCGTCTTCCAGCGCCGCTGTGAACCCGACCGTGAGATCAGTGTAAGGCGTTGACGGTGTTTCCATCAGCGTCGCGGTCACATAGCGGTAATGAGGCGCTATGGACGTGCGCAATTGTTTGACCAAGCTGACAGCCATGCGGCGTTCCATCTGATAGAGCCTGCCGCCGCCAAAATCATCATCATAGTCACCGTAAAAATGCTCAGAAGACCCGCTGTGGCGATGCTTGCCCTTTTTACCTTTGCCGCCGCCATAAACTTCATGGCAGATTTTATCGCTATCGGTGTCGCGCAGTTTAGGTTGGGCGACGATGGCGCGGTTACGCACATCAACCAGTGTCAGATAGATTTCAATCTCAGCGTCAAAATCAACGCAATCGACTTGATATTCTTCACGGCGTTCACAATCAAACAGTCCGTCCCACTCCACACATCTCTTGCGCGTCTCGCGATATGGCCAGGACTTGTCCGACCACGTCTCAACTGCTCCGATCCAGACACCGTCAACACCGCGGCGTTCGCCATAAGCAACAGCGTCATCAATATCAGGCTCGCCAGCCCAGATCGCAGGGCGCGGTCCAAGCGACACATCAAACCACGGCGCGCCGTCAAATTCGGCATCCACCAGCATGGACGACAAACTGCCTGCGACCTCATCGCCATGAGGACCGACAAGTTCCATGACCAGAACGCGACGCAAATTGGCCGCCTCAGGATTGCCTGCAGGTTGCGGGGCCAGATACTCAAGCCCCGGACTCGCACAACCTGCTAATCCGACCCAAACCCCAAGCACCAAACAAATCTTACGCACGTTGATAGACATTGCCGTTTAGCTTTCCTACCTGCTGTTAAGGGATATGCAGACAGCTGATTCCGTTCAAATTAGGGCGAGTATTGAGCACGGCTCAAAGTCTCCCTTACGTCACATATTGACCACGCCGTAAACCACGTTACGCGTATGGCGACTTGGGAGAATAAAATATGAGCAATAAAGACACGCTTTTCCGCCCGCTGAAGGTGAGAAACACAACATTCAAAAACCGCATTGCGATGGCGCCAATGACGCGTTCGTTCAGCCCGAACGGCATTCCGGGCGACAACGTGCGCGACTATTACGAGCGGCGGGCGGCGGCAGACGTTGGCCTTATCATCACCGAAGGTACGGTCATCAGTCATGGCGGCGCATCTTCTGACGCCAACATCCCGCTTTTTCACACTGAACCTGCGCTGAACGCCTGGGGTAAAGTTGTAGACGCAGTCCACAAAGCCGGCGGCATGATCGCCCCGCAGGTATGGTCACAAGGCATGGCGCGCAAGCCTGGCACCGGTCACTATCCGGATGCGCCAACCGACAGCCCTTCCGGTCTGACTTTCAAAGGCGCGCAAGTTGCTCCAGAACCAACTCAGGCTGAAGTCGAAGACATGATCAACTCATACATCGATGGCGCAGCTGATGCTGCCCGCCTCGGGTTTGACGCGATCGAATTTCACGGTGCGCATGGATACCTGATCGACCAGTTCTTCTGTGACATCACAAACAAACGCGAAGACAAATACGGCGGCGACCTTGTTGGCCGTGCAACCTTTGCGGCTGAGATCATCAAAGGCACACGCGAAAAAGTTGGCGAGACGCCAATCATTCTACGCTGGTCACAATGGAAATTGTTCGACTATGCCGCCCGCATGGCCCACACCCCGCAAGAATTGGAAGCATTCGTCAAAGTGTTTGCGGACGCAGGCGTCGACATGTTGCACTGTTCGCAACGTCGTTACTGGGTGGCTGAATTCCCTGAAGTTGATGGCGAAAACGGCCTTAATCTTGCTGGCTGGTGTAAGAAACTGACAGGTCTTCCAACTATCTCTGTGGGTTCCGTCGGTCTTTCTTCAGACTTTGGTGGCGCATTTGCAAATGAAGGCTCCAAATACCGTCCGCTGGATGATCTATATGAGCGCATGGAAAAAGACGAATTTGACATGATCGCTGTTGGTCGCGCTCTGCTGCAGGACCCTGAGTGGGCGAAAAAGGTCAAAGAAGACCGCCTCGACGAACTTCAGGACTATGACGGCGAAGCCATCAAAACGCTTTTCTAGTTCAATGTATTCCGAGGACGGCGAAAAACTATTCGCCGTCCTCACCTTCAAAATATTCGCGTGTATCTTCCATTTTTCCGACGAAGCGAAAATGGCCTGAACCGCCCTGATCGCTTTTAGCGAGAAACTTGCCTGAATCCGGATATTCGCAGATCTCAACATCTGATTTTGATGAGATTGCCATATATTTCAGGGTGTTTTTTCCGGTGTTAATCAGCTGATGGGCGAATTCAGCCCCCCCCACGCGGGGCGCCGAGAACATCGCCCGCTTTCACAGCATACGTCTCCTCGCCAAAGCGATAGGCGCCTTCACCCTCCAGGATGATAAACATCTCATCTTCACAATGATGGACATGGAACGGACACGCCGTTTTTCCGGCCGGCACTTCGCAATAGCATGCCCCGATTTGTGTCAGGCCCAGCTTTTCTGAAAGCGGCAGGTCGTCACTTTGGTATTTTTGTCCATGGGAAAATGGCTGAAGCGCTTCTTCTGAAATCCGCACAAATGGTTTCGGTGTGTTCCCCATATCCCTCTCCCCCATCTTGCAAGCCCCAAGTGTTACATCGCTTGAACACCGCAGCAACGAATAAAAGAAACCTGAAAACAAACCTTGCTCTTGACGGGATCGAGAGGGGAAGTCTCTAACAGATTCATGCCATCGCCCAGACGACAACACACATCGCGATTTGCCCGCTTTAAAGAGTCCGCCCAGCGCAGTCGCTGGCCGCGCGCCCTGAAGCTTTGGCTAATTGCTTCGGGCATAGGACTTGTCGTCGGCACAGCTGTCATTCTGTTCCGCCTCGCTATTATCGCTGGCGAGTTTATGTTCTTCCGCGCCGAGGACGAAAACGTCGCCACTGCTGCGGCCCAGCTTCCGCATTATCTCGTCGTCTGTGCGCCGATTGCTGGCGGGTGTGTTGTCGGGCTCTTATTATGGGTCGGCAGCGTCAATGGATGGGGCAAACGCCCACGCGCTTTTTCAATCGCTGATGTGATGAAAGCACGGCGCTATCCGCGTCGCATCAACGCCACCGGGCTGACATTGAAAGACGGGCTTTTGTCCGCTGCAATATCAATTGTGTCTTTGGGATCGGGGTCATCTACCGGGCGAGAAGGCCCTGCCGTACACCTTGGCGCGATGCTCGCGCGGATACCTGCGCGCATTATGAGCATGGACGTGCGCACAACCCGCACATTGATTGGTTGTGGCGCAGCCGCAGCGGTTTCCGCATCTTTCCACGCCCCGCTTGCCGGTGTTCTATTTGCACGCGAAGTCATCCTTCAGCGTTACCGGATTGCAGACATCGGCCCGATTGCTGTCGCCTCAGTTGTCGCCGCACTCCTGGCGCGCGCGAAATTTGGAAATTCAAACATCTTCTTGACGAATGCAGTCGACGATCCAAGCGTTCTTCTATTTCTGGGCACGCCACTTATGGGACTTCTTGCTGCGGCGTTGGCAATCGTCGCCATTTGGCTTTGGTCAAAAGCGCCTGAAACAGGCGAGAGATTTGCAGAGCATTGGCGCATTCCTGTTTGGGTTCTGCCTCCCTTGGGCGGGCTTGTTCTGGGCATGTTCGCCATCGCCTTTCCGCAGGTCTTGGGAGTTGGATATGAATCGACAGCTGCGGCGCTCGCAGGCGGCTATGGCGCACTTTTCATGATGGTGCTGGTATTTGCAAAACTGGCAGCAACTGGGCTTTGCATCGGTGCGCACTTTGGCGGCGGCGTATTCTCACCCGCCATCTATATTGGTTGCATGCTAGGCGGCGCTTTTGGCGCAGCTTATGGCTTGATGATCGGTGACGCAGACGCTGGCCGCGCCTTTTACACCATTGTCGGCATGGGCGCTGTTTCCGGCGCTATTCTTGGCGCACCTGTATCGACGACGCTGATCGTGTTTGAACTGACCTCTTCATACGAGACTGCCGCAGCGGTTCTTGTCTCGGTTTCTCTGGCCACAGTCCTCGTTCAATCCCAGGGCGGCGCGCTCTTTGAACGCCAGCTCAAAGCGCGGATGCGTCAATACTACTGAGTCTAAATTGATTGGGGTCTTTAGTCTCACGCTAGTCGCGTTTACTATGGAACATAACGCGAATCATAATACGGCGCTTACCCTGTAGAGCTAAAGCGCTGAAACCTTATCCGGATGTCCATGACCGACGATTTTGACAATCTGCCAATCTCCCAACGCGCAATGGCGCGCCCGCCAGAAGCGCCACTCAGGGACGCAGACTATCTGGAAGGTCTCAACCAGGAACAACGCGAAGCTGTTGAGACAACGGACGGCCCCCTGCTCGTGCTTGCTGGCGCCGGAACAGGTAAGACACGCGTTCTCACAACCCGACTTGCCCATATCCTGAACCAACGTCTTGCCTGGGCCTCACAAACGCTCACCGTCACCTTCACCAACAAAGCCGCACGCGAAATGCGCGAACGCGCCGAAGCCCTCATTGGCGATGAAGCCCAGTCACTGCGCTGGCTCGGCACCTTTCACTCAGTCTCCGCGCAGATCCTTAGACGTCATGCAGAACTGGTCGATCTGGAATCCAGCTTCACTGTCATCGACACAGATGATCAGCTGCGCCTCCTCAAACAGATAATCGAATCTGAAAACATCGACCCGAAACGTTGGACTCCGCGTTTTCTGGCTGGTCTGATCGATAATTGGAAAAACCGCGCCTGGACCTATGACAAGCTTCCCCCTGGCGAGGGCAATGAGTTCGCCAATGGCCGCGGCAAGGACTTGTACAAAATCTATCAGCAACGCCTGCGCGTTCTCAACGCTGTCGATTTTGGCGATCTACTGCTCCACAACATCACAATATTCCAGAAAAATCCGGAAATCCTTGCAGATTACCACAAGCGTTTTCGCTATATTCTAGTGGACGAATATCAAGACACAAACGTCGCTCAATACCTCTGGCTGAGGCTGTTGGCGCAGGGATCCAACAATATCTGCTGCGTGGGTGATGATGACCAGTCCATCTATGGCTGGCGCGGCGCAGAAGTGGATAACATTCTCCGCTTTGAAAAAGATTTTCCAGGCGCAAAAGTCATCCGGCTGGAACGCAATTATCGGTCCACGCCGAAAATCCTGGCATGTGCGTCCCATCTCATCAGCGCCAACAAAGATCGCCTTGGCAAGACGCTCCACACTGGCGATGAAACCGCAGATCCGGGTGATCCCGTAAAAGTGCGCGGCGTCTGGGATGGCGAAGCAGAAGCGCGCCTCATTGGCGACGATATCGAAGCCTGGCGCGCATCTGGCCGCCCCTATGCGCAATGCGCCGTATTGGTGCGCGCTTCATGGCAAATGAGGGCGTTTGAAGAGCGCTTCATTATGCTGGGCATCCCTTACAAAGTTATCGGCGGTCCGCGCTTTTTCGAACGCGCCGAGATCCGCGACGCGATGGCCTATCTTCGCCTTATCCGATCCGATGCAGACGATCTGGCGTTTGAGCGCGTCATCAACCAACCCAAGCGAGGCGTCGGCGCAACCAGTCTGCAAAAGGTTCAGATCATCGCCCGTGAGATGGGCCGCCCCCTTGCCTTCACAGCTGACATGATGCTGCGCGGTGATGAAATCTCAGGCAAAGCCCGCAATGGCATCCGCGCATTTCTCAATGATCTGGAGCGGTGGCGCGCCCAGGCTCGCGACCTTGAACATCCACGCCTGATGGAAGTCATTTTAGACGAGTGCGGCTACACGGATATGCTCAAAGCCGACAAATCACCTCAAGCTCAAACACGGCTTGAAAACCTCAAAGAACTTGTCCGCGCCATGGGCGAGTTTGACAGTCTCAGCGCCTTCCTTGAACACGTCGAACTTGTGATGGACGCCAGCCAGGGCGATGAAAGTGATGATCAGGTCCAGATCCTCACGCTGCACGCCGCCAAAGGACTTGAATGGCCGATGGTCTTCCTGCCCGGCTGGGAGGAAGAAGTTTTTCCATCCAAACGATCACTGGACGAAGGCGGCGCCCGCGCCCTCGAAGAAGAACGCCGCCTAGCCTATGTCGGCGTCACCCGCGCACGTGAGCGGGCCTATATTTCCTTTGTCGCTAACCGTCAGATTTTCGGACGTTGGCAATCCGTTATGCCATCGCGCTTCGTTGACGAATTACCGCCACAGCACGTCGATGCTGTGTCTGAAACGGGCTATGGATCTGCGCCAGGCGGCTTCAAAGGGTCCGGCTTTGGTGGAACCAGCCGCTTTGACGATGATGTGTCCTTTGGCGGGTCAACATATGAAAGCCCAGGTTGGAAACGCGCGCAGGCAGCAAGGAAAGAAACCAGCAATCGTCCCGCTCCGCCTGACATCAATCCGTCAGGTCGGCTGGTCGCGCATTCTGATCCGGAAGCGACAAGCGGACTAAAACTTGGACAACGCATCTTTCACATGAAATTTGGGTACGGTCGGATTGCCGCGATCGACGGCACAAAGCTCACAGTCGATTTTGAAAAAGCAGGTCGCAAAAAGGTTGTCGAAACCTTCGTAGAAGCTGCCTGAAATATATTTCCTCACAATACTTCTCGTATTGTTGCTTGATAGAAAACACGCCACGATTTAGACTCACGACGAACCTCCACTTAAAGGTGAGGTCAGTAGCGTTTGATAAGAGTCCTCACAATGCCAGGAACTTGGGATTGAGACATCAAACCCGGGTTTTGGTCCTTCGTTGAGACACCCAAGCGACGGGGGGAAACCAAGTGGAACAAGTTCCAATCAATAAAATAATCAGTGATGACACAGCACGTTTGAACGCAGTGCTGGAAACTGTCATTGATGGTCTGATCATTATCGACGCGAAAGGCCGTATCGCAACTTTCAATAGTTCGGCCGAGCGCTTGTTTGGCTATTCACGCGAAGAAGTCATCGGCAAAAATGTATCCATGCTGATGCCGGATCCATATCAAAGCGAACATGACCAATACCTGACAAATTATCTCACCACCGGAGATAACAAAGTTATCGGTATTGGTCGGGAAATCCGCGCCCGGCGCAAGAACGGAGAGGTCTTCGACGCTGAACTCGGCGTTAATGAAATGCAGGTCTCCGGCCAGCGCATGTTCGTCGGCACCATTCGCAACATTTCCAAACGCAAGGATGACGCCGCACAATTCAAAGCCGTATTGGACACGGTGATCGACGGACTCATCATCATCGACGCCCAAGGTCATATCTCAACGTTTAACTCGTCAGCCGAACGCCTGTTTGGCTATGCCCGCGAAGAAGTCATCGGCAAAAACGTGTCCATGCTGATGCCTGAACCGTACAGAGGCGAACACGATCAGTATCTGGTAAACTACCTCACCACGGCAGAAAACAAGGTCATCGGCATTGGCCGGGAAATCACCGCCCAACGCAAAGATGGCGAAGTGTTCGACGCTGAGCTTGGCGTCAATGAATTGGAGGTCTCAGGCGTACGTATGTTTGTCGGCACCATCCGTGACATCTCCGATCGCAAACGCGCTGAAAATGAATTGCTTCGTTCAAATGAAGAACTTGAGCGTTTCGCTTATGTGACCTCCCATGACCTGCAGGAACCACTGCGAACAGTTGTCAATTTTTCGGAACTTCTTAGCCTTGAAGCCCGCGACAAACTGGATGGAGAGTGCCTCCAATTCCTGAACATAATCGCAGAGTCCGCTGGTCGTATGCAGCGCCAGATCCTGGATCTGCTGGAATATTCCCGCCTCACTTCGATAGACAGCCGCTTGCTCCCCTGTGACACGGAACAACAGACCAAAATTGCGATGGCAAACCTGGAAAAATCAATTGATGCTTCGGATGCCAAGATCACGCTTGGCCATATGCCAACGGTGATGGCGTCAGACACACTTTTCACAAGCATGATGCAAAACTTGATCGGAAACGCCATCAAGTACAGGCATGCTGACCGCACGCCCATAATCAGCATTTCCGCGCAAGACTGTGGGGAAGACTGGAAATTCTGTATTTGTGACAATGGCATCGGAATACAGAAAGAATATTGCGATCAGATTTTTGATATATTTCGCCGTTTACACAAGCGCGAAGAATATTCAGGCACAGGAATTGGCTTGGCAATTTGCAGAAAGATTGTAGACAGTTTCAATGGACGAATTTGGGTTGAATCAACTCCGGGGGAAGGAAGTAATTTTTACTTCACGGTACCGAAGTCAGAGGAAACAACTTAATGACTACCCGAGAGCCTGCAAAAATACTTCTCGCTGAAGATAATTACAGCGACGTTTTGTTGTTGAAAGTGTCACTTGAAAAAAGCAACTTCCCTTGTGAATTAAGTGTCGCCGCAAACGGTGAGATAGCATCAAAAATGCTCAAACAAGAAGGCGATTACGCTGCTACGCCAAAGCCGGACATCATCATTCTTGATATCAACATGCCCTTGAAAACTGGGCATCAGTTGCTGGAAGAAATCAAAAAAGATGATCGCTTGAAGAAAATTCCAGTCATCATGCTGACCGGTTCCAAGACCAGTCAGGACGTCGATGCAGCTTACAGCAACCATGCTTCCGGTTACATTGTAAAACCAATGCAACTTGGCGAATATGGCGACATCATCGACGCTATTGAGCGTTACTGGTTCTCCACGGTTAGTCTTCCTCCGGCCGCCTGATCACTTTCGGGCGGACTTCTTTGCCAAAAAACATCTATTGGCATTCCAAAATCTCAGAAATTGCGTCAGGTTTGCGCGCAATTAGCACGCTATCAACATCATGAAGGATGAACAGCATGTTCAAAGTCAGCGCTGTGTGTGATCGCCAAACGGCAGAGCGTCTTTCTGACATTCTTGCTGATATGGACCCGTCTCCAGCAGCCGCTGTCTCGACAGAAGAAGTCAGCCGCACATCTTGGCGGATAGACGCCTTTTGCCATGATGAAGACGTTTCCAAGGCATGCGTCGAAATCATCGAGAACGAGGCGCCGGGCGTCTCTGCATCCTTTGCAAAGCTTGAAGACAAAGACTGGGTCGCAGAAAGCTTAAAAGGCCTGCCCGCTGTCGAGGCTGGCCCATTTTATGTGGCGGGCGCTCACGAGTTGGGACGTTTAAGTGGCGGACGCATTCCGATCTGGATTGAAGCTGGTCCAGCCTTTGGCACAGGCCACCACGGTACGACCAAAGGGTGCCTTTTGGCTCTATCCGAACTGAAGCGGCGCAAAGGCAAACTGGGAAAAGTGCTCGATGTCGGCACGGGTTCAGGTGTTTTAGCCATTGCCGCGTTAAAAACAGGAGCTGATCAGATTGTCGCTTCCGACATTGATCCTGAATCAATCCGGATCGCTAAAATTAATGCGCAAAACAACAAGACAGGACGCAGGCTGCATCTTTTAGAAGCCAATGGTGTCAACAACACATTCATCCGCACGACTGGCCCTTACGACACGGTGATGGCGAATATTCTGGCGCGCCCGCTTATCTCTCTTGCGCCTCAACTTGCAAAACTCACCAAACCGGGCGGACACATTATCCTCTCCGGATTGCTCACCTATCAGGAACCGCTCGTAAAAGCCGCCTTTGCGGGTCGCAATCTGGTGCTTGAGCAACGCAAGCGTCTGGGCGCATGGTCCACTTTGGTGTTTGCAAAGCCCTTGCCTGCGCAACCCGCGGTCAAGAAAGCGTCTAAAGAAGAAGAGTTTTATTTCTTCGATATTTTTCCACCCGGTTTTGAAGAAGCCTTCGATACCGACGCTTGATGCTGATTGAACCTGTCAGGTAAAATATTCAACAATCAAACCAATACGCCAAACTATATTGCGTAGGTAAGGTTTGCTTCGGCAATCCTCCCTCCTAAATTGGTATTACGTTATCAACGACCTTGCTTACCGCACTCCAGACAGGTGAACTATGAGACAGACTTTTGAAGTCACCGGCGGCCCCAATGTTGGGCGCAGTAACCTGCCCGTGCTACGTAAGGCCATGAAAGACGCCAAATTGGACGGTCTTTATATTCCTCACGAAGACGCTTACCAAAACGAATATCTGCCAGCAGCATATGACCGCCTGGCATGGGCGACAGGATTTACCGGTTCGGCCGGGTCTGCGCTGGTGTTTTTAGATTCTGCAATTGTCTTCGTTGACGGTCGCTACACACTGCAAGCCGCACAACAACTCGATAAGGCGCTATTCGACACTGCTGACTTAACTGAACCCGGACCTTTTGGCTGGCTCGCTGAACAAGACCTTCCCCAAAAGCGCATCGGATATGACCCTGAGCTCATCGCGCCGGACGCTTTGGCGCACTTGTCAGCCGCAGCTATTCAGGCGGGTGCGAAGCTGATTGAATTGGCGACAAATCCAATCGATACAGCCTGGACCGATCAGCCTAGCGAACCAATGGAACGCATCGTTCCACATGATATTAAATACGCTGGCCAAACTCATCGTTCCAAGCGGGATCACATTGCAGTCGCTCTTCGCAAATCTGGCGCAGACGCCACAATTATCACCTCACCTGCATCTATCGCGTGGTTATTCAATATTCGTGGCGGCGATGTGAAATGCTCGCCATTGCCGCTTGCCCGCGCAATCCTTTATGCAAATGGCGACGCAAGCCTTTACGCTCATGAAGACAAACTGGATTCTTCCCTGAAAGACCACCTGGAAGACGTACAGGTGTATTCACCCGAACACCTCCAGGAACACCTCCAGGACTTTTCCGGCAAATCTGTATCGCTAGACCCTTCCCTCGCGTCGGCTTGGTTCTTCAATCAGCTAAAAGCTGCTGGTGCGAACATCATCCGCGAAATGGACCCTATTGCGCTTCCCCGCGCCTGTAAAAACGCGGTTGAAGTAGAAGGCTCCCGCGCTGCGCATCGCCGCGATGGCGCCGCAATGGTGCGCTTCTTACGCTGGTTGGAAACGGAAAAAGTTCAGACCGGCAAGGTAACCGAAATTGACGCCGCCAGCAGGCTGGAACAATTCCGCGAAGAACAACAAGGGTTAAAAGACCTGTCGTTTGAATCGATTTCAGGCGCAGGTCCAAATGGCGCTGTCGTCCATTATCGCGTCAATGAAGCGACCAACCGCACACTGGAGCCAGGAACGCTTTTCCTGATTGATTCCGGCGGTCAATATCTTGACGGCACCACGGATATTACACGTACGGTCGCCATCGGCGAACCGACACAGGAAATGCGCGAACGCTATACAGCCGTTCTTAAAGCGCACATCGCATTGGCGCAGCTCCGCTTTCCCGCCGGCACAACAGGGCATGCGATTGACGCGGTCGCCCGCGCGCCTTTGTGGGCAATGGGATTAGATTATGATCATGGGACAGGTCATGGGGTCGGCAGCTATCTGGGCGTCCACGAAGGCCCGCAGCGCATTTCCAAAGCGCCAAACAATGTGGCTTTAAAACCTGGCATGATCGTGTCCAACGAACCCGGATTTTACAAAACCAATGCGTATGGCATCCGGATTGAAAACCTTCAGGTCGTCACGCAAGCCGAACCCATTCATGAGGGCGAACATCCCATGCATGGGTTTGAAACACTCACGCTCGCTCCCCTTGACCGCCGACTGATCGAACAGGGCATGTTGACGCCAACAGAATGGATTTGGGTCGATCGCTATCATGCGCGCGTATACAAAGAACTTGGCGAACTGCTAACAGCGTCAGACCGGAATTGGCTCGAAGAGGTCTGCAGAGAACTCTAGCGGATTATTTTCCAATCATTTCCAACCATTCGTCTTCGGTCAGAACCGTCACTCCAAGGCTTTCAGCTTTTGTCAGCTTAGAACCTGCGCCCGGACCAGCGACAAGGTAGTCTGTTTTCTTGGAAACCGAGCTTGCAACTTTAGCGCCCAAAGTTTGCGCCTGCGCTTTCGCTTCATCTCGCGTCATACGCTCCAGCGTGCCGGTAAACACAACAGTTTTACCTGATACAGGCGCATCACTCGCCACCTTCTGGGCGGGTGCGACAACAACTTCGCGCAACAATTCATCTAGCATGTTGCGATTTTGTGGCTCCGCAAAAAAGTCCATCAAGGCTTCCGCCGAAACAGCGCCCATGCCGTCAATTGAGGCGATCTCCTCAAATGCCGGGCCCGGTTTTCCATCAATGGCCGCTATCACATCAGCACGCAATGACGTCCAGTTTTCATAACGCATCGCCAGCGAGCCACAAGCCGCCGATGTCAGCCGCGGAATGCGTAGCGTAGCAATCTGCTGCGCCAACTCGCCATTGGCCGTATCCGGCGCTTCTTCCTGCCAGGCATTGGCTTCAGCGTGCGCCAGGATGCCAACCAGCGTAGTCTCGCCAATCCGGTCCGCGCCGCGCAAGCGCATATAAGCTTCATTTGCTCTGTCAGTTTCTGCGGCCTGAGCAAGCTGGAACAATGATGAAAACTCACCAAAATGCTGAGCAATCAGCCGGGCGTTTGTTTCGCCGACATGACGAATGCCCAGTCCGACGAGCAAACGCGCAAATTCCACATTTCGCCTCGCATCAATGGCGTCGAACAGGTTTTTCGCACTGGTCTCGCCAAACCCTTCCCATTCTTCCAGAGGCGGTAACCCTTGCGCCTCTATGCGCGCTTTCAATTGAAAAATGTGCTGTGGGGCAAGCACAACACCTTTGTCGAAGAAAAGCTCAACCTGCTTAGCGCCAAGACCATCAATATCGAGCGCCTTGCGCGAAACAAAATGCTTCAGCCGTTCCTTAGCCTGCGCAGAACAGATCAGCCCGCCCGTGCAGCGACGTCGCGCATCCTCTTCGCCCTTTTCGTCAATCTCCCGCACCGCATGAGATCCGCAGACAGGACACGTTGTTGGAAACGCATATGGCTTGGAATGACTCGGCCGCTTGTCCGGTATGACCTGTACGATCTGCGGGATTACATCCCCAGCCCGCTGCACGATAACCGTGTCGCCAATGCGTATGTCTTTGCGCGCTATTTCGTCTTCATTGTGAAGCGTTGCGTTAGAGACAACCACCCCGCCAACTGTGACCGGCTCCAGTTTCGCCACAGGTGTGAGCGAGCCTGTGCGGCCAACCTGAATTTCAATATCATTGAGGATAGTCGTTGCTTGTTCGGCCGGGAATTTGTGCGCAATCGCCCAGCGTGGAAAACGTGAGACAAAGCCGAGACGTTGTTGATAGTCCAGCCTGTCGACCTTGTAGACCACGCCATCAATATCATAATCCAGCGCTGCGCGTTTTTCCGCTATGCCGTTATAAACGTCGATGAGCGCCGCAACTGTCTTGGCCCGCGCCATCAAGGGATTGGTCTCAAATCCCCAGTTTGCAAGCTGCGCGACAGCTTCGTGTTGTGTCGGCGCTATCTCGCTGGATGTTTTACCCCAGGCATATGCAAAAAAGCGCAAGGGACGTGATTTCGTCACGTCCGGATCCAGCTGCCGCAATGATCCCGCCGCCGCATTGCGCGGATTGGCGAATGTCTTTCTGCCCGCTTCGCCTTCGCGGATATTAAGCGCTGCAAAATCTGGCTTGGACATGTAAACTTCGCCGCGAACTTCAATCTCTTCCGGCCACCCGGCGCCAACCAGCTGATGTGGAATATCGCCCAGTGTTTTGAGATTGAGCGTAATATCCTCACCAACCCTGCCATCACCGCGCGTCGCGCCGCGAATAAGTTCGCCATTGCGATAAAGAAGGCTTGCGGACAAACCATCTATTTTAGGTTCGGCCGTCACGCCAAGTTCATCAATCTCCGAAAGCCCCAGAAATCGGCGTACGCGCAGAATGAAATCTGACACATCCTCATCAGAAAACGCATTGTCGAGCGACAGCATTGGTACAAGGTGTTCGACCTTGGAAAAGTGTTTCGAAGGTGAGGCTCCAACAGACTGTGTCGGGCTGTCCTCCGTCTTAAGATCCGGAAACGCATCTTCCAGCGCAATCAGTTCTTTTCGCAGCTCATCATAGTCAGCATCGGTCAGAACCGGCGCATCGTCCTGATAATACGCCATATCAGCCGCATTTATCTTTTCGACCAACGCTCGCCAGCGCGCAAAAGCCATGTCTGTATCCAGGCCAGACAACGAATCAGAAGAAAAAGGCGTATCGGTCATAAAACGCCTATACATCGCAAACTAAGGACGCGCCAACAGGCTATCTGCCGCCGCGCGCGCTTCTTTTGTCACTTGAGCGCCAGCCAGCATGCGGGCGATTTCCTCCAGCCTGTCGCCTGCCGCCAGATGAGCGATTTTAGTCTCAACACCGCTTTTCGGCTTTTCACCTTTGGATATCCGTAACTGATGATCTGCAGCGGCGGCCACCTGCGGGCTGTGTGTGATCGCCAACACCTGACGCGACTTGGATAATTCGAGCATGCGCTCGCCAATAGCCGCCGCTATCGCACCGCCAACACCCACATCGGCTTCGTCAAAAATGAGCACGCCGGCCTGTCCCTGCCCAGCCAGACACACCTTCAACGCCAGCGAGAAACGCGCCAACTCGCCACCAGACGCGATCTTATCCAGCGCGCCAAAGTCAGCGCCCGGATTTGTCTGAACTTCAAACGCCACCCTGTCCTTACCATTCGGGCCAGCCTCTTCTAAAGGAAGGTCCGCCACCAGGACACGGAATTTCGCTTTCTCGAGCTTGAGCGGCTTAAGCTCGCGGGCGACAGCTTTGCTGAGTTTTTCCCCTGCCGCCTGGCGTTTTTTTGTTAACGCGTCTGCTGCCGCATTATAGGCGGCAAGCGCTTGTTTTTCAGCATCCATAGCCTTTTGAAGCGCCTGATCAGAATGAACAATTTCATCAAGTTGCATCCGCATGCGCGCATGAACCGAACCCAGCTGATCAGGATCAGTGTCGTATTTTCGCGCCGCCGCACGTAAAGCAAATAATCGCGCTTCCTGATGTTCCAACGCTTCGGGCGAATATTCCGATCCAGACCGCAATCTGGAAACCGATTCATACGCCTCACCTGCTTCAATCAGCGCACGCTCCAAAGCCTCACACGCCATCACCAGGCCCGCGCGCAATGGCGAATCTTCGGGAGATTGCGCCACAACGGGTATCGACATAGCCCGGCTAAGCGCACGCGAAGCTGACGCTAATGCCTGCTCAGGGCCGGATTTGTCGAAACTCTTAAGCGCATCATCAACCGCCAAAGCAACTTTCTCAAACGATTGTAGTTCAGCGCGCGACTGCGCCAGCGCTTCGGCTTCGCCATCCTCAGGCGCTAATGCTTCAAGCTCGCTGACGGCGTGCTCTAAAAAAGCGCGCTCCGTCTCCGCCCGCGCCAAACGCGCCTCAACAGCCTGACGCGCTTCCATTGCCAATCGCCATTGCGACCAAGCATCGGAATAATCCGCTATCTCTGCGGCCGCATCCGCAAACCCATCAATCATGCGCCGATGCGCAGATGTGTGTAGCAAAGCATGTCCGGCGTGCTGGCCATGAACCTCTAAAAGGTGCTCACCAATCTGCTGCATCAGGCGCGCTGATAAGGGCGCATCATTCAAATACCCGCGCGCAGCCCCGCTCGTTCGCATAACACGCCGCAAGACAAGTGGTTCGTCCGCATCAATCTCAATATCATTGTCTTGAAGCAAGCGCCTGACAGGATGATCATCAGGCGGATCAAATGTCGCTGTCACAGACGCCGTGTCTGCGCCAGCGCGTATTGCGCCCTTCCCCGTCTTTGCGCCAAGCGCAAACCCCAAAGCCGATAGAATGATAGATTTGCCCGCACCGGTCTCACCGGTGAGCGCCGTAAATCCCGCCTCAAGCTCTAAGTCGAGCGCGCGGACCAGAACAAAATTTCGGATCGAGAGTGCTATCAACATGCGTATTGATTAGCACAACCGAAACAAATAGGGAACAAAAATGTTCCGCTTTTGTTTTATTTTGCGGTATTCAGGTCCACACCCTTACTGCGTAAGAGTTTATAGCTGTCATCATACCATTTGGAAGCTGGATAATTGTGCCCAAGCACAGCAGCCACCTGCTCTGCCTGACCAATCAGACCGATGGAAAGATAAGCTTCGACAAGGCGGTGTAATGCTTCCGCCGCGTGGGTGGTTGTCTCAAACTCATCGACAACGCGCTTGAAACGGTTGATTGCCGCCAAATGCTCAGAGTTTTTCAGGTAGTAGCGACCAATCGTCATTTCCTTACCAGCCAGCTGGTCGCGCACCATGTCGATTTTAAGTTCAGAATCGCGCGCATATTCAGATGACGGGAAACGGCGCACGACTTCTTCAAGGGCGGCCAGCGCAAGTTCAGTCCGTCCTTGGTCACGACCGACATCAATAATCTGATCAAAGTGAGACGCCGCAATCAGATAGTAAGCATAAGCTGCGCCCTGCCCACCTGGAAACAGCGCGACATAGTTCTGAGCAGACGACACAGCTTCTTCGTAATCACGTGATTTGTATTGCGCAAAAGCAGTCATCAACATCGCGCGCTGCGCCCATTCAGAATATGGGTGTTGGCGTTGCACTTCCTGGAACTCCAGAGCTGCGCGGTCCCAAAGCTTACGATCAAGGCTTGCAGCCGCGTCGTTATAGAGTTGCTCGACGGGCTTTTCGACATAAGCCAACTGTTCCTTGCCCTTGGACGCACATGCGCCCAACGCCATGGAAGCAGTCACTGCTGTCAGGATTGCGAGTTTTTTGCGGTCCATCGCCATCAGGCAAACCTCCTTGCTTTGGATCACCTTCGTAGACGAGAGATTGGCCCGCGCCAAGCACTTGCCGCATAACAGGCGAATCTTTTGATCAGCTGTGTGCGCTGATCATTTCAGGTTTAAAGGAAAATTGCTTAATTATAAGCGCTTACGCTTTCGCGTGTGGCCCCCACCAAAGGGCGTTTGCGGGCCACTTCAACCGTGTCTGTCTCCCACGCCCATGCGCTTTCATCCGCCAACAACGCGCGGACAAGCTTGTTGTTGATGGCGTGCCCTGGCTGGTCGCCTTCAAAAACGCCCACAATTGGCGCGCCTGCCAGCTGCAGGTCACCAATCGCATCCAGGATTTTGTGACGCACGAACTCATCCTGAGATCGCAAACCTTCAGGGTTGAGAATGTCATCACCATCCAGAACAATGGCGTTGTCCATGGATCCGCCGCGCGCTAGCCCCATGGATTGGAGTTTTTCAACATCCTGCGCAAAGCCAAATGTGCGCGCAAACGCCAGGTCTTCCACAAAAGCTTCTGGGGTTAAGACAAAGCGGCATTCCTGCTCACCGATAGCAGCGCTTGAAAAGTCGATACGCACGCGCAACTCAAATGGGTCGCGTTCATTCTTAGATGGTGTCAGGCGCGCAAATTTGTCGCCATCGCGCACTTCTACAGTCTTGAGAACTTTGATGCGACGGCGCGGCTGCGCGAGCGTTTTTATGCCAGCATGCATCATCAAACGGCAATAAAGCGCAGATGAGCCATCCATAATCGGCGTTTCAGGTCCGTCAATTTCAACAATCAGATTGTCGAGGCCAAGACCGGCGCATGCCGCCAACAAGTGTTCAACCGTTGAAACACTCACGCCATCCGCATTAGCCAACGTGGTACCTAATTGTGTGGTGGTGACCAATCGGCCATCAGCGGGGATAACGTTATTTTTGTCAGAAACATCAGTGCGTACAAACACAATGCCCGTATTCGCTTCAGCTGGCTTTAAAACCAGTTTAGCGCGTTCGCCAGTGTGCAGACCTACGCCAGCACACACCGCCGGACCCAAAAGAGTTGTTTGGTACGCCATTACTTAATTGTTCCCATCGCACGCTACTTGGAAACGCATCAAAACAAAAATAGATGCGCTCACCTCAGCATCTAATAAGCGTGGGAACCGTCAAGAACACAATTAAAGCATTGTTTCGGGATGTTGCAAAATTCCTGTTTGCACAATTTTCATCTAAAATCCGCAACAAAAACATGCGGATGAGTCAATTTCTTCATCCAGAAACGTGCCGACATTAGAAATTTATTTTGCGCCAGACCGGCGTAGAAATGCTGGAATTTCCAATTCGTCATCATCCAGCGTGTCTGAATCTGGCTTGGAGGCCTCAGGCTCTTTTTCACCATCCTGTTTGCGCCAACCGAATAATCCGCCGATTCCAGACTTTGAATCCGCGTTTTCTTCAGACGCTTCTGGCGCAACCTCGTCAGCCAGGTCAGCTTCTGACCTATCGTCCTCATCAGCAACATCCACACTTGGGCGACGGTTGATAATCGGTGGCGGTGGACGATTGTCTTCAACACTCGGCTCACCCAAAGACGCGGTAATACGTTCAGCTGCTTCCGCGGCCTCATTATCAACGACAGGCGTCTCTTGAGCGGGCGATGATTCTTCGATGCTTTTAACTGGCTGCGCAAACGGGCGCATGGACGCTGTCGCCGGCGCATCGTCTAAGCCAATCAGGTTGATGCCCGTCGCCACAACCGACACACGGATCTTTCCGTTCAGATTATGGTCGAATGTCGATCCAAGAATAATCTGTGCGTCTGGGTCGACTTCCTTGCGGATCTCGTTAGCTGCTTCATCAACTTCATAGAGGGTCATGTCATACCCGCCTGTGATGTTGATCAAAACGCCGCGTGCGCCCTTCATGGACACATCATCCAGCAACGGGTTGGCAATCGCCGCCTGCGCCGCTTTCAGCGCACGATGGTCGCCATCAGCTTCGCCTGTACCCATCATCGCCGCTTCCATACCGGACATCACAGTCCGCACGTCAGCAAAGTCGAGGTTGATCAGGCCCGGCATAACCATCAGGTCTGTCACGCCGCGCACGCCTTCATAAAGCACTTCATCCGCCATAGTGAAGGCTTCGGCAAATGTCGTGTTGGCGTTCGCAATGCGAAACAGGTTCTGGTTCGGAATGATAATCAGCGTGTCGACATGCTTGCGCAGCTCTTCGATGCCCTCATTGGCGATCTGCATGCGGCGCTTGCCTTCAAAATCAAACGGCTTGGTGACAACACCAACTGTCAGCACGCCCTTTTCCTTGGCGATACGCGCAATAACCGGAGCAGCGCCCGTACCGGTGCCGCCGCCCATGCCTGCCGCGATAAACGCCATGTGCGCGCCTTGAAGCTCGCGCTCTAATTCATCTTGTGATTCTTCGGCTGCATTTGCGCCAACCGATGGTTGCGCGCCAGCGCCAAGGCCTTGTGTGGTTGATACGCCAAGTTGGACTTTCTTGTCCGCCTTCGACTGGATCAAGGCTTGAGAGTCTGTGTTCGCAACGATGAACTCCACACCCTGAAGCTCGGACTCGATCATGTTATTGACCGCGTTTCCGCCTGCGCCGCCGACACCAAAAACAACAATACGTGGTTTCAACTCTACCGGCATGCCGCCGCACCTCGTTACTCAATCAGCCAGTTTAACCGATCATGGAACCGGCTGTTCCTATAATCCTATACTTCTGTATAGACGCACCTTGCCTAAGCACATGTTAACCACGCGCGGCAAATTCAGGAAACTGCCAATTTCATTGAGCGAGACGCTTTGTTCCGCTTTTTACAGCTTAAAAGTTCTCTTTGAGCCAGCTAGTCGCTTTCTGAAAGAGGCTGGCGCTTTGGTTGCTTGCCCGCAGTCCCGGGAACCTTGGCAACACAGCGCCTTTTGATCCTGATAATTCCCATTTTAGCAGGCCTGAAGCCGCAGAGAAAGCAGGTATTTCATATGCCTCGCCCAAGCCTGTCACGCGAGACGGTCTTGCAAGGCGAACTGGCGCGCGGAAAACTTCTTCAGCAACGTCCCGCATCCCTGGCATTTGGCTCGCGCCGCCAGTGAGAACAATCCGTCTCGGCAATGGACGATACTGTGCGGAAGCCGCTGTCAGGCGCTTTTCCAAGAGTTCAAGGATTTCTTCAAACCGCGGACGCAGCATGTTCGCCAACTCGGCTTTGGATGTCGTACCTGCCTCTAACCGGCCATCTTCGCCGAGGCGTGGCGCATCCACGATCTCAAACGCATGCACCTGCGCCAGGGCCACTGCCCCATGAAGCGTCTTGAGGCGTTCAGCAGCCGCAAATGTTGTTCCCAACCCTTGCGCCAAATCTGATGACGCACGTCCTCCGCCAACTGGTACGGAGTCAAGATAGACCATATTGCCTTCATAAAAACTTGCTGCGCTGGTCACGCCGCCACCCATGTCTATGACAGTTGCGCCCTGTTCGGCTTCATCATCCACAAGCACAGCCAGGCCAGACGCATAAGGCGCAGCCACCATTGAAACTGGGTTCAAATGCGCGCGTGTCACACATTGCGCGATGTTTTTGAGCGCCGCAGACGGTCCGGACACCACCAGCAGCGACACCTGCAAGCGCGTTCCAATCATGCCGAGCGGATCTTTGATGCCGCCCGCGCCATCAATCGTGTAACCAAGCGGTGTGGCGTGCAGCACCTGCCGGTCTGAGCGCGAAAATGACGCCAATGCGGAATTTAACGCGTCGCGCACATGCATCTGCGTCACTTCCCGACCGCCGACATTCACACCGCCAGATAAATACTCACACTTCAGGTTCGGACCGGAGACACCGACCACGACATCCACAAGACGCGTGTCGATATTGCGTTCCGCCTGCTCGACAGCCAATCGAATGGATCGCTCCAAAGCGTCCATGTTAACAACCTGGCCATTTTTAACGCCCTTGGCGGCCTGATGTCCTGCGCCGCAGACGCGCACAGAGCCGCCTGACGAGTCGCCACGCTTGGAGATCAGACATGCGACCTTTGTGGAGCCAATGTCCAAAGCGGCGACATAGGGCGATTTACCCGCCAGCTTGTCCCGCATTCCAATCCGACTGGTTAAGGACGACATGACGTCACGCGCCTCCCGCCTTGCTAGATGCGTCCGCCATGCTTGCGCCCAGCCCCACAGCAAACCGCTCTGGGTCACGCGCATCAATGCGCGTCACATCCGATGATTGATCCAATACGCCAGTTGCTTCGTTTAAGTCGAAAACCGCTAGCAACGCTTCGTCCATCCGCGCATCTTCAGGAAGGCTGATTTCCAGTCCTGATTCTAAACGAATATCCCAACGACGCTCACCGACGCGCATCGCCGCGACCATACGCTCCGCTATTTCCGGGTGAAGTTTTAATTCTTTGATCAGAATTGGCGCCGCATAGCCGCCTGCCGGGCCGACAACACGCGGCAGGTCAACATGCTCTGCAGGGTCGACACTGTCCATTATTGGCGTACCGGACTGATCAACTACCGTCCAAGCGCCGTCTGTCTGCCACAAAGCAAGTGGTTTGCGCGTATCGGCAATGATCCACACATCATTTGGCCACTGACGCAACACCTGCACATCCGCCAGGTTTCTAACTTCCGCCTCTATCTCTTGTTTGATCTTGAACGGATCAGCGCGGAACATGTTGTCACCAACCTTGATCGACAGCGCATTCAGCACATCCGCTTTTGTACGCGGGTCCAAACCTTCAATAGAAATTTCAGCAATGGTCAAACCGGCAGCCTCTGCTGTCGCATCCCAACCAGACTGTACACGTTCATCAATCGACGCGAGCGATCCGCCCATCCATGCCGCCACTGCCACCATCACGGCCCCTGCCGTTACTGTGCCGAACGCATAAGTAGATAATTGCTCAGAAAGGATTGTTGGCGGCACTTCCTGAACAGGCGCCGCTCCCTTCTTATTATTCTGGGGTTTACGTTTTACCTCAGACATGAAGCATCCTCTATCATCCAACGCACGAGCCTCTCGTAGCTGATCCCTTTATACGCCGCCTGTTCGGGAACAAGCGATGTCGGGGTCATGCCGGGCTGCGTATTCGTTTCTAAAATCACCATCCGCTTTTTTGTGTCGTTATACCGAAAGTCCGAACGCGAAACGCCCCTGCACCCTAACGCCTTGTGTGCGACCAGCGCTGCGTCCAGCGCAGCCTGTGTGACATCACCCGGCAGGTCAGCAGGGATAACGTGTTGTGACCCTCCGGCCTCATATTTTGCGGAGTAATCGTAATATTGTCTTAAAGTCGTAATTTCTGTTACCGCGAGTGATTCGTCGTCCATGACCGCGACGGTTAGTTCACGACCAGGAATGAACGCTTCAACCAGCACAAAATCGCCAAAACGCCAGCCTTCTTGAGTCAATTCGCGTGGCGGCTCATTGGCGCCTTCGCGGACGATAACCACGCCAAAAGAGGAACCTTCAGCAATTGGTTTGACCACGTAAGGCGGCTTCATCACGTGTGACGTCGTGACTTCGTCACGATGGAAAACACCGCCCTCAGCCACATCCAGACCTTCACGCGCATAAACCATGCGCGACTTGGCTTTATCCATCGCCAAAGCCGACGCCAACACGCCGGAATGCGAATACGGGATGCCTAAAATCTCCAGCAGACCCTGCACGCAACCGTCTTCGCCAAACGGGCCATGCAACGCGTTGAGCGCCACATCAGGCGCAGCCTCTTTCAGCTGATTGGCAAGCTCTGGAGTGGCGTCGATTTCAACAACATCAAACCCTTCTGCGCGCGCAGCTGCGGCCATGCCGCGACCAGAGGATAACGAGACCTCTCGCTCCGAAGACCAACCGCCCATAATGACTGCTACGCGCGTCATCGCACACTCTCCTGCTCTATCGGCACATTGCCGGGTTAAGGTTAAACAACCCTGCGCCGAAAAGCAGAAAATTTCATGGAAATTGGTAAATTCCAGGTGCAATTATTGGCATTATCTGCCGAGCGTTCATTAATGCTATTAAAAACAGAAATTAAATCAGCTTGTTAGACCGTCTCGCATTCTGCGAATAAGTGCAGTTTGCACTGGCGCCGGCGTCCCATGATGGGCAGAAACTTGTGTCGCCATGTCAATTAATTCGGCGCGTTGGCTGAAATTGAGCTGGTCGCGCCAGATCGGCAAGAATTTACGCACCACATCATTGCCATCTGAGACTTCGCCAGACACCCATTTTGCAAATGAAATCGCTTCATCCAATGATCTTTGGTCTGCGCCTGTGACCGATGTCAGCAGCTCAGCGATAAAGATCTCGTCTTCTTTTAAAAGCGGCTGTTTTTCCTCTGCCAGATACACCAGGAAAATTGTCGCAGCCGTCTGGGCGTCTTTTACGCCAGAGAGCACCGAGCCTTCTGTTTGTTTGCGGAATTTGTGCCGGTTATACGCCCCCTTCAATCGTCCAGCCCCATCCGCTGCGGCGTCGAGCATGTCCTTTGCCCGTTGCGCGCGCCAATACCAGGCGGCGGCCGCGCCCAACAAGGTGATAATCCCAAGCAGAATATGCATCGAACGTCCCCGCCAACTTCCCCTAAGCACATCTGCCTAATACGCGAGTTTTACGAAGGGAGCTAGCACACAGCACGGTTTTGCATTATATTCGACGCCATGGGATTGAAACCTCCCGCCGCTCGCCGGATTTGTCCGATGGTGAAGTGTTTCACGGCGTAAGCCGTTTTATTGCATATCGCCCTTTTTTCGGCGGTCGACAATGGCAAGGCGAGCCCCATTATCTAAAGACCGCGCTGAAGAAGGATCAGGCGTCATGCCGCATTCGACTTATGCTTCTGCGCGCACCTTGCGAGAAGCCAAATCACGCGCGCGCGAACTCCGACAGGAATTAGCCCATCGCGGACAAACCATTTCACACAGCCAAGCGCTGGAACGCATCGCCCATGAGCTTGGGTATGCGAACTGGAACATCGCGGCGGCGCGATTGACCAACATGCCGGAATATACGCCTCAGCTTGGGGATATTGTTCAGGGCGCGTATCTTGGCCAGTCATTCATGGGCGAAGTCCTGGGCGTAAAGGCCATAAACGGCGGAACCCATTTTGAGGTCGAAATCCATTGTGCGGAAGCCATCGACGTTGTGACGTTCGATAGCTTTTCCTCATTTCGAAATAGGTTGCGCACAACATTGGACACGTATGGACGATCTGTATCGTTCACATCCGACAAACAGCCGCACATGGTCATCAATGTCAGCGAGAACGCGATTGTTTAACCAGCAACAGGCAGAGCGTGTGCGCACGTTCTGCCTGACTATGCCATCAGTTTAGCAAGCGCGGCCAATGCGTTTGATTTCCCAACGCAATTCAACGCCAGAAGTTTCCTTGACCATTGCGCGCACATCTTCGCCCAGCCCTTCAAGGTCTGCAGCTGTGGCTTCGCCTGTGTTGATCAGGAAGTTACAGTGTTTCTCAGACACTTGAGCGCCACCGCGCATTGCGCCACGCATGCCTGCTTCATCAATCAGCTTCCAGCTTTTGCGCTGATCAGGCGTGCCGGGCGGATCTGGATTAGCAAAAGTTGATCCGCCGGTTTTTTCCCGAATAGGTTGAGCTTCTTCGCGCCGCGCTTTGAAACCTTCGATTTTAGTGCGCGCATCATCAGGCTTTGCGTCTTGCCCCTGAAACAGGGCCTCCACAAAGATCAGGTCTTCTGGCGCTTCGCTGTGGCGATAGGAATACCCAAAATCGCGGTTTTTGAGCGTCACCCACTCCCCCTTACGCGTAAGCGCCACCGCTTCAATCAACACGTCAGCGGTTTCCATGTCATAACAGCCCGCATTCATGCGAAGCGCGCCGCCAATCGTACCAGGCACGCCTGAGAAGAATTCAAGTCCGCCCACACCAAACTGCGCCGCCTTTTGAGACACTTTATTGTCCAGCGCCGCAGCGCCGGCAAC
Organism: uncultured Hyphomonadaceae bacterium; assembly: GCA_964342355.1. Taxonomy (GTDB): domain Bacteria; phylum Pseudomonadota; class Alphaproteobacteria; order Caulobacterales; family Hyphomonadaceae; genus Hirschia. The sequence continues at coordinate 187,752 of CAYFFG010000003.1, forward strand.
CACTTGCAATCCTGTGACCCTGATCTTGCCGAATGCCGGCGTCAGCTTGATCACAACCCCCTCAACGCCCCCATCGCGCACAATGACATTTGAGGCCGCGCCCAGCACGGTCACTGGAATATCTTCTGGCGTGTTTTTCAGAAAATGCGCCAGATCATCCGCATCGGCAGGCAGGTACAGCACATCAGCGGGTCCACCTACACGAAACCATGTGTACGGCTTCAGTTCCGTGTTGGGCAAAAGCTTGCCGCGCACTTCAGGCAGTCGGGAAATAAGGTCGGTCATAGCCCCCACTTATCGCGCAATGCTGGATAAACGCCAGATAAAAAAACTGACTATGCAGCTGCGCCAACGCCAGACTTGAGCTCCAGCTCAGGCGGTGCGTTCTTTGGTGTCGCCACTTCTGGGAGACAGCACATAACGGTCGCGCCATCGCCTGGCGCAGACTTCATCGCAACCCAACCGCCATGTAATTCGACAAACGAGCGCACGAGAGCAAGCCCAAGGCCTGCGCCACGATTATCACCAGACGTAAAGGCGTCAAACGCTTCAGCCTGATGCTCGTATTCCACGCCTTTACCTGTGTCTGTCACCTGCAAACGGACGACGCCGTCAGCCTTTTCAGCAGTCACCTTCACGGTATCGCCAGGCGAGGTAAAGCGCAGCGCGTTGGTCAGAAGGTTGAACAGGATCTGTTTGATACGACGCTCATCTGCATGGATCAGCCCAATATTCTTTGGACATGACACCTTGATCGACACTTTCGTGTCGGCGGCGTTTGCGACCACCATGTCAACGGAATCTTCGATCAGTTGGCGCAGATCCACATCTTTAAGATCCAGATCCATCCGGCCCGCCTCAATCGTCGCCAGGTCCAGAATATTTTCAATGAGGCGCGACAAGTGGTCAGACGCTTTCAGAATAGACGTCACATGCTCCATCTGGCGCTCGTTCAGCTTACCCTGTTTGCCGCTCTCCAGGAATTCGGCATAGCCAAGGATTGTGGTCAGCGGCGAGCGCAATTGGTACGATACGTTCTGCACGAATTCGGTCTTCAGACGGTCAGCTGCCTGGAAGGCTTCAGCCCGGTCACGCAGCGCACTTTCTACCCGGCGCGCCGCAGATACGTCTACAAATGCGATCAGGGTTGCGCCATCCGGCAATGGTTGTGTCAGGAAACTGACAACAGACCCATCCGAGCGTTTCATTTCACCCCTAAATTCCTGGCGCGCATCCGGTGTCGGGTTGGTGACACGGCCTTTGATCGCCGCCCAAACAGATTTGTCATGGAATAATGGCGCACAAAGTTCTGTGACCTTCTCAAAGTCAGGCGCATCTTTAAGCGCATCCGGACTGATCTTCCACAATTCTTCAAATGACGCGTTGCGCAAGCGCAGACCGCCATCGCCACCGAACACAGCAACAGCCTCGTTCAGCTTGTCGAGCGTCGCTTTTTGCTGGTTGATCAAGGAGTTATAGCTGGCTTTCAGGCTCAGCTCATCCGTGATGTCTTTAAACAGAAGCAGCATGCCGCCAAGCGGGTGTTTCTGACGCGTGACCTGCAGCGTGCGTCCATCCGGCAGCATCCACATGTCTTCAGCAATCGCCGCTTTAGATCCGCCTGCGTCATAGGCGAGTTCTTTTGCGCGCCACTCATTGTATTTCTGCTGTGACGGCAGCATGCGCTTTTCACGCAAACGGTCGAGGAATTCACCGTGAGAAGGCTTCTCCAGAAGGAAGCGCGGGTCCAAATCCCACAACTGCGCAAATCGCTTGTTGTGGAATGACAGTTTCCGGTCTGGGCCAAAGATCGCAACAGCGTCTGACACATGGTTGAGCGTGTCGTCATGCGCGCGCACATGACGGTCAAGCGTCTCACGCGCATTCTCTTCTTCGGTTACGTCCAGCGCCATACCAGCCACGCCGCCAGACAGCGGGAACATCAGCACCTGCATCGCACGACGCTCGCCATCAATAACAATGTAGCGCGTTTCACGGTTTTCAACTTTATCCGAGATCACCTTCTGCGCCTGGGATGCTATTTCCTTGTCCAGCATGATCTGCTTGTCGAGCACCGCGTCCAGTGTTTTGGCCTCAACGGCGCTCATGTAAGCGTCATTCACCCACTGCAGACGCCCTGCGCCAGACAGCCTCCAGGCGATAAAGGGCGCTTTGCCCAGCATCTCAAGGAAGGCGGACGGGTCACGCGCAATAATCTGGCGCGCTTCTTCCAAGCGTCCGCGCGCACCTGATTCTTCAAGACCTTTAATTGTAGAGTCCGACACCCACAGCACAGCGCGCGCGCCAGCCGTCCGTCCGTCCGCTTCGAGGAAGCGGCCATTTGGTCCGATGATCGTCAAAGAGAAAGGCGCGCCTTCCGTGCGGAGCTGCATCAGGCGTTCGCGCAAAGTCGCGTCACGCCCCGCCCCATCACGCGCCTCCAAATCGCCAAGCCCCTCCAACAGACGCACAGCCGCATCCTGTGACACAGAATCGTCGGTAAAGTTCAGCAGCGCCGCCAGCGCGACATGAGATCCATAAATTTTGGGAGCGCCCCAGCTTGCGTCGATGACGTCTTCATCTTCCCAAACCAGAATAACGCCAGGGTGCGCGCCAAAAACGGAATCGGTACGAGCAAGCTTTTCTTCCAGACGCCGGGCCATTTCACGGTAACGTTTCGCTGCGCCACGCGCACCATCAGACACGCGCAAAGCCCAAAGGAGCGACGCGATTCCAAATGCCACCGCACCAGCTACAATATAAGCGAAAACCTGGCCGAAACCGTTTTCCATGAGACGAGCGCTCCGCGGCAGTCTGAACCCAACTCAACCCTATTAAAGGATTTCCGAGGTTAACGGAATGGCGTTGTTTCTGTTAACGCTCCGTTAAATGAGGTGAACAAATCCTGATCACGCTGACAATGAGAGCGGATTCACCTGAGTCTTACAAGCTTAGATTTTTCAATATTTTCCATCATCGACAACAACCACACACGCTGCAGTAGATCGCAGGCGCCATATCTCTGATTTAAGAGGTTGCGGCGCCTTTTTTGCTTTCCCTGAAAGGATAAAACAGCGCCCTCCCCTTTGAAGCTGGAAATATGAGCACACAAATCAGAATACCAACTCAGCCTCCAACTCAGGCTGACGCCTCAGCCAATGACAACACGATGACCTCAAATGGTCTTCAATTCCGTGCGGCTTACGCACTGGATAAAAGCGTGTCTGCGTTCACAACGCCGGCGGATAATGTCCTGGTGACGGGTTTCTGGCGGAGCGGTACGACTTGGGTTCAGGAGTCGCTGGCTCGCAGTTTAAACGCCAAAACGATCTTTGAGCCCTTTTCGCCTAAAGCCTCGCCGCCCTTTAATCGTCAACGCCGGTTCAAGCGTCGTGACCAACAGCGCCGCGAAGCGATAATTCCAACTGATTTCGCCACTTTCACATCGCAGGACCTCAATTTCATTGATGAGATTTTCTCAGGCGCCTGCCCTGCGCGTTTTTCATTCCTGTGTCGCAAGGACCTGTCAGAATCCTTCAAACGGCGCGTCATTATCAAACTGGTGCGCGGTCAGCTCATCATTCCAGAGCTGATTAATCGTTTCGGTGTGAAAGTCGTTCATGTCACCCGTCACCCAGGCGCCGTGATTTCCAGTTTCCTGAGCACAGACTGGGACTGGACGTTCCAAGACGTTTCTTTCAAGCACATCCTACCCGAACCAGATCGGGCACGCCCCGAATTGCGTGCGGATATTGAAAAGCTTCAGACAGTCTATGCGTCACGCCGCGATTATGAGCGCATTGCAGCTTATTGGGCGTTTACGGAAAAACATGTCCACAACACGCAGCATCCAAACCTGATCAAAACCAGCTATGAAGATCTGGTGCATCAGGGCGGCGATGCATTCAACAATGTCACTGACTTCTTGGGTGGTCAGAGCAGAGAAGATATTTCGCTTAGCGCACCTTCCGTCGTGACCGTATCAGACCGAATGAACGCCACACCAAGGGATCGCACACACGCCTGGAAGAAAAAGCTTTCTCCCAAAGCGCGCGAACGCATAGCAAGTGCAATTTGCGATATCTGGCCTGTCGGCGCAGACCGCTACAGCGATCTTACTGCGCCGGACTAGGCTTTAGTGATTAGTAGCGGTAGTGTTCCGGTTTAAACGGACCTGTCACTTCAACGCCGATATAGTCAGCCTGCTCTTTGGAAAGCTCTGACAATTTCGCGCCAATGCGTTCCAGGTGCAGTTTAGCAACCTTCTCGTCCAGATGCTTAGGCAGCACATAGACTTTATTTTCGTACTCATCGCCTTTGGTGAAGAGCTCAATCTGCGCCAGAACCTGATTTGTGAACGAAGCGGACATCACGAATGACGGGTGACCTGTGGCGTTACCGAGGTTCAGCAGACGACCTTCAGACAACAGGATGATCTTGTTGCCGGAAGGCATCTCGATCATGTCGACCTGGTCTTTGATGTTCGTCCATTTGTGGTTTTTAAGCGCAGCCACCTGAATTTCATTGTCGAAGTGGCCGATATTGCCAACGATCGCCATGTTTTTCATTTCGCGCATGTGCTCGATACGAATAACGTCTTTGTTGCCGGTCGTTGTGATGAAGATATCTGCAGTCGATACAGCATCTTCCAGCGTTGTGACTTCAAATCCGTCCATAGCCGCTTGCAGCGCACAGATCGGGTCGATTTCAGTCACCTTCACGCGCGCGCCAGCACCACGAAGAGATGCGGCTGAGCCCTTGCCCACATCGCCGTAACCGCACACGACAGCTGTCTTACCAGCCATCATAACGTCCGTACCGCGGCGGATACCGTCAACCAGCGATTCCTTACAGCCATACTTGTTGTCGAACTTCGACTTTGTGACTGAGTCGTTCACGTTGATCGCCGGGAATGGCAGGTGACCTTTTTCCATCAATTGATAAAGACGGTTGACCCCTGTGGTGGTTTCCTCAGTCACGCCCTGAATGGCGTGGCGTTGTTTCACAAAGAACCCTGGCGTTTCTGCAAGGCGTTTCTTGATCTGCGCAAACAGATATTCTTCTTCTTCCGAGCCCGGCGTAGACAGAAAGGCGGTGTCGCCCTCTTCTGCGCGCGCCCCCAAAAGGATGTACATTGTCGCGTCGCCGCCATCATCCAGAATCATGTTGGATGGTTCGCCATCCGCCCACTGGAAAATCTTGTCAGTGTAGGTCCAGTATTCTTCCAGTGTTTCGCCCTTAACCGCAAAAACCGGAACTTCTGTCGCAGCGATAGCTGCTGCGGCGTGGTCCTGCGTTGAGAAGATGTTACAACTTGCCCAGCGCACGTCAGCGCCCAGCGCCGTCAATGTCTCGATCAGAGCAGCTGTCTGGATCGTCATGTGCAGCGAACCGGAAATACGCGCGCCTTTCAGTGGCTTTGCAACACCGTACTCCTCGCGCAGCGCCATAAGGCCGGGCATTTCAGTTTCTGCAATGTCCAACTCCTTGCGACCAAAGTCTGCAAGTGAAATGTCCTTGACTACATAATCATCGAAAGCCATGCGCAAATTCCTCGGATCCAAAAAATGTGTTCGCTATAAAACAGTGTGTGCTGTCTATAACAGCTGCCTTGATCATTCGTAAATCATATAAACACATCTTTATATGATTAAATGATTTTTCCAAGAGAGATCGCAGCCACGCCTTGTATTTGCCAAAATCAGCGCCTTAATTCCTATCATAAGACGGGTGACAAAAAGAGTATCATATGGCCAATAACGTGCTGAAGACCGGGATGATGATCGCACTGATGACGGGTGCAGCCACTTCGGGAATAACCGCCAACGCTCAATCAGCCGGCCCCGAACTCATCCCAGAAAAAGTTGTGCGCGATGGCAGAGACCTGCGCGGCGTGCGTATCGCCAGACCCGGCGCGCTGTTATTCGCTAGTTTTGACACAGACGGATCGCTGTCTGTTTCGCTGCAGGAAATCGCCGACGGTGCGCCAAAGGCATTCAACACGGCCGACCATAACAAAGACGGCACATTGTCTATTTTCGAACAGCAGGATTGGGCCAGCGCTCTTGGGTCTCACGACGGACCGCTCGCCAACGCAGTAAATTTCGACGCCAATATCGATCGAAGGGTCACATTAGAAGAGTTCACAGCGGGGCTGGAACGCATTGGCGGAAGTTATGTTGACGAGCTTTCAGGTGAAATTCTGTTTTCAAATCTCATTCTTGCGCCTAACGGCAAGCGCGCCAAACAAGACCTAGATGAAAGGCAAGACAAAGACGCGCTCTTGCAGATTGGCAAATAACGCAGCGCGCCAGCGTTATTCTTCTTCACCAAACCTGTTTTCAATCAGCGTGGACACTGCTTCTAATGCCGCTTGCGCATCCGGACCTTCGGCCGTGACAGTGACCGCACAGCCCTGATAAGCAGTCAGCATCAGCATATCCATGACGGATTCTGCGTCGGCGCTAACTTCTTCATGCGCAACAGTGATTTTTGATTGAAAATTAGACGCTTCTTTCGCCAGCGCAGCAGATGCGCGCGCATGAAGCCCCTTCTTGTTGCAGATGGTCACCGATCGCGAGAGCACGTCCGTCATGCCGTTTTTTGTAGCACCGCAGAAGCAATGGAGATGTATTTCCGGCCCGCATCCTGAATGGCTTTGGACGCCTCATCCAATGGCTGCGTTTTGCGAATTTCAGCGGCTTTGATCAACATCGGCAGGTTCACCCCTGCAATCACTTCGATCTTCGCCTTGCTCATTACGGAAATCGCCAAATTTGACGGCGTGCCGCCAAACATGTCCGTAAAAATGATAACGCCTTTGCCATTATTACAGGCCGTAACCGCATCAATAATCTCTGCGCGGCGCGCTTCCATGTCGTCGTCAGCGCCAATACAGATTGCTTTGAATGCCTCTTGTGGGCCAAAAACGTGCTCGGTCGCAGCGACAAATTCGCTTGCAAGCTCACCATGCGTTACGACGACAACGCCAATCATTCAGAATTCTCCACAGTTCACCCAAGGGAAATGAGAGGGTCGTTTTACTCGCGGGTCAAGCCCAATGATCAGGATTCCGACAAAGCCGGGATTCTGACCACAAACCTAGCGCCAGTTATATTACCGTTTTCCTTACAGTTTTCAGCAAACACCTCACCCCGGTGTGTTTCAACGATCTGTCGGACAATTGAAAGCCCCAGACCGGAATTGTTGCCAAAATCTGCGCCAACCGGACGATCTGAATAAAATCTGTCAAAGATGGTTTCCAGCTTGTCTGGCGGCACGCCGGGACCTTCATCCTCTATGACGATCCGCACAACGCCATCCTCGCGCAGCGCATGAATGGTCACATCCCCATCTGGCGGGGAAAATGATTTGGCGTTCTCCACCAGATTGCGAATGACCTGACTTAACGGCCCCTCCCGCCCTTTTACCCGCAAAGATTCGCGCGAGGCATGCAGTGACAGTTTGACATGCGGTTGGCCGTCTTTTCGCGTATCACGCCAGATATCCGTAAGGTCTTGCAGCAACCGCTCAATGTCGACAATCGTCGCTTTTTCCCGTGCGATTTCAGCTTCCAGGCGCGACGCGTTGGAAATGTCGGTAATCAAGCGATCAAGGCGCACCACATCTTTGGCGATTACTTCGCGCATGCGTTCGCGCACTTTGGGATCTTCCACAGCGCTTGCGGTTTCCACTGCTGACCGAATAGAAGTAAGAGGGTTTTTCAACTCATGCGCCACATCGGCGGCAAAGCGCTCGTTCAACTGGATCCGGTCCCGCAAAGCCGCCGTCATGGCTTCCAGCGCCATCGCCAGATCCCCAATTTCGTCTTTTCGCTTTGACAAAGCCGGCATATCCAGGCGCTCGGCCTGTCCGGTCCGCACCCGGTCAGCTGCAAGCGAAAGTCTCCGCAATGGGCGGGCAATCCCGACCGTCAACAAAGCGGACGTAATGAGCGACACCAGCACCGCCACGCCGATAACAGGGGCAAGCGCCGCACGCTCTGCGCGGATAATCGCCTGAACGTCGCTTGCCTCCACGGTCAGCACACCAACCACGGCAGAGACATATTGCACGGGTACCGAGACTGAAATCAGCCTGTCGCCATATTCTGAAAACCGCTGCGAAGCTGCAATATCGCCGGACATCGCGATCGCCAGTTCTTCCTGCAGGGTCTCCGCCTCATTATAGCGTGATGAACCATCCCCAAATCGATCGAAAAAGCCACTGACATTGCGCGAAATAGACACTGCGATCTGATCAAACAGACTGGGCGCCTTTAGCTCCGGCAGATCATTTGTGACAATACGGTCCGTTAAAAGGAAACTGTCGGCGATCACATCGCCCTCAGGCGAATATAGCCGAACACGCGTATTGTCTGGGATTTGCAATCGCTTGATCAGCGCCCGCGCCAGCGCCCGATTAAGTTGTGGCTGGCTGTCACCAATCGTCAGAACGGATTCATAACCCAGCGCCTGGGATTCCAGCGATTCCGTACGCGCCTGCACCAGACCCGCCCGGATCTCATTGGCAAACAGCGTCCCTGCGATCAGGATCAACAATCCCGCCAGGTTGGACGCAAGAATGAGGCGCGCAATCCGCGAGCGGAACAAGGACCGAATGGTCCGCCCCGCCGGCGGCAGGGCTCCACGTAGTTGAGATAATTGCATCGCGCAGCCTCTTTAATGAACGCCGCCGACCCAGCTAACGCACGCTGGGCCGATCTGGTTCGCCATCAGGCTTCTTTGTAGCGATATCCAACGCCGTACAAGGTCTCAATGGAGTCAAACTCATCATCAAGGTCGCGGAATTTCTTGCGCAAGCGCTTGATGTGGCTGTCAATCGTGCGGTCATCTACATAGACCTGATCGTCATACGCAGCGTCCATCAACTGGTCGCGGCTTTTGACATATCCCGGACGTGTCGCCAGCGCCTGCAGGATCAAAAACTCTGTCACTGTCAGGCGAACAACTTCACCTTTCCAGGTACAGGCGTGGCGGTTCGGGTCGAGTGTCAGCGATCCGCGCACAATCGGCTTCTGGTCGCCCTCTTCCGTACCAGCCGCTCCGCGCGACCGGCGCAAAACCGCCTTCACACGCTCAGCAAGCAAACGCATGGAGCATGGCTTGCGGATGAAATCGTCAGCGCCGATGTTAAAACCGACAACCTCGTCGATTTCGTCATCTTTGGACGTCAGGAAGATAGCCGGCAAATTGGATGTCTGGCGCAAACGGCGCAGCAATTCCATACCGTCCATTTTCGGCATTTTTACATCCAGAATGGCAAGATCTGGTGGGTTTTCAGCCAGGCCCTGCAATGCGGCGGCGCCATCGTGATAGGCGCGGATGGTGTAGCCCTCGGCTTCAAAAAACGCTTTGAGGCTCTCTACAATGTTTTCGTCGTCGTCGACCAACGCAATCGTGGTCATGGATGTCCCCTCATATCGGTGGTGCGTCGCGGAAAACCGCGCTTGTTTTCAAGGCGCAATATAACCAAGGCGCAAATTAGGCCAAGCTTTGGCTTTCGAGCGTCAGATTAGGACGATTTGCGTCAAAAACACCAGCCACGAGAAAATGAAAGCTCAGATACATTGCTGAGGCGCTAAACCAGCGCTCCGAACATAAGCACGATAGAAGATAAAAACCCCGCAATCGGGATCAAGTATGATCGCATACGCGATCCAGCTCCTGCGCCTTCTTTACGGATGAGCTGAATAAGCGCCAACTGCACAAACGCGAAAACCGCCAGCACAATCACGCCAGTCAGCTCCGCCAGCTGCTCTAATGGCAATAAAACTGCGAACCCATAAACCGCCGCCCCACACAACAGTACTGAAAATGCTGGCGTGCCTGTTTGAGACCAAACTTTGGAAAACAGCTGTGGCGCGCCGCCATCCTTGGCCAACCCGTACAACAGGCGCGACACCATATTGATCTGGATAATCACGCCATTACCGATAGACGCTAACGCCATCGCCGTCATGACAGCAGGCGGCAAGATGCCTTGCGATCGCGCCACATCTGCTAGCGGCTCATCCGATGCGCCAAGTTCTTCTATCGGCACAGACATCACAGCGACGGCGCACACGCCAAGATAAAGCACAAGGCTCACAACAAACGCCAAAATCAGCGCGCGTGGCAAAACCTTTGGCGCGTCTTTGACCTCTTCCGCCATGTTGACGACATCTTCAAAGCCAATGAATGCGAAAAACGCCAGCACAGCTGAGGCGCCCAGCGAGAAGACCAATCCTTCCGGCGGCGTTGCGGCGAGCATCCAGCCAGGATAGCTGATCGCTTCGCCTGCGCCTGCTCCAAAGATCAACAAGAGCAATCCCACTTCAATCAACGTGATAAAAATCACCACGCCTGTCGACATAGATACGCCGCCAACCGCCAGCGCCACGCTCACAAGGCCGAGTACGCCCTTGACCATCCACGCCGGAGATATCGCAACTGCCTGAAAATACCCTGCAAACGCCGATAGCAGCGTTGCTGCAGAAACACTCCCCGACAGCGCAACACCAAGCGCAACGATCCGCATGAGCGTTTTGCTTTTAAATGCGGCAAACACATAGGCTGCTTCACCGCCTGCTTTGGGTAAGCGTTTGACCAACTGCCCATAAGAAAGCGCTGCAAAGAGAGCCGGAATACCGGCGATCACAAACGCTAACGGCGCATAAACGCCCGCTCGCGCAGTTATCGCGCCAATCGTTGCGAATATCCCCGCCCCGATAATCCCGCCAAGGCCGTAAAAAGTGATGCCCCAAAACCCGATGACGCGTTTCAGGTCAGCCGACTGTCGGTCATTCCCCATTTGAAAAATTCCCCACTTTGCATTTCAGCTCTCGGACAGGGCTGAGGACGCTCACCTTACAAAACAGGGCGGACTTACCTTTGACAATTCATCAATTCAATTTTTCCACCCCCAATAGCCCTTGTTTCCTGTTTTCTCTGCGTGCTTTAACATGTGCGCACGGAGAAGGACCATGATATCGCTGATGGGGAAGTGAAGATGAACATCGCTGAGATTCATGAAGTGTTGGGCGAGAACCGCGCGCTGATCGCCAGCACGTGGGAATATTTCGTGACGGTGCACTTATCGCTCTTTGGCCTGATGTTTCTTATCAACCCCCAACGCATCACAGTTATTTCTAGGGTGATCATGCTAGCGGCTTATTGCGGCTTCATGTTCATCAACTATCGCGCCCAGGTGGACAATTACGCCTATGCGCTGGAACTCATTCGGATCGGCACGGAGGCTGAACTTGCAATTGACGTCAATTCGCGGGTGATTTCCAAAGTGTTCAAGCCCGGCTGGCTGATCGAGTTTTTGCCGCTAATCTACGGTGTGGCGGCAGCTTTAGGCGGTCTCCTGATCCTGACACCACATAAACATGCGATCATAATTGAAACCAAAGAGACCCTGTAATCGCACCAGAACAAGTCCCGCACACCACCCGGATCGACACCCGAACACCGACCAGGACACCACCCGTAGTTTTGACCCTGATTTTTAGCTAGTGCGCCAGCGCCCAGCTGTGCGCAACTTTTGCCTCCACCACCAGCGGGACAGACAAATCCATCACTGGGCGCGTGGCGTTTTCCATCACTGATTTAACAACGTCCATCGTCTTTTCCGCCTCAGATTCTGGCGCTTCAAAGATGAGTTCGTCATGCACCTGTAACAACATGCGCGCTCTTAAATCCGCCGCTTCCAGAGCAGACGGAATACGGATCATGGCGCGCTTGATGATGTCGGCGGCTGAGCCCTGCAATGGCGCGTTAATCGCCTGACGTTCGGCAAATGCGCGCTCTGCGCCATTCTTGGATTTTACGCCCTGAACCCAGACTTTACGGCCAAACGCTGTTTCCACATACAGGTTGTCGCGCGCAAACGACTTCATCTCGTCCATGTATTTTTTGATGCCGGGGAATTTGGCGTTGTAGGCCTTGATATAGTCCGAGGCTTCTGAGCGTGGGATCGACAATTGACGCGCCAGACCAAATGCGGAAATGCCATAAATAATCCCGAAATTGATCGCCTTGGCTTTGCGCCGCACCATTGGGTCCATGCCCTCAATGGGGGTGTCAAACATTTCGCTCGCCGTCATGGCATGAATATCAAGGTCGTTATTAAACGCATCGCGCAACGCGTCGATATTGCCGATATGCGCTAACAAACGCAGTTCAATCTGCGAGTAATCCGCCGCTATCAACACGTTTCCTGGTTCGGAAATGAAGGCTTCGCGGATCTTTCGCCCCTCTTCGGTGCGGATCGGAATATTCTGTAAATTCGGGTCTGTAGAGGATAAACGACCCGTCTGCGCACCTGTCAGATTGAAGGACGTATGCACCCGGCCCGTATCTTTATTTATGCTCCCCCCTAATGCGTCGGTGTATGTTGATTTGAGTTTGGAGAGCATTCGCCAGTTTAAAATCACACGGGGTAATTCATGACCTTCCGCCGCCAGGTCTTCCAATGTGTCTGCGCCCGTCGACCATGCGCCAGTCTTGGTTTTCTTTCCGCCGGGCAACTCCATCTCGCCAAACAGAATATCGCCAAGTTGTTTGGGACTGCCCAGATTAAATTCGCGGCCCGCCAACTGGTAGGCTTCATCTTCATATTGCGCCATACGCTGCGCAAAATCGCCCGACATGCGCGACAGTGTTTCGCGATCGACGAACACACCCGCCTGCTCCATCGCCGCCACAATATCCACCATGGGGCGCTCAATCGTCTCATAAAGCGTCGCTACCTTTTCCGCCGACAGGCGCGGTTTAAGGACATGCCACAGACGCAAGGTCACATCAGCGTCTTCAGCCGCATATTTGGTCGCTTCCGGCAGCGCGACCTCAGCAAAGGAGATCTGTTTCTTGCCCGTTCCGGCGACATCTTTAAACGCAATCGGCTTGTGGCCGAAATGCAGCTCAGACAATTCGTCCATGCCGTGCCCATGCTTGCCGGCCTCAAGACAGGCGGACAACAACATGGTGTCGTCCACAGGGTGCGGACAAATCCCATAACGTTCGAACACATTGATATCGTATTTGAAATTCTGGCCGACCTTCAAAACCGCTGGATCTTCCAGCATAGGTTTTAAAATCGCGACCGCCTCTTCCATGGGAATTTGTTCTGGCGTGTCGTTTGACAGCAGATCACCCCCGCCATGACCCAGCGGGATATAGCAAGCCTCATTTGGACCGACAGCCAGCGATACCCCAACCATCTTGGCCGAGATCGCATTCAGACTGTCTGTCTCGGTATCAACACCGACAACACCAGCCAGCGTTGCGCGCTCAACCCATGTCTTCAGTTCGTCTGTAGAAGTGACCGTTTGATATAGATCCAGATCAAAGGCGGCAGATGCGCCATCAGACATAACTGGCGCTGACGATGCGCCATCCACTTCGATGACTGCTGAGGCATCCCCCTCGCCTAATTTCTCCACCACACGTTTGGTGATGGTGCGAAACTCCATCTTCTCCAGGAAAGGCAGGAGTTCATCCAGAGATGGGTCCGTCACACCAAATTCTTCGATTGGAGTCGGCGTCGGGCATTCATGATCCAGCGTCACCAATTGTTTGGAAATGCGCGCATCTTCCGCAAACTCGATCAGGTTCTCGCGGCGTTTGTTTTGTTTAATCTCTCCAGCCCGCGCCAGCAGGGTTTCAAGGTCCCCATATTCGTTGATGAGTTGCGCAGCCGTCTTGACGCCAATCCCCGGAACGCCCGGCACATTGTCCACACTATCCCCTGCCAGCGCCTGCACGTCTGTCACCTTGTCCGGCGTCACGCCAAACTTTTCCATGACTTCATCAAAAGACAAACGCCTGTCTTTCATCGTGTCCATCATGGAGATCTTATCTGTGATAAGCTGCATCAGGTCTTTATCAGACGAGATAATCGTCACGCGCGCGCCTTTGGCCTCGGCCTGGCGCGCATAACAGGCGATCAGATCGTCCGCTTCGTAGTTTTCAAGCTCAATCGCAGGTGTTCCAAACGCCACAGCAGCTTCGCGCACCAGAGGAAATTGCGGCACCAGGTCTTCCGGCGGCGGCGGCCGCTGGGCTTTGTAGCGCGCGTCAATTTCGTTTCGGAATGTCTTGCCGGACGCATCAAATATACAGGCAAAATGTGTTGGCTTATCCTTGCCTTTCACATCCTCCAGCAGCTTGAACAGCATGTTGCAAAAACCCGACACCGCGCCCACAGGCAAACCGTCCGACTTTCGCGTCAAAGCAGGCAAAGCGTGAAACGCCCGGAAGATGTAACCAGAGGCATCCACCAGATAGAGATGGCTGTCTTCATCAAGTGGGCGATTAACAGGCATGGGCGTGATTCCTTTTCCAACGCCGTCAGGATTAACAGGCGCGACAGGAATGAAAAGGAAAAGCTAATCCGACACGCCGCGCGTTGCGGCTATTGTGTCACGCAACCGACCTTCTCATCATTCCTCTCTTGAGAGGCAGATAAAGATTGGTGTAGTGATCTATCATCATAACATTGCCGCAGCGTGAGGGCGTTTTCGGCGGGGAGGATAATCATGATCAAGAATCTACTGGCAGGCGCCGCCTGTCTGTCTTTGTTTGCATGTGTGACCACCACACAGGCGCCACCAGTTCAGGCTGACGCCGAGCCAGTCGCCGCACAAACTAAAACCGAAACACTGGCTGAAAGTCAGATGCCGAAAGTGACGCCAATCGTCGAAACTGTCGCCGGAAAGGTCCAGGGCGTCATGGACGATGACATTATGGCGTTCAAAGGCGTGCGATATGCTGCGCCTCCTGTGGGCGATCTTCGTTTCAAACCCACACAACCTGCTGAAGCATACAAGGGCGTACAGGATGCGACTGCGTTAGGCGCACCATGTATTCAGATGTATTCGCCAACTGGTCCGGTCGAAACCGACCAGACACGTCGCATGCAGACCATGTTCCCAACGTCCACCGAAGCGAAGACAGACAATGAAGACTGTCTCTTCCTGAACGTGTGGACGCCGTCCGTTGAAGGCGAAAAGCGCCCGGTCATGGTATGGTTCCACGGCGGCGGCTACGCTTATGGCTCCGGCGGCTGGCCTGCCTATGACGGGAAGTCCCTTTCGGAAAAAGGCGATGTTGTTGTCGTTACAGTCAACCACCGTCTGAATGTCATGGGCTATTTGAAACTCGACGAGGTCTTCGGCGAAGACTTCAAAGGATCAGGCAACGCAGGCAATCTCGATCTCGTTGAGTCACTGAAATGGGTCAACGCCAACATCGAAGCGTTTGGCGGCGACCCAGGCAACGTCACCATCATGGGTGAAAGCGGCGGTGGTTCGAAAGTCAGCCACATGCTGGCCACGCCGGCCGCTGACGGGCTTTTCCACAAAGCTGTCATCCAATCGGGGCCAGGCGTTCGCTCCTCCGAACCAGAAATTGCCGATGAGCTTGCAAAAGACATTCTGGCCGAAGCAGGCATCGAAACAATCGATGACCTGAAAACCAAATCGCCTGATGAACTTCTGGACGCGGTGCGACGCGCCAATCGGTCTGGCGGCGGTTTAGGCGGCGGTCGTAGTCTTGGTCCTGTGCGAGACGGCGTTGTTACCGAGAACCACCCTTTTATTCCAACAGCGCCAGAACAGTCCAAAGACATCCCGGTCATGATCGGGTGGAACAAAGACGAAATGACAATCTTCCTCGCCAGCCAGCCATGGTATGGGAAGATTGATTTCGAGGCGCTGGACAAGATGTCCCCAATGCTTGGCGAAAATGCAAAGGAACTGGTCGCTCATTACCGAGAAGTCGAACCTGATTATTCCGCAACACACGTCGCAGTCCGCGCAATGGGCGCGCGCTTCATCCAGGGAAGCTATGTTCTGGCAAAAGCCAAAGCCGCTCAACAGGGTGCGCCTGTCTACATGTACTGGCTGACACAGGAAACACCTGTTGTCGGCGGATCGCTCAAAACACCGCACACGCTGGACATCCCATATATGTTCAGCAATGTGCATCTCTCCCGCCCGTTGGTCGGCACAGGCGAAGAGCCTCAGATTATGGCTGATATGATGAGCGATGCCTGGATCAGCTTTGCCAAGACAGGCACGCCGTCAAGCGAACTGCTGCCAGAATGGCCTGCGTTCACCGCAGACGACATGAAAGCTATGAAGCTCGACATTGAGCCTGAAGTCGTCACCGCACCTGAAGGTGACATGGTCAAAATCCTGGAACAGGCTGAATAACAAATCAGCTCATCACCAAAAGAAACGGCGACGCGTTTGCGTCGCCGTTTTTGTTATCTAAGAATACAGTCGAATTACTGCTCGAGTTTTTTATGTAATTCGCACGTCGCTTCCAGCGTGATCGCTTCGAGCTCACGCAAAAAAGCAATCCCCTGATCAACTTTTTCATCGCCCATACGCGCCCTAATTTCCGCGCCAGCCTTCGCCCATTCGACATCCGCTTTACTGGCCAGGTCATGACCTTCTTTGGTCAAGGTCACCTGCTTTCCAGCACGTCCACGACCTCCTAAAGATTCAACAAGGCCGCGCTTTTCCAACAGGTTAAGATTGCGCGTTAGAGTAGAGTCATCAAGCGTAAGCAATTCACTGATTGCAGAAATGCTTTGCCCAGGGCGCGTATCAATCGCCGCCAGCAACCCAAATTGCGGCAGGCTCAGATCATATTTTTTCAGGGCTAAATTAAAATATGAAGTCACAGCTCGACTAGCTCGACGTGTCGCATAACCGGGACATGTGAATCCAAATTCTTTCTTATCGCCCATAATATTCCTGTATATGCAATATTTCTTGCAATTACCTCAATCCTGCATGTACAGGATTAAAAGGTTCTGAATGCCTAAAGTATGTTAGGAAAAATTAAATGCAAACCAAGTCTGTAATTTCTCTAGTCACGCTTTGTTGTGCAATGGCTGCCGCCCTCCCTGCGAACGCTGACGTTTCTCTCAGCAAATCGTTCTCGTTGTGCAAGGCGGCTGTCTTAACTCAGGTTGAACCTGAGCCGAAAAAAGCGTCTGTCCTGCGCCGCACGGCGCGTTCCAGCGACGACCTCGTCCGCGTTGACATCAAAGCCAAATACGCAACCAGTGAAACACGTCGCGGCGTATGCGAAGTCAACCGCGAAACCGGCGACACATCCATCACGTTGGAAGACGCTGAATAAGTTTACTTGCCTGTACTTTCCCAAATACAGCACCATTGCCGTTCCGCTTGTCGGAACGGCATTTTTTTGTTTTCCCCTTGCCTATCCCCGCGCTTAGATTCCACAACAGACCAAGGCAAACTTGGAGTAAACAATCATGGCGCGCACCGTCTATATCGTCCGGCACGGCAATACATTCGATAAAGGCGATGTCGTCACCCGCGTTGGCGCGCGCACTGACTTACCATTGTCCTCATCAGGTTCTAAACAGGTCATTCAGTTAGGCGCTCATTTTTCCGCCATCGAGCCGGACGGTTTTACCGCTGCTTACACCGGCCCGCTCATCCGGACCAAACAGACAACTGAAGCCATTTTAAGCGCAAGCCAGAACCCTCCGGAGCTCACTATTCAGCCCTTCCTGCGCGAAGTTGATTATGGGCCTGATGAAAACCAACCTGAAACAGATGTCGTCGCCCGCATTGGCGAAGAGGCCTTAAAGGCATGGGAGGAAAACGCCATTCCTCCAAAAGGCTGGCGTGTCGATCCGGTTGCCATGCAGGGAAACTGGCGTAATTTCTTCGACAAAATCGCAAAAACAACGTTTGAAGACGCCCGCCCCGTTCTCATCGTCACTTCAAACGGAATTGCTCGCTTTGCGCTTCGCGCAGCCGACGTGCTGCCAGAAGGCGCGCCCTTGAAGCTCAAGACCGCAGCTTATGGCAAAGTCATCCTGCATGATGACGGCAAGGTCGAAGTTCTGGATTGGAATGTCACAAGCTGATCGCTTTTTTAGCGCAGCAACTCTTTCAAGACGGATCAGCCAATCTTTTCATTGTCAGCCCACGCAAAACACGATTGGCTGTTTTAAACGGTCAACCGGCAAAGGCGCGTCATGGAGTCAGCAGCAGATATTCTTGTCGACTGGATCAGCCAATTCCCGCTCAACAGCGAAACGCCGAAGCTGATATTTGTGTCCGGCAGTCAGGGCATCGGCAAATCGACTGCGATGACGTCTGTTGAAGCAAGATTTGCTGACGACGTCGCCATTCTTAGCCTTGATGATTTCTATCTTACTCAACAAGACAGAATGCAAATTGCCAAATCGATTAGTCCGCTGTTCGACACGCGCGGACCTGCCGGCACACATGACCTGGCTCTTTTGAATAACGTCCTTGATCAGCTGACAAAGCCGGGGGGAGCTCAAAATCTCAGTTCTCCGGTTTTTAACAAGCGCATAGATGATCGTGTCCCCCAAAATGAATGGCGGCCACTGCCGTCGTCGCCGAAACTCATTATCCTTGAAGGCTGGCTGATTGGCGCAGAGCCTGATCCGCTATCGCCAACTTCGGCGCCTTTAAATACTGTCGAAACAAAGGACGCAGACGGGTCATGGCGCGGTTATCAAGAAGATCAATTAGCCGGCCCATATTCTGAACTTTGGAACCGCGCCGACGCATTCTTTCATTTAGAAGCGCCAAACTTTGAAACCGTGTTGGGATGGCGACTTCAACAGGAAGCAGGCAATTTTGGGGTGACGCTGGATAGCCTTCCCCAGGAGCGTAAAGACTGGGTGACAAACTTCATCCTGTATTATGAGCGTTTGACCCGCCGTATGCTGGACGGCATGAAACGCCCCGGAGCACGGGTCCGTGTGGACGAAAACCGTCGCCCTGTGTCCTACGCGCCGGATTGAGGGTCAGCGGATCGGGCAAACACTATCAGGCAGACAATTTCGGATCACTTCAGCGGTCGCCAGCAATCGCTCCACGCGAGGGAAACTCTTTCGATAACACAATGATATCCGCCGTGTGGCTGTTTCTTCGCGCAGTTTCTTGGCAACCAACCCCATGCCGCTTGAGACATTTTCCAGCGCCATGGCCGGCACAAGCGTTATGCCCTCTTCCGCCGCCACTAAATTGATCAAGGTGCCAAGACTTGTTGCCTGCAACGTCTGAGAAACGCCCGGCGCGCTTAACTGGCACACATCCAACGCCTGATCTCTGAAACAATGCCCCTCAGAAAGGAGCAATAGATCACTAACCGGCAAGTCTTCTGTCCTGATTGTGTCAGCCCGGCTGAGTGTATGACCGGATGGGTAAATAACCCAGAATGGTTCGTCATAGAGCGGTATCTCACATAGCGCCCCATCCTCCGGCGCGGTCGCCAAAAGCGCCGCATCCAGCGTGCCGTCGAGCAGCTCCCGCGTCAGGCGCTGCGTAAGGTCTTCTTGAAAACTGAATTTGAGGTTCGGCAAAGATGTCCGTGCGCTTCGCAACATGCGCGGCAATAAAAAAGGCGCCACCGTCGGAATACAGCCGACACGCATATTACCGTGTAACGGATCATGCGCCATTTCAGCTGTCACTTTTATCTTTGCGACGACATCCAACGCCTCGACAGCCAGGGCAACCACACGCTCACCCACACGCGTTGTGCGTACAGATTTATTATTTCGCTCAAAGAGAACAACACCCAGTTCTTCTTCAAGTTTTTTGATCTGACTTGAAAGTGCTGGCTGGCTGACATTGCATGCTTCCGCCGCCAGTCCGAAATGGCCCAGGCGAGCCACAGCGCGTATATATTCCAGGTCGCGAATGTTCATAAGCAAAGCCTATCGTTACGAGATAAACAATCAATTATACTTAGACAGCGCTTCCCGCTAGCTTCTCTTTGCAAGCTGAGCAGAGGAACAAACGGTGTCGTTGTCCCCCTTAAAATCCCCAGCCGTCGATCGTGCAGTCTGCACGATCTTACTTTCTCAGCTTGCGCTTGTTTGAGTGAGTGAGAGTAACCCGCCAATTCACTTAAGGCCCATTAGACCGGGTCAAAAACAGCTAACGCGACGAGGAAATACCCATGTCCACCCCAGGCAAATGTCCATTTAATCACGCAGCGACGACTAATCGCGCTGTCACCAACAAAGACTGGTGGCCAAACCAGCTAAACCTCAAAATTTTACATCAAAACTCCGCCCTCTCCGACCCGATGGGCGGCGCCTTCAATTATGCTGATGAATTTAAAAAACTGGATCTTAAAGCCCTGAAGCAGGACTTGTACGCACTCATGACGGACAGTCAGGACTGGTGGCCAGCAGATTATGGTCACTACGGGCCTTTGTTCATCCGCATGGCATGGCACAGCGCCGGTACCTACCGCACAGGCGATGGCCGCGGTGGCGCAACCTCTGGAACGCAACGTTTTGCACCGCTGAACAGCTGGCCGGACAATGGAAACCTCGACAAAGCGCGCCGTCTTTTGTGGCCGATCAAACAAAAATACGGAAACAAGATTTCATGGGCTGACCTGATGGTGCTGGCAGGAAACTGCGCTATTGAATCCATGGGTGGCAAAACCTTCGGATTTGCTGGCGGCCGTGCCGATGTCTGGGAACCAGAAGAAGACATCTACTGGGGTTCAGAAAATGAATGGCTCGCGACCAGCGACCACGAATTGGCGCGCTATTCAGGTGACCGTGAACTGGAAAACCCGTTAGCTGCCGTGCAAA
The DNA here is from genome assembly GCA_964342355.1 of uncultured Hyphomonadaceae bacterium. Classification (GTDB taxonomy): domain Bacteria; phylum Pseudomonadota; class Alphaproteobacteria; order Caulobacterales; family Hyphomonadaceae; genus Hirschia. The sequence goes on from CAYFFG010000003.1 coordinate 208,395, forward strand.
TGGGACTGATCTACGTCAACCCGGAAGGTCCGGATGGCAACCCTGACCCATTGGCGTCTGCAAAAGACATTCGTGAAACATTTGCCCGCATGGCGATGAATGATGAAGAAACGGTCGCGCTGACCGCTGGCGGACACACCTTCGGAAAAACACACGGCGCAGGTGATGTGTCACACGTCGGTCCACAGCCTGAAGGCGCAGGCCTGGCCGAGCAAGGCTTTGGATGGATGAGCTCATACAAGTCCGGAAAAGGCGTCGACACGATCACATCCGGCCTTGAAGGCGCCTGGACGTCCAACCCGGTAAAATGGGACAATGGTTATTTTGATGTCCTGTTCAAATACGAATGGGAAAAGATCAAAAGCCCTGCAGGTGCTTGGATCTGGCGTCCAATCGACCTTCAGGAAGAAGACATGGCGCCGGAAGTCGACGGCTCCGGTAAAAAAGTTCCAATCATGATGTCCACCGCGGACATGGCCATGAAAATGGACCCTGCTTACCGTGAAATTTCTGAGCGTTTCCACAAAAACCCGGACCAGTTTGCGGATGCGTTCGCGCGCGCTTGGTACAAACTGACCCACCGCGACATGGGCCCGCGCGCATGTCTGCTTGGCGAGGAAGTGCCAGCTGAAGACCTCATTTGGCAGGACCCAATTCCAGCCGCTGATTACAAGGAAATCGGCGAAAAGGACATTGCAGCGCTGAAACAGAAGATTTTGGATTCAGGCCTTACAGTCTCAGAGCTCGTCACCACAGCCTGGGCGTCTGCTTCCACTTTCCGCGGTTCTGACAAACGCGGCGGCGCAAACGGCGCGCGCATCAGACTTGCTCCTCAAAAAGACTGGGAGGTCAACCAACCAGAGAAACTTGCCAAGGTTCTGGAGGTCTACGAAGCCATCCAGAAAGACTTCAACAAATCTCTCTTTGGCAACAAGAAAGTGTCTCTGGCTGATCTGATCGTTTTGGGCGGTAATGCTGCTATCGAAGTTGCAGCAAAAAACGCTGGCGTGACTGTTTCCGTCCCGTTTGCGCCAGGCCGTACAGACGCCTCACAGGACCAGACAGATGTTGAATCTTTCTCGGTTATGGAACCTATCGCTGATGGCTTCCGTAATTACGAAAAAGGCAAATACACTGTTCAGGCTGAAGCGTTACTGGTGGACAAGGCACAATTGCTGACTCTGACAGCGCCTGAAATGACGGTGTTGGTTGGTGGGATGCGCATGCTCGGAACCAACCACGGCGGATCGACGCACGGTGTGTTCACCGACAAAAAAGACACATTGTCCAACGACTTCTTTGTCAATCTCTTGGACATGTCCACAGAATGGAAACCCGTTTCTGAAGCTGAAGACGTGTTTGAAGCGCGCGACAGGACGTCTGGCGAAGTTAAGTGGACTGGCACGCGGGTTGATCTGGTTTTTGGTTCAAACTCTCAACTGCGCGCCTTGGCGGAAGTCTACGCACAAGACGATGCAAAGGAAAAATTCGTGAAAGACTTTGTCGCCGCATGGACCAAAGTCATGAACGCAGACCGTTTTGACCTTGCTTAACTGACCCTTTGAGAAGACCTCCAGGCCTGACTGCTTGGAGGTCTTTTCGTTTCCAATCCAAATTTTAGCGAACGCCCACCTTTTGGCTTTACCGTTTTATAATTCAGTCCAACACCTGCTTTTCTAGTCAGTTGTTCAGTCAAACATTCCCGCACCGGTAGCGCGACCTGCCCTTCGATGTTAAATTAACCGAAGAGCTAGCGAAAAAATAACTATAAAAACCGCAGCGACATATTGGGGACGGAGTACGACCATGAAAATCATCGTCAACGGCAAACCACATGAAATCGATGTGGATGAAGATATGCCGCTTCTTTGGGTGCTTCGCGATGAAATCGGATTGAAGGGCACCAAATTTGGCTGCGGTGTCGCGCAGTGCGGCGCCTGCACCGTTCATGTAGACGGTGCTCCTATGCGCTCCTGCATCACCCCAGTCTCACTTGTGAGCGGCGATGACGCCCCCAAAATTACAACGATCGAAGCGATGGAAGACACAGACATCGGCTCCGAGCTTCAATCAGCCTGGATCGCGCATGACGTGCCGCAATGCGGTTACTGCCAGTCCGGTCAGATCATGTCAGCAGCCGCTTTGCTAGCAGATCACCCCTCTCCCTCGGACACAGATATTGACGATGCGATGAGCGGCAATATCTGTCGATGCGGCACTTACAATCGCATTCGGGCCGCCATTAAAACAGCCGCTGGGGCAAATACTGGCGATGATGGGGAGGCTGCGTAATGACATCTTCATCCTCTCCTCTGCTTTCAACATCGCGCCGCACATTCATGAAATCCTGCGTCGCTGCAGGCGGCGGCTTACTGATTGGCGTGAGCATCGCTGGAAAAGCGTCTGCAAGCACAGGCTCTGCGGCGCTCAACACATATGTACGGATCGCATCTGATGGTAGTGTCGCCATTGTTGCGAAAAACCCTGAAATTGGTCAGGGCGTAAAGACCATGCTTCCCATGCTGATCGCTGAGGAGCTTGACGCGGACTGGAGCCGTGTGGTGGTCGAGCAAGCCATGGCAAATGAGGATCTTTACGGTCAGCAGTTTGCAGGCGGCAGTCGCGCCACTCCTATCCATTGGAATCAATTACGCCAGGTTGGCGCTGTTGCGCGCGCCATGCTCATCAACGCAGCTGCAACGAAGTGGAAAGTGTCGCCTGACACCTGCAAGACCGAACCTGGAATTGTCATTCACCCGGCGTCTGGTCGCACAGCGCCATTCGGCAAACTTGCTGAAAAAGCGGCATTAATGCCTGCGCCAGCCTTAGAAGATGTGCCGCTAAAATCCAGCAAGGATTACCGCATTATTGGCAAAACGACTCCCAACGTGGATGGCCCTGCTCTGGCGTCTGGACGCCAGGAGTTTGGCATCGACGTTGAGCGACCAAATATGGTCTATGCGGCTTACCAGAAATGTCCTGTCTATGGCGGCAAAATAAAGTCAGCTAATCTGGAAAAAGTTCTCTCGGCAAAGGGCGTCCTCGACGCATTTGTCATTGAAGGCGACACAGCGCTTCATGGTCTACACGAGGGTGTGGCGATCATCGCCAGCAATTGGTGGTACGCCAATCAAGCGCGCGAACTGCTTGAAATTGAATGGGATGAGAGCCCCGCCGCAATTCACTCCACGGCGCAGTTGGAAAACGCGGCTCAGGCGCTCTTCAACGCCCCGCCCCAAATCACCATCCGACAGGACGGCGACGTTGAAACCGCCTTTGCTGACGCAAAAACACGCATTGAAGCGGAATACAGCTACCCATTTCTTGCTCACGTTCCTATGGAGCCGCAAAACTGTGTCGCAGAATTTAAGGACGGTCAGCTAGAGATCTGGGCGCCTACACAGCGCCCTGAAGAAGGTCGCGGCCTCATTGAAAAATACCTCGGCGTGTCAGGCGACAACGTCAAAATCCATCTGATCCGCTGTGGTGGCGGGTTTGGACGTCGCCTTTATAATGACTTTATGGTTGAAGCAGCCGCCATCGCCATGCGGATTGATCGCCCTGTCAAGCTGGTCTGGACTCGCGAAGACGATGTGCGTCATGATCTATACCGCCCAGGCGGCTGGCACCGCCTGGAAGCCGCCATCAGCGAAGATGGCGACCTAACTGCATTAACCGACCACTTTGTAACGTTCAGCGATGGTGATCAGACCTCAAACTCTGCCCGGTTAAGCCCGGTTGAATTTCCGGCGCGCGCGATCCCGAACATCGCATTGAATATCTCCCGAACACCGCTCGGAATACCAACCGGAGCATTGCGGGCGCCCGTTAGTAACGCTATGTCGTTTGCATTCCAGAGTTTCCTCGACGAAGCAGCCTATGCCGCAGAGGCTGATCCGCTGGAGTTCCGCTTAAAAGTCATGGGCGCGCCACGCGTTTTGCCAGCCCCTCCGGGCGGCGGTCGGTTTGCCCCTGATTATGACATGACCCGCCAGTCAGAAGTCCTGAAACTGGCCGGAGAAAAGGCTGGTTGGGGCCGCGACCTTCCTAAAGGCTCAGGGCTGGGCTGCGCCTTCTATTTCTCGCATCTTGGCCATTTTGCTTCTGTTGTCGAAGTCAGCGTTGAAAAAAGCGGCGATTATAAAGTCAACAAAATCTGGGTGGTGGGCGATGTTGGCACACCAATCATCAACCCGACCAATGCGCGCAACCAGGTAGAGGGTTCAGCCATTGAAGCGCTTAGCCATGTCAGATGTCAGGTGACATTTGAAAATGGGCGCGCCGTGGAAAGCAATTTCCACGATTATCCGCTCGCCCGTATGAAAGACGCTCCGCCGGTTGAGGTGCATTTTATTGAATCTGACAATTCCCCAACCGGACTTGGCGAACCTGCTCTGCCGCCTGTGATCCCGGCAATTACCAATGCCATTTACGCCGCAACCGGCGTGCGCATCCGTAAACTGCCGATAGACACCGACCTCTTGGCCTGGGGATAAACCGCGGTCACGGAGAAACTGCGGTCACACGCAAATTCAAAGTTGACGCAGAGCCCGCCATTGGGGTAAACACCCCGGCTCCGATGACGTGCCCAGATGGCGGAATTGGTAGACGCGCCAGCTTCAGGTGCTGGTATCCGTATGGATGTGGAGGTTCGAGTCCTCTTCTGGGCACCAGAAATTTCTCAACAAAATTGCAAAAACCGTTGAAAAACCCTGTGTTTACGGGCGTTTTGTTAACATCAACAGGTTATAACAACGGCTGATCTGCTACAAAACTTGCACATCGCAACGTTGTAGCAACCCTGATTTTTGTTAGATTTTCTGAAAGTGTCCGCGATGATAAAGGACATGAACGTTGACGTTCCGTACCTCTTCCAGAGAGGCAAGAGCTACTACTACCGCCGCGCCATCCCGAAGAAACTTCAGTCGCACTTTGGACGCGGGCGTGAATGGATGGTGAGTTTCGGTCCAATCGCCGTTGATCGGGCGATTGATCGCGCCAGGATGGAAAACCGAAAATATGAGCGCGCCGCTGATGCTGTCGCTGGAATCGCTCCCAGGCCGGAATGGGCGGCGGATGACGCTGACAGCGAAAGCTTCGACTATGAAATAGTCTATGATGACGGAGACCTAAGCCGAGGCAGAACGCGAGAAATTATTCTTGCTCGGAACGGATTCAAAGCATCTAGCGACACCGAACGCAACAACCGCATCGCCCTGGTGAAAGCTGATCCAGAAGAACGCGCATTGCTGGAAGGTAAGACGCTCTTGATGCGGCTGCTGGCGAGTGATGAAGAGAAATATCCTCTCAATCGCGACAAGCACCGCCGCGCCGCCTTCGAAAGCTTCACGCACTATCACGGCAATATCGCGGTTGAAGACATGACCCGCAGTATGATCGAGGATTGGTTTGCAGCCCTGGCGTCGAACGGACTCGCTCACGGTACGATCAAGCGACGTAGGGGCGCTCTGAGAGCCGCTATTGGCCGTTATTATGATGGTCGTGGCGAAGTCATGCCTCCCCTGTTCAGACGTATCCCAATACCAGGCGAATCCAAACGGAAGGATGCGCGCGACAACCTGACAGAAGTTCAGCTGCTAACATTCCAAGCTTACTTACGTCAGAAAGAAATTGCAGGTCGCGTTCAGAAGCGCACGCTGGCGATGGCGTGGCTGATCATGAATTCTTCGCTTGGACCTGCTGAAGTGTCTGGTTTGGAAGCGCGAGACGTGGTGCTCGATGATGACATCCCGCACGTTATAATTCGCCCAGGCATACGCCCGCTCAAGACATCACTGCGAACCCGCTACTTTCCCTTGGTTGGCGATGCTCTCCGCATGGCGCAATTTCTTCCGACCGACATCTACACGCCTGACGTGGCGAGCGCGGTATTGAACAAGCATCTGAAGACCGCTTGCAAAGATTTGGAGGCTCCAGACACGCTGCAAGATACCCAGGTGATATATTCCTTCAGGCACATGTTCATTGACCGCCTGAGAGACGCCAACGCCTCACCAATTGATGCACGTTACCTCGCAGGGCACGCAGGCGGGAAGGACGTGCATGATCTGGATTATGGGTCTTCAAAGATTAGCCGGAAGAGACTTGCCCGCCTTGCGGAGATTGTTCGCGGAGTAGCGGTTTAGACGGCTATTTGTTCGCTGTTGTATTGTTCGCAGGATCTCCACCGCCGACAAAATCTGACGTTCGGTAGCGGCAGCTAGATCTACGATAGTTTATGAACCTGAACATTCCGACTAAATGACGCCTTCAGACAACCTTGGCGTAACCATCGAAGCGCTATAAAGTGCTAAAAATTGGAAATACGATAGAAAAATACGATATTTTGCAGATTTTTAAACAATAGCGGGAGACACTGTCGCCTCCCCTGGTAGATATCTACGCCCTTTCGGGGAGACGAATTTGACTTCCCCCCCGAGGTCTACATGACCTACAAATAAGAGTTCAATTGACCATACGCCCCGTTACGACATCATTTGCAGAGTCCGATACACCAAAGGGGGGGCGCCAACACCTCCCCGGTTTATTTGATCTATGACATTTCCTGCGACAAATGGATGTCACCGTAATTTTGAGGTGACGAAATGACAGACAAACCAACCAAGACTCGCAGGCGCACCAAAGCAGCACGCGAACTCAAAGTGAATGAAGAGAAATGGTCAACCGAGCTTATTGAAGCAGGGTTCACCGTTTTTCCTAGCGTTATCCTGCAAAGGCAGAAAGCGCTTGGTCTTGATCCGCTTGATGTCAACATCTTGCTATATCTCTCCACCTATTGGTGGACAGCTGAAGGGCTCCCCCATCCGTCGAAAAAAACAATTGCAGAAGCCGTAGGAAGAGATGCACGTACGGTTCAAAGACGTATTGCCGCAATGGAGAGTGCGGGATTCATTGAGCGTATCGAGCGCCGCGATTCAAAATATGGATCTAAATCTAACATCTACAAATTCGATGGGTTGATTAAAGCCGCCAAGCCCTACGCTCGTGAGGTGATCGAGGCGCGCCGGGACAAGGAAGCTGAACGAAAAGCAGCAGCAGCAAGAAAACGGGCTAGATCGACTTTGCCTCCTGAACCGGAGGCCGAAGAAGATGAGTAATTTTCATCCCTTCCGTCATCGGGGCCTAACATACGATTTTTATCATCTTGAGAACCACATGTTTGATGTGGAGACCGACGGTGGCACCTATCGTGTGAGAGCAGACTATTCGCATCATGTGTTCACTGAATCCTTGGCAGATGAAACAGCGCCAGACCTTCGTTATCGCCACAACAATGAGACGCGCGCGTTCTGTTTCGTCCGGTATGAACTTTCCAAGTCAGTGCCAGCACTGCTGGAGTCCCAGGAGCGTCGCCAAGTCTATAACTCAAATCGACAGTCTTTTTTTATAGCCAAGGATACAGATGGGGTTCCGTACTACGTCTTCTTTCGCTGTTTTCAGGCGAGAAAGAAGAGTAATGCTCATGTTCGGATTGAGGTTGCGTCAGCCTATCTAAAACCAAACATGATAAGTCAGGCTCCCGCAGTGAAGTTCACCACACTCATTGAAAAGACAGCAAGAGGAGAAGAGATTAAACTACCCAAACCTTCTCAAGTCAGATTTAGAAATGGCTAATCCAAAAAAACAAAACAGGCCCCGCAGGACCTGTTCCGTGAAACGTTCGTTTCGCTCGGGGCGACTTACCTCTCACAGAGAACCAGCTTTCACTGGCACGTAGCTGTATCGCCCGAAGGCTCACCCGATCTAGAGCTACATGAAGAGCGATAGCACTCAGAACGCCAAAAGTCAACTTTTTTGTGACTTATCGACCTCCCATGAAGAGCTGTCACATCCAACCAACGCTCCAACCTCGACTTGGTTCATTGTCTAAAGAACACAGTGAAAGATCGTCTAGACCGCAACATATTAGCGATCCCACATTTTCAGGACAAGGCTCTTTCGCTCGTCCCCCATCGCATCCAAATAGAGCGCTGTCGTTTCAAGACTTGAGTGTCCCAGGCACTTGCTCACTGTCACCAAATCTACGCCACGGTTCAACGCTGTCACAGCCCAGGCATGGCGAAGGCTTTTCGGTGAATGTCCATCAAGCCCAGATGTTCTGAACAGCTCCAAGCTGAATTGCGCGACGCGCTGTCTCGACATAGGCCAAAGCTTTGTTGCTCTGCCCTTTGCAGTCGATTGTAGCTTACGCAAATCAAGAATCCCCGCCAAGCGCTCAAGAAAATCTGCTGGCAATGGAACGATCCGGTAGTGATCATCCCGTCGCTTCTTCAGCGTATTGAAGACCACCTCTCCTGAACCGAGATTTACGGATTGGGCTGTCAGATTGAGCGCCTCGCTAACTCTGCATCCACTGAACGCCAGCATCTCTACATACAACGCCTGTTTTGGAGCGAGCGTGTCCCTCGCCATGCGAACCAGATGAATGCGCTCGTCATCGGTCAGATAAAGTCGCCGCCCCTCACTATCGAACAGCGAATCAGTAGATTGTCTTGTGGTTGCAGTTGCTTGCATCACCGCGCCTTCAGCATAGTCAAAACCCGATAGGATTAGACAAGCAAGTGGTGCGCCAAATCGGTAAGAAGCAAGCCAGAACACCTGCATTTACTCAATCGATGTGGTCAAATTTATCTATACTGACCACAACCAATTTTAAGACGGAATTGTCCGATGTCTACTGAAGATGACTACGAGTATTTCAAGCTCCGTAAAGCAGCTAAGACCTATATATCAAAGGTTTTTACCAAGGGAGCAATCAACCCTACGCCGGTACGCTTGGTCAGGATGATTCAAGAGGGTAGCGACGAAGTGCACCTTTGCGAAATTGAAGGTTCCATGTGTCTTCGCCTAACCGGAGACACCCGAAAAACACAGATCACCGCGCTTGTGACCCAGGATGACAAAAAGGTCAGGAGACTTAGCTTTCAGACCTTCAAACCCCGCGCGGGTGGATGGATCGAAACTGTAGAGAAAATAGAATTCAGCTTCAGATCAGATGAATTTGGTAGGTTAATGAATTTCTTGAGGAGGATTGAATTCATCAACCTATCAAACCAGGACAATTTCAAAATTGACGATATCTCGACTGGTGACGGCCCCAAGGCAATTATTGATGCCTCGGACCGCAATCTTGTCGAGCGATTGAAACGCTTATCACCTCAAGAGCGTCGCAGTGTTTTGAGCGGACTACAACCAACGTTGTCTCAGGAGGAAATGAATATCTTGCTTGGACGCAGACAGGGGGTGCACTGTTTCGAGGAACAGGTTCAAAAGCGTTCATGGAGTGAAGGAGATTGGCAGGAATTTTTCAACCGTGAGCAATGGGTCTTCGGGTACGGATTAGACTACCGTGTCATGGGTATTTTTGACCGGGAAATGACGGTTGGAAGCGGCGGGAGCGATAATCGCAACAAGCCTAAAGTGGACTTCCTGAACACTTTTACTGACTACACTGTCCTGGTTGAAATCAAGAAACCGGACACACCAATCTTCCGGCAAAGTCGTGGCGGACGAGCGGGCACCTGGGAGTTCAGTTCGGAGTTCAGCAGCGCAGTTTCCCAGGTGCTTGAGCAACGCGCTGAATGGCAGGCGTTCGCGCAATCAGGTGAGCACTACAGTCGAGATGGGTCAAAACATCTATCGCAGCGGACCAGGAGCCCCCGAAGCATTCTTGTAGTTGGTTCACGTGACGAGTTTGAACGCTCAACCAATCCACGCGATGCTAACGTCAAACAGGACACTTTCGAACTCTTTCGAAGTGAAATGCGCGGAATAGACATCATCACCTATGACGAACTGTTAGAGCGAGCCCAGTTCATCGTGAATGACAAAACACAGCAGTGATGGACTCGAATTACAATGCTGAAGCGACTTTCGAATTTCAGTGAACATCGTGTGCTAGATCAGCTTCACAAAGCCTGTCAGGAATTTGGAGCGCACGTCTTCTTGAAAATGCGAGTGGCGGACGTTATCGACATCAGCAAGAGTCAGTCGAGAGATGTTGGCACATATGGCCTGATGGCTCATTTTGATTTTGTTGTTGCCGACGAAAACTACCTGCCTTTGTTCGCTTTGGAATTCGACGGTGGCGGGCATGATGACCGCAATGACTGGAAGAAAAATCGACTCTGCAATGAAGCCGGGCTTTCGCTCTTTCGTGTGAATTCCCAAACGCTTGATCGCGGGTTGGAAGAAATGTCGTTTCTAACCTATCTCGTACATTTCTGGTTTATGGCCCATCAATTCGAAGAAATGAGAAATAGCGGCTCAATTCCACCAGACGAGCCCTTCATGATGTGGAGCTTCATAAAGCCCGATGCGAAACACATGTTTGATTCTGAATATAATTTTCTCGCGATAGCACAACAAAAGCTGGTGGAGCTGAACAAACAACACCGCTTTCTGAGAACATCTCTCGATCTACATAAAATGGGCTTTGTCAACTTCGCAAAAGAAACATGGCAATTCGCATCCGTCGCTTGCTTTGAAATTGCAGGGGAAATTGTCTACTCACAGAGTCGATTGGACATTGAAGTTTCAAGCGAAGGCTCGCTGGCAGACATACCTATGCGAAGCATGGCAATTGGAGACTACGTTGAAGGGATGGCTCAAATGAACCTGGTTGAGAACGTCCGAATTTTTTTGGAAGGTGGAAAGCACACACTTTCATCACGCCAGGATATTGATCAACACATAAAGGGGATGTTGGGAGCTGGCTTCTATTTTTGTAGGGGTACTTTGCATAATGCTTTGCCATCGTGGGAGCTAATGCGCGCCTGGTCTAAAACTTAGTCTTGAGCGCTTCAGAAAATGCTAGAAATCGAATAGCCGGAACCAGGCGAACTAAAGGAATGAACCTGGTTCCGGCTATGATTGCAGTGATACGGACCATGACAAACCGCCTCGCTGCATCACCGATCCACATCACCGTAAATCGGGTTGATGGAGTGATTTCCCGCTCGCTCCATCGAGCGCTTACCGAGACCGAAAAGGAACATCTCGGCAAGCTGTTCGCATGGGAAGAAAAAACGCCGTGTCTGAAGCGGCGCGACAACAACCCATGCGCATTCGTTAAGCGCTTTCCAGTGTCGCCACCCGGTCCGCCATCAGTTCAGCATGAATGCGCGCCTGGTCAGCGAGAGCGTAGGCCTCCTGTGCCAATGCGCTTTCACTCGTCGCAACGCCATAGGCAGCGTTTTTAGAAATGCGTCGCACTTCAGCTACTCGCGCAACCTCTCTTTCGAAGATCGCTTCGGCCTTTTTCACCTGGTCCAGCGCTTTCGCATAATCTTGCCGTGCCTTGGCGAGTGGCGCGCCCATGCTTTTCATAATGGGCGCGGTGGCGTGCTCATTTGCGGGAATATCAACAGCGGATATCTCACCGAGTTTCAACGAACGCATGATGCGCTTATTAGGTTTAATAGTCATCGGCTTTCCCTTCGCGGATGACTTCCGGCAAACGAAGTTCGATTGCGCGAACCACGCGATCTTGTCGGCGTCGCTGGATATTTTCGGGCAGGTTAAAACCGACACTGAATGCTGGCGCTACTTTCAGGACAGCGCCCTTGATGATGTTATCAAGGTCGTGATTGATCCGGTTACATGTGTCTTTGTGCAGGCCGATAGCGTCGCACGCGCTTGCATACTTTCCTTCCATTTCGGTTAGCTTCGTATACGCGCCTTCAAGAAGGCTTAGCTGCTTATCAACGGCTTGCGCCGCCGATAGTAGATCGTCCGTCGCCTGTTGAGCGGATGCGAGTTTGGACGGCGTGACCGTCCGGTGATTGGTGATAGCCATTAGGGCGTTTCCTTGTCTGTAAGTTGATCGTTCGTTACTGTCTGTTGCATCGCGATGTCGTAAGCCATGCGCGCCGCGCGAACGCGGGCATGAGCCCGGTTCTGGCGTGCTTTGACTTCCCGGTATCGGCGCGTTGTAAGCGCACCGACACCAGCCATCATTGCATCTTGATATTCTTGCCGAGCCGCTCGCAGTTCTGCTTTGGCGGCGATTTGAATAGGGGTCATGACGTGAACCGCCGTTCTGCATGAGTGCCCACGGGAATTGCGCCGCCAGCATCCTTCACGCCTTCAATTGCGGCGTCGAGGAATTGCCGGGCGGTATGGACTGCATCAGAACAAATCTGTCTGTGTTCGGTGCAGCCTTTACCCTTCGAGTGTTTGGCAAGATAGGCGTCGGCAAGGGCCTCTCCATAATCCATTGCCAACGACTGGATATCACGCATGGTCATGCAGCTACCCCTTCACGCTCTGGGGCAGGATGGCTTGCAGTGTGTCGCGGAGAGAAACCCGTCTAGCGCCTGATACCCTGCGAAGATTGAGCCGTTGGGCGTACTCTGGTGCGTGCGCCCAAGTCGCCGACAAAATGCGATCAGTCATCCGGTTGTAGATCGTGGCGCTGGTTGGCTCACCTGCATTCCGCAACTGTTCTTCAAGTTCGCGGATGCCAGCAAAAAGACTGGTTTGCGCATCTTCAAGAAGCTGGAATGAGGTATCGAGTTTCTTCGCCGCTTTATCCAATTTGGCGGCTGTCTTTTTAGCCTGGTTCAGGCATTCAGCCCGGCGCGCTTCTTCAGCGGCGATGGCGCGCTGTTTCTCGCGTTCGCCTTCCCGACCAATGCCTTCATTGGTCGCGTCGATCCGAAGATTCAGCCCAGCCTGTTCAGCCGTCAGTTCGTCAGCCTTCGCAAAGTCGCCAACGTCAATCGCCGCCGCGATTTCTGATTTGATTTGGCCTGCCCGGTCCAGCAATTCCGCCTTCCGGGCTTGGAGTGTTCCAAGCATCATCATGCCCTTCAAATAAAGCGCCGGAAGGCGCGTGTTTAGGATGATTAACTTGTATCACAGTTGAAGTAATAAGTAAAATTATTGCAATATATAACAATACGTATACTGTTCGATTATTTGTCATTATTTGCAACTTGCGACTATCTGTGCTTGACAAAATGGGCGCTGTGTGGTAACAAGGATCATCACCTTAAGTCCGCCTGACTTTGTTGATGCTGCAACCCCGGCCCCGTCACGTTCAGTCGTGGCGGGGCTTTTTGTTGGGTTGTCAGTATTGGGGATTTTGACAAGTTAACGTGCCGCCCGATTGAAGAACCGGGGCGTTTTCGTGGCTTGTCGTGAATTAGAGCGTGAGGTTAGAACGCGCCGCTTGTCACTTCTCTAAGAGATTGGGCAAGTCGTCTGCCAACGCAAAGACTGCACGGGCTTCGTAACTATTCAGCGGTTCGAAGCTGGCCACTAAGCCCGCCATGTCCCGATATTTCTTCACGGTGCGGCGATCCGGTCGATAGGTGCCGTTGGCCCGCTCGCGAAGGTTTTTCGGCACCGGCTCGCCACTTGCTTCCATCCGGGCAACACGCTGCTTTAATCCAGCATTGTAGAGCGCCTTCATCCACCAGCGGAAAACCGGGTCTTCCCGCTCTAGGCGCTTTACGTCTTGTATTTGAAGTCGCATGCGCCGAGAGGCTCTGGCGAAACCATGTTCACGATACAGGGCTAAGAACTTGCGACCTTCGCGGGTGATCGGTTCCGCGTTGGAGTAATCTGCATTTGGGGAGAGGGTATAGCCCACGATCACCCAATGGGAGCGTTTGCCCGGATCGATCTTTTGGAGCGGCAAACCCCGGCGCTCCAATGTCGAGAAGAACAAATCACGGCTAACGGATGCGTGTAGGGGAGAGAGCGCCCGGAACACCTTGAAGGCGTCTCGGAACTGCATGGACTGACCGGGGGCGGGTTGGAGATAATCGGCGATGAACGAGTGGACCAATTGGGGCGCTTCACGCCAGCCGGGCCGGTAGGTGTCTGCCCAATCTAGCAGGGCGTGCCGTGAGTAACCCTTAGAGCCATCTGGGGCGGTGACGGTTGGCGGACGGTTCACGCTATCAGATGACCGGCAACGCAGGATGTATAGCGCGTTCGTTGTAACGCCTAATAGGTCAGCCGCTTCTCGCGTGGTTAATAGGTCATCACAAGCCATCACCACTTATACTCATAATGAGCATAATTGTCAAGGACGCTTGACTAATAACTGTTGCAAAAATACAACACTACCAAGGCGCTATCCGGCGAAAGCGGCGGATCGAAATTATAGGCCCATTTCGGGTTTCTCGGAAATGAAAGCGCCGGTTTAGTCTGCATGAAGTGAAAAGACGCCATCTGTCCCATTGGGACACTTCGTGGGACACATTGAAGGCGCGTAAGTCATTGAAAACATTAGGATTGGGACGCTTGGGACGCTTGGGACAGGTATTTTCGCGATTTTCTTAAGGGACGCTGCACTATATGAGAGCCGCCGACCGATCTTTAAATTCCAATAGGATTATATATTTTCTATCTCCCTAATATAATTATAATGTGTCCCAAGTGTCCCAAGCGTCCCAATGGGTATAAAAAGCATTGAAAACATTAAGAAAAATCGTGGGACGCTTCGGCAAACAACCTGTCCCATTTCCCTTGCAATGTGTCCCATTTCCCTTGCAATGTGCCGCGTGTTGCAAAAATACAACACCCAATTTGCGCTTCTTTGATTTTGAAAGAGGTAAAAGAGGTAAGCATAGGTAAAAGAGGTAAAATGCAGCGGAATGTTATAAAAACAAAACGCCCCGGTTGTTAAATCCGAGGCGTCTTCTTTGTTCTAGTCAAATGGGTCACATCCAAGACGCTTCCGCCATGTCTCCCTTGCCGTCTCGATATCCGGTGGGAGCCAATAGCGGAAGCCGCCGCTTTTGCCCTTCATGAACCCGGCCTCTTGCAATTCACCTGCAAGCCTTTTGAGTGATGGTGTCGGCATTCGGGAACCCTTGCGTTTGATATAGTCGTCAAGGTGGTCACGGATAGCCGCAGCGTTTAGGCGGGGCGGGTCATAGGCGTCAATTTCGTTCCAGTCATTTTCCCCATTGAGCCAACCAGAGTAGACCGGGTGTTCCGTCGAAACCGGGTCTTTCAAACTGGGCATTCCCGGACACATTTCCTGCTGCACAGCGTCGAGCATCCAACATTCGACCAACCCAAGACCTTGTAACATTTGTTGACCGCGCGCTTCGGTGCGCGGGATTTCCGCCTGTGGCCTGAACTTGCTGATATCGCGGTCTATGAGAAAGGCTAGGAAGGCTTCACTTCCGCCATTTTCAATCTGGTTGTAAACCGCATCCCAATAAGCAACCGCTTCTTTGTGTTCCGGTGTACCCGGCGCATAGCTTTCTATCCGGTATTGGGTGGAGACTTCGCAGATTGCAAATCGCCTGTCCTGTCCAAGCTTGACCGGTGCAACCCATTCTTCGTTTGACGCCATCATGAGAGACACGCGGTTCAACCCTTGCTGAATATCAATACCTTTGCGCTCTACTGAAATGAGCCTGTCTGTAATCAGCTTTTTCAGCGCTGATTCTGATGATTTATCGCCGCCCCAAACGGCTTCATCACCATAACCGAACACCAGCGTTTCCATGTGACCATTGAAGCGCCCGGTAAACTGACCGGTTGAAGAAAACACCTGTCCATGACTGCCGAACCAACCCGCGACCATTTCACCTAGGGTTCCCTTACCGGTTCCCATAGCGCCCTTGAAACAAATAGCAGTCTGTCCAACTTCGCCCGGTTTCTGGACCAGACGCGCCAACCAGTTCAGGACGTATTCGAAAGACGTTTTATCGCCCGCACACAAGCTATGTTCGATGAAGTGAAGGATGCGGTCACATTCGCCCGCGATAGGCTCAACCGCCATACCGCGCCAAAGGTTCAGATAGCCCTTGTGCGTCTCATTTGGTGCGAAAATTATATCGTCCAAATGTGGAAACGCTGAACAGTTCATCAGTAATGTTGCGGGGTTCACCATCCGGCTTTCTGCTGGAACAGTGACTGTCTTGCTTTCACCGTTTCGGGTGACTTGTTTCTGGCGTTCGGGGATATCGACCGGGACGGCTTCCATCCGGTAACGTTTCACAAAATCGTCTGACATTGAGTAAGACACTTGGTCGTATTTGTGGACCGGGTGAAAGTGAGTGCGCGCCAGAACGGATTTGCCGCTCCGCATGACCTGAACCCATTCCATGCCAAGATCGGCAAGTTTTTGAACGGCGGCGTCGGTCAATTCGGCCTGCACATTGTCGGTTCCGATTTTCACATATGCCGTTGATAGCTGGATAGCTTCCGCAAGTTCATCGCGACGGGAAACCGGGTCTTGGATCGACATGATTTCATCAAAATCATCAGCAGCGGAAACCCGTTTATATTTTTTCACACGTTCGGGAAGGCAGTCTTCCCGGCCAACATCTTTCAGATGTTTAATAAGCGTTCCGATTGTCCGCTTAATCCGCCCATCTTCCCGGCCTAGGGAGTCCCAACGCCGCCCGATTTCAAAACCTTCATCAGAATAAATGGGGTCTGATGTTGACCAGTTGATGAATTCATAACGGGCATTGCCTTGGCTTGCATGGTAGCAAGCGCACATGAGACCAAACCACTTATTTTGTTCTCGGAAGTCTTCCGGGTCAAGACCTGCAAGCATTGTGTCAATGTCGGATTGTTTACATTCGCCGCCAACGCCAAAATTGCGAATTGTTGATGCGGGGCGTTGTGTAAGGTGGATGAATGTTTCCGGCGCTTTACCCTTGCCGTTTCTAAGTTGCGAAAAGTGAACGCTATTGTTGGGCTTCCAGTGATAGTGTTCGCCGGTGTTAGGGTGCAGCGATCCGGGCGCGACAACCTGACGCCCATTGCCCGATTTGAATTCAACGCCCGGATAACCTTCCAAGCTTTCCAGATGATCGAACCCGGCAGGGATAAGAACATAAATATGTTTCCCGCCTGATCCTGTTATAACAACCGGATAATCATGTTCTGACATGCCAATCGTTTCAAGGAAGAGCTTGCCCATGTCTATCGGAAGTTCGAACTCATCAAGTGGGAAATTTCGCGGGTCAATGTCGATCACAAGAACGCGCATTCCATTGTGAACACCATCCATGCGGACGCCAATGTTAGCGCCCTCGTCCTGCATGACCTTCACGGCGTCGGCATAGGGTAATCCCGGCTTGTTGGGCCAATCCTTGTCGCGTGGTGCTTTGCCAATCTGGATCGTTCGCCCTTTCTTGTCGCGCTTGGTTGCATCCCATTTATTAAGAGGAATGAGCGACACGAAGGGCGAGTCTTCGAAGGGGCCTAGAAGCTTTGGTTTGGGGCTGTTGGGCGCGGCGGATTGTTCGGAAACCAATGCGCGCGACCGTCGAGCCTTTCGCCTGTCGCGGCGTTCAAGCCTTTCTGCAAGTGTGATCTGATTTGCGAGGGATGTAAGTTTTGCCTGACCCGATATTGATGACTGAAGGTTCATTGGTCTGCCTCCCGCACAACAAGGGAGGCCGGATCAATTTTCGTCAGCCATGCATCTAAATCGGCCTGATCATACAAAATCCTGCCGTCCGCATATTCGTACCTCGGGCCGGAACCTGTACGGCGTTTGTTGTCCAAGTTGCTTTTAGACATCCCAAGATAAGCAGCGGCTGCACGGGACGGTGTGCTTCTTGGAGATGACCAGTTCAGTTGGTGATGTGACGACAATTCGCCCGGCACCGGATTCTGCTAGCGCTCTGGCCAGCTTTTCAATTGTTACATCGGCAGACATTTGAAATCCTTTCTTAGTTCATGCCGCTTCCTTTCTCCCGTCCCGACGCATTCGGAACGAGCTTTGTGTTGCTGTTGTTTTTATTGCGGTGATGAGGCGCAAGTACGCGCAAAGAATTGGCGCGGACGAAGTGCTTATAGCACAATACATGCCAATGTGTCAAATTCAGCACCTTTGGTGCTGTTGTGTCAAATCACTAAATGTTACAACATGGGCGCAGGCGCTGCTGTTGCCGGTTGGCAAGGTTGTTCAATGTCATTGAAATTAGTTCTGTAAACGGTTGCGCGGGGTGTTCGCTCGTTAACGGGAGCGCGCCGTTAACAACAGGAGGCTTATTAAGCGTTGAGGCTCAACAAAGCAGTGGAACTTCACACTCTCCGCATATGAGCTTCGTTTCTGGCTTCGCCCAAGCTTTCGAGTTGCATTCAGGGCATATGTATTTAGTCTTGCTCGCGCGTTTCGACGCCGCGTTCGGGCGCTCGTCGGTCTCCGCCTGCCAAGGAACCTTGAATTCCAACACGTCTACATAGATCTGGCATTCCCGCTCGAACCGCCCACCCGGAGCCGGGTAGTCGCTCATTCTCTGCCCGGTTCTCTTCCCACCCGGTAAGCCGGTGTCGGAGGGGATAAGCCCAACGGCCTCCATCATCGCGGCCCATTCCGCATTATGATAACCTGTCCGCGAGGGATTGCCGTATATAGCCTGCTCCAAATGACACATTTCATGCACCAGCGTTTGCATGATCTCAGTGGTCGTCTGTGTTCTGAAGCAGTCCGGGTTTAGGGCGATCTCATGAGTCCGCTGAAACGGCCCATACTGTCCCTCTCTCCGCTCCGACCATGCATCTTGCCAGAAGTATCCTGCCGCACCCTTATTGCGGTGCAGGACGATTACGCAATTCGGCAAGCGGTTCTCGAATAGATTCTGGTTAAAGTTCGCATAAGCACCATTGAGGAATTCATATAGTTGCTTGGATGGTTCGATTTTCGACGGCATGGCTCTCTTGTTCCTTTCTATGACAGCCCATTGCCGTCGAAACGAACATTGCAGATTTTGTACCGTACGAAACAATTATCGCCGCCAACAAGCGCGCAATGTTGCAATGTTGCAATGTTTTGAAGTTACAAAACTGCTCAATTGTTCAGGTTTGCCGTTTTTAACAACGCAATTAATAAATTTATTTACGCACCCGCTCATTAGAACCCGGTTCGAGTCCCAAACGCGGCATTGCGGTTCGAGTCCCTATTTGGTGCCTATGTGTTTAGTGGTCATCTGTACCCGCTGGAATTTCCACTAAACAACCACTCAACACGCCATATTTTCGCCACATTTGACATCGAATTTTGTTGAACGATTATAGGCACTTAGCAGAAAGGAAATGGTGCATACCTTCCTCTTCTGGGCACCATTTGACTGTTTGAGACAGTCCGCACATATCCGAAAAATCTAACAAATACAGCGAAATAAGCAGCATCGCAGCGCTTTTTACGTCCAACAGCATCCGTTCAAGCCTGTTGGCATCCGGTTTGATTGTTGGCATCAATGTTGGCATTGTTGGTATTCCTAAAGCCAACAACAGTAGCGATGCCAACAAATGCCGCTGACAAATATACAATTGCAGAATCTGAAACCTGGAGAGCGCACCGAACGAAAATCGGACGGTGGCGGCCTTTACATCGAGCTAAAACCCAACGGCTCCAAACTTTGGAAAATGGCGTATCGTTTTGAAGGCAAGCAAAAGACATTATCCTTTGGCGCCTACCCATCTGTGACTTTGGCCCGCGCTCGTGAAAAGCGACTGGAAGCAAAATCACTTCTGGCTGATGGCGTTGATCCAATGGCCAAAGCGAAAGCCGAACGCGAAGTACGCATAGCCGAAACGCAAAACACATTCGCAAACATTGCTGACGAGCTTATCGCAAAACGTCGCAAGGATGGACTCGCGGAAACGACCCTCGCTAAAAAAATCTGGCTGATAGACATGGCCAAGCGTGACTTTGGACAGAAACCTATTGCAGAGATTTCCGCCGCCAACATTCTAACTTCGCTTAGAAAGCCGGAAGCTGAAGGCAACTATGAAACGGCAAAGCGACTGCGAACGGTCATTGGCGAAGTGTTTCGTTACGCGGTTGCGACGGCGCGCGCCGAACTGGACCCAACACAATCACTTCGTGGCGCTCTGGTCGCACCCAAGGTCCAACATTATAGCGCCGCCACCACCAAACGGGATTTTGAACGCCTTATTAAAGCCGTGTGGAGCTATGACAGCGGCGGCCCTGTCGTGCAGTCCGCTCTAAAACTGATGGCCTTGCTCTATCCGCGCCCAGGCGAGCTGAGGCTATCAACGTGGGATGAATTTGACTTTCAAAAAGGCGTTTGGACAATTCCTGCAGAACGTATGAAAATGCGCCGGGAACACCAAAAACCACTACCAAGAGCCGCAATTGAGATTCTAACTAATTTACGCGATGTCACCGGTCCTGATGGTCTGGTGTTCAAATCTCTTTACGCACGTGGTCGGCCTATCAGCGAAAACACGATGAACCAAGCGCTACGCCGCATGGGGTTGACAAAAGATGAGGCCACATCTCACGGCTTCCGCTCAAGCGCGACAAGCCTGTTGAACGAATCCGGGAAATGGAATGTCGATGCAATTGAAGTTGAAATGTCTCACCAAAGCTCGGACCAGATCCGACGTGCCTACCACCGGGCGCGGTACTGGGACGAACGGGTCCAAATGGCAGAATGGTGGGCAGATGAAATCACAAAGATCAACATTTAGATTGCTTTCCGCCTTCCTTGTCCAAGGTCCCCTAAAACGAATCAATGGGATCGATACGTATCCTTTAATTGCTCTAACGCCGAAAAGGCTTGGACATCGCAGGACAAAATCAAACATGTTAGGATCAATTACGGACCCGTTGACCCAATGGGGAATACAATCGACTATATAGGCCTTAATTCCTAGTTATGGACTATATGCATGATGTTCTATTCAGAAGAGTTTCCCGAAACCGGTTTTGTACGTCTCAAACAAATCCTCGCGCCCTATGGCCCAATCCCAGTATCCAAATCGACTTGGTGGGCAGGCATAAAGGACGGTCGCTTTCCAAAGCCGCAAAAGCTCGGCGCACGCGTGACTGTCTGGAAAGCTGAAGACATTCGCGCGCTATACGCTTCAGACTGCGATGGCTGACAATGACGAAGAAGACACACCTTCGAAAAGGCCGAAGTGTCGACAAAACCGGACGTAGCAAATCAGGCGACAAGCACGTAAGGCTTCATCAATGGTTGATGCAATCAGAAGCATGGAAGTCACTTGATCCTCATGAAAGAGCTGTATTGATCGAGCTCTACAGCTTCTACAATGGAAACAATAACGGCCATCTCTTCCTATCTGTCCGCATGGCTGCTGACCGTTGCAACATGGGAAAAGACAAAGCTGGTAAGTGCTTCAAGGCACTAGAGGAAAAAGGCTTCATCCGCCGACGCGCCGATGAGCCTGAAGACTATTCTCTCCGCGAAGCGCACAAATGGATCCTTACGGAGTTCGACTTCAGAGGAAGAGCAGCCACCAAAGACTTCATGACTTGGCGGCTGGAAAAACAAAATCAGCGTCCTCAATCCAGGACAAGCTGTCCGCAATCAAGGACAGAACAACAGCTAACTTTTCAAAAATCAGCAAAACTGTACGAAAAAGCGGACAACATCACACCGTTTAGAGCTCCTCACTGTCCGCAAAGACGGACACAGTTATAACCATCTGGGAACATCCAAAGAACTCTCTCAACGTCCACTTTGCACATGATTTCGAATACAGCGGAGTAAAACCAAATGGGCAGTTATGGATCCGGCCGAAATCATCGACTTGCGTCTAAGTTAGACGAATTCCATAAGTTTGACCTGTCTGACTTCAATCGTTCTTGGTTTAAACGGAATTATTCCGGCACCCTCACCTGGTCGCGCGCAGGGATAAAGACGGGAAGCATCGGATACAGATTGCTTGGCGATCATATGCGGCTGCACTATTCTCTGACCCGTAACAACCAATCTGAAGATATAGACGAGCGGTTTGATTTTGCTTTTTCAAGACAACATTTTGGCGGCGTCCGGCGATGGATCATTTGTCCAACTTGTCTAACACGTTGCCGTGTCCTGATTGGCGGGGCCCGTTTTCGGTGTCGCAAGTGCTACAACGCCACCTATCCAAGCCAGTATGAAACAATCCGCGTTCCCGGCCTTTCCAGCGCTGAACGCACCCGCAAAAAACTAGGTGGCGAACCTGGCTTTGCCCACCTCTTCCCCAACAAACCCAAAGGCATGCACTGGAGAACTTATAGAAAGCTGGAAGAGCAAGACTATCGAGCGGTCATCAACATGGAGCGCGCGTTGATGCAAAAATTTGCCCGATTGATGTAAATTTCACCAACTTTCAAACCAACACTATTATCGAGAACAAAACACGAAAATTTGTTTGACCGGCGGGACGAATGCTGACACCAAGGCGGAAAGCATTCCAGTTGGGACGATTCGATATGCATACAGAATTCACGAAGCTCAGACTTCAATCCGGCTATTCTGTAGAGCAACTAGCATCGCAACTGGGCTATTCCGAGCGGCAGATTTTTCGCTGGGAAAGCGGCAAGGTAAAACCCCGTAAAGCTGTGCTGGATCGTATGAGTGATTTGGCTGGTATAAGAGAGGAAAGCGCGTCTTTTGCAGGCTTCTCTTTCATTGACTTGTTTGCGGGTATCGGAGGCCTGAGAACCGCATTTGAAGACGTTGGCGGGCGATGCGTTTTCACCTCGGAGTGGGATAAGTTTGCTCAACAGACCTATCAGGCCAATCATCGTGATAATCGGCCAATCGCAGGTGACATCACACGAATTTCAGCGAATGAAATACCTGCACATGATGTGCTTGTTGCAGGTTTTCCATGTCAGCCATTTTCGATTGCCGGTGTTTCGAAAAAGAATGCTTTAGGGCGGGAGCATGGCTTTAAAGACCAAACGCAAGGAACACTCTTCTTTGATGTCGCGCGGATTATCGAAGCGCACAATCCAGCGGCATTTCTACTTGAGAACGTGAAGAATTTACAAAGCCATGACAGAGGCCGTACGTTCGAGGTTATTCGTAAAACGCTGGAAGAAGAACTTGGTTATGAACTGCATGTTCGCGTCATTAATGCCAAACACTTCCTGCCTCAGCACCGCGAAAGAGTTGTGATGGTCGGTTTTCGTGATCAATCTGCATTCTCTTGGGATGCGTTGGAATTGCCTCCAATCGGCGAGATAAAAATGCGTGACGTTCTTCATCCTGAGAATGGCGAAGAAGAGAAAGAAGGTCATTACACGCTAGGAGAGAAGGCGCTGGTGAATGGAAAATACACGCTAACCAACAAATTATGGTCATATCTTCAAGGATATGCCGCAAAACACAAAGCGGCTGGAAATGGTTTCGGTTTTGGTTTGGTCGGGCCAGACGATACATGCCGCACATTATCAGCCAGATATTACAAGGATGGTTCTGAAATTCTCATTCGTCGCGGAGAGGGAGAAAACCCAAGGCGTTTGACGCCTCGCGAATGCGCCAGACTAATGGGCTTTCCAGACAGTTTTAAAATTCCGGTCTCGGATACGCAGGCATATAAACAATTCGGAAACTCAGTTGCAGTGCCAGTGTTCAGGGAAGTGGCTCGGGTCATGCGACCGCATATCCTGAATAGTCTTGCTCACAAGGCAGACATCCCATTACTGAAGTATGCCTGACGTTCATGATAGAGCAACGAGAAGTCGGAACATGGCGGCTGTTCGTGGGAAGAACACTCGGCCAGAGCTGTTGATCAGGAAAGGGCTACACAAGCTAGGGTTCAGGTACCGGCTCCACAGCAATTCTCTACCGGGGAAACCAGACCTCTTCCTGCCGCGCTACCGTGCCGCCATCTTCGTTCATGGGTGCTTTTGGCACCGCCATAATTGTCACCTTTTTAAACTGCCTTCTACCCGAACGGAATTCTGGGCAGAAAAGCTAAAAGGTAACACAAAGCGGGATGAAACAGTCAAAAGCCAGCTTCGGGAAGGAGGGTGGAGGGTTCTAACAATCTGGGAATGTGCCCTTAGAGGGCGTACTAGGCTTGAAACCAGTGACCTTCTAGAAAGGACCGCGGGTTGGATTACTGGAGTTGAAGCACAAGCTGAGATTAGGGGACAACATGAGCAAACAGACAACTTTTGATTTTGAGGATCAGAATAAAGATGCAGATCTGCTGAAAGGGCTCTTCGAAAAATCGGACCGAATTCTTGTCAAAAATTTTCCAACAATGACAGAGACTGGGCGCGCTCTGAAAACAAGCACCAAGCGGGCGTCTACATACCACATAAGCAACGAGATGGTGGCTTCTTTCCCGCTCTTAAGAAAAAGGATCGTGGAAACCCAAATCTGGCAGCTATTTATGAGCTCTACTTTGAAACGTGGTGGCCGCAGGTTTCTGAAGAAAAGAATGCTCACCTAATTCACTACACCAGCAAAGGGCAGGAAACGCACTTCACTTGCCTTCCACAAGAAGTGTTCGCCGAACTGCTCCCGGCTTCATTTCTTGTGATGGGGCGCCTGATAGAACAGAGTAAATACAAATACGAGTGCATTACCATCGACTCTGGTAGCGAAGAGGCTTCTTTCCTTGCTGACCTGTTCGGCCTAGATGCAGATTTTCTGATTGAAGAATTCGTACCCGCTAACGTGCGATCAACAGAACACGACCACCTGTTGGACTTCATCGAGCAGGTCATTAAAGCTTGGATGGCAGGAAGAATTGAAATTTTTGCCACTGAAAACGCTACGATGCCCACAACTGTGCAGCTCGCACAAAAAGCGCAACGGAAATTTCTTGAAATTCATGACATCACAACTATCGATCCATTTCGTATTTCCAATCCAGGAGATGCCTTACGGGAGATAAGCCGCACAATAGAATGGGATCTGTTTCGTGAGTACCAACGTCGTGAGCGTTCAGTTGAACTGATACGAATTGTTCTAGGTAATAATCCGGTCAAAATGGATGCGGCAGATATAATCCGAAGACTGATCGATGAGCTACCAAGAATCGACGCGCTTATGCTGTCAGCTAGTCAGCAAAGGAAGTCGAGAGCTGGTTATTCATACGAACACCATATTGAAACCATGCTGTCAGGAGGCTCCATTCCGTTTGAAAAACAGGTTATCATTGAAGCCAGAAAGCGGCCTGACTTCATACTTCCCTCTCTCGCTTTCATCGACGGCAAGACTGAACATGCATCTACTGGCCTGATACTGAGCGCAAAAACGACTCTGAGAGAGAGGTGGAAACAGGTAGAAAGGGAAAAAGGGGCCAGAACCCTCTATCTAACGACTGTTGATGAGAACATCGCTGGTAATGCTATAGAAGACATGGCCTCAATTGGTGTTCACCTCGTAATTCCGGAAAGTCTAAAATATACAGGGCAAAACAGGACCAACAAAACTACGGAATATGCAGGCCACTCTAACGTTTTGACATTCAGAGAGTTTTGCGACGAAGTACTCTCCCCTAACCTCCCTTACTGGACGTAAGCATAACTCTCTAAAAGGCTTTTGTGTTGGCATCGAATTTCCAATAGAATCACTGAATCCTGATTTAATTGAGTTAAATCTTTCAGATCGAGTCCTCTTCTGGCACCATTTGACTGTTTGACACAGTCCGCACATATCCGAAAAATCTAACAAAAATAGCAACAAAATCCAGAATTCTATAGTTTCAGCGTCTGGTGATGTCTGTTGGTATCCGCTGGCATCCGATTTGTTTGTTGGCATCAATGTTGAGCACATTCGCAACAATGCAATTCGACCTATCTTGGCCTCTCCCAGCGGGATACAGTTACGTCATGAGCACGAATCTCAATTTCTGGAATTCCCAAGCGCGGTTTTGTCCTTTATTGAAGAGTGAGAAATCAAAATAGGACAACCTCGAGGGAGACGAGAATGGCTGATACAGCACCAGCAACACCACAATTGGATACACATTCCCCGGAGATGAACGATCTTCGGATGTCGGAAGCAGCCCGCCCACTTTACGAGCATGTGAAGCGCTTCATCGCAGAAGTCGTTGAGCCGATGAGCGTTGAATTCAACCGCCTCGGCGAAGGCAAAACCAACCCGTGGAGCTATGCGCCTGGTCAGCTCGAAGCGCTGGAAGCCGCTAAGGACGAAGCCAAGAAACAAGGTCTCTGGAACTTCTTCCTACCGGATGCGCACACCGGAGAAGGCCTCAAAAACCTCGATTACGCTTACATTGCCGCAGAGCTGGGCAAAAACCCGCTCGCTTCTGAGTCCATGAACTGCGCAGCGCCAGACACAGGCAATATGGAAGTTCTGGAACGCGTTGGCACGCCAGAGCAGAAAGAGAAATGGCTGAAGCCGCTTCTGGCCGGTGAAATCCGCTCTGCTTTCGCGATGAGTGAACCTGACAAGGCCTCATCCGACGCGCGTAACGTCTCCATGACGGCTGAGCTTGATGGCGATGAGTGGGTCATCAACGGCGAGAAATTTTATATCTCTGGCGCAGGCGACCCGCGCTGCCGGATCATGATCTGTATGGTGAAAACCAGCCCTGACGCTGAGTCTCACAAACAGCAGTCGCAAATCCTCGTGCCCCTGCCACACCCAGGTGTGACGATTGTCGACGGCATGAAAGTCTTTGGTGACTATGATGCGCCACACGGCCACATGCACCTCGTCTTCGAAAACGTTCGCGTACCGAAAGAGAACATGCTGCTTGGCGAAGGCCGCGGCTTTGAGATTTCTCAGCTCCGCCTTGGCCCAGGCCGTATCCACCACTGCATGCGCTCCCTCGGTGCTGCAGAGCGCGCGCTTGACCTGATGATCCGTCGCGGTCTCTCCCGTGATGCGTTCGGTCAGCCGCTTCTGAAGCTCGGTGGCAATATGGAGAAAGTCTCCCGCGCCCGCATCGAGATCGAAGCCATGCGTCTGATGGTTCTGAAAGCTGCAAAAGCCATGGACGTTCTCGGCAATAAAGAAGCCCGCATCTGGATTTCCATGATCAAGGCCATGGTTCCGGAACGCGTTTGTAAAATCATCGACGAAGCGATCCAGATGCATGGCGCGACCGGTGTGTCCCAGTGGAGCCCGCTCTCTCGCATGTATGCGCAGCAACGTACGCTCCGCCTTGCTGACGGTCCGGATGAAGTCCACCATATGGTCGTCAGCCGCGCGGAAACCCGCAAATATGATGGCGAACCGGAAGACCCGGCTTTGGCATCTGTCTGGCGCAAGTAAGAACGCCCCGACCTTTCAAACAGAAAACGCGCGGCCCTGGTCGCGCGTTTTTTTAATTCGATACGCGCCTCATCCACATTTGAATCAGCAGTAATATGCTCGACGACGCCTTCCCAAAAGCCACATCTTGTAAAGCGTTATAGGCGCTTTAGTTTTCCATCCCCATCTAAACCTGCTGTCATCCGGTTTGATTGTTGGTACGGATGTTGGCGATACTGACGCCAAACATTCATTCTGGATTGTTTCGAAAGAGAATGGTGGGCGGTACAAGGTTCGAACTTGTGACCCCTACGATGTCAACGTAGTGCTCTACCACTGAGCTAACCGCCCGGAAATCAGCTTTAAGCTGATAAAAATAAGAAGGCGGTTAGTAGTGCCTCACGCGCATGCTTGTCAATTGCTTTCTGGTTATAAAAAGTCGGGTTTGCGCGCACAAACAGACAATCACCTGACCTTCGATAATTTTCGCTTTTCGCCCTGTAAGCTTTTTGTGTTGATTTCAATCGGCCAAGAACGGTACTCTTAATTCCGATGTCCAGGGACGGGGCGTCAAACAGCGTAAATGGGCGCGTTTTCGCTACGGCGCTTATAGCGCCTATATGTACGTGTAAAAAAAGGGGCGCATGATGAGCAAACGGATCGTACCTGCAATTCTTTGTGGCGGCAGCGGCACGCGGCTTTGGCCATTGTCACGATCACATGAACCAAAACAGTTGCAGACCCTGTTTGGCGAACACTCTCTTTTGACACACACCGCCTTACGCTTGGCGAACCTGCCCGACAGCGCCCCACCCCTTATTATCTGCAGCCAGGCCTACGCCAGCGAAGTTGAAAACCAGCTCCTTGAAAACAAGGTGCGTGTCAGCGCGATTTTACAAGAGCCCATGGGCCGCGACACAGCTGCCGCAGCAGGCGTGGCCGCACATTGGGTGCGTCAGAATTTTGGCGATGAAGCTGTCCTCGTCCTGGCCCCGGCTGACCACTATATCGAAGACATCGGCGCTTTTCATCAGTCCATAATTGACGCCGCAGAGACAGCCTCAAACGGATATATCTGCACAATCGGCATTCAGCCTGACAAGCCGGAAACCGGGTTTGGATACATCAAGCGCACAGCCTCAAAACTTGAGGGCGCGCCTGGCTATGCCGTGGAGCGCTTTGAGGAAAAGCCTGACCTGGAGACAGCTAAGAAATACCTTGAAAGCGGCGATTATGTCTGGAACGCCGGTATTTTTGCTGTACGCGGATCAGATTATTTGAACGAACTGGCAAAGTTTGAACCGGAAATAACTGAAAAGCTGACCGCCGCATGCGATTCAGCCCGGCTTGAAACCTCTCCAAAAGGCTGCAGCCACCTGCATTATGACCCTTTGCTGTTCAGCGCCATTCCAAAAAAATCCATCGACTACGCCATCATGGAACACACGCGTTCAGCAGCTGTCGTGCCAGCAAATTTTGGCTGGAGCGATGTCGGTTCCTGGGCGAGCGTGCGCGAATTGGGCGAAGTGGACGCAGAAGGCAACAACCTCAAAGGCGACGTCCGTATCGTCAATTCCAAAAACTGCCTGGTACAGGCCGGCGCGGCGCGCGTCGTCGCCGTCATCGGTCTTAACGATGTCGCCATTATCGACACGCCTGACGCGCTTTTGGTGTGCGCCAGCGACCATGCGCAGGACGTCAAAAAGGTTCACCAATCCCTTGAACGGGACGGTCACGAAGCCGCCCTACAACACGGCGCAGCATCAGCATCTTTTGAATCACGCCAACGCGGATGGGCGCGCAACTGGTTGTTCAACCAGGCCCTGCCGCTGTGGACAGATATAGGTCTGGACCGCTCATATGGCGGCGCTTATGAAGCGCTCGACATGAA
The DNA here is from genome assembly GCA_964342355.1 of uncultured Hyphomonadaceae bacterium. Classification (GTDB taxonomy): domain Bacteria; phylum Pseudomonadota; class Alphaproteobacteria; order Caulobacterales; family Hyphomonadaceae; genus Hirschia. The sequence goes on from CAYFFG010000003.1 coordinate 237,243, forward strand.
TAGTGAGCCAATCGTTGACATGACACGCCGTTTCCGGGTTCAGGCGCGACAGGTTTATGCTTTTGCCCACGCTTATGAATTGGGATGGCAACAAGGCGCGACAGCTCTGGAAAGCCCGCTGGATTTTATGCTTAAGCACTGCTGGCGCGAAGATGGCGGTTGGGGCCATCTTTATGCGCGTAATGGGGACTGTGTGGATGATCGTGTCGATACCTATGACCAGGCGTTCGCACTTTTAGGCCTGGGATGGGCATACAAAGTCACCGGCGAGAAACGGGTTAAGGACGCAGCCGAGAAAACACGTAAATTCCTCATGGACAATCTGCGCCACCCGATTATCGGCTTCATGGAAGGCCTGCCTGGCGCTGTGCCGCGTCGCGCAAATCCGCACATGCATCTGTTTGAAACAGCAATGCACTGGATGGAGTTATCAGGTGACGAACAGATGGCTGACCTTGCAGAGGAAATCTTCCTCCTGTTCACACAACGCTTCTGCATTGATGGCTTGTTGCGCGAATATTTCCACGAGGACTTAACACCACTTCCTTCAACAGCGGCGGCGAAATACCAATTGCTCGAACCCGGGCACTTGCTGGAATGGTCCTATCTCCTGCGCAAATATCAAGAGCTGACAGGTCGCAAGACCATCACGTCCTTTGTCATGGAAGCCTTTGCTGACACTTATGGCGTTGCGCCCAACACAGGCCTCATCATGAACCATTGTCTAGCTGACGGTCATGCGATCGAAGACATCCGCAGCCGCACATGGCCACAAACGGAATACATCCGCCTCAAACTTTCGCACAAACGCCCTCAGGAGCGCCGCAAGGGACTTGAGATGCTGGAGCGCGTGAAAAACAATTATCTCACCGTCAATGGTCAGATGAATGGTCTGTGGCATGACGAGGTGGATGGCGACGGCAAAGTGACCTCCGCAAACGCACCTGCGTCCACGCTCTATCACATCATCGGCTGTATCGAACCGCTCTTACAGGAAGACTAACCGCGCTGGTCGTCCTTTGCGTGCCAGGCCCAAGCGCTTTTGACGATGTTTTCGATATCAGAATGTTGCGGGACCCACCCCAGCACGTCTTTCGCACGGTTTGCATCAGCAAACAGAGCTGCGGGATCTCCTGCCCGGCGCGGTCCGATGACCCGATTAAACGGTTTGCCCGACACGCGTTCTACGGCGTCTGCAATCTCTTTTACTGTGGTGCCGTTACCGGTCCCCAGATTAAAGACGTTGCTCTTGCCGCCATTCATCAGATATTCGATTGAACGTTTGTGAGCATCCGCCAAATCTTCCACATGGATATAGTCGCGGATACATGTGCCGTCGCGCGTTTCAAAGTCATCGCCTAAAATCGTGAACGTATATTCGTCAGAGCGCGCGCCACGGATCGCCAACGGGATCACGTGGGTTTCCGGCTCATGTCGTTCGCCAATATCCGCATCGCGATCAGCGCCTGCGGCGTTGAAATAGCGTAGCGCCACATATTCAAAATCATGCGCCGCCGCATAATCCCGCAACAACATCTCAACCACCAGCTTAGACGCGCCATAAGGATTAATCGGCGCTTGCGGGTGATCTTCGTCAATTGGCGTACGAACAGGCTTGCCGTAAGTCGCGCATGTTGAAGAGAACAGAAATTTGCCTACGCCATGACGCGTCATGGCTTCAATCAGGTTCAGCGTGCCTGTGGCGTTGTTGCGATAATAAAGCTCTGGAGACGTCACAGACTGAGCGACAAGACTTAGCGCCGCAAAGTGCGCGACAGCATCTGGTTTGACGTCAGCGATCGCCTTGTCGACGGCTTGTTCGTCCAACAAATCGCCTTCTATCAGCTCACCCCACTGAACGAAATCGCGCCAGCCTGTCGACAGATTGTCGAATACCACAACGTCCCAACCTGCCTGAGCAAAAAGCTTGCAACAGTGCGCGCCAACATAGCCTGCCCCACCCGTCACCAATAGTCGTGTCATGATTGTCCCCTTCAATTGCTTGTTGGAGGTCCCCCGCGACCACCTTCAAGTCAACTACTTTTAATCGCCATCAGCATGGAACGCACATCATCTGCGGTTTCGATAAACAATTCGTCGCGTTTGGCGTAATTTTTAGCGCGCAATGCAACATAATCTTCCCATGTGACAGTGCTAAGAAAGGACACGAGACTTTCAACGATTGGCTTTTTCAGAACAATGCCCAGCTCGTGTTCCTTCACATAACGCGCGCTTTCCTGACCGCCAGCGGTGAGCGGAACAACGCCCAGATAACCACCCTGATAAACTCGGTTCGGCAACAATAATGGCGCATTCCCGCGGCAATCAAAGAAATCAATACACCAGTTGAAATGCGCTTTGCCGTAAATCTCAACCAGATCATCCGGCGTCTGATATTCTCCGCCAAACTCTACATTAGAGATGTCCTTGAACACCTTCTGGAAGAGATCCGGGTGGATCGTCGGCTTTCCACGCATGTAAATGTGAACTTTGCCTTTCAGGCGTTCAGCCGTTTCAGCTAGAATACGCATAGAGTCAGCACAGCGTAGTGTGCCATGCCAGCAGATGATCCACGGGTCATTCTTTTTACGCTTGCGATTGAGCTGCGCTGGCGCGGGGATGTCGCCCATCTGCTCAGCCAGCAACTTGTTTTCCCACACATAATGGGCGCCCTTAAACTTCTGGCGTGATTCAAAATACCCGGTGATGTATCCTGGAGACGTCACCATCAACAGCGAGGTCTGGCTTAGCAATAACCGCTCTAAAAAGCGAAACACATACGCCCGCAGATTGTCGCCAAAGAAAAACGCCTGAATATCCGGCACATCATAAACCATTTTGGCCTTAGAGCCGGACAACAGCTTAGCCAGCACAGCGATGAACATCATATCGAAATTACGCGCCATGATGAAATCAGCGCGGCGCAAATCGACGCGATGCTTAAGAAGGATTCCAACTCCTTTTAGCAGAGCTGGAATGCGCTTGAGATAATTGTTGTCGCTTGTCTCACCAAGTTCGACATTATCCCACTCAGGCTGATAGTTGGTATTGTTCTTACCGCGACGTCGAAAGAAAAAACCCTTCAGTGACACACCAGCAGCTTCCAGCGCCATTGTGCGTTTACGCGCATCCACATGCGTGCAGTCCGGTCCCACATAAATGCCTGCAGTCTGCGCCACATTTTCTGTCTCAGGCACTGCGTCGGTGCGGGTATCGGCTTCGGTTGTCATGAATCCGTCCACTTGAAGGCCTCGTCGGAAACAAAATCTAGTGTGCTCAGGTTAATGCAATCCCTGCGCCATGGCGTTTCGCGGAACATTCGATTCACACAAGTAGTTTTGCGCTATTCAGCGAGTAATTAGTGGGCGATTGCGCAAGATCGCAATAAATTGAACGAACGCACCAGCAAAACCACGCTAATTCAAAAAAATTATTGCCGACACAGCAATTAGACCATTGATCATTGAGCGCTTATCGGCTCGCATACGCCAAATTTTTAGTTCGCTGGGGAGTAAGCATCCGTGGAAAACATCGTCGCGCTTATCGATAACATAAGCGGTTTCGTTTGGGGGGGAACTTGGGGAGACACCCGCATACTGCCGGTGGGAGTGCTCGCAGTCTTTCTCTTAGGAACCGGGTTGTACATGATGTTCCGCCTTGGCGGGCGACCAATTCGACGCTTCGTACCTGCAGTGAAGGAAGTCTGGGCGGGGAGAAAATCTCAAGGCGAAGAAGGCGCAATCACACCATGGCAAGCTCTCTCAACGGCCCTCTCTGGTCAGGTGGGCACAGGTAACCTTGCAGGTGTCGCCACTGCGATTGTCGCTGGTGGGCCCGGCGCCATTTTCTGGATGTGGATTACGGCCTTGCTCGGCATGGCGCTCGCGTTTTCAGAATCCTCTCTGGCGATCAAATACCGTGAATGGGATGAATACGGGCGCGTGAATGGCGGCCCGATGTATTACATCAAGACAGGTCTTGGGAAAGGCTGGGGCTGGCTCGCCATCCTGTTTTGTATCGGCACGCTGTTCTCCGCTGTCGCCACGGGCTCAATGATCCAGGCCAATTCAATTACTGAAGCTGCGCAGGAAGCATCTCAAAGCTTAGTCGGATACGCGCTGCCAAACTGGGTTGTTGGCATCGTATTAGGTGGGCTGGTCTTTGCAGTGATTATCGGCGGCATCAAATCCATCGGAAATGTCGCCGGCAAAATCGTGCCCGTCATGGCCGCGACTTATGTGTTGATCGCTTTCATCGTCCTGGTTGTGAATTTCGACAAGGTGCCTGGCGCATTTGGTGAAATTTTCGCCCACGCTTTCGGTTTGAAACAGGCTGTCGGTGGTGCTGCTGGGTACGCTGTCATGCAGGCAGTCCGATATGGTATCGCACGCGGTCTCTTTTCCAATGAAGCAGGTCAGGGTTCAGCGCCCATCGCCCATGCGGCCGCGCAAACCAAGAACCCGACTTTCCAGGGCGAAATTGCAATGATCGGTGTGTTCATCGACACGATCGTCATCTGTACGATGACCGCGCTCGTCATTCTGACTGTTCAGGGCGACTTTATGAAAAGCCCGTCGCACCATGCAGCCCTCGCCTGTTTGGATAACGAGCAGATGACATTACCAGCTCATCCAGAAGAAGGACAAAGTTACTCAATTGATGACTTCTTCCCAACCGCTTATGCGCCAAACCGTGATGAGATTATCGCCACTCGCGGCGCCCAAGCCCAAAGCATGCTGATGGCCTGTCGCGCAGCGGGCGGAGCTGTCACAGACGAAGCGATCACTGCAGCATGGCCGAAAGTCTATGAGACAGTGAACGAAAAAGGATACGCAGCGCTCGTCATCTCAAAGGACAATGAAGACGCAACCCCTGATGCGCGCAAGGCGGCGGACAGTCGTCTTAAGGACATCACAGCGCAAACAGATGCAGTGATGACCCCTGTCAAACACGCCTGGGAGACAGATGCGAACTCAGCTGCGGTCACCACGCGCGCTTATCAAGCCGCTTTGCCCTTGGGTGTGTTTATCGTGCCAATCGCCCTCTTCTTCTTTGCATTCACAACCATTATCGGCTGGTCTTATTATGGCGAACAGGCCGTGACCTACCTTATCGGCGAATGGGCGACACACCCTTTCCGCTATGCTTGGGTTATTGTGGTTTTTGCCGGTTGTATGGTCACCAACACAGACGCGCTCTGGCGATTTGGCGATATTGCCAACGCATCCATGGCGTTTCCAAACCTGATAGCGATCCTGGCGCTCTCAGGCGTGGTAATCGCAATGCACAAAGCAAATGGCGATCCTGACAAAGCTGAGCCGAAACAGGCCGAAAAATCAGAATAACGACTACAACAAGCCGCTTCCTGACCGGGGCGGCTTGTTACTGACCCGTCTCAGATTTTGAGCCCCACTCCAGTTTGCGGCGAACAGAGTATTCTTTTGGGCGTTGGAAATGGTGCGGTGTGACTGTTGTCTCAGGAACGTTTAGCCTGCGAACCACCTCGCCAACCGGCGATGATGTGACTGGCGCGCCGCCTGATTGCACAAGTACTTTCGCGCGTTCAAACGCCTCAACATAAGAAGGTTTCGCTTGAGGCGCTTCGAGTTGCTCAGACTCATCCTCATGAACAACTGGCGCTGAATAAACCGGACTTGGAACAGGCTTTGGCTCAATGTGCGGCCCACCCATGAGGTCCACAGGACCTTTTTGCGCTGAAGCCACACCCGTCATCATCAAAACGCACGCGCACATGCCAAACACGTATTTTGTCAAAACAAGAAACCTCACGTCAGCACAGCAACCTCTAGCTCTCTATCCGTGAAAACTCTTCAAATCCGGTTAGCGAAGGAAGATTTGCCGCTGTTTAAGTTAAAACGCGTCCACACGGATGAAATTCTCCCCTGTCTTGCAATTGCGGCTGATCTCAGGACCGGCTATGCCTCTTGCGAAAATAACAGGAGTTGATGCATGAGCACGCCAAATCTTGAGCCAAGACAGGATTGGACGCGGGACGAAATCAAGGCGATCTACGAAGCGCCTTTGCCAGACTTGATCCTCATGGCGCAACAGGTGCGCAAGGAAAACTGGCCTGAAGGCCGCATGCAGAAATCCCAGCTTCTTTCCATCAAAACCGGCGGCTGCGCGGAAAACTGTGGTTACTGTTCACAGTCCGCACATTTCGACACAGGCCTCCCCGCCTCCAAACTGATGGATGTCGACGCTGTCGTTGCTGAAGCTAAAAAAGCGAAAGACAATGGCGCTGACCGTTTCTGCATGGGCGCCGCTTGGCGTTCTTTAAAAGACCGCGACCTGCCAAAAGTCTGCTCCATGATCAAAGCCGTCAAAGCAGAAGGCATGGAAACGTGTGTGACCCTGGGCATGCTCGAAGATGGCCAGGCCGAAGCGCTCGCTGATGCCGGTCTCGACTATTACAACCACAACCTCGACACCTCGCGCGAGTATTATGAAAAGGTCGTTACGACCCGTACTTACGAGGACCGGATTGAGACTTTGGGCAAAGCCCGCAACGCTGGTCTGAACCTTTGTGTTGGCGGTATTCTTGGCATGGGCGAAGGCCGCCAGGACCGTATCGGCCTGCTGCATGAACTGGCTCAGCTCACCCCTCACCCTGAAAGCGTGCCGATCAACATGCTGGTCCCAATCAAGGGCACACCATTGGGCGACACGGCGACGCAACCGCTCGATCTGATTGAGTTAGTTCGCGCAATCGCGACTGCGCGTATCGTGTTTCCAAAGAGCTGGGTCCGTCTCTCCGCGGGCCGTGAAGGTATGACAAAAGAAGGCCAGATGCTATGTATCCTGGCTGGCGCTAACTCGATCTTTGTCGGCGCGCGTCTCCTCACAACAGACAATCCGGACATGTCAGAAGATGACGCATTGCTTGCAGCTATGGGCGTAGAGCAAGGCACGTTCATGGACAAACCGACGGCCTGTATGCAGTCTGTTCCAGCTGAACCCGCCGAGTAATTTACGCACTGATTTAAAAGATATTTTTCAAGAACCCCGCCGTTTAAAATGTGCGGGGTTTTTTAGTTCTAACAAAATTGACACCTGAACGTTCTGGAACCATACGCCAATGGTTTCCGTTTCCTTTCCACAACATCACATGGCTTGCCTCCCCTCTCACAAGCCACACTGATTGCGAAAGGAAAGAACAATGAAACATTGGAAAACCACGTCAGTCGCAGTTGCCGCTCTTGCCGCTTTTATCCCGGCGGCATGTTCAGACAATTCTACAGAAACAAGCTCCGTCGCCTATGACCCTCAAACCACTCAGGAAGACACTGTTCAGGACGATGCTGACAAAACCACATATTCAGACGCTCGCGACCACATTAATGGCCCGATAGAGCACGACACCTCAGCCAACGCAAAAGCGCCGCAACCTGAGGCGGTTGGCACTGTCGTTGAGGTCGCTGAAGCGCAAGGTGAATTCGGAACGCTGCTGAAGGCGCTTGAAGCTGCGGATATGCAGGCAACGCTTGAAGGACAGGGTCCTTACACAGTATTTGCTCCAACAGACGCCGCCTTTGAAGCATTACCGGAAGGCACGTTGGATGAATTGCTGAAGCCAGAAAACAAAGCGCGCTTGCGGGACATCCTGTCTTACCACATCATGGCAGGCGAGATTACATCTGACACAGTCACCGGACAGGATGTGGAGCGCCCGACATTAGCTGGCAAACCACTCATCATTGACGCAACCGGTCAGACACTCATGGTCGCAGATGCGAAGCTGGTAAAAACTGACATTGCCACGGAAAATGGTATCATCCACGTCATCGACACTGTGATGATCCCAGAGGCTCAAATGCCGTCTGAAACTGACGCTTGATCACACAGGCGAATTTAATCCCAAAGCACCCCTCTTGATGGGGGGGGGTGCTCCATGTTTTTAAAGCTAAACAAAAGGGTGAGCCCGTGAACCAAACGATTAGCAAAGACAAAGCTGTCGCGCTTGTCAGCCATTGGTCCGCAACCGGTTCGGATGAGGCGATCGAACGTCAGCTTAAATTCTCAACATTCTCTGACGCTTTTGCCTTCATGACGCATGTCGCCCTGAAAGCTGAAGCAATGGATCATCATCCGAATTGGTCGAATGTTTACAATCAGGTCAGTATTCAACTGACGACCCATGACGCAAACGGGATCACACAAAAAGACATCGATCTGGCGCGTCACATTAATGACGTCGCCGCGCGCTTCCTGAAGTGACCTGAAAGGGTGACTACTCGCGTGAGATGATGATGACAGAGGCCAGCATCACTTGCGCGTTGCCAGCGCCGACCTGTTTGTCCATCGCGCGTTGCATCCGCGCCCGCAGCACATCAAGATTAGGTACCTGACCGTCACGATATGGGCCGTTCGCATAATTGGTCACAGCCCGTCGCAGCGCGTCATTGATACGTGGTCGAATGGCGTCAATACGCTTGCGCACCTTAGAGTCCACCACATGTAAGCCGGCGTCAACCTGGATCACGCCAGATACGGTAAACCCGAACGAGACCGACGCCCGAATACCAAACATCGGCACATAATCTTCTGAACCGGTTATCTTTTTTGCGAGCGGATCAGCTGTTTCCATGTCCTTGGACACAGATGCGGCGCTTGCGGTTTCCGGGGAAAGCACAAGTGCGGAGGCTGCCGTTGCGGCAAAGAGAAGGTAACGCAAAGTTTTCATAAGCGTCAGCTTACGCGAACACGCTTAATCTTGCGTTACGCCCTACAAGTGAATTTGAAACAGGCCTAGCGCTGACTGTCAGGACGGCCGACACACTCATATACAAAGCCGCGCTTCTTCATGTCATCCGGACCATAAATATTGCGCAGGTCGACAACGATTGGCGCCGTCAGCGTGTCTTTCACACGTGTCAGGTCCAATGCGCGGAACTGGTCCCACTCTGTCAGGATAACCATCGCATCCGCGCCCTCAATAGCGTGATACGGACCATCGCAATACATCACATCCTGCAACAGGTGTTGCGCTTCTTTCATGGCTTCCGGGTCGAATGCGCGAACTGTTGCGCCTGCTTCCTGAAGCGCCGGCACAATGTCCAATGACGGCGCATCACGCATGTCGTCGGTGTTTGGCTTAAACGCCAAGCCAAGCACTGCGATCGTTTTGCCGGACACGTCTCCGCCCATCGCATTGATAATCTTGCCGGCCATCGCTTTTTTACGAGCCGCGTTGACTTCAATCACCGTGTCGACAATGCGAACCGGGCTCTCATAGTCATTAGCTGTTTTCGTCAGCGCCAGCGTGTCTTTTGGAAAGCATGATCCGCCATAACCCGGACCAGCATTCAGGAACTTTTTCCCAATACGGTTATCCAGGCCAATACCGCGCGCCACACTCTGAACATCTGCGCCGACCTTCTCACACAAGTCTGCGATCTCATTGATGAATGTGATCTTGACTGCAAGGAACGCATTACCTGCGTATTTGATCAATTCTGATGTCCGGCGGGACGTAAACAAGATTGGTGTCTCATTGAGGAACAACGGACGATAAAGTTCGCGCATCACTTCCTGAGCGCGCTCATCATCAGTACCGACTACAACACGGTCTGGAATCTTAAAGTCTTTGATCGCTGCGCCTTCGCGTAGGAATTCCGGGTTTGACACAACAGCAAACTCAGCGTCCGGACGTTTTTCACGGATAATACGCTCAACTTCATCGCCCGTACCAACCGGAACAGTCGACTTTGTGACCACGACAGTGAAACCATCCATCAGGTCAGCAATCTCTTCCGCCACAGCGTAAACAAATGACAGGTCGGCATGGCCGTCACCCCGGCGAGATGGCGTACCAACAGCGATAAAGACAGCGTCGGCTGTTTTGACCGCATCGGCAGCGTCGACAGAGAAAAACAGACGCTCTTCGCGCACATTCTTGGCGACCAGTTCTTCCAGTCCCGGCTCAAAAATTGGGATTTCGCCATTCTCTAGGCGCTCAATCTTGGAAGCGTCTTTATCAACACATGTGACCGTGTGACCAAAGTCAGCAAAACAGGCCCCTGACACTAGCCCCACATACCCGGTTCCGATCACTGCAACGCGCATATTTTACTTCCTTGATCACGACAAGATTTCGATCTTTCATCACGAAACCTGCACCTGCACAACCCTCGCCTATACGGCGAATTCTGACAGTCTCGCGATATGTAAAATCGGTATTCACATCACGTGCCAGATCAACCGGCCAACAGGTGTGACCAATTAGTTTTTTTACGATTAGACCAACAAACACGGCGCGATTGTGACCGCATCAGGATTTGACGCCTCAGGTGGCCAGACTATCAATCGCAGCGCGCACATCATCCGCCAATTCTTTGCGGCAAATCAACAGGTCAGGCAGATAGGTGTCTTCCTGATTATAGCGCATCGGCGTCCCATCAACGCGGGTGACGTGCAGACCTGCGGCTTCAGCTACCGCCACTGGCGCGCAACTGTCCCACTCATACTGACCGCCTGTGTGCAGATAGATATCCGCTTCGCCACGCACGACAGCCATCGCCTTTGCGCCAGCAGACCCCATAGGCAGAAGGTCTGCGCCAATCTTTTCAGCAACCGCCACAGCTTCTGCGGCAGGACGCGTGCGGGAAACCAGCATTTTGGGCGGGTTGTTAAGCGATTTCAGCTCCGGCGGACAATCAGATCGCAAAACAATGTCCATTCCCGGTAACGCCACTGCGCCAACAGTTGCGACACCATCAACCGCCAAGCCGACATGCACCGCCCAGTCGGCCCGCTCCTCGCCATATTCGCGCGTACCATCAACAGGGTCGATAATCCACACGCGCGACATATTCAGACGTGATTTATCATCAGCGCTCTCTTCAGACAGCACACCGTCATCGGGCCGCTGAGCTGCGATTGCCTGCATCAGGAACGCATTCGCGGTCACATCCCCTGCTTTGCCCAAAGGTTTGCCCGTGATGAGCGATGAGACGCGCACTTCCTTGAGGATCTTGCCCGCCGCCACCGCCATCTGAGCGGCAAGTTCCGCATCGCTCAACTGGGTCATGACGTCGCCAAAAGTTTAGCAACGATCACTTCTGCTGCTTCTTCAGCTGTCATCTCGGTCGTCTTGACCGTGATTTCAGGGTTTTCAGGCGCTTCATAAGGACTGTCGATACCAGTGAAGTTCTTCAACTGACCGGAACGCGCCTTTTTATAAAGCCCCTTCACATCCCGCTCTTCCGCCACTTCAAGCGGCGTATCGACGAAGACTTCAATGAAATCACCATCCGGGATCATCTCGCGCACCATCTCGCGCTCGGCGCGGAAAGGCGAAATGAATGCCGTCAGCACAACCAGACCCGCATCCGTCATCAACTTGGCGACCTCACCGACACGGCGGATATTTTCCACCCGATCAGCATCTGTGAAGCCCAGGTCTTTGTTGAGGCCGTGGCGCACATTGTCTCCATCCAGCAGGAAGGAATGCTTGCCCATTGCATAAAGCTTTTTCTCAACCAGGTTGGCGATAGTTGATTTCCCGGAACCAGAGAGTCCGGTGAACCACAACAGTTTCGCAGTCTGGTTTTTCTGCGCAGCATGCGCTTCACGGTCAATATCAACCGCCTGCCAGTGAATATTCTGCGAACGACGCAGCGCAAAGTGGATCATGCCTGCCGCAACCGTCGCATTAGTCATCCGGTCGATCAGGATAAATCCGCCCATGTCCGGGTTGTCAGCATAAGCCTCAAACGGGATCGGTTTGGATGTTGCAAGGTTACAGACACCAATCGAGTTCAGCTTCAGTGTTTTAGACGGCAGTTTGCCGGCCGTGTTCACATTCACTTCGTACTTTGGCTCTGTAATTGTCGCAGACACGGAGTTTGCGCCGATTTTGAGAAGATACGGGCGGCCTGCCAGCATTTCTTCTTCCGCCATCCACACGATCGTCGCTTCAAACTGATCAGCTACTTCCAGAGGCGAATCTGAAGCACTGATAATGTCACCACGCGAACAATCGATTTCATCATTGAAAGTCAGCGTCACGGATTGCCCCGCAACCGCCTCTTCCAAATCCCCATCCATTGTGACGATGGATTTGACCGTCGATGTCTTGCCCGATGGCAGAACGCGGATCGCATCGCCTGGCTTGACTGAGCCGGATGTCACCAGACCGGAGAAGCCACGAAAGTCCAGGTTTGGACGGTTCACCCACTGAACGCTCATCCGGAATTCACGATCCGCCATGCGCGCATTATTTACCGGCGCTTCTTCCAGCGTCTGCATGAGGGTCGCTCCCTCATACCAATCCATCGCATCACTCTTGGTGACGATGTTGTCGCCTTTCAGACCGGAAATCGGGATTGCGGTAAAGTTCGCCAGGCCGATTGAATCAGCAAACTCTTTGTAGTTTTCGACAATCTCGTCGAACCAGTCTTGCTTATAATCAACCAGATCCATCTTGTTGACCGCCAGCACCACATTGCGGATGCCCAAAAGGTTCACAAGGTAAGAGTGGCGCTTGGTCTGGGTGAGCACGCCCTGACGCGCATCAATCAGAATAACAGCCAGATCAGCGGTCGAGGCGCCGGTCACCATATTGCGGGTGTATTGTTCGTGGCCAGGCGTGTCCGCGACAATGAACTTGCGCTTTTCAGTCGCAAAGAAACGATAGGCGACGTCAATCGTGATGCCCTGTTCGCGTTCAGCCGCAAGACCGTCCACCAGCAAGGCAAAGTCGATTTCCTGTCCTTGCGTGCCGACGGATTTGGAGTCTTTCTCCAGACTGGCCAGCTGATCTTCAAAGATCATCTTGGAGTCATACAGCAACCGCCCGATCAGCGTGGATTTCCCGTCATCCACGGAACCACATGTGATAAAACGCAGCATGGATTTGTGCTGGTGTTTGACGAGGTATGCGTCAATGTCCTCAGCGATCAGCGCTTCGGCCTGATAGGCTTTGGAATCTGTTTGGGTATCGTGGGTCATGTTTAGAAATACCCTTCCTGTTTCTTCTTCTCCATCGACGCAGATTGGTCGTGGTCAATCGCGCGCCCTTGGCGCTCTGACGTCGTTGTCAGAAGCATTTCCTGAATGATCTCAGGTAAAGTCGCCGCCTCAGATTCAACGGCGCCTGTCAGCGGATAACAGCCCAGCGTCCGGAAACGGATAGACCGCATGACAGGCTCTTCGCCATCTTTCAGCGGGAAGCGTTCATCATCCACCATCAACAGCAAGCCATCGCGCTCAACGGTCGGACGCTTCTCAGAGAAGTAAAGCGGCACAATCTCGATGTTTTCCAAATGGATGTACTGCCAGATATCCAACTCGGTCCAGTTAGACAGCGGGAAGACACGGATGCTCTCACCCTTGGCCTTACGCATGTTGTAGGTTTTCCACAATTCAGGGCGCTGGTTTTTCGGGTCCCAACGGTGGTTCGCCGTCCGGAATGAGAAAATACGTTCTTTCGCGCGAGACTTTTCCTCGTCGCGGCGGGCGCCGCCAAAGGCTGCGTCAAATCCATATTTGGTCAGCGCTTGCTTAAGACCCTCTGTCTTCCACATGTCTGTGTGAAGAGATCCATGGTCGAACGGGTTGATGCCCTTCTCTTTTGCTTCCGGGTTTTGATAAACCAAAAGCTCCATGCCAGCATCTTTAGCTGCTTTCTCGCGCAGCTCGTACATGGCCTTGAATTTCCACGTCGTGTCGACATGCATCAACGGAAATGGCGGCGGCGACGGATAGAACGCCTTTTTGGCAAGATGCAGCATGACAGCAGAGTCTTTACCCACGGAATAAAGCATCACAGGCTTTTCAGCCTCTGCAGCCACTTCGCGCATGATGTGAATGCTTTCAGCTTCCAGTCTTTGCAGGTGGGTTAAGCGCGCACCTTCTAGTTTGGACATGGATAAATCGCCCTTCTTCGTTCTTAACTCACCAAGAACCAGTCATAAATGTAACACGTCGGATAAGTTGCGCCTTTGTGCAACAGATGCGCCGCGAATGCTCTGACATGGAATAGTGATTATGCGGATGAACCACAACGCCGCCATTATAAGGCAGGTCTCATTCGAATTTTTAGAAAAACTGATCTATTAGCACAATGATCAAGTTTGGCTCGTCGTCATCGCCACGAAGACATCTTCTAAGTCCGGTTCTTCCGTTGCGATGTCACGTACGCGGATGCCGCTTTCGCGGAAGATTTCCAGAAGATCCGTAATCCGAGTGTTGTTCGCATGATAAGTCACAACAATCGCGCCATCCTCGCGCACTTTGGCTTTGCGGTCGCGCAATTCCTGCGGCAGCATTTTGATCTCGTCTTCTGGGTGAATGATCAGCGTTTTCTGGTCGAGGCGTTGTAACAATTCAGCAGTCGGCTCACATGCGACCACTTCGCCATGGTTGATAATCGCGATGCGGTCACACAATTCCTGGGCTTCTTCCAGATAGTGCGTCGTTAGAACAATCGTTGTCCCGCGCGCATGCAGCTCTTTGACATAGTCCCATAGCTGGCGGCGCAATTCGACGTCCACACCAGCCGTTGGTTCATCCAGGATCAGCACAGGCGGCGCATGCACCAGAGCCTTGGCCACCATCAATCGGCGCTTCATCCCGCCAGACAATTGGCGCACATAGGCGTCCTTCTTGTCGCCTAGCCCCAGCGCTTCCAGGATTTCATCCGACCGGCGCTCGCTGACAGGCACGCCATAAAAACCCGCCATCAACTCCAGGCTTTCACGCGGGGTAAAAAACGGGTCCATATTGATTTCCTGCGGCACAACGCCCAGCGCCGCGCGCGCAGAACGCGGATGCTTGTCGATATCAATGTCCCAGATCTTCACCTGACCAGCCGTCTTGTTCACCAGACCGGAGATGATGTTGATCATGGTGGACTTGCCGGCGCCGTTTGGTCCTAAGAGACCAAAGATAGACCCACGCGGAATTTCCAGATCCACACCCTTGAGCGCATCTTTTGCCGCCATTTTCTTTTGGGCTGGATAGGTCTTTTTCAGGCCGGTCACTTCAATCGCTAGGTCAGGCATGTGGATTGGCGATTTCATAAACGGCGCTCCCTCAAGACATCGGAATAAAGCATGCAGGCGTCAACACTTAAGCCGACGCGGCCAAGTATTAAAGCCCAAAGCTTGCAATAACGCTTATCAGCCGCCTTGCTTAGAGGCGCGATGCAGCGCAAAACCTTATCCCGGATGAAAGCAAACAGCCATTAGCGCCCAGACAAGAGGTAAGCCACATGTCACGTAAATATTTCGGCACAGACGGTATTCGTGGCCCCGCTAATTCTGGTCCGATGACGCCTGAAGTGGTGATGCGACTTGGTATGGCGGCGGCCGCTTATTTCAAACAGGACGCTTCGCGCCGCCATTCGGTCGTCATCGGCAAGGACACACGCCTGTCCGGTTACATGATCGAGCCTGCTCTTGCTGCGGGCTTCACGGCAGTTGGCATGGACGTCATTTTGTTTGGCCCGCTTCCAACTCCCGGCGTCGCTATGCTCACCCGGTCCCTTCGCGCCGACCTGGGCGTGATGATCTCCGCCTCACACAATCCGTATGCGGATAATGGCATTAAACTCTTTGGTCCGGACGGTCACAAACTGTCGGATGAAACCGAACTGGAAATCGAAGCGATGATGGAGCGTCCAATGGACGCCAACCTTGCCAAATCCGCTCAGCTTGGCCGCGCCACCCGCGTGGACGATGCTCAGGCGCGCTATGTTGAGATCGTCAAAGCGACCTTCCCCCGCCGACAGCGCCTGGACAATCTGCGCATCGTCGTCGATTGCGCCAACGGCGCAGCATACAAAGTCGCGCCAAAAGTCCTTTATGAACTCGGGGCTGAAGTTATTTCTCTTGGCGTCTCGCCAAATGGTTTCAACATCAACGAAGAATGCGGCTCAACTGACACCCGCGCCCTTTGTGATGCTGTTTTAAAATACCGCGCAGACATTGGTATTGCGCTTGATGGCGATGCTGACCGCGTGGTCCTCTGCGATGAAAAAGGACAAGTCATTGATGGCGATCAGGTCATGGCTGTTATCGCGCGCTCATGGAAAGAACGCGGACGCCTCGCCAAACCGGCTGTGACAGCCACCGTCATGTCCAACCTCGGCCTTGAGACCTTCTTAAAATCTATCGACATCGAGTTACGTCGCACCAAAGTTGGCGACCGCTATGTGGTACAGGACATGCGCGAAACCGGCGTCAACCTTGGCGGCGAGCAGTCAGGCCACATCGTCATGACTGACTTTGCCACCACGGGCGACGGTCTTATCGCCGCCCTACAGGTTCTCTCCGTTGTGGGCGAAACCGGAAAGCCCGTCTCTGAGGTCGCCCAGGTCTTCACCCCCGCCCCGCAACGCCTCGATAATGTGCGCTTTACGGGCAAGAACCCGCTGGAAAAAGCCAAGGTCAAAGCCGTCATGAAAGATGTCGAAGCCATGCTGGGCGACGCTGGCCGTCTGGTCGTGCGCAAATCCGGCACCGAGCCTTTAATCCGCGTGATGGCCGAAGCGTTAGACGAAGCCAAAATGAACGAAGCCGTCGACACAGTTGTCGCGGCGGTGAAAGCAGAGATGAGCTGAATTGACTTGAAGCGCGCGCAGGGTCTCCCTGTCCTGCCTGGGTCGCCTGGTGTTAAACGCTGACTAAATTACCGCGACGGCGTCCGCTTCAACGCGGACGTCAGGATGAAAGAGATCAGCGACACCGATCAATGCGCTTGCAGGCGGCTTGTCTTGATTGATAAACGCATCGCGCACCTCACGAATGACCGCCAACTCAGCCACATCATAATCGCGCACATAAAGCGTGATCCGCGCCACATTGGAAAAATCTCCGCCCGCCGCTTTAAGAGTGGCCTGCATATTCTCCAAAACCTGCCTTAATTGGGTTGCAACGTCAGATCCCGCCACACTGCCATCTGCGCGCAAAGGCACGTGACCTGACAGGAAAACGAGCTTGCCGCCCTCCACCGCCATGCCCTGCGAAATTCCGGGTATCTGCGCGCCTTGCGGGTTGATTGGCGTAAGCATGACTTTTTCCTCCAATTGGTCAGCATGAGCAGGACTCAATACGCCAAATGCAACACCGGCTGCGCCTGTTGCAATCGCCTGACGTCGATCAAGATCGCGCATATCAACTCCCTCTTTTATAGGTTCGTTACGCCAATATATTTATCATGATACATTTTTCAACCGCGATTATGGGAGACTGAAAACCTAGTTGCGATTGTTCACTTTTTGTACTAGCCTGATCCTAAAATGGGAGGGACATTCATGAGCGACTTGAAATCACAAGACGATCTGCGCACGGTTTACAAAAAACCAGCCGGCGGCGCTGTCGCAAAAGACATCGCCCGCATTGACGATCATTTCCGTCGCTTTATCGAATTATCCCCTTTTCTCTGCATGGGCACGGTCGGAAAGGACGGCTTGTGCGATGTGTCTCCGCGCGGCGGTGAGCCAGGCTTTGTGCATGTGATCAACGAGACAACGCTCGCCATGCCCGACCGTCCCGGAAACAACCGCCTCGACAGCCTGTCAAACCTCACTGAAAACCCGGGCGTGGGCCTGTTATTCTTCATTCCAGGATTTGAAGACTGTGTGCGCATTAATGGCGTTGCGCGCTCCACGACAGAACCAGAGCTCATGGCGCGGTTTGTCTTTGAAGGAAAACCCCCGCGTTCTGTCCTCGTGATCGACATCAAAGAGGCTTATCTGCACTGCCCTAAAGCGATTAAGCGCGCCGGTCTCTGGCAACCAGACCACTATGCGGATCGCACGCAATTCCCCTCAGCCGGACAGGTTTACCGCGACCAGATGAAGCTGGATGCGCCAACCGAACAGGTCGACGCCGCATTAGAGAAAAACGCCCGCGACGAGCTTTACTAAACCGCCTATACTGGTCCCTGATTCATCTATTCGCATGAACAGCATAAGGGGACCTCATGCGCCGCTATATCAAATCACTCGCCACCTGGCTGGCGAGCTTTGCAATCCTTGCGCTCCCGCTGACGCCGAGCGCCAGCGCATGGGGTAAAACCGGTCACCGCGTCGTTGGCGAGATTGCCGAAGACTATCTCACCCCCAAAACGCGCGCCGCTATTGCAGAGATTATGGGCGTTGAGGATTTGGCGCAGGCTTCCAACTGGGCTGATTTCATGCGGTCCTCACCGGACGAATTCTGGCAAAAAGAGGCCTGGGCCTATCATTTCTTCACCGTGCCCGAAGGTGAGACTTACGCAGAAACGGACATCCCGGCTTATGGCGACGCGATGACAGCGCTTGAGACTTTCCGCGCAACACTGCTCAGCGACACCGCCTCGGTCGAAGACAAGCAACTTGCCCTGCGTTTTATCGTCCACATTGTTGGCGATCTGCACCAGCCGCTTCACACAGGCAATGGCACAGACCGCGGCGGCAATGATGTGGCTGTCAAATTTTTCGATGTGGAAACCAATCTGCACGACGCCTGGGACAATGGCATGGTGGATGAAGAACAGCTATCCTATACAGAACTTGCGCACTGGCTGGCGCGCGCGATCACGCCCGAGTTGGCGGCAGACTGGTCTACGCCTGACCCGCATGTCTGGATTGGTGAAAGCACCGCCCTGCGCGACACGGTCTATCCCGAGTCGACCACTGATGGTTCCCTTCCAGAACTCAAATGGCAATATTTCTACGCCCATCGTGACAATGTGCGTTTGCGCCTGTCTCAAGGCGGCGTGCGATTAGCGGTTTATCTCAATGCCATTTTCGACCCGCAAAAAGACCCGACAGCAGTTAAAACCTGCCACATCGACAAACCCCGCTCCCTACGCCGCGCCGGCGGCGCCCTCTGGATCCGCCTCAGCAAGGGATGTGTGGGGTAGTTACACGCGTCCTCACAACCTAAAGGACACATTACGATTCCCCTTTAACGAGAATCCTGACTGATTATTCCCCTTTAGAGGGATTATGCATTGGCCGGCCGCGTGGCTGCGCTTGAGAGTGCTTTAGCGTATCTGGCGGCCATTTACGCCATCGAAGAAGGCGAACCCAAAGAGACCTCCGTTCTGTTTTATAAAAACGTGCTGGAGATCGCTATGAAACGGTATTGCAAGGCACAACCAGGTCCGGAAAAGGAAGTCGCGGCCAGCGCCATGACCGCCGTCCACACAATGTTTGGCCGCATACAGGATTTGCTGAACGGCGAGTGAGTTAGTTCTAAATCTGAATTTTAGTTCCAGTCTTTGCTTTCACAACCAACAGGCAGATCGCGCAAGTGTCAGGCGGCGCGTAACCCCTGCTTTATGTCTAGCGAATCCAGGTAAGTGAAACACATGGCTGCCACTTACCCACGCGAAAATTCCATCAAAGTCGTCGCTGGCATTATCGTCAACGCCAGCGGCCAAACCCTGCTTGTTCGCAAGCAGGGTTCCAGCGCCTTCATGCAGCCGGGCGGCAAGCCAGCCCCGGGCGAAGACGCCATAGCCACGCTCAAACGCGAAATCTACGAAGAACTGGGATGCGAACTGGCGCCAGACAGCATCAGACATGCCGGTCGGTTTATCTCTCCTGCGGCAAATGAACCGGATCATTGGGTGGAGGCTGACCTTTTCTTCGCCAGCCTCACATCACCACCCGTCGCCCAGTCAGAAATTGCCAAAATCGCCTGGGTCAGCGCTGACAATCCCGCACACCTCACCTTAGCGCCTTTAACACGGGATCATGTCCTGCCTTTCCTGCTTTTTAAGGCCCCTTATCCATCATGTCGGAACGAAAAACGCCCGAAGTAAGGGCTTTTGCCATTAGTTTATCCCACACCGGCCATCCTCGCGTAATCTTTGTCACATGATCCTTGGCGCAAG
>CAYFFG010000004.1:0-137127 GCA_964342355.1 uncultured Hyphomonadaceae bacterium
AATTTGTATACCGTCGGGCAGTACCGTCAGATTGTTCCGCTGGCCCGCGACAGACGGCGATAGACCCTGAGTGACAATCAGGGTCTACAACTTGTTTTTATTGTGATTTTTGATAGATTTCGACAGTCTCCGCAAGACCTGCAATCATTCCCACTCAATCGTGCCGGGAGGTTTGGATGTGATATCATAAACCACGCGGTTAACACCCTTCACTTCATTGATAATGCGTGTGGCGCAGCGGCCAAGGAAGTCATGTGGATAAGGGTAATAATCCGCCGTCATGCCATCAGTGGACGTCACAGCGCGCAGCGCAAGCACATTGTCATATGTGCGCTCGTCCCCCATGACACCAACCGTCTGCACCGGCAGGAGAACGGCAAAAGCCTGCCAGATCTCATCATAAAGACCTGCTTTACGGATCTCATCGAGATAGATCGCATCGGCTTCCTGTAGAATTTTGACCTTATCAGGAGAGACCTCGCCAGGAATGCGGATCGCAAGCCCAGGCCCCGGGAAAGGATGGCGCCCCACAAAAGCTTCAGGCAAACCGAGTTCGCGCCCAAGAGCGCGCACCTCGTCTTTAAATAATTCTCGAAGAGGCTCAACCAGCTTCATTTTCATACGCGCTGGTAGTCCGCCAACATTATGGTGCGACTTGATCGTGACAGATGGGCCACCATCAAAGCTAACGCTTTCAATTACATCTGGATAAAGCGTGCCTTGAGCTAGAAAGTCGGCGCCGCCAACTTTGTTTGCTTCGGCTTCAAAAATGTCGATAAACGCACCGCCAATGAATTTGCGCTTCTTTTCCGGGTCAGAAACACCTTCCAGACCGCTTAGAAATGTGTCGCCTGCATCAACGTGCACCAACGGAATATTGTAATGATCACGGAACAAGGTGACGACTTCGTCCGCCTCGCCTTTGCGCATCAATCCGGTGTCCACAAACACACATGTCAGCTGTTCGCCGATCGCTTCATGGATCAGGACAGCCGCAACTGAAGAATCCACTCCGCCGGAAAGCCCGCAAATGACACGGCCGCTGCCGACCTGTTCGCGAATAGCCTTCACAGCCTCATCGCGGAAAGCCGCCATCGTCCAATCGCCTTTCATACCGGCGATATCGTGCGTGAAGTTTTTTAAAAGCTGCGCGCCTTTCAACGTATGCACGACTTCCGGGTGGAATTGTGTCCCATAAAATCGGCGCTCAGGATCAGCGATGATCGCATAAGGCGCACCAGGTGATTTAGCAATCACCCCGAAGCCCGGCGCGATCTCAGCTACATGGTCACCATGGCTCATCCATACCTGCTCATTGCCGGATGCTTTTGGATCAGTATCCGTCTCATCAAACAGCCCAGCAAACAACTCAGATCCTGCCACCGGGGTTATAAACGCGCGACCAAATTCTCGACTTTCACCACTTTCAACACGCCCACCAAGCTGCTGCACCATGGTCTGTTGGCCATAGCAAATTCCAAGGACAGGAACTCCTGCTTCAAAAACATGGTCATCGGCTCGTGGCGCATTATCCCATGTGACCGAAGAAGGACCACCAGAAAGGATGATCGCCTTTGGATCATATGATCGAATAAAAGCTGCATCCGCCTTATTGTAGGGGTGTATTTCACAGTATACGCCGCTTTCACGCAGGCGACGTGCAATCAACTGTGTCACCTGACTGCCAAAGTCGATGATCAGCGCTTTTTCATGAGATGAGTCGTGTAGGTCTGTCATGTCGAGCCTTTAGCGCGACTCTTTGAAATTGCCAATCTCAGGAAAGGTCAGTCGTTGTCATTCGCCGCATTTTTCATCAGGTTAGAGACAGTTCGCGCAGAAATCTTTTTTAAAAACCGTTCTGCCCCCCAATCCGGTACTCCACCTCCCAGATCAACAGCAAAATACAGTGTGATTTCGACATTATCGTCATCCAGCCGAACTAGCCGCCAAGTTCCATCAGACACTTTTAAGCGTCTTGGATTTCTTTTCTCCGGCAAACCCATGTCAAAATACTGACCAACAAAATAGATGCAATCGCGTTCGCCAGCCTCTTCAAAGATCTGAACTTTGTTGACTGTTTCCCGGTCAGTATAAGGAAATGGCGCATCTAACACCATCCGATAAGCGAAAGCGTATCCGAACGGCGTAGGTATCTGCTCAGAAGACATGCAATCGTGCACCCAGTCACAAAACAGGTCCGGCTCAACCAGCATCGTTTTGATTTTGCTTTTAAGGGCATATGGAACAACTGAGACGGCCTTAATCTCATGAACGTCTGTATTGTTCGCAGGTCGCTGATAAAGCCGAACGTTGTGTTCGCTTTCTATCATTTTCCAACGCGGATCGTTCAACAGAGCTTCGATTTCAGCATCCGCCAAAGCTGTCGGCGCTATGGCTACAAGCAACACCCACAAAATTGCGATATGACCGAAAAGCTTACTTGTCCGCATGGTGGCAACTCTGGTTTGTCTGTTTCATCGACTAACGCAGGAACAAAGCTAACAGCATCACATCAAAACGAAAGCCGATTTTCCATTACAACGCGAGACGCTCGCCCATTGCACGTTGGCGAAACCGGTTGAGTAGTTCCGCCATGTCGTTAGCGTTTCTCGTGCCAGTTTCAATAAAGATGTCATCACCTGTTTCACCATCTACCTGACGGCACCAAACACCCGTTTTTCCTTTGTATGTGTCAGCACGAAAGCTGGAAACGTCCTTCCATGACCAGCTGTCAATGTCGCCATAAACGCCGCGCGTAAAGCCATCGATTTCAAGCAAAATATAACTGCCGCCAGAACGAAGCTGCTGATAACCAAGCCAAAGGGCTGGCAGGCTGGCCAAAAAGGCGCCCGCAGCAATTACCCCACGCCCTTCAGTGAGCATCCACAAAGCACTGCAAGCGAGAAACACACATAACAAAGTCATCGCGATCCCTGAGATCCAACCGTGACGAAGCAATATACGGTCAGGCAAGGGCGCGTTCTGTGCTGGTATCTCAGTCGCGATGGAAGCCATTTCATGTCACCCTGACGATCAGATAAATTCGTTACTCACCCGCCAGTGATGATAGCGAAAACCACGCAAGCCGTCAGTATAAATGACTTTAGTCTGTTTCTGTTTTTCGGCGCAGCAACGCCATGAAAAAGCCATCCGTTTCAGCCAAGTGCGGCGTTAAACGAACTGTCCCATTCAGGCCCTTACACTTTGTAACAAGAGCATCGCCCTGCTCTGTCAACAATCCGGACGCACACGCGCTTTGCGCTGCGTCTTCAGCTTCAAAATCCTTCCTGTCTGACAGGAAAGCAGAAACCTGGTCTTCGTTTTCTTCCATTAGGAAGGAACAGGTAATGTAAAGAAGACGTCCGCCTGGTTTTACGAAATTACACGCGGTGTGCAGGATTTCAGTTTGCTGCTCACGGCGCATCAGCAGGTTTTTTTCTGACAAGCGCCATTTTGCATCTGGACGTCTGCGCCATGTGCCAACACCTGTGCAAGGAGCGTCGATGATGACGAGATCCATCGCATGTTGTAGATCATCTAGTCCCAGATCTTCCTGGGGGTGACGCAGTTGAATATTGCGCGCACCGGCCCGCTTTAGCCTTGGAATGATTGCTGACAGGCGGCGACCATCTATGTCATATGCGTAAATCTGGCCTTTGTTTTCCATGGCTGCAGCAAGCGCCAGGGATTTCCCGCCTCCGCCAGCGCAGTAGTCCAAAACCTGCTCGCCGGGTTGCGCGTTGGCAGCTGCTGCCGCAATCTGACTGCCTAGGTCCTGCACTTCCACCCAGCCTTTAGAATATGCGGGGATGCTCTCAACAGAACCTGCTCTCTGGGTCGGGTCAGGCGCATCCACTCGAAAACCATTTTTAAGTAGCTTTGAGGGCTTTGCGCCAACAGTGCGTAGCGCTTTATCAGCTTTTTCGGGATCTGCTTTGAGAGTATTCACTCTTAAATCGACAGGCGCGCGCACAGCCATCGCTTGTGTCTCAATGACATCATTCTCGCCAAATACACGCTCTAGCATGGGTGTCATCCACTCGGGGTAGTCTCCCTGCACATGACGTGGCGCTGTCGGATCTGGCGCCATGACGAGTTTTTCGCGTTCATCCAGCGTCAATGCAGAAGGAGCATGCTCTTCGTCGAAAGCTGAGTCGATCCGCATAATGTCCCACCGCCAGACATGCGCTAATGCGCCCAGCACAAGCGCGCGCGGCGTATCTTCGCCCATAGCGTGAGCAAGCGAGAGTTTCTTTCGCAGAGAATCCAGCACAAGCCCTGACACCCAAGCCCTGTCACGTGACCCGGCATAGCGGGCGCGTTTACCCCAGTCTTTCACTGCTGATTTGACCGGTTGATGACGTGTCAGGACATCATCCAATACGCGGATCGCCGCATCTATTTTTCCGCCGTCACGCATTAAATTTGGGCCTTTTGAACTTTAATACTGCATCCGAGGTCACGCCATTGGCGCGCGCCAGTTGATCTTCAGCATCTCTGGTGAAGCGTGCAGCGCTGACCAACCCAAGTTCGTCACTTATCAAGCGGAGATGATAAGACGCTACCGCGCATGCTTTCTCAAATTCGCTTAAAACAATCAACGCCTGAGAGGCTAGTTTTTCATTTGTTTCAAAGGCGGCAAAATCAACAAAGAATGCGTGACTGATGTAATTTCGAAATCGGACGAACACGCGAATATTACCTGCCCATACTGGATCGATCTCTTTGAAAACGGTCTCAACGCGGCGAAACACAGCTCCCAAGCTTTCACCTTCAAGCTTATCTCTCTGCACGCGACCATCCGAGCCCGAACGCTTCAAACAAGCCCAAACGGTATTTTCGATTGCCTGCTCGACATGCTGGGCACGAAAGCATGCTTCTCCATACCGTGAAAAGACGTTCTGTTCTGAATGGTGAGATATGGCCATTCACATGAATTGCCACATATCCCGATCACGGTCAGCCTCATTAAAAAGGAAGATCTGGCCCAATAAACAAAAATGTGCCAGCCATCACCGCAATTAGAGCTATCAAAACAATATAACTGACCAAATATTGCGTACGATGCTTTGCTGGTGGCGCTTTCTCGTCGATGGATTCGTCTACGTCGGATGTGGCCACGCTTGCAGGCATCGCATCAAACAATTCTTCATCAATGCTCGCGTCAGTATCACGACTTACGACCTCCACAGCAACCGGCTCTGGCACTGCATCAAGCTCATCAAGACCAACCGGCGTCACATCAAACTGAGGCGCAGCTGTCGCCACAGGTTTCTTAAGCACAGCAGAATTTGAGCCCGGCACCCCTGAAAAACTAGTCACAATTTCCAGATCGCCAACAGAAAGACCGCCATTCACAAGACGGGAAACTTCACGCCAACTACGACTCTCGCGCAGCCCCGCCGAGCGAGCGTCAACCACCGGAGATGAATTATCATCTTCAGCCTCAAATGTTCCATCCAGATCAACCACGACAAGGTTTGCCCGTTGTCCGTTTTGCTCCACCAGTCGCGCAAAGGCTAAACCTTTGGTTGAATTACTCAGTCCTTTTGACCACAAAATAACGAGTTGATCTCTGCCGGATGCCCGTTGGGCGACATTTGCATCATCCGTTATTTGAATGGCCTGCGTTCTCTTCTTAAGGAAACGTCCCAAGGACTCAGCGGCTTTCCGATCTGAATCACCATGTGCGATAAACAAAGTCATGCGCCCCGCAACACCCCTATATTGTTTTCTGGTCTTCATCGTCCAAAGTCTGGCTGACGTTAAACCATTTTATTTCAAAACAAATCAAGCAAAGGCTGCCAGGTTTCAACGCACAATTACGCATTCACAAACACAGCTGCGTTTTTGGTCATACTGTGGCTTATTCGTTGCAGATTGCCGCTTTATTCGGCAGCGCACGTCTTTAGCTTGTCGGCAGCGAATAGTTGGGCGCCTCACGGGTCATCTTAACATCGTGCACATGGCTTTCACGAAGCCCGGCACCTGTGATTTGGATGAAACGCGCTTTTGAGTGCAGCTCTTCCATGCTTGCGGCGCCCACATACCCCATTGCAGCGCGCAGGCCGCCGACAACCTGGTGAAGTATTGTCGAAACAGCCCCTTTGTATGGTACCTGTCCCTCAATCCCCTCTGGCACCAGCTTAAGAGAATCCTTAACTTCACCCTGGAAATAACGGTCCGCAGACCCGCGTCCCATCGCACCAAGCGACCCCATCCCGCGATAGGATTTGTATGACCTTCCCTGGAAAAGAAACACTTCGCCGGGCGCTTCATCCGTACCAGCCAGCATACCGCCCAGCATGACGCAATCGCCGCCAGCAGCCAGCGCTTTTGCAAAGTCACCCGAAAACTTCACACCACCGTCTGCAATGACAGGAACACCAGCTGCATGTGCGGCTTCAGCAGCGTCCGAAACCGCCGTCAACTGAGGCACACCAACACCAGCAACAATACGTGTCGTACAGATTGAACCGGGACCGATACCAACTTTTACAGCATCCGCGCCAGCATCAATCAAAGCCTTCGCGCCATCATGTGTCGCGATGTTACCCGCAATCACCTGCACTCGGTTGGACATCTTCTTCACAGCTTCAACCGCTTTAAGCACACCAGCAGAATGGCCATGGGCTGTGTCCACTACAATCACATCCACGCCAGCGTCGATCAGCGCGCGTGCGCGTTCTTCGCCATCTGCGCCGACACCAGTCGCCGCTCCAACCAACAAACGCCCTTGTCCATCTTTGGCAGCGTTTGGGTTTGAAGCCGCCTTTTCCATGTCTTTGACGGTCAGAAGACCAACACAATGATCTTTCTCATCCACAACAATAAGGCGTTCGATGCGGTGTTGATGCAGCAAGCGCCGCGCTTCTTCCTGGCTGACGCCTTCACGGACGGTCACCAGTTTCTTTGTCATCAGTTCTGACACAGGTTGTGTGAGGTTATCTGCAAAGCGGACATCCCGGTTTGTGATGATACCAACGACACGACCTCCGCCAGCTTTGGAAGGCTCGACAACTGGAATTCCGGAAAATCCGTACTCATCTTTAATACGTTTTACGTCTTCCAATGTGGCGTCTGGGGTCAAAGTCACAGGATCAGCCACTACGCCGCTTTCAAATTTCTTGACGCGGTGCACCTGAAGGCTTTGCTCTTCAATGGTCATATTTTTGTGAATGACGCCTATGCCGCCAATCTGGGCAACGGCGATAGCCATTGGCGATTCCGTCACTGTATCCATCGCAGCGGATACAATCGGCGCGTTCAGGCTGATTTCTTTTGTTAGGCGCGTTTTTACGTCGACGTTCGCAGGCAGTACCTGTGACGGACCTGGCTCCAGCAACACATCATCAAATGTAATAGCTTGGCGAATTTTCATGGGTTCAACTCCCTTTTTGGCCTAATAAGGGAGTCACGCAGGAATGGGAAGCCCTATTTCGCAAAGCCTTTGGCAATTGCAAACATTTCAGGGCTACCCGAACGGCTGGCTGGCGGTTTCCAATACCTCACCTCACTGAAGTTCTCATCGAGAAGTGTTTTTAAGTCGCCTTGGGCTCCCCCTTGGAAAATTTTGGTGCAGAAACTTCCCCCCTGTTCCAGGTTTTCTACAGCAAAATGCGCCGCCATCTCAGCAAGCTGCACCGTGCGAAGGTGGTCTGTCTGTTTATGTCCGGTTGTAGCGGCTGCCATATCTGACAAAACCAGCGTAGGCCGCCCATTGAGATGCCCCATCATTTCTTCCATGGCCACAGGGTCATTCACATCTCCCTGGATAAGATGCGCCTCGGCAATTGGCTCAACCGTCAGCAAATCAATGCCAACAACAGCGGCCGCTCCTTTAGAAATCGCCACCTGCGTCCAGCTACCTGGCGCGCACCCGAGATCAACAATGCGCGCGCCCTTTTTCAACAAGCCAAATCGCTCATCAATCTCAATAAGCTTAAAGGCGGCGCGTGCGCGCCATCCCGCTTCTTGCGCGCGGCGCACATATGGATCGTTTAATTGACGCTCAATCCAGGCGCGGGATGATTTCTTGGTGATACCGCCCTTCTTGATTTTCTGTTTTGTCTTGAATGTGCGCTCACGGGCAATTTTCGCATCTTCTTCTGAAGGACCTCTCCAGCGCCGTTTGCCATCATCATCACCGCTGCTCACTGCGCAACTCCTGCTCCTGCCTGGTCGCCTGTATCATTAGATGGCGCGTTTTTATTGACTGAATTATTCTTCCGCGTGCGTCGGCGTTTGCCTTTCTTTTCACGGTTCTTAGCGTTATTAGCGCCATTTGCCTGCGATGAACCATGAATGAGGGATAAAAGCACGCCCTCACGTAATCCTCTGTCGGCCGCACGCAATCTTTCCGCTGGCCATAAAGCCCAAACAGCATCAAGTATCGCGCACCCAGCCAAAACTAGATCAGCTCGATCTGGGCCTATGCATGGTTCTTTTTCACGTTCCTCCTTGGTTGCAAACCGTAATCTGTCTCTGGCCGCATTCATACCTGTGCGTGCAACCCAAGCGCCATCGACTTCGGAACGAACATATTTCGGCAGCCCAAGATGAACAGCAGCCAGACTTGTCACTGTTCCAGATGTTCCCAGCAGTTGCCCGCGCCCTTTTTCAAACAGAGGACCAAACCGCTCAGCTGCATCATGGGCTGAGAACATATCAATGACGTGCTTGACCAAATTGTCATACCAATCTGCGCCATTCTCCGGAAATGCTTCCGACAGTGTTACCACCCCGACAGGAAACGACGCCCAGCCAAGAATTGGCGGACGTTGGGCGCATCCGCTCACCCCGCGGCGCTTAACCGCACGCGCATCCACCCAACTAAGCTCGGTAGATCCGCCTCCTATATCGACGACAAGCGTAAAATCCTTGGTATCTTCAATGAGATCCATAGATCCCAATAAAGCGAGTTTGGCTTCTTCTTTCGGAGTAATGGCTTCCAAACGTAATCCGGTGGACTTTTGCACACTCTGTAAAAACGCTCGACCATTGCTGGCCGCGCGACACGCCTGCGTCGTAATACAGCGGACCTGGATATTCGGGTGACGATCTATCTTTGACTTGCAGATTTTAAGCGCTTCAGTGGCGCGGCGCATAGCTGCGTTTGACAACTTACCTGTGCTTGCCAAGCCCTCACCAAGACGGACAATGCGAGAATAACTATCTAGCACGCGAAAGCCATCTCCCGCGCGTTCCGCCACAAGCAGGCGGCAATTATTTGTTCCAAGGTCCAGCGCCGCAAACGTCGCCGCCCCCTTCTTGGCGCGTATGCCGGATCCACGTCCGTTCTGCGCCGACGTCTTATCTGCCATCTGGCGATCCAAACTTAGTCGTTGGAATCATCATAACCTTATTCTCGTAGATGAACAGGCGGCAGTTCCAGCACAAATAAAAAACGGCCCAGAGC
This sequence comes from uncultured Hyphomonadaceae bacterium, assembly GCA_964342355.1. Taxonomy (GTDB): domain Bacteria; phylum Pseudomonadota; class Alphaproteobacteria; order Caulobacterales; family Hyphomonadaceae; genus Hirschia. The sequence continues at coordinate 9,419 of CAYFFG010000004.1, forward strand.
ACACGCTCCGGGCCGTTTCTATTCAATTATCGGCTGCTCTTACTGAACAGTGATTACAACTTCAGCACGGCGGTTCAGAGGCTCGCGAACACCGTCAGCAGTCGGCTTAGCAAGTCCTGTTTCACCTTTACCATCTGTTGTGATCAGGTCGTTCGCAACACCGCGACCAACCAGAGCTTCACGAACGATAGATGCACGACGTTGAGACAGACGCGCATTGTATGCCTGGTTACCGGATGTGTCGGTGAAACCAGTTACTGTAGACACAGTCACAGTACATTCGTTTTCAGTCGCACGTGCAGTCGCACGGTCAACGATTTCCTGAGCCTGAGGTGTAAGAGCTGAGCTGTCCCACTCAAAGTAGACAGTGAACTCTTGAGCCTGATCCGCACAGTTGATCGCTGGCGCTTCTTCAACAACAGCTTCAGGAGGCGGAGCTGGCGGAGGAGGAGGTGGCGGAGGCGGAGGCGGAGGCGGAGGCGGAGGTGGCGGAGGAGCTGGCGCAGCAAACTGGTAACGCAGACCAGCAAGCACTGCGTGCTCTGTGTAAGCCGCTTCGTAGTCGCCATCAGCGCCCTGGAATTCCAGATCATCGATAGACAGGTATGTGTAACCAACGTCAAATGTCAGTTGCTCAGTCAGGTCAAAACCGAGACCAGCAAGCGCGTTTACAGCAAAACCAGTTTCAGTGTCCTGAAAACCGTTTGTCTGTGCGCCAGTTGATGCACTGTAGAGGCTAGCAACTGTTGGATCGACACGAGCAATACCGCCACCGATACCAATGTATGGGTGAACTGTGCCGTCAACGTTGAAGTCCTTGATCAGGTTCAACATCATTGTTGTTGCGTCGACAGAACCAGAACCGTCAGGACCGACAGTGTCAGCAGGCGCAGTACCGAGGAACGCGTCAGCTACGTCGAGTTTCGCATTACGGTGGGACAACGCGCCTTCAAGACGAATACCGCCGTCAAAACCGTAACCAACAGCTCCGGTGTAAACCAAGTCGTTGTCAGCATCAGGTGAGCCGTCTAGAGACCCGTCCACATTGTTTGGAGCGTCGACATCCAGCTGACCCTCTACGATAGCGCCGGCGCCGATACGACCGTACCATCCCTCTTGTGCGTGAGCCACGTTTGCAGTGGTCGCGATTGCGGCCGCTGCTGTGGCGCAGAATAGTGCCTTTTTCATACCCATCCCCTTAAGTTGAGGTACGTAGGCCCAGACCATGGCGCGGTCCGAACCGAAGAATCAAGAATACGGTCGCCCCGCATTCATCCATTGGCGATACACTCTTTTTTAATCAAAGGCGACCGGTCTTCCAATGTCATGACAGCTCATTATCATTTTTTTGGTCGATAGCGACCTTGGTGCAACAGACCCACCCGACATTGTGACCAATCCATCGTATTCTGACTTAAAAAGCCGCATTATCGCCGCGAATAAGACTCACAATGCCTTGTTTCCTAAAAGGTTCCAAAGCCATTCAAATTTTTTCGCACACCCAGCGGCCGTGCAGAAAAATCTGCAGACTTCTGAAGTGACGATTACAGGAAGCGTTTATCTTTGGGTTTTCTACAATGTGATAATTATGAAATTTTAATAACAATTCTGGATTGAAATTTCATCTACCACTTAAAAGCGTTACCCGCCGGTCACCGACATTGTACGCGGGCTGGCAGGCGTATCCAATTCAGCCTCCGAAAAAGCGTGGCGTTCAGGTTTCTTAGCGATCGCCTGATCCAATATCTGGTGAAACGCATCTAGTGTGTCGTGCTCACGCAGCGCAGCGCGCAGATCAGCGCCGTCCTCCTGGCCAAGACAGGTATAAAGCCGTCCCGTCGCTGTGACGCGCACACGGTTGCAATCTGAACAAAAGTTATGACTTAGCGGCGTAATAAATCCAACCCGGCCGCCAGTTTCTTTAACTTTGACATATCTGGACGGCCCACCTGTCGCATAGCTATCCGGCGATAAACTCCATCGTGAAGCAAGATCTTTCTTCACGTCATCAAGCGACAAGAAAGAAGCCGACCGGCCATAAACTTCATTTCCCATTGGCATGATCTCAATCAGACTCAAATCAAAACCCTGATCATGCGCCCAGGAGATCAAGTCAGAGATTTCAGCCGCGTTCACATCCGCCTGGGCTACGGTATTGATTTTGACCTTCAGCCCTGCCGCCTTAGCTGCAGCCAGTCCCTGCAACACTTTCTCTAACGCGTCTCTGCGCACAAGAGAGGTAAATTTTTCTTTGTCCAGTGTATCCAAAGATACATTGATCCGTTTTACGCCAATATCAGCTAGTGGCTGAGCAAAACGTTCCAATTCCGTGCCATTTGTTGTAAGTGTCAGCTCGTTTAGGCCGTTTCCAAGGCGTTTTGAAAACCGGGTCAAAAGCTTCAACACGTCTCGCCGCACCAATGGCTCACCGCCGGTAACCCGCAATTTGTTCACACCGCGGTCCACAAAGGCGTTCACCAACTCGGTCAATTCATCAAAATCGAGAAGGTCCGATTTAGGCAGAAACGTCATCCGCTCCGGCATGCAGTAAGTACAACGCAAATCGCAGCGATCCGTCACAGACAATCGCAGGTATTTAATTGTCCTCTTGAACCCGTCCACCATCGACGCGCCGACAGCTGGCGCCATTTGCTTCGACATTCCGTCCGGTTCGAATGGAGACGAAGGATAAGCGTCAATAAGGCGATGGGTCATAGGCTGCTTATGTCATAGAGAAACCAATATGCCAAAACTTTTGGACTCAACCAGTCTTTTTCAAGCTGTCGAGCTGTTCTTGATTGCTCGTATCACCTGTCAGTTCGCGCGCCAATTTCAAATCTTCGACCTGATTGATATTTAAAAATGCATTCCGCAATGAGCGCACATCCGCAATGCGACCGTTCAGTTTCGTCGGCGCGTCGCGCAATGCGCGCATCCCTTCGTCAAATACGGCTTCTTTAAGTTGAGGCAACACACTGGACCGCCAAAGACCAAATGCAGGTTCTAGTTTTCCTTTGTTGCGGGCCAGAACAACATCACATCCTGCCAGATGCGAGACCATTTGACGCCCAATATCCGTTGGAAAAAAGGGTGCGTCCACAGGCGCTGTCAGCAGTACAGAGTTTTTCCCCAATCGTCCTCTTAACCACTCCAACGCAGCGATCACACCACCCAATGGACCAACTTGCGCACCTTCTGGTGTTCGTGCGTCCGACACAAACGTGATTTGGTCAGATTTATCCTCAATCCAATCCGGTGCTGTATCAGCGCCAACATAGATAAGCCGATCGGCCTGGCTGATAAGGCGAGAGGCTGCACGCTCGCCCAAACGTTCCCCCGACAAGAGGATTTCACCTTTATCAATTCCGCCAAGGCGTTTTCCACCGCCTCCGGCAAGAACCACACCTGCATCAGCCAAGAAGTTAGTCGTCATTCCATGTCCGCCTTGTAGTCCCCCTTCACGCCGCCTGATTTCTCAAGCAATCTCACCCCTTCAATTCGCATGGATTTCTCTAATGCTTTGAGCATATCGTAGAGAGTTAGACAGGCCACGCTGACTGCCGTCAGCGCCTCCATTTCAACGCCTGTTTTTCCGGTTGTGGTCACTTTTGCAACCACCTCCAGCGCACACACATCTTTTACCGGCTCAACTGTCACTTTCGCATTTGAGATTGGCAATGGATGACACATCGGTATCAGATCCGATGTTTTCTTTGCCGCCATAATGCCTGCTATTTCAGCAGTCGTGATGACATTACCCTTCGGGCCGCTCTCATTTAACGCCGCCTCCAGGGCAGATTCGGACATCAAAACGCGCCCAACCGCAATTGCGATGCGTTTTGTGTCCGGCTTCTCGCTAACATCCACCATGAACGCCCGACCATCGCTATCAATGTGTGAAAGTTTAGCGTTGCTCATCGCGCTAAACCTCCATCAGCCGGGGCATAAGTTCCACCATATTACATGGCAGGTGGCGACTATCGAGCTGCCAACGAATGATCTTGTCCCAACCGTCTTTGCAGGCGCCGTTTGAGCCAGGCAACGCAAAAATGAATGTTGCGTTGGCAAGTCCTGCGCAGGCGCGTGACTGCAGCGTAGAAAGACCGACAGACTGATAGCTCACCAAGTGCCAGATCGTGTTGAAACCATCTATTTCCTTTTCAAACAAAGGACGCACTGCTTCAGGTGTCACATCCCGGCCGGTTAGGCCAGTTCCGCCTGTTGAGATGACCACATCTATCGCTTCGTCACGGATCCATGCGCCGACCACATCCTGAATAATGGTCTCGTTGTCCGGCACGATTTTCTTGTCTGCGAGTTTGTGACCGGCTTCCTTCACACGCTCAGCGAGGATGTGACCTGATGTGTCCGTGTCTTCCGTACGTGTGTCTGAAACTGTCAAAACGGCAATGTTGACCGGCTTAAAAGCGCGGTCGGTATCCAACCTGCCCCCCGGGGCAGGAATTTGAGGCGTGTCAGTCATGGGATTCCTCCATATTATTCTTGGTCATTGTATCCCAAGTTGATTCTTTCGTCCCATTCACACCATCACTCAGACAGCAGCGCATTAAAGCGATGAATTTGACGCTGTTTACAACTCTGGGATGGGTGGATTAGCGATACTTTTCCTGAGGCGATTAAAACTGGAGCGATCAATGGCTTTGATGGCCTTTATTTTTGCATGCGTTGCGCTGGCGTACGCCAGTGTCGGCTTTGCTGGCGGCTCCACCTATACTGCGCTTTTGGTACTGTCCGGCGTTGCTTTCCCCTTACTTAAAGCCGTCTCGCTCTCTTGCAATATATTGGTCTCGCTTGGCAACGCCGTTCACTTCACAAGAAAGGGATTATACGATTGGCGTAATGATGGGGTGATGATCGGTGTCTCCGTCCCCGCGGCTTTTGCCGGCGGCGCCACGCCCTTGTCCCAGGAAACATTTATCATTTTGCTTGGTCTGTTCTTGTTGTTTGCAAGCTTCAGCGTCGGCGCGTCCGCATATCTCGACATCACAAAACAGCGTCACCTCGCAGAAACTCTGACAGGTGACCAACCACGGTGGATGGCGCTGACAGCAGGATGCCTAGTTGGCTTTGCATCTGGTCTTGTCGGTATTGGCGGCGGGATCATTCTTGCTCCCATCCTTCATATGCTCAAATGGGCTAGCGCACGGCGCATCGCTGCGCTTTCCAGTCTCTATATTGTCGCCAATTCCATCGCAGGTCTTTGCGGCCTCACACTTTCCCAATCGACTACCGGCGCGCTGACTGGCGTAGTAAACTTCTGGCCGCTGGCGCTGAGTGTCATTGTTGGCGGTTTTGTCGGACGCCGCGCCGCTGCAAGCTGGTTGCCTCAACACATCATCAAAGCGGCGACCGCACTTTTGATCTTTATCGTGTCTTGCCGCTTATTGTGGACATCATGGTCGCAGGTGATCGCGTAAAACGCGCAATGATCACAACCAACTGCATCTATTCATTGCTATTGGCGAGATATTAACCCACATCGTGCGACACGGACGAAGCAATTTCCCTTTGCCCTAAGGATGCAATTCGATGAAACGTATCGCGATTTTTTCCACTCTTCTTTTAACGCCACTAGCTGTCAGCGGCTGTGTGTCCTCAGCGCTCAGCGCAGCTGGAAATGTTGTTGAAGGCGCAGTGAATGTAACAGGCGACATCGCAGAAGGCGCGGTTGACAAAGTGACCACGTCTGACGAAGAGCAAATGAAAAAAGATTGGAAAAAAGCCAAAAAAGACAATGACTGACATCAAGTCAGCCGACATGTATATTGGCTTAGAGATCACATAATCAGTATCAGCTCTTAACAAAAGAGTCTTTCGGGGACATTCTCCTTTCAAGGTTAAAGGAGAATACTGATGCGTAAATTTTTGATTTTATCTGCGGCAGTCATCACTTTTGGCTGGTCGAGCGCTGCGGCTGAACCGGGACAGGTCACGCCTTCTGAGGCTTTTCAGGAAAAATTGACGGAAGAATACGGTCAAAGGGAATGGGATCGCCTATCCGCCAAACTGCAATCACGCATCGATATCGCGTTTGAAGATCGAGGCCTAAGCGACGTTCATTATGACGTTCATTATAAGGTCGTGATCGTCGACGCCACCCCAAACCACCCCACGTGGAAACAAGCAAGCGACACCCCAGGGCTGGACATGTTTCGCAGCGTTTCCCTAGGCGGCGCAGTCATAGAAGGAACCTCCTTCGACGCAAATGGCAATGAGCTAGCCAAAGAACGTTATAGCCGGAAAGATCACGACCTGCAGTTCGCAAGAACAGGTTCAACCTGGTCCGGAGCCACACGCGCAATGACAAGTTTTTCTAAAAAGTTTGCTGATGCGACCAGTCAAGCGATAAACCAGCCCCCAAGCAACGACACCGCCTCGTAAACTCAAAAAAACCACTTAAAGTTGTTTTTTTGAGTTGCAAGCCGACAAATCATGCCGTTAGTTAACGCTACCTTTGGTTGTTATTTTAATGGTGGGATGAAATGATTCACGTTGTCACTGGGGAAAACCAACACCTTTACGGTCAGCAGTTGGAAGAAATGTTCCGCTTGCGCCATCAATATTTTATCGAGGAAAACGGATGGGAGGCCCTCAAAAGCGTTGATGGCAAGGAAACAGATCAGTTTGATGACGGTGATGTCGCCTACCTTCTCAATCTGGATGAAGACGGACACCTGATCGCATCTTATCGGCTCAACCCAACCACTGGCCCCAACCTGTTAAATGACTGCTTATCTCATTATGTAGACGGACAACCACCACGTGACGAAACTATATGGGACGTCACTCGATGGATGCTTGCGCGAGGTTATAGGCGACAGAACGGCCGGGAACAGGCGCTCCGCCGTTCACGCGAATTGATTATCGGATTAGAAGAATTCGCCGTTCATCGCGGCATTACCCATCTTACCATGATATGTGAAACACACTTCATCACGAATATGTCCAGAATGCAGTGGAACTTAAAACCACTTGGGCCGGTGATAGAATTCGACGGTGGAAAAGGAAAGGCTCAGGCTATTATCGTGGATGTTGGCCGCCAGTCCCTCGCCAGAACACGTAAAGCGCTGAGCATCTATGACAATCTACTGTTCGAGATCCAGTCACAGCAGCTAGTCCTGTCGCCAGACACCTGGGGTTATGATGAGCAACAAATGACCATATCCAGAAAAATGCGACAGACTGGACGTGCTAACGCGCAGAAGATCGTACAGGACATCGCTAGCGAAATCGCTATTCGCGCAGATAAAGACCCGGTCAGCGCCATCACGCTCATACATGAATTCAACAAGGTGCTTGCAGCACGCTTGGATCACCAAATCGAAGAAAATTCTGCTGAGCTTAATGTGGAGACGTTAGAACCGGCCAGAAAGGCCTCATAAAACGAAAGCCCAACAGTTTAACTACAGTCGAATACGGTTTTTACTTAATTGTCTTCGGACGGACGATAATATGCTTCGACGTCACCCTTCAATTTCATGAGAAGAGGTTTGCCCTTGCGATCACGCGTATTCGGCACTGCGACTTTAATCCATCCCTCAGATACGCAGTATTCTTCGACATTTGTTTTTTCTTCGCCTTTAAAGCGAATACCAATATTCTTTGAAAGCGCATCAGCGTCAAAGTGAGGCGAGCGCGGGTCAAGAGACAACTGGTCTGGCGGGGTGTCGGACATGCAGGCAAACTCCTCAACTATGTTGAAGGTGGTCTATATCCGCCTGAACTAGGCTGGCAATAGCCGTCAGACAGCTTTTTTTCCAGATAGAGTTGAAGGCTTACATCATCCAAAGAATACTGGGATCAAGAACATTACAGTGATCAGACTAACAGAAACAAGATAACGGAACATGCAACCAAGAATCCCCATATATTTTTGTGAGAGTCTCGTGTTTCAAGTTTGGCGCCACCCAGTACAAGTAACGTGTAAAATTAAGTGTCTAAAAGGCCCTTACCAGCGAAATTTGCGTAACAAATGACGTATCATTTTTTTAGGCACGCGTTGGCGAAAACATCCTCAATCGCGGCGACATGTTCCTTGGTCACTTCGCTTACATCAAATCGCTTGATGTATTCTTTGCGATAATTCGCGTGCGGCTTTTGCTCTTCAAGGTTTTCGCAATAGTGGAGCATCTCTTTCGTTAAATTCTCTACCCACGGCATTTCGACGAGACATCCCAGACGGTCATCAATGAGTATATCGCTTGGACCAAAATCACAGTTTGTGGCGATCACAGGAAGACCAAATCTGAGCCCTTCGCAAATAGCCAACGACCAGCCTTCCCAACGTGCAGACGACACATAGATATCACTTGATTGTAATGCCGCTCCGGGATCATTGGGGTGATACTCAAACCAGACTACATCATTTAAACCGAGTTCTTCGACTTGCGCCCGCAACGCCGCTTCGTCGTCACCATACCCAACTAATTTCAGTCTGACGTCCTGGCGCTGCGCGTAAACCTTTGCAAAGGCCTCGACCAGAATATTCTGCCCTTTTTGATAGGTAAAACGACCGACCTTTACAAAAACGATTAGATCATCGCCACGATCGCGCTTCGGCTCTTCCGCTTCTTCAAATTGTCGAACTGGATTTGGCAACCAGTACCGCTTCACAGAGCTTGGAAACAATTCGTTGAACTTCTCAAGTTGCTTGGGAGATGTCCCAAACACACCCGCAAGATGTTTAAGCGCAATATGTTTTAGAACGAAAAACAACACCTTTGCTTTGAAATGGCTCATCTCCTTGGATGGGTTGCCATGCAGATAGACGACGATGTTTTTCTTTAGCCCCAGCAAGCCCAACCAATACAATACAGTTGGCTCCACCTGGGGCACAACAATCACGTCATAGTTGTTTTCTTTTACAAGTTTACGTGCATTTCTCATCAAAGACAGCGCGCTTGTTTGATATCTGAAATGCTTTTTATAAACAGTCTCTTTGATCGCGCCGCCATGATCTGAAGTATAGAGAACCTCTAAATCGACTTTATCATTGAAGCGCTGCTCAATCTCTCCACAAATTTCGTGGATGACGCGCTCAATCCCAGCAAAAGAACTGGTCGCCAATTGCACATACAGTACTTTAATACGCATATTGCGCCCCAACGTCCCCTTACGCGATTGAAACTCTTAAATCTGTAAGAGCTAGCCGCGACTCCAGCCTTTTTCAGTGGTGATATAGATCAGCACATGGCTAGTTGATGTAATAATTGCGCTTAGACTGGTTGAAATAGAGCGCATCATCATAACTCAACCGGCCAATATTCTTCGGATTGACGAAATTCAAAACCACCCCGGAAACCCGTTCGCCACGCGCAACTTCAATTCGAGAAATTGCTGAATTAATGGTTTTAGCAGATGTCATCCCAGCGCGCGCGACAAGTAAGTTGTTATCAGCCAATTCAGCAACAGTGATGGCGTCCGCAACCGCAAGAATGGGTGGCGCATCCAGAATGATCAGCTGATACGCGGTGCGTAATTCGTTGAGCAACTGATAAAGAGCGCTTGGATCAATCATATTGGGCTCCCCTTCCGCATCAAGCGCAGAAGGTAAAATATCTGCTGATGTCGCAGTGTCCCGAATTACAACCTTTCGCCAATCGACTTTACTGCTCAAAACGTCGTTCAGATCGTGTTCAAACTCCTGACCGATCGTTTCACTCAGGCTGCAGCGTCGATAGTCGCAATCAATAATAAGCACACGAATATTCGCCAGAGCAGCTACCCGCGCGAGGCTCAACGATATGGTCGTTTTTCCCTCAGCAGGCAAAGCTGACGTAATAGACACCACTTTTCCTGAGTCCGCGCTCACACGAGCAACGCTCGAGTTCAAAAGCACACGCAACGATTCCGCGAATGCTGACATCGGTTTTTCAACCACATAAGAAGTCGGGGTCTGTTTATCTTGCGGAACAGATCGCATCACACTTTGACGTAAAGCCGGAATTGATGACAGGGCGCGCCGCGACAATTTGAGTTTCACATCAGAAGCGCCATGCAGCTTGTTGTCCATCACTTCAAAAACACAGACAATTCCCAAGCCGATCACGGTTCCAAGCACCAGGCCAAACACCACAAACAATGCCAATGGCTGTTTATCTGAATTTTCAGGTAAGGGCGCCGAACTCAACAGTCGCGCCCGCGCAGCGCTCATCGATGTACGGTCGTTGGCTTGCTGAAATTGATCGTTATAGGTGTTGTATTGTTTGCGAAGCGCTTCAGCTTCACGCTCAAGCCGTTCCAACGTCACAACAACCGTATTGCTCTCGCGCATATCAGCTTGAAGCTGATCCAGCTCTTGTTTGTCCTGCTGCATGCGCTCGCGCGTCACGTAAAGACGGTTGGCCATATTGGTCAATAATCGTTGAGTTTCCATGCCAATGGACAACTCAATACGCTCAATCTCAGCTTCTTTTTCTTTAACTTCCGGGTGTAAAGCGCCATAGCGGGTTTTCAGATCAGCTAGTTCCTGGTCCAACTTAAACTGATCAGCACGCAATGTTGTTAAAAGTGGTGATCCGGCGGCGGCGTCAATCGTCAAAACGCCATCAGGAGATTCAGCCAGCTGGCGCGCTTGTTGCCATCGAAAACTCGCTTCATCAAATTCACGCTTTGAAATGTTGTAAGCATTTTGCGCATCACGCATCTGCTGTTCGTTCAGAGTTGATCCAATTGCCGCAATCACACCATTGTTTGCGCGGTAAGTTGCAATTTCCTGCTCTTTAGAACGAATTTGGTCTCTAAGTGTTTCAAGGCGCTCATCCAGCCACACGGATGCCTCGTGAGCATTCTCCGACGTGGAGTCTTTGTGCCACCGTAAATACGCTTTTGCGACACCATTCGTAAGCTTAGCCGACGTTTCAGGGTCGCTCGCTGTTACGCTTATGCCAATTGCGTAACTCCTGTCATAAGTTGTCGCATTTGTCGCTTGCATAAGGCGACGCACCGCATAGCTAAACTCCTTTGACCTACCCTCTCCTTCAGCTTCTGGAAAACCTTCCTCATCATCGCCTGAAATCGCAGCTTCATCTGGAAGCAGCGATTGGTCAGTCGTGACCTCCGGCAGATCATTTGGAAGATTTTCATCCGAAACGGCCAACTCCGGCGCAGGTAAGGGCATCCCGGCGTCTGTGAGTTGTGTACCCGCTTCACTCAAGGCGAGCTCAGTATCTGTTGTTAGTTCAAGCCCTTCATCACTGAGCGATGCTAATTCCGGGGCCGTGCCGTTCCAGGCAGGGTTTTTGTCCAGTTCGAATTCTTCAACCACCAAACTCGCAATTGCTTCCGATTTGATGACTGCAACCTCTGATTCAACTAGCTCTCTATTCAAAGGCGTCTGGTTATTTCCACCAGGAACAATCTGATCAGAGTTATTCAACAATACGATCGAGGCGGTGGTGGAATAAGTGTCTTTCTGAACGATGTAGTTGAACATCCCAGCCAGACACGAGAACAGCAGTGCGCTGATGATAATCAGCCACTTGTGTTTCTCCAATATTCCGAACAGTTCATCAAAACCAAATGCATTGATCTCTTCTGGTCTGGCATATGAATCGCCATGACCAGTTTCTAGTCCTTTATGCAACATTTGGTTCATTGTAACCCAGCCTCAATTCTTGATGCCCGCCCGCGAATGGACACGGTATTCTCCGTGTCGAGGACATTTCGTCCAATCTTGGTCCCACTCTGGTCACCTTATACACAGACCTTTTTATCAGCAATGTAATTCAACCGACGCACTCTATTAAGTCTTGGTTTTCGCTTGAATTTCACCATCAATCATCAGCAGGGACCGGTTTTGTGGCGCCGAATGAAACATTCATCAAATTGTTCATGCGCACGCCGCAAACATACAGACCGGCCAGATAAGACAGCCCGGCAGCCGTACCGGTTAAAGCCAAAATCACCAGAACAGGAAGGTTAAACGGCGACAAAATCGAATAGACAATTTCGGTCACGACAAGCAGGGACAGACAAGCAACAGCAACAGGGATCAGGTTGTTTATTTGATCGATAATCCGCAATCCGATGAGCTTATAGGTGATCCAAATCGTCACGCCCATCATGATAATCGAGACAATTCCGCGAGCGCCAATTACGCCCCAAATGGAAAACAAATAAAGACCGGCCACCGTGAAAAGCGTGCGCACAACTAGGTCTATCACCGTAATATTGAAGAGTACGCGAGGTCTGTCCATCGCCAACGCCATCGAATAAAGCGGTTGAAAATAAGCGTTCGGCAAAACTGTCAGCGCTAAGAGCTGGAGAAAAATGGCCGCATCTTTCCACTTATCATCGAATAACAAGGCAATGATCTCGTCAGCAGCTAACGAGATGTAAAGACACGCCGGGGCTGACAGCAACATCGTAACGCGAGCAGCTTTAAGAAAGGCCCCCTTCAAGCGTTCCTTGTCGTCGCTGAACTTGGCAAACGCAGCCATAACAGGCTGCATAGCCGGACCGATAAGACTTTGGGTGGGCATAACAGCTAAATCGCCGGCCATAGTATATCGACCAAACACAGCTTGGTTTACGCCGCCCCCTAAGATGACACGGTCCATCTGTGAAATCAGCGCCATCACTAACTGAGACAGGCTGAACCAACCGACAAATCCTGCAAACGCTCTGAACCTACTCAGCGAAAACGCTGGCACATAGGGCGCGACAATATAGGACAGGACACAGGTTATGATCGCTGCAGCGACGTTAAATCCAGCTATCGCCCAATAACCGCCATTGTTGAACAAGAGCGCGATAGCGATGATTGCAGCAAGAACTTTTCCGACAACCTGAATGAAAAACACGCGGCCAAAACTGAGGTCTCGCATAAAATAGACCATGCCAGGACTGATTAAACCGCGCATGAAAGCCGATACGCCAAGCGCCATCATCAACGACTGAAGTCTGCTTTCATCATACATCGCCGCAGCGGGCCATGATGCGCCACAAATGACCACCAACAAGAGAAGCCCGCGAAGGAAACCGAGTGTAAAAGCCGTATCCAAGTGCTTTTTTTCGAGCGTCTTTAATCGCGTCAGCGCCTGAACCAAAGGTATTTCAAGCACCATCTCGACAATCATGATCAGCGAAGTGGCAAGTGCGGTCAGACCAAAATCAGAAGGGCTCAGATAGCGCGCTAATATCAGAAGCGTGAAAAAATCTATGCCCCGTCCCAGCAGTTTGGAAGAAACGGTCCACCCGGCACTTTTTAAGGTCTTTATACTCAGCACAGCGCGGCCCCTGTCGGCGCGTACAACAGTCACTCGGACTGGTTCCCCGTCTCAAAGTGCTAGAAAAGAATGCCCCCAACACCACAATTATCAAACAAAAATTGAGGGCTCGCCTCCCTCGGGACTTTCTTCCTTGACGAAGCGTTAAATTTCAAATTTTGTGACTGTCGTCAATACTGACGGGACGGGGACAATCACCAATTCTTCCGCAAATGCACAATTAACTTCCACTGCAACTTGTTTTTGCTTGATGAGCAACAAGAGTTGTTAGAAATGATAAAGCTGCGCGGATCGAATTTGACCAATTAAAGGGCCAATTCTTCAGACTACGGCCCCATCACAGCGGGGCTTTTCATCTCAATGAACACACAATCAAACTTTCATTTTGACGCAATTGTCCTTGGAGCGGGTATCAGCGGCCTAGTGTCAGCATCTGTCATTGAGCGCCAAGGGGTGAAGAATATCCTGATTGCAGATGAGTATGACCATCCAGGCGGTAATCACATCAACGTAAATATCGACGAATACACCTTCGATATCGGAAGTTTCATCTTCCAAGACGACTCCCCTCTTCTTGCTCATTTCCCAGAACTGCTGGACCACTATATTCCAATTGAAGTGTCTCTTGAGCGCTTAAACCCTCAAGGTAAGGTCACTCGCTATCCAATATCGGTCAAAGAAGACATTCTTGCTGCTGGACCGCTTGTCATCGCCCGCATTTTGCTTTCAGCCGCTAAAGCGCGTTTATTCCACCACCAACAAAACGGAGCGCGCGCTTTTGCTCGCTTCTGGATTGGAGACTATCTCCTGCGTCGCTCCGGTCTTGAAAACTACATGGAGCGCTTTAACGGTGCAAAGGCTTCCAAAATCGACCTTGATTTTGCGCAACGCCGCATGGGCTGGATTAAAGAACATGCCATGGTTGCAACGCATATTAAGCGTTTTTTCCAACCACTGGCGCCGGCAACGAATACGCAGATGGTTCGTCCTTTCGATGGATTTGCGCCCCTTTATGAGCATGCCCAAAACAACCTTGAGGCCAGAGGGATAAGCTTTGCGCTTGGTAAAGAGATCCAAGAAATCAGGAAAGTTGGTGATCTGTTCGAGATCAATATAGGCGGCAGCCAGTACACTACTGAACGGGTCATTTCGACAGTCCCGATCCCCAAGACACAAACGCTATGCGGCCTGAATGTCGACGACAAGCTTCAGTCGGTCACATTGGTAAGTCTGTTTTTCAGTTTTGAAGGTGATCGAGGTTTTATCGCGCCTGTGATGTTCAATTTTTCATATGACGGCGCATGGAAACGCATCACAATGCATTCTGATTTCTATGGTCTGAGGAAAGGTCGCCAGTTTTTCTGTGTCGAAGTCATTTCATCGGACACCAGCAGTAGTGTCGAAGCTGCAGAAAAGGACTTTCGTGAACATGTGCAGGCGAATGGACTCTTTAAAGGCGAGCTGAAGCTAGAAGGTGGCCATGTTCTGCAAAACGCCTATCCCGTCTACATTAATAATGCCAGCCAACGTGCAAAAGACGCCATGGAACAGCTTGCAGAGTTCGGTATAGAGTCGATTGGTCGTCAAGGGCGTTTTGACTATCAACCAACTGCGCGCGCCTCAACGGTTGAAGCTGAAGCGCTACTCGAGGCTCAGGCGAAAACGAACGCCCAGCCGCGCTGACATATCATCAGCCACTTTTCAATTAGGAAACATTCAACTGAGCTGCAAACTCCGGCTGTAGTTTGCCTGAAAGGATTCTTGCAACACCTTTCAGATTTCCCAGCAATCTTCCCCTACGATCAATATACGGCTCAGGCCGCAACGAAAGGACAAGATTGCTCAGCACATTTCGCAATATGTGATCTGCAACTTGGGCTGTCGTCATCGTACCTTTTTTGTGCATGTAAATTGGATTCACAATCTGAGAATACCCTAGCCGCACCCCCGAAACACGCCCTCTTTTGGTCCCCATATGCACCCCGCGAGAGGTTGCTGATTTAATGAAACGCCCGCCCTTTTTTGCCAGCGCCGCAGCAAAATCCCGGTCTTCCAACCAACCATAAAGCACAAGACGTTCATCAAATTGCGTGTCGCCGATCGCAGAAACACGAAATGCCATATTGCATCCATAAGGACTGAAAGGCTCTTTCACATCCCAGTCAGCGATAGAAGTGTCGTTTTCAACTATCTGCAATGCGTCTTCGACTGATAACCCCGGTCCCTTGATGCCATCTGCAAGGACACGCCCGGTATAGCCAACGATGGTGCTATCACTCCTGAAAGCCGTTTCCATCGTCTCTAACCAATCAGGCGCAGCGATAAAATCATCATCAAAGAAAACAACTATGTCCGCCCCTTCTGACAATGCCTTCAAAGCTGTGTTGCGTTGCGCTGGCAATCCTTTCGGGCCGGTTACAATCTTGACGTCAGGAAGATCGACTGCGGATCCCGCATCTGACGGATCAACGCATGAAATGATAATTTCCTTGGGTTTGAGTGTTTGACTTGAAATCAGATTTTCGACAATCGGCCCGACAATTTCCTTACGTCCAATTGTAGCGATTGCGACTGTAACGTTCAATTTGCCCGTTTGTGTGTCCCTCGATTTTTGGGACACCTCGTTTTTCTCTGCAGACTGGCTGGACACTGTCGAATACTCCATCAGATCAAGATAGCCTGAAGCACTGTTTGACCAGGAAAAAGCCTTCACCTGTTCTTTTGCTTTCACTATTAAATCCTCACGCAGCGCTGGATTTTTATGAAGTGAAACGATCTGGCGAACCCACGCCTCAGGATCATCAGGCGCAGCCAACAAAGCAGCATCTCCGCAGACTTCAGGCATGCTGGCTCGGTCAGACGATACAACCAGACAATCAAGCGCCATCGATTCCACAATCGGTAGACCGAACCCTTCCGTCCAGGATGGAAACGCCAAACAAAGCGCGTTTTGCATTAAAAACGCCAAATCATCATCGGTAACATAGCCGGTCATTTTGACGTTTGCCGCGTCTGACAAGGTCTCTTTCGAGAAGACGCCATCTGAACCGCCGGCAACCAAAATATTCAAGCCATAGTCAGCCAGCCTTGGCGCGATATCAATTAAGAGCTTTAGATTTTTGTGCGGTGCGCGAGACCCCAAAGCCAGAACGAATTTCTGAGGCTCCCACCCTGCTTCAGAAACCAACTTAGGCCCTAATTTTGAATTTTCCGGCTTCCAGTCAAACGCATGCTCGTGACCATTGGACAAAACCTCAATGTCAGATGCGCGCATCGAAAAATGTTCTGCGATCTGACGCGCGGAATCTTTGGATACGGTTGTCACCTTTATCGCACGTTTTGCGATTAACGGCTGCAAGGTTTGATAGGCGTATCTGAAGTGCGGCGCATAGCTGTGAGGCGCAGTAAACACGCTCGCATCATGAATACATATAATCTGATCGGACTTTAAGACAGGCGCGGTATTGCAGAGATTGAGCAGTCCGCCACGCCATTTGACCGGTAAAACAAACTGTTCCCAGGCATGTCCGGTTAATGGTTTCATGGTTTGCGCTTGCAATGCTGTCCAGTCAGAAGACGAAGCGTTGCGCGGCGTTAAAAGTCTGAGCTTCTGATTACGCGCTTCAAGTTGAGCGTCCATAGCTGCAGCAATTCCCCGCGCATAGCGCTGAACACCTGTCACCGGTTGACTGAGAAACCTGCCATTGAGTGCAAATCTTGATGGCCCGCTCATATTCTAGCCTCATACCTAGGGTGACGCGTTTCAACATTCAGCGGCGCTTGGGCTCTTTGTTTCTCAGGCTCAGCTGACGCCATTGCCATCAAGATCATGAAGAAAAAGCCAAGCGAAACAATTGGGCTGACCAATAATGCGCACGCAAGTAAGCAGATACATCCGTTGCGCGCCGCCGCACGGACATCGGAATGATAGCTTCCGGGTTTTCCCCTTCTTTGACCTAATGAGGTCCAGGCGAAAACGAGAAAAATCAATGTGCCAATGACACCGACGTTAGATAGCAGTGCTGCAAAATGATTGGACGTCCTGACCGTCCCCAGGCCAGTTCCCAGTCCCCAGGTGTCGAAGAAGTTTTGGAATGCGACCTTATTCCAATTTGAACGCTCCACGCCCGAATCCGTGTTCATTTTGTCGAGCACAAGCGTATTGAAATAGTCCCATATTGTGTACGCGAGTTGTTTGTTGACCAAGACAAACAAGACGATGAAAAACAATAAAGATGGAGCGCCCACAACAACCAAACCACTGAGCAGTCGTCTCTGCGTGATCGCCAGTTTGAATGCTTCAATGTAAAGAACCAGACCAATAACTGCGATGCCGACCATGCCTGTCGAAGACGTAGACAAAAGCACAGCTCCACCAGACAGCAATGTCAGGATGAAATTAGTCCCGGCGTTCCTGCCTGCAATCCACAGCGTTCCGCAATACGCTGTTATGCCTGTTGTGATGCCGGCGAAAAATGACGCTTCAGTGAAGGAGCCCACGATGCGTTTCATACCAAACACCACACCAGCATCATGCATGGTGTAATCAGCATTTCTCATAAAGCCTAAAAGGCCCTGCGTGCCCGTATAATAGGTTCCGATGTCCAGAAACACGAAACACAGATTTACAATCGCAAACACCGTCAGAGCGCGTGCGATCGTGTCAAACCCAATACGCGTGGCGGCAAACGCCGCAAACAGCGCAAAACATACAAAGTCTGAAATCAGATAAATTGACTGGGAAAAATTACTGGACACAGGTCCAAGCGGAACCATCGACGCCCCTGCGCCATAGGCTGAAGTGCCAAGAGGAATGATGATTGTGGCGCCAGCTAGCATGCGCGGAAGAATGAATGCGGTAAGCACGGAATAAATTACAAAACACCCAAACCAAAACCCAGGATGAGGCGGATTGAGTACAACTTGTAAATTTCGAACAATCGGCACTGCCTCAACAGAATGCATCAACAAGGCGCCGATCAAAAACACCATGAACACATAAGATGGTTGTATAGTGTTTCCGCCGACAAGGAACGCAGCTGACGCCGCAAGCAGAGTTAGCGACACCTGGACGATATATGATGTTCGAATGCCTAGACGCATGCACAATGCGCCCAACAAAATCGTAAGAATGCCGATGAGCTCTAGCCTCATGGCCGAAGCTCCCTTCGGCCCGCGAACACTACTTCGCGCAGGCAAATTTCTATATTGAGTTCAAATGTACACATCTTGGCTCGGCATTCCCCCGTGAATTTGCCTAAATTCTTGGTAAAGAAAACAAAATTTCCTATCAAGTAAAAGTTTTTATTGGCAAGTCGGATATTGCAAAAGCACATTTTTTAGTCTGTGTATGGCCAAGTAGATTTGGGGACACGCATGCGGGAAGATGGACTGAGCTCTTTAAAAGAGATGGTCAAAAATTACGCCGTTATTACAACGGACGTATTTGACACGCTCGTTTTGCGCAATTCGATGTCTGAGCGCACACGTATTTTACGCGCTGAAGCCCGCATGTCGAAATTTCTCGCCGAACAAGGTTATGCGATAGAGCGCGATCACCTTGTGAGCGCGCGTTTTTCCGCCCAACGTTGGGCGTTTCGCGCGCTGGAAACCACCGGCATTGGCGGAGAAGTGACTTTCGAGGATGTCACTACCAGACAACTCTCTTTATTGGGTATTCCCGTCCATTTTTGGAAAGATCGCCTAGGCTTCGAAATTGAGGTCGAAAAAACTGCTTTATTTCCCAATGAAAAACTCAAACTCGTCTTAAGCGAATTTGTCGCCGCACAAGGAAAGATAGTCGCCATCAGCGACACTATCCTACCTGCTTCAGCAGTTACCGAAATAATAAACAGCGTTTGCGGTCCTGATTTGATCCATAAGGTTCATTCCAGCGCTGACCTTGCTAAAACAAAAAGGCATGGAGAAATCTTTTCAGCGGTTCACGCACTCGAAGCCATTGACCCGCAGACAGCTTTACACATTGGCGATGACCTCAAAGCCGACGTCATCGTCCCGAGCAAATTGCGACTAAACAGTCTCCACCTGCCGCGCCCATCCCTAAGAAACAAACTACGCAAATTGAATGGCGGCCTTACGGAAATTACTCTGCGCCGGGAACGCATGGCCCGTGCAACAAGCGCACAAAGACCGACATACTCCTCAACTGAAGAGTTTGGACGCATCGTCATGGGCCCGATCATCGCACAGTTTTGCCAGATGATCTGGACGTATTCCGCACAGGCGGAAACCACACACACCCCAGTTCTTCTGTTTTGCGCCCGGGGCGGAGTAGGTATTCGCGAGGCGTTTGAACGCACCCTGAAAACGTTAAACCTTCCACTGAACGCAAAACGGGAAAACTTCCTTGTTTCACGGCTCATCGCCGCCCGCGCCGCAATCATGGCGCGCAATTCGGCGGCGAGCGAAGAACTGGATCGCGAGTTCAAGGGGGACTCTTTTGCCAAGGTTGCAAACGCGCTTGGCGGTCGTGAGTTCAATCTCCCAAAGGAATGGGACGCCACTTTTAGCGGAGACGCCTTTTTTGATCTTCTGTTTGGCGAAACCGGTGAAGAGGTTCTCCACGTTATCAAAACCCAGAATGATCTTTTCAAAGAACATTTCTACGACATCATTCAAAACTGCGATCGTATCATTCTTTGTGACACGGGCCTTTATGGTAGCACTCAAAGACTTCTATCCGCTGGCTTTCCTGAGCTGCCAATTGAAACACTCCACCTTGCCCGCAGTAACTATAAAGGACACAGCGAAGAGCATTTTCCAAAAGTTGCAGGACTGATGACAGAGCAGAACCGATATAACTCCTTGGAAATTCAGTCCTGCATCCTTCGCTACTGGCATGTCATTGAGCAATTGTTCGAACCCGATGTTGCTTCCGTTCGCACGTTTAAGCGTAACGAAAACGGCGCTGTGACGGCCAACTCAGGTGACCTGAGGTTTGGTTCGTTTTCACCCGAAAAAGGCAATGCGTTTCTGACGGGCGCGCTTTCCTATTTAGACACCATTCCGAAAGGAGAAGGCCATCGCGTCTTTTCCGACGCGGAGATCGCATGGCATCGACTGAGCCTCGCCATATCTCAACCGACCGTAACAGAGCTTGAATGCCTGGATCTGGGTGAACGATCCGCAGATTTTGGTCGCTCAAACAAAGTCGAGATTATTACAGATCAAAGCGAACAAAACTTTGCTCAAAAGCTTGCGTCAATAAAACAGAACCTATGGCGCGAAGGTGCTATATCTCGTGAATTTAAGGTGTTGAAAGGCCCGCTTTTGATGGGAGTCAACTTAGCCCATTTCCTCAGAGGCGCGCGTAGGGCCTTCCGGTAACGCATAACAGCTGAGTATAAGAACAGATTCAATTGCCAAGCGTATTTATTGAACAAAATACATGCGATCATTGTTTTTTTGCTTTATAAACAGCTACCTGTTTGACGCCGCTAAGCATTTGTATCAAGACGAACAAAGATAAATTCTCTGTCTTGGGTTCGCCTTTTGGGGATTGCGCGGGGTATTGCTGTGGAAAATTCAGATCAGTCCAACGACACAAATCTGCCTGAAGACCTAAAAGGCGGCGACCTCGTACGCAAAATGGGTTTCTGGAAAGTCGTGGCGGAAGATTTTGTCACAAACTACCGCCAACCTTTCTATCCGGGTTTTCACGCCCTGTTTTTTTATAGGGTCGGTAGTTGCGTTGATAACCACACGTTTATCCTGTCAAAAATAGCATTAAAACTAGTCTACAAAATTGGCTTTCTCTTTGTCCGTAATTTCTACGGTATCGAGCTTGAACGGTCTGTCAAAATCGGACGCCGCCTAGTGCTTGCGCATCAACATGGCATTGTCATTCACGCACAAGCCCGAATTGGGAATGATGTTGTCATCAGACATTCGGTGACCTTTGGCCGCGCCAGTCTCCAAGACGGTTTTAAAGGCCCCACGATAGGAAATCGCGTCGAATTTTCCCCCGGCGTTGTTTTGGTGGGAGACATCACAATTGGCGACGATGTTTCCATAGGCCCTAATTGCACTGTCACAACCAACGTACCAGCAGGACGCACGCTCTTTGTCCCGCCTCCAAGATCGTTTCCAAAACAAGTCGAGGCGCAAACTAAAGCTGGAAACGAACAAGCCGATTTGAGTGAAAAGGCGTCCAATTAGTATCAAAGAGCATATGCAACAGCTGCGAGAAGACTAAGATATCTTATTTGATAACATGGTCGCAACGGCACGCTTAACGCAGCGTTTTAGGACAACATATGTGCTACCTGCGCCAAAGAAAATCCACTTGTTTTTTTAATGTGTCGCATCATGTCGCTACAAATTTCACTCAATCGCGCATGAAAGCCCAAAAGGCAGGGCACTTATGAAGTATTCGACCAACTATCAGCCCTGCCTGTGGCATAGTGTATATTAGTATATTTCAATGGGATTTTGGAAATTCGTTAGCCCCATGTCAGCGTCATCAAACCAAACCCCACAACCTAAAACGGACATGCACAGCAGTATTCGCTATTTGAGATTCAACATTTATCTACTTTGTATTGCGCTGACATTCCTGCTTTTTTTCTTCAGCATTTTATTCACGCTCAATACGAAAAACAGCTTGCCGCCGCCTCCCATCACTGCAACCGCATGCATTGATGAGAAGTTTATGTTCCTTCATGAGAACGACATTCAAGAGGCGTCACTGATCACAACAGGTTCTTCTGCGACTTGGCGCAACTTGGATTTTTCCGCTTTCAAGGACGTTTTGCCTGAGCTAACCCCTGTCAACACAGCGCCGTGTTATCTCAATGCGCGGCAGTCAGCGTTCTATGCCGAGTTTCTTCTGGAAAACCTGCGCCAGACCAAAACCTTGGTTTTTGTCACTCACATTCGCGACTTCACGACATGTCCGCCGGGAGAAACAACATTCTTTTCTAAGCGTCTTGCGAAGTCATACATTTTTGACAAACGAAAGATGTCACATCTCTACCTGACCAATTTTCGGCTGCTCCCGTTTTTGGGGACAATTGATGACTTAGCGCTTCGTCGCAGGCCGCCAGACCCTGAAATAGAAAACGCTGGCGAACTGTTTATGGATCCGTTTGGATCAGGTCCGCTGGTTCGCACACTTGACTACTACCCTCCTCCCACAACGGATGACACCTGCTTTAAAGCATTAACGCAGCTGGAGGATCTGGCGCAAAAACACAATATCAAACTGATCGTCGCTTTTGTCCCGGAGATGCCTTATTACATAGCTAATTATGATCCCGAGCGCCGCGCGCACCTCAATTTTTATGCGCGCGTTGCAGCGACGTTAAAAAGTCCAGATACCTTCCTTATCCGCACTGATCACCTGAACTATCCTGACGATGCATTTACCGACGCCGTACACCTTAAACGGCAAGCAACATATGCGTTCAGCCATTACTTGGCGCAGGAAATTGATCAGCATTTCGCGGCCATACGCGCCACATCAGAACAGTGATATCTAAATGCTCTTTAACAGCGTAGAATTTCTGTTCCTGTTTCTACCGATTGTCCTGCTGGGATATTGGGGCGCATGTCGTGTTCCAGATGTCCGTTACCGAAAAATCTGGCTGACTTTGGCAAGCCTTGTTTTTTATGGATGGTGGAACCCATGGCTGCTCCTTCTCTTGGCCACATCCATTCTTGGTAATTTTTATTGCGGCGGCGTCGTGTTGGCGCAGAAGCGCCAAGGTGGGCTCAAAGCTGCTCGACTTGTCGTCATTACTGGTTTTGCCTTCAACATCGCCTTGTTGGCCTATTTCAAATATGCCGGATTTTTGCTGGCAAACCTGACACTGCTGACGGGATGGCCAAATGTTGAAGCCAACATCATTTTGCCGCTGGCGATCTCATTCTTTACGTTTCAGCAGATCGCTTATCTAGCAGACACTTTTGAAGGCAAAGTCGAGCGATACGCGTTAATCGACTTTACGTTGTTTGTGTCCTTCTTCCCGCAATTAATAGCTGGCCCGATCGTTCACCACAAAGAGCTCGTCAGCCAATTTAATCACACCAATCTGTCGCTAAGGCATGAGAATTTTTCAGTTGGTTTCACCTTCCTCGTCATCGGTCTGATGAAAAAAATCCTCATCGCCGACAACATTGACACCGTCGCCGCACCCGTATTCGACAGCGGATTGGAAACGCCTGGACTGATCGAAAGCTGGCTTGCTGTCCTGTCTTTCACACTGGGTATCTATTTTGACTTTTCAGGATACTCCGACATGGCCGTTGGCCTCGCGCGTATGTTCGGCGTGAAGCTACCTTACAATTTCAATTCACCTTACAAGTCGACTTCCATCATTGATTTCTGGCGCAGATGGCACATCACGCTGTCAAATTTCCTTCGCGACTATTTATATATTCCCCTTGGTGGCAACAGACGCGGCCAGGCGCGGCGGTACATCAATGTATTTATCACAATGCTTTTGGGCGGCCTTTGGCATGGCGCAAGCTGGACCTTTGTCGCCTGGGGCGGACTACATGGCCTCTTCATCATCATCAACCAGCAATGGGAAAAACGTTTCGCCAGAAAATCCGTATTAGGACGCCCGCTGTCTCAAGCTTTGACCCTGCTCGTCGTCATGATCGCATGGGTGTTTTTCCGCGCCGGAAGCTTTGACCAGGCCTTAAATGTGCTGACTGGCATGGCGGGTATGAATGGCTGGATATCAGAGGCGATAGCGACCAGCCTCCAAAACACTTACCTTGCCGAACAATATGCAGAAGGCGGCCTGGCAAATCTGATACGCCCCAGCAGCCTCAGAAATAATATCGGTGAGATTTTTCCATTCTTCCTGATGGCTGTCGGCGTGATCGTAGCGCTATTTGCGCCTAATTCTCAGACATTCATTGAAAACATAGGGGAAAACATTAGTCGCCAAACAAACACAGCAATTTCTCGCTTTCAATTTCGCCTTCGATGGACACCCTCTATCCATTGGGCCGCGATTTTAATGGCAGGCTTTATCTGCTGCATCACCGCAATGTCAGAGGTGAAGGCCTTCGTCTATTTTCAATTCTAACACCGCTTCCGTTTGAACAAACACCAGATGCATCGATCAAACGCTTGAGCAAGCTATCGCGCTTTTGCGCCAAATTCTTCCATGCGCTCTATCCAGTGTTCGCGTCCTTTCTGACCAATACCTTCCACCATTCCAATGAAATTGTGATGGATTGGATGAAAGCCAGAAATGCCAAACATACCTCGCTCCATACTGCGAACGCCCATTGCCCCGAAAAACAGTCGGTATGCAGAAGACGGCATTCCCATAGTGCAGACAATTCTCAAAGATTTGCCGTGCATATTGGCTTTCGGCCAGCCATTATCTTCGTTCTCCTCAAGCATGAAACCGCCACGCGCCATGTGCTCCAGCCAGGCCCGCGTATAGGCAGGCACACCGCCCAACCACAACGGAAACATCAATACGACATGATGCGAATCTAAAATCGCCTGCTGACCTTCTTTGATGAAAGTCTCATCCGCATCGCCATAAAACTGGCCCGGACTGCGCATGGGTGTCAGGTCATACTCAGCAATATTTAAGCGTCGAACGGTGTGCCCAGCCGCTTCTGCGCCTTTTTGATAGGCGTCCGCCAAAGCTGGAATATAGTGCCCATTCTCTCGGTCCGGGTGACCGTTGATTAAACAGATAGTGGTTGGCTGTGTCGTCATCATCCCTGCTCCTCGCAGCAAAACCGCCCCACAGAAACAATAACCTTACTTTTTATAAGGCTAAATGCGACAGATCAGCCAACCGCGATCAAACCTAGTCATCCACCTCATCAAGCGGATCAAAATCACCGTCATCTTCCGCGATTTCCTCTCCCAGGACGTAGCCTCCGGCGGCCGCTGCTGCGAGGCAACCTGACAATGAAAATCCAGCTACCGTGATCCCCAATGCAATCATGAGCGGCTTACTGCGTTCAAAGGCGTTGCTCAGCATTTTATTCGTCCTCGCGTCATGTATTGAAACCGCATGAAGAACGCTTCATCTCGCCGATGGTTCAAAGCCAATCTGAATTTTGCTATGTTATTGGCATGCAAGGTTGAGGCATGCTCACCTAGCCATAGCCTCGACCTCTAACAAAAAGAGGAGGCAAACACATGTCCACACCGACACAAGTTGAGCTAGACGGACACACATATAAAGGCGACTTTGACCTTGTCGGCGGCATACTTACAGTACGCTACAAAGCTCAACAGATGACCCGCGAAATCGGCCGTACGCCGCCAGGCGTAGCCGCAAAAGTCATGCTGGAACAACTGGTCAAAAGAGAACCAGCACACCATTAAACAAAGCTGATCAAATAGAAAACCGCCACACCGTACCAAGGTTTACAACATCCGGTGTGGCGGTTTTTGAATCCAGAACACCGAAATGCTTAGCCGACGAGTTCGTCGCTTTATTCTTCTACTGCTTTTTCAGTAGCTTCAATCTCTTCTCCAGTAGGCTCCAGTGTGACTCGTAGAGGATTTGGCACCAGCTCCTGAGTAGCCCCGGTGTTTGCGTCGATGATTGCGCCTATACCCCCGCCAACGAGCACGTTGCCAGCCATACCAGCTGCGCCACCGCCTGCAGTT
Source organism: uncultured Hyphomonadaceae bacterium (assembly GCA_964342355.1). GTDB lineage: Bacteria > Pseudomonadota > Alphaproteobacteria > Caulobacterales > Hyphomonadaceae > Hirschia. The sequence goes on from CAYFFG010000004.1 coordinate 35,288, forward strand.
TGGTGTGTAATTGCGTGCTTTGTGGTTTTATAGCCTTCTTTTGAGATCGTAACCTCAAATTCTGCTTCACGCTTGACACTAGCAAAGGTGCATGGGGTTGCTTCACAACTGTGTCCCAGAGTTGTCTCAACTTGAGCGCCATTTGGCGTTGTTTCAACAACAAACGCTTCAGTTGTGCCGCGCGTGATTGAAGCGCAGCCAGCCGCCATCATGCCCATCGGCAGGATGAGCATTAATACTTTGATTTTCATTGATTTCCCCTCAACTATATATGAGCGTGACACTCTTGCAATTCATTACACCAATTTAATAAACACGCAACCGAGAGTATGGATAATTTGGCTGTTCCGTGATTTCAAACAGACAGCTATCGAAAAATTATCGCTTTTCGACGCCCCTCTTCCTGGCGCGGTGAGCAGCTACTTTTTCACGGTTTCCACACATTGACGGACTGCACCAACGCCGGCGATGACTTTTTGTGAGATCATAGAACCAGAGACTGCAATCATCGCTCTCACACATTTTCATCAAACTGACGGCATAGGCGCTTAAAAGATCCGCAATCCATTCCGCAGCAATGCCGGCCATGTCCTTTGGCGCATGCACAATTTTGCGATCCCTTAGCGTCAGCGCACCATCCCTTTCAACAACACGAGCAACCCTCTTAATACGCGATAAGTATTTATTGAGCTCAGCTAACTGATCAGGCGCCAATACGGTTTCGCCGCCTGCTTTGATCGATTCGATCAGATTTCGAAACCATTCGCGCAGCTGGACAATCTCTTTTAGCGCCGCACCCAGTTTCTTTTTCTGCGCGGGGTCAGAAAACATTTCTGCGGTGGTTACATCAATCGCTTTCATTGAGACCATCCACTCCAACAAGTCTTCCCCGGTCTCCAACCACTCAACCTGACGACCATTCAGGTTCGCAGTGGTGTTGAGGAAATCAAATGCGGGATGGTCGCCAATCTGAAAATTCAGAGCGGGACGCTCGTTGCGGGCTCTTACTATCTCTGTGTCGTGTGTGCTCATACTCGCATTGTAACTTTTTAATATTGACTTGAAAAGTTACAAACCATACGTAACGTTTATTGATGCTTTTTACTAGTTACCCTCCAAAGGAAACACTATGACGATTACGTATAAAACTGCGGACATTGACGGACTGAGCGTATTCTACCGAGAGGCGGGAAACCCGGATGCGCCCACGCTTCTGCTGCTGCACGGATTTCCATCCGCAAGCCACATGTTCAGAGACTTAATGCCCTTGTTGGCGGATCGCTTTCACCTTGTTGCGCCAGACCTGCCTGGTTTTGGACAGACCCAACAGCCTCCACGCGACGAGTTTGCTTACACGTTTGAAAACCTGACAAATGTCATTGAGCATTTCGTGGATGCGCTCGGCCTTAAGCGGTTTGCCGTCTACGTCTTTGACTATGGCGCGCCAGTTGGCTTCAGGCTTGCCGCACGCCATCCTGACCGGATCACAGCAATCATCACTCAAAACGGCAACGCTTATGAAGAGGGTTTGTCCGATGGCTGGACCCCAATCAAAGCATACTGGAACACGCCAGAATCTGAACAACGTGAAGCGCTGCGCGCGTTTCTGACACCAGAGACAACACTGTTTCAATACACGCACGGAACGGAAGACCCATCGCTAGTGTCCCCCGATGGTCGGTCTCTGGATGACTTCTATCTTGGCCGCCCCGGTAATGACGAGATCCAGCTTGATCTGTTCTTGAATTACCAGACGAATGTGGCCTCCTATCCGGACTTCCACGCATATTTCCGCCAGTACCAGCCACCACTTCTCGCTGTCTGGGGCAAGAACGATCCGTTCTTCTTGCCAGAAGGCGCAGAGGCCTTCCGCCGTGATTTGCCCAAGGCTGACATCCGCTTCTTCGACACAGGTCATTTCGCCCTTGAAACCCATGCCGCGCCGATCAGCGAAGCGATCACCACATTCCTGACAGCAAACATTCTGGAGACAGTATAATGCGCGCCATCGTCATCACTGAGCCTGGCGGACCTGATGTTCTGGAGATACAGGACCGGCCAGACCCTCAGCCAACTTCAGGCTACGTTCTGATAGAGGTAAAGGCATTTGGCCTTAATCAGGCAGAGGTTTATTTCAGAAAAGGTGTCTGGGGCGAAGTCGCCGAGATCACAGGCATAGAATGCGTCGGCATCGTCAAAAACGACCCGAACGGAAAATTCCGGCCCGGCGAGAAAGTTGTCGCTATCGTTGGCGGACTTGGGCGCACACTCAATGGCGGATATGCAGAACTGGTCAATGCGCCAGTGACCAATGTGGCGTCCGTCAAAACGGATCTATCCTGGGCTGATCTGGCCGCACTGCCAGAATCCTACGCCACCGCGTGGACAGCGCTTGAAGGTATCCTCAACATCAAAGCTGGCGACAAACTGCTCATCCGCGGCGCCACATCTGCGCTGGGTCAAGCTGCGCTCAACATCGCTGCGCATGCAGGCGCTCATATCATCGCCACCACACGCAGCGAGACACGCCTTGCCGCCTTAAGTGACCTTGGCGCCCATGAAGCCACCATAGACCGCCCGGACCTTTCCAAAACCATCCTCACGCATCACCCGCAGGGATTGGACTATGCGCTCGATATTGTCGGAACATCCACCCTGCTCGACACAGCCACCGCTCTTAAACGCGGCGGACATGTCTGCGTCGTCGGCTTTTTAGGCGGCGGCGACCCGCTTGAATTTAACCCTGTCTTTCAACTCCCCGGCGGACGCGTGTTGAGCGCCTTTGCCAGTGCGATTGCAACAGGCACGCCGGAGTTTCCAATTGCCGAAATTCCGTTCCAGGCAATCGCAGATAAGGCCGCGTCCGGTGATTTCCAGGCCAAGCCAGCGCATGTGTTTGCGTTTGACGAGATAAAAGATGCTCATGGCCTGTTAGAAGCAGGCACAGCAGGCGGCAAAATCGTCGTCACCCTCTAAAGTTCGACACGTGCAAGCGGGGATGCCGTGTGTGTCCCCGCTAACTTTAGGGGCAGACATTTTCATGCCCCCCACCATAGCCGCAGGCAAAGGGGTGTAGGATAAGTTCGTGATGGCTTTTTACGTTTACATGCTCGCATCCGCTAAGAACGGCACGCTTTACATCGGCCAGACCGACAGCCTTTCGCGCCGCGTGTGGGAACATAAGCAATAAGCCGTCCCCGGATTTACCGCCAAACACAACATCACAAACCTTGTCTGGTATGAGATCCACACTACCCGCGACAGCGCCAAACGACGCGAAACCCGCATGAAAAAATGGAACCGCGCGTGGAAGATCAAATTGATCGAAGACACTAACCCAGACCGGCAAGACCTCTACGACACCCTCTCCCCATTCGACCGCTAACGCCGACATGGATTCCCGCTTTCGCGGGAAATACGGGTAGATGGTTCAGCGCCCCAATTTGGAACACTTAGCTCTCATCTCGAAAAACCGGGCCCAGTCCGCCTTCCCCGCGAAAGCGGGGATCCACACACACCCTCACGCCTTCTCACCAGATCCCACGCGCCCCTCTCGCGCAGCTCCCGCACCTCTCCCCAGTATCCCTCGCCTCTCACTCCGTATCCCCCGCGAAGGCGGGGGCCCATCCCTCAACACCCACAAACCCGAAAGATGGATTCCCGCTTTCGCGGGAAACACGCGTGAAAAGGCCATTGACGATGTTAGGACTGGATATTCCCCGAACCACAATTTAAAGATGCACTATACTTTATTAATAGCCGTGCGAGATTCGAAATGAGAATTGGCAGTTTGACTGTAAAAAATTTTAAAGCGATTGAAGAGCTAACAATCAATTTCAGTGGCGTCACTACTCTAATCGGCGAAAATAATGCTGGAAAATCGTCAGTATTATCAGCGCTATCACTTTTCTTTGATCCAGCCCCAAGAGTAAATATTGATCTTTTTCACAAAAAGAACACCTCATCCCCCATTGAAATACTTATCAAATTTGTGAACTTAACTCCGCATGAAATGGAAAAATTCTCTTCCAACATCAATAATAACCAACTCGATCTAGCCAGAATATTCAAATTTAGTAATTCAAAAATCGAAGGAAAATATTACGTTCTTGCGAATGTATTCGAGAAATTCAACGATACTCGAGATGAAGAATCAAAAGCCAAAAAGCGAGATCTCTATAAAAACCTTCAAAATGATTATCCAGATCTTCCACCCGTTAGGAATGCTGAAGAAATAAATCAATTCTTGGAAGATTGGGAAACCAAACACCCCGAGCGTTGCTCACCCAGATATGTGTCTGGTTTCCGCGGCTTTCCCAATGTTGGCTCGGGTCAACTTAGAGAGAAAACTGAACTCATTTACGTAGCAGCGGTGAAAGACACCGCCGAGGAGTTAGGCAACGAGAAATCATCTCCCGTCAAAAACCTGCTAAACACTCTAGCCAAACAAACAATTGAAAACAGTGAAAAGTTCAAAGAATTTAAAGAACAGGCTGACAAAGAGCTTGCGCGACTCACATCACCTGAAGAGGTTCCCGAGCTCAAAAACATAAGCAATGATCTGACCGGTATTTTGAGCCGATATTATAAAGGTTCCGAACTTAAAGCCAGCTGGTCTCCTGTAACCGAACTACCAGTTGCATATCCCAAATCCGAATTAACCGTCATTGATAACGGGTACGACTCGCCTATCGAGAATGTCGGGCACGGGTTGCAGCGCGCAATTTTTTTTAGCGTTCTTGAATATATGGCGACGAAAAAATCTGAGGCTGTTTCCGACACATCTCAACATTCAGCAGCACAGAGCGACATCATTATTGTTATTGAGGAACCAGAGGTATTTCAACATCCTATAAAACAACGATTATTCCGAGATGCATTTAATAAACTATCAGAAGGCTTTAGCCACAATACTGGCATTAGAATTCAAATAGTTTTCTCCACCCACTCTTCGTTGCTCGTTGATATGCGAGATTTCGATCAACTTGTACTAATGAGGAGAGACATAAGCAGCTCCAATAACGTGAAGGCTTATCAGGCCGAGCTATCTACTTGCGCGGAAAAAACCGCGCACGCTAAAGGCGTTGAGCCAAACATCGATATTTACAAACGCGGATTACATATTTTTACCTCCGTAATTGCAGAGGGCTTTTTCGCAAAAAAGGTATTTCTAGTAGAAGGCGCTGGAGACGTAGCTTTCTTCAATGGATATTTCAAACAGCAGAATCGAGACCCGTACGCAGAAGGGATACATATTGTCGACGCAGTTGGAAAAACCAACTTCGACAAACCGATTACAATTTTCACGACATTAGGCGTGCCGATCTATTGTCTGTTTGACAACGATAGCGACAAGAGAGCGGGATCAAATCAAAGAAAAATTAGAGAAATAATATCTACAAACCGAATAATACAAACATTATTGGGACATGACCCCACCGAAGACTGGCCAGCCGGCGTTAAATCAAACTTCACCGCATTTGATGGAAAAATTGAATCCTATATTCGCTCAAAAGTGGGAGACGAATACTTTACAACAAAAAGAGAAAATATTGCGGGAACCCACAACATAAATCAGGGCGAAACTCTCAAGAATCCATCTGCCGCGAGCGCATTTCTGGGCGTATGCATCAAAGATAAGATGGCGTTTCCTGAGCTGGACCAGATGATAGACATGTTAGATAAACTATAATTGAACTGTATCTGTTCCGCACGTTGTCTATGATTGCCACTTCACCACACGCCCAGTCCCAGCTCAAAGCTCACGGAATTAGTCCCCCGCCCAAACCCAGCTCGCTTTCCCGCAGCTTTCTAACCTCGTCCCGCAGCCGCGCCGCTGTCTCGAACTCCAGATCCGCAGCGGCTTCGCGCATCTGTTTTTCGAGGTCGGCGATGACGGCGGCGAGGTTGTGGCCTTTTTCGCCAGGCTTGCCTTCCATGACCGCCCCACCCCGACCACGGCGCTTGTTGGGGTCGCGGCCTTGCGGCAGGAGGCCGGAGGCGGCTTTTGATTTGCCCGGCACATCCTCAAGAATGTCTTCCACCTTGCGCTGGACAGAGCGCGGCGTGATGCCGTGTTCTGTGTTGTGCGCCACCTGTTTGTCACGGCGACGCTGGGTCTCGGCCATGGCCCGCTCCATCGAGCCTGTCACACGGTCCGCATAAAGGATGACGCGCGCATCCGCGTTTCGCGCCGCCCGGCCAATGGTCTGCACAAGACTGGTTTCAGAGCGCAAAAAGCCTTCCTTGTCCGCATCCAGAATGCCGACAAACGCACATTCGGGAATATCCAGCCCTTCCCTCAGCAAGTTGATCCCGATGAGACAGTCAAACACGCCAAGACGTAAGTCGCGGATAATCTCGATCCGCTCCACCGTGTCGATGTCCGAGTGCATGTAGCGCACTTTGACGCCCTGCTCATGCATGTATTCGGTGAGGTCCTCGGCCATCTTCTTGGTCAGGGTTGTGATGAGCGAGCGATAGCCCTTTGCGGTCGTGGATTTGACCTCGGCGATCACATCATCAACCTGGTTGGCGCCATCGTTTGAGACGGGCCGCACCTCAACGGGCGGATCAATAAGGCCGGTCGGGCGGATGATTTGTTCGGTGAAGACGCCGCCCGTCTGTTCCAGCTCCCACGGGCCGGGCGTGGCGGAGACATGCACCGTCTGCGGGCGCATGGCGTCCCATTCCTCAAACTTGAGCGGGCGGTTGTCCTTACAGCTGGGCAGGCGGAAGCCAAACTCTGACAATGTGTGTTTGCGGTTAAAGTCGCCGCGATACATAGCGCCCAGCTGCGGGATGGTCTGGTGGCTTTCATCCACGAAGACAAGCGCATCATCTGGCAGGTATTCAAAGAAAGTCGGCGGCGGCTCACCGGGTTTGCGTCCTGTCAGATAGCGGGAATAGTTCTCGATACCCGCACACGATCCCGTTGCGGTCATCATTTCCATGTCGAATTCTGTGCGTTGCTGGATGCGTTGGGCTTCCAGAAGTTTGCCGTGTTGTTCGAACCAGGCGATTGTCTCTTTCAGTTCTTTCTTGATCAGCTGGACGGCCTGATTAAGCGTCGGGCGCGGCGTGACATAGTGAGAGTTCGCATAGATTTTGACCTTGCCCATCGGCTTGGAACGCCGACCGGTGAGCGGATCGAACTCAACGATTTCTTCGATTTCATCGCCAAAGAATGAGATTTTCCAGGCCCGGTCTTCCTGGTGAACAGGCCAGACATCCAGCGTGTCACCCTTGATGCGAAATGTGCCGCGACCGAATGCCAGATCGTTTCGTGTGTATTGCAGCGCGACAAGATCCTTGGCGACATCGCGCGGATCAATCATCTGCCCTTCCTGCAGCTCAAACGTCATGGCGGAGTAGGTTTCAACCGAGCCGATACCGTAGATACACGAGACAGAGGCGACAATGATCACGTCGTCCCGCTCCAGCACTGCGCGGGTAGCCGAGTGGCGCATCCGGTCGATGGCTTCGTTTATCGAGCTTTCCTTCTCAATGTAGGTATCGGTGCGCGGCACATAGGCTTCGGGCATGTAATAGTCGTAGTAGGATACGAAGTATTCCACCGCATTGTTTGGGAAAAAACTTTTAAATTCTGCGTATAGCTGCGCCGCCAGGGTCTTGTTATGCGCAAGGATCAGCGCTGGCCGCTGCGTGCGTTCGATGACCTGCGCCATCGTGAACGTCTTACCAGACCCCGTTACGCCAAGCAGGACCTGGTCTTTTTCTTCCGCTTCAACGCCAGCCACCAATTCGTCGATAGCCGCTGGCTGGTCACCTGCCGGGTCGTAATCAGAGACAAGTTCGAAACGCTTGCCGCCTTCGCTTTTTTCCCATGTGCGTTCAGGGCGATGCGGCGTCCAGACGGACGGCGGCATCAGCTCTTCTGCGCCATCAAAGATGAACTGGGATGCGGGCGCTTCAGACACGCCCTTGGATGAAGCAGATTTGGGTGATTTGGCCATGAGACTCAATATGGTGAAAAGAGAGGGGCGCGCAAAGGTCTATTTCGCACGATTTGAGTGCGCATTTTCCACTGTTACTCATTTTTAATTCTAACAAACACCTACGGCAACATCACCCCTATCGACACAGGTTCGGGAATGGCCAGATTACATTTTTCTATATTCCACAAACTGTTAGATGCGCGCAGAGCGCCATCCTAACATTCAGTAAAAACTACAGTTTCAGCGTTAACACCCTGCGACACCCCGCCGCGTTATCAGCTTGTTAAGCACGTTTGCGCGTCAATTGCAGTCAAATCTACATGCTCTGCGAGGAACTCACATGTCCAGCAAATCGCCACGTTGGGGTCTAGACCTTGGCTATGCGTCGAAAATCAAACCGCATAATCCCAATATTACGCTCGCCGCGCATGGCCTTTCAGGGAAGAAAGCTGAAGGACATTTGTCATACAATCGCGAAGTGACACGCCGTGTTGCCAAACAGGATGCAAAAGATGGCGTGCCTGTTTCTGAAGCCGACACGCAAGACCAGTGGAGCGAACGCGAGCAGCAGATTGCCGGCGAAGCAGAAGACATGCGTCGCGGCTTGCACACCTGGTTTACGGACTCTGGCACATCAGTCAGAAACTTCATTCAGGACTGTACGCCCGCCGAAATAGACCCCGACATTCTGCGCGAAGCAATCAAGGCGGAAGAGAACGAATTCCGTCACTACGAACTCGATGACGTCAGCGAAGCTAAAGCTGCTCACGAAGCAACTGTGATCGAACTGGAAGAGTTTAAGGCGCGCCACAAGGAACGTATCGGTAGTCGGACCCCTGACATCAAAAAGAATGTTGAGCAGACTGTCGCAATTTTACTGTTCATGCTGATCTTAGAAGGTTGCTTCAACGCCCTACTCTTTAAAGACGCGCAAGCAAATGGCCTCCTAGGAGGCATGCTGGTCGCGTTTGGCGTGTCCGCGGTAAATGTCATCGCCGGTGTGTGTGCTGGTTTCCTCGGTCTTCGGTTCTTAAACCACCCAGCACTTCCGTTCAAAATTGCTGGCGGGATTGTCGCTGGGGTTTTCATCACCTTTGGCGTGTTTTTGAACCTGTTTGTCGCGCATTTCCGCGACGTGGTCGAAGTCCAACTCCATGAACGTATTGCTGCCGGCTCCCTTGCTGGCTTCTCACTCTTTTCCATTCCGCCAGGAGACGTCATCACTGGCATGTTCCCGAATGTGTTCGGATTGGAATCCATGGTCGCCTACGGCCTGTTGTTTATCGGTCTGGGTGTTTTCTGCCTTTCCGTTTATGAAGGCTATGACAAAATCTCCGACCGCTATCCCGGCTATGGCCGCGTATGGCGTCGTGAGCGCCAAGCATATGAAAAACGCCAGGAAGTAAGAAACAGTTTGCGCGAAGACCTGGGTGATTATTTCACTGATTGCCGCGCTTGGTTTGATCGCCAACAGATCCGTCACACTGAAGCCAAGCGTGAGATTGAAAAGTCTATCAACTGGTTGGAAGGGCGCCGCGAACAAGCGCTCACAATTGCTGGTCGCGTCGGTGATCAGGAGCGCAGTCTGAAGATTGCTTACAGACAAGCTCACCGCCGTGAGCGCAATAATTTCCGGGAAGAGCTCGGAGACCAGGCAGCTGTGCCAGCCTATTTCGACGAGATCGTAACGCCCAACGTCCCCGGCTTTGAGTATGATAAAGAACGCGTTCAAGCTGATGCTGCGATCAAAACCATCGAGGGCAATATCCGCGCAATGACCATCACGCGCCAGTGGTTGGACACGCACATCCAATCTGTCCAGAAGGGGCTCTCCACGATCGAGAAAAAAGTCGAACAATATGTCGATGAAATCCGGTCCGAGCGAGACACAAATTCTACCTCCGCCAAATCCAAGAAATCCGCATAAGGAAGACTGACCATGGCTCGTAGACGTGAAAAATCCAAAGCCTTCTGGCGCTGGTCAATTGTAGGTATGCTGTCTTGCGTATTTGGCCTGTTCGGCTTCATCGCTTTCAACATGCCACCGGCAACCGACGCTCTGACTGCATGCCGCATCGACAATAAAGATCCAGCGCACGCCATCATGTTGATCGACCAGTCTGATCCTTTCAATCAGAATGATTTTGGCTGGGTGGAAGCCTTCGTTGATGAGGAAGCACGCCAGCTACCTAAATATGGTCGACTTACCGTGATCACGCCAAACTCGAGTGATCCTTATGCGCCGGTACAAGTCTTTTCCGCATGCTCAACTGGGTCAGGTGATCATGCCAACCCAATCCTGCAAAATCCTCGCATGGTGGAAGACACTTGGCGTGAAAATTTCCGCCAACCATTGGATGTCGCAGTGAAAGCTGTGCTTGCCGATAAACAAGCACCAAACTCCCCGCTGGCGGAAGCCTTATTCGCTATTTTTGATCGCGCTGATTTTGATGGCGATATCAAACATCGCAAAGTCATTATCGTGTCTGACCTGATGCAGAACTCCAAGAGTTTCAGCTTTTATAAAACCGGCGCAGACTATGATAAATTCAAGCAAACAACTCTGGGCGCGCAGATTGCGAGCGTAGATGGTGTGGATGTGGTTGCCCGCATAGTTCCACGCCAGGAATACGACCTACCTCTTAGCGAGTTGAAAGTTTTCTGGCACACCTATTTCATGGAATCCAACGCGCGTTTCACGTCTGTGAATTAAAAGGCCACTCTATCTGAAACCGACTTGTTTGCTATTCAACGATGAACTCCGGTTTATAAGATACGGGAAAGTTCACGGAGCGGGCGATAAAACAGACCTTATGGATTTTGTCGTGCAAACTGCGCGCAATACGTATGTCACTACCATGGGCGACAGTAACCACAGGTTTCAGCACAACCTCCAAAAACCTTCCCGCTCCGTTTGGTCCACTCTCACCAAGACCAAGCGGCGTATCTGTATATGCGGTGACAATCACCCCAGCTTCGCTTGCATAGTGCAAATACCACAGCATGTGACAGGCTGATAGCGCAGAGAGCAATAGATCCTCTGGGTTCATTTTTCTCGGATCGCCCCCCAACAAGGGATCATTTGAGCAATGAACAACTGCCTTGCTAGGCACAGCAATATCCCAGGTTCGCGCATAGCTTTTATAAGCTTTCGTCCCCTCACCAGTGTTACCGGTCCAGACAACATTTGAGGTGAACTCGTGTTGCTTGCTCATCAGATAAACTCCTCCAGAATTCAACTTATGTCAGAGGGAGTAATAAACTGAATTAAGCTGTACGTTTCAGAAGGTGCAACTCACCTTTTTGAGCAAGCTCTTCGCTGATGTTACGCGCACCTTCTTTCGTCAACATGCCTTTCTTCGGCAGCAAACGTCCGGGAATAGGTTGAGAAAACAAAAAGCCCTGCATTTCGGTGCAGCCTTCCGCCTGAAGGATATCGACCTGTTCCTGGTTCTCAATTCCTTCAGCTGTGGTGCGCATCCCCAAATCTTTTGCCAAGCTCATGACAGCAGATATGATCGCGCGACAATCCTTGCGTTCCTGGATCTCACAAATGAAGCATTTGTCGATCTTGATTTTGTCGAATGGAAATGCGCGCAGATAGTTTAGGGACGAAAACCCGGTCCCAAAATCATCCAGTGCGATTTTAGCGCCAAGGTTTCTCAGCGTATGCAGCGTTTTTAGGTTCGTCTCTGTTTCCTCCAACAGGACAGATTCTGTAATCTCAAACTCCACCCGAGCCGGATCCAGGCTATGCGTCGCTAACGCCGACACAACCGTAGAGATCAGTGATGGGTTCGTCATTTGAGTTGGGGACAGGTTTATAGCGACTGTGACTTCATCCGGCCATGTCGCCGCCTCAGCAATAGCTGTGCGAATGACCCACTCACCAAGCGGAACGATTAGTCCCGTATCTTCTGCGATTTCGATAAATTCCGATGGTAAGATCACATCGTTTTCTGAACGACGCCAACGCAATAAACTTTCATAACCCTTGATCCGCCCAGTTGCGACTTCCATCAATGGCTGAAAATGAAGTTCCAATTCGTCTTCATATAGAGCATGGCGAAGGTCCGCTTCCATTTGGGTGCGGCGACGCGCATCTTCATCCATAAAGGGTTCAAAGAAGCGATTACATCCGCGCCCGGCCTGCTTGGCTGCATAAAGCGCCAGGTCAGCATGTTTTAACAACTGCGCGGCTGTTTCACCGTCTTTGGGCGCAATCGCTGACCCTACACTACCGGACACCAGCGTACGCTGACCTTCAAGCGTGACGGGCTCCAACAGAGAATCCACAATGAAATCCGCCAGCAGTTCTGCGTCTGAATTACTATCGACGCACTTCTGAAGAACAACAAATTCATCACCGCCCATGCGGCCGATCAGGTCACTGTCTCCGCAGCATTGATTTAAACGCTCAGCTACCGTGCGCAGCAATGCGTCTCCTGCAGGGTGCCCCAGCGTATCGTTGATGGTTTTGAAGTTATCAAGGTCGATACAGTGAAGTGCGAACCCTTTGCCATCTAACCGTAATCTCTCAACAGACTTTTCAAGTTCAGCACTAAAATGAGCGCGATTGTGCAATCCTGTTAGCGTGTCAAAGTGCGCCATGTAGGCAATCTTGCGTTCCGCCGCCTGGGCTTGCGTCACGTCTGAACACACACCTCGAAAACCGATAAACTCACCTTCATCATCCAGGCGTGGACGGGCACTGATGGACCACCACCGAATTTCACCGCCAATGCGTGCTGATACAACGTGATCTCTAAAGGACCGACGGTTTTTCAACATTTCAGCCAACCGTTCGGAGGTTTCACCCTCGAAGAATTGAAGGAACGGTTCGTTCTCTAAGGTTTCCCTTGGGCGTTTAACCGCTTCCGCAAAACGCAATGACACGCGGTTGAGCTGGATTTGTTTATCAGTTTCCCACAACCAGTCAGAAGAGTGTGTCTCAAAGTCATGCAGCAAAAGAGAGATAACTTCGCCCGATTCCTCAAGCTGTCGACGGTCCAGTCTCTGTTTGACAAAGTTGGAATAAGTCCAGCCCACATACCGTTGGAGCATTGCGCCATAAACCAGCATTAATGGAATTGTCGACAACATCGCGGAGTCGCCAATCAATGCCGCGCCTATCGAGAAACCAACGACAATGGCCGCCATGTAAATCAGCGCCGCCAACGGGATCATAGCTAGCAAAAATGCGCCTGAACTCAACATTCCGACAGCAATCGAGCCGGGCATTGTCATGCTGTTGCCGCCCTGCTCCATCATGAGCAAAGCAATCAGCAATCCCCACACTGTGCCGACGCCTGCAGACCAGAAGGTCACCTTGCGTGCTTTTGCATCTGTACAGGATGTCACGCGGGTAGATTGTCTGGATTTAGACCATTCTCGCAATACGACATAGGCCAGCACAGCGCTTGTATAGGCCCAACTGAACAGAAGCGGCCACAGAGAGCTTTGCCAGTACACCGCACATAACACAACGCCCGCCAAAACCATGCAGAAAGTGCCAATCGGCGCCATGGAGAGATAAGCGTTATATTGCTCGGCATTTATCCAAGAACGCTTTTCTTCTGGGACGTCCTCATGTCCTAGAAAATAGGTCTTGAAGCTAAATGTCTTCATACTTGCACTATCCCCAGAAAAACCCGTGCGCCTTAAACAAGGATACTCTCAGATAAAGTTGGAGATGCGATTAAGTCGCCAGCTTGTTTTAACCGGCAACATTTACATTTTAAAAACCAAGTCTCACTCAGCGCCAGCCCCCTCTTAAGGAAGGCCCCGATTTTGCATCCCAAGGTTGAGGTCTGGAAGTTTACGTCTTTTAGATCACAATCGGCCTTGGGGGGATTAAAATGGCGGTTGGCGTTAAGAGCGGCGCTGCAAGAGACAATGTTTCATCTGACAATGGGAGAAGAAAAAGCGTAGATACAGCCTGTAACCGGCTCAATGATTTTGCGCCACATCTCTCGTCAAAACATGGTTTAACAAAATTTCAAAAATGTACGTTGATCGTAATTAGTTTTGTTCTTCTTGCCAGTTTCATTATCGGATCTGAGACTTTCATGTCTCTCATTCAGACAGTTTTAATTCTAGGTTTTTCGCTTAACATCGCGCTACGATTGTTAGCGATCTTCCTGTCAATTCTGCAAAGCGCACCGCCAAAGTCTGACGAATTGGTAGATGACGACCTTCCCACAGTAACCATTCTTGCTCCTATGTATAAGGAAGCTGAAGTCGTCGGCCAATCCATAGAAGCCCTCAGCCGAACGGCTTACCCGGCCCACAAACTTCAGATTTTGTATCTCCTGGAGGAAGACGACATTGAAACAATTAGCGCTTTTAAGGAATTGAAATCAGATTTAGATTTTCAAGTTCTCATTGTGCCACATGCTGCTCCCCGCACGAAACCAAAAGCGCTGAACTACGGACTACAGTTTGCCAGGGGAGAATTTGTCTGTGTGTTTGATGCAGAAGACTGGCCCGGCCCAAATCAAATACGTCGCGCCGTTCAGACGTTTAAGAGTGGCGCGCCTGAGCTTGCAGTCATTCAGGCTCCATTATTCACCCACAACCGAAAAGACAGTTGGTTAGCAGCGCAATTCGAACTTGAATACGCGCTACACTTCGGACTTTGGTTGCCGATGATATCGAAACTAAATTGGCCAATACCGCTCGGTGGCACATCAAACTATTTCAGAAGATCTCACCTGGAAACAGTTCACGCTTGGGATCCATACAATGTCACAGAAGACGCCGACCTTGGTTACCGACTTGCCCGAGCTGGTTTTAAAAGTGCGCTCATTTGCGAACCAACTTTAGAAGAGGCGCCGCTCAGCTTAACGCAATGGGTACCGCAAAGAACGCGCTGGATTAAAGGGCACCTACAAACCTTAATCGTGCTCTTGCGTGCGCCGGGTTTGCTCGTTCAGGAATTGGGGATTTGGCGCACGCTAGGCCTGTTTTCAACATTTGGCGGCTCTGTCGCCGCATCAGCAATCCACGGACCTGCTCTACTGATAATGTTGCTTGGTCTGCTCACCGACACAATCACACTGGGCTGGATGCATTGGGCGGTTTGTCTTTCTGGTTATTTCAGCGTGGCTATGTCCGCAGTTGCTATCGGATCAATTAGACAGAGAGTTTTCCAACTCGCGACAGTCCCTTTCTATTGGCCTTTACAGTCATATGCTTTTTTGTGTGCGCTCTGGGAATTACGGACCAAACCACATATATGGTCCAAGACACGCCATGGGTTGTCGCGATACCTTCCAGCGTAAACTGTTTAGATTATCACTTTGAATTAAACCGGAATCTGCGTGAACGTACTCTTCAGTCTTGTTCTTCTTGGGCTTTCTGCTGGTGGAATATTTGTATGCGCCCATAATGCGCATAAGCCACATGATAAGCTGGAACCAAGATTGATACCCTGGCGATTTCTAACAATGCTCTGCGCAGTCATGTGCTTGTTAATTATCGCCCATCTGTTCAACTTAGCAGGTTATGAAACCGGCCCAGATAAATCCCTTCTTGGGCGCGGCGCCTTTTAGAATCCTGTCACATCCGCTTTTTGAGCTTCTTCAACGCCCTTACCAAGAATGGCGTCTCGTGCGATACGGCGAGGAACAGACATGAATTGTCTATGAGCGAGCGCCAGCACAACCCAGGTCGCTACAAGCGCAAATGCAATCGGATTTAGGAACCAGGCCAACACGGGGATAGACATAAAGAAACTGCGCAAACCGTAGTTGAACTGCTTGGATGCCGCTATGTTCATTTCAGCCGCCGCACTGGCATTTCTGACATTGTCTTTTTCATCCGCCTCAGGCGTAGCAGCGATCATGACAGCACAATAATTGAACAAGCGATAAGCCCATCCGAACTTGAAGAACGCATAGGCATACAAAGCCATCAACACACCGACTTTGATGTAAAACGCCTCACGACTGATGGTGAGATGCAGGAGTGAACTCTCCATCGCGGTGATGAGTGTGTCAGCCGCGGTCAACAAACCAAAACCAGCGCCAATGGCCAATAATGACGTTGATGCAAAAAACGATGTAGATTGCTGCAATCCCGCAATAATGTGTCCGTCCAGCAAACGGGTCTGACGACGCGCCATCAATTGCATCCAACGCCTGCGTTCCTCGTGCATAGCGTAGGACAAGGTTTTTTTGTGAAACCGGCTAGTGTCAGCAAGCCAGGCAAAAATGCGCCACATCAAAAGCCACCAGATCAGCGCAAGAAAATCATAATCTGTCACACCAGCTCTCCGGATGTTGGCTAAGAATCACACCACGAATGAGCTGATGGTGCGGTTTTCGCACCATGGCTGCAAGGATGAAAGATGTCGCGTTTAATCTGTTTTTGGTTGCTTGAAAACAATGTCGTGACGGGTGGTGACATCTGTAAAATAAACAGACTGAACCTCTCCTGACACCTCTACATTCACTAGATTAACCTGCTCAGGCCAGATGTCCTGCAAAGCATCATAACGAAGGCTGACCCCCATGAGCCCTTCGATTATCGGTGCTTCCTGGTAAATCCAGATATACCCGTCATCAAATTCATATCCGACCGTATTCAAAGCGATCATCTCGCCTTCTAACGTCCGCATTGAAAACGTCTCTACCACGTAGTCCGCAAACTGTGCCTGAGCTTCTTCTGACAGCCTGATGGACACATTCCCACCCGATACTTCCTGAGCAACGTGCTCAGCATCATGTTGGGAAAAGCGGTGTACGACCTCAATAGCATGCGTTCGCTCATTGACCGTCACTGTGGCAATCGCATTCTTTTGAGGATGGGCAAGCGCCTCGGCAGTATTAACTACCAATAAAACGACAAGCCCAAAAACAAAACTAATTCCACGTAATTCCATCAGTTATCAGAGCTCATCTATTTTTTAGCTTGGTTTTGGAATCCTGCATGATGTCACGGTTTTTACCCGTTTGGGACCGCTTAGATTTGTATGCCTCGATGCGGGACGGAATGATCTGGCGTGGATAAGTGTTGTTCACAACATCAACATCAGCTGTTTCCCAGTTTGGGTCGATTGTCACACTGGAAAGCTCTTTATCTTTTGCGAACGTCAGCAGCTTGCGCACCTGTTTAGGGTTACGTCGCCAGATTTCTGCTGGAATATATACGCGCTCTTCAGTGCCATCAGTAAACTCAAGACCCAAAATGATCGGCATTACCAAACCGCCTATATTGGAAAATTCCAGCACGTAGTAATTACGGTCTTCTTCGACCGCCCGCTCAAAAGCGCGGCGTTCCCAAGGTTCTAGTTTTGCTAGCCAGTCCTGATAAGCGTTCCGGTCTTTGTTGGTGACAGTGTAGATGTCATTTTCATCGTAAAAGTCGCGGACATCCGGGTTTGCATCCAACCAGGTCGTAATACCTTCTTCTTCGTTCAACAGAACGCCAATACGCGCTGGCTTATTGAACTCCTCCTGACGTTGACGGTCAAAGTCGATGTCCGGGTCTTTGGTGTCAATTTGCAGGCGGTAGACCGTATCAAGTGAAATATCGACATGATCCGTTGAATAGAACCAGCCACGCCAGAACCAGTCGAGATCTGTTCCAGAGGCCTCTTCCATTGTGCGGAAGAAGTCAGCTGGCGTCGGACGCTTAAACTTCCAGCGTCGCGCATATTCGCGGAACGCAAAGTCAAACCGCTCGCGTCCAATAATCGTGTCGCGCAATACATGCAGCGCGGCTGATGGCTTGCCATAGGCGTTTGGACCAAGGTTCAGCACAGAATCTGACTGCGTCATGATCGGCACCTGATTGGACGATTTCATGTAAGCAGTTAGGTCGCGCGGCAGCGAACGGGACCATGAGATATTTGGGTCCCACTCATAACCAGCCACGGAGTCGAGGAATGAGTTCAATCCTTCATCCATCCAGGTCCATTGACGTTCATCGGAATTGACCGTCATCGGAAAATAAATGTGACCAATTTCATGGATCACGACGCCAATCAGGAATTCCTTTTCTGACTGCGTGTAAGTCCGGCTTCCATCGTCCTGCAGCGTGGTGCGTGGTCCGTTGAATGTGATCATCGGATATTCCATGCCGCCGACGGGGCCGTTAACGGACTGTGCCGTCGGGTATGGGTAATCAAACGAAAAGCGAGAATAAACTTTCAGCGTATGAACAATCGCAGCAGTCGAATATTTCTCCCACAATTCGCCGCCTTCTTTTGGCCAGAACGACATTGCCATGACTGTTTCGTTCTCTGCCCCGGGCTGCTTGTGGGCCTGAGCATCCCAAGCAAACTTACGTGACGAACCCCATGCAAAGTCACGCACGTTTTCTGCTGAAAAACGCCATGTCTTCATTCCTGTTGGGTTGGATTTTTCATTCTCTAACGCTTCATCAGGCGTGATGATGTACATTGGCGCATCAGTCTTGTTGCGCGCTTCATTAAGACGCGCGCGCTGTGTAGACGTCAGCACTTGCGCCGGATTTTCCAATACCCCTGTTGCAGACACAACATGGTCGTTGGGTACGGTCAGTTCGACATCATAATCGCCAAACTCGAGTGCGAACTCGCCTCGCCCCAGAAATTCCTTGTTATGCCAACCTTCATAGTCAGAATAGGCCGCAAGACGCGGAAACCATTGCGCAAGCAAGAAGATATCGTTTCCACCTTCACGGTCATCGTCTGGGAAATGTTCATAGCCAGATCGAGCATAAACAATGTTCTCTTCGACAATCTGGTAGTTCCAATCTAGACTGAAAGTGGTTGAACGTCCCGGTGCTAGCGGACGATTAAGGTCAATCCGCATCAAAGTGCCGACGATTGTGTATTCCAGCGGACTACCGCGCTCATCAACAACATTGGAAATGTTGAAGCCAAAATCGTTGTCGAGCATTGCCTGCTGTCGCGCGACTTCCCCCAGGCTCAACTTAGCTGGCGCTTCACCACCCGGTGCGCTAACAGCCGGACCGCGTCGCCCAGCTCCGCCAAAGTCCAGTGTCATCTCAGACATAGAGTCACGTTTGAATATGTTCTGGTCCAAATGCAGCCAGAGATAACGTAACGTGTCCGGTGAGTTGTTCTTGTAGGTGATTTTCTCTGATGCGCTCAGCGAATGGTTGTCTTCATCCAGTGTCGCGGAGATCTCATAGTCCACTTCCTGCTGCCAGTACTGATGGCTTGGCTCGCCGGATGCGGTGCGATAAACATTGGGAGAGGGCAAGACTTCTTCAAGCTGACGGAACTTGTCTACAAAATCGCCCTTAGTCTGTTGTACGCCCTGTGCGCTTGCGCCCATAGGCATCGCTAAAACAATACCTAAAGCAAGCACCGCCAATCTGTACATATAATCACCCCTGAAACTCTTTTGCCCGAATTGTTAGCAAGCGGATTTACAAAAAGCGATAGTCAATCGCGATTTCGCGAAAATGTGACACGCAAGCAGCCAAACCCAACCCTTTTAAGGTTATTCATTGCTCTAAAAAGCAATTGGACGCAGTTCAGATTGCTGGACGCCTATGAATCTCGATATCGGTTTACCAATGGATAGCGACGTCCACGGTCAAAGCTTCTGTGACCAATCTTAACACCGGGCGGAGCCTGACGTCTTTTGTACTCATTTATTCTGAGCAAGTTTTCAATTCGTCGAACTTCATTTGGGTCATGTCCGCGAAGACAAATGGTTTGCACGCTTTCCTCGCGATCTACCAGTCCACGCAATATGTCATCTAGCATTGGATAAGGCGGTAAAGAATCTTCGTCTTTTTGATCCTCACGCAACTCAGCAGATGGCGGCTTTGTGATGATTGAAGGGGGTATCACCTCTCCTTCGGGGCCTTTTAACAGACTTGGCCGGTTCTCATTGCGCCATCTTGAAATGTCAAAGACTTCCGTTTTGTAGAAATCCTTCAGCGGATTATATCCGCCACACATGTCGCCATAAAGTGTCGCATACCCGACAGCCATCTCAGACTTGTTGCCGGTCGTCACAACCATGTGGCCGAACTTGTTAGACAACGCCATCAGCGTGACCCCGCGCAAACGCGACTGAATGTTTTCTTCAGTCGTATCCGCACTCTCCCCTTCAAAGCTGTCAGCCAGCATCTGAGTGAGCGCATTTACCCCAGGCGTTATTGGAATTGTGTCATAGCGCACGCCCAGACGTTTGGCGCAATCTTCCGCATCCACCAGACTTTCACGGGACGTGTAACGCGATGGCATCATCACACACCAGACATTTTCAGCTCCAAGCGCATCAACTGCGATGGCCGCTGTCAACGCACTGTCGATCCCTCCAGAAAGCCCTATGATAACGCCAGGAAAGCCATTCTTGCGCACATAATCGCCAAGTCCGGTAACTGCAGCCAAATACTCAGCGTCTAGTCCATCAGTTTGAGCAAAATTCTCACCCTCAACGCACATCATTCCCATAGGCGTGCGTTGCCAGACCGTGGATGCGTAACACTCTTCAAAACCTGGAAGTTGTTGAACGGTTCTTCCGCGCGCATCGACCGCAAAAGACGCGCCGTCGAATGCTAACTCATCCTGCCCACCAACCTGATTGACATACACATAAGGCAGCATCAGGTCTGACCATTGCGCAAGCGCCTTGCGACGGGTCTCCATCACATTGCGCCGCCATGGAGATCCATTCGGACTAACCAGCATGTCCGCGCCTTTTTCCTTCAGCGCATTCGGCACATTCTCCAGCCAGATATCTTCACAAATTGGCAAGCCTAGCGTGAACCCGCGAAAGCCAACAGGCAGTGGCAATGGTCCTTTTTGAAATGTTCTGATTTCATCAAACACATCATAATTAGGCAGTTCGTGTTTGTGGCGGAAAGCCTGAATTTCACCGTCCGCAATCAGTGCGACGGAGTTATAAGGAAGAAACTCTCCTTCATCCCAAACCGGCAAGCCAACGACCATACCCGGCCCCCCTTTGCGGGTTTTACTCGCCAGGACTTTCAGGCTGTCCATGCATGCTTTTGCAAGTGAAGGCTTCAGCACCAAATCTTCAGGCGGATACCCGCACAAAAACAGCTCTGGTAATACAACCAGGTCTGAAGCTGTCGCCTTGCCTTCTTCTAAAGCTTCTTCTGCGCGTTTCGCATTGTATGCGACATCGCCAACAATAGCGTTCAGCTGTGCGGATAAAATGGTCAGTTGATCTGTCATGATCACAGACTTAAGGCGCGTCGCTCTTATCGGCAATCGCAGAGTTTAAGATCACATCAACTTGTGCGCTGTTTACGCAGCTTCATCAGCAGCACCTTCAGAGGCCCGCACAACTTTTACCCGACATGAAATATCGCCATTTTGCTGCATGCGCTCCAACGTCAATGCCATCACCTTGGAGATCGTCTGACCGGACGCCAGCAACAATCTGCCCTTATCATCATGAAGATCAGCCACCAGAAGGTCACCCTCACGGATAGACCCAGCCATCACTTCCAGAACCTGCGCATTAGGACGATTTCGCGCCGCGCTTTTCAGAATTTCAGGCAATGCTGCAAACATGCCCTTGTCGAATGTTTCAGGGCTGATGCTCAACCTTTCAAAGGCGCCATCCAATTCGTCTGGCTTAGCCGGGTCGACTTCCCGCGCCAAACTCACAAGCAAATGTAACAGACGCGCAGCTGACGAGGGCGTTGTGTTCTTAAAAGCTTTTAATCCTGCTGGCGTGCTCATCAATATGAGTTTTGAAACCCCCTGCAAACGAGGAATATTGCCAAGCAACTGGCTGGCGTTCAAAGAGGTTTCCAGAAGGGTTGCCTGTTCTTTTTCGGTGAGCGGCAAACCAAACTCTCGTTTGGAAACCAATTCTGGCGGCGAAAGCACATCGCTTAGCGGCCACAATGTGCAGGCCATCTTTAATTCCCAATTCAATGGAACATCAAATCGCGGCGCCGCAGCTTTCGCCCAATCTTTTACCAGTTTGGTGCGTTTGAATGTGTCAGGATACGCCATCGCCAGCATGTCTGTCATCAATTTGATACTGCCGCCGACAGTTTCTTCTAAAACAGCGCGTTCGCTGATAATCCGCTGATAACGCGCATCCGCGTCCCGTATTACTGTGGTCAGTTCCTCCATTTCGCACGGCTTAGTCAGCAGCGAAAACACATGACCGGTATTGACTGCTTTTTGCGCAGTCACACCGTCATTATTGCCAGTAAGCATTACGCGAACAACATCTGGAAAGTGCTGTCTAACTTTTGCCAGAAAAGCAGAACCTTCTACGCGAGGCATGTTCTGATCACTAACGATAACTGAAAACGGCCCTTTTTTATCCAGCGTCCGCATCGCCTCGATTGGGTCCGTGGAGGTAAATACGTCAAATTCCTTGCGAAGCATCCGCTTGAGGCCATTCAACAAGTTAGGGTCGTCGTCCACAAACATGACGCGTATGTGGTTTGGTTTATCCATTACGCAGCTCTTTCATTCACATAGCGCAACCGTGCCAACAAAGACGCTCGCGTCTTGGCATTCAATGTCTGCGCATCCCCTAATTCTGTCTGCAACGACTGCATTGCTTGGAGCGTGCCTTCTAAAGCAAGCTCAACAAGTAATCTCGAAGTGCTTTGTGGAAATCCGTAAATACAGACAAGATATGCTGAAGCCGCTAATGCATCATCAATGCGCTCGCCAATTTCAGGCTCAGCACAGCGTACAACGTCGCCAATCCACGACATCAGACCAATCGCAAAACAGTCTTCGCTGACGTTTTCAGCAATACCGAACTCACGTGAAAGTATGTAAAATTTGCGTGCAGTTTCGACAGCTGAGTGTCCTATTTCAGCTAACGCCTCGGCCTGTTCGTCGCTGTGAGGCCAGGAAATTAGGCGTTTCTGCTGGTACAGCGCGTTTAAGGTATCCAGCCCCGCTTTACGTACTGCTGTAGCAATGCTCAAGGAATCCGATCGGCGCCCAAAATACGCGGAATTGGCCAACTGAAGCACTCGCATAGTAAGTGCCGGATCTCGCGAAACAACTTCAGCCACACTCGCAGGGTTTGCGTCATCCAAAGCATCTACCAACGCCTCATGCGTTTGAGGCGGAGCAGGCAAAACCGTTACATTCGAAACAATACGTTGTCCGTCTTCTGAAAGCCCCAGCTCGCTTGCCCCCAGGGCCACATCAATGGTTTCGGCCAGAAACCCGTCATCGCATGGCTTAGAGAGAAACTGGTGCGAGGTTCCAATCGTTCGCAGCGTAAGCTCGCGATCAGCTTCCCCTGAAAGCACCATTCTCACCCGACCATTTTTATGCTTCGCAGCATATTCCAAAACATCTGCGCCATCGACATGCGGCATCCGCATATCGCAAACAATTGCATCCGCCTGGTTTTCACTGAGCCATGCGATCGCCTCTTCGCCACCGGCAAGAAAAGACATATCCCAGGCGTCGCGCCGCACACGAAACAGGCGCTTCAGACCCCGAAGCACATTCGCGTCATCATCAATAAAGATCACGCATGGCTTCATGCAACTTCCTCGGAATGAATATGGGCGTCTGGACTAATAGGAATCTGAATTGTGAACCGGGTGCCTTTGCCGGGCATGGAGTCACACAAAATATCGCCATTGTGTTTGGTGCGAATGATTTTGTACGAAATCGCCAATCCCTGCCCCGTCCCTTTACCAACATCCTTGGTCGTGAAGAACGGGTCGTACATGCGCTCCATGATTTCCGGCGGCATCCCGCAACCAGTATCTGCAATCTCAATGAGGATCATGCCGTTTTCTTCGCGGGTCTTGATTGAGATGACACCGTTTTCGGTCTCTCCCTTCTCCGCGATTGCATCAGCTGCATTAACGATCATGTTCAGCAGAACTTGATTGATGTCTCCTTGGCAGCAAGGAGCAGTTGGCAGGTTTTCAGCCAGATCGAGATCAACTTTGGCAACAAACTTCCACTGATTGCGCGTGACAGTGAGCGTCGTCTCAATTGCTTCATTGAGATCAACATCTTCAATGTCTTCATCTCCCGGGTGGGAGAATTCTTTAATGGCCTTAACGATGCGCGCGACCTGTTTGAGGCCGTTTATGGATTGATCAATTGCCGCCGGTATCTCTTCAAGCAAAAACTCAAGGTCAGCATCATCTTCTTTGGCTTCGATCTCATCCTTAGACGCACCCGACTTATAGAGCTGAATGATCTCAGAAATATCTGAAAGGCTGTCCCGTAAGAACCGCATGTTATCGCCGACATACTGAACAGGCGTATTGATCTCGTGTGCAACACCAGATGCCAATGTTCCCAGCGCTTCAAGTTTCTGAGCTTGACTTAATTCTTTCTCTAAAGTCTTGCGACGCTCTTCCTCACGCTTACGACGCGTAATGTCATTGACGATCCACACTGTTCCGCCACGGCCATTTGATTTGGCGACACCGCTTACGCCGATTTCGACCGGAAACTTTCGCCCATCTTCGCAGACGGCTTCCGTCTCAAACCGTACGTTGTCCACACCATTTGCAAACTTGATCCGCAAAAGGCGCTCAATCTGTGGTGCGCGATCAAAAAGATCGACAACACGCAAATCAATCAATCCATCACCACTCAGATCAAACATTTCCGAGCCGGCTTTATTGGTCTGAAGCACTGTTAAACGGTCATTGACCAGAAAAATGCCCGCAAATGTATGATCGAGGATCGTGTTAAGTTGCTGACGCTGCCCTTCAAGGTTTTCTGCAACCTTCTCCAGCGCCTTATTCGTCATGAACAGACGACGGGTCTGTTCAGCAAGAAGCTTCTCTGCTGTTTCTTTGGCTTTGCGCTCACGCTCCAGCCGTTTGGCAAGTTTTTCAGGCGTTAGGCTGCTTTGATCTGACGGCGCTGTATTCTGAACAGGACGCATGCCTCACCTCCCACTTCTGTTTCTACCTGATCCAATTCCGCATCAATGTCATAATGACGCATGATTGCGTGAACCACACCGCAGGCGACTGGCGGATAAACCTCGCGCGGGTAGTAAATGACCTCGATATTATCATCGTCCACAATGTGAACCTCTGGCCTTGGCAGCTCCAGGTCAGGCGGCAACGCTCCAGATTTGCCGATGTTTTCTTTTCCGAGCTTTTTAAAGAACTCGAGTGCTGAGTCATTTTCATCGAAATAAGTCGGCATCTCGGTCATGACATGCATTTGAATACTTTCACCGTATTCAAAGAAAATATCATTTGGATCCTTTTTCACGATTGCAGCAAGCGTGTGCGCTAAAGTAAAAAATTCCTTAACACTGTAGTCGCCATATGATGTGTAGGCTCCGCCAGACTCTAAATCTGCAACATCAAAAACCTTTTCAGTGGTTTCTAGCCCGTATCGAGTTTCCATCATCCGTACAAACTGAACGAATACAACTCCGATCATGTCATCACTCCCTCGATACAGTTTCTAAGCATAACACACAGTAACTATATTTATTTTTTTCGATATCCCCATTTGGGGACAGCTTTGCCTGTTACATTCGTTTATAAAGGAGACTAATTACTAAACGATTGAGGTTTTGGACATGCTCACGCTTGCCTATTCACGCCCGACGAAAGAAGACGCGCCTAAGCGCCACCGTATCCTCATTCTTGATGATGACTTGCCCGTACTTTTAACGCTTAAACGCGCATTCCGTCGCGACTATGATGTCGACGTTGCGCTTAACCCAAAGCAAGCCCTCGAAATCCTATATGCTCGTGACGACATCGCCGTTGTGCTTTCAGACATGAAAATGCCGGGGATGGATGGCGTCGCATTCTTAAAACAAGCCTTTCACGCCGCCCCTCAAGCTGCCCGCATTATGCTGACCGGCGACACAAACCGCGACACGGCGATTTCCGCTCTCAACGAAGGTCGCGCTTTCCGTTTCCTTGAAAAACCCTGCTCCACCGAGGAAATTGAATGTGCAATCCTTGACGGTATCTCAGAATTTGAGCGCAACACGCAGCCAGGCAAGAACATTGTTCAGGTTCTGGCTGGCTTTCAAAAAAAGCTGAACACACCACTCCAACACATCGCATCTTACGCTAAACTCATCGAGAATGGCTCAGTTACAGCACAATCTATGAAAGAATACGCTGAACAGATCCGCGAAAGCAGCTCCGAAGTTCTTGAATCATCTGAAACACTTCTAGACTTGATGATGATGCAATCAGGTTGCTTCACACCAAGCTTTGAAGTGTTGGAACCAACGCCTTGGATCCGCGCCTCAATCAGCAAATTCCGTCGCCTCGCTCAGGCTAAAGGCATTCACATCAACTTTGACACGCTTGAAGAACGCTTCGAACTGGAAGCAGACCCAACCATCTTCGCTCGCGCTCTGGATGCTATTTTGCGCACGGCTGTAAAACACGCCCAGATAGATGGGAACATCTCTGTCATTATTGAGTATGCCGGTGAAGACAGAAGTCACATCACGATCAAAGTATCAGACGATGGCCCTGGCGTTCCAGAACAGGCGCGTAAGATTTTGTCCCAAAAGAACATGATGCCGTTCCAAGCATCTGACTCAAAGTTTGAAACCCACGAGCTGTGCTTACCTTACATACAGAGCGTCGCTGACGTTCATGGCGGCTCGTTGGACATATCCCCTTCGGGTGCTGAGACATCTTACATCTCAATGACCCTACCGATTACTCCGCAATGCTTATCCATCTGCTAAGCAACCACCAACTGAAGGGCGAACCCACAAGGTTCGCCCTCTTTTTTTGCGATACGAATTGAGTGCCTAGGCCTTTTTTAGCAACGCAGCAGGTGAAGTCAGCACCATTTTGACGAGATCCGCCTGATGCGTCGCGCCGGTCTTAACAAAAACGCGTTTTAGATATGTGCGCGCGCTTGATACTGTCACCCCTGAATTTTCCGCTGCTTCTTCAAGCCTTTTGCCGCGCGTTAGAGCCAGTGTGATGGTTGCTTCTGCGCGCGTCAGGCCAAACATGCTTTGCAAGGCCTGCGCATCTAAAGAAGACTCTTCTTCCGGGTCGGTCGACAATAGAACCACGCTTCGCGTGTCTCCGAATTTGCCCTGCGGAATGGCAACAAGATGAACTTCAGGACACCAGCCATCTGCCTCTAATTTCACCCAGCGCAACAGGTCTTCCTTGTCGGAAACAGTCGCCTGCAACATGGCGTGAAATTCTTTGGTCTTAATCGCGGTCTTTCCCCGACAGATATTGTCTTTTCCCAGCAATATTCCGCCTGGGCGGTCCAATAAGACGCGTCCAGCCGGATTGGAGTAAAGTAATTCGCCTGTTCCAGATAAGACTAGAACTGCGGCATTGATCATCTGTAGAGCCGCCGCAGCATGACGTCCCCCAACCAGACTTTCGGAATAAATATCTTCTAAAGCTTCGGAAATAAACTCAACCAGTTTGTCACGCACGATCGGCTTTTGTAAAAAGCGATAGACTTTGAGTTCATTTATGGCGCGAACGACAGTGTTGAAGTCACCCGTTCCCGTCAAATACATGAAACGAGACTCACCATTTGGATCAAGCCGCATCAGCGCCCGCACAAGCTCCAGGCCGTCAATTTCAGGCATATTCATATCGGACACGACCACATCGGCCTTGTCTATTTCAAATGCCTTGATCGCTTTGTCGGGATACTCATAGAAACTGAGCTGCCAATCGCGCTTCGCCATATGTAAAGCACGCCTGACCCCCTCCAGCAGAGCGGGATCATCATCGACAAACATAATCTTCGGAGCGCTCTTCCTCATGGCGGAAAAGCTAGTCTCTAGTTGTTTCCCAATTGTGAATGTAAGCCCGTCAATCTGTTAACAAAATGACCGGTGATTACGGTTTTATAGCTTGCTCAAACGCATCGCAAATCCGGTGGGCTTGCCCATCTGAAAGGTAAGGGTGCATTGGCAGCGACAAGACTTGCGTCGCCGCTTTACGGCTGTTGCTCAAAGGGTCAGCACCAGCATAGTGCTTAAATGCTTCCATGTCCTGCAACGGCGTATCGTAATAAATGGCTGTGGGTACGCCCGCATTCTGCAGTTTAGCCCTTACGCTATCACGATTTTCAACACTGACTGTATACAGCCCATACCCGCTTAACGCGCCAGGTTGCGCTTGTTGACGCTCAACAACGCCTTCAAGGCGCTGATCGTAGATCGACGCAATAGCTTGGCGGCGTTGATACTCTGCGCCAAAAATTTCCAGTTTCTCACTGACAACCGCACATTGGATTGAATCACATCGACCGTTAATACCGACACGAACAGACACTTTGCGCTGACTGTCCGTTCCGTGCCAACGAATGGAACGAAGGATATCAGCAAAGTCCTTGTCGGTGGTCAGAATAGCGCCGCCATCACCATATCCGCCCAACGATTTAGTCGGATAGAATGACGTGCCAGTGATCTCTGCTATCGCCCCAACCCATTTTCCATTCAGCTTACCGCCGAACGCCTGAGCGCCGTCAGCAACCACACGCAACCCATAAGCGTCTGCGATCGGCAAAATGGCGTCATAATCAGCTGGGAGCCCGTAAAGATCGACAGGCATAACCGCCCGCGCGCGCAAGTCACGACGCGCTTTAACCGCTTTTATCTGACGCTCAAGATCAACTGGACACATGTTGAATGTTTTCAGATCAACATCAACGAACACTGGCGTCGCGCCAGCCAGAAGAACAGCATTTGCCGTCGCGTTATACGTAAAAGCAGGGATAAAAACAGCGTCTCCGTGTCCATATCCCAAAGCGATCAACGGCATGACCAGCGCTTGTGTGCCGGATCCCACAGCAACAGCATCCGCAGCGCCAGTCACTTCCGCCAATTTAGCTTCCAACTCATCAACTTCCGGTCCGCCGATATGACGACCATGGTCCAGAATGGTAGAAAATCGCGCTTCGACTTTGTCTCGCACCAAAGCCTGTTGCGCCTTTAAGTCAAAAAATTGAATCGGCGCATCTGCAGGCGGTTGCGGAATGACAATCTCTGGGGATGAAGCTGCAATATCGAGCGGCATCGAAAACTCCTTATGAGGCCTTTACGGCCAATTCTACTGCTTCAGCGAGCGCAACCGCGCGCGCGCCTGCTTGTCCTGGAATAGGTGACGCGCCCTTCTGCATCGCAGCTAAAAAGAACGCTTCATCAGCCGCCTTAAGAGGGTCTGGCATTGTTTCTGACACATCCAACTGAACATCAAAACTAGTCTCATTACGTACGGTTCGCGCCAGAAAGTCGATTTCGACTTCGCCTTCAGAATAAACAAGTTTCATGGTCCGTTTGCGCTCTGGCGCACACCGGCTTGCACGCAGCAAAGCCTCACCGCCTTCGTAAACAATTTTGGCTTCAACCTGATCCAGATGATCGGAATGCTCAACGCTTCCTGTCGCACCGATCACCTCACCAACGCCGCCAAACAATGCATTCGTCAGATCTATGTCATGCACCATAAGATCATAAACCACGCTGACATCTTCACAGCGACCAGTTGGCGACCTTGGCGATTCCCGCACAGCTTCCACATAAGTCGGTTTGCCCGGCGCGCCAATAACGCCCATAGCCTCAAATACGAAACGCTCCTGATGGCCAACTTGAAGGACAAGGTCTTTGCTCTCAGCTAAGGCCACCAGCGCATCCGCTTCCGCCACCGATAACGCCAAAGGCTTTTCCACAAAAACGTGTCGTCCTGCGCGTAATGCGCGCGCAACATATTGGGCGTGTGTCACAGCAGGCGTCGCAATCATGATCGCGTCGCTTGCAAGTATAAGCGTATCAAGGTCGCTTACCGCCTGGCCTGCGCCTACCTTGTCAACAACAGCCTGGGCAGCCTCCGGGTTAAGGTCATAAACGCCGGACAAAACCACACCATTGTCTGCCGCTCCGGCGATTTTCTGGGCGTGGTAGCCTGCAAACACGCCTGCGCCAACCAGTCCAACTCGCAATTCACTCACGGTACGCAACTTTCATACTCTTTCGCGGGAAATCAGTTCCCAGTCAGAAACTTGCGACACCAAGAGCGGAAGCTGCAAGGTAAAGCAAGCGTAAAACAATCAAACAGCATTACGAAGTCTTTCAATTGAGACTTTCCTGTTCCCAGTGAAATGACATTGCACGTTCAACGCTTGAATAACGAGGCTGGGCGTGATTAACCGAGCAGCACACGTGCGGGCGCTTAATTTCTCCGCTCGCGGGAATCTCTTTTATTCAACTTATTATATGTGAGGACCACCATGGCGCGTCTGTTCAACAGTTATATTATTGTCGACTGGAGTGCGTCCTCGAAACCGGCCACAGGCAAGGATTCCATCTGGATTGGCGCTTATGTGCCTGACGCACGCTTGCGCCTTACGTTTCGCGCCTCCAACCCAGAGACGCGCGCAAAGGCGCTTGAGCAGTTAAAAGATCTCATCGACCGTCTAACCCACCGCGGCGACCGCATTCTGTTAGGGTTTGATTTTCCGCTTGGGTTTCCAAAAGGCGCTTCGGCAGCATTAAACTTGAAAGGCGATACGCCGCGTCAGGCGATGGCGGACTTTTTGTCCAAGGAACTGAAAGACAAACCCGACAATTCCAATAATCGATTTGCTCTGGCGGCGCGTATGAATCGGATCATCTCCGAAGGACCCTTTCCGTTTTGGGGCTGCCCTAAACGCGATGCGTTGACGACATTGTCGATAAAAAAAGCACGCGAACACGGTCCAGAGGACATCCCTGAATACCGCCTGTCCGAAAAAGCTGCGATCAAATCCAAAAAAGGCAAGCCACAGCCTGTCTGGAAAATCGCATATGCTGGTGCGGTTGGCGGGCAAAGCATGACGGGGATTCCCGTGGTGGAAAAACTGCGTCAGGATTTTCCATCAATGAAACTTTGGCCGTTTGACCTTCCTCTTGCTCCACTCAGCGATGACGATCTGGAAAACGTCTCGGTGGTCGCATGTGAGGTCTACCCTTCCATGCTGCCTGCTGATGTCAAAACCACCGAATACCGCGACGAATCTCAAGTCCGGGTTATGGCCGAACACTTCGCTAAACTCGACGAATCAGGCGACTTGGCGCGCCTGTTTCAGGCCTCCGCCGACCTTACCGAAGACGACAAAAGTGCGATTTCTGGGGAAGAAGGCTGGATTTTAGGGGTTTAAGCCCCTGTTTATGGGGGTTTTGGCGTTTTTGCACTAGACGAATCGACCAAAGCACTGCGAGATCGCCGCCAGCCGTCTAAAACCCTTGTACGACGGGAAGTTTTGAGGAGGGACACATGAACAAGTCCGAACTTACGAAGAAAGTCGCCGAATCCGCCAGCATGACCCAAGCTGACGCAGGTCGCGCAATCGACGCTATGCTCGACACAATCTCTGGCGAACTAAAAAAGGGCGAGCAGGTTGCTCTTGCAGGTTTTGGCACATTCGTCGCTAAAACACGCGCAGAGCGTGAAGGCCGCAACCCTGCAACAGGCAAGACAATGACCATTCCGGCCAAAACGTCTGCTGCGTTCAAACCAGCATCCGCACTGAAAGACCTCTAAGCAGAGGCACTTCAGGCAAGATGACTATCTAAGCGGCGTGCAGGACTTTCCTGCGCGCCGTTTTGATTTCAAGCAGTATGGTCTGTCCCACCGCCGCAACAACAGAGCCGATTAGCACGCCTTCCATTGCTCCTAACGCGCCCCTGCCTTGAACCAAGGTCAGCCAGTAAACAGCCGGTAACATCACGACAAAGTATGATGTGATGTGCAGCGCCGCCGGACTCCAGACAATCTCCTGAGCACGCAGCGCAGTTGAAGAAACAACCTGCAGCCCGTCAAAACCGGACACGATCGCCGCCATGAACACCACTGCGGTCAGCGCGGTCACGGTCTTAGCAACCTCTTCTCCATTATCCGCCGTCATTCCATCAGCCAGGAGCCCACTAAGCAGCCCCATAACAACGAAGACAAGAACGCCAACCGCGATGGATGTTGAAACGCCTAGACGCGCAGCATTACGCACCCCATCAAAGTCTTTGCGTCCATAAGCTTCCGCCACGCGTACGGAGGTTGCAGTCGCAACACCAACAAACAAATTGAAACTGACAAACAGCGGCTGCACACCGAGCGAATAGACCGTTCCTGCAAACAAGCTGTACTGAGCCGCCATCAGGAAAGTCAGATTGAAACCAAGAAACTCAGCCACATTGGCAACCGCGCCGCCCAAACCGACCGTGTGCTGGCGGACAAACTCATTGGGTGGCGCAGGCTTGGATGATTTAAAACCCGGTGTCATCATCCAAACCACAACCAATAGCGCAACTCCGACAACAGCTCGGCTTCCAGTGCTGGCCCATGCCACACCCTCAGCGCCCATTTCCGGAAAACCCCACCAACCAGCGACGAAAGCCATGTTGAATATGAGATTGATCACAGCGCCTGCATACATCAACACTGTCACAATCTTGGGCTTTCTCAGCGCCTCAAGATAGAATGTGCCAACAAAACAAGCCATGTGGCCTACTAGGCCATACGCTAGAATGTGTGATGCTGCGGTTGTCTTCTCAACGACATGAGGCTCAAGTCCTGATGCCGCAAAAACAGGCTCAGCCACCAGTATCATAATCGCTGTGAAGACAGCTGAGAGGATCGCCCCGACGAGCAACCCCCTGCGGAATACCCGGCCAGTATCTTCATACTGTCCGTTACCGTTCAATTCGGCCGTAAACACCTGAACGCCCTGAAGCACGCCCAGACCGACAGCAATGGCGACGCTAAGCACGAGCCAGGATAGCGTGATAAACGACACTTCAAATTGCGCCATGTTTCCCAGCACAACTGCATCTGTCACAGTCATCACTGGAAGGCTAAGCCGCGACAAAGCGACCGGCACAGCAAGCCGCGCAAGATCTACCATCTCGCGCGGTTGCGCCCACACAGGGGCGTAAAATCTTAAAGCCATTGGGTATTCCTTACCGCCGGCGTGTCCCGCAGGCGCTGAGGTCTACTCCTACTGCGCTGCGATGGCTACGCCTGATTTTGTTTCTTGAAGCTTTTCTGCAATCAAAAATGCTAACTCGAGCGCCTGTTCTCCGTTTAATCGCGGGTCACAATGCGTGTGGTATCTGTCAGACAGGTCACCCTCAGTAATCTCTTGAGCGCCGCCCAGACATTCTGTCACGTTCTGACCGGTCATCTCAAAGTGAACACCACCCGGGTAAGCCCCTTCAGCGCCAACAATCTCAATGAACTGAGCCACCTCTGACAAAATCCTGTCCACAGGACGGGTCTTGTACCCTGTGTTGGAAGTAAGCGTGTTGCCGTGCATCGGGTCACATGACCAGACAACATTGCGACCTTCTTGCTCAACACGACGCACCAGTTTTGGCAGACCTTCGGCAACTTTGTCCGATCCAAAACGCGCAATCAGAACCATACGGCCCGGCTCATCGTTCGGGTTCAGAATGTCGATCAGTCGGATCAGTTCATCTGGATCAAGCGACGGACCGCACTTCATGCCAATTGGGTTAATGACGCCGCGACAGAACTCTACATGCGCGCCATCTGGCTGACGCGTGCGGTCACCGATCCAGAGCATGTGGGAAGATGTGTCCACGATCTGCTCAGGTTGGGTTGAATCAGTGCGTGTCATTGCCTGCTCATAACCAAGCAATAGAGCTTCGTGAGACGTATAAAACTCAGTTTCACTTAGCAATGGCGTGGTTTCTGGCGTGATGCCGACCGCTTCCATGAAGTCGACAGCTTCATTGATCTTGTCAGCCATCGAACGGAAACGTTCACCCTGCGGGGAGCGCTCTACGAAGTCGAGCATCCACTTGTTGAGGTTGTGCAGGTCCGCATACCCGCCACGCGAGAACGAACGCACCAGGTTCATTGTTGCTGCAGACTGGTTGTAGGCGCGCAAAAGGCGCTGAGGGTCTGGCACACGGGCTTCTTCCGTGAATTCCATGCCGTTGATAATGTCACCACGGTATGACGGCAAAGTCACCTCGCCCTGTGTCTCAATCGGCTGAGACCTAGGCTTAGCAAACTGACCCGCGATACGGCCAACTTTCACAACAGGCTTTGACGCAGCAAAAGTCAGCGTCACAGCCATCTGCAAGATGACACGGAAAGTGTCGCGAATATTGTCCGCGTTGAATTCTTTAAAGCTCTCAGCACAGTCCCCGCCCTGCAATAGGAAAGCGCGCCCGGCCGCCACATCGGCAAGCCGCGACTTCAAACGGCGTACTTCACCTGCAAACACGAGAGGCGGATATGAAGCAAGTGTCGCTTCAACGTCCGCCAACGCAGCGGTGTCCGGGTAATCCTCTGGGATGTGTTTGGCTGGCTTTTCGCGCCAAGACGCAGGCGTCCAATTGGTCATCGTACCTAATCGCTTCTAGACTGAAAGGAGCCGCTTACATAGGCGTTCCGACTGTCAAAGAGCAAGGACTAAGCGCTTCTTTTCACACAATCGTGGTCAATTTTTTTAATAATCGAAGAGTTTAGCGTCTCTTTTAGCACGTTTTTCCGCGCCCTCGATGATCGCCGCAATCAATCTCGCACGTGTTGGA
Source organism: uncultured Hyphomonadaceae bacterium (assembly GCA_964342355.1). GTDB lineage: Bacteria > Pseudomonadota > Alphaproteobacteria > Caulobacterales > Hyphomonadaceae > Hirschia. The sequence goes on from CAYFFG010000004.1 coordinate 69,723, forward strand.
CGTCCGGATAAATTGTTCGCTGGATCTATATTATGGCGTTGGATGATTTTTTTCAGCGCAGCGAGGGATTTGTTCTTCAGCGCGTTGTCTAACGCTTCAGCGCCGTCTTCTTTGAATGTGACAAACGGGCTGAACTCTGCGACCTGTTGTTCCAGTTCGCGCGCTTTTTCCAAATCCTTGGCCAGCGATATGATCTTGTCTTCCAGTTTGCGCCCAAAAACCCGATTGCTGGCTGCTTCAGCAACAACCACATCGAACACAGATTTGAGCGTTTTTTCGATCATAACAGGCCTACGCGCTCCTGAAACTCTGCCGCCAAGTCTCGTATGATTCCGGCTGCATCGCCATACTTTTGATCAAAGCTGCGGGTCGTTTCCGACCACTCGCCAGCCCGGGCAATGTTTTCATTCTGGGGAATGATCGTATTGAAGGTTTTGAAGTCTGACTTAAGCGACTGGATTTCGCTTTCATGGAGAACGATATTCGCGTCCATTTTCGTGATCAGTGTCAGAATGTGATCTTCAGTAAATCGACGCTGCTCCATCGCACGCACAGCGCGGCGACGGAATGCAAAGATACCCAGACGAGACACATAGTCAGGGATTGTTGGTATGATCACATATTCAGACAGCGAGATTGCCGCTTCTGCAAAAAGAGAAATCCCCGGCGGACAATCAAAGAGAATGATGTCGTAATTCTGCGCCACGCTTTCGACAGCTGACGCTGTCAAACGAGACAAGCGTTCCTGAACAGCAGAAATCGTAAACCCCTGACGAATGAACTTGTCCAGCGCATCACGCTCGACATAGCGAAACTCAGGTGTCGCTACGACCAGATCAACATGCGGCCGACCTTCAATGTCGGACACATGCGAAGCAATAAATTCATGGAAACGGCGCGGCTCTGTGCCATGGACAAATTGCGTAAAATAAGCATCAAGCGTGCGATCATTCTCTCGCATCTCAGACCACTTATCCAAACCACACAGCATCATGGACGCATTCGATTGCGGGTCGAGATCAACGACCAGAACTTTCATGGACGCCTGAGAGGCAAGCGCTTCCGCCAGCATGCAGACGCTGGTGGATTTACCAACGCCCCCCTTCATATTGACCACAGACACCAATCGCATCGTCTAGGCTACGCTCCATCTCCACCTCTTCAGGCGGCTGCTCGGGTTAACCAAAATTTTTCAAGATGTCTTTGGTTCAACGGTTTCCAAAAGACGTCAACCGTTTGAAAATTACAGCTTGTGCATATTTGACCAATCCACTGACAAATCATCGCTAAACCAAATTTATTCAGCCTCAGGTGGAACAAATTTTGTCCGCATGGTCACGAGTTCTTCCGCGAGCGACGGGTGAAGCGCGCATGTGTTATCGAAATCCTGCTTGGTCGCATTCATTTTAACAGCAATCCCGACCGCCTGAATGATTTCAGGGGAATCAGGGCCAACAATATGACACCCCACGACCACCTGATCGCTTTGGCGTACAATGATCTTCATCAACACACGCGCCTCATCTCCTGAGAGCGCGCTTTTCATTGGCTTGAACTGCGCTTTGTAAATGTCGACCTCGCCGAACGACTTGCGCGCATCTTCTTCGCTCAATCCAACGGTTCCAACTGGAGGCTGTGTGAACACAGCTGTCGCAATCTTATCGTGGTCAAAATGCCATGGATTGACGCCAAATTCAGTGTCGGCAAACGCATGGCCTTCTCTGATCGCAACTGGTGTAAGCGCTACGCGGTCAGTCACGTCGCCAACCGCCCAGATTGACGGCACATTTGTACGAGACCATTCATCGACCTTGATCGCACCATTTGCCGCCAGTTCTACGCCTGCGTTTTCACAGCCTAGCCCTTTGGTGTAAGGATCGCGGCCAAACGCGCCCATAACGACATCTGCGTTTAACGTCTCTCCATTAGAGAGTTTCACTGCGTAGGCATAAGCGCCGTCAGATGGCGCGACCTGAGAAAAGACAGCATCAGTGACCACATTTACGCCAGACCGCTTTAGTCCCTCCTGCACGGTTTCACGCACATCCTGGTCAAATCCGCGCAGCACCAGATCGCGGCGATAAACCAGATGCGTCTCAACACCCAGACCAGCGAAAATGTGTGCAAATTCAACCGCAATATATCCGCCCCCACCAATCACGATGGATTTGGGCAATTCTGTAATGTCGAATATTTCATTAGATGAAATGATGTGCTCAGCGCCATCAATTCCATCCGGCAGGCTTGGTGTCCCACCTACGGCGACTAAAATGCGCTCGGCTGTAAATGTCTTGCCACTGTCTTTCAAACGAACTGTATGTGCGTCCACGATCTCCGCGCGCTCACGGATGAGTTCAACACCAGCATTGTTGAGGTTACGCGCATAAATCTGAGACAGGCGCTCGACTTCATTTCCCAGCGCTTTGATGAAGGTCTTGTGGTCGTACTTGATCTCACCAAGCTCATACCCAAAACCGGCCGCTTCCTTGAACGCATTGCGGTATTCAGATGCGTAGACCATGAATTTTTTCGGCACACAGCCACGGATCACACATGTCCCGCCGGTGCGAAACTCTTCAGCAATCGCAACTTTAGCGCCATTTTGCGAAGCGATACGCGCTGCGCGCACACCGCCCGAACCAGCGCCGATCGTGAAAAGGTCGTAGTCATACGCCATCAGGCATTCCTTCAATGTCTTATACTGAGCAGCGCTTAGGCTTTAAGCGATCAGTCTTCTTCAGGTCGAGCGACTGTGAACGCGCCATCTTCAGTCCCGACAATCACTGCATCAGCGATGTCGATGAAAAGGCCATGCTCAACCACGCCAGGTATCTGATCCAAAACCGCAGCCAACATGTCAGCGTCTGCAATCGCCTTGCAGTGCAGATCGAGAATGTGGTGACCGCCATCTGTAATTAAAGGTTGGCTCTCTTTATTGTGACGAAGCGCGACCTCAACACCTTTAAGCCCCAACACTTCCAGTGTTTCCCGAATACGGGCTTTGGTGAGTTCAAGACCAAATGGGTTGACCTCTACTGGAAGCGGAAACGCACCCAGACGATCAACCTGCTTCGATTTGTCAGTGATCACCACCATGATGTCAGATGAATCTGCGATGATCTTCTCGCGCAATAGAGCCGCGCCGCCGCCTTTAATGAGACGTAATTCTGGGTCGAACTCATCAGCGCCATCGATTGTCAGATTGATACGCGGCGCTGTGGCAAGGTCGACAAGCGGGATACCAACTTCTTTGGCAAGCATTTCCGTTTCAACGGATGTTGGCGCACCTTTCACATCCAATCCCTGCGCGACCAACTGACCCAAACCTTTTACAAACCATGCCGCTGTTGAGCCCGTGCCGAGCCCCAGCACCATTCCATTATCCACGAGCTTTAGCGCTTCGTTGGCAGCATTCTGCTTGGCTTTATCCGACATGTCCGTTCCTGAGCGTTTGAGTAGATTGCGATGTCTTTGACTTGGAATTCTCGTTGAGCGATATCAGCGCTTGGCTTTTTTAGCGGCCATTATTTCGTGAAAGCGTTTTGACCATTCGGCTTTATTGACCTGTGCGCCGCGCGCAAGGGCCAGAGCACCGACCTCAACATCTTTTGTGACCACTGATCCAGACCCAACCATAGCATTGTCACCTATTGTGACAGGAGCAACCAGCGCAGAGTTGGAGCCAACAAAAGCATTTTCGCCGACAGTGGTCTTGTATTTGAAATACCCATCATAGTTACAGAAGATCGTGCCCGCACCGATGTTTGCGTTTGCCCCAACCGATCCGTCACCAAGATAGGATAGATGATTGGCTTTCGCGCCCTTCTCCATCTTGGTGTTTTTAACTTCGACAAAATTCCCAATGCGAACGTCTTCACCAATATCAGCGCCAGGACGCAATCGTGCGTAAGGGCCAACGACAGCTCCTGTTGCGATGTGCGCCCCCTCAAGGTGCGAGAATGCGCGGATACTGACGCCGTCTTCCACTTTCACTCCAGGACCGAAAACAATGTTCGGCTCAAGATACACATCCTGACCGAGCTGCGTGTCATGGGAAAACCAGATGGTTTCTGGCGCAATCATGCCAACGCCAGATTCCATAAAAGCAGTACGCATGCGATCTTGGAAAACGGCTTCAGCTTCCGCCAGTTGGACGCGCGAATTAACACCGAGCACATGATCTTCACGACACGGGGTTGCGTGCGCTTTTAAACCCCTTGCCCGGGCCAGCCCAACAAGATCCGTTAGATAATATTCGCCTTTGGCATTGTCATTCTTTACTTCGCCAAGCAGCTCAGACATCAGCGGCCAAGGCGCCGCCATCACCCCTGAATTACAGAGCTTAACCGCATATTCTTCTGGCGAAGCGTCTTTGGCTTCAACAATCCGGTCCAGACCACCATCTTCGCCCAGGATTAAGCGGCCATAGCCACCCGGCTCATCCGTCTCAAATCCCAGGACTGTAATGGATGCGCCGTTCGCCAAAGCATCAAACGCGCCCATCGCCACATCCTGTGGGATGAGAGGCGTATCGGCGTAAAGAACGATTACGTCGCCTTGAAAATCCTTAAGCGCCGGCGCCGCCGCTTGTACAGCAGTCGCGGTGCCGTTTTGTTCAGGCTGAACGCACACATTATCTGCCCCGACAAGCGCGATAGCTGCGTCTTTCACATCCTGAAAATGCGGGCCCACAACGATAATAACCCGCTCACAGCCCAATTCATCTGCAAGCGCTTTTGTCCACGCCATCATAGGACGTCCGCCAACCTTGTGCAGGACTTTGGGCGTGGATGATTTCATCCGCGTGCCCATTCCCGCTGCCAGGATAATCGCCGCACGTGACATGTAGACCCTCGCTGTGTTGAGATTCTCAAACCCAAGACAGGCGCGAACATCGGCCAATCCGCCCAAAGGAGCAAGGGCAGAAACGATCTCCTGACTTGAATATAAAAAATCGCGCCCGAGCTAAGGCTTCAGGCGCGATGTTTTACTGAGACTTGATGTATTTTTTGGCTCTAACCCACACCACCTGAACCTATTCGTTCAGTTATAAGGTCGCAGATTTCCGGCGCTTTCTATTGAAGAGTCGGTTTGTGCTCACGGCCACCTTGCCTGCTTTTTCGCAGCTGAGGCATACCGTTGACCATGTTTGAACGCACATCTGTTCTTGCCGAACGCATCGCGGGAATAAAACCAGCATCGACGAGATCAATGTTCACGTCAAAGCCTCGGCTTTTCCAGTACTCTTCGATTTTCATTTTGATACGCCGGGCGCCATCTTCAGTGCAAAAGTCGTTACTCATACTTTACTTCTCCAATATGCGCCTTACGTCCCAGCCTTCGTTGCGCAAATTAGACTCTCACATTTAATCCTGAGAGCTTAACTGTAGTTTTCTACTATACTCAGCCCTGTATTTGGATATATATGCCCCAATACAAAACTCAATAGAAAACTAAGCTGTTTTACCTTCAAGGTTGCGTTTATTAACGCAGCCTGAATGAACAAGTATTCACTTTCAACACTATGTGAATTTTACTTCTATGTTTTTCTTAGAAAAATGAACGCCGTCCCCACAACATTGCCAAATGTTTATGTTTATCACTTTTTTAACCATCATAACGTCGTTTCACCTGCCATCGCGCTCCGCATCAGCAATCCAATTCAAACCTACTCATTGCGTTTTTAATTTCGGATCGACTTGCGCCCATTAATGTAAGCGCTTACAGTTTGTGGCCAATGACACACGGATTGCGGGGAAACATGTTGAAAAATTTGCGTCAGTTCGCCTTGGGCGTAGGGGCGTTGGCTTCGGCTGGGTGTGTCTCAGCACTTTCTGTACCTAATTCAGAAAAAGCAAACCTGATCGACACGCCATCATGCAACGAAGCCTGCCTCCTTAGTATCGCCGGCGACTATATGGATGCTTTAGGATTTAACTATCCCGAAGGCGCGCCCGTATCTGAAAATTTCCGGATGACCGAAAATGGAACTGACATATCCTTGTCAGATGGTATCTGGGCACAGGCAAAAGCCTGGTCCTACCGACACACTTTTGTCGATCAGACGTCCGGCGGCATCGGCGTGTTTGGCGTCATTCGCAAACATGACGGAGAGGATGCGCTCGTCGCGTTGCGCCTGAAGGTTGAGGCGGAAAAGATCACTGAAAGCGAAAACCTCGTCATTCACGAAGGTGACTTTCCCTTGTTCAACCCCAACATTGTTCGTCCCCGGGAAGCGTTTTATCGATATGTGCCAGAGGAGCGTCGCGCGACGCGTGAAGAACTGATCGACATTGCGGATAAATATTTCGACGCGCTGGCAACAGGCGACCCCTCCGCCCTCAATTTCCATCCCGATTGCGACCGTCAGGAAAACGGGTTTGACACAACCAACAACCCACCCCGCATGGTTCGCAGCTGTCAGGACCTTTACCCGTTTGTTTACATGCACAGCTATCGCCCGGCCGACTTTCCAGTCATTGACTCAGAACGCGGACTGGTTCTTGGCGTCACCGCCTTCGATATGCCTGAACAGGAAAAAACAATCATTATACGCGGCAAAGAATTCAACATCACACCTGAACGCCAACGTCTGCCACGCACCCTATTCCTCTATGAACTATTCAAAGTCGACGACGGCCAGGTAATCGCCATCGACGCCTTCCTGATGAATTTTGAATACGGCAAGAAAATGGGTTGGGGAGATCGCTAAATCAGCGGTCTTCTCCATTAAGGAGAGACATGTGTCTGATCCCTCCCGGTCAGACACATGCTCTTTTTAACTTGATTGAAGCTCACCCATCAGCCGGGTAATTTCGTCTTTGTCATACCCCACGCCTTCAAGGATTTCAGCGCTATGCTCACCCAGTAAAGGCGGCGCCTCATCAACCTCGGGACTTCCTGCGCTCATCTCAAATCCGCAAGCCAGCACATCTGATTGCCTGATGCTCCCCAGCCCCTTCACCGGCACACTCTGACGAAGGGAGCGTGACTTTACGTGCTCCAGCTCAACTGCTTCATGCGCCTCACGCACCAGCCCGCACGGCACCCCCGCCTCACTCAACTGCCGCTCCCATTCAGCGGCTGGTTTTTCTTTTAGCGCGATCGCCAATTCTTCAGCCATCGCACTAAAGTTCTTGCGACGCGTATCGAGCGTTTCAAACCGTGGATCAGACAGCCAGTCCTGACGACCAATCACATCAGCAAACCGCTTGAACTGGTGCTGCTGAACAATCCCAAGCGACACTTCGCGACCATCCTGACAAGTATAGACTGCAGCTGTCGGCTGTCCGCTGTAACCGGTATTGCCTGTGCGCTGCATAACCTGGCCCGTCATCATGTAAGGCACCAAAAGACTGGTCATGAACGCCAGCGATGAATCCATCATGGACACATCAATGAATTCACCCTGTTTGCCATCGCCACGCCTTAAGAGCGCCGCCAGGATTGCAAGCGCAGCAGTCTGCCCCGTAAGCGTATCCACAATGGGAAATCCAACGCGTACCGGTGGGGAGTCCTTTTCTCCGCTAACAGACATCATCCCACTGGTTGCTTGAACGATGTTATCAATGGCAGGCCAATCGCGCAGTTCGCCATTCTGACCATATCCCGATACCGAGCAGTAAATGACTTGAGGCGCAAATGCGTTGACCGTTTCATAGTCCAACCCAAAACGCTTCATCACGCCTGGTCGAAAATTTTCCAGCACTACATCTGATGTTTGAACGATCCGGCGCGCCACGTTTTGTCCGTCTTTTTCTTTGAGATTGAGAACAATGGATTTCTTGCCCGCGTTCACAGCAACGAAGCCCGGCGCCATGCCGTCAAGACTGCGATCGCCTCCGTAATTACGCATCAGGTCGCCAACACCAGGCGACTCTATCTTGAAGACCTCTGCCCCCAGGAGACGCAGGATGTGAGAGGCGTAAGGCCCCGCCATAACGTGACTGAAATCGGCAACGCGGATCCCTTCCAGCGGTTTCTTGGTCATGTATTGGGGCCTTTGCAATTTATGTCGCCAAATTCGTCGACGCTAGCGCGCGCATGTTCCAGCACTGGTGCGGCTTCGATACCAAAGCGTTTCAGTTTGTCTGCGGATTTGGCGGCGTATTCGATGTAAATTTGGTCAAATGTGATCTGATCTGCCGGAGAAATGTCGATGTATTCGATGCCAAACTCACGACCGATCTCATAGCCCCTGTCGGAAGCCGCTCGCGTCTGCTCCGCTAGGGCCGTCTCCCAAACAGCAGTCGAAGCCTCCAGCAATGTGCGATGCTCATCAGAGAGGCTGTCCCAAGTCTTTAGGGAAATTGCCCGTGCAGGATAAGCGCCGCGTGGCACCTTCAGGTCTGTAAAAAAGTTGGAGACTTCCTGAAAATGCAACGATGAAAACGTTTCAGCAGGCGCCACAACGCCATCAATAACACCTTTGGCCAGCGCAGAATACACCTCCCCCATCGGCATATCGACAGGATCAGCATCCAGCGATGCCAGAACAGGCAATAGTTCGCTTGGCGCGCGGATACGCATGCCTTTCAGATCTTCCAGCGCACGTACGGGTTTATTGGTCGTGACAATGCCGGGATTGTTGCCGCCTTGTACGGCCAATATTTTCAAGCCCTCAAGCTCGTGCGCGAACGGGTCATGATTTGCGCGCATACAACGAAACAGCTGAACTTGTTTTTCATACCCTGTGACGCCGCTGTAAAATCCGGTTTGCGTGCGCAAAAGGTGTGCGCCGCCAGCAGCGTAAATTGGGGTGATCAAACCGATATCAGCAACTTGATGACGGATTTCCGTCATTGATTCAGCCTCGGAAATCAAACTAGCTGACCAATACGGTCGAATTACCAACGACCCGTCTGACGCCTCTTTTACATGTTCCATCCAGATGATGTCGGCGCGGCTGAACGGATGCCCCGGCGCATACGAAGACCCATAAGTCAGCACCCGCACATTGTCGGGCGTTTCCTTGGCGCATGTCGCAACGAAAAGACACGCGATGAGGCCGGGAAAGAGCCTTAGCAACTTCATGCAAGCCCCTTTTCCTTCAGGAAATCAGCGACAAGATTGACCATTTTGTCGTGGTCCCAGCTACCAGCGTCCACCATGTCGGCGTCAAGGGACAAGACAGGCACATCTGCCTCCTCGAGCGCTGCCCGCGTCAACAAAGTGCCTGATTGCGACAAGCGGTTTTCAGGCGGAATAAGCATGACGCACGCATCAATCCGACAGCGCTCCGCTTCACTGACCATCCAGCCATTCATCCAGGGCGGCAGGTGCAGCACTTCATTCATTGCGCAAATGCGGCTTGCAAGCGCCTCTAGCGGTCGTCCCTGCACTTCCCGAATGTATTGGGGGCCCGCAAACGGCATATACATCGACCAAACAAAGACAGCGCCGAGCTTTTCTTCCAACGCCTGGTAAAAGCCCGGATCATGCCAGACACCGGCGCCGACCCACATGAGGCGGATTTTCTCGTTTGGCGCCACCGCCACACCGTCTTTCACACGTTGCGCAACTTCATCGCGAAAGCGCTTAGCGTGCGCGACCGCCCATTCAGACCCGCGATGCCATTGCGGGATCATAGTGTTGGGCATCTGATCAGCAATCGAGACCGGACACTTTTCCGCTTCGCCAACCATCTGAGTGGCTTCAGCGATATAGCCTTCCTGAAGGTTGATTTGCTCCATCAAGTGTTCAAGTTTTTCCATACTGAATTTGCGGTCAGTCTTGGCCTCCAAAAGGTCGATCAAGGCCAGCATTTCTTCCGTCATCAGCTTGATGCGCTGGCTCTCGTACAAATTGGCCCAATCAGTGTTGGAACGTTTGAACCAGTCCTTGTCATGTTCAGACCAGGCTGGCGCTTCCATCGGAAAGAAAGTCGACCCCGTCACATCCGCCCATTGTTCGAAAACCTGTTGAATACAATCGCAAGTCAAACGCGCCACCATAGCCGTCGGTGTCGGAAGACCGCCCCAGGGCGCCGTCTTAGGGTCATTGGCCAGACTGCACGCCAAACCCAGCGAACAATATCGACAGGTGTTTTCGGGAAACCCCAAGTCAGTCATCGTCTTAAAATAAGTGCCCGACAATTGCTTGGCGGAAATGTAAGCTGACCACCACTGGTTTGTGATCAGCGGTATGTCCATCACATGGAAAATCTCATGCGGTGTGTCCGCCTGCGCGATCACATAAGGCTGACCTTCCTCGATCACCTGCTGTTTGAGAACTTTCGCAAAATTGCGTTGGTAAGCGGTCGCATCGGACGTACAGCTGAGGTCTTTGCGGCTTCGCTGGCCGGACGGTTGTGTCATTTGAAGATCCCCATTTGTTTTAATTCCTGCACGCGCGACTGGCTGAGCCCGGCATCATGAGAGGCAACCTCCTCGCAGTGTTCGCCCATGTTCGGCGCTGCAAACGGCTCCGGCCTATCTACGGAAAATGTTATTGGCGTACGCACATGACCAAACGGACCAAGCTTCTTGTGCGTAAGGATGGTCAACGCACCTCGCGCCGCCAGCTGAGGGTCATGTTCAAGCAGATCCTCGATATCTTTAACAGCCGATGCAGAAATGCCGATGGATTGTAACTGTGCTTCAGCGTCTTCCTGCGTGTGCTTGCGCGTCCAATCAGCAGGAGTGTCGCCTGTCGTTTTGATCAGGTCGTTATAGTCATTTTCAGACCGACAACTGATCGCGACCCAGCGATCCTCGCCAGCACATGGCAAGACATCCTGAAAATAAACATCCAGGTCATCATTTCCACATCGTCCGACGGGATGCCCTGTCTGCTCAGCTAAAAACGCCTCACGCATTTGCTGGACACAGATTTCATACATTGACGCGTCAATGTGGGCGCCACCACCACTTGTCTGGCGCCTGTTCAATGCGACGCTTGCTGCAGCCGCCATCACGTAGGGCACAATCACATCGCCATAAGGGACAGCGCCCGGCACCAATGGACCAGAGTCTTTATAGCCTGTCAGATATGTTCGGCCGGAAAGCGCACCGCCAGTCCCATCTACGCCCCATTCCTGCGAAAGCGGTCCGGACTGTCCGTAGACACTTCCTGACACCATGATGATGTCGGGGTTCATCGCCTTTAAATCCTCATACCCCAAACCAAGCTTGGCCATTGTGCCGGGCGAGAAGTTTTCCACCACAAGGTCCGCCCATTTGACGAGCCCGTTGATGACTTCGCGTGATTCAGGGCGCTTCAGGTCGATCGCTAGGCTTTTCTTGGATGAATTAAGGTGCGCAAACCACGGCTTGTCATCCATATCGCCCTGTTTGGATGCGCCTACCTGCACATCAATCCGGGAAAGACACGGGCGCGAAGCACTCTCCACTTTGATAACTTCCGCGCCTAAATCACCAAGCGTTTTGGTGGTGATGGAACCAACCAACGCCCATGAAAAATCCAATACTTTTACGCCAGACAAGGGCCCGGGACGTTCATTGCTAACCGGAACTGCAGCTGGTTCAGATTTTGGTCCGTCTGTGATCCCAACAAAGCGCTTGGGAACCTTCACGCCATCGCTCTCTTGCCAGAAATCGCGCGCCTCCAGATGCGGCTCTTTGAGGACATCCTCAGGCGTTGCGATAATGCATGCATTGATACCGCGCTCGCGCCCTTCCGTACGTATCTCTTCCTTTGTGCGCGTCTTGAAAAAGCGCGCAATCGCTTCCTCCCAGACAGCACGCGTATCAGCTGGAAGCGTAGACCGGTTATAGCTCAGCCAATCAACACCCTGCAGCGGATTGGGAAGGCCTGCTTCGTCGATCCAATCAGATAGCGCCTTATTGGCAGGCGCACCGAAGCGACCGGTCATCAAAGAGTGAAAGCACCAGCCATCAGACAATTCCCAGATACATTTCACCGTCGCGCGGCCATAGTTCAGCGCCGCGCCCACACGATTGAGTTTTCGCTTATCGAATTGCCAGACGAGGATGGAGTTCACATTGCGGTTGAACGCAACTTCTTGAATGGAAACATCCACATGCTGGCCACGGCCTGTGCGCGTCATGTTAAAATAGGCCGACATCATCCCAGCTGCTGCGACCATATCAGCATGGAAGGTACACGCGTTGAGCGCTTCTTTAACGGGTGCGCGATCAGGTGTTCCCGTCAACCGCAAGACACCCGATGCCGCCGATGCGATCAGCTCGCCACCTTTCCAATCGGCAAGAGGCCCAACGCTGCCAAATGGCGTGACAGACGCGTGTATGAGTTTTGGGTTAGCTGCTTCAAGCGCCTCCTGGCGGATACCAAGTCGCTCAAGTCCAATCAAGCCAGCGTCATCGATCAGAAAGTCCGCTTCGCTCAGTTTGCGCTCGTCAAAGGCCTCAACGCTTGCGCCAAACGAGGTAAGGAAATGAGCTAATGACCGATCAGCCATCGCCCCCATCGCAAGCACGCGTGTTCCAGCAAGGAGACTTGTCATGACAGCCCCTCCAGAAATTCTGAAACGTCTTCAAGCGCGCCATCATCAAGGCGCCAGCTGCGACGCGTCATCACGAGATGTGGCAACCCGCTGTTTTCCAAAACTTTGCGCACTGCTGGCACATGCCATGCGCGGGCCTCATCTTCTTCGATGACCCAATAAACCGCAGCTTTTGATCCAGTGGCGCTAATCGCATTGGTTATAGCGCCAGACGATGGGTTAAACGCGCGCGGACCAATTTTCAGCGCATTGGACGCCACACCAACCGCTGTCCAAACATCTTGGTCGCCAAGCTCAATCTCCTGCCCCAAGCGCGTCACACTGATGTCGTTCAAACTGGCAGCGACATTCCACCCTGCAGACCGGATTGCCGCGTGCATGCCGCTATCAGGAAGATTTGACCCTCCGATTACAATGCGACGATCACCTCCAGCTTTCGGCGCGCCAATGCTATCAAGCCATTCCTCAAGTCCTGGAAGCAGGCTGGCGCGCGCTATTTGATCTTTAGCCAGTCCGCAAAGGCCAGGCGCATTAAACCCGCTCAACAGTTTGCGGCGTTTGTTCGCCAGTTCAACGCCGGCAAGCAAAGCAGTATCTGAAATATCCAACTGCCCACACAAGCGCTGGACAGCACCGACCGCATGAACGTGACTGGTTGAGCGCTGAACCCGCGCCGCATCATAGATAAACGGCTTTGGTCCCTTAATTTGTTCCCGCCTCTGCAGCTCACAGATATAATACCAAAGTCGTTGCGCCACATCATCGCCACGGGAGAAGACGACACGATCAAACCTATCAAATGCGCCGGCTTTCCAATCTTCCAGAATACTGCGGGCATAAGCCGGAAAGCTGGTTTCAAGCCATTTATCGGCAAAGGGCGTATTGACCGCTTTGCGCCACGGCAGATGAAAAGTCGGTCTTCCAGTCGCCGCCAGAATGTCTTCTGGAATGTCAAAGCCAACATATCCCACTGCATCGCCTGGAAGTGACGCGAGCAACGCATCAGTATCGCATAAGTGCTTTTCGATTGTGTCGGGAAGAAAATGCATCAGCCAAGCAACTCCGGAAGATAAAGGGCAAGCGCCGGAAAGGCGATCAGAACAGCAAGATGAAGGAAATCCGCAATCAGGAACGGGATCACACCGGCAAACACGCGCTCGATGGGAATGTCCGGCACGATGCCTTTGACCACGTATAGGTTAAGTCCGAGAGGCGGATGAACAAAACCGATCTCCATCGCGCGCACGATGAATATGCCAAACCAGATGGGCGACAATCCTAATTGTGTCGTGACCGGCAACAGGATTGGCGTTGTCAGCAGCATGAGCGCCAAACCGTCTAAGACCGACCCTAAGAGCAACAGTAACACCGCCATAAGAATGACCGTAACAATCACCCCAGCATTCGCCCCTATAATCAGGTCCGCCACTGCGTCTGCCAGCCCTGTGACGCTGATGAAAACCGAGAACACCAACGCCCCAATGATGACAAGATAAATGAGACCGCTGGTCAGCAGTGTTTTTTCCACCGCCTCGGCGACGCTTTTGAACGTGAGCTGAGACCGGATGGCCTTGAGCACAAGCGCGCCGAAAGCGCCAACCGAGGCTGCTTCTGTTGGTGTAAACCACCCGATCATTATCCCCATAATGACCACGAAAATGAGCACTAGAAAGTCGATGATTTTGCGCAGGGATTTTAGTCGTTCTTTCCAAGGCGCTCGCTCAATGGACGGGGTCCACTCAGGCCGCAGACGCGTCAAAACGAAAATGGTCGCAAAATAGAAAAGAAGCTGGGTAATCCCCGGTATAACAGCCGCTTGAAACAGGGTGCCAATGGATTGTTCTGCAATAATGCCAAAGACGATCAGAGCGCCGGATGGCGGGATCATTTGGCCTAGCGTGCCGCCTGCGACGACAGAGCCTGTTGCGATGCGGTCATCATACCCCCGGCGACGCATTTCCGGCACCGCAACCATGCCCATTGTCGCAGCTGTTGCAAGGCTCGAACCGTTTATCGCGCCAAAAGACGCACAGCCTGACAAGGAGGCATACGCAAGGCCGCCCTTTCGATGGCCGACGAAGCGTGTGGCCGCATCAAAAAAATCCCGGCTGGCGTTTGCTTGAAAACAGAACTGCGCCATCAATAAAAACAGCGGCAACGTGCCCAATTCATATTTGGTGATAGTCTCAAAAAAGACGACGCCAGACTTTATCAAAGCCGGTTCAAATCCCAGCGTGATAACAAGCCCAACACCGCCAACCAGGCCCAGCGCCACACCAATTGGCATGCCCGACAGGAGAAGCAGAAGCAGCGCAAAAACACCAACCAATCCGGTTTCGGGGGTCGCAAAACTCATTTGGACCGCCTGACTGCCTGAACGGCAAAAAAGATCGCAGACAGCAGCGCTGACGCAGACGCTAAAAAGCGCAATGGCGGATAGGGTATGCCTATGACTTCAGTCTGCTCAAAGGTTGGCAGCGTCTCCAGGAACAACCAACTGGAGGCAACAAACAGCGCCACGAAAAAGAGCGTCGACACAGCACCGGAAAGACGCGCACAGATGTCAGAATATCGCTTCGGCATCCGGTCAGTGAGAAAGTGCACGCTTGCGTGGTTTTTCATTGCCGTCGCCAGCACAATCGCACAGCAAGCCGCCACACAGGCTGACGCGCGAACAATTTCAATTGCCCCAACCAGCGGCAACCCCAAATGACGCCCGGTTACAGCAATTGTGTCTGTGAACATCGCAAGCAACAGCCCGGCGCCGCCTATCGCGATAAGGCCAGTTCTGATCCAGCTCGGATTGGCCGTCTGCTGATCCTGCATCATGGCTTCACCCCCACGACGGCGCCATCGTCAGTTAGTGTGAGTGCCGGTAAGCCAGCTTTGACAGTAATGTCCGCGACATAGTCGATGACCTGCTGACGACGTTCGCCAACCGCCACGACTGGGCGTCCCGGCGCTTCGATGAACACAGGCAGGAAACCCGCCTCAAGTTTTTGCTCATCGTTGACTGTGACGACGGCTAGCATCGCGTTGACAGCTTCGGGATGAAACGGCGCATAAGTGTAAGCAGGATCAGGTTCAAAACCGAACAGTTGCTTGCGGCGCTCCACCCATTCCGCGCGCGTTTCGTCATCCTGTCCCGGGCTTAGCGCCTCGGTCACGACACAGCCATTTCCAAGGCCATGAAAAATCGGAACATCTTTGTAAAACTCCATCCCACGCAGGATATGCGCATGATGGCCCACAACCAGATCAGCTCCCGCATCAACACAAAGATAAGTAAGCCTGCGCTCATAATCTTCGATTAGCGCGGGCGTATGGACACGTCCCTTATGCAACGCAACCACTACGACATCCGCCCCATTTGTGCGTGATTTTTCGATATCCTGCTTGAGGATATCCAACACCTGCTCGTCTGGGCCTATAATGGTTGAAACAGGCGCAACCGGCGCGTCATTATCTGTTAAAACTGGGAGATATGCACAACCCGCTTTTTCTTCACTTGCCCAGGCTGCGGCTGGTCCAACGCAATTGTACGACAACACAGCGACAGACAGAGCGCCATGTTTCAAAATCGCTGGCGCGCGGGCCTTGTTTAGGTCAGCATGTGCGCCGCATGTCGCAACGCCTTCGCGGTTTAGCCCCTCAACCGTATCGGCAATGCCCTGCGCCCCGCAATCAGCGATGTGGTTGCCAGCAAGCGTCACACAATCAAAGCCAGCATCAGCAATGGCTTTAAGGTTCTCCACTGGGGCCCCCGGAGCGGGCACGTCCCCCTTCATCACCTCCTTACTGGTGGTGTGCGGCACCTCGACATGACCGATTGTCAGATCAGCTTCGCGCAAAATTGGCGCAATACCGGATAACCAATGGTCGCCATCTGGCAAATCAAGAACAAGATCTCCAGAAAAACAAAGCGTCACACCCTTTGGGTTGAGTTGCTTGTTGAAGAATTGACCTGTCATATGTAAACCGACGCCTTCTTACCTTGAGATATGGGCGCATGCTCAGAGACGAGTTGATGACTAAACCTGCCAGCAAGAAATCCAAGCCACAAACCAGCGACCAAATGAGCGCCATCGCGGTTGCCGACTGGGTGCGTGATAAGATCAGGCTTGGCGGTTTTGTCCCTGGTCAAAGGCTGGTGGAAAACGACATCGTCACGTCGACGAAATCCAGCCGCTCGAAGGTGCGCGAAGCGTTTCAACGCCTTGAAATCGAGGGTCTGATTGAGATTGCAGAATTTAAAGGCGCTTCGGTGAAAAGGCTCAGTCTTGCGGATGTTCAAAACATCTACAAAACCCGCATGGCGCTTGAGGGATTGGCCGCGAGCGAACTGGCGGCCAAAACGGCCCCAGAGGTCAAGAAACGTCTTGGCGAACTGCAACAGCAGATGAATGAGTGGGAAGACAAAGGCGACCATGAACGCTACGCCCAACTCAATAGCGAGTGGCACAATCTGATCATTCAGGGGTCTGGTAATCAATATGCCGCGCAATTCCTGTCGCAGCTGACCGTTCCGATTTACCGGCTTCTGTTTTCCAGTTTTTACAAGGTCAGACGCATTCAATCGGCAAACGCCGACCACCGCGAAATCACCAGCGCCATTCTGGAGGGCCGAGTCGCGGATGCAGAAACGGCTATGCGCAATCATATTCTGCATGGTTTGGATGCTCTTTCAGAAATCAACGCGGAATTCTTCTCTTAAAAAATTGGACGGTCGCACATATGTCGACCGCCCAAACATCAGGAGGGATTATCAGAAACGTGAGCGCAGGCTGACTGCAATCACGCGTCCAATTGGGTTTGCCGCTGTGGCGTCATAACCACCACTGCCGTTTCCGCCCGGCGCTAGGTTGACGTATGGCGGCTCTTCATCGAACGCGTTACGCAATTCGAGCTGCAGCAACACATCCGCGCCCATGACATTGTCGAACGAACGCGCCACCGAAATGTCGATCGGCAGATAAGCGTCCACACGCTGTGTCGGGTTGGATGCAATGTTGTCGTAAGCGTTGACATATGTCGCCACAACGCGAGAACGCCAGTCACCATATTCCCAGGTCACGCCTGTGCGCGCCTTGAATTTTAGGGGCTGGAAAATCTCATTGAGACGGTCCTGTAGCGGCGCAGTGCCGGTGATCGCGACCTCATAACTTGTGAGGTATGTCCCGTTGAAGTCAAAGACAAAACGACCGTTCGACGGTGTGGTCACATCATAGGACGCATTGATGTCAAAACCCTTGGTTTCTGATTTGCCAAGGTTGTTGTTTCGGCCATCTACGTAAAGATCGACGTTTGCCGGATCTCCTCCAGGAAATGCGCCGCGCGCCAACGGAATGCCTGCATCAAGCAGTTCGATAATGCGCGCGGCAGCTTCATCACCTCGCAGGATGATGCCTGTCCCCTCAAATTCATCTTCGCGTGACAGGATCGCCAGGTCAGCCAGATAGGTTTCAACTTGGTTTTCATAAAGCACGTCGAAATAGGTCACGCCGAATCGGAACTCATCCGTCGGCTCCCAGTCGAACCCAACAGACCAAGTCTCAGCTTCTTCAGGCTTGAGATCCAGATTTGGACCAGATTGCGCAAAGCCAAGCAGCGGCGCACCACCTGCCGGGTTTTGATACGACTGACCAAAGATAGCGTTGGAGTTACCATAGATCTGCGTAATCAGAGGCGCACGGAAAGATGTGCCGTAGCTAGCCTTGAACAAGAGCGAGTCTGTTGGTCGGTAGTTGATACCGATTTTCGGATTAGTCGTGTCGCCAACATCAGAATAGTCATCCTGGCGAACTGCGAAACTAAGATCCAACTCCTGGATGCCCGACACAGCGTTTCCGGCGCCAATCACCGGGATGAAGACCTCACCATACATAGAGTCCACCGTCCGGTCGAAATAACGGAATCTGAGCGCTGAACCAGGCGCGCCACGCGCCAGTCCCAGCTCGTAATCCCATTCCTGACGCTCATAGCCTACAGCTACTTTTACAGCGCCGCCTGGAATATCGAACAACTCGCCGGATGCATGGAGTTCATAGGCTGTCAGGTCTGCATTGGTTGGCGCTATGAAAATCTGGTCGGACAATGCCGCAAGCGTTGCAGCTGATGTGCGCCCAAGTCCGTACGGGTCAAAGGCAACATCAGGATCAGAGCTAGCGAGCGCCGGACCTAAATCACCGCGGGAATCAAGACCGGTCGTCTGAGAAGACAAGTCTTCAGTCCGGCCAAATGACACCAGCCCTTCTACCTGCCAAGTGTCGCCAATCGCATATTCAAATCCGGGAGACACCTGCCAGCTGGTCGCGTCACCTGTAGACGTATTGCGAGGCAGGTCGTTCCGGAAATTATACGCGATCTGATACCCTCCCGTCACGCCGGGGACCGGCACAAAGAAAGCGTTGGTCTCAGGAACACTTAACGTGCCTGTGTCGTAAGCAGGGTGGCGTGTAAACTCGCGAGTTGAGTAATACGCATCCGCTGTAAAAGTCAGATTGCCTGTGACATCCTGCGTGAAAGTACCGTTCACCGTCGTATAAGTCTGCTCTGGAAAGAGGTCTTGCCCGACATGGCTGTTACACAGGTTTTGGGTGCCTGCGACCAGATCACCAACATTTGCTGCCGTCAGACCATCTGCCGGTATAGCGTAAGTCTCACCGTCTGCGATGATCGTTCCTGGCGCACATGTGTTGACGCGGTAATCCGCCCCGCCAAGCGCTGTTTGGTCAGAGACAAAAAAGTCGCGATCATCGCCGCTCAGGTTCGAGCGATTAACGTGCTCAACAGCGATCATCGCCTGACCGCTATCCCAGACTTTACCAACAGCCGCGCCAATGGATGATTCATCAAAATCTCCATCATCTGACATGCCGTAACGCGCCAGAATTTCAGCACCATCCAGCGTGCGACGCGGGATCAGGTTGACCACACCCGCGATTGCATCGGAGCCGTAAATAGCGGATGCGCCATCAGCCACAATTTCCAAGCGCTCAACCCCTAAGGTTGGCAGAATAGACGGATCAGTTGAGCGGCTGTTGTTGACGACACGGTGACCATCAACCAGCACGAGTGTTGCGTAAGGCCCGATACCACGCAGGTTGACGGAGTTACCGTAAGCAATGTTGCCGTTACCGCCAGCTTGTCCGCGCGAGTTTTCACTCACCCCAAGGTCAAACACCTGCGGCACCTCTTTCAGGATACGGTCAATTGTCGGCACAGACGCATCTTCAATCGCCTGTCTGTCCAGAGCGATAACTGATGAGCCGACAGGTTCTTCGCCCTGAACGCGGCTACCAGTTACGGTAATGGTGTCGAGTTTACGAGAATTGTCTTGTTCAGCGTCCGCGCTCTCATCCTGAGCCATAGCGGAGAAATTTGCACTTACCGCCAGCATGCTCACACATGAGACCAGCGCAAGACGAGACGCCTTTTTTGCTATCTTTTTCATAGTCCCTCCCATGACCTCTTTGCGAGGTTATTTTGTTGTCAATATTGTTGACAATTTGATTGGTAACGCGATTACGACTTGAATTGCAAGGAGGTTTCAATTGCTAACGATGACAAAAACAGCAATGTGTTGCTTTCTTGCCATCACTTGCAACTTAGCGTTTCACAGCTCGATGTTAGCGCTTTCATTTTGATGCAAGTTTTATACACGCTATGGCATTACGACAATCATTTCAGGGGCGATCAGATCTCTTCAGGCCAATAAAGACGCATCGGATTGTCAATCAAAAGCTTGCGCTGAAGATCTTCGCTAGGCGCTAAGCGCGGAATGATGTCGACTAACTGACCATCGTCTGGAATGTTGCCCTGCATATTGGGATGCGGCCAATCTGTCCCCCACAGCACGCGGTCGGGAAATTCAGCCACGATTGGCGCAATCGCGTCTACGAAGTCATCAAATGGCGGACCTTGTTTTGTCAGACGTTCAGCGCATGACACTTTGGTCCAGAAATTTGGATGATCTTGCAGGAACCGCCAGAACGCCTGCACTTCAGCACCTTCATACCCTTGACTGACATCCGGACGCCCCAAATGGTCAACCACAACCGTCCCCGGTAACGCCTCGAGAAATGGCCGCATCTCATCAAGAATGTCCGCCTCGAAATAAACAACCACATGCCAGCCAAGGCGTTGGATACGTTCGGCCACTTCAAGAAATTTGTCCTTGGGCGCATCATCCACCAGGCGCTTGAGGAAATTAAACCGCACCCCGCGGATACCGCCTGCGTGTAATGCGTCTAGTTCTGCGTCAGTAATAGCAGGATCAACAACTGCGACGCCGCGCCCTTTGCCTTGTGACTTTGCGATGGCGTTCAAAGTGGCGCGGTTGTCAGGCCCATGGCAACTCGCCTGCACAATGACATTGCGGGTAAAGCCCAGCCTGTCGCGCAAAGCGAATAGCTTTTCAGGATCAGCATCTTCGGGAATGTATTTCGCTTTCGGACTGAAGGGAAACTCAGCCATTGGCCCAAAGACATGACAATGCGCATCAACCGCGCCCTCTGGCGGTTTATACGCTGGTATTGAAGGGTTTGAGTGCCAGGAAACAATACGCTCAGTCATCGGCCAAACACCTCGCCATCCATTAGTTTTCGCGCCGTCCGCAACAAGCCTGTGCGGATGACCGTGTCACCATCCCACTCCAACTCCACAGTGAGAGCGCCAGTTGGATGCTCCACATCCACACGGCAAGGATTGATCTGCTCAAACCTAGCCAGGCCCTTCGCAACACTTTGTGGAAACATACACGCAGCCGCATCCGAGGCAGCCGCCAATACGCCGACCGCCTCATGCACTCTGTGCGGAATGAAGGTTCGTGTATTGATTATGCCCCCATCGCGCGGCGGGCTGATCAGGCACATTTTCGGGATGGTTTTATCTTTTACATCCCCCAGCCCCATCAGCTCACCTGCCTGAAGTCGGATGGCTTCGATCTGATTTTTGAGACCTAGTATAGCCTCAATCTCAGAAGGCTCTTCATAACCGGACAAATCAAAGTCAGCAGCACGTAGGATGACGGATGGCATGCCGTTATCGACCAGCGTCACTTCAACACCGTTTATCACGTCAATCTGATTACCGGTCGGCAACAGCGCGCCACATTGGCCACCAGCCGTGCCGTAATAATTTTGCATGACAGGCGCATGGCGACCAGGAACACCGTCAATGCGCGCATCCCCTCCATACGTTACCTTCGCGCCAGGTGTCTCAACCACGAGGTCAGCCCGGCTTTCCGAATTGACCATGAAGACGCGCACAGTCGTCTCATCGCTTTGGGCCGCCACCAGTCCGCGTTCGATCGCAAAAGGACCAACTGCAGCGAGCATGTTTCCGCAATTCTGGCCGTCGGAAACCACATCCGTATCTGGTTGAACCTGCAGGAAAAGATAATCAACGTCGCAATCATCGCGATCCGATAAAGACACAATCGCCACCTTACTGGTGAGGGGGTGCGCTCCGCCCATGCCATCTATCTGGCGACTATCCGGCGATCCCATCACATCCAGCAGAAACTGATTACGTGTCGTGACGTCTGAGCGAAGGTCACTCGCAAGGAAGAATCCACCTTTGGACGTGCCCCCGCGCATCCACATGCAGCGAACGCCGTCAGACATATTTTAAGCCCATCTCTTTTAAGCGCGGCCGCATGTCGTAAATATCCAGGCCAAGCTCGCCCGCCGCCAGGCGTTGACGCTTTTCTTCTTCTTTAGCTTCGCGCTCCTGTGCTTTGACAAGCACATCGGCAGCTTCTTCGCGCCTAACGCAAACAACACCATCATCGTCCGCCACGATAACATCGCCCGGCTCCACATAAGCGCCCGCGCACACAACCGGCACATTGACCGATCCAAGTGTGTTTTTGACCGTGCCCTGCGAATAAACTGCTTTTGACCAGACAGGGAAATTCATCTCGGTAAGGTCACGCACATCACGCACGCCCGCATCAATGATGAGACCTCGACATCCACGCGCCTGCGCAGACGTCGCAAGGAGGTCGCCAAAATATCCGTCTTCACATGGGCTGGTTGGCGCAAGCAATAGCACATCGCCGGCTTTGAGCTGCTCGATCGCCACATGCACCATCCAATTGTCACCCGGCGGCGAAGATATTGTCACCGCAGATCCGCCAATACGCGCGCCAGAATAAATAGGCGTCATATAGCTGGCCAGAAGCCCTTTGCGGCCCTGCGCTTCGTGCACTGTGGCTGTTCCGCATTTTCCCAATGCGTCCACAATCTCAGGATCAGCGCGTTCAATGTTTTGAACAACAACATTCGCCATTATGCTTCCTCCAGCACCCATATTCTCGCAAAGCCAATCCGACCCGCATTTTAAGCCTATAGCTATCTTCGCTCTTGCCAGATTGTTCAAATCGGAACTAAGCATCTCATATAAGTTCATACTAATGGTTATATATGGATATCTGGCGTTTTAATCTCCGACATCTGCGCGCACTCGCTACTGCTGTTGAATTGGAAAGCGTGAGCGCGACCGCGCGCGCTATAAGTCTTACACAGCCAGCTGTGACACAGGCGCTGTCACGTCTTGAAAACGAGATCGGCGCCTCTTTCTTTGAACGTCGGCCAGATGGTTTAAAGCCCAAACCGGCTGCAATCATATTGGCAAAACGCATCCGACCCGCTCTGGAACTGATTGGCTCTCACAGAGCGACATCCACACAGGTCAGAAGTTTTCTCGCGGTTGCGCAGACCACATCTTACGCCGGCGCAAGTCAGATGACAGGCTTAAAAGAGCCTTCGCTTCACCGCGCCGTCAATGATCTGGAACTATCCTTAGGAACAAAGCTCGTCGAACGACGCGGGCGCGGCCTCATGCTGACGAAGAAAGGCGAAAGAACAGCTCGTAATTTCCGCCTCGCCGCAAGGGAGCTAGAAGCTGGCCTTTCTGAACTTGCCGCCCTTGAAGGCCGTATCGTTGATCATTTTGGCATTGGCGCAATGCCCTTATCACGTGCGCGTTTGTTGCCTGATGTGTTGGTTCGTTTTTTAGAGAAACATCCCGACGTCACGGTATCCGTACACGAAGGCGCTCACATGGATCTTATAGAGCGATTGCGCGATGGCGAGCTGGACATGATCATCGGCGCGTTGCGAACTCCGCCACCCGGTCGTGACGTTGTGCAGACATTTCTGTTTGAAGATTCACCGGTGGTTATCGGCCGCCCAGAGCATCCCATACTGACAGGCTTAGACACAGCTCCTACTCCTGCAGCACTGGCAAAGTTTGACTGGCTGATAGCCGATCAAGGCGCACCCCTGCGGGAAGGCTGGGCACGCATGTTCCATGAAGCGGGTGTCGCCCCCCCCAATGTTCCGATCTCTAGCGGCTCCGCCATATTGATCCGGCAAATCCTGCTACAAACCGATTGCCTGACGTTGCTATCCCCAGACCAGCTTAAGATGGAGTTAGAAAAAGGCGTTCTGGTCAAAATCTGTGATGCGCCAGAATGGGTGTCTCGCTCGATAGGTGTCACAACGCGAGCTGACTGGCGTCCAACCTCGATACAGTCAGAACTCATCGAGCAGATCAAAGCATCCTCTGAATATCACAATTAGAATTTAATTATACCAATGCCTGGTTTCCGATTTTACCTTGCCTGATATGCAAGCTAGGCAATTTGCCATGATGGAACAGATTGCATTCATAGGTTTTGGCGAAGCTGCGCAAGCGTTTAGCGGCGCCGATGGTTGGCGTGCGGCCACGTCTGCATTCGACATCAAAACTGATAATGCTTCATCGCGCGAAGCAAAACTGTCTGACTATGCAAAATACCAAGTCGCCGGAGCAGCCTCCTTGGATGAATTACTTCCGTCCGCGCTCAATATCATAAGTCTTGTCACAGCAGATCAGGCTGAAACCGTCGCAAAACAAACCGCAGAACACATCCCCCAGAACACCCTGTTCTTTGACCTCAATTCTGTTGCGCCGCAAACCAAACGTAACAGTGCAGAATATATAACAAGCAGCGGCGGCTATTATGTCGATGTCGCTGTCATGGCGCCGGTCTACCCGAAACAATTGAGCACGCCATTGCTGGTTTCCAGCCCGCACGCCGAGCGGGCCGCTATCGTTCTGAAGAATATCGGCTTCACGAATATACGCATCGTTGGTGAAGAGATCGGCCGCGCCTCTTCCATCAAAATGATCCGGTCAGTCATGATCAAAGGCATAGAAGCGCTGACAGCTGAATGTGTGCTTGCCGCCAATCAGGCCGATGTCCTTGAAGACGTCTTATCTTCGCTCGGCGATGAATGGACCCAGAAGGCTGACTACAATTTTGACCGCATGATGATCCATGGCCCAAGACGTGCCGCGGAGATGGAAGAGGTCGTCAAAACACTCGAAGATTTGGGCGTAGACGCATTGATGACGCGCGGAACTGTCAGTCGCCAGCGCCAGATTGGCGACCTCAACATAAAAGCCCCGGCAGACGGGCTGGAAAACAAGCTTTCTCAGATAAAACAAAAACAAGGGCAGGAAACACAATGACGCTCATTATTGATTGTCATGGACATTATACGACCGCCCCGCCACAGCATGACGCATGGCGAGACGAACAGAAAAAAGCCTTTAAAGAAGGTGTCGCGCCACCGCCTTATCCGGATATTCCCGACGACCTGATCCGGGAGTCACTGGAAACCAATCAATTGCGCCTCTTAAAAGAACGCGGCGCTGACATGACGATATTTTCACCACGCGCTTCGCGTATGGCGCATCATGTTGGCGACCAGCAAGTGTCGCTTGACTGGTCTCGCCGCTGCAATGATCTCATCAAACGTTCAGTGGACCTTTATCCGGAAACGTTCATTGGCGTGTGTCAGCTGCCTCAGTCCCCAAAAGCTGACCTTACCGAGTCCGTCAAAGAGCTGGACCGCTGTGTAAACGAACTGGGTTTTGTCGGATGTAACCTCAATCCTGACCCGGGCGGCGGACACTTTAACCACCCGCCTTTGACCGACAAATACTGGTATCCAATCTTTGAAAAAATGTGTGAGCTGGACGTCCCTGCAATGATCCACGTGTCCGGGTCCTGTAACCCGGCGCAGCATGCGACAGGCGCTTTTTACATCGCAGCCGACACAATTGCTTTCATGCAGTTTCTGGAAGGCGATCTCTTCAAAGACTTTCCAGATCTTCGCTTTATCATTCCACACGGCGGCGGTGCTGTGCCTTATCACTGGGGTCGCTATCGCGGCCTCGCAGACATGCTCAAAAAACCGACTCTGGGTGAGCATGTTATGAAGAATGTCTATTTTGACACCTGTGTTTATCACCAGCCAGGCATCGACCTATTGTTCGAAGTCATTGAGAATAAAAACATTCTTTTTGGCTCAGAAATGGTTGGCGCCGTACGTGGGATCGCCCCTGAAACCGGTCATTATTTCGATGACACCAAGCGATACATCGAATCTCTAGATCTTTCCGAACAAGACAAACACGACATTTATGAAGGCAATGCGCGCCGCGTCTTTCCGCGACTGGATGCGCGCCTCAAGGAGATGGGCAAATGACCTTTATCCGCAACAGGTGGTATGTCGCCGCTTGGGACGGAGAAGTTGGAACCGCCCCACTCGGTCGCAAAATATGTAACGAAAACATCGTTATGTATCGCAAGTTAGACGGCAGTGTCGTCGCACTAAGAGACGCTTGTCCGCACAGGCTCCTGCCTCTGTCCATGGGCATACGCGAAGGCGATAACCTGCGGTGCAAATACCATGGAATGGTGTTGAATCCTGAAGGCAAGCCTGTCGAAATGCCGTTGCGCAACGATCCGGTAAACGACAAGATCTGTGTTCAAACCTACAACGTCGTCGAGAAGCATCGCTTTGTTTGGGTCTGGGTCGGCGACCAAGAAAAAGCTGACGAAACATTGGTGCCGGACTTCTGGCCCTGTTCCAGTGCTGGCTGGGTGTTTGATGGCGGATATACTGCCGTTAAATGCGACTATCGCCTCTTCATCGACAATCTGATGGACCTTACCCACGAAACCTATGTGCACATGGGAACGATTGGTCAGATTGAGTTGATGGAGTCCCCGCTAGAAACCCGCCTTGAAGGCGATCAGGTCTTCCTGTCGCGGTGGATGCCAGGCGTTGATGCGCCGCCCTTCTGGCGGTCTTTTCTAGGCAAAGAAGGACCTGTTGATCGCTGGCAGATCTGCCAATTCATCGAGCCTTGCTCTGTGATTATCGACGTGGGCGTCTCCCCTGTTTCCGCCGGCGACACCCTAGAAAGTCACGACTCCGGCGTGCGCGGTTTCGTCATCGACAGCATGACGCCTGAAACCGAAACCACCTGTCATTATTTCTGGGGCATGGCGCGCAATTTCGCGCTGGATGATTACGGCGTCACACAACGCATGAAGGACCAGCAGGACATCGTCTTCAATGAAGATGTTGAAGTTCTTGAAGCTCAGCAAAAATCTATCGCCGAAAACCCGGACATGCGCCTGCGCGTGCTCAACATAGACTCTGGCGGCGCGCATGCGCGTCGCATCATCGAAAGGTTAATGGCAGATGCCTAAAAGCGTTCACGATTACCTTGCAGAATTTGACGACATCCCTGGCACGCGCGTCTACACGACCAAACGCGCCCGCCAGGGCTATTGGCTCAACCAGTTTGCCATGAGCCTGATGAAAGCGGAAAACCGTGAGAAATGGCTAGCTGATGAAGCGGCCTATCTTCAGGATTGGCCTATGACGGACGACCAGAAACAGGCCGTCCTTAAAAGAGATTACAACCAGCTCTTAGATCTTGGCGGCAATATCTATTACCTCGCCAAAATCTTCTCAACCGACGGTCTCTCATTCGTCCAGGCGGTCTCCACCATGACTGGTATGAGCGTGGAAGAATACAAAGCAATGATGGACGCAGGCGGTCGCTCGCCAAATGGCGTTCGTTCCATCAAGGAAGGAAACTAACCATGGCGCGCATCACTGCTGGCGTGGCGACAAGCCACGTTCCTCTGCTTGGCGTCGGTATCGACCAAGGCAAAATGGAAGATCCGTATTTCAAGCCAATCTATGCAGGATATGAATGGTCAAAAGAATGGATCAAAGACAACCTGCCTGACGTGATTGTCCTAGTTTACAATGACCATGCCTCTGCATTTGACATGAACCTCATCCCTACTTTCGCGATCGGTTGCGCTGACGAGTTTGCGCCCGCTGACGAAGGTTGGGGCCCACGTCCGGTGCCAACTGTCAAAAACCACTCAGACCTTGCCTGGCACATCGCTCAGAGTTGCATCCTCGATGAGTTCGACATGACCATCATCAACAAGATGGATGTGGATCACGGTTTGACCGTCCCGCTGTCCTTGTTATTCGGCCAACCAGAAGAATGGCCCTGTAAAGTCATTCCACTGGCGGTCAATGTGGTCACCTACCCGCCCCCGTCTGGCAATCGCTGCTGGATGCTGGGCGAAGCTATCGCACGCGCCGTCGCCAGTTATGAAGAAGACCTCAATGTGCAAGTCTGGGGAACAGGCGGCATGAGCCACCAGCTACAAGGGCCACGCGCTGGCTTGATCAATGCTGAGTGGGACCAGAAACTCTTAGATGATCTCACACAAGACCCTGAACGGCTGCGCCACATTCCGCATATCGAATACCTTCGTGAGACCGGCTCTGAAGGCATTGAGATGGTCATGTGGCTGATCATGCGCGGCGCGCTTCAGGGTAATATCAAAGAACTTCACAGACACTTCCACGTCCCGGCGTCCAATACAGCTGTGGGCCACATCGTACTGGAGAATGGACAATGAAAATCGCACTCGCGGGCGCAGGCGCCTTTGGTGAAAAACACCTCGATGGCTTGAAAAAGATCGACGGCGTCGAAGTCGTGTCTCTGGTTGGCCGCCGCCTTGAACCAACACAAGAAGTTGCCGAAAAATACGGTGTTCCGCACGCATGCACCGATCTGGCGGACAGCCTGGCGATGGACGAAGTTGATGCAGTTATTCTTTGCACGCCCACACAAATGCACGCCGAACAGGCCATCCAGTGCATGAATGCCGGTAAGCATGTGCAGGTCGAAATTCCACTGGCTGACAGTTGGGCGGATTCTGAAGCGGTCATGAAAAAGCAACAGGAAACTGGCCTTGTCTGTATGGTCGGTCACACGCGCCGCTTTAACCCATCACACCAATATGTGCACAACAAAATCAAAGCGGGCGAACTGAACGTTCAGCAGATGGATGTGCAAACTTATTTCTTCCGTCGTCAGAACATGAACGCTAAAGGCCAGCCACGTTCATGGACAGACCACCTGTTGTGGCACCACGCAGCACACACTGTGGACCTTTTCCAATACCAAACTGGCGAGAAGGTTGTTCAAGCCAACGCGATCGAGGGCCCGCACCACCCAGAGCTAGGCATCGCGATGGATATGTCGATTCAACTAAAGACTGAGAAAGGCAAAATCCTGACCCTTTCCCTATCTTTCAATAATGACGGACCGCTGGGAACCTTCTTCCGCTACATCTGCGACAATGGCACTTACATTGCCCGCTACGATGACCTGGTAAACGGCAAAGAAGAGCCAATCGACGTATCTAAAGTCGACGTCTCCATGAATGGGATCGAACTTCAGGACCGCGAATTTATCGCTGCCATCCGTGAAGGTCGCGAACCAAACTCATCTGTTTCGCAAGTTCTTCCTTGCTACCAGGTTCTACATGAGCTTGAACAGAAACTTCAGTCTTAATGGCTGATCAAGCGGCGCGTAGACTCGGGGCTGTTGTCTTCGCGCCGCTTGCCCTAGTCCCATTTGCGTGATTGTGCGCGAAATTGCGATGGCGACTTACCCGACTGTTTTTTGAAAAAGCGCGAAAAATATCCAAGGTCTGAAAATCCCAGCATATGAGCGATGTCTGACGCGCTTGCCTGTGTGTACGCTAAACGTCGCTCCGCCTCTAATTGCAGCCTGCCTTGAATGATCCCGAAAGCCGTTTTGCCGCTGTGATCACGACAAATTCGATTCAGCGTTCTTTCGCTAACTCCCAATGTCTCAGCATAGCGCTCGACGGGCCATTGCTCCGCATAATACTTACCAACCAACGCCTGAAAATGTCGCCATTTCGTCTGCCCTGATGAAGTGTGCTCGCTACGCTGTCCGTGGACACGCCAGATATCATTGATGATGCAAAGAACATTGGAGAGCAGCAACCATTGCTCGGTCGCAGATGTGTGCTCCAGCCGGTGATTGTGATTTTCCAACATCCATTCAGAAAGCACATTCAAACGTTCCAGCAATACCGATTCATCGCCCAATTGCACGCTCAAAGGTTGCGAAAACAACGCGTTATACACACGCTGAATTTTCAGTGAACTATCTGCTGACATCCGATCGCTGACGGTGAAAACACATCCCATCGTATCGGGACTAAAGCGAAATCCATGCACAACACCAACAGGCACAGTTAGCGCAACAGGACTTTTCAGCGTTAAGTCGCGCCCATCAAGCGACACAACCACCTGTCCGCTTTTCACAAAAATGACCTGCACATAGTCATGATGCTTGTGTGGAGAGATTTTCCAGTCATTCCGGCCGCTGCGCGTACTGATCAACTCAATATGACAAAGATCAAAGGTCGCCTCATCCTCTCCATAAAGAGAGTATTGAGGGATTTTGTCTGATGAGGCTTTCATATCCATGCGCAAGTTATCCGCTCCACGAATTATGGCGGTTTGACTGAATAGTACAAACTTTAGGTCGATCCGTCCATTCTCACTCCCACCTCAAACTCATATTTTGATCTGGCAAAAACAAGAATGGGAGGAAGGGCGCAATGCCTCAGATCATCAAAGCTGATGTGGCAATCATCGGATCAGGACCTTCTGGCCTGCTTCTGGGTCACCTTCTAAAAGCGCAAGGCGTTGAGCCTGTTATCATCGAACGACAGACCCGAGATTATGTGCTGGGTCGCATCCGAGCGGGCGTGCTTGAAAAAACCACAACAGACATTCTTGATCAGCTCGGCATCAATGAGCGTATGAACGCTGAAGGTCTGCTGCATGACGGTTTTGCACTCGGAAATGGCGAACGCACGCTCCGCATCGACATGAAGTCACTCGTTGGCAAAGAGGTGATGGTTTATGGCCAGACCGAAGTCACACGCGACCTGATGGACGCCGCGTTAGAGCGGGACGTTAAAATCATCTACAGCGCCGACAATACCGCACTTCACGACATTGAATCAGATACGCCGTCGGTGACTTTCGATCATGACGGCCAAGCTTATAAAATCGAAGCACGCTTCATTGTCGGATGTGACGGATATCACGGCCCATCGCGTAAAGCGGTTCCCGCCAGCACCGGTCAGGAAATTGAGCGCGCCTACCCGTTCGGCTGGCTTGGCATTCTTGCAGATGTGCCGCCATGTGATGAAGAGCTGATCTACGCCAACCATGAGCGTGGATTTGCGCTGGCCTCCATGCGTTCGCACACGCGCAGCCGCTATTATGTTCAGGTGCCTCTGACCGAAAACATCGAAGACTGGTCTGATGATCGCATTTGGGACGAGCTAGCCATTCGCCTTGGACCGGCGGTTGCCAAAAACATCACAACCGGACCATCCATTGAAAAATCCATCGCACCGCTACGTTCATTTGTGTTTGAACCGATGCGCCACGCAAACCTCTTCCTTGCTGGCGACAGCGCCCACATTGTCCCGCCAACAGGCGCAAAGGGGCTAAACCTTGCCGCTTCCGATGTGACCTATCTTTCAGAAGCGCTGGTCGACTTCTTCAAAAAGAACTCTTCAACCGGGATCGACGAATATTCCGAACGCGCGCTGGCGCGGGTCTGGAAATCTGAGCATTTCAGCTGGTATCTCACACGCCTCACGCACCGTTTCCCAGACGACACTGTGTTTGACCGCCGCATGCAGGTCTCTGAATTTGAATACATCGAAACATCAGAAGCCATGCAGCGCGCCATTGCTGAAAATTACGTCGGTTTTCCGTTGTAAACAGCTTTCCAGATCCCGGGCAGCCCTCCGAATGGGCCAACTCAAGGCGTTGCGGGCATGTGTCCGCAACGCCTCTTTTATGTATTGCAAGCGCTTTCATTTTGTGTAACCAAGTCATGCATGAGTGATTTCAATCCATTAAAGCCAGAAACTTTTGACAGCCCGCATGAGGTTTATGAACGTCTACGCCGGGAATGTCCGGTAGCGCACAGCGACGCATGGGATGGCTTCTGGGCCTTTATGAAGCACGAGGATGTCGCAAACGCGGCAGCCGATTTTGACACCTACCTCACCTCTGTGCAGAACGTCGTGCCGAAAGTGTCCACAACCGGTCGTCGCCCCCCGCTTCACCTGGACCCGCCCGAACACACGCCTTATCGACGCGCACTTGCGCCCACATTTTCAGAAAAGCGCATTGCCGGGTTCGAACCTGTCATCGAGCGCATCTGCAATTCTCTGCTGGACAATCTGGTCGCCAAAGGTGGCGGGGACATTTGCTCTGAATTTTCTGCGCCTATGCCTATTTTGGTATTCGCCGAATGGATGAACCTTCCTCGGGATCAGGTGGAAAGCCTCGGCGAAATCGGACGCCGCTATAACATCGCGGTCCAATCTGCCGACATGGAAGAAACGCAAGCGTCCAGCAAACAACTCTATGATATTGCACGCGCTTTAATCGCTGAGCGCCAAGCGCACCCCCTTGATCCTAACAAGGATGCCGTCTCTTCCCTTTTGGCTGCACGACACAATGGCGAACCACTGCCTGAAGACCTTATTGTCGGAACCATCCGACAGGTACTGGTTGTCGGCATTATCGCACCAACTGTTTTGTTTGGATCTATTTGTGTTCATCTTTCGAGAGACACAGCTCTGCAGGACAAACTGCGCGCTGAGCTTTCACTCATTCCCGCAGCAATTGAAGAGTTCTTGCGCCTCTACACACCTTACCGTGGCTTTGCCCGCACACCGTCACGCGATGTCAAAGTACGCAGCAAGACCATCAAGAAAGACGAACCGATTGCGCTGGTATATGCCTCCGCCAACCGTGACGAAGACGTCTTTGAATGTCCGGCTGAATTTCGTTTGAACCGCCCCAACATCAAAGAATCCCTCGCCTTCGGACGCGGTCCACATATGTGTATCGGCGCCTCACTTGGACGATTGGAAATGCAGGTCGCATTGCGCACGCTGCTTGCACGCACCTCTAGATTTTCTCTCGCCGGAGACATCAAACCAACGCGCATGCCCGAAATCGGCGCCCTCAGCGTACCGCTCAAATTTGAATAAATTCGGGACGCGACATGAACTCCACAATCCTAGCCACAGGTGACATTGCGCCGGATCGTCCAGATCCCAATGAATGTTTTGCTGAAACCCGCGAATTGCTGACAGGCGCTGACATTGCATTTGGACAGTTAGAGACAACATTTGCGTCATCTGGAACCCGCTTTTCGCAAGCGCGCCACGCAGTATTATCAGCCCCAGAAGGTGCTGACGCGGTTGGCGCTGCGGGGTTCAATGTCATTTCCTGCGCTGGCAATCACTGCCTCGACTGGGGCCCTGACGCCCTAAGAGAAAACCTCACCCGTCTCCAAAACGCTGGCGTCCAAACCGTCGGCGCGGGCATGAGTATAAGCGAAGCGCGGCGACCGGCAGTGTTCGTTTTAAAGGACAGCACGCGTGTCGCGTTTTTGGCCTATTCCTCCATCTTACCACAGGACTATTGGGCGCAGAAAAATCGTCCGGGCTGTGCGCCGATGCGCGCCCACACAATCTATGAACAGATTGAGCATGACCAACCTGGCACCCCTGCACGCATTCACACATTCGCACAACGAGATGACCTATCTGCGCTAGAAGATGACATTCGCCTGGCAAAAGCTGATTGCGATATTGTTATCGTCTCCATGCACTGGGGCATTCATTTTGTCCGCAGCGTCATCGCTGATTATCAGCGCGAAGTCGCCTCCGCAGCTGTTAAAGCAGGCGCTGACGCCATCCTTGGCCACCATGCCCACATTCTCAAAGGCATGGAGTTTATTGACGGCAAACCGGTCTTCCATTCCCTCTGCAACTTTGCATGCGACCTGCGGATGGATGCCGAACACGCAGCGCGTCCTAGCTTTAAAGAGATACAAAAGCTTGCCGAAAAATGGGAACCGGATTTCGATAGTCTTTATAACTTCCCGGAGGCCTCACGCCTTTCCATGATCGCCAAACTCGACATCGCAGACGGCAAAATCCAGAAGACTGGCTTTTTGCCTTTGTTCATTGATCGAGACGCTGTTCCGCGCGTGCAATCGCCTTCAGATTCAGCTTTTCATGACACAATAAAATACATGCGCGAAGTGACCGCAGAAGCCGGTCTTAACGCTCAATATGAAATCGATGGGGACGCCGTTCAGGCGATGGGATGATGCTTAAACGACCAGTCCCTTTGGAAATGATGGTATTCCTCTATTTCCTGGCTTATCTGCCAAACATCATTGTTGTGAAACTGGTCACGTCCATAGATCATCAGGCCCTGGGTCGCCCTCTGACAGGTCTTGAAACCCTGCCGTCCACCCTGTTGATGAATCTGGTGCTGACATATCTTTTCATCTGGCTTAGCGGCTGGCACAGGGACGCCAAGCATTCACAGATCGGCAAGGTCAGATTTCCATTTCCGACACGCTACACCTTCCTATCCGGCTTGGGCACGGCGCTGGTCCTCTTCACCGTTCCGCTTTCATATACGTTTGAGGGCGTTTCTATCCCTTACATCCAGCTGCTAATGCGCGGCGATATTTTGATTATCGCGCCCCTTGTTGACTTTGCATTCGGACGCCGTGTGCGCTGGTGGAGCTGGACAGCTCTTGTAATGGTAGTCGCTTCACTCTGGTTCGTACTCAACGCGCGCGGTGAACTGGGCCTGCCGCCGCTGGCAATCGCCACGATCGTTCTTTACACCATCGGTTATTTCATGCGCCTTGCGGTCATGACCCGCATTTCCAAATCAGGCGACCAATCGTCTGTCCGCCGCTATTTTGTGGAAGAGAAAATCATCGCGTTGCCAATGTCGATTGTCGCGCTGGCGCTGTTGTCACTATCCGGAATTGGCGACCAATCAGATGCGCTGAAAAACGGCTTTTTACTGGTCTGGACAGACCCTGTGATCGTCCATCTGATTGTCGCTGCAGTCACCCTTACGGTGGTATCCGTATTCGCTGCAATTATCCTTCTTGACGCAAGAGAGAACACCTATTGTGTGCCGCTTGAACGCTCCGCTAGCCTGCTAGCGGGTATCGCTGCGGCATGGATTCTTGCCCTGGGCTGGGGACTGGAAAAACCAACTGGTTCTGAAATGTTCGGCGCAGGCATCCTGATCCTTGCGATTGTGCTGCTTTCACTCGCTCCGCGTTTTTCCAAGAACGCTAAATAGCTGACCTACACATAATAATTGCCGCTTTGCGGATGTTTACAGCACTTCCGTACTTAAATATCCGCAAGTGTGGAACAAGTCTGCGCGCCCGCTCAAAATTCCCAAATCTCCTCAATCTAGAGCGTGTCACGAAAACAACGCTGCTAATAATTATAGTCTATAGCAATGCAAGGGCTTGCATTTCTTTCCTTTGTTAGTGACAAACAGACAGTGGCTGAACCATTCTAATCAAAATCAGCCCATGGGAGGACACTATGAGGACGACAAAGACCGGGGCGGTTAAGTATATTTCACCATTCGCCCTCGCGCTGATGTCCAGCGCTTTCATTCCAGGTTTCGCACACGCACAAACTGACGACGCACAGGCTGATCAAAGACGCCAGCTCGACACGATCACGGTGACAGCTGAGCGCCGCGAGCAAAACCTTCAAGACGTACCCGTCGCAGCAACAGTTCTAAGTGGGGAAGAACTGGCCAAGCGCAGCGTCACGGACGTCAACGCTCTGCAACAGGTTGCGCCATCTGTGGCGATCAACACATATAACCGCTCAACATTCATAAACATCCGCGGTGTGGGTATCGCTCAATCTGCACCGACCTCTAACCCAGGTGTCGCATACTATGTTGATGGCGTATTGATCCCGCACGAACAATTCATTCGCCAAAGCTTCTTTGACATTGAATCCATCGAGGTGTTGCGTGGACCACAGGGAACGCTGACAGGTCAGAACTCAACGGGTGGCGCGGTCTATACCCGTACGCCTGAACCAGAGTTCAACGAGGTTTTTGGCAAGGTTGATCTGACCGTTGCTGAATACAACAAAATCCGCGCGATTGGCGCTGTGAACTATGGTTTCACCGACAATGTCGCGCTGCGCCTGGCTGGTATCAGCGAGTCTCAAGACAGTTTCTCTGAAAACATTGGCGGGTCGAGCAACCCCGGCGAATTTAACATGGCCGGGCTGCGCGCCAACCTTGCCTACCGCACAGATGATGAGCGTTTCCGTTTCAACATTCGCGGCGAACTGTTTGACTATGAGTCCGACAACAACGCAGTGAAAAACCGGAACGACACGGTCACCAGCGATCCATTTGTCATTCAGGAAGACGCCAAGTCCTTCCTCGACCAGAATGGTTACCGCCTTTCTGCTGAAGGTCGCTATGAAATAAACTCTGACATGGAATTCCGCGCACTCGTTTCCGTTCAGGATGGTTACACATTTGACCAGACCGATGGCGACCGCACAGCAACTGCCGAAGCCGTTCCTGCTGACTTGCCCGCCAACGGCGCTAACCGGGCGATCTATCCGGGTCGGGTGTCTCAGGCGCGCACGGATTTTGAAACGAGGATTGCAGAGATCAACCTTTTGTCCATCGACGAAGGTCCGCTGCAATGGGTTGTTGGCGCGTTCTATATGAATGAAGATGTGCCGCTAACACTGTTCCGCGACAATTATTCAACGGATGACCTGAACGGCTCGAACTCCGACATCATCACTGAAGCGACGAACGAGAGCGCGTCTGTATTTGGTCAGGTAAACTACACACTTAACGACCGGATCGAGTTTTTAGCGGGTGCGCGTTATTCGGAAGATTCTCAGGAATATGTTCGATTTGTATTGCCAGGTCCGCCAGCTCCTCCGTTCACCTCCAAACAAGAATCTGAAGAGATTACCGGTAAAGTCGGCATCAACTACTTTATCGAAAGCGGCATGCTGTATGCGACGATATCCAAGGGTTACAAAGCAGGTGGTGTGAACCTGGCGCCGCCCGCCGGTAACTTCGGACCTGAATCCAACCTCGTTTACGAGACAGGCTTCAAAACCGAGTTGCTAGACCGCACACTGCGTATCAACGGTGACATATTCTACTCTGACTACACAGACATTCAGCTAGCATCGCTTGCTGGCGGCCTTCCTGTGACACAGAATGCCGCATCCGGCGAAGCCTACGGCGCTGAGCTCGAAGTATTGGGGCAGTTTGGCGACCTTGGGGTCAGCTTCGGTATTGGTTATCTTGACGCGACTTTTGCTGAAGACGTTTGTTTGAACGACACAAACGCGCCAGGATCTGACGTGGGTTGTCCTGTCGGTAACAAGCTGGTGCCTGGCGGACGTGTCCTGCCGTTCTCCCCTGAGATCACAGCAAATGCCGGTATCGAATACTTTATCGATTTGGGTGACGGTCGCAGCATCACGCCGCGTCTTCAGTGGTCACACCTGTCTGAACAGTATGCGACGCCTTTCCCAAGCAATGACACATTCGTGCCTGCGCGCGATGTGATCGACGCACGCCTTTCTTACGTTCACAATGACGACGTGACGTTTGAAGTGTTTGCAAACAACCTTCTGGACGAAACTTACATCGCCGCGCAGATCCAAAGTTCATCCAGTGCGACCGGCGGCGCCATTTATGGAGCACCACGCCAGATCGGTGTCCGCGCAGTCGTGAACTTCGACTAGTTTCCAAACCCCAGGTACTCGCTGTTCCTCCAATGCGTGGGGAACAGCGATCTTTTTAAGAAGCCGATGAAGCAAAAACAGTTTCACTCGAAATTACTGCCTGCAATCGCTTCATTAGCGCTTGCAGCAATTACTATTTCAGCATGCTCTCCGAGCGAACAATCTACCACGCCCCCCAAAGAGCAATCTGAACCCGATACCTATGCCGATGCATCCGAAAGGTGGTGGGCGCCAGGAGACGATCGTCCATTTCCCGCAAGTATCGACTATACGAATGAAACCGGCGTATCGCGCATCATAAGCGCTACCGGCGCGTTTAGCACTGACTGGCACCCATTCTTTGAACCTTTCGGCCCGCACGGGCGCGCCTGTGTCACCTGCCACCAACCATCTGACGCGATGTCCCTCTCGACGCAGACCATTACAGAGAGATGGGACGCCACAGATGGCGCAGATCCATTGTTTGCCGCGATAGATGGCTCAAACTGCCCCAGCCTACCGCAAGAAGACAAAGCCTCTCACAGCCTGCTCATTGAAGGCGGGCTAATCCGCGTTGAACGCCCCTGGCCGCCCTTGCCGTTTCAAGATTTCCCACACACAGAACCAGACTTTGACATTGAGGTCGCACACGACCCGAACGGCTGTAACTCCGGTCCGGAATACGGGCCTGAAGCTGGTAAAATATCGGTCTACCGTCGCCCGCGCCCCGCCGCGAATATGAAATACCTGCTCGCGGTAGGATTTGAATACGACCCCAAACAAGGCCTGCCACTGCCAATTTCAGCCGAGACTGGCGACCTTCTCGCTGGCAATTTGCTGGCTGATGGTCGGGCTGGCACTTTGTTCGACCAGATGCGCGACGCTGCGCACAGTCATTTAGAATTTGAAGACGGCTTTCTCACCGAACACGAACAGGCGATCGAAGACTTTCTTCTCAATGTCTATTCCGCTCAGGCGATCGACAATACCGGCGGCGCGCTCAGCGACCTTGGCGCAGGCGGTGGCCCTGAACTACTCGCCAGTTCAGAAGCCGGTCAGCTTGGCAGTATTGGCAAAGCCGTCTGGAGCGAGTTTGAAGCATGGGAAACCATGTCAGATGATCAGCTTGCCGACATTAGCCCTGAAACAGCTGAATGGCGCGCATCTGTGGCGCGTGGCGCACGGGTCTTCAGAGAGAAAACCTTCCTGATCACAGATTCAGCCGGGATTAATTCGCCAATGGGATTTGGCAACCCGGTCCGCAATAGCTGTGTCTTTTGCCACAACATGCGCCAGATGGGGAATGATGTGGCGCCCGGTCAGGTGGACCTGGGCACGACAACCTTGCCCTTCGCTGATCCTAATCAAGACCTGCCTCTGTTCCGCATCACCTGTAAAGGCGAGCCACATCCGCATTATGGCAAGGTGATCCTGACACAGGATCCGGGCTTTGCGCTCACCACAGGAAAATGCGCCGATGTGGGCAAAATTACGCTGCAATCCATGCGCGGCCTCTCTGCGCGCGCACCTTATTTCTCAAATGGTTCGGCCGCCACACTGCGCGGTGTCGTGGAGTACTATGACCGTCGCTACAATATCGGTTACACGGAGCAGGAGATCCAGGATCTGGTGAACCTGATGAGTGCGCTATGATCAAACAAGGCCTCATCACAGTGGCGCTAACGTCCATCATCCTGTTAGGCGATTTTACAGCCAGCGCAGAGGACGTAACCTTTATCGCCTGCCCCATATATCGCGACACTGATCAGGGCAAGAAATCCGGCTGCTGGCTTAGTGATGATCCAAACTCCGGTCAGCGCTATGACATTTCAAACTCTCCTACCAAGCCAGACTGGAATTATGGCGTTCTGGTGGAAGGCACAATCTCCGACACACAGGACAATGCCTGTGGCGGGATCACGATGTCGCCGGTTCGCGTCTCTATCCTGACTGACAAAGCCTGCACCCGCCACATGCTGCCGACGGAAACATATCCAGGCCGGGAGTTTGTATTGCCTGACACACGTGTCGCCCCCTTGTCCGCTCCAAGGGCTAAGCCAACTCCTCCACACGGCGAGAAGACATTTTCACTATTCTTCGACCTAGATCGGACTTTTTTTATATACCAGCTAAGTGACCATTATCTGG
This sequence comes from uncultured Hyphomonadaceae bacterium, assembly GCA_964342355.1. GTDB lineage: Bacteria > Pseudomonadota > Alphaproteobacteria > Caulobacterales > Hyphomonadaceae > Hirschia. The sequence continues at coordinate 109,184 of CAYFFG010000004.1, forward strand.
ACAATGCGATCAGCTGGATCCGCGCAACTGAGCCTACCGCGATTCACATCACCGGTTATGCTGACACACGCAGCCGCGTAATTGATGGCTTTCAGGTTGAAGAAGCGCCCAGACTCGCGCAGGAACGCGCTGAGAAAGTCGCCTTTGCGCTAAAACGCCTTGGCGTTCCAGAAGACAAGATGACTGTTGAATGGTCAGCCTCTCCAACTGCTTGGCCCGAACAAAAAGGCGCAATGGGGCTCGATGGCCCCTCACGCCGACGCGTCGATATCAAGGTGATTCCTTAAGCGCTTTCACGCGCGACAATCGTAAACCCGATGTCGATTTTGGTTTCTTCAGGCGTCAAGCCAGCAGCCCGGCGATGCATAACTGCAATTGTCTCCCGTGCAATGCGGGCGCCATCAATCTCAACGGAAGTAATTGTCGGGCGCATCTCACCTGCGATCATTGAGTTACCAAAACCGATAACTGCAATATCGTCAGGCACATTATAACCGGCTGCGCGCGCTTCAACGATGATGCCTTGCGCCAGTGAGTCAGATCCGCAGACAATGACATCCGGCATTGGATCCATGCGGCGCAATTGTGCAAAAGCGCCACGCGCGCGGCCAAAGTGGACAGGAATATCAAGCAAAGTCTCTGTTGGTTTGTAGGAACTGGACTGCTGCCATTCCTGCATAAAACCATCACGGCGAATAAGCGCGCGTTTCGACCTGGCGATAAAAAGGTGCGGGCGCAGATAACCGCGTGATTTTATAAAGCGCGCAAGTTCAGCACCTACGTCTTCGTGGCTAAATCCTACCGCGATATCAATCGGGTTTTTGGGCAGTCCCCACGTCTCAATGACTGTTACATTTGAGCGCCTGAGTTTGTCCCGCACAGCATCGTCCGACACGATGCCGGTTATGATGATCGTATCCGCCCGCCGCGCCAGCGCATTCTGGATCTGGCTATCAAGAGACTGATCCGACAACCCCGTCACACCTAGCATCACGGTGTAACCTTCAGCAGACAGCTCCCCCACCATCACCTCAACAGTCTCAGCAAAGATCGAATTTGTGAGATGCGGCACCAGTGCCGCAACCATGCGACTTCGGTTGGACGCCAGACCGCCAGCTAACAGGTTTGGCACATATCCAATCTCATCCACCGCCGCACGAATGCGTTCAGCAGTCGCTTTTGCGACGACGTCAGGATTGTTGAAAAAGCGCGAGACCGTGGCGCTGGACACACCAGCAATACGCGCCACATCATCTAATCGCGCCTGTTTTGTGGAGGGGGGCTTCATTGGCGAATCCAATCTGATGTCTATACATCAAACTGTATAGCGATCAGATTGAATCGCGCAAATAAAGCGTTGTGAGCGTTAAGCCGCTTCAGGCTCAGCTTTTGTTTCTTCCGTCTTCTGGCGACCTAACATCAACAGCGCCAGCAGCCCGATAACAGATCCGGTCGCCATAATAATGGAGACAACCTGCAATCCCTGTCCTGTCTCAAACAGGAAGCCAGCGATGATCGGCCCAAGAGCCGCACCGCCCCGCCCCACACCAATCACAAGTCCTGTTCCCCCCGCACGCACATCAGCCGGATAATAATTAGCAATCAGCGCATAAAGTCCAACAACACCAGCATTCGTGCAGAAACCAGCTGCAGCAGACACCATCGCCAGTCCTTGGAGGTCGCTCTGGCCGACACCAAAATATGAGACGAACACAAAAGACGCGGCAAGCGCTGCGATCACCAGCCAGCGGATATCCAGCTTGCGTGTCGCCAGCCCCAACAATACACCGCCTGTCGCGCCGCCAACATTCGCCCACACCAGGACATTACCAGCTTCAGACGCAACAAAACCCATATCCACAACCAGTTTCGGTATCCATTTCAGGATGTAATAAAAGGTCATGATGTGCGCAAAATACGCCGCCGTCAGGAAGATTGTGATCTTGACCAAGTCAGGTCCAAGCAGCCGGCCCAGACCTCCGCCTGATTTTTCCGCAACTGGATCAGGCAACGCATCAACGGCTGCATGTCCCAGCTTCTTGAGAATTTTGTTGACCTGCTCGAGCGCATTAGCCGGGCGGCGGGAAATAATGGAAGACACAGATTCAGGCATCGCAATAAGCACCAGCGGCAGCAATGCGATGGTAAAAATAGACCCAAAGATGAATACGCTGCGCCAGTCAAAATGCACAAGCAGCTCAGATGCAATCGCGCCACCAACAATAGCGCCCACCGGATAACCTGCCGCCATGATGGTAATGTTCAAACTGCGATATTTGTCGTTGGAAAACTCCGCCACCATCGCATTGGTACACGCCAACATGCCACCAATACCTAAGCCGGTAATAAGACGATAACTCGACAGGATGTTGATGTTGGACGCTGTTGAAGCGGCATACATCCCTGTGGCCATGACACACAGACACAAAATGATAATCGGGCGGCGACCAATCTTGTCAGCGATCTGGCCCAGGAAAATCGACCCGATCGACATCCCGATCAATTCCATTGAGAGGACAAGGCCCAGCGCGCCGCGATCAATACCCCACTCCTGAGAGATCCCTGGCGCAGCAAAACTGATGGACAGAACGTCAAAGCCATCCAGCGCATTCAGCATCACACACAGCGCAATCGCCACAATCTGGGCGGCGCTCATTTTTTCCTGAGATAATATCTCTGCAGGCCTGCTCATTCTACTTCCTCCACCTTGTGTTCGCTTTGGTGTGTCCGCGTTAAAGCGAACTTGTTATTGTCTTCACCGTCTTATGCGGCGAATGAGAAGAGGAGGATCAACACATGCTGATCCTCCCGCAAATTGTATCAGCGCTTATTCGCCCAGTAAGATAAGAGCGTCCAGCGCATCAAAACCCTTGCCTTCAGGACGCGCGATAACAGGATTGAGGTCAATCTCCATTATCCGGGGCTGCGTCAGCATCAGGTCACCCATTGCTTTTACAGCTGTTGCAATCGCATCCAGATCGACAGGGTCTGATCCTCTAAAACCGGTCAGAAGCTTAGCGCCCTTCAGTTTTAGAATCTCATCCTTGATCTCATCTTTGCTCAAGTCAGGCGCAAGAATACGGAAATCCTTGATGACTTCCGCCTGCACGCCACCAAAACCTAACAAGATCACCGGGCCCCATTGCGGATCACGCTTTGCGCCGAGGATGAGCTCCACGCCCTTGTCGCTCATGCGCTCAATCAACACGCCATCCAGCTCAAGGCTAGGCGCATATGTTTCAATGCTCTTGGCCATGGTCGCATAAGCTTGAGAAACATCCGCGTCTGACTGAAGGTTTAACAACACACCGCCAGCATCACTCTTGTGGGACAACTCAGCTGACTGCGCCTTCATCACAACTGGGAAGCCCAGCACATTAGCCGCCGCAACAGCGTCCTCAACACTGGTCGCCAGTTTCCCATCCGGGAATGGAATGCCTGCATTGCGCAGAATATCCTTGGTTTTGTACTCAGGCACCACGCCCGCATCAGCTGGCAGAGAAACTGACACTTTAGCAGTTTGGCTGTTCTTATCCGCAGTCGACGCAAGCGAACTATCAATCAGCTTAGAAACGGCGCGAATGGCACGCTCCGCTGTTGGATAACACGTCACCCCGAGCGAACGCAGCTTTGTAAGGTGCTCACCAGGAACCTCCGCGCCTTCATCCAGACCGGAATAGATCACCGGCTTGTCCGGATTGATCGTTTCAATCGCCTTGATGATGGATGGCAGTTTCGCATTCACAGTCACAGGATCTGTTTGAATGATCCCCATCAAAATGGCGCCCACGCGATCATCCGTCAGCAAAGCCGACATGCTTCTGCGATAAAGATCGGGATCAACCAATCCTTGCGCTGTTAAGTCGACAGGATTGCTCACTGGCACAAAGCCTGGCAGCGCCTCACGCAACTCTGGTGAGTCATCATCTTTAAGCAATGGCAGCTCAAGTCCGACTTCCTCAGCAAGATCCAAAGCAATCGCTTTAAACGCACCGGACTCGGTCAAAATGACTGTGCCGGACTTTGCAAACTTTGGCGCACGCATCGCCAGATCCGTGAGATCGCCCAACTGCTCCAGCGTGTCCGCCACGATCACACCAGCCCGCTCAACCAGTGTCCGCATCACTGCGTAATCACCCGCCATAGCGCCTGTGTGGGTCGCAGCAGATTCGCGCGCTGCTTCGCTTTTTCCTGGGTGGAGGAGGACAATTGGTTTGCCCATTTCCTTGGCGCGTTTCGCCAATTCTAAAAACCGTTGCGGATTGCGGAATTGTTCCACAATCATTGCAATAGCTTTTGTCTTTGGGTCATCCAGCAGGAATTCAACATAATCCTGAACACCGGTGGCAGCTTCATTGCCGGTCGAAACGGACAACGTGACGCCAAGGTCTTTGCTCGCTAGCGTCACGCCGAGCACAGCCGCCATCGCCCCGCTTTGCGATACGATAGCCACGCCTTCGCCGTCTGCTAATTCAGCCGCTGGCGTTTCCACAAAGGTCATCGCCACGCCATCTTTGTTGTTGACGAAACCAAGACAGTTTGGGCCCTCAACCGCGACACCATATGTGGCAGCTAACTCTGCGATTTCGCGTTGTTCCGCAAGGCCCTGCTCGCCATCCTCAGCAAAACCAGCAGAAAAGATAACAGCCCCGCCGACACCTTTTTCCGCCAGCTCACGCAGCGCCGGCAAAACACCCGGTTTTGGAATGGCCAACACCGCCGCATCAATGTCATCAGGCAATTCGCTGATCGCGTTGACACATGGACGGCCATTGATGTCAGACCGCTTTGGATTGACCAGATGAACATCACCCTTAAATCCGCCACGCTCCAGATTGGTCAGCACAGATGCGCCAAGCGCCCCAGGAGTTGGGGAGGCGCCGACGATCACAACTGATTTTGGCGAAAGCAAGCGACTTAAGTCGACTGACTTTCCGCCATTGCTTGATCCGCTCATTCAGTGCTCGCTTTTTTCTTAGGTTTCGCCGCCGCCTTTTTAGCTGGCGCTTTCTGTTTGGTTTTGTCGTAAGCGCCTAAACCTGGCTTGTAGGACTTGTCGTCAATGAACTGCTTGATCCCTTCTTTACGACCGTCATTGTCGTAGGAGTTAGCCGCTTCCTGCGCACGCACGAGGAAGTCTTCCGCATTGTCGTAAGTCATTTCGCTCACGCGGCGAATTGCGTCTTTCGTCGCCTTCAGAGCAACCGGGTTTTTCTCAAGCAGGACTTTGGCAACTTCTGTGACGCGCGCTTCGAGCTTGTCCATTGGCAGGCTCTCATTCACGAGGCCCCATTCAGCCGCTTTCTTGCCGTCGACATTTTCACCCATCAAAGAGTGGTACATTGCGTTGCGGAAGTTCAGAAGTTCAACAGCGATCTTGGTGGCGCCGCCGCCCGGTAGGATGCCCCAGTTGATTTCAGACAGACCAAATTGAGCTTCGTCCGCACAGAAGGCCAAATCACAGGAAAACAGAGGTCCGTAACCGCCGCCAAAACACCAGCCATTGACCATCGCGATAGTTGGCTTCTGATACCAACGCAGACGACGCCACCAGCCATAAGATTCACGCTGCGCCTGACGCGTTGCGCCAAGGCCGGCCGCTTCTGTCTCACGGAAGTATTCTTTAAGGTCCATACCTGCTGACCATGCCGTGCCCTCGCCCGTCAGCACCAACACACCAACATCATCACGATATTCCAGCTCGTCCAGTACGCGCATCATCTGGCGGTTCAGCTTTGGGTTCATACAATTGCGTTTTTCTGGGCGGTTGAATTTCACCCAGGCAATGTTGTCGACAACTTCAAAGGCGACTGTGTCTTCTTCGGCGCGATCTGTCGTCATGTTCTTCTTCCTTATTTGATCGTCTAAGGTCACGGCGGTCCTATGCACCGCCGCGCCGCATGTTTGATTTTAAACTGTCTTAAATCGGGTAGTGGCCCGGCTCTGTTTCCATGGTGATCCAACGAAGCTCGGTGAAAGCGTCGATGCCCGCCTTGCCGCCAAAACGGCCATATCCAGATGCGCCTACGCCGCCAAATGGCATTTGCGCTTCATCGTGCACAGTTGGTCCGTTAACGTGACAGATACCTGACTGGATCTGACGCGCCACTTTCAGGCCGCGCGCTGTGTCTTTCGTGAACACAGCTGCAGAAAGACCGTATTCGCTGTCATTCGCCAGACGGATCGCATCCGTTTCGTCCTTGGCGCGCAAGATGCCCACAACCGGACCAAAGCTTTCGTCGCGATAAATGTTCATTTCCGCCGTCACCTTGTCGACGACAGTTGCTGGCATGACGACACTATCTGCCACGCCGCCTGCGATGATGTCAGCGCCTTTGGACTTTGCGTCCTCAATCAGCGAGTTGACGTGGTTGACCGTTTTCTGATCGACCACAGCGCCCAGCGGCGTATTGCCTTCGCGTGGGTCGCCTGACGGCATGGATTTGGCTTTTTCAGCAAACTTCTGCGCAAAAGCGTCAGCCACCGCATCGACCACAATAATGCGCTCAGTCGACATACAGATCTGGCCCTGGTTCATATAAGCGCCAAAAGCGGCTGCTTTAACGGCTTCGTCCAGGTCCGCATCTTCCAGCACGACCAATGGCGCTTTTCCACCCAATTCCAGAAGACATGGCTTCACGTGCTCAGCCGCCCGCTTAGCGATGATTTTACCGACCGCTGTTGAGCCAGTGAAGTTGATCCGTTTCACAGCAGGTGAATCAATCAGTGCGCCAACGATGTCGCCGGCATCTTCCGGCGCATTGGTCACCACATTGACCACACCCTCAGGAAAGCCGGCTTCAGCAAAGCTTTCAATGATCAGCGCATGAGTGCGCGGACAGGTCTCGGAGGCTTTCAGAATGACCGCGTTACCGCACGCAAGCGGTGTCGCAATGGCGCGCACACCCAGAATGATAGGCGCATTCCACGGCGCAATCCCAAGGATCACACCAACAGGCTCACGCAGCGCCATGGCAATACAACCCGGCTTGTCAGACGGAATAACTTCGCCGCCAATCTGTGTGGTCATCGCAGCCGCTTCGCGAATCATGCCCGCCGCCAGCATGTGATTGAACATCGCCCAACCTGCTGTTGCGCCGATCTCACCCATCATAGCTTGGACAAAATCATCTTTGCGCGCCTCAAGCGCTGCAGCGGCTTTGTTCAGAACCGCACGACGGGCGTTTGGCCCCATCGCGCCCCAGGCAGGCTGTGCGGCAGCTGCGCGCGCAGCGATTTCGTGTGCTTGTTCTACTGTCATCGCCTCGGCGCGACTGGCGATTTCTCCCGTTATCGGGTTGACGCGCTCAAACTGCATGGATTTACCTCCCTGATCATCCTTTAATTGCTATTTTAAATAGCTTTGTTGGTATTCCTATACCGTATAGTGTTTTGGTGCGCAATGGCTATTGACCCTTTAAGACATTTTCCCGGATACGCCCTACGTCGCGCATCCAACGCCTCTTTGTCCGATCTTTCGCCCAAATTGGCGGAACTTGATTTGCGTGTGACGGATGCGTCCGTCCTGTTGGCTATAAAACACAATCCCCAGATCAAGCAGACTGAAATTGGTCGCATGCTCTCAATCGCCAGCGCCAATGTCGCTCCGATTGTCGGTCGTCTCGATGAGCGGGGATTATTAAACCGGATCCGGGTTGACGGACGTTCGCACGGACTGGAACTGACGGAAAAAGGCGAAGAGCTTGCCAAGTCAGCCATGGTCATCGTTGAAGCCCATGAAGCAAGTCTGATTGCTAAAATCCCTGCCGACATGCGCGACACCTTTGTTGAGATCCTCAATGGTCTTTGGGGTGACGATCACTAGGGGATCAAAATCCCCTACGCCGACTGAATTTATCCCATACCCTCGCACTACGATTATGCTTTGCAAGTCACATTCGCACGCTTGCAGGATCAGAATACTATGAAAACGCTTTCATTGCTAATTCTTCCTGTGTTAAGCCCACCCGTAGAGTGAGCTGGAAATTCAGCCAAACTGTCGGGGAGGACACAATTAATGACGAAGCAATTTTTTACCCGCCGCGCCACGCTCAGCGGCCTTGCGTAAGGCCTTTAAAACGTATCAGTTTTGTCGCGCTGACCTGCGGGCTGGCGCGACAAGCAGCCCACACGCCAGAATACCTAATATGACTGAGGCAAGTGACAAGAGATCCGACACGCCCGCCTTTGCAATCAAGGTTGCAGCAAGTCCGCTGAGCAACATCTGAAACGCCCCGGCAAGACTTGAAGATGCGCCTTCCGCCCCCTTCACCGTTTTAAGGACAGCCGCAAAACCAGCTGGCGCGCTCATCCCCACACCGACGCCAACCACCAGCATGGGCGCAATCAGCCCATAACCATTTTCAAAACCAGATAGCGCGCTTAGCAAAAGCAGAAACGCCCCGGCGCATGACACTTTCTGCCCAGTCCGAAACGCGCCCGGCCCGCGCTCCAGTCTCTTGACCAAAAATGTGCCGCAGATCCCCGACGCTGCCACCAGGAGATAGCCAAACCCAGCCTGATCTGGAGACAAGCCATATTGCTCGATCAACAAGAATGACGACCCGCTAAGAAACACATACATGCCTGCACTGGCGCACGCGATCGCGATCGCTAATCGCCAGAAGCCAAGACTGCGCGCGACCCGGCTGTAATTGCCCCCAAGCACCGCCAAACGGCCGGAGGTCGCTCTTTGTGACGGATCGTTCAGGCGAATGACAAACAATGCGGATAGCGCTGCAATGATCGTCAGGAGATAAAAAATCACGCGCCACGACCCAAACGAGACGATCAATCCGCCAAGGAATGGCGACACCGCAGGCGACAACAATACGATAGACGTCATCACCGCGATCCGTCCGGCCACTTCTCCATCTTTGGAACGTTCCGCCACCAGTGTGCGGGTCGCGATGATAGACGCCCCGCCCCCTAACGCTTGTATGCATCGCGCACTGATGAGCTGACCGACATTTTGACTTATCGCCACCCCCAACGCGCCCAAGAAAAACACGCAGACTGCAATTCCCAACGTCAAACGCTTCCCCAACGTGTCAGACGCCGCCCCGCCCAACAACTGTCCCGCACCAAGGCACAGAAGATACAAGCTGACAGCCAATTGCACATTATCTGGTGACGCCTCAAAGTCAGAAGCGATTGCAGGTAAAGCCGGCACCATCATGTGGATAGCGATCGAACCAAGCGCGCTTGTCGCCGCAAGGCCGATCAAAGTCAGAAGCGTCAGCTCATGTTTTGGTGTCGTCATGCGCCGGATTTAACAGCCACATCCGGTGCGTCCAGCTCTATTGCCGATCCCCTGTGGCTTTTATCGAGCTTGCGCGCAATAAGGCACATACTGAGTGAAAGCACCTGCGTTGCGCCTATTAAATAGATAGGCGGTCCAAACGACCCCGTCATATCGTGCAACCACCCAATCGCAGAAGATATGGACAGCCCAGCCATACCGCCCGCCATGTGGATCGCCACCACGCCGATCTGAAGTTCGGCTGGCTTTAAGAGCTTTTTCGGGATCGCCCAGAATGGCGCTACGGTACTGCCAAGGAATGCACCACCAACAATCAGGCACAGCAAAGCCAAAGGCCCTTGGCCGATATGAAACGCGGTCACAAACCCAATCGCTGCGATCAGACACGGTATTCCAATATGGAGATAACGTTCCTGGGTTTTGTCGGAGTGTATGGCATTGATCACAAGACCGATCGCACTGCCCAACCAGGGCATAGCCACAATCCACCCGATCTGGGTCGCGGAAAGATCGGCAAAACTCTTGAGGATCTGAGGCAGCCAGAAAATGACGCCATAATTTCCAGCCAGCAGACAGAACCAGATAATCGCACAGATATAGGTGATCGGATTTTTAAGCGCAGCGTGTTTGTCGCCAGTCTTGGCCGCTTCTGATTGTGCGCCATCTGCATTTGCCTCAATCCAGTCAGCTTCTTCAGATGATAGCCAGGATGCCTGTTTGGGACGGTTGGGAAAATAAGTCATCGCCAACACAGCCAGACCGATTGCCGGCAACCCTTCGATGAGGAACATCCAGCGCCAGCCCGGCATATTAAATGGGTTCTCCATCTCCATCAGCCAACCAGACAACGGCGCGCCAACCACCTGAGCCAAGGGGATTGCTGCGATTGGGATCGACAAAATAGACGCACTGAATTTCGCGCTCGCCCAATTGCTCAGATAAAGAAACAGACCAGCAGCTAATCCTGCCTCGGACACGCCGATCAAAAACCGAAGGAGGTAAAACGAGTTGCGCCCCTGAACAAACGCCATACCCGTCGCACACACACCCCAAACAAGGCACAAAAGACAAAGCCAACGCCTTAAACCGAGCTGTTCGTAAAGAAGGACACTTGGATATTTGGCCAGCAGATACCCAATAAACAAAATACCCGCGCCCGCGCCATATTCTGCGCCTGTGAGTCTCAGGTCAGCATTCATCTGCAAAGCGGCAAAACCGACATTCGTCCGGTCAATCGCCCCTATCAGAAGATAAAGTCCAATTGGCGCGACAAGAAACGTCATCACCTTGCGCCCGACACGGCTCTCAATATTACTTTCAGATGAAATCTGATTCACTTTACTTGTCCTCCCAGCGCCTTTTGTAGGCGCTTTCAATTCCCACCGTTAAACTAGGTGGGAATGATATTGTGTCAACTAGACCGGACGGATCGCGCGAAACACCGCCTCAACTGCGTCATGTGTGACTTCCAACTCCCACACCGCTTCACAGAAGGCCTGCATACGCGCCCTCGAAATAGGCGTTTTCGCCCGCGCACCGCAATCAATCGCCTTGGCGACAAGCTCCTCGCGGGTCATGGGATTGGATAAGCCGCCCTTTGGTTCGTTGACCGTTATGGTCAGATCACGTCCATCTTTTAGGCGAATGAGGGTCTCACCTCTGCTTGCAGCCGCCGGGTCTGTTTGGCCGTTGTTTTGATAAGAAATCTTGTTGGACACTTTTAGAATGTCCGGCGCGCGCAGGTTTTCCGGTGAAAATTCATCCAGCCCGACCCCACCCCTCACCAAGGCTGCCGCCGTTGAAAAATAGAGACTGAATTTGGCGTCTATCGGCACCGTCGGGTTTTGCTTTTCAGCAACCGGATAGGCGAGCATTTCGAGAATGGGTCCACCGGTTAGTGTGATGCTTTCAATTTGATCTAGGTCTTCAATTTCATGACGCAGCGCCAATGCGCCTTCGATGAAAGCATGCGTTCCCCGGCAACACGGCCAGGCTTTGTAGCTCACGTCAGCGCCATAAAATTTCTCGCCCAGCCGATTTAGGAATGTTTCAGCGCTATAATCGCCCTGCATAAACAAACGGAAAAATCCGCATTCGCCTTCAAATGGCTTGTCAAATCCGCCCAGGCCATCTCGTGCGAGTTGAACAGACATCACACTCGCCATCGTTGGAAATGCGTCACGCACCGCGCGAATGGCAGATTGAGGATTGTATTTGATTTCGCCGCTGCATGTTATCTGGCTTAATCCCAGCGAAAACGCATCCTTATATTCTTTTGCGCTCAAATCCGCGACATGGCCAACGGCCGCAATCGCGCCATAGCCCGCAAAGATTGGCGGAGGATACCAGCCGCCTTCTTCTGCGCGCGTCACAGCGGCTAAACCCAATCGGCACGCCAGATCACACCCTGCCGCCATGGCCGTCAGCAAGCGTTCCCCGCTTATCGGTCCTACTGTCTGACTATAAGCAAGGACAGCTGGAACCAACGCAGCATTTGGGTGCATGGGCGCAGCGTCAAAAGCATCCTCGTAATCCAGCGCATGCGCTAGCGCCCCATTCGCCAACGCCGCTAAATGTAATGAGGCTTTCGCAGAATGCCCAAACACATCACATGGGCCCTCCCCATCACACCCTTGCGCTTGTTGAAGGAATGGTGCCGCCGCAGGCTCTGCGCCTGAGGCTCCCAACGACACCGCCACAGCATCTATCAATGAGCGTTTTGCGGCCTCAACAGCGTTGTCTGGCAATTGTTCAAAACGCACGGTCTCTAAGTGCGCCGCGATTGTATTAGAGAGGTGCATAAATATTCCGGCTCTGCAGGTACATACATTAATGTAAACGCTTGCATATACAAATAGACGAAGCAATAGTTGGCCATGACCCAAGCTCTAAAATCTGGACGATTGATCGCTGTCGGCGATGTCGCGCCCTGTCGCGCCCTGTCGCGAACGACCTGAAAGCATGTTCTCATCTGTCAAATCTGCGCTAAATTCCGGCGACTTGTTATTTGGTCAGTTGGAAACAACAGTGACTGAGCGCGGCGAACGCGCGCCAAACGCCAAACTGGCCATGCGCACCAATGTCGCGAACGCCAATGCCGTCGCTGACTGCGGGTTCGATGTCATGTCGTTTGCAGGAAACCATTGTCTGGATTTGGGCGAAACCGGTTTTAATGACACGCTTCAGCACATGGAAGGTTTAGGTGTGCGTCTATGTGGCGCTGGGCCAGACCTTACATCCGCCCGCAAGCCAAGCATCGTAAAATGCGGTGACTTAACCATCGCATTCCTGGCCTATTCGTCCATCCTGCCGGAAGGCTATGCCGCATCATCGACACGACCTGGCTGCGCGCCCATGCGTGCGCACACGTCTTATGAAATGATCGAACATGACCAACCCGGCACGCCGCCGCGTATCCTCACACGGGCGCACCGTGAGGACCTTGCAAACCTGGTCAGTGACATAAAGGCGGCCAAACAACAGGCAGACTTTGTGGTCATGTCGATCCATTGGGGCATTCACATCACCCCCATCGTCCTAGCGGATTATCAACGCGACGTTGCCCATGCCGCGATAGATGCCGGCGCTGGCGCTATTTTGGGGCACCACCCCCACATTCTAAAAGGTGTTGAGTTTTATAAAGGCTGCCCAATCTTTTACAGCATGGGAAACTTCGCCATCGAACAACCCCAGGCGTTTGATCCCGCCATCACCCAATCCGCCTCGTTCAAACACTTACTGTCCCTGCATCCCGATAAACCGGCTGAGGGCATATACGTTCTGCCCGATGACACGCGCATGAGCATGATTGTGAAGCTAAAGCTAAGCGAAAACGGTGTTGAGCAAACGCTCACCCAGCCGGTCATGATTGATGATAACTCAATTCCCCGTATCGTTTCGCCAGACCACCCCGATTTCCAGAAAATCGCCGCTTACCTCGGCCAGATTTCAACCGAATCTGGGTTAGCGCTTAACGTTGAAGCCTATGGCGCAAAGCTGGTATTATCAGCGGGCTAAACACTTCTTCTGAAGACAACTTGTCATTTAACGCAGAGACGTTCAGTTTGGCTGCCTCTTACCTGTCGCCACCAAAGAACATGGGAACCCTATATGCCCTCTCCAGACCGCTCACCATTCGTCGTCGGATTTGGAGGAACGCTTGGGCCAATCAGTTCCAGCCGCGGCGTGCTGGCCTGTGTCCTGGAAAACTGTGAAGAAAAAGGCGCTGAAACGCGTATGTTTTCAGGCGAAGACTTAAACCTTCCACTTTATAACCCGGCAAACTCAGACCGCACCGCTCAGGCAAGCGCACTTGTCGATAGTATCCGCAAAGCAGACGCAATCGTCATCTCATCGCCTGGCTATCACGGCGCCATTTCCGGTCTTGTCAAAAACGCAATCGACTATGTGGAAGACACTTCAGGCGATGAACGTCCCTATTTCGATCAACGCCCTGTCGGCGTCATTGCCGTCGCGGCCGGTTGGCAGGCGACCACATCGACCATGCAATCCATGCGCTCAATCGTACATGCGCTACGTGGCTGGCCAACCCCTCTGGGAATCGCCGTAAATTCAATGGAATGCAATTTTACTGAGCATTGCCGCACAGTGGAAGATAAAGCCGTCATTCGCCAATGCGCCTTGATGGCGGAGCAATTGATCGGTTTTGCATGCAATCGCATCGCTGAATAAAAAAAGACCCTCTTCCGGGGAGGGAAGAGGGTCAGTCTAGCTTCTCAGAACGCAGCTGGCGGGAGGAAACGGAGCCAGAGCGTTGACTAAAGAAGTTTGTAAAACAGCGTGGGATCAGCCTTCAAAGTTGCGGATCATCTGCTTGGCGATCACCAGCTGTTGAATTTGAGTTGTGCCTTCGTAGATGCGGAACAAGCGCGCGTCGCGGAAGAAGCGCTCTGCTTCGTATTCCTGCAGGTAACCAGCGCCGCCATAAATCTGGACAACACGGTCAGCCACTCGGCCACAGGTTTCAGAACAGTGCATTTTTGTCGAAGACGCTTCCCAGGAGATACGAATGCCGGTGTCAGCACGCGCACATGCGTCACGCAGCATACACTCACCTGCGTAGATCTCTGCTTTAGAGTCAGCAAGCATTGCCTGGATCAGCTGGAAGTTCGCGATCGGCTCGTTAAACGCCTTGCGCTCCATTGCGTATTTAAGACCTGAGTCCAGGATACGCGCCGCATAACCGATAGACGCCGCCGCAACCGACAAACGACCATTGTCGAGTGATTGCATCGCAGCCAGGAAGCCTTTGCCCTCTTCGCCGCCAAGCAGGTATTTTGCTGGAAGGCGCACATCTTCCATGATCACGTCAGCGATCTGAGATCCCGCCTGCCCCATTTTCTTGTCCGCCGGACCGATAGTCACGCCTGGAAGATTTGTTGGCAGTAGGAATGAAGAAATGTGCGCGTTCTTCGGCAGGCGCTCTGTGTTCGTACGCGCCATGATCAACACAACGTCTGCAAACGGTGCGTTTGTGATATAGCGCTTTGTGCCATTCAGAATGTAGTCGTCGCCATCACGAACAGCTGTTGTGCGAAGGCCGGCGCTGTCAGAACCAGAATCTGGCTCAGTCAGACCAAAAGCGGAAATTGCGCCTTCAGCCAATTTTGGCAGCCACTCTTCTTTTTGTTCCGGTGTGCCGTTCAGCTTGATCGCCGTACCGGTCATGCCAACGTTCATTGTAATGATGGAACGGTAAGCCGGGATCGCGTAGCTGATGACGCGAATAGCTTCCACATACTGCGAAATGTTCAGGTTCGCACCGCCATACTCTTCAGGCAGTGTCAGACCAAACAGTCCCATTTCCTTCATCTCGGCGAGAATGTCGTCAGGAATACGGTTCAGTTTGACGACTTCTTCTTCGGACGGGACGAGCCGTTCTTTAACATAGCGTTTCAGCTGGTTGATGAAGACCTCATAGGTTTCAGCATCCATGCCAGGGTTTACTATGCCTGCGCTCATCTCGTTTCTCCCACTTTCGCTCTTGTTTTTTGCCTCTATAACCCAACTCAAAATTAAATTCAACATCTTGAATTATTATTCATAATGTTGAATATGACGACAACTATCTGTGATCAACACGATGAATTATTGAGTCTTTTTCGGGTTCTCCATATGACTGCGCAGGCCACAACGTCTCCACTGGTACCATCTGTTCGCAATGCGATCGCCATTTTGCGCCACCTTGGCGCAACCGGCGAGCCAGAAGGTGTGAACGCTATTGCCCGCGCGCTCGACCTTAGTCCGTCCAGCTGTTTCAACCTTATGAAGACCCTCGTTCATGAAGGACTCTTAGAGTTTGAAGCTGGATCTAAAAAGTATGTCATAGGTCGCGGCCTTGCGGAACTGGCGCGACTGGTCGACGGCGATGATCTGGCAATTCGTGTCGCGCGGCCGCTCATCGACGCCATTGCCCGCAAACATCGCGTATCCGCTGGTTTATGGCGCGCTGCGTCTGGTGATCGCCTCACCCTGATCGCTCTATCCGAAAGTCCTGCGGGCACACGTATTCAAATGTCTGTCGGTCAACGCCAACCCACTTACGCAGGCGCTACCGGCAGAGCGCTCGCCGCAGAACGCAACACAGAACGCGACATTCTTTTAAAGCATTTCAAGTCGATCAACTGGCGCACCGCGCCTTTGTTTGACGATTATGCCGCCCAAATCGAGACGACCAAAACAACGGGTTGGGCAAGTGACGACAACATGTTGTTTCCAGGCGTAATGACGATAGCTTCGGCAATCTCAGTACGGTCCGAAATGCCGGATTTCATTATTTCCTGCACTATGTTTTCTGGCCAATTTGAGCCACAACAGGTTGAAGAAATCGGACGCGATATTCGTCATCATGCGCTAAGGTTCAAAGAAGAGCTTTCATCGCTTTGATGATCCTTAAGGGCAGCAGACATGGCGGATACATCCACCACACACCAATCGCGATATAAGAAACGTGACCTTATCACCAGTGGGATCGTCGGTCTGATCGCTTTCCTACTGGCCTACGCCGCCGCAAATTTTATCGCTTCGGAAAGCGCGCGCATGGTGATGTCTCAGCAGATAGAACAGGAAATAGAGGCGTCGGGCTGGAACAAAGACATGACCAGAAGCGATGTTCAGTCTATGGCCAACGCGATGGACGCAAACCTTCGCTCTGATACGCCGCTGAAAAACCGTTTCTATTTTCTCACTGACGAAGCCCACAACAAGATAGCTGGTAATTTTGACACCTGGCCTGAAAGCGCGCCGCCCTATCCTGCTTGGCGCCGTATAAACGGTGCGGACGCTGGCTTTGACGACCAGAAGATCTATGCTCGTATATTCCGCATAAAAGTGGATGGCGCAGACAAACCCTTCACCGCCTTGGTGGGCTTACATCAGCCAAACCTAAAACCGATATTCAACCGTGTTTGGGCGGCGCTTCTGGCGATCGGTGTTTTATGCGCTGCAGCTGGCGCCATGATAGCGCATCAGCTGCGCGATCAAGACGCTAAGTAATCAGCAGTATAAATAAAAACGCACTTACAAGCATGAAGCATTGCCCATGCGCTTCATTCCTTTATGCATGTCCGAAAGGCCGTTTAACGGCGGTTCTCATAAAGGAGCGCGACGATGACCAGGATCATTGTGTTCACCGACCTTGATGGCACGCTGCTCGATCACGACACCTATAGCTATGCCGATGCAAATGACGCATTAGCGCTGCTTCACGCGCATAACATCCCACTGATTTTGGCCAGTTCGAAAACAGCAGCGGAAATTCGGCCACTGCGCGCTGAACTCGGATTTTCTCAATGTCCTGCCATCGTTGAAAACGGTAGCGGCGTCATTTCCGGCGAGACAACAGACGAAAGCGCCCGCGAACAGGCAAATGACTATGGCGCCCTGCTTGATGTCCTGAATGCAACGCCCGCAGCGCTTCGAAAGCAATTTGAAAGTTTTTCGGACTGGTCGCCAGAAGAGATTGCCAAAATCACCGGGCTACCGCTTGAAAGCGCAAAGCTTGCGGGCATGAGACAGTTTTCCGAACCCGGTCTCTGGCGCGGAGATGACGCCGGCTTGAGCGAATTTATCACTCATCTCTCCGGCAAGGGTGTCGCCGCAAGGCGCGGCGGGCGCTTTCTCACCTTGTCGTTCGGCACCACAAAAGGACAACGCGTCCGGGAGGTTGCCGCTCTTTACACCGCCGAGAGTATCGCCCCAAAAACAATCGCACTGGGCGATGCGCCGAACGACATTGAAATGATCGAAGCGGTTGATTTTGGGGTTATCATCGCAAACCCGCATGGCAAGGACATGCCACAACTAGATGGTGAAACATCAGGCAATATCGAAAGAAGCGTTTTGAACGGTCCAAAAGGTTGGAACGAATCCGTGATCCGGATAGTGTCGTCATTACTGTAAGGATCTGCGCTCCGTTTTTCGAACGCGCCATCTTAGGGGACTGAAATCTTGGCTGACTTTCACCAGAACGGGCATATCGCGACACTCCACAATTTGCGGACATCCAGCCCGGAAGACATGGAGCGCGAACTCACCGAGTTTTCCAAAACCCGCAAAATCACACTGATTCTGCCGTCGCTGTTTTCAGAGCTCGAAGGCGACGCTCTGCCAGGCATCTTGGATCAATTATCAGAAGCAAAATTCATCAACCGTATCGTGATCGGCCTCGACCGTGCTGACGAAGCGCAATACCGCCACGCCAAGAAATTCTTTTCCCGACTGCCACAGGAACATGTGGTCATCTGGAATGACGGCCCGCGCATGATGGCGATTGACCGTGCTTTGGCAGATCAGGGTTTGTCGCCAATCGAACCGGGCAAGGGCCGCAATGTCTGGTTCTGTATTGGTTATGTTTTATCGCGCGCTGACAGCTCCGTGGTTGGCCTGCACGATTGCGACATCGTCACTTATACTAGGGAAATGCTGGTCCGCCTGCTCTATCCGGTGGCGACCCCAAACTTTTCCTATTTGATGTCAAAGGGATATTACCCACGCATTGCCGATGGAAAATTCAACGGACGCGTCAGCCGCCTCTTGGTGTCGCCAATCCTCAACGCACTCTCCAAAGTGATCGGCGAACGGGATTATCTCAATTATTTATCTGGCTTCAGATATCCGCTGGCGGGCGAATTCGCCATGCGCACATCCATCCTGCACGACATGCGCATTCCGTCTGATTGGGGACTTGAAATAGGCGTGCTCTCCGAAGCATGGCGCAATCTCTCGCCTAAGACAGTCTGTCAGGTAGATATTTCAGACGCCTATGACCACAAACACCAGCCACTCTCTCAGGAAGACGCCTCTAAAGGGCTCTCCAGAATGTCGGTCGACATCTGTAAAGCCTTGTTCCGCAAACTGGCGGCTGACGGCACAGTGTTCACACTTGAAACTTTCCGCACACTCAAGGCGACCTATTACCGCCTCGCGCTGGACACGATCGAGAGCTATTATAACGACGCCATCATGAACGGTCTGCATGTCGACCGTCACTCAGAAGAGCGCGCTGTCGAGCTTTTTGCCTCCAATCTGATGGAAGCCGGTATCACGTTCTTAGAAAACCCAATGGAAACGCCCTTCATCCCAAACTGGAGCCGGGTCAACGCAGCCGATCCCGACATTGTCCGCATGATGGCGGATGCGGTCGCAAAAGATAACGAAGAATACGCTTCTTAAGCGGATACATCCTCTGGCAACGGTTCCTTGCGGCCGTTCCGGTTGGAAATCCAGCGACACTGGTAAGGCGCGAATACGATGTCCCCGCGCGTTTTGCAGATAGGTTCGCCGCTGATGAGGTCGGTCCATTCGTCGCCGCCAATCAGGTTGATCGAGCCAACTGGAATCACGATTTCTTCGTTAGACACGTTGTGAATGGCAAAAATTGACTGGTCGCGCTCCAGGCATTGACGCCAGAACGCAAAGACTTTTTCACCCAATTGCATCGTAAACTGCGTCGCATTCGGGTGGAAAGCCGGTTGGCGCCTGCGTACATTGATGCGGCGCTTTAATTCCGCAAGAATTTTAGCGTGTTTATTGTCGGCGTTATCCAGCTGTCCACGCAATTCGCCATAATCCCAACGACGCCGGTTAATCGCCCGGTTCACACCTGTCTTTTCAACGCCGTCATGGTCATTAGGTGTCGTCAGAAGCGAGTGCACATAAAATGCCGGAATGCCCTCAAGGGCCATTACGATAGATTGACTGCACAAAAAGCGCTCGACCTGTAATTCATCTTCCCCGGCGACGGTCCCCTTCATAGCGTCAAAGAAGGTGATATTCAGTTCGTAAGGTTTTTGACCGCCACCTGCGACAGAGCGCATCGACACCAGACCGCCAAAATTGCGCGTGGTGTCGACCAGCTGGTTGATTTCCTCTTCGGACAAAAGCCCTTCTGCCGGGCGCATGCCGATCCCGTCATGAGAGGCGGAGAAATTAAGATACGCACAGCCTAATTGCGCTGGCGGCATCGCCATCTGCCATTGGTTGAGGTGTACCGAAGACCCTGTCAGCAAAGCCTGCAAAATCAAAGGCGGCAACGAGAAATTATAGATCGCATGCGCTTCGTTACGATTGCCGAAATATGAGAGGTTCTCCGCATTCGGCACATTTGTTTCCGTAAGCAGCACAACCGGCTTTTTCTCAAAGTCGAGCAACCAGCGCATCAATCGGACAATCGCGTGTGTTTCTGGAAGGTGGATACAATTCGTGCCTAACTCTTTCCAGATAAACGCAACCGCATCCAGACGAATAATCCGCACGCCATTTTCAATGTGCAGGCGCATAATGCGCAAGAATTCCAGCAACACTTCCGGGTTGCGAAAATCCAGATCCACCTGATCATGCGAGAACGTGCACCAGACATGGCGCGTTCCCATCGCGGTTTCCACTTCGCGCAACAATGGCGACGTACGTGGGCGCACAACCTCTGAAATGTCGTCTGTCGGTTTGGCTTCAAAGAAGAATTTGTCGTACGGCGCATGCCCCTGGCGGTATTCGTTGAACCAGGTGCTTTGGCTGGAGACGTGATTGAGCACCAGGTCTGACATCAGCTTCATCTCAGACCCGATGCGCTGAATGTCCGACCATTCCCCAAGATGCGCATTCACCGCACGATAATCAGTGACCGCAAAACCATCGTCAGACGTAAATGGGAAAAACGGTAGAATGTGCACGCCAGACAGCGCATCCGACACATACCGTTCCAGAAAATCCCGCAGCAAATCCAGCGGTTTGTGCTCACCATCAACAAACGTGTTGCCGTAAGTGATCATCAACGCGTCATCTTCTGACCACAGCGAGTTACCAGGCGTGCGTGGACGTTTGCGCCATTCCATACCTTCCGGCCAGAACGCCTCAGCGATCGCTGCTGTTAGGGCGTCGGTATCTTGTTCAGGATAGATCTCGACCAAAAGTTCGGTCAGACGGTTCCGGAATGTAGACGGCAATTCGGTCATGGCGTGTTAGTTTTTCGTCTCAACAACAAAGATAGATCAAAAAGGCCAAACAGACGCCTGACCTTTGCGCGTTTCAAGGATCATCACTGAAACCAGTTAGACACCGCAGCGTTCTGCGCAGCTGTTAACCGTATTTGACATGTTGAAGCCTTGTTTGACGCCGCTTGCAATGCGCACGCCAGCAAGAATCCACAGGGTTGTTGAAAAATGTCCTAAACAGGTTCGTCTGGCCAGGAACCCAGCGCGCGATAAATCGCGACGGAATTAAGCGCTAAGTCGCGTTGGGCGGTGATCAGCCTTTGGCGCGCAGAAAAATGCGCACGTTGAGCGTCGAGCACAGAAAGATAGTTATCAACACCCACGCGGAATCGTTGTTGCGACAATTCCAGCGTGACCCCGGTATCTTCCACCAATGATTCCAACGCATCTAACCGCTTCAAAATGGAATCCGTATCGATCATCGCATTAGCGACATCTCTGAAACCTGCCTGAATCGCCCGCTCATATTGCGCCAACGCAATGTCCTCAGCCGCTTTGGAGACGTTCAAACTCTGACGCCGCGCACCCGCGTCAAATATCGGCAAAGAAATCTGAGGCGTGAATGACCAGCCGCCAGACATCGGGTCAATCAAATCACTTAAATCGGCGCTGACATAGCCTGCCCCAGCGCTTAGTGAAATACGCGGGAAAAACGCTGCGCGCGCTGCTGCAATATCAGCATTCGCCGCAATCAGATTACGTTCCGCTTGCAGGATATCTGGTCGCAACAACAGAATATCCGAAGAATTGACAATCGGCAGATGGGAGGCGACCGGCATCGCATCCTCGCCAACATATGCAATCAGATTTTCAGGAAGGTCAGACCCGACCAGCAAGCGCAGCGCGTTTATGTTCTGGCGCATCAATGCCTCAAACTGTGCAGCGTCCGCCCGCGCAGAATGTACAGATGAAGATGCACGACGCACCGCTAATTCATTGCTTACGCCTGTTTCAAACAAGCGCTGGGTCAGCTCCAAAGACCGGTATTGGCTCTCAGCTGTTTCCTGTGACAATTCCAAAAGCTGTTTGTTTGCCGCCAATTGTATCCATGTTTCGGCAATGGCCGCGCTCACGGAAATCTTTGCCGCGCGCTCGCCCTCTACTGTCGCCAGCCAGGACTGAAGCGCGCTTTGATTTAAGCTGGCCACCCGGCCAAACAGATCAAGTTCATAGCTTGTCACCGCAAGATTTGCAGACGCGCTGTCACTAAAAGCGCTTTGTGCGGCGAGTGTCGCATCATCTTCAAATGTGTCGCCTTCGCGCGCTTGCGCTGAAATAGACACTGACGGCAAACGCGCTGCGCCAGTGATACCGTATTGCGCCTTGGCCAGACGCACATTTGCCGCCGCAATCTTAAGATCCCGGTTGTCTTCCAGCGCTGTTTCTATCAGCCCCCTTAGGTGTTCGTTCTCAATAACACCTCGCCAGGTAAGAGGCGCAGTGCTTTGAGCAAACGCGCCATAGGCTGCAAATTGTTCGGGAACTGGCGCATCAATGCGCTCATAATCAGGCGAAATGCTAACACAACCAGTCACTGCGCTTGATGCGGCTAACAATCCGGCGGGGACAAGTTTGTTCATTCAGCAAACTCCTGTTGGTTTACCTGAGCGATTGGCTGTTTGAGCGATTTTCCGCCAGTGAGTTTTCGCACCACAACGTAAAACAAAGGTGCAAAGAAAACGCCCAGCACAGTTGAGGCGATCACACCACCCAAAACAGCTGTGCCGATAGCGACACGCGCGCCAGCGCCAGCGCCCGTGCTCAATGCCAGTGGAATAACGCCAAAGCCGAACGCAAACGATGTCATGAGAATTGGACGGAACCGCATGCGCACCGCCTGCAATGTCGCCTCGACAAGTTCCTTGCCCTGCTCCTCCAAGCTCTTGGCGAACTCAATGATCAAAATCGCGTTCTTTGATGCAAGGCCAACAGTTGTCAAAACGCCAACCTGAAAGAACACATCATTGCTCATGCCCCGGAAATAAGCGGCAGCGATTGCGCCCGCCAACCCAAGAGGCGCCACCAGCAAGACTGAGATCGGCACGGTCCAGCTTTCATAAAGCGCCGCCAGACACAGGAAGATGAACAGGACAGACAGGATGTACAGCATATTGGCCTGACTGCCAGACTGACGCTCCTGAAGGGATAATCCCGCCCATTCCACACCAACATCAAATGGCAAGCCGCCAACGATATCCTCGATGCGCAGCATAGCGTCACCCGAACTTTGTCCAGGCGCTGCTTGTCCTTGGATGTTCAGCGCCGCCTGACCGTTGAAGCGTCTTAGCTGTGGCGGACCATAGCTCCACTCAGTTGTGATGATTTCGTCGATTGGCGTCATTTCGCCAGAACTGTTGCGCACGCGCCAATTACCAAAATCGTTCGGCATCATCCGATATTGCGCATCACCCTGGACATACACGCGCTTAATACGTCCGCGATCCAGGAAGTCATTGACGTAAACGCCACCAAACGTCACCGACAACAAGCTGGTGACATCTGACAGTCTGACGCCCAGAGCATTGGCTTTTTCATAGTCGATATTGACGTTGAACTGCGGGCTGTCCGGCAAACCATTTGGACGCACATTCGCCAGAACATCATCGCGCGCCGACAGGCCTAAAAGTTCATTCTGCGCGCGTCCAAGGTCGCTGCGCCCAATCCCGCCACGATCAACCAGATACATGTTGAAACCGCTGGAGTTTCCAAGTTCTCGGATCGGCGGCGGCGTAATCGCGAACACGCGCGCTTCCAGATTACCCGAGAAATTCTGCATCGCACGTCCTGCGATGGCAAACGAAGAGTTTTCTTGTCCCGGACGTTCGCTCCAGTCTTTCAGTGACAAGAATGAAATACCAAGGTTTTGGCTGTTACCTGCAAAGTTAAATCCAGCCAGAGTGAAAATCCCTTTCATATTGTCAGCTTCATTGAAGCGATAATATTTCTGGACCCCATCCATCACTTCGGCGGTGCGCGCCAGGCTGGCGTCAGCCGGCAATTGCGCCATCGTGATCAGCGAGCCCTGGTCTTCATTTGGCAGGAATGAAGTCGGCAGGCGCTGGAAGGAATAACAAACCGCAACAACAGCCAAGGCGAAGACACCCATGAAAATCCAACGCCGTCTGATAATGCGTTCGACAATGGAGGTGTATCCGTTTTCAAGGCTTTTAAAGGACCGGTTAAACGTCTGCCCCATCTTATCAATCGGTGACTTAGCCTCACCATGCTTGTTCTTTAGCAGCGTCGCACACAGCGCCGGCGCTAGCACGATTGCCACGACAACCGACAGGAACATCGCCGACACAATCGTCACCGAGAATTGGCGATAGATAACCCCAACTGAGCCTGGGAAAAACGCCATCGGCACATAAACGGCGGACAGAACAACCGCGATACCAACCAGCGCCCCCGTAATCTGCTTCATGGACTTGCGCGTCGCTTCCTTGGGCGACAGCCCGTCTTCTTCCATGACACGCTCAACGTTTTCAACAACGACAATCGCATCGTCCACCAGAAGACCGATGGCCAACACCAGCGCAAACATTGTCAGCATGTTTATGGAATAGCCCGTCATCGCCAGGATCGCGAACGTACCCAGAATAACGATCGGAACAGCGATCATCGGAATAAAGGTTGCGCGAATGCTTTGCAGGAAGACCAGAATGACCAGCAACACCAGTATGATCGCTTCAAACAAAGTCTTCTCCACCTCGTGGATCGACTCTTTGACAAACGGTGTGGCGTCATAGGGAAAGACAACTTCTATGCCTGCTGGGAAATTCTTAGCAAGCTCCGTCACGCGCGCTTTAACCGCCTCAGCTGTGTCCAACGCGTTTGCGCCCGCCGCAAGGTTCACCGCAAAGCCAGAGGCTGGCGCGCCATTAAACCGCGCCACAAACGCATAGTCCTGCGCGCCCATCTCCACACGCGCCACATCAGACAGCCGCACAGTCCCGCCATCAACGCTTGAGCGTACGAGGATGTTTTCAAACTGTTCTGGCGTCGACATCAATGATTGCAGTGTGATGGTCGCCGTAATGGCCTGTTCTTCAATAGAAGGCGCGCCGCCCAGCGCACCGGAAGACACCTGTGCATTTTGTGCGCGAATGGCCGCAATCACATCGCTCGGCATCAATTGGAATTTAGAAAGACTGGCCGGATCAAGCCACACGCGCATCGCATATTGCGACCCAAACAACTGGACGTTTCCAACCCCGTCGATCCGCGCAATATCGTCATAAATATTCGTGCGGACGAAATCACCAAGATCAGTTTGGTCATATTCGCCAGTCGGCGACATCAACCCGACAATCATCAGGAAGCCGCCGGAGGATTTGGAAACACTCACGCCTTGTCGCTGCACAGGCTCAGGCAGCAAAGGCGAGGCGCGCGCCAATTTGTTCTGCACCTGCACCTGAGCAATATCCGGATCGGTGCCGGCGGTGAATGTCAGAGTAATGCTGGCAACGCCTGAAGAAGAGGACGTCGCTGTAATGTACTCAAGACCGTCTAATCCGGTCAGCTGTTGCTCGATCACCTGTGTGACAGAATCCTCAACAGCCTCCGCTGAGGCGCCTGGATAAGCTGCGTTAATGGCAATCGTCGTCGGCGCAATGTCCGGATACTGCGACACCGGCAGAATGTTCAGTCCGATGACGCCAGCAATCATGATGATGATTGACACCACCCATGCAAACACCGGGCGGTCAATAAAGAAGTTCGCCATTACAGCCCCTACTCTTCAATCATTCAGTTTACGCTGGCGGCCGGTTCCGTCTCGGCGATCGCGCGTGTTGCGTCATCGTCAGACACCACCGTGACAGGCGCACCGATGCGAACGTTTAAAAGGCCATCAACAATCAGACGATCTCCATCCTCAAGGCCATGCGACACAACCCAGTCGCCGCCTGTGGCCTCAGCTAAAGTCAGTTTGCGTTGTTCAGCGATTTCACCTTCGCCCACAACAATCGCGTAAGGCTCACCACGAGGGGTGCGGTTGACGGCCGATTGAGGCACCAGGAAGACATCGTTGTACTGACCCGCCGCAAAACGCGCCTTCAGGAACATGCCCGGCAACAAAAGTCCGTCCGGGTTGGGCACAACAGCACGAATGATCACTGAGCCTGCATTCTGGTCGACACTGATCTCAGAAAACGCCAGCCTGCCTGTGTGTTCATACACACCGCCGTTTTCAAATATGACCTCAACTTCGACTGTTTCATTGTCCAACGCATCAATGCGTCCAGATGCTGTGTCCTGCTTCCAACTCAACACATTGACGCTAGAAGCCGCCAGATCGAGGTAAATCGGGTCTAACTTCGTCACCTTCGCAAGGAATTGGGTTTGGTTTTGCGTCACCAGTGCGCCCGCAGTAACCTGCGAGCGGCCCACCTGACCTGCGATCGGTGAAGAAATCGTCGTCCGGGACAGATCAATCTCGGCCTGCCGAAGGGACGCACGATGCATGGCAATGTCTGCCTCAGCACGCTTACGGGTCGCTTTGACCTCATCAAGCTCCTGTTGGCTGACAGCGTTCATTTCCGCGAGTCGCTCAAAGCGTTTCTCTGTTTGCCGCGCAACTTCCGCACTTGCTTCAGCGCGATCCAAATTTGCGGCCGCGCTTTGAACCTGAGCAGCATACTCAGCAGCTTCCACCTTATAAAGTGGTTGTCCGGCTTCGATCAGCTGCCCTTCCGTGAAAAGCCTTTCTGCGATCAATCCGGACACCTGTGGACGAATTTCAGCTTCTTCAAACGGATGCGCGCGGCCAGGTAGTTCCCGCTGAGATTGAATGCTTGTCGCGCGTACAATTTCGACTTCTACACGCGGCGCAGGAGGCTGCCCTCCCGGCCCTGCCTGTGGGCTTTTCCCGCCGCCATCGCCGCAAGCCGCCAGCAATCCAAAGCCAGCGATTAAAATCATCGACACGCCAGCTGATCTTGCTTGAGTGAATTTTGGAAGCATGATTTTGAACATGTCTGACGCCTTGACGAAGTGATTCAATGATCACATCCTACACTAGAATGAACGTTCTACCGATTTATTAAATCCGGGCTGAACATCAAGAGTTTGGGAGAAATTATTTTGACAGCCAGCCAAAATGCAGTCTCTGAGATACGCTCTACTGCCGAAATGCGCCGTCAACAAATTCTCGACGCGGCCGCAAAATGTTTTGTTGAACGCGGTTTTCATAGTGCTGGTATGGCCATGATCGCCAAAGAATCCAAAATGAGCGTAGGGCATATATATCACTATTTTGCTAATAAAAACGACATTATAGCCGCCCTCGTTGAGCAAGAAGCTAATATACAATCACACCATTTTGAGCAATTTCGAAATGTCGCGCCCGAACAGTTTCTTGAGGTGCTTACCGAAAGAATAGAAGAAAGCGTACGACGCGCCAGTGACCCATTCCAATCGGTCCTGATCCGCGAGATGCTTGCCGAAAGTCAACGTAATCCACGGATCGCTGAAATCATACAAAAACACGATAAGCGCGCGCGTGACACATTCTGCATGCTTGTCGAAGACAAACTCGGCATATCACTTAGCGCAGCCATGATTGAACTGATTTTCGCCATTTTCAGCGGCATAGGTCTTCGCGTCATCAAAAACCCGGATCTGGACAAACCCGCTTTGACACAAACTATTCGAACAACCATTCGCCAGATATTTGAAAGCGAGTCCGCCCACTCACATTAGGGTGCGGATGTCGCTTCAAACCCGCCGCCGCTCAATCGGCCGACAAGTACGCCCGCGCTCGTTGCGCGATGGATTCCGTGACGCTGCGCGTCGGGAATGGCACTGACGGTTTTTGTTCAGGCTAAACCTACCCATTCCGCCGTCATCCCCGATAAGCGAAGCGCATCTGGGCATCAATGTGGAGGTTCCAGCGTTTCTTTATCCTCTCCTCACATCGCTCAACCACAATGATCGCCCACGCTTAACCCGAGCCGGCAACGCAATCTGACAAACAAAAGGAGGACACAAAAAATTTGCGCTTATCCCGGGACAAGCTACCCATTTAGCATTGTTTTTAAATATTTTTTACGCAAAAATCATAGGAACAGCCTGCACTTTACCCACAAAACACCGCCAGGAAGACACCCCGTATTCTCACCGGACAAGCCCCCTAACACCACCCGGACAACGACCAGTATGCTAAAGATCAA
>CAYFFG010000004.1:137227-152916 GCA_964342355.1 uncultured Hyphomonadaceae bacterium
CACCGGACAAGCCCCCTAACACCACCCGGACAACGACCAGTATGCTAAAGATCAAGCTATAGGGGTAATTGAACCCGCTAGGCGGTCGATTGGTACTGCTGTTTGTATTTGGTCGCCAACTCCACAATGACCACAGTCACCCCATGCGCGACAACACCGACAGTCCACCAAATTAACGGCCATTTCATCACAAAGGTATCGCCCCCAACCCCCATGCTGATACCGACGAAAATGAAAACGCCCAACACATAGCTAGCAAGGTTTATCCAGAGCGACAGCCGCAGTCCCGCCAGTGTTTTAGCGTCCTGCTGCGCAACGATTTTGTCAGCTTCAGCCGCTGGGTCTGGCGACAAGGCCATGACATCAATGTTAAAAGCCGCCGCCAGCGCCTTCAAAGATTCAGGCGAAGCTTGCTCGCCGTTTTCAATACGCTGGATCGTGCGCACACCAATGCCCGCAAGTTCTGCGAGATGTTCCTGAGACCAATAACGCTCTTCGCGCCAGCGTTTTATCTTTGCTGCATCCACTTTGAAGGCCATACCGCATACTCCCGCAAGGCTTTGATCAGAGACACCTTGAATGACGCAATCAGACGCCACATACCACGCCACGTCGCCGCCACAAGCCCGCCAGACACACGACAGCGCGCGCCATTTCTGCGCTACAAGTCAAAAGCCAGCACGAAACGCGCGCCGTCCTGAAAGTCTGGATCTAAATAAAGATCCGCGTCATGCAACGCTGCGACTTTCCTGCAAAAAGCCAGACCAATTCCGGCGCCAGACACGGCTTTATCATTGACCAAACGCCGAAACGGTTCAAACACCGTTTTTTGATACGGCAACGGAATACCCTTCCCATTGTCTTCGACAAAAATGAAATACTTCCGCCTTTCGACATCCCTTCCGTCATAAATGCGAATTTTCAACTCATCCGACTGGGCATATTTGCAGGCGTTTACAATTAAGTTCTGAAACACCTGCGCCATCAGATCCTTATTGACCCGCATGCGACGCAAACCCATCGCCTGAACAACAGCGCTCGCGTCATCCAGAAAAGTCCGTGACTGCTGTTCAGCGGCTTGCACAACCTCGTTGAGGTCCGTCAACTCTTTCTGGATAAACTGACCATCAAGCCTGAAAAGGTCGTACAAACTTCTAACCATCGAGCGCATGCGCTTTATGCCTGCAAACGCTTCGAAGAGAAATGTGTCTGAATCTGCGTTGAGCGTGACGCCCTCTGCGCCTAATTCTGTACGCAATAGCTCAAGATACATCGACACCTGGCTTAGCGGCGCTTGCAGGTCGTGCGCCGCTATGAAGGCAAACTGCGACAGGTTGGTGTTCAATCGCTCCAAGCGCTCTTCGTTACGCTTAAGCTCAGTAATGTCAGTGGCAACCGCAAGAATGCGCACGTTACCATGCCGGTCAGTCATCGGAATTTTATCGGTCGATATCCAGCCTTGCTCACCATTCGCCGGGGCATACGATTCAATAATGTTTCGCCGTGGCTTTCCTGAAGCAATGACGCTTAGATCGTCTTGCAAATATTTGTCTGCCATTTCTGGAAAGAACTCAGACGTGTTTTTGCCAATAACAGCCTCAAGCGAAGTCTCATTGACCGACTTTAGCGCCCGTGCATTCGCCTGCAGAATGTTATTCTTGCCGTCTTTATACCAGATCGTTGCAGGCACATTGTCCAGCACCGTTCGCAACTCGTCCGATAGGTCTAAAGCCTCTTCGAGCGCATTATTCAATTCGATTGCATTCTGAATCTTAAAAGCAAGAAGCTTGAGAAAATCGACTTGGCTCTTCTGATAGGGCGAAGGATTAACATCGTCAGACACCAAACTGATCGTACCGTATAGCCTGTCGCCGACAAAAATTGGTGCGCCCGCATAAATACCAAAACTGTTTTCAGGCATAGCTGGATGTCTGACAAAATCAGAAGATTTCATATTATGAAAAGCCAGCGCCGTTTGTTGTAACACGACGGCGGCGCAAAGTGTCTCAGGAAGTTTTAAATCATCGCCGACACTGACCCCGTCCATGTCACCCACCATGGCTT
This sequence comes from uncultured Hyphomonadaceae bacterium, assembly GCA_964342355.1. Lineage (GTDB taxonomy): Bacteria > Pseudomonadota > Alphaproteobacteria > Caulobacterales > Hyphomonadaceae > Hirschia. Next base: position 139,292 of record CAYFFG010000004.1, read on the forward strand.
TAATATGGTAAACATCATCCTTGATATTGGAGATAAAACCGTGACTGGCGCCAAAAACGCGCACGCCCAGCTCAAGCATTTTGTGCAGGTATTCTTTGAGGTCTTTCCGCGCTATAGGCGTGATGCTTACAAGGTCATGCAGCGCGCGCTCTCGGCGCTTGTGATCAGAAATGTCAGTGAACGCCACAGCAAGCCCATGGTCGCCTACGGGTGCGATGGAGATATGGAACCAGTCGGCTCCAGTTTCAGAGGGGAAGGATAATTCTCTGACTTTAGAGCATCCAGTATCCAGCACACTGACATAGTCCTCAAACAACCCTACATCGAGAACTTCAGGAAACAGGTCCAACAGACGCTTTCCGTAAATGTCTGTTTGGGAATAACCGAGCATGAGTTCGGCCGCAGCATTGATTTCCTGAAACATGAAATCAATGATTTCCCCTTGGTGGTTGCGGCACGCTTCAACAGCAAAAAGTCCTGCTTCAACCGAGCTCAATATCGCATCAAACTTTTGCTCGGAAACATGCGAAGCATGAGTGATTTTATGTTGTAGCGGCCTTAAAATCTCAGCCGCGCTTACCAGAACATTGTCGAGGTGTTGCTGTTTTAAGGGTGTGATGCGTTTTTGCTGTGCAAAAACCAGAAACAGATCCGCAAACCGCACATCTTTTTCAGCGGTTATAGGAGCAACCCAAATCTGTTCCGCTTCTATGTGCGCGCTTAAAGTCGATTTCAGGCACTGCTCCAGCTCAGATACCAAAACAATCCTGCTATCGTCGTCACCCGCAAGGTTTTTGAGGCCTTCCAGGGTCTGGTCGTCCTTTGATAGTAATGAAACAGCTTCTGTCGCAACAACAGAACCACAAGGTCTCAAGACAAGAACAGCACCGATAGCGCCAAGCAAGCTCGCCGCCAGATCACCGACGGCCAACAACCCTGGACGAAGCTTGTCTACTTCTTGCTGTAAACTTAAGTTCGAGTCTTCCAGCAATGATGCCGCCAAGGCTCCCTCCCAATTCGTCAGTTCCCCTTAGTTAACAGCAAATATAGCCTGAACTTAACCAATTCCCTAACAATGCGGGCGCACAACTTAAGGAATTTTATAATCCGGACTAACTCAGCCTACTCATATGAGAACTGACGATATCGGATAAATCGGCCTAAGCGTAGCTTACAACCTCCCACTCCACGCCATCATCATCATAAAAATAGAAACGACTTCCCGGCTCATAGGTTTGATGACTATGGGTGGAGACCCCTAACGCTTTCAAACGCGCCTCAACGGCACCTAGGTCATCCACCACAACGCCAACATGATTTAGACCGCCTCTCGAAACAAAGCGCTCATGCTCAGGCGCTTTGATCGTTTTAGGAGCATAAAGCGCTATGTAATTGTCATCTGATCCGACGTGCATTGTCCATCCATCGCCCAAGGACGGACCAGACCAACGTATTTTCCAATCAAATACTTCACATAAGAATTTAGCTGTACGCTCCGGATCCGTTGCGGTGACGTTCACATGTTCAAGTATTCCAGACTTCATTCTCATTTCTCCTGTCAATTGAGATACTTTGGGAGTTGATTTTCTCAACGACATCAGGCTCTAATTCCTTAAGCTAACTTTAGGTCAAGATATTTTTTGAGAAATTTATGCTCGCCTCAGATCCTCTTACCATTGGACAGCTCGCCCAAAGACTTGGCGTGAACGTTTCCGCCATCCGGTTTTATGAAAGCAAGGGTTTGGTCCGTCCCACACGCAATGATGGCGGGCAACGCCGCTTCAAAAGAAGCGACATTCGCCGCCTTTCCTTTGTTCTCATTGCGCAACAGCTTGGATTCACACTTGAAGAAATATGCGAAAAACTTGCAGCACTTCCAATGGAACGCACGCCCAATAAAGCTGATTGGGCGGAAATTTCATCTAACTTCAAAGACCGGCTCGACGAAAAAATCGCCTCCATGACTCGTCTGCGCAAAAACCTTGATCAATGCATCGGATGTGGCTGCCTGTCGCTCAAAGCATGCAAGATATATAACAAGGATGATCGCCTATCCGAACTTGGACCCGGTCCGAAATATATTTTAGATCCCTTTGAGGACTTGGGTTAATTCAAACTTCGTGTAAAACGCTTACCACCTTTTGAAAACTGAATGGAGCGGCAGACCCGGCATGCCATTGGGCGCTGTACAAACAGGTGACCCTGTCACCACGCTGACCCCAGCCCCCCCAAAAGCCCCTCCTTCACCCCAAAGTTTACGTATCGTCATCTTGTCTTATCGCTCGACACCTCACGTCGGCGGCCAGGGTGTTTATGTAGACTATGTTTCCCGCGCACTCGTTGATCTGGGCCACAAAGTCGACGTCATTTCGGGACCGCCCTATCCGGAACTAGACGCACGCGTAAACCTTATCCAGCTCCCATCGCTGGACCTTTATGCTCAACCGCATAACGGACATTTTTCACTGCGTTGGAAACACCTTTTAAGCCCTACAGACACATACGAGTATTTTGGCCATCTGGCTGGCAGGTTTGTCGAACCGTTCACCTTTGGACAACGCGCCTACGCTTACCTTAAAAGCCATCGCAACGACTATGACGTTGTGTTGGACAATCAAACATTGTCGCATGGGACATCGCGTATCGAGCATGATCTAAAAATACCGATGGTGACAGTCATTCATCATCCCATCACCGCAGATCGAAGGCTTGCGCTTGAAGCTGCTCCCGATTGGAAACATCGCTGGCTAATTAGGCAATGGTATGGCTTCCACAAGATGCAGATTAAGGTCGCCCAGAAAGCTGGCCAAATTGTATGCCCTTCATTGTCCACAAAAAACAATGTGGTTGAGGAATTTGAAGTCGATCAAAACAAAATCTGCCCGATACGACTAGGCGTTGATCGCACCATCTTCAAACCCGCCTCTCAGCTAACACGGCGGTCAAACCGGCTGATTACAACCGCAAGCGCAGATGTTCCCCTAAAAGGGCTTCCCTATCTCATTCACGCATACAACATGCTGCTAAAGCAGCATCCCGACCTAGAACTCGTCGTCATCGGAAAACTGCGGGATGGCCCCGCAAAAGACCTGATTAATGAACTTGAACTCAATGACCGCATTGAATTTAAGAGCGGCCTGACGCGCGCAGAATTGGCGCGAGAATTTCAAACAGCAACACTTGCTATTACGCCATCTCTTTATGAAGGGTTTGGTTTGCCTGCAGCAGAAGCTATGAGTTGCGGAACAGCTGTTGTTGTTACGGACGGCGGCTCACTTCCTGAAGTTGCCGGAAACGCAGGCGTTGTCGTTCCACGCGCGGATGCTCAGGCGCTAGCGATTGAAATTGATGACATTCTAGTTTCACCAGATCGACGCACTGAATTGGAAACGGCCTGCCTTAAGCGCGCAGAAACCCATTTTGACTGGTCCACAATCGCTCCCCTTTATATTGAACAATTTGAGAGAGCGATTGCCAAATGCTGACTGCGCGCCTCAAGGAACTTAAACTTACCCCTGGAGCCTGGGTGCTCGACCTGGGGTGCGGCGAAGGCAGGCACGTACACGGCGTACAAATGATTGGCGGCGTGAATGTCGTTGGAGTGGATATAGACCGACCGTCGATTGAAAAGGCGCGCACAGGTACGCTGGAATTGGGGAAACAAAAAAACTCGGTTACGGATTACCTCATAGGCGACGCTTACAACCTGCCATTCGAAGATGACACGTTTGACGCCGTTATCTGTTCTGAAGTGCTAGAGCATTTGGATAATTTTGAAAAAGTGATTGGCGAAATCAGACGTGTTTCCAAACCCGCCAGCACATTTTGCGCAAGCGTGCCGCATGCTTGGGTGGAAAGAATTTGCTGGCGCCTCGCCCCGCCCCCAAACGGTTATCCCTATGCGCCTGGAGGACATATCCGCATTTTCGACGACACTCACCTTCGATACGCGATTGAGCGCAAAGGGTTTAAGATGTTTAACCGCCATCATGCACATGGTCTTCATGCGCCCTATTGGTGGCTTAAATGTCTTTTCTGGAACAACAATGAGAACCACCCTTGGATCAAGGCTTACCACAAATTCCTCGTTTGGGACTTACTTAAACAACCTGTGTTGACGCGCGTGCTTGAAGCAATCACAGCGCCCATTATCGGGAAAAGCGTGGTTATGTATTTCAACGCCACCAATTTGGAGGTGACGGAATGAGGCGCACAGAGGAAACTCAGCTATCCGGTTCGCCTGCTTCTACAGGCTTTCATGATCCAAATATTAAAGGCGCAATCAAACGTATCCTGGAACTCCAACAACCTAATGGCGCCATACCCTGGTTTGAAAATGGCCCTTGGGATGCATGGAACCATACTGAATGCGTCATCGCACTCAGCGCAGCCGGCTATTTTAAGCAGGCAGCGCACGCCTTAGATCATCTACAACACCTCCAAAAACCTGACGGCTCCATTCCTGGAGAATATGGGAACGCCGTTCCCATGCAGGACCACACCCATATGGCCCGCACACACACGCCGCTGTTTCACGACACAAATTTCACAGCTTATTGCGCGGTCGGCGTATGGCGATATGTCTTGGACACAAAGAACCTAAGCCATGCAAAACGCTGGTGGCCCATGGTGATGCAAGCCATGTCGTTTGTAACGAGCCTCCAGTCAGAGCATGGCGATATCCTTTGGGCAAGCGAAGGACTGATTGGCGGCCCAGATGATGCGCTGGTTGCCGGTAACGCGTCTATCCACAAAAGCCTCGAATGCGCTATCGCGTTTGCAGAGGCGTTGGACGAGACCCAACACGCAGATTACTGGCGCATGGCGCGTCAGAATATTGGCGAATGCTTGCGGCAAAATCCTGCACGCTTTGACCGCGCCGGACACTCGCGCGCAAATTTTGCTATGGACTGGTATTATCCCATCCTTGCAGGCGTGCTTGACAAACCCAGCGCCCTGGCGCGCCTAAACACGCATTGGGATACATTCATTGAACCCAAACTTGGCTGCCGATGCGTCAAGGAAGAACCCTGGGTGACGACCGCAGAAACATGCGAACTGATCCTGGCCCTTATAAGTGTTGGAGAGCGTGCGCGCGCAAAGACACTGTTTGAAACTGTTCAGTCACACGCCAATTCAGATGGCGCTTATTGGATGGGTTGGCAATTTGAAGAACAGATATTCTGGCCGGAAGAGACACCGTCCTGGACACAGGCCGCAGTAATCATCGCCGCCGATGCGCTTTACAACACATCAGCAGCAAGCCAGTTGCTGGTTAGGCATATGTCAACCTAACACCTGCGCAACAAACGTAGGCTTTCGACCGCTGCTATTTCTTCAAATAATCCAGACGCAATAGCGCACTTGTATATCTCAAAGGGCGCCTGGCCGCCATCTTCCGGATTTGGAAACACATCATGGATGGCCATAACGCCCCTGCGAGCCACATGACCTGACCAACCTCGCAAGTCATTGAATGCGTGCTCCAGCGTATGCCCTCCATCAATGAACAAAAAACCCAAAGGCGTTTGCCAGTATCGCGCAATAATGGGCGACTTTCCGACGATGGGAATCACCGTTTCTTCCAATCCTGCTAGCCTCAGATTGCTGCGCAGAAATGGAAGCGTATCCATTGCACCCGCCGCATCATCCCAAAGCTCTGCATCATGCCATTCCCAGCCTGGCTGATTCTCTTCTGACCCACGATGATGATCAACGGCAAACAAGATACCGCCTTTGGGATGTATCGCACGACCAATATGGATTGCCGAAAGGCCACAATATGACCCCACTTCCAAACAGGGGCCCAAATCGACGCTTTCAGCAGCAGCTTCAGCCAGCGCCACGGCCTCCTCTTCAGCAAGAAAACCCTTTACATTCGAGAGATCAAAGTCAGGCAGGCTCATCGAAAAATAACTTTACGCATCTTCTGCGCGATTTGCTGCGCGCATAATCGCATCTACAAATGTCGGATAAAGCTGCGGTGGGATTTCATGCCCCATACCTTTTTTCAAAATAAACTCGGCGCCAGGAATGGATGCAGCCGTATCTTCCCCACCTGACGGCGTAATCAGCGGGTCCTTATCCCCATGCAGTACGACAGCCGGGACTTTTAGGCCTGCCAATTTCTCCCGACGATCCGGCGCAGACATGATCGCAGTCAACTGACGTGCAATCCCGACAGGGTAAAAGCTGCGCTTTAGATCCGCCAAAGCGCGTGCGCGTAATTCATCATCAGGTATAGGATATCCAGTGCCGCCCAGAATACGGGCCGACTTAACCGCCGCATCCAGATATCCATCAAGATCTTCAGCAGGGTTTGGAGGGCGCTGAGTTGTAAGCGCTGCCGCCTCCGCCGTGGATTGCCCGACTGCAAGATTCCCATTGGTCGACATGATGGACGTTAGAGACAAGACACGATCCTGATGATCAGCGGCCACTAACTGGGATATCATGCCGCCCATAGACACGCCAGCAATGTGGGCCTTCTTGACGCCTAACGCATCAAGAAGGCCCACAGCATCCTTTGCCATATCCTCCAATTGGTAAGGAGCGCCCGTCGCAACGCCTTTACCTCGATTAGCCATTGCCTTGCCAAGGTCCGGCATGCCCAGGTCATCCATCTTCTGAGACAGGCCAATGTCGCGGTTATCAAAGCGGATCGCGCGAAACCCTTTGTCCGTAAACATGTTCATCAACGGCTCGGGCCAGCGAGTCATCTGCCATGACAAACCCTGCACAAGAAGCAAAGGACGACCATCTGCGGGTCCGAACACATCATACTCCAGCTCGATACCATTCGACGTTATTTTCGCCATTTGAAACTCCTCACGCGATTCTTATTTTTAGAAGCAATGGTTTCCACACACATCACCCTGCCGCAATAGGGCCACTTTGTTACACCAGCTAAAAATACACGCTCGTGACGACTTGTCATCATTCGCCACCTATGTATATTCGAGAAAAATTCGAATAATAGGTATGGATATGTCTCGCGAGATTTTTGACGTTCTGATCATCGGCGCCGGCCTTTCAGGCATCGGCGCAGCGCGCTATCTGAAAAAGAAGTGTCCACAAAAGACTTTCGCTATCCTGGAAGCGAAGCCCAAAATCGGCGGCACTTGGGAATTGTTCAAATATCCCGGCATTCGCTCGGACAGCGACATGCACACCATGGGATATGCATTCAAGCCGTGGACCAACCCCAAAGCGATTTCAGACGGAGAATCCATCCGAAACTACATCGCCGAAACAGCTGATGAGAACGGACTGACCGAGCACATTCGCTTTAATCAGAAAGTAAAATCAGCCGACTGGAATTCCGACGAGGCGGTATGGACACTGACCGTCGAAGAAAATGGCGAAATAAAAACTTATCAAACACAATTTCTTTTCTCCTGCGCTGGCTATTACAAACACGAAGAAGGCTATCTTCCGACCTGGGGTGGAGAAGAAGACTTTGAGGGACAGTTTGTGCATCCCCAGTTCTGGCCAGAGGATCTTGATTACACCGGCAAGAAAGTCGCCATTATTGGCTCCGGCGCGACAGCCGTCACCCTCACCCCCGTGATGGCGGAAAAAGCGGCCCATGTTTATCAGGTCCAACGCTCACCCACATACGTCATTTCGCGCCCTACAGAAGACGCACACGCCAACAATCTCCAGAAATTCCTTCCAGCAGATGTCGCTTACGCAATGACACGCTGGCAGACCATTCTACGTGGTCGCATGATGCGCAAACAGTTTGGTAAGGATATTAAAGCCACCAAGCAGATGCTTATCGGCATGGTCGCCAAAGAGCTTGACGGAAAGTGCGATGTCGAAAAGCACTGGACGCCAGACTACTGGCCAGGACAGCAACGCATCTGCGCTGTCACAGACGGTGACATGTTCAATGCTATCAAAGATGGTCGCGCCAGCATGGTGACAGGTCACATCGACCATTTCACCAAAACAGGCATACAAATGAAGGACGGCGAGCATATTGAAGCCGACATAATCGTCACAGCGACAGGTCTTGTTTTAGAATTCATGGGCGGTATTGACGTTTCCGTTGATGGTCAAAACGTCGATCCGGGCAAGCTCCTGATCTACAAAGGGTTCATGTATTCCAACATTCCGAACCTGATTTACTTCTCAGGATACACAAACGCATCCTGGACTCTGAAAGTTGACCTTGTTGCAGAATATGCCTGCCGTCTCCTCAGATACATGGACAAGAAGGGCGCCAAGCAATGGGTCCCGCTTGCGAGTGAAGCCGATTTTCAAAAGACCGGCGCATCCAACAACTTCATTTCCGGCTATTTCAAGCGAGCGCACCACCGTCTTCCGAAGCACGGAGCTGAATTCCCCTGGATTCATGAGCAAGACTATTTCTGGGACCGCAAAACACTTCGTAAAGGTGAGCTTGAGGACGGAGTCCTGAAGATATCCGCCGCAGACAAAATCATCTTTCCAGAAAGCCAGAAGGCAGAGAGCAACAAAGAGGCTGTTGCTGCCGAATGAGTGATAACAATCTGGTATGCCGTTACAAATTTATACGCCTTCCAACAGTTAAAGCTGTTCATCATTGAGCGAAGAACGCTTGAAGGCTTTCAAAACATCGGTATGCTAGATCGAAAAACGATAAATACCGACGCGAGTATTAAAGCGCACAAAGATGCGCCGGGAGGAAAATTAGGCATGGCATGGGACTTTGAGACCGAGCCAGAGTTTCAAGAGAAACTCGACTGGATGGATTCGTTTGTCCGCGAAAAGGTAGAGCCCCTCTCCTTTCTCGGCATCCACCCGTATGACGCAAAAAACTCCAAGCGCAACGAACTTGTACGCCCCTTGCAGGAAGCCGTCCGGCAACAAGACCTTTGGGCTTGCCACCTAGGTCCCAAGCTTGGCGGTAAAATGATCGGTTCATTTGTCATGGGCATCGCCGACGGACCGACAGAAGCGCACAAAGTGACAGTCGCCCGGCAGCATTTGCGCGCTTATAAAGGTATCGAAGACCCCAATTTTCCTGACTGTTCCATCCCTAACCGCACTTCAGCTGCGATTGCGCTTTATGGCGACCCTGCCGAAACACTGCGCGAACTTGCATTTGGGGGCGCAGACTAAAAACATGCGCTCGAATTTACTTGGGAAATCCGCCAAACACATTTTGAATATGATGAATGTCACGTTGAAATCTTTCAGAGGAAGCTCACCCATGACTCAAAGTCGTTTTGGCCGTCTAACCGCGGTGGAGGCGTCACGATAATGTCTGCTGCTCCCCCACTTTCAACCCTAACCAAGCTGACATATGGTGTTGGCTCAATGGCCTATGGGGTCAAGGATGTCGCCTTCCGCACATTCCTACTCTACTACTACAACTATGTGATTGGCGCGCCTGCAACGCTTGTGTCCGGCGCCATCATGGTCGCTCTCGTGCTTGATGCGATTTCCGACCCAATTATCGGTCAAGTATCTGACAACATGCGGACAAAGTGGGGCCGACGTCACCCGCTGATGTATATCTCCGCGATTCCGGCCGCCGCCAGCTTTCTGTTACTGTGGCATCCGCCATCTGGCCTAACTGATACGCAACTCTTCATCTATGTCGCACTCTTAGCATCCGGCGTGCGCACATTTATCACACTGTACGAAATCCCGAGCTCTGCGCTCGCACCTGAGTTGGCGACCGACTATAACGATCGCACCTCGATTGCGAGCTACCGCTACTTTTTTGCTTACTTTGGCGGTGTGGGACTTGCCTTTATTGCGCTGTATTTCCTTTTACAACCGACACCTGAATACCCTGCCGGCCTTACCAATCCTGGCGCTTACTGGACCTTCGGCATCGTCGGCTCAGTGATCATGATTACTTCTGTCATCGCCTCAACTGCCGGCACACATCACCGCATCAAATACCTGCGCGTCCCGCCTAAGCCTGAGACGAAATCCAGCCCGCTGGATAATTTGAAAGTTATGGTGGAAACTTTCTCGCACAAAGGTTTCTTGGCGATCTTAGGCTTTGGGCTGCTAAAATACACCGCCATCGGAATGACCTCAGCTCTGACGCTTTATTTCAGCAACATTTTCTGGCGCTTCAGTCCGCGTGAGATTTCCATCCTGGTATTGGAATCCCTTGTGGCTTCAACCATTGCACTTGCAATAGCACCTCTTTGTTCCAGGACTTTCGGTAAAAGAAACTCCGCATTTATCCTGGCGGTGTTGGCGGTGGTGTTTGGGATTGCGCCTTACGTCCTGCGGTTTGCTGGTTTGTTCTGGGAAAACGGTAGCCCCTACCTTCTGCCAACCTTCTTCGCTGTTCACTCAATGTATTATGTGTGCGGCGTCTCATCCGCCATTCTGGTGCACGCAATGATCGGCGATGTGATTGACGATTCAAGCTTGCGCACAGGACGTCGCTCTGAGGCACTGTTTTATTCAGCTAACAGCTTCATGCAGAAATGTGTGTCAGGTCTGGGTATTATGGTCGCTGGCGCATTGCTCGCGATTGTGCAGATGCCAACAGGCGCAAACCCTGCAGACGTGCCACGCGAGGTGATTACTCATCTGGTGTTCCTCTACATCCCCGCAATTGCCGTGCTCTATCTGGGCGGCGCCTGCTTCCTGTACTTCTACCGGATCAGTAAGGAAAGCCACGAGGCCAACCTTGAAGAAGTGCGCAAGCGCGATGAAACACCAAGTGTCGATCCTGACAAAGACCCCAGTGAGACCGCAACCGCGAACGTCTAAATCAACGCGGCCAACTTTAACTTCTTAGTCCGGCATTTTCGTAAATGAACGGACTAAGAAGATATCCATGAGCACCCAGGATGAGCGTACCCGACGAAGGCCCAAATGACACAAGCTTGGACAGCTCTTCGCTCTCCCAGCAGGACAAACTTGCGGCGCGCGAAAGAGAAATTGACGTTTTCGTTCACGATAATCTGACGCGCAATTTTATAGCGCACTTTGCCCACGGCATGTTGGGCATGACGGGGTTTCGCCTCATTTACGCACCGACATTTGTGCCAGCCTATCTCAACCTGATCACAGGCTCGGCGTTCTGGGTTGGATTTGGACAATCACTGCTTCAGTTGGGAGGCGTGATGTCCCCTATTCTTGGCGCAACCCAGATTGAACAAAAAAAACTCGTCCTGCCCGCAGCGCTCCATATCGGCATGATGATGCGCGTCCAGATGCTGGGACTGGCGCTTGCCGGATGGTTTCTCACTGGCTCGGCGCTTATTGTTTCGACATTTATCTTTTTGTTCTTGCTCGGTTTCTTCACCGGCTCTCAACGGGTCGCCTTCCAGGTTCTGCTTGCCAAAGTTATTCCCATTCGCAAACGTGGTCGCCTTCAGGCTTGGCGAAACATGGTCGGCGGCGCCATTGCTGCGCTTTTATCATATTGGGCTGGGGCAAATCTAATTGAGCCCGAAGTTTTCGGAAATGGTTATGCGACGACTTTCCTACTGAGCTTCATCCTCACAAGCTTGGGTCTTTCAGTTCTTTATATGCTGCTAAAGGAACCAGAAAGCGCCAGCATCAAGCCTAAAATCGCAGCCAGAATGCGCCTTGCTCAGTTTCGGCATCTGCTGGAAAATCCGGATTACAAATTCTTCCTCATTGCACAAACTTTTACGATCGCTGGCCGCATCGCATTACCCTTCTGTATTATTCACGCTGCCGATATCGTTGACGCAAACGGCGCCACGATTGGTGTCTTCACACTCGCCTTTCTTGGCGCTGACACGCTGACAAATCTACTCTGGGGAAACCTTGGCGATAAATATGGCTTCCGCAGCAGCTTTATCGCGTCCATCTGCCTCGCGATTTTTGGCTTCTTCATCATGATGATCGCAAGCTCATACTGGCATTTTTTATTAGCCTTCTTTGCCTTAGGCGCATCCATGTCAGGTTATATGATGAGCGTGACAACACTCGTCCTTGAGTTTGGCGAACGCGCCGACATTCCAATGCGGCTTGCCTTATCGACAACAGTTGAGACCACAACAGCATCAATTACGCCGCTGTTAGGGGGGGTCATTGTATCGGTTTCTGGACTGATTCCCGCGCTGGTTTTGTCCATCGGATTGCTACTGTTGTCGTTAACGACAGTTTTGCTGAAGGTGAGAGAACCCCGAAACTGCAATTAATACGCCTGTGTTGTATTTTTTCTCATTTAATTACAACACCTTATAATGCCCGCATAACTACCTATGCAAAAAGGATTGACTGAAGGGGAAGTCTTCTTCTCTATGGACGGTAAGCGACGAATTCAAAAAATCAGTCGCTATCTGTATTTGGGAGGAAATCAGAATGACTATCAAACACGCGCTGCGTGCTAGCAGCGCTGTAGCCCTTATTGCGTCCACGCTTGGCCCAATGTCAGCCGCAGTCGCGCAAGAAGCAGAAGACAGCAAAAAACTAGACGTTGTTGTCGTCACCGGTTCAATCATTGCCGGCACGCCTGAAGACGCAGCTTTGCCTGTTGACGTTCTGTCTGAAGAAGAACTGTCAAAACTTGGTTCGCCTTCTCCGGTCGAACTCATCAAACAGCTCTCCGTATCCAACGGTGTTATTGGTGACTCAAACCAGTTTGACGCAGCATCTCAAGGTGCTGAAGGTATCGCTTCGGTCAACCTGCGTGGTCTTGGCCCAAGCCGCACACTCGTTCTTTTAAACAACCGCCGCCTCGTTCAGGCTGGTAACGGTGTGCCTAACGTCGACATCAACATGATCCCAGCCGCTGCGCTTAGCCGGATTGAGATCCTGAAGGACGGCGCTGCAGCGATCTATGGTTCTGACGCGATCGGTGGTGTTGTTAACTTCATCACACGTAACAACCAGGAAGGCTTTATTGTCGACGCTGAGTACGAATTCATCGACGGTTCCGACGGCAATTACGGCTTCTCCGGTTCATACGGCAAGCAGGGCGACAACTACTCGCTCTTATTGGCCGCAGGCTACCAAGAGCGTGGCGAACTTCTCGCAAACGAGCGCGACTGGGCGATCCGTCCGTACGAAGACAACCCACAAGGCGGTTGGACAGGCGGCGGTCTGCCAACAAGCTATGTGCCATTAGGTGCTGCTGGTCCCCTCGCTGGCCTGACAACAGACGCAGCTTGTGAAGAGTTCGGCGGTTTTATTGATGGCCGTTGTCGTGTTCAGTATACGCCATTTGACGCGCTGACAGACAAAGAGACACGTCACCAATTATACGGTCAGTTCGACATTGACTTTACTGACACTGTCCGCGGTGATCTCTCCGTTCTTTACGGATACTCAGAAGTTCCGCACTATCGTACGTCTCCAACTTACCTGCAGACACGTGCGCCTTCACCAGCAGTCGGCGGAAGCCCAAGCGGGTTTGTCGTGCCTGGCACAAACCCTGGCTTTGCGGCATACCTTGCTGAGAACCCAGGCGCACTGCCTGCTGGAACCGAAGCGGTTCTGATCCCGAACCTGGTTTTCCGTCCGGCGCTCGCTGGCGGTAACCCACGTTACTACGACAACAACGAGCTGGGTTCAGCAATTGGCTACCGTGAATCAGAAACATTCCGCATTTCCGGTGGTCTTGAGTTTGATATCGGTGACAACCACACCGCATCGTTCAACCTGACACACCACAAATACGACCGTCA